>CAWKKP010000007.1:0-235684 GCA_963850355.1 uncultured Alphaproteobacteria bacterium
TGAAAACTCACATGACATGTTAGAAAATGTTACATGTTATATGCTAGTAGAAGGTCATGGCCCGCCGACTCCCCTCTCTCAACGCGCTCAAAGCGTTTGAAGCCTCTGCCCGACACGCGAGTTTCTCGGTAGCGGCGGAAGAACTTTTCGTCACCCACGCCGCGATTTCCCGCCACATCCGCGAATTGGAAGAAACACTGGGCACGGAACTTTTCGTGCGTACGGGGCGCGGCGTTGAACTGACAGATGCTGGCCGCCGTTTTGGCGAGCGCCTCACACCCCTCTTCGACCAATTGGCAGACGCTGCCCGCGAAGCTGCTGCAGTTGGTTCTGCGCGCACCTTGCGCGTGTCCGTAGAGCCGGCATTTGCATCGCGCTGGCTCGTCGGACGGCTGTCCAAATTCAACGATCTTCACCCCGATATAGAACTCACCATCGACACCACAAATCGACTAGTGGATTTCTATGTTGACGATGTTGATATTGGTATTCGCTACGGCAACGGCGGTTGGGAGGGCACAGACTCCAGCAAGCTATCAGACGTCGTGATTTTTCCCGTCTGTGATCCCAAACTGATTGCTGACAACAAAACGCTGACGCCTGAAGGCCTAGGCGATTACACATTGCTGCATGAAAACCGCAAGCAGTGGTGGGCCGATTGGTTGGCAGAGGCGGGTGTAAAAGCCGAAATGGATTGGCGCGGCACAATTTTCCAAAACCACCTCGCCATCGAAGCCGCCGAGTCAAGCGCAGGTTTCGCATTGGGCGACCAAATCTTGTGTACAGACGCACTCGTCGAAGGCTGGCTGATAAAGCCCTTCAGCACCGACATGAAAGACCACGGCAGTTACTGGATCGTGCGCAAGAAAGGCTCAAAAGAAACGCCAGTTGTTAAAGCTTTTCGCGAATGGTTGTTGAGCGAGTTAACTGAAACCAATAGGCGTTATGCAGCGATGAAGGTGAAGGGGTAGGCAAAATTCTCTTCTTGCGCGGCCGTGAAACCATAACCGTTGACGGCCGTGTTGCTTACGCCCTGGATCTATCAAGCGGGCCTCGTCACACCTTAAACGTCGAGCGCCTCTTCCTCAACAAACTGCGCACGTTCGGTAATAAAATTGAAGCGCTCCTCGGGCTTGTTGCCCATGAGTTGCTCCACCACCTTCGCCGTCGACGTGCGCGATGCCTCAGACAGCGATACCCGCAACAGCAATCGCTTTGATGGATCCATCGTGGTTTCTTTCAGCTGTGGTGCTGTCATCTCACCCAAACCTTTGAACCGACCCACTTCTGCTTTGCGGCCGCCAAACACTGTCTTCAGCAATTCATCCTTATGCTGATCATTTCGCGCATAGGCGTTTTTACCGCCTTGGCTGATGCGATAAAGTGGCGGTACGGCCAGATAAAGATGTCCCTCATCAATCAGCTTCGGCATTTGACGGTAGAAGAAGGTGATCAACAGGGATGCGATGTGGGCGCCATCCACGTCAGCGTCGGTCATGATAATGACCTTGTCATAACGCAAATCTTCTTCACGATAGGACGCACCCGTTCCTGCGCCTAAGGCTTGCGTCAAATCACCAATTTGTTGATTGCCAGCAAGTTTTTCCTTGCCCGCATTGGCCACGTTCAAAATTTTGCCGCGCAGTGGCAACACTGCTTGGTTTTCACGGTTACGCGCCTGTTTTGCTGAACCACCAGCTGAGTCACCTTCAACGATGAAAAGTTCAGACCCCTGCAGTTGATTTGCCGAACAATCCGCCAACTTGCCAGGCAGCCGCAATTTACGCACAGCGGTTTTGCGTCCTACTTCTTTTTCTTGGCGGCGGCGAATGCGATCCTCTGCCCGATCAATAATCCATTCAAGCAACTTGTCAGCTTGCGCCGGATGCCCCGTCAACCAATGGTCAAAATGATCCCCCACAGCACGGTCGACAATTTTGACAGCTTCAACAGTCGCAAGTTTGTCCTTGGTCTGACCAACAAATTCTGGTTCACGAATGAACACCGACAACATGGCCCCAGATTGCACCATCACATCATCCGCTGTAATCACCCCGGCCCGCTTATTGCCAGCAAGTTCTGCATAGGCCTTCAAAGAACGAGTCAGCGCCGTGCGAAAACCAATTTCATGGGTTCCGCCATCAGCGGTCGGAATTGTATTGCAGTATGACGACATGAAGCCGTCTTCACCGCCAAACCACGCAACGGCCCATTCCACTGAACCATGCCCACCATCTTTTTCTACTTTGCCAAAGAAGGCTTCTTCAACAACGCGTGTGCGACCTTCAAGCCGCTCTTCCAGAAAGTCTTTCAAGCCGCCGGGGAAATGGAACACCGCATTGGGTGGTGTGTCTTTGTCTTTCAAATGCGAGGCGGCACAGGTCCAGCGGATTTCAACGCCACCAAACAAATAGGACTTTGAACGCGCCATTTTGTAAAGTCGCGCCGCATTGAACACTGTGCCTTTGCCGAATATCTGATCATCCGGTTTGAATTTCACCATCGTTCCACGACGACCTGAAACCTTGCCGAGATTTTGAACAGGGCCTTGCGATTTACCGCGGCGGAATTCCTGCCTGTATAATTGTTGGCCGCGCGCCACTTCCACAATCACATGTTCAGACAATGCGTTCACAACAGATACGCCCACGCCATGCAATCCGCCCGATGTGTCATAAGCGCCCGAGTCGAACTTGCCGCCTGCATGCAGCATTGTCATGATGATTTCCAGCGCCGACTTGTCTTTGAACTTCGGATGGTTGTCGACGGGCATACCACGGCCATTATCCGTAACGGCCAAATAACCGTCATCAAAATACTCAACTTCAATGCGGTTGGCATGGCCAGCAACTGCTTCGTCCATTGAGTTGTCGATGACTTCAGCAAACAGATGATGCAGAGCCTTTTCATCCGTGCCGCCAATATACATGCCGGGACGGCGGCGAACGGGCTCCAAGCCCTCCAACACTTCAATGTCAGCGGCGGTATAGCTGTCCTCACCCCGCTGCTTGGCGGTGGCCTTAGATTTGGGCTGCGGCACATCGCCGAACAGATCATTTGGTGTTTTTGCCATGAAAGTGAGCACTCAATTTCGAATCAAAGCGCAATATGCCACCTTGTGGCCAAAAACTCGAACACACTTGCAGCAGTGCTCAATTCGGGCCAAATAGTTATAACAATAACAAGCGAAATCAGGGAGCATCCAAAATGAAGAAACGCACACTACTGAAGTCATTTGTTGCCGCACTTATGGTAACAAGCATGGCCACATCAGCCTTTGCAATTGACAATCTCACGATTATCGCCCCGGCAAAACCGGGTGGTGGCTGGGACCAAACAGCACGTTCCATGGCAGAAGTCATGCAAGGCTGCGGGTTTGGCTAAAGCCATTACCGTTGAAAACGTTGCGGGCGCAGGTGGCACCGTAGGCCTTGCGCAATTTGCTGAAAAAAACAAAGGCGACGGCAGTGCCTTGCTGGTCAACGGCCTGGTGATGGTGGGGGCCGTGCTCACCAACAAATCCCCTGTTTCGTTGGTTGACACAACACCTATTGCCCGCCTCACAGGTGAGTATGAAGTCATTGTCGTGCCAGCAGCATCTCCTTTGAAAACACTGGCTGACCTTGCTGCTGCCATGAAAGCAGACATTGGAAGGTGGCCATCGGCGGCGGTTCTGCTGGCGGTACAGACCACATTCTTGCTGGACTTGTGGCACAAGCCGCAGGTGCTGATGCAACCAAACTGAACTACGTGCCGTTCTCAGGCGGTGGTGAAGCATTGGCTGCTATCATGGGTGGCCATGTCACAGCCGGGATTTCTGGTTATGGAGAATGGGAAGGCCAGATCAAGTCTGGCGAACTCCGCGCATTGGGCATTTCGTCCGGCGCAAAAGTCGAAGGAATCGAATTGCAACGCTGAAAGAGCAAGGCATTGACGTGGAATTGGCCAACTGGCGTTCAGTGGTGGCAGCACCCGGCATTACCGATGATCAGAAAAAAGAACTGCTCGCAGCAGTTGATGCCATGCACGCGAGCGATGCGTGGAAAAAAGTGCTGGCCGACAAGAAGTGGATTGATCTCTATCAATCTGGCAATGAGTTTTCGGCATTCTTGAAATCAGAAAATGAACGCGTCGCTGGCGTATTGAAGACTATCGGTTTGGTGCAGTGACATCTACAAACCATCAACTATCCCGAGTTCCTCATGGGGCTCGGGATAATTGCGATTGGCCTTGTCATTGGCTTTGAAGCTGCGACCATTAAAGTGGGTCCTCTCTATGCTAAAGTTGGTCCTGCTTCATTTCTGTGGTTTGCGGGGGGCTTGCTTATTTTATGTGGCGTAGTTGTTGCAGTTAAATCGCGTAACGCCATCGCAAATTCCAACACAGGAACTGCGCGGCCCGGTCACAATTCTAGCGGGGCTCGCGGCGTCCATTTTCTTGTTTGAACCCTTAGGTTTTATTCCAACAGCTACTGTCATTTTTCCACAACTGCAAACGGCCTTGGCAGCCGTCAGGCTTGTTCGTGACCTTGTGATAGGCTTGTGCTCTCTGGCAATTGCGGCCTATGTTATCTTCGCCCTTGGATTAGGACTGCGCTTGCCCCTCGGCAGTTTGTTCACATGAACGCTTTCGACACAATTGCTGGGTGGTTTCGCCAATGCGCTAAGCGCTCGAAAATTTGGGGTGGTCGCTGCTGGGTGTAACCCTTGGAACATTCATTGGAATACTTGCCGGGCATCGGCCCTGCTCTGACAATTGCACTGCTGCTGCCAGTCACCGGATATCTTGATCCTACATCCGCCTTCATCATGTTTGGCGGACTGTACTATGGGGCAATGTACGGTTCCTCCACCACGTCCATTTTGTTGAACACACCTGGCAAATCCGGCTCCATCATCACGGCCATTGAAGGAAACATGATGGCACGTTCAGGGCGTGGCGCACCTGCCCTTGCCACGGCAGCCATTGGATCATTTATTGCTGGCACAATCGGCACATTATTGCTCACGTTCTTTGCGCCAATCGTGGTGAAGCTGGCAATTGCATTTGGCCCAGCAGAATATTTTTCGCTTGATGTTGCTAGCCTTCACCACGGCCTCAGCCATGTTGGGCAGTCAAATTTACAAAGGCCTCACTGCATTGGCATTGGGTATTGCTTTGGGCACTATCGGCATTGATGAATTGACGGGCCAAGCCCGTCTCGCCTTTGGCTATGCTCAATTGCTCGATGGAATTGATCTTGTCGTTGTGGCAGTGGGTTTGTTTGCCGTTGGCGAAGCCTTGCATGTTGCATCCCCAAAGATTTGCGCGACGTCACTATTGAAAAAATGCAAGGTTCATTGTGGATGACTCGCGAAGACTGGAAGCGCTCGTGGAAACCATGGTTGCGCGGCACAGCACTTGGCTTTCCCTTTGGCGCTTTGCCAGCAGGTGGCACAGAAATCCCAACCTTCCTATCCTACTTTTTTGAAAAGAAATTGTCGAAGCGTCCAGAAGAGTTTGGCAGAGGCGCTATCGAAGGTGTTGCTGGCCCTGAAGCGGCAAACAATTCTGCCGTCGCTGGCGTGTTGGTACCGTTGCTGTCATTGGGCTTGCCGACTTCAGCCACCGCTGCAATTCTGCTGGTGGCATTCCAACAATATGGATTGCAACCAGGCCCCCAATTGTTCACCAATTCCGGGCCGCTGGTGTGGACGCTGATTGCTAGTCTCTTCATTGGCAATGTGATGTTACTCGTTTTAAATCTACCGCTCGTAGGTCTATGGGTTAAGCTGCTGCAAATTCCGCAACCCCTGCTTTATGGCGGCATTTTAGTGTTCTCCACGCTCGGCGTTTATAGTGTCAATCGCTCAACCTTTGACCTTGGCCTGCTGTTCCTCACAGGATTATTGGGTTATTTGATGCGACGCTTTGATTTTCCCGTAGCACCTTGCATTATTGGTCTTATTCTCGGACCGCTGGCGGAACAAAACCTGCGTCGTGCATTGTCAATTTCACAAGGCGATTGGAGTGTGTTTGTCACACATCCCATTTCGCTCGTGTTGCTCATCCTCGCAGTGGTGATGTTGCTGTTGCCTATACTTTGGAAACCAAAGCAGGCTGCTATATAAGAGTTTTTGTTACAGCGCGATGTTGACTGGTGGTCGCAGCGTCAGCAAATACAGTTGAAATGAAACTTAATGCTACTGCTCCGCGCGTTCTATTCAAAGACACAAAATTTACGTCCGCTAAAATGACCGCCTTCAGAGCATTGATCTTGCTACGACGTTTTTAGCAATGATCAAGGTGTAGTGTTTGTATCTTCAAGCGGAACACGCTATCAGATGGCATTACCGCCCGCCAACTGAACGTTGCTCTGGCCTCATTGATTAATCTTTACATACAGCGTGGTTGCCTTATAGCAGCCGCGCTTTCGTTTGACGCCACAGAAGGAGACGCCAAACCATGACGAACCATCCCATCCATGCCACTTGGAACGGCCCAATCATCATGTTGGGCTTTGGTTCCATTGGTCGCGGATCATTGCCATTGATCTTGCGTCACATCGCATGTGATGAATCGCAGATCACAATTATCGATCCGTCGGCAGAAAACAAATGGATAGCTGAAAAAGAAGGCATCGCTTTCGTTCAGCCAGCAATCACCCGCGCCAACTACAAAAAGTTTTGAAACCCTATCTGCTTCGGCGGCGCCCGGCCCTGCCTTTATAGTCAATCTTACGGTTGATGTGGATCGATGGATATGATCCGCTTGGCACGTGCCACAGGTGCGCTTGTACATCGATACCGTCATCGAACCTTGGCCCGGTTTTTACTACAACAAAAACCGCCCAATGCTGATCGCACCAATTATGCAATGCGTGAAAAACTTATAGCAGTTGAAATCCGAACTGGGCGTTGGCGTCACAGCCGTGTCTTGCTGCGGTGCAAATCCCGGCATGGTATCGTGGTTCGTAAAACACGCACTCATGACGATAGCGAGCGATCTCGGCCTCAAGGTTGAAATGCCAAAAAGCCGTGACGGTTGGGCAAAGCTGATGAAGCGTGTGGGTGTTAAAGGTGTGCATATTGCAGAACGAGATACACAGCGCACAAAGCGTCCGAAGCCGCTCAATACCTTCCACAACACATGGTCGGTGGAGGGATTTATTTCAGAGGGCTTGCAGCCTGCTGAATTGGGCTGGGGCAGCCATGAAAAGAAACTTCCAGCCGAAGGGCGGCGCTTCAAAACCGGCAGCAAGGCAGCAATATATTTGGAGCGCGCAGGCGCCAATACGCGTGTCTTAACATGGACACCAACGGCAGGCCCGCATTTCGGCTTCCTCGTGACACACAATGAAGCGATATCAATTGCCGACTATTACACCGTGAAGTCTGGCCGTTCAGTCACCTTCCGTCCAACATGTAACTACGCCTACCATCCGTCGAATGACGCAATTTTGTCATGGCACGAATTGTTGGGTGCCGGTGGCAAGCGCCAACCTGTACAGCACGTATTGACCGAAGACGAAATTGCCGATGGCCGCGATGAACTAGGTGTGCTGCTCTATGGACACAAAAAGAACGCTTATTGGTTTGGTTCGCAGCTTTCCATCGAAGAAGCTCGCAACCTTGCGCCCTATCAAAATGCGACGGGCATGCAGGTTACGTCATCTGTGCTGGCTGGCATCGTCTGGGCCATTGAACATCCCAATGCCGGAATTGTTGAAACCGATGAAATGGATCACATCCGCTGCATGGAAGTGCAACGTCCCTATCTCGGCCCCATGAAAGGTGTTTACACCGATTGGAATCCGCTGACGGAGCGAGTGACGCTGTTCAACGAAAAGCTTGACCGCAAAGACCCTTGGCAGTTCAGCAACATCTTAATGCGCTGACGAATGCAATGCGGGAGCGGATATTATTCCGCTTCCGTTTCTGGTGCAGGCGTCACAACGTCATCTGGCAAATGCATTTCGAGAGGTTGTTCAACTTCAGTGCCATCCAACGGATCTTCGTCTTCCGCAAGATCATCGCTCATGCGTGGCAGTGGCATATCAAAGCCCGGCGGCAAATTTCCTTCCAGCAAGCCAGCAGCTTTCAATTCCTGCAAGCCTGGAAGATCGGTGATTTCATTCAAACCAAAGTGCCGCAAGAATTGATCCGTTGTGCCATAGGTGACGGGGCGACCCGGCGTTTTACGGCGTCCACGCATCCGCACCCAACCAATATCAAGCAGCGTATCCAGCGTGCCTTTGGAAATTGCAACACCGCGCACGTCTTCAATATCGGCCCGCGTTACGGGCTGATGGTAAGCCACGATTGACAGCGTTTCCAATCCAGCACGCGTTAGCTTTTTCTGCTGCACAGTTTCTCGACGCAAGACAAATGCCACGTCGGATGAAGTGCGCAACATGTAAGCACCAGCAACTTGCACAAGGTTCACGCCGCGGTTGGCATAATTTGCCTGCAAATCATCAAGCAAGCTTTGCACATCGCAACCTTCTGGCAAAAACGCAGCAAGCTTTTGCAAACTCAAAGGTTCAGTTGCCGCAAACAACATCGCTTCAACAACGCGCAAATGTTGATCACGGTCCATTTGCGGATGCATCGTTACGACACCATCATCGTCAGACTGCACTTCAGTTTGAATGTCTAATTCATCACTCATCATATCGTCCAGTTTCGGCTGGGGCTGCATTGCATCGTCCTCGTTACATCACGCTGCCGAAACACGACGGCGCAGAAAAATCGGTTGAAAGGCCTCGTCTTGGCGCAATTCGATGACGCCTTCCCGCGCCAATTCTAAACTCGCGGTAAAACTAGAAGCACGGACGGAACGTCGCGTTTCAGGCTGCGAAAAATAGTTTTCCAACCAGTGGTCAAAGGTGCCCCACTCATCCATCGCACCTAACAAACGCTGCAAAGCTTCGCGGGCCTCCTTGATCGACCACACCTGTTGTTTTTTGACAGTATAAATTTGCCGCACCATTTTGCGTTGGCGACGATCAGCATAGGCTTTCAACAAATCAATCAGCGTGTCGCCATATTCTTTTTGCGTATCAATCACCAAAGGCTCGGGCGCGCCGCGCTCAAACACATCGCGGCCAAGTTGGGCACCATTCATGAGCTTTTCAGCCGCGTCCCGCATGGCTTGTAAACGTTGCAACCGGAACGCCAAACGTTGCGCCATATCTTGCGGCTCAACTTCACCTTCCTTGGGTGGTTGCGGAATGAGCAAGCGTGATTTCAAATAGGTCAACCAAGCCGCCATGACCAAATAATCCGCAGCAACTTCAAGCCGCATTTTGCGCGCGCGATCTATGAAGGCGATGTATTGGTCCGCGAGAGCAAGAATAGAGATGCGCGACAAATCAATCTTGTGCTGCCGCGCCAAATCCAGCAGCAAATCCATTGGGCCCTCAAAGCCCTCAACGTCAATAATGAGCGCGTCATCATCAACCGATGCCACGTCAACACGGCGGGGTTCGGCTGTGCCGTCAGGCCACGTTTGGGGTGTGTTTTTTGCTTCGTCAGACATGTTGCAAACTTAGCCTGTTCGCAGTGTGTTTGCACGGTTTTAGCTGGGAAAATACAGTTTTTCCCCAGCTGAAACGTTACGCAACAACCAACTTCATCGCTGCTTCAAGGTCCTTGAGAGCCGTTTTCTCATCAAACTTCAATGGTTTGCGACGTTGGCGCAGAGCAGCTTTGGCGCGCACCATGGCCTTTCCGGAAAGTGCGGGCGCTGCTTCTGCAACCTCTTCCATTTCCGCCATCACACCATTGCAATGCAAAACCACATCGCAACCAGCATCAATTGCAGCAGTGGTTTTTTCTGCAAAACTGCCAGACAAGGCTTTCATCGACAGATCGTCTGTCATCAATAGGCCGTTGAAGCCGAATTGCTTGCGAATGACATCGCGGATGATCCGCTTTGACAGTGTTGCTGGATAATCCTTGTCCAAAACTTCAAACACCACATGTGCTGTCATTGCCATCGGGCAATCAGCAAATCCTGCAAAAGTGCGGAAATCGACACCTTCCAGTTCCGCACGATCTGCTTTGACCCGCGGTAGCTCTTTATGGCTATCTACAGTGGCACGCCCATGACCTGGAATATGCTTCATAACTGGAAGTACACCGCCATCCATGAAACCAGCGATATGGGCACGCGCCAATGCTAGAATTATTTCGGGAGTCGCATTATAGGCCCGGTCGCTTATGACCGCATGAACATTAGGCTGTGGCACATCCAGCACGGGCAAGCAGTTGACTGTAATTCCCGCTGCTTCCAAATCCTGCGCCATCAGCCGACCCACGTTGCGAGCCACTCGAAGTGCGTGCACCGGGCAGCTCTTGTATAGTTCGCCAAATCGAGCCGCTGCGGGGTATTTCCGCCATTCGGGATTGGCCGAAGGACCCATGCGTTGAACACGACCACCCTCTTGGTCGATGAAAATCGGCGCATCTTTACGCCCAACCGCTTCGCGAAAATCAGCGGTGAGTGCCTTAAGCTGGTCCGTGGACTCGCAGTTGCGCTGAAAAAGGATCAATCCCCAAGGTGTGGTTTTGCGAAAGAAATCTTGTTCGCGCGCCGACAAGGCTTTGCCCTCGCATCCGCTAATGACTGATTTGATCTGATGTTTCATGGTGCTCTCTCCACAATCCAAATTTCAGCATGGGATCCTCGCCCAGTACCTACAGTTGTGGTCTATCCTTGATAATAATAAGTTTCGCTCGTCTTAACAGTTACTGCCTCTTGACAAGACAATCCCGTTCGCCCCCGGCAAAAAGTGAGCTACAAACGGCATTTGCCTGCGCTTGGCTGCCCATTCCACCTACACTTAAGCGATAGCGTGTAGATCCGCCGACAACAGCCTCGCTGATAATGGGCGTGAAACGGGACAAAGTTCCTGAGTGCTTTGCCTTCAGACGACCAAACTCAGCCGTGGCTTCGTTGCGACTGCGGAAAGACGCCAGTTGCACAGCATAACCACCAGCAGAAGCTTGTTGTTGCGGAGCTGGCGCTGCCACTTGAGGCTTTTTAATGGGAGCAACAGGTTTTGGCGCTGGTTCAATAGCAGCAACTTCCGGCGTGGTATCAGCAGCAGCGTCTTCACCCTTAAACAAATCCGCGAGCGTTTTTTTCTTTTTCACCGCTGTTGCAGGTGGGGGGGCGATGACTTCTTCAGGAGCAGCCTCACCCGCACCATAAATGCCTTCGCCTTCACCAACTGCTGCCACTTTCTCCTCGGCAGCGATCACAGATTTTTTGGCAGCACCCACAGGTTTTTTACCTGCAGGCACCAGCACAACTGGCTTTGCACCAAGAGAACGGGTTGCAACTTTTTTCTCGGTTTCAACTTTTTTCTTCGCGGCAACAACTTTCTTTTTAACTGGTACTGGGTCAACGATTTCTTCTGCCGCAGGGGCCGAAGGCGTTGCACCGACTTTTTCAATTTCGCCGGGAACTGGCGCATCCGCTTGTGGAGCATCTAAAGTTTCAGGTCCACCCGAAGCGGCAACTGCCGCCTGGCTTTCACCGGCGGCAGGAGTAATGTTTTCTGCAGATTGTTTTTGAGAAGCAGGATCAAGCGATCCCTGTTGTTCGCCTGTACCACCGGGGGGCGGTGGAATTGGGAGCGGTGCTGCGTCTTCGCCACCACCTCCTGCCGGGGCGGGCGCTGCTTCGTTGGTTGGTTCTGGAATTGCAGCGGGAGCTTCTTCAACTGGAGCCAATTCACCACCCAACACTTCTTTATCGCCAACGATGCGATCATAGATTTGTTTTTTGCTGGGCGTTGCGACGGCAGGTGTTGCTAGCGCTTCGGCAGCAGGTTGTTCAGCCTGCACTTTCGCGGGTGTTTCAGGCGCCGCCACGGCAGGCACTTCTTGTTGAGTAGTCTGACCCGACAACAATGGTTTTACGGAATTAAGGTAAACCCAAACGCCAAGACCCGCGACCAACAAAGCCAACAACAAAAGCCCTGCTAAAATCCAAGGTGCCTTGGAGCGTGGAGATTCATCTTCGTAGCCATATTCAGCTTCGCGATAAGCTTGCTGATAGTCATTGGTTGTTGGGCGTCGATTGCCGCGCGCTGCAGCTGCATCTTCGTATTCGTCTTCAAATACTTCTTCGTCTTGCGGAAGAGGAGCTGGCGCTCGCAAAGGTGGTCGTGCCACGCGTGAGGGCGGTGCGCCAAAACCTTGCGGCTGAGCAGCTCCAAAATCCTGCTGCGGTTGAAAGTTTGGATTGCCTAGTGCCGCAGGGCGCGCTGGCATATTCAATCGTGGCCCGCCTTGAGGCGGCATGAACTGACCGGGCGGCGGCTGGAAGCCTCGCTGTTGCGGAACATAGCCGGGAGGCGGCGCATATCCACTGTTCGGATCGATTGGCCGATAAGGTGGGACCGGCTGCTGGTTATATTGCTGCGGATATCCCATTGGTGGAACGGCCTGCGGCTGATAATTTTGCTGAGGTTGGTATTGCGGAACCTGTGGCCGCGGCTGGAACACTGGCGTTGGATTTTGTGGCATTCCACCACCCAAAGGCGGACGGGCGGGCGACAATTGCGGCTGTTGTTGAATCGGTGGCTGAGGTGAAGCTGGACGCGCTGAAGATGTTGGAGCAGCAGCGCCATTGGCTTCTTCTGCAAACGTAAACTTTGGCTTTGGGCCAGCAGCTACGGGCGCCTTAGTCGGTAGTGGTGGCGGAGGAGCAACGGCCACTTCTCGCACGTTGCTTTGCCACCTGCACGCGCTGTTCTGCCATGCGAGATGACGCTTCCCGTTGAGAGCGCAAACGTTCGGCCAGTTTATCTGGCGCAACTGGTGCGGTAGATGCAGGTTTTGCAGTCGCGCGTGGCGCCATTGGAGCCGGACGCACAGCAGCAGCCGCGATTGGACGCGGGTTAGCGCGACTCACCATTGGCGGACGCGCAGCAGCGGGAGCCGGTTCCTTGCGGAAGTCGTCTGAAATTTTGGGGAGGTCTTTACCTCCCTGAGCGCCAATGCCAAGCCGTTCGCGCCAATTGCGCTTATCTTGGCCCTTGGAGTTGTCCTGGTCCATTTATCCCTTGTGCCCCATTACATATCCTCGACCGGCCTTAGGCCGAGAATCCCTAACCCATTGGCAAGACAATACCGGATTGCGCCAAGGAAAGCGAGACGGGTCTTGGTCAGCCTTTCATCTTCGTCCACAATGAAGCGCAATTGCGGCGCTTCTTTGCCCTTGTTCCACAAGGCGTGAAATTCTGACGCTAACTCATGGAGATAAAAGGATATTCTGTGTGGTTCATGGGCCAGTGCTGCCGCCTCTAGCAGGCGTGGGAAGGCTGCAATTTTACGTGTTAACCCTATTTCCGATTCATCCGTCAACTGATGAAAGTCAGCCAAGTCAGCATTATCGCCAGTGATTCCCTGCTCTGCCGCCTTCCGCAACACGGAACAAATACGCGCATGGGCATATTGAACATAGAACACAGGATTGTCTTTTGACTGCTCCGTGACCTTGGCAAAATCAAATTCCAGCGGCGCTTCGTTCTTCCGCATCAACATCATGAAGCGCACAACATCAGAACCAACTTCGTCCACCACTTCGCGCAGTGTCACAAACTCACCTGCCCGCTTCGACATGCGCACAGGCTCGCCATTGCGGAACAGTTTCACCAATTGGCAAAGCCTGACCACAACTTCTACCTTTTCAGCGCCTGACAACGCGGCAGCCACAGCTTCCAACCGCTTCACATATCCACCATGGTCGGCACCTAACACATAAACCAGTTCGCGAAAGCCACGATCAATCTTGTGCTTTGAATAGGCAACGTCTGACGCGAAATATGTGTAGGACCCATCCGATTTTTTCAACGGCCGATCAACGTCATCGCCGAAGGCCGTCGAGCGGAACAGGGTTTGTTCACGGTCTTCCCAATCCTCAGGCACTTCTCCCTTTGGCTTATCGAGACGGCCTTTGAAAATATGTCCATGCTTTTCCAGATACTCAACCGCACTGGCCACGGCACCTGATGTGTGGAGCGATTTTTCCGAGAAGAACACATCTTGCTTGATGTTGAGTGCGGCCAAGTCCTCGCGGATCAAATCCATCATCATGGCAATGGCTTTGGCCTTGAACAGTTCGAGCCAATCTGCTTCCGGGGCAGTCTTGAACTTTGTGCCAAATTCATGTGGCAAGAGCTTGCCCGACTGGTACCAAATAATCGCCTGGATAAAGCCCGGCCGGAATTTCACCAATGGCTTCACCAAGTGCTTCAAGATAGCGCAAATGCGCAGAACGCGCGAGCGTATCAACCTGCCCACCCGCATCATTGATGTAGTATTCTTTTGTCACCGCAAATCCCGTGGCTTGCAGCAAGTGATGCCAGTGCATCGCCAAACACTGCACCCCGACAATGTCCCACATGCAACGGGCCGGTTGGATTTGCCGAAACATACTCAACATTGATCTTCAAACCTTTGCCAAAGTTTGACCGGCCAAAATGCTTCTTTTTGACGTCAGCACAGACGAAAGCACGCGCGGCCACACATCAGCATTCAGTGTTCGCATTGATAAATCCAGGCCCCGCAATTACGAGGATTTTACATCGGCAACCAATTGCAACTTTCGCAATCATCGCTTCAGCCAGTGCACGTGGGTTTAGACCAGCGGGCTTGGCCAACACCATCGCAACATTGGTTGCAATATCACCATGCGAAATGTCGCGCGGCGGCTCAGCCGCAATTTTTGATGTATCAATGCCTTGGGGCAAAACGCCTTCAGCTTGCAACGCGGCAACAGCGGCAAGCACATGGGATTGGAACTCTGCAAAAATATTCATATCATTCTACCGTGGAGTGAAGGCTGGCCCTATCGGAAAAGCGGGTCAAGGTCAAACAAACGCTTGTGTTGGTCGAGCGCATAGCGGTCAGTCATGCCGGCGATAAAATCACAAACTTGCCGCGCCGTGTGCCGTATATCGCCTGCTCCCGCCACATCGCGCCAATCCTTGGGCAACAGTTTTTCATCATTCATATAGGCATTGAACAAATCAGCCATCACGCGCTGCGCCCGTGCCATAATGTCCATGACACGTGGATGACGATACATTTGCTGCGACAAGAACTGTTGCAACACACGATTATACTCGTGCATCTGCGGCGAAAACTGCACCAACACCGCACCACTCTGTCTGACATCATCGGGTGACTTTGGGTGAACGCGCGAAAAGTTCTTTTTCGATTCCGCCAATACGTCCTGCACCATCGCAGAAATCACGCGCCGCACCGTTTCATGCACCAGCCTATTGTGCTCAAGGTCAGGATAGAGTTTCAACACTTCCGCCAGCGCATGCCCAACCAAGTGGAATGTCACCAAGATCAATCACCTTGAACAATCCAGCCCGCAAGCCATCATCAATGTCGTGCGCATTGTAAGCAATGTCATCTGAGATCGCGGCAATCTGCGCTTCGACCGAAGCATAGTGCGACAACTCTAAATCATGGGCTTCAGAATACTCGATGATCGCGGCAGGCAATCCTGTCTCTCGGTATCTGCCAATGGCATTGCCGTGCGCATCAGTAAGCGGGCCATTGTGCTTGACCAAGCCCTCAAGCGATTCCCAAGTCAAGTTCAAGCCATCGAATTGCGCATAACGTCGTTCCAGCCGAGTGACGATACGCAGTGATTGTGCGTTGTGATCAAAGCCGCCGTGGGGCAGCATCAATTCATCCAGCGCGCGTTCACCCGCATGGCCAAATGGCGTGTGGCCCAAATCATGCGCCAGTGCCAAAGCTTCCGTCAGGTCTTCATCCACATGTAAGGCCCGCGCGATGGCCCTCGCAATTTGTGCCACTTCAAGCGTGTGGGTCAGGCGCGTGCGATAGTGGTCGCCTTCGTGATAAACAAAAACCTGTGTTTTGTGTTTAAGGCGTCGAAAAGCTGCGGAATGGATGATTCTGTCGCGGTCTCGGGCAAAACAACTGCGCGGTGGCATTTCAGGTTCAGCCACCAACCTGCCCCGACTTTTGTTGGCATGGCAGGCAAATGCTGCAAGGCCGCTTACCATCTCAACAATCCTTTACTTGACATTTGCCCGCCCAATTCCGAGATTCACCTGATGTCAACTCCACATCTCATCGTAACACCTGCCGCTGCCCAACGCATCCTCAAGATCACCGAGGGCAATATCTGTGCCTGCACTGCGCATTGGCTGTGAATGGCGGCGGTTGCTCAGGATTTCAATATGAATTCAACATCGCCACTGGCCGCGATGCTGAAGATTTGGCCTTTGAGCAAGATGGCGCAACCGTGTTGGTTGACAATGTGTCGATGCTTTATGTCGACGGATCGGTTTTGGATTTCGAAGACAACCTGATGGGCCAAGCCTTCAAGGTCAACAATCCGCAAGCCAAATCCTCTTGCGGCTGCGGAACAAGTTTCTCGTTTTAAGATGCGTATTGCCACATGGAACGTGAATTCAATCAAGGCTCACCTTGATCAGGTGACAGAATGGCTGAAAGCTGAAAAGCCCGACGTTGTCTGCTTGCAGGAAATCAAATGTGAAGATCACGCCTTTCCGTCACAGCATTTTGAAGAACTCGGTTACAACAGCGCTGTCCATGGTCAGAAAACCTATAATGGCGTCGCCCTACTCTCGCGCTTTCCGCTCGAAGACATTCAACGCGGCTTGCCTGGTGACGATACGGACGAACAGGCCCGTTTTATCGCTGCAACTGTCACCGATGGTGATTTGACCGTGCGCATTGGCGGGCTTTATTTGCCCAATGGCAACCCTACACCCGGTCCAAAATATGATTACAAACTGAGGTGGATGCAGCGTTTGCATCAATTTGCTGAACAAGAATTACAAAAGCAGGAAGCCTTCGTTCTTGCGGGTGACTATAACATCATTCCCGCAGCCGTAGACGCCAAAAATCCGCAGAACTGGCTGAACGACGCTTTGTATCTGCCAACGTCACGCGCAGCCTTTGAAAGCCTGAAACATCTAGGCCTCACCGAAAGTTTTCGGGCCTTACATCCCTTGGCCAAAGGCGATTATTCATTTTGGGACTACCAAGCCGGTGCATGGCCCAAAAACAATGGCATTCGCATCGATCACCTGCTTGCTGTCGCCTCAAGCCGCCGATCGACTACAAGCCAGTCGCATTCACAAATCCACACGCGGACATGAAAAGCCATCCGATCATGTGCCAGTTGAGATGACGCTCAAATAAAAATGCCCGCAGGACAAGCCAGCGGGCACCAAGTTTGGGAGGAAACTTAAGAAAATTACTTGGTAGGAGCCTTTACGCCGAAAGCGGCGAACTGGGCTTCAAACGGCTTGTATGCATCTGTTGCAGCAGCCTTGTAGAGGTCGCCGAGCTTCGTGGATTGAGCCACAAATGCATCATAGGCTTCCTTGGCATAACCCTGTTGTACTTCAGCAACGCGTTCGAACGAACGAGCAGCCGTTGCCTTTTCGAAGGTTGCCTTGTTGTGCTCAACGGTCTTGGTTGCGAAATCAGCAATTTCCTGGGCAATTGCTTGATAGCTCTTGGTCATCGCAGTTGCCGAAGCAACAAATGCTTCAAAACCTTGTTTGCCGAAGTTTTGTGCGTCATCGAATGTGTTCATGGAGGCTCTCCGCTGGGTTGATGCCCCATATATGTGCACTGCAACATAATTGTCAAGAACTTTTTGCATTGCAACATAAGTCGTATTCCCCTAAACGACCGACATTCCGGAATCATGAAATTTACGGGATAGTAACGGCGTTTCCATTAAATCCGTAAACGAAGCTCGAATGACCAAATTGTGCCAAATGGGGGGCGCATGAGTTTAAGGTCAGCAAATGGGCTGTGTGGGAAAGTAAAGTTGATGCATTTGTATGTCTTGCGGGCCGCGCGGCTTGCTTCGGTTTTCGCTTTGAGTTTCGCAGTCATGCTGTCTGGCATGATCCCCGCCGAAGCCCGTGCGAAATTTTCAACCGTTGTTGTTGATGCACGAACCGGTGCCTTGATTTCGGCTGACGATGCAGATGGTATTCGCTACCCCGCGTCACTTACAAAAATGATGACGCTCTATATTGTCTTCCAAGACCTGAAGGCTGGCCGCATCAAGCTGTCGACACCATTGAAAGTGTCGCGCCGCGCCGCTGGCATGTCCCCCTCTAAGCTCGGCTTGAAACCCGGCTCCACCATCACAGTTGAACAAGCTATCAAGGCCTTGGTTGTAAAATCCGCTAATGACGCCGCGGCAACGGTAGGCGAAAACCTTGGGCGTGGAAGCGAAGCAACATTTGCAAATCGCATGACACGCACCGCCCGCAGCATTGGCATGGGCCGTACCACATTTAAGAATGCGTCTGGTTTGCCAAATCCAGGCCAAGTGACCACCGCACGCGACATGGCCACTTTGGGCCTGCGTTTGATGCGCGACTTCCCACAATATTATCCCTATTTCCGCAGCACCTCTTTCGTATTCAAAGGCCGCGTTATTCGGGGGCATAATCGCTTGGTTGGCCGCTTCCCCGGCACTGATGGCATCAAGACAGGGTATACGAATGCGTCTGGTTTCAATCTTGTCACCTCGACAAAGCGTGACGGCAAACGTGTTGTTGGCGTTGTTCTTGGCGCTCGCTCGTCAGGTTCACGCAACGCTCACATGATGACAATCATTTCCCGTGCCTTGCACCAAGCGCGCAATGGCAACACCGTTGCTGCAGTTGCGGGTTCTTCAAAAGGTGTGATCAATCCTTTGGCAAAAACCAAAGTCGCTGAAGTGGCCGGAACCAAAAAGCCAGAGCTTGCCCCTGAGCAAGACAAAGACTTGCTCGCCGCTGTTGCAGCTGAAGCCGCTGTTGAAAGCGCTGAAGACGAAGGTGACAACGACACTGCAAGCCAAGAGCCAACCGTGCTTGAAGCAAAGCTTGATGAACCATCAGAGCCCGAAATCAAGGCAAAGAAATTGCCCTTCGCCGTTAAGCCTGCAGCAAATAAATCTGAAGAGCTGACGGTTGCATCGCTGCCTGAAAGCTTCACCGTTCAAATCGGCACCTTCAAAAACAAGAAGGATGCGCAAACCACCTTGGGCAACATGCGCGCTGCAGTCGGCAAAGACATGAAAGGCAAAGACGCCTACACTATTGCCGTAAAGAAAAAAGGTAGAGTGACCTACAAAGTCATGATCTCTGGTTTCTCAGAAACTACTGCCAAAAAATCCTGCGCTAAAGCATCAAGGCTCGGCAAGAACTGCACAATTCTGAACACGCAAGGCTAATCACCCCAACAGAACATCTTTCGCTGCATTGATTTTTGCAGCGAGATAATCTGATCCGCCTTTGTCGGGATGAAAGTCTTTCATCAAGCGCTTATGGGCGTTTTTGATATCAGCTTCGGATGCTCCAGCGGCCAGTCCCAAAATCGCCAATGCCTCGTCCCGGTTCATAGCACCTCCCCCGGCCGTTGCACCTGCACTGCCACCACCACCCCATGCTGCGCGCCATTCTGGCTGCACACGATCAAGCCATGCTTCATACAATGGCAAACTCTGATCCGAGGCCGTGCGGCAAATGCTGTGAAAGCTGATCATCTCTTGCTGCGTCAGGCTCGAGAGTTTACGGCCACGCAAGTCTCCGACTAAAACTTCGCCGTCCATGCCGCCTAAATCATGGTCAAGTTCCATTGATAATAAGGCAGTGGCTACACGGCTTTTTTGTCCGGGACTTTTATTTTTGCCCCAGTTGAAACCGTTAGGAAAAGCCGAACCTTTTCCCGCAAGGCCAAGTCCAAACAAAAACACGGGTACTGCAATCTGCATGGCACCGCGCAAGGCCAACAAACCTGCAAAGCCCATAATGCCAACACCCGCAGCTTTTTGAATAAAGCCGGGCATGGCTGTTTGGGGTGTACGCGCCATTTTGCGGATAAACCAAATCCCGCCAAAAACGATAGCAAGTGCGATGATAAACTGAGGCATGGTTTGATTTTACTTCAACTGTGACAGTAAAGCACGTGCTGCTTGGCCACCCTTTGCTTCAAGGGCCTGCTTGCCACCCGCCGCATAGGCTGCAACGGCACTTAGCAACTCCGCCAACACCTTGGGCGATGCGCTGTCGAGCCGGAAATAGGCTCCGCGTGTCAGTTTCGCAACTTCGCGGAAAGTTTTTTCAGCTGTGATGTCAGTGCCTTCTTGAAACATGAAGAGCGGGACGCCGAGCATGCCAATTTCACCCGCAGACTGACAAAGACCATCGATGTTTTCTTCGCAAGCATCACCCACGAAAATGACAGCGTTGACTTTTGATTTGGCAGCTTCGTTTTTAACATGAGTGAGCACGCGGCCAATTTGAGTATTGCCGCCTCGGCAATCAACTTTCGACATCAAATTCGCAAGTGCTTCCGGGTCCGCCACCCAACGCGACGCTTTACATTCATTGAAGCCGCGGAAATAAACCAGCTGCACCGCAAGCCCGCCAGCCTTCTTGGCCTCCATGAACATTTGGCCCTGAATAGAAAGGGCCGAGTCCCATGTGGGTTGACGGCTCATGGTAGCGTCCATCGCGAACACCAAGCGACCTTCGCCGGAGGTGACAGGCATTTTCTTCACGCTTGCCAAGAATGCATCAACATCAGCAGACGGCGACGAAACAGTTTGTGGCGTACCAGTTTTGTGAACGGCGTTCATGTTTCAGCCGCTCCCCCGGCGCATTGGCATGAAATCAGGCCAACGGGCGTTTAGATAGGAATTCTTGAGCGAATTTAAAGACCCTATTTGCAGGTTTCAGCTTTCAGCATCTCAATTTTCTCAAGACGCCCTTTGAGCGCATAGCTGCCGTAGTCCAGCACAAGATCCGTCGAAACGCCGTTATCGAGCATATTGAAACTGGCCTGATATGTGGGTTGCTCATCACCTTTGGCTTCAATGTCGAAGTAACTGACAGTGACAGGCCAATAGGGAAGTTTGTTGAGCGCTGCCACAGTGTCGGCGTCGGCTTCCTTTGTGAGATTGCTGTGGTCCTTCTTGGCCCCGATAAAGCTAACGGCGCGCGTGGCCTTTTGCTTATCAGACCCCTCAAACACCAAGGCCGCCGATCGGTTCAAGCCCTTTGCAGCATCATTCATCAGCTGTTTTTGAAATGCCGTCGGGAAAATCGCATCAGCGGCCAATTCAAACGTGCTGGGTTCTCCGCCTTCCAACGTCCCCTCACCCAACAGCGTTGGCTGCAGGCTTTTTGGCTTTGACCCGCGTTTCAGTGTCGAGTGCCGAATTCATATACTGCTTCTGGCGCATATCGAGTTCCAGACCATCGCCTGATTCGAACGACGAGAGTTGAACATCCATGGTTTGAGCAGTGCCCTCGCCTTGGATATAGCGATTGGCCACGCGGTAACTAACAGCATATCCATCACAGTCATTACCCGTAATTTCATAGGCCAGTTTGCCCGAAATCGCAGAAAATCCGCCTTTCTCATCCAAACGAGCGGCTTCAAGCACATAAAAGGCCCGGTGCGGTGCAAGGTTAGCAGCTTCAGCCCCACTTGCGGCAAAGAACAGTGCCATGCAGCAAATGCGTCTGGTCAACATCATGCGATTCATGTTCAAAAGGCCTTTCAATAAACTGGGCTGATCCTAACATGAAGAATGGCAAAACAACGGCTAAAATTCTGGTAACGCGCAAATTGCCGCCGAAAGCTGAAGCAGCGATGGCGGAATCCTTTGAATGTAACTTCAATGAGGCCGATATTGCAAAAACGGCCGACCAAATTGTTGCAGAATCCGAAAGCATGGATGGTATCGCCCTGACCTCAATGGATAAATTTCCGGCCGCCTTTATTAACCGCTTGCCAAACTCCATCAAAATTCTCTCGACAGTTTCAGTCGGCCATGAGCATATCGAAATTGCAGCTGCAACAGCACGCGGCATTACCGTCACCAACACACCCGACGTGTTGACTGATGCAACGGCAGATATTGCCCTGCTGCTGATGCTCGGCGCGGCGCGCGGTGCCTATTGGGGTGAGCGCATGGTGCGAGAGAACCGCTGGGCCGGATTTTCCATCGTCTATCCCCTCGGCCATGACTTCTCAGATATGCGGCTTGGGATTTTGGGAATGGGGCGCATTGGCGTTGCCGTGGCCAAACGCGCCAAGGCCTTTGGTATGGAACTCCACTACCACAATCGCCGCCCCTCAGCCGAAGCTGATGCTTTGGGCGCGACCTATCACCCCACGTTTGATGGCTTGCTGCCGCATTGCGATTTTCTATCCATCAATTGCCCGATGACGCCTGAGACCAAAGGCATTATCAACAAACGCTCATTGTCGCTGATGCCCAAAGGTTCCATCGTCGTGAATACGGCGCGGGGCGGCATTGTCGTAGATGAGGATCTGATTGCATCATTGCAGTCTGGCCATACGGCAGCGGCGGGACTTGATGTTTACAACAATGAGCCCAATCTTGATCCCCGTTACCGCGATTTTGAAAACGTTTTCCTTCTGCCACATCTGGGCAGTGCCACGATCCGTACCAGAACCAACATGGGTCTGCGTGCCCTTGCCAATATGCAAGCATTTTTCGCCGGTGCCACGCCAAAGGATAAACTCGGATGACAACACCCCATGAGAAATTGGCAGACCTCGGAATCACCCTGCCAACACCTGCAAAGCCCTTGGCCAACTATGTGGGTTGGGTCAAAACCGGACAAATTATTTTTACAGCCGGACAATTGCCCTTCGACAATGGCAAGTTGACGCAAACAGGAATCCTCGGTGTCGAAGTCACGAAGGAAGCGGGACAAGCCGCCGCACGGCAAGCTGCAATTAACGTTATCGCGCAACTGCGCGACGCCTGTGATGGCGATCTGTCAAAGATCAAGCGCATCGTGAAACTTACGGGCTTTGTGGCCTGCACATCGTCGTTCACGGATCAGCCCTTTGTCGTAAACGGTGCGTCTGATTTGATGGTGCAAGTGTTTGGCGATGCAGGCCGGCATGCCCGTTCTGCTGTTGGTGTGCCATCCCTGCCGCTCAATGCCAGTGTTGAAATTGAAGCGGTGGTGGAGATTTCGTAATGCGGTTTACGCCACAAATGCGGGCCTTGGATTGGCTGGTGGCACGCCCGATTGCGCATCGAGGATTACACCGCAAACAAGATGGCATTATTGAAAATACAACTTCAGCTTTTGCGGGTGCCATAAAAAATAATTATGCCATTGAATGCGACTTGCAGATTACGGCTGACGGTGAAGCCATAGTGTTTCACGACGAAACGCTAGATCGCCTCACCAATGGCCAGGGCCTTGTCAAACACCACAGCACCAAGGCGTTGAAACAGACCGCATTCAAAATTGGCAAAGACCGCAAGCAAACTTTGGGTGAATTGCTTGATCAAGTGGATGGAGCAGTGCCCTTGATCATCGAACTCAAATCCCATTGGGATGGCGATGTGGCTTTGGCTATGCGCGCACTTGACGTGTTGCAATCCTATCAAGGCCCCTATGCGCTCATGTCATTTGATCCTGACTTGGTTGCCTGCATTGCCCATCATTCACCTGCAACCATTCGCGGCATCACAGCTGATCGTACGACAAGGGATGATTATGGCAAATTGCCATTGAGCCGCCGCTTGACCATGCGCAACTTTTCGCATTTGCCAGAGACGCGCCCACATTTTGTCTCGTTCCAATTCAAGCAACTGCCCTTCACGCCCGTGCAAACCATTCGCGCTGCGGGATATCCGATCATCACCTGGACCATTCGCTCAAAAGAGCAAGAGCAACTGGCAAGGCGCTATTCCGACCAAGTGACCTTTGAAGGTTATGCAGCCTGATGGCAGAACGCATTCGCAGCCTGTCGAGCCTGAAACACATCGACGCCAAAACCTGGGACTGCCTCGCCAATCCACCGGGGCAAGTGTTCAACCCCTTTGTATCCTACGCATTTTTATCGAGCCTCGAAGAATCAGGTTCCGCGTCGGCGCGTTCAGGTTGGGCCGCCTCGCATTTGGTGCTTGAAGAAAACGATCAAATCCTGGGCCTCGTGCCCTGCTACTTAAAATCCCATTCAATGGGCGAATATGTTTTCGACCATGGCTGGGCTGATGCCTTCACGCGCGCTGGCGGAAATTATTACCCAAAGCTGCAAGTGTCCGCACCCTTCACGCCTGCAACGGGGCCTCGATTGTTGAGTGCTCCAGAACATAAACCAAAACTGCTGAAGGCACTTGAAGCTGCTGCGTTGCAACTTGAGGCTTCGTCGGCGCACATCACGTTTTTGCCCGAAGCCGATTGGGCTGAAGCCCCCAAGCAATGGTTGAAGCGGCAGGATATTCAGTTTCATTGGCACAACAATGATTATAAAACCTTCGCGGATTTTCTGGCGTCATTATCTTCTTCAAAGCGCAAAAATATTCGGAAAGAGCGTGAAGCCGTGGCGGCTCGTGGCATCTCCTTTGATTTGTTGACGGGGCGGGATTTGACGGAAGATCATTGGGATCATTTTTACAAATTCTACATGGACACTGGCGCGCGCAAATGGGGAAGGCCCTATTTGACCCGCGAATTTTTCTCGCTGGTGAATGAGCGTATGGCTGACAATACATTGTTGGTTTTGGCTAAGCGCGAGGATCGGATTATTGCCGGCGCATTAAACTTCATCGGCGGGGATACGCTGTTTGGCCGCAATTGGGGCGCAACGGAGGACCATCCCTTCCTGCATTTTGAAACCTGCTATTATCAGGCCATTGATTTTGCGATTTCGCGGGGATTGAAAGTTGTGGAGGCCGGAGCGCAGGGTGAACATAAATTGGCGCGAGGCTATTTGCCTGTGAAAACCCACAGCTTGCATCACTTTGCCCATAAGGGTTTAGGCGCGCGCTGTGGCAGAATATCTGGAACATGAACGCGCCAGCATCGACCAGGACCAGCAATTGCTTGCAGCGCATTCGCCATTCAAACACGTCGAATCTGAATAATCTCCACATAGGAAATTAACGCTTGACACCGCGCGGTGTTTTCGCTAGAGTCTGCAATACTCCACACATCCCCCAACAATAGTTTTGAGCCCATCGTGAAGACGACGTGGGGGGATTAGGTTGTCACGCACTCATTCTAACCCAAACTGTCGTCATCCCGGCGCAGGCCGGGACGAGGCTAAAAAACAGATAGAAGTGCAGCAATGCATTGCCCCGGCCTTCGCCGGGGTGACGACCATGAGGAGCGGCACGTGCTCTGGTAAGTGCAAAACACTTGAACTAGGATTACCCCCATGACCTACGACCCCAACAACATCTTCGCCAAAATTCTGCGCGGTGAAATTCCGTGTCACAAAATCTACGAAGACGAACACACCCTCGCCTTCATGGACGTGATGCCGCAAGTCGAAGGTCACTGCTTGGTGGTGCCAAAAGCGCCGTCTCGCGGACTGCTTGATGCGGACCCCAACGTGCTGGCCCATGTGATGGCGACGGTGCAGAAAGTTGCGGCGGCGGCGGTGAAAGCCACGGGCGCTGACGGCTTTCAAATCAGGCAATACAATGAAGCAGCGGGTGGGCAGACGGTGTTTCACTTGCATTTTCACATTCTGCCGATGAAGGAAGGTGTGGGGCTGAAGCCCCATTCTGGCAAGATGGCGGATCATAGCGAGTTGGCTGTTATGGTAGCGAAGTTTGCAGCGCAATTATAAATGCTTTCCCCTCCCTCGAGGGAGGGGTTAGGGGTGGGTGTCAGCCTGAGGTGCCGACGGCAATTGTAGCCGACACCCGCCCCCGACCCCGCCCTCAAGGGCGGGGAGAAATGATGTTACTTCACCCGCGCCTTGCGCACCTTCTTTACCGCTGCCTTCTTCGGTTCTTCAACCTTGGCCTTGGCATTCCTTGGCAAAGACTTCCGTTCCGGTGGTTTTGGGAGCGATGAGCGTTCTTCATCGCGGCCCAGATAGGCAAGGTCCAGCTTGTCATCCTTCATCAGGATGCGCACTGTTCCGCCTTTGGTGAGTTTGCCGAACAGCACTTCTTCAGCCAGTGGCTTTTTGACATGCTCTTGGATAACGCGCGACAGTGGCCTTGCACCCATCTGCTGGTCGTAGCCGGTCTTGGCCAACCAATCGGCGGCTTCGGTTGAGATTTCGATGTTGATTTGCCGTTCGGCCAATTGGGCTTCCAGTTGCAGGATGAATTTTTCCACCACTTTGCGCACCACTTCGGGTGGCAAATGTCCAAAGTTTACAGTGGCATCCAAGCGATTGCGGAACTCAGGTGTGAACATGCGGGTGATGGCTTCATTGTCTTCAGCAATCCGCACATTGGAGCCAAAGCCGATGGCGGGTTTCGACATTTCCGCCGCACCGGCATTGGTGGTCATGATCAACACCACGTTGCGGAAATCAACTGACTTGCCATTGTGATCCGTCAATTTGCCGTGATCCATGACCTGCAACAGAATGTTGAACAGGTCCGGATGCGCCTTTTCAATTTCGTCGAGCAGCAACACGCAATACGGATTCTGATCAATGCCATCGGTGAGAAGGCCGCCCTGATCAAAACCGACATAGCCCGGAGGGGCACCAATGAGGCGCGACACGGAATGGCGTTCCATATATTCCGACATGTCAAAGCGCAGGAATTTGACGCCCAACACTTCTGACAGGCGCTTGGCCACTTCGGTTTTGCCAACACCCGTGGGGCCAGCAAACAAGATAGCTGCCAATGGGCTTTTCGGGCTCACGCAACCCTGCCCGCGCCAACTTGATGGCCGATGCCACTTGCTCAATCGCTTTGTCTTGGCCAAATACCAGCCGCTTCAATTCGGACTCAAGGTTCTTCAACACCGTGGCATCATCGCGCGACACTGTCTTCGCAGGAATACGGGCCATGGTGGCGATGGTGGCTTCGATTTCTTCGACGCCAATGATCTTCTTGCGCTTGCTTCTCAGGCAGCAACATCAAGGCCGCCCCAGACTCATCAATCACGTCAATCGCCTTGTCTGGCAGTTTGCGGTCGCTCATGTAGCGGGCCGACAGCTGCACAGCAGTTTCAATGGCTTCGTCCGTGTACTGAACTTTATGGTATTCTTCGTAATAGGGCTTGAGGCCTTTCGAGAATGGCAATCGCATCCGGCAATGAAGGTTCGTTGACGTCAATCTTCTGGAAGCGACGCACCAGTGCGCGGTCCTTCTCAAAATGCTGGCGATACTCCTTGTAAGTCGTTGATCCAATACAACGAAGTGTGCCAGATGCCAAAGCTGGTTTCAGCAGGTTCGAGGCATCCATGGCCCCGCCTGATGTGGCACCTGCACCGATGATGGTGTGGATTTCGTCGATGAACATGATGGCACCGGGCTTGGCTTCAATTTCCTTCATCACGGCTTTCAGGCGTTCTTCAAAGTCGCCGCGATAACGTGTGCCGGCCAGCAATACGCCCATATCCAATTGATAAACCGTGCAGCCTTTTAGGACTTCAGGCACTTCGTCCTTGATGATCTTGCGGGCCAAGCCTTCGGCGATGGCGGTTTTACCAACACCGGGGTCTCCAACAAACAATGGATTGTTCTTTTGGCGGCGGCAGAGAATCTGGATGGTGCGGTTGACCTCCGCTTCGCGGCCAATCAACGGGTCAATCTTGCCATTCTCGGCTTTCTTGTTGAGGTCGACGCAATAGGCTTCAAGTGCGCTTTGCTCCTTCTTGCCCTTAGACTGCCCTGCGCCACCCTGTTGTGTATGGTCTTCGTTGGCTTGATCTTCTTCCTCGGCCCCTCGCACAGCGCGGGATTCGCTCATGCCTGGGCGCTTGGCGATGCCATGGGAAATATAATTGACGGCGTCATAACGCGTCATGTCTTGTTCTTGCAGGAAGAACGCGGCGTGGCTTTCACGCTCTGCAAAAATAGCGACAAGCACATTGGCTCCCGTCACTTCTTCGCGGCCAGAAGATTGTACGTGAATAACGGCGCGTTGAATGACCCGTTGAAAGCCTGCCGTTGGTTTTGCTTCTTGCGATGACTCGGTCACCAAGTTGGCAAGTTCGTTGTCGACGTAGTCCGTCAGGTCATCGCGGAGCTCATCAAGATCAACGCCACAGGCGCGCAGCACAGCAATGGCGTCTTTGTCTTCGGTCAATGACAACAGCAAATGTTCAAGTGTTGCGTATTCCTGACGCCGTTCAGCGGCAAATGACAACGCACGATGCAAAGCTTTTTCAAGACTGCGGGAAAATGTAGGCAAAGCACAACTCCTCACGACACCTGTCGCAACGTCCGTCCCGACATAGGGAAGATACGCTTGTCCAATATAGGACGGATTTTAGATTTGACGAGGGGCAAGTGTGACCAAGTGGTCACTCTTTTTCAATGGTGCATTGCAGGGGGTGGCCTGCCTGTTTGGCGGCATCCATGACCTGGGTGACCTTGGTTTCCGCCACTTCAAAGGTATAAACACCACATACTCCGACACCTTTTTGATGCACGTGCAGCATGATGGTGTAGGCGTCTTCGGTGTTTTTGCTGAAAAATTGTTCCAGCACCAAAACCACAAACTCCATCGGCGTATAGTCATCGTTGAGCAGCAGCACCTTATAAAGCGAAGGCTTTTGTGTTTTCGCCCGGGTGCGGGTCAGCACGCCGGTATGCGTATCTTCGTTTGGTCGTTGCGGGGTTTTGGCCATGCGCTTCATATAGCAATGATTTTTCTGAATGTTGAGTGGGAGATTGTCGCAAAGCAAAACCGCAATTTTGAGGCGTTAAACCCTCATAAACTTCAATTTTGATTCAAGTTGCACAGGGTTGCAAGTTGCGTTAGCCTGAACGGCGGTGCGGCTTCGTTCTGTGTACGAGTATCAAGGTATGTTGTCTGAGTTTGAGTTGAATCGTTTGTGTCGCTCTGTTGAGCGTGGTGCAAAACTTATGGTGGGGCGTGATCACGCTGGCCGCCAAAAGATCAAATTGGTCAAAGGACCTTTCGGCCTCTTCGTTGAACGTTTTGAATGTAACGAAGAAGACGTCGCGTTTATTCGCAAGCGCCTGAGCAAAATCAAACCTCCAAGTCAAAAACTGGCGAGCTAACTCCTAAAAGCTGTCTCTTTTGTCATGTGGATTTATCTGTAATTTCTGTTGTGTCTATTTATTGCGTCTGTTAAAGGCTGCCTCCGCACGGGTTTAACGTGCAGCAACGCAATTAAAATGGATATTACGACACATGTTGAACGGCATTCTTCCCGCATCTTGGCAGGGTTATACCCACGCCGCACTCCGCGTTATGACAGGCCTTTTGTTCCTGCAACACGGCACCACCAAACTTTTCAAGTTCCCACTCACCGATTATTTCAAGGATGGCGTTCAAATCGCCTCGCTGATGGGCGCTGCTGGTATTCTTGAACTCGTTGGCGGACTTCTCATTGTTGTTGGCTTGTACACGCGTACAACCGCGTTTGTATTGGCTGGTATGATGGCAGTTGCCTATTTCATGGCGCACGCTGCACAAGCCTTCTTCCCCATCTTGAATGGTGGCGAATTGGCCATCATGTTCTGCTTCGTCTTCCTGTGGTTGGCCACAGCCGGCGCAGGCCCACTCAGCCTCGACGCAAACCGCAAATAAAACAAAGGGCCGGGAGACCGGCCTTTTTCACGTCTGGCGTTCTTTACGCAAGCGTTCCCAATAGGCCAATCGTTTGGCGAGATCGCGCTCGAACCCGCGCTCCACGGGATGATAAAATTTTTGTCGCACCATCGCATCGGGGAAATAGTTCTGACCTGAAAAGCCTTCCGGCTCATCATGGTCATAACGATAGCCTGAACCATATTCTTGCGACTTCATCAGCTTCGTCGGCGCGTTCAAGATGGTTTTGGGCGGCATCAATGAACCCGTCTCGGCCGCTTTGGTCATCGCCGCTTTAAATGCTGTGTACACCGCATTCGACTTTGGCGCGGTGGCAATATAAACAGTGGCTTGGGCAAGAGCCAATTCGCCTTCCGGCGAGCCTAAAAAGTCGAAAGTATCTTTCGCAGCCAGCGCCTGCTTCAACGCTTCAGGATCAGCCAACCCAACATCTTCAACCGCCATGCGCACCAAACGCCGGGCCAGAAACAAGCGGTCTTCGCCCGCCGTGAGCATGCGTGCGAGGTAGTAAAGCGCTGCATCAGGATCAGACCCACGCACGGATTTATGCAGGGCAGAAATCAGATTGTAATGACCATCATTGGCTTTGTCATAAAGTGGCAAACGCTTGGCCACGATTTTACCCAAGGCCTCAACGCCAACCTCATCCATTCCCTCGTGAATGCTGGCGTAAATCTCTTCGATCAAATTGAGAAAATAGCGACCATCACCATCGGCCATGCCAATGAGCGCTGTCCGTGCTTCAGCAGTCACAGGCAAAGGCCGCCGTTCAAACATTTCAGCCCGGCCGATCAATGCAGCAAGTGCTGCATCATCCAATCGATTGAGCACCAAAACCTGCGCCCGCGATAACAATGCACCATTGAGCTCAAAGGATGGATTTTCAGTCGTCGCACCCACAAGCGTGATGGTGCCATTTTCAACAAAGGGCAAAAATGAATCCTGCTGCGATTTGTTGAAGCGATGAATCTCATCGACGAACAACAGCGTTGCCCGGCCCTGCTCGCGGCGCATGCGAGCTTGTTCAAAAGCTTTCTTGAGGTCGGCGACACCTGAAAAAATAGCTGACATTTGTTCAAATACCAGCCCCGTAGTCCCCGCCAAAAGCCGTGCCATCGTGGTCTTGCCCGTACCCGGTGGTCCCCACAAAATGATCGAGGGAATACGCCCAGACGCCAGCATGCGCGTGAGCGTGCCCTCCGGCCCCACAAGATGATCTTGCCCCACAACATCTTCCAAGCGCTGCGGGCGCAACTTATCCGCCAAGGGGCGTGGCCCCTCCGCTACAACTTGTTTTTCGAAAAGACTGTTCATCTCTGCAATTGCAATTGCAGTCTGCGATTGTTGCGTTGAATGCTGATCAGCCAGCGCTTCTGCTGTTTAGAAAGTGCCAACTTCACATCATCAACTTCCAAAATTGTGCTGCCGTTGATATCCAGAATGATATCACCCTTTTTGAACAATTGGGCGGCTGGTCCACCCTTTGCATCAAGCGCCACAACACCTGTTACTGCAGCAGATAACCCCAACTCTTCGGCAACTGCGGGAGAAAGATTGGCAATCACCAGGCCTGCAAGCGGCGAGCGCGTGTCGATCAAGGTATCTTGGCGCGGCACAGTTTCAGGTGCTGCGATCAATTTCATGCGTGCCTCAAAGCTATTGTCGCCACGGCGGTATTCAACAATGCGCGTTCCACCAATGCGTTCTGTACCCACGCGAAATCCCAATTCGCGGCTGCCTTCAATGCTTTTGCCATCAAACCCAATGATCACATCACCACGCTTCAGTCCGGCCGCAAGCAACGGGCTGTCAGGATGCAGTTTGGTAATGAGTGTTCCTTCCGGCCGCGCAAAGCCCATGCTTTCAGCAAGATCAGGCGTCACGTCCTGCAACTCCACACCCAACCAAGGGCGACGAATTTTGTTTAAACCTGCTTCCGCTGTATCGACGACCGTTTGCACCATGTTGGAGGGAATTGAGAAGCCGATACCAATGGAGCCGCCAGAGCGAGAAAAAATTGCAGTGTTAATACCAATGAGCTCGCCCCGCATATTGACCAATGCACCACCGGAGTTTCCGGGGTTAATGGCCGCATCAGTTTGAATGAAGAATTGATAATCCGTCACGCCAACTTGCGTACGTGCCAATGCTGAAACAATACCACTTGTGACTGTTTGCCCAACGCCAAAGGGATTGCCAATGGCCAAGACGAGATCACCGATTTCAAGGTCATCTGAATCTGCAAATAAGAGCACCGGCAAGTCCTCATCGCCAGCATCAATTTTTAGCACTGCTAGATCCGTGCGCTCATCGGCCAGCAACAGCTTGGCTTGAAATTCACGACGGTCAGACAACACAACCCGAATGTCAGAGCCATTGGCAATCACATGATTATTGGTGACAATGTAACCCGCCTTATCAACGATCACACCTGACCCCAGTGAGTTGGCCACACGTTCGCGAGATTTTCCAAAATTGCCGTCTTCACCAAAGAAACGACGGAAAAATGGATCGGCTGAAAGGCCCGTGTCCTGTTGGCGTTCAATGCGTTTGGCATAGACGTTGACCACGGCTGGTGCGGAGCGTTTCACCACCGGAGCAAAGCTCATTTGCACTTCGAGCTGCGATTGCGGCACACGCGTTTGCGCAAAACCAGAAACTGACATTGCACACAAGATAAGCGTTAGAACTAAAACCCGAAACATCCGCATATCACTCCACTAAACCGTCTTATCGGCGATCAACTTTGGTTGACAAGATGACGGCTGTTTCAATGTCGTTGACACCTTTCAGCATGCCAATCTTATCAATCAACTGGTCCATGTCCTCTGATGTGGGCGTTTTGACGACAGCCACAAGGTCAAACTTGCCACTCACTGTATGCAAGGTTTCAACTTGGGGATAGGTGCCGATGGTCTTAGCCACATCAATTTGTTGACGTGGCTCCACACCCAGCGTGACCAAAGCGGATATGCCGGGCAGCTTGGCGCCCTTCCCCAGCTTCACGGCATAACCCACCAATGACGCCGCTGGTTTCCAGCCGCTTCAGCCTGTCTTGCACCGTTGTGCGCGACACGCCCAATTTGCGCGCCAGCGAAGCCACAGGCTCACGCGCATTGAGCTTGAGCAAGCCCAACAATTCTTCATCTCGATCAGACATGTTCACTCCGACGATACTTCCGTCATTATGACGAGAAATTCCGACTCGCGGCAACACAATCGCAGTCTTCAATCTGCACATTAGAAGCGCATTTTACTGTTGATTCGACAGGAGCTCACCATGACGGCCACCCTTCTCCAGCATCCCGCAGCAACAAACCAATATGCCGACGCGATGGCTGTGGCCAAAGCCTTGTCACCAGAGGAAGGTGTGTTCCTGTTTTCAGCCTCTGAACTCACGTCGCGCGCGCAAACAATTCCTCGACAATTTTCCGGGCACTCGTCACTTATGCAGTGAAATGCAATTCCTCCGCTGAAGTGATTGCGACCTTGGCGGAAGCAGGCATCACAACATGGGACGTGGCGTCTGTGCATGAAATGGCGGCTGTGCATGCCGTGTCAAAAACCGCACAGTTTCACTATCACAACCCCGTCAAATCGCGCCGCGAAATTGCCGATGCTTACACCTTCTATGGTTGCCGCCGCTTCGTGGTGGACTGCCGCGAGGAAGTGCAGAAAATCATCGATGTCGATTGGCGATGACACGACAGTTGAACTTGCCGTGCGTTTGGTGCTGCCACGGGACCGTGGTTCATCAGTCCATGATTTTTCCAGCAAGTTTGGTGCGCCTGAACACATTTGCGTCGAGCTGTTGCAACAAGTTGTTGCTGCTGGTTATCAACCTGTTCTTACATTTCATCCAGGATCGCAAAGCAAAGAACCGCAAGTCTATGCCCGCCACATTGAAGCGGCAGCGCGGATTGCAAAAAATGCTGGCGTGACCGTCAACACACTGAATGTTGGAGGCGGCTTTCCTGCCAATTACGAACTTTCAACGGCACCAGAACCTGAAGTGTTTTTCCGCGCCATTGACCAAGCGGTGACAAAGGCTTTCGGAGAAAATCATCCGAAACTGGAATGCGAACCCGGACGTGGCATCGTTGCCACATGCATGAGCTTGCTGGTGCAAGTGAAGCTGGTGTGCACCGATGGCGATGACATTTTCATCAACGACGGCGTTTACGGTGGCTTGATGGAATATATGCAAGTACCGGACTTGAAACCGCCGTTCCGCCTGATCCGTGACGGCAAGGAAATTGAAGGCGTTGCTAAATCCTATAAGGTCTTCGGACCAACATGCGACCCGTTAGATGTGCTACCCCACCGCCTCGATCTGTTCCGCGGCATCAAGGAAGGCGACTTCATTGAATTCGGCACCCTCGGCGCCTATGGCCTAGCAACGGCAACACGCTTCAACGGCTATGGCAATCATACGGTGGTTGCCGTGAACCAAGTGCTGGAGATGTGAGAAGTATCCAACTCATTTAGTATACCACTACATTCACTTGTCATTGCCGGACTTGTTCCGGCAATCCATTTTTCAACGCTCACAGTTTTGCAGGCGTGCGCACTGCGCACGCATTGACACAACGCCGGCCCTACGATGGATCACCGCAACAAGTGCGGTGATGACAATTGTCAGATGACGTGGCGATTGAAAACTACCCTCTAAACAAGCCTTTGACTGCATTCGCTTCATACTCCGGAAATACTGTGGGCAACGACGATGCCACACCGTGCTTGACCAGGACAGACGCCAGCACGTCACGGAAGTCCGTTGTCACTGCAAGGTCCATGCCTTGATCGAGTTGTTCTGTGGCCAGACCTGGCCAGCGTCCAAACGATTGCCCGCCGTTGACGCCGTCTCCTAACACCATCATCAAGCCGCCGTGGCCGTGGTCGGTGCCGCCACTTTCGTTGGCTTTAATACGCCGCCCAAATTCACTCATGACAACGATGGTTGTGGGTCTGCCAATGGCATCCAAATGATCATGGAACGCCAGCAGACTGCCAGCCAGCGTCCCGGCCAATGGCCCAAATTGTCCCTGCTGGTTGTCATGCATATCCCAGCCATCAAGATCAGCCGTGGCCAATTGAATGTCTGGGTTCACACGCATCATTTCAGCGAGGAACCGCAGCTTATTGCCGAAGTCATGGTCGGGATACGCAATGCCCTTTGGCAGTTCCCGAAGCGTTGGTTCACGATTTTCTTTGCGATCAAGTTTGCGAGCCAATTGACCAGTGGCCTCGATGGCTTGGCGGCTGGCACGATCAAGGGCTGAATCACCGGCATGCAACTTCAGCAATACTTCGCGCACATTTTCGGACGGCATCCAATCCACGTCCCAAATATCGCTGATCGGCAGTGCTGTTTCACACAGCGATAGCGATTGTGGCATGGCCCCACCCAAACTGAGGGTGTTGCCTGGCGTGGTTTGTCCAAGTCCTTCCACCAATCGCGTCAACCAGCCCTCTCGCGGCAAGTTGAATGCATCGGTGCTGACACCGCGTTCAATCAAATCCATGGCTTGAAAGTGGCTGCGGGTGGCGTTTTTCAAACCTGCTGCTGGTATCAAGGCCAGCTTTTGTTTCGCCCAAAGCTGATGCAGAGGTTTCGCAAGTGGGTTCAGCAGAAGCTCTGTTCCTCCGACCGCTCCCATCGACAAGCCGCGATCAATGCCGGTGGCAGCAACACGCAAAGCTGGCGGTCGTGATGTGACATAGGAGCGATCGTCAACGGGGGCCAACAAATTTAGCGAATCCATGCCTCCCCGCAAGAACACGACAACAAGTGCACGATCAACGGGCGACTTCGGCGCGTGCCCATTTCACGCTGAATTGTGGAAGCGATGCGGCGGCAGCAGCGGACAAAAATTGGCGTCGATTGAACATCATGATTATACCGATTGATATGCGGGTGAAGCTGTGAGGGTGGCGAGTGCTTGCGAAGTGGTCCAGCGTTCGTTTTCGGAAAAGCTCATGGGCCGATCATCGACGCCATGTTCTTTTGTCAGCAAGGCCGCCACACTCCTGCGGTGTTGATCATCCAAGCCCAAGCCGCGCGTCCATTCACCAGCGAAACTGTCAATGGTCGGCCATTCGCGGTTACCCGATTGCGCTATAATTTTCGACCAGATATCCGCCATGCCACGCCAACGCCGGACCAAAAACCCCGGTGATTGCCAATAGCTTGAGCCCAAGGGATGCCCCGACGGCGACGGCCAGCCATACAATCGTTGCCCCATGCCTTCCAACTGCCAAAAATAATCCTGTGATGGCGGCAGCACCACGCCAGCACTGCGTTGCATGGAGGCCATTAAAAACATCGGGCGCTGTAGGCGTGGCGTTGCTTGCCGGAAATCGTGTGAAAACAAAATATGCTCGATCACCTTGGCCAACTGGTCTTGCGCCATGCGGTGATCGATAAAAACCTGCGCTGCAGCGTTGATGAAATCCTCCGACGGCACATCAGCCACAAAGCGCCGACACAGCCGCTTTGTCACGTAACGCGCAGTTGCGGGATGAAACGCCACAAGATCGAGCACCTTGCGGCCATCCACCATCGGGCCGGCATGGGAGTCAAATTCAACGCCTAGCACGCGCTTTTGGTAAGGGTCGTGCCATTGTCGGTGTATGTGAATTCACCAGTCTTTGGCAGTTCAACGCCTTCTGATCACATATTGCCCACCCGCATAGGTCCACCCCGTGAAGGCGCGCGCGGCTTCATAGACATCCTGATCGATAAAACCTGTCGGCTTTCCTTCAAGCGCACCTGGCACCTCGCGCCAGCGATCAAAAGCAGCATGCAAATAAACATCAGCACCAAGGCCATGCAGCTCCATCAACTCGCGCGCGTAATTCTCGTTCGCGGGTGAGGCTTTGCTCGACGCATTGTTGAGATAGGCCAACATCGCCGTCGAAGTGGCAACGGCTTCCAGCATCTCACGAAAATTACCGAGCGCATGGACGCGCAACACGTCTTGATCATAAGTGGGTAAAGCCACGGCCACGTCTTCGATGGAATAGCGATTGACGGCGAAATGATCGCGCCAAAAATCAACAACATTTTCTCGGAGCTGCGCATCTGAAAGAGTAGCGCGAATGATCGTCGCCGCCATCAACTCATCAGCGGGGCGCACGCGTTCGGCGTAGGACATTTTCTTTTGCCAATCCACGAGATGCCACAGCTCGCGGATAGGCTTACGCAACAGATCGAAGCCACGTTCTTCATTCAACGCGCCGTGGCCATCGCCTGCTTCATATTCAATTTTCAAGGTTGAACGCGAAATCGCATCAGAAACCACAGGACTGTCAATGTGGGATACGGCCAGCTGCGATTTGACCCAGCCTGACCAGGCTTCCTTTTTCAAACGCGCCCGATCTTCATCCCCGGCCCGAATGCCAGCTCGCGTCACCAAATCCTGATCGTCTACCGTTAATCCAGCCATGCGACGATCCTTGATTTTAATTTCTGAGTAATCTCTACGTGTAAGCTGAATACGGAATGGGGCGATATTCGGGCCAAAGTTTCTCGCGGCATTGTGTGCTTTTGCGTCATGATTTAATCTGCGCGTTCAAACGCTTTGGAATCTTCCCATGCTCCCCCCATCCATGTGCCAATTGATTGAACGCGTCGCTGACACGCTGCCACAGTACCCGCATTTGGCCAAAATTTTTGCAGACACCTTAAGCAACACTTACACAACAACGCTGCAACTGCAGCCCGATGGCAGTGTATTTGTCATTACGGGTGATATTCCCGCCATGTGGCTGAGGGACTCCGCTGCACAAGTCAGGCCCTATCTGCATCTTGCAAATTCCGATGGGTTGTTTGCGGATATCATCGCAGGCGTGGTGAAGCGACAAATGGCCTATGTGTTGCTCGACCCCTACGCCAACGCCTTTAACGCAAGCGCCAACGGCCACTGTCACAACAAAGATAACACAGACATGAGTGCGTGGATCTGGGAGCGAAAATACGAACTCGATTCACTCTGTGCGCCGCTGAAACTGGCCCATGATTTGTGGGAGACGACGGGGCAATCTTACCATCTCGATCACGGTTTTCTGGCGGCTGCAAAACTGATCGTCACAACGATTGCGAGAGAGCAGCAGCATGCCACTTCACTCTACAGTTTTGAGCGCCTCGAAGGCCCTGCCAGTGATACCTTGACACATCAAGGCCGTGGCAACCCAGTTGCCCATACGGGCATGAGTTGGTCAGGCTTTCGTCCCAGCGACGATGCCTGCACTTACAACTATCTTATTCCCTCTAACATGTTCGCCGTCGTTGCACTTGAGTGTTTGGCGCAATTGCCTCTCGGCGATGCGCAACTGAAATTTGATGCCACGGCATTGGCCAAGCAAATCCGTGTCGGTGTTGAAACTTATGGCAGAGTTGATCACCCCCGCTTTGGTGAAATCTATGCCTATGAAACCGACGGCTTGGGCAATCACAACCTCATGGACGACGCCAACGTGCCATCACTGCTGGCCATACCATACCTCGGCTATTGCAATGCCTCTGACGCGACGTATCAAGCAACCCGCGCCTTTGTTTTGAGCGACGACAACCCGTACTACTACAAGGGCAAGGCGGCAGCTGGCATCGGCAGCCCTCACACGCCACAGAATTACATCTGGCCGATTTCGCTGTGCATGCAAGGGCTCACATCTGGTGATCGTCAAGAGCAGCTGGCTTTGCTTGAAACACTCATGAACACCGATGCAGGCACAGGCCTGATGCACGAAGGCTTCCACAAGGATGATCCCACGAAGTTCACGAGGCCGTGGTTCGCCTGGGCAAACTCACTGTTTGCGGAATTTGTGATTGAAGTGTGCGCGCAACAAAAAAGCGGACCATAAGGCCCGCTTTTTCAATCTCACTCGAAGTAAGGCTTACGCCGCGACGGCTTCCTGCGCTTCTTCTTTGCCTTGCTTTGGACCGGAGTCCTTGCCCTTTTCATTGACGTCACGGTCAACGAATTCAATGACGGCAACTGGCGCGTTATCGCCATGGCGGAAGCCTGCCTTCATGATGCGGAGGTAGCCGCCTTTGCGATCCTTGTAACGCGCAGCCAACACGTCAAACAGCTTCTTCACTTGATCAAGATCCTTGATCTGTGAAATCGCCTGGCGACGCGCATGCAACGTTCCAACCTTTGCTAGCGTGATCAGCTTTTCAACGATCGGACGCAAGTCCTTCGCCTTTGGCAGGGTTGTTACAATTTGCTCATGCTTGATGAGCGAAGCCGACATGTTTGCGAACATCGACTTGCGATGGGCTGACGAACGGTTTAACCGACGACCGCGAAATCCATGATGCATAATCTATCTCCTAACTCAGTATCAGTAATGTGACTCGAGCTTCTTGGCGAGCTCGTCAATGTTTTCTGGCGGCCAATTGGCCACTTCCATGCCAAGGTGCAGGCCCATTTGAGCCAGCACTTCCTTGATTTCGTTGAGCGACTTGCGGCCAAAGTTTGGCGTACGCAGCATCTCAGCTTCGGTCTTCTGAATAAGATCGCCGATGTAAACGATGTTGTCGTTCTTCAAGCAATTGGCAGAACGCACCGACAATTCCAATTCGTCGACCTTCTTCAGCAGAGCCGCATTGAATGGCAGTTCCGAACGATGTTCTTCAACAACATGCGCAACAGGCTCAGAGAAGTTGATAAACACTGAAATCTGATCTTGCAGAATGCGTGCGGCATAGGCCACAGCATCATCTGGCGTAACAGCACCGTTGGTTTCAACGGTCATGATCAGCTTGTCATAGTCAAGAACTTGACCTTCGCGTGTGGCTTCCACACGGTAAGACACTTTGCGGACTGGCGAGTAGATCGAGTCAACCGGGATCAAGCCAATTGGCGCATCTTCAGGACGGTTCTTTTCGGCAGGAACATAGCCCTTGCCGTTGTTGATGGTGAATTCCATGCGCACTTCAGCGCCCTGGTCCAACGTGCAGATGACGTGTTCAGGGTTGAGGATTTGCACATCAGCGGTTTGAGCGATGTCGCCCGCACGAACAACACCAGGGCCTTCTTTACGCAAGCTCAGGCGCTTTGGGCCATCAGCATGCATAGCGAAGGAAATTTCCTTGATGTTCAAAATGATGTCGGTCACGTCTTCGCGCACGCCAGCGATTGACGAGAACTCGTGCAATACGCCATCGATATGGACGGATGTGACGGCAGCGCCTTGCAGCGATGACAACAAAATGCGACGCAGCGCATTGCCAAGCGTGGTACCAAAACCGCGTTCCAGCGGTTCAGCAACAACCGTCGCAACGCGACGCTTGTCTTTGCCCGGTTGAATGTCGATCTTGCTTGGACGGATCAGTTCTTGCCAGTTCTTCTGATTGACCTGCATGTTCATGTTCCCGTGTGCCTCCGGACAGGTGTACCTGCCATCTTTCAAATTTCAAACAGCACCAGTGCAACGGACAAAACCGTCGCATTGGTGAAACGAGAGCGTTAGACGCGACGGCGCTTTGGTGGGCGGCAGCCGTTGTGAGCAATCGGGGTTACGTCGCGGATGGACGTTACCTGAAGGCCCGCAGCTTGCAGCGCACGAAGAGCTGACTCGCGGCCCGAACCCGGACCACACACTTCAACTTCAACAGTGCGCATGCCATGTTCCATGGCGGCCTTGGCCACCTGTTCGCCAGCAACCTGAGCTGCATAAGGCGTGGACTTGCGCGAACCCTTGAACCCCAACTTGCCAGCCGATGCCCAGGCAATGGTGTTGCCCTGCACGTCGGTAATGGTGATCATGGTGTTGTTGAAAGACGAATTCACATGCACAACGCCCGATGAGACGTTCTTGCGTTCTTTGCGGCGTGCGCGGCCGGCAGCTTCTTTAGCCATTGGTCAAATGCCTCACTTATTTCTTCTTGCCGGCGATCGGCTTGGCCGGACCCTTGCGGGTACGAGCATTTGTATGAGTACGCTGGCCACGAACAGGCAGGCCCTTGCGGTGGCGCATGCCACGGTAACAGCCCAAGTCCTCAGGCGCTTGATGTTCATGGACACTTCGCGGCGAAGGTCACCTTCCACCATATAGTCGCGGTCAATGATTTCGCGGATCGCCAAAACTTCAGCGTCGGAAAGTTCGTTGACGCGCTTGGCATCAGGAATCTTCACTTCGTTGCAGATGATTTTTGCATTCACTGGACCAATGCCATGAATGTAACGCAGCGCGATTTCAACGCGCTTGTTCGTAGGAATGTTGACGCCAGCAATACGGGCCACGGTTGATCTCCAATGTCTTCAAGGGCGGATGCCCAGGGTCTGTGTCTCAGGAAGCAGGCGAAATGCCCTTTTCCCAAACGATTAAGGCCGCGCCCCGAGAGTTACACCCTCAAAGCTGGCCTTCGTGAGACTGAGAATGCGCCGTCCTTAGAGGTGAATCGCCGTGGCGTCAACCCAAGGAAACACATTTCAGTTCGATGCGCATCCGCACCACCTGATAGGTTGGAAGTGATCCTGTTTCACATTTCACCCCAGCGGGTAAAATGCGGGAAAACTCAAGCCAACTTGTCCAGCACAGCCCCGATAGACGCCGTTACAGCGTCAATCTCGGCCATGCCGTCCACCACATGCAGGGTCCCCGTTTCCCGGTAATAATCCACCAGGGGGGCGGTCTGCGTGTTGTAAACGGTCAGACGGTCACGAACCGTCTTTTCGTTGTCATCCGGACGGCGAACGAAGTCGTGTCCACCGCATGAATCACAGGTATCTGCTTTCTTTGTGGGGGCATACGTATCGTGGTATCCCTTGCCACAGGTCTTGCAGGTATAACGTCCAGAAATGCGACCAACGAGTTCCTCGTCGTCCACCTTCATTTCGATCACCGCATGCAGCTTTTGGCCACGCGATGCAAGCATTTTATCAAGCGCTGCCGCTTGGGCGGGCGTGCGCGGAAATCCGTCGAACACCACGCCCTTTGCCACATCGGGTTTGGACATGCGTTCACTGACAATTCCCAAAATCACATCATCTGAAACCAAGTCGCCCCGGTCCATGATCGCCTTGGCCTTTAATCCAATCTCAGTTCCGGCAGCAATGGCAGCCCGCAGCATATCACCCGTGGAAAGCTGCTTGTAACCGCGGCTTTCCTCGAGAATTTTTGCTTGCGTGCCCTTGCCTGCACCCGGAGGTCCAAGGAGGATCAAGTTCATTTCTTGCCACTCCGCAGCGAGGCTTTCTGTAACAACTTGCCGTATTGCTGCGCCAACATGTGGCCCTGCAATTGCGCAACTGTATCCAACGTCACCGATACCACGATGAGTAAGGATGTGCCGCCAAAGTAGAACGGTATGCCGGAATATCCCACCAGCAATTCAGGCAACAAGCAGATCAACACCAAATAGGCCGCGCCCAAAACAGTGATGCGCGTCAAAATCCAGTCGATGTATTCAGCAGTCTTCTCACCTGGGCGAATACCCAAAATAAAGCCGCCTGACTTTTTCAAGTTTTCAGCCGTTTCCTTCGGGTTGAACTGGATCGACGTGTAGAAGAAACAGAAAAACACAATCAAAGCGGCATAAAGGAACAAGAACATCGGTTGGCCGTGTCCGAGTGTCGCCGTCAAAGTATTCAGCCACTCAGGGCCTTTACCTGCCGAGAAGTTTGCCACTGTAATTGGCAGCAAGAGCAATGACGAAGCAAAAATTGGTGGAATAACGCCAGCCGTATTGAGCTTCAATGGCATGTGGCTGCTCTCAGCCTGTGACATTTTCATGCCCACTTGCCGCTTTGGATATTGGATCAGCAAGCGGCGTTGCGCGCGTTCAACAAACACGATGAAAGCAATCACAGCCAACGCCAAAATCAGAATGCCCAAAATTGTGAACATGCTCATTTGGCCTGTGCGGCCAAGCTCAAGCAACGCTGCCACACCTGATGGCAAACCAGCCACGATGCCTGCGAAAATAATCAGTGAAATACCGTTGCCGATGCCGCGCGACGTAATTTGCTCACCCAGCCACATCAAGAAAACGGTACCGCCAGTCAGTGTAATGACAGTTGACGCCAAGAAGAATGGACCAGGATTGGTGACAATACCGCCCTGCCCTTGCAAGCCGATGGCAATACCATAGGCTTGAATTGCCGCCAAAAACACGGTGCCATAGCGCGTGTATTGGTTGATTTTTTTACGACCCGATTCGCCCTCTTTTTTGAGAGCTTCCATCGCCGGAGAAATGGTGGTCATCAACTGCATGATAATCGATGCAGAAATATAAGGCATGATGTTGAGCGCAAAAATGGCCATACGGCCAAGTGCACCACCCGCAAGGCCATTGACCCAGCCTAAAATGCCCGTCGAATTCTGTGTTGGCAAATTGCTCAAGCGCGAGCGAATTGATGCCGGGAATGGGGATATAGGTGCCCAAACGATAAACAATAAGCGCACCCAGTGTAAACCAGATGCGCTTCTTGAGTTCTTCCGAATTGGCGAGAGCACTAAAGCTCAAATTCGCTGCGAGTTGTTCAGCTGCTGATGCCATTTCTAAACCTTGTCCTTCAAGCCTGGCCCCCAGATGTGGGGATCAGGCGCCTGCGGGTCAACCGTGCTTTGCAGGTTCTTCGACGGGCTTTGTAACTTTTACGCTGCCGCCAGCTTTTTCAACCGCTGCGATTGCGCCAGCCGTTGCATGATATACTTCAAACGAGAGCTTGGAGGAGAATTTGTCCTTGCCAATCAAACGCACGCCGCCCTTTGCAAGCTTGGTGATCACACCAGCCGCAAGCAATGCAGCAGCGGTGACCAACGCATTTTCATCGAGCTTCTTCGACTCAACGGCAACCTGCACGCGGGCCAAGTTCACTTCATTGTAGGCAACAGGATTGTGCTTCTTGAAGCCGCGCTTTGGCAAACGACGGTAGATTGGCATCTGACCGCCTTCAAAGCCAGCCTTTGCGCCGCCCTTACGAGCCGTCTGACCTTTGCCACCACGGCCAGCCGTTTTGCCAAGGCCAGAGCCGATACCACGGCCGACACGGGTGCGGATTTTGCGGGCACCCGGCGTTGTCTGAGATCTCATTCAATTTCATTGTCGTGCGTCCTTATTCAACGACCTGCACAAGGTGAGCCACCTTGGCAATCATGCCGCGCACGGAAGGCGTGTCGGTCAATGTGGAGGTCCGGTGCATCTTGTTCAGTCCGAGACCAATCAGCGTTTGGCGCTGGTCAGCCGGGCGGCGCTGCGGGCTTGCAACCTGCTTCACGGTAACGGTTTTGTTGGCCATGATGGTTCTATCCTATCTTATTCAGCAACTGCTGCTTCGCCTGGACGGCGCAACACTTCGCTGACTTTCTTGCCACGACGGTTTGCAACCGAGCGCGGCGAGGTTTGCTTCTTCAAGGCGTCAAACGTGGCGCGAACCATGTTGTAAGGGTTCGATGACCCCTTCGACTTGGCCACAACGTCAGCCATGCCGACTGATTCAAATACAGCGCGCATTGGGCCACCGGCGATGATGCCTGTACCTGCAGGCGCCATACGCAATGTCACTTTGCCTGCACCCCAACGACCATCCATGTCGTGGTGCAAGGTGCGGCCTTCGCGCAACGGCACGCGGATCAGCGTACGCTTTGCAGCTTCCGTTGCCTTGCGCACAGCCTCTGGCACTTCGCGTGCCTTGCCGTGTCCAAATCCAACGCGACCCTTTTGGTCACCTACAACCACGAGAGCTGCGAAACCAAAGCGCTTACCGCCCTTCACAACCTTTGCGACGCGGTTGATATGGACCAGCTTGTCGATGAACTCAGAGTCCACCTTTTCAGCGTCTCTACGTCCACCGTCTTTGCGTTCGCCGCGCTCTGCACGTTCTTTTGCCATGTGCTCTGAAACCTGTCTTAGAAGTTCAAACCGCCCGCACGGGCGGCATCGGCGAGCGCTTTAACACGCCCATGATAAATGTAGCTGCCGCGATCAAAGACAACGTCTTTGACACCGGCCTTGACTGCACGCTCCGCAACCAACGTGCCTACGGCAGTGGCGGCGGCTTTGTCAGCACCCGTCTTGAGCGACCCCTTAAGGCCCTTTTCAATGGAGGACGCTGATGCAACAGTCACACCCTTGGTATCGTCGATCACCTGGGCATAAATGTTTTCGCCCGAACGGAAAATCGACAAACGTGGACGACCGTTGAGACGCTTTGCGAGCGTCTTGCGTACACGAACTTTGCGCAGGCTGATTGCCGTGCCTTTGGTCATGATTTCTGCCCTTACTTCTTCTTACCTTCCTTGCGGAAGATTGTTTCGCCGGCGTACTTGATACCTTTGCCCTTATAGGGTTCTGGACCACGCCATTCACGGATTTCAGCAGCCACTTGGCCAACCCGTTGCTTGTTGATGCCTGAGATCACGATTTCCGTGGGCTTCGGCGTTTTAATATCGATGCCGTCTGGCACTGGATAGTTCACATCGTGGCTGTAGCCAAGGTTCAACTTCAAAACCTTGCCTTCTAGTGCAGCGCGGTAACCCACGCCGTTGATTTCCAGCGACTTTGAATAACCGTCAGTCACACCCTTCATCATGTTCGCAACCAATGTGCGCGACATGCCCCAGGACGAACGGGCGAGTTTCGATTGGTTGATCGGATCAACCTTCACGCCGCCCTCTTCCATCTTCACGAGCACTTGCTCGTTCAGAACTTCTTTGAGTTCTCCCTTCGGGCCTTTGACGGCCACGGACTGACCGTTGACGGAAACCGTCACACCGGCCGGAACAGGAACTGCTTTTTTGCCAATACGAGACATGTTGGTTCCTTAGAATACCGTGCAGAGCACTTCGCCGCCAACGTTTGCAGCACGTGCATCAGCATCCGTCATAACACCCTTCGGTGTTGAGAGAATGGCAATGCCCAAGCCGTTGTAAACGGAAGGCAGGGTTGCAACCGACGCGTAAACACGGCGGCCAGGCTTCGACACGCGGTGAACTTCCTTGATCACTGGCGCGCCATCGAAATACTTCAATTCCACTTCGAGTTCAGACTTTCCGTCCTTCTCGATGGTTGTGAAACCACGAATAAAACCTTCTTTGTGCAAAACTTCCAGCACACGCTCACGCAGGCGGGAAGGAGGTACTGCGACCTTGTTCTTCCCACGCTCCTGCGCATTCCGAATGCGGGTTAGCATGTCACCGACGGGATCGTTGATATTCATTATCCTTCAATCCTTCCTTACCAGCTTGACTTGACCATACCTGGGACGAGGCCCAAGTTGGAAAATTCACGCAGCGCGATACGCGACATCTTGAGTTTGCGATAGTATGAGCGCGGACGGCCCGTAACTTCGCAGCGGTTGCGCACGCGTACCTTGGCGGAATTGCGTGGCATTTCAGCAAGCTTCAGAACAGCGGTGAAACGCTCTTCCATCGGCGTCGCCTTGTTGGAGATGATTGCCTTCAAACGCTTGCGCTTTGCATCAGCAGATTTTGACATCTTGCGGCGCTTGTCGTTGCGGTTAATTGAGCTTGTCTTTGCCATGTGGTGTCGCTCTCCTTAGGCCGCCTGGCGGTGGCTTTTGCGGAAGGGGAAGTTGAAGGCGGTCAGAAGCGCACGCGCTTCATCATCGGTCTTCGCAGACGTGCAAACAATCACGTCCATACCCCACACGCGGTCAATCTTGTCGTAATCGATTTCAGCGAACACGATGTGTTCCTTGATACCCATTGCAAAGTTGCCTTGGCCATCAAACGACCGATCCGTCAATCCGCGGAAGTCGCGAACGCGTGGCAAAGCCACGGTGATCAAACGGTCGAGGAATTCGTACATGCGAACCTTGCGCAACGTCACTTTCGTGCCAATGGCGAGATTTTCGCGAATCTTGAATTGTGCAATAGCTTTGCGCGACTTGGTGATGACAGGCTTTTGACCAGCGATCTTTTCCAATTCCGAAGCAGCGATATTGACCAACTTCGAGTCTTGCGTTGCTTCACCTACGCCCATGTTGAGGACGATCTTGGTGATGCGCGGCACTTGCATGACGTTGGTGTAACCGAACTGCTGGATCAGCGCTGGCTTTACAACATCCTCATAGTGCGAACGCATACGCGGCACATAATTTTCCGGCATACCAGCATTGGCATTTTCCATGCCTGCTTTTTCAGCCGATTTCTTTGGCGCTTTTTCAGCCTTGGCAGCGGCGGGCTTTGCAGCTGCCGGCTTTGCCTTCTTGTCCTCAGCCATCGATCGTCTCTCCTGAGCGCTTGGCGAAGCGCACCTTCTTTTCGCCGACCATCTTGTAGCCGACGCGTGTTGGCTTGCCGTCCTTCGGATCCTTCAGTGCCAAGTTCGACACATGGATGGACAGGCTCTTCGTAATAATTCCGCCTTCTTGGGCGCCCTGGGCCTTGGTGTGACGCTTCACAAGGTTCACACCTGCAACCACAGCACGGTTTTCCGTCGGGAGGGTGCTGAGCACTTCACCCGATTTGCCCTTGTCGCGGCCAGCGATGACGACAACTTTGTCGCCCTTCTTGATCTTCAGTTTAATTTTTTGCGCAATCGGCATCACAGCACCTCCGGTGCCAGCGAAATAATTTTCATTTGGTTCTTACCGCGAAGTTCGCGGGGAACCGGTCCAAAGATACGTGTGCCGACGGGTTCGCCTTGTGCATTGATCAGCACAGCGGCGTTGCGGTCGAAACGGATGGCCGAACCATCAGCGCGACGAATGTCCTTCGCCGTACGAACGACGATGGCCTTCATAACGGAACCCTTTTTCACGCGACCGCGTGGAATGGCTTCCTTCACGGAGACGACGATAACGTCGCCAACCGAAGCGTAACGGCGCTTTGAGCCGCCCAGAACTTTGATGCACTGAACGCGGCGGGCACCGGAGTTGTCGGCAACGTCGAGATTTGTCTCTTGTTGGATCATGGTTTCACCTGTTCACTCATCATGCCTTGGACGGATCGACTTTAGCGACCAATGTCCAACGCTTTTGCTTCGACAACGGACGCGTCTCTTCAATACGGACGATCTCGCCTGTCTTGGCTTCATTCTTTTCGTCATGAGCGTGATACTTCTTAGATACACGCACAGTCTTCTTGAACACCGGATGGCGAAGGCGGCGTTCCACCTTGACCACGATGGTCTTGTCGTTTTTGTCGCTGACGACCTCACCCTGTAGGATGCGCTTTGGCATTTTTCTCGTCTCTCTTACTTCGCAAGCGCTGTGGCAGATTGCGCTGTCTTAAGGCGCGCAATGTCACGGCGGATCTGCTGGATGCGGTTCGTCTTTTCGAGCTGGCCCGAAGCGCGTTGGAAGCGCAGGTTCAACTGCTCTTTACGCAACTTCAGAATCTCGTCCTTAACTTGATCGTTCGTCAGGGCGCGCACATCACTCATTTTCATTGTACAGGCCTCCCTTACGCTTCGCCGAGACGCGCAACAAAGCGTGTCTTGATTGGTAATTTGGCGGCGGCCAAGCCGAGGGATTCCTCAGCAACACTGCGCGGCACGCCGTCGATTTCAAACAATACGCGGCCTGGCTTAACGCGGGCGGCCCAGTATTCCGTCGAACCCTTACCGGAACCCATGCGCACTTCGGCAGGCTTCTTGGACACAGGAACGTCTGGGAATACACGGATCCACACACGGCCAGCACGCTTCATGCCACGCGCAAGTGCACGACGCGCAGCTTCGATTTGACGTGCCGTCAAACGATCTGGCTCAAGTGCCTTGAGGCCGAAGTTGCCAAAGTCGAGCGTGTTGCAGCTCGTTGACTTGCCATGAATGCGGCCCTTGTGGGCTTTGCGGTACTTAGTTTTCTTTGGTTGTAACATGATTTATATCCCTTGCGCCTCAGGCGTTTGCTTGATCGCGGCGCGGACGGTGGCCTTGGCCACCACCTTCCTGGGTTTCGTTAAAGCGCTTTTCTTGGCCCATTGGATCGTGCTCAAGGATTTCGCCTTTGAAGATCCAAACTTTCACACCATTTGTGCCGTAAGCCGTATGCGCGGTTGCAACGCCGTAGTCGATGTCAGCACGCAATGTGTGCAATGGCACGCGACCTTCACGATACCATTCAGTACGTGCGATTTCTGCACCACCCAAACGACCTGAACAGGTGATCTTGATGCCCAGTGCGCCCATGCGTTGTGCCGATTGTACGGCACGCTTCATGGCACGACGGAAAGCCACGCGGCGTTCCAACTGCTGAGCAATATTGTCAGCCACAAGGTTCGAGTCAATTTCTGGCTTGCGCACTTCAACGATGTTGAGGTGAACTTCCGAACCCGTCATATCAGCAACCTTCTTGCGCAGCTTTTCGATGTCTGCACCCTTCTTGCCGATGACAACGCCGGGACGTGCCGAGTAAATTGTAACGCGGCACTTCTTGTGCGGACGTTCGATAATAACTTTTGAAACGCCAGCCTGCTTGAGTTCCTTCTTCAGGTACTCACGAATGGCCATGTCTTCATGCAGAAGCTTGCCATATTCGCGGCTGTTGGCGAACCAACGGGAATCCCACGTGCGGTTAATACCGAGGCGGAAACCAATGGGATTAATCTTCTGACCCATTATGCAGACTCCTTATTTTCGCGCACAATGATCGTCAGTTCGCTGAAAAATTTATGGATGTGGCCAACACGACCGCGTGCATCTGGGAACCAACGCTTCATCACCAGGTTCTTGCCGGTCCATGCTTCCGAGACGATCAACTTGTTGATGTCGAGGTCATGGTTGTTTTCGGCATTCGCGATTGCAGACTCAAGAGTCTTCTTCACGTCCTTGGCAATGCGGCGGCGTGAGAATGTCAAATGGGCCAAAGCCTTTGCCACCTTCATGCCACGGATTTCCGTTGCAACTTCGTTGAGCTTGCGTGGATTGATGCGAATGCTGCGTGTCACAGCCTTTGCTTCGTTCTCAGGCAATGCCCGTTTTGTTTTCGGCTTGCTCATGATTATTTACCAGCCTTCTTGTCGCCTGCGCTGTGGCCTTTGAAGGTACGAGTGGGCGCAAACTCACCGAGCTTGTGTCCAACCATTTCCTCGCTGACGTGCACAGGAATGAATTTGTTGCCGTTGTGAACCTGGAATGTCAGGCCAACAAACTGCGGCAGGATCGTGGAGCGGCGGCTCCACGTCTTGATTGCCATGTTGCGTTGGCCGCGAGCGGCTTCCGCTTTCTTCAAAATATACCCGTCTACAAACGGGCCTTTCCATACGGAGCGTGTCATTGATCGCTACCCTTACGCTTTCTTGGCTTTGTGGCGTGACCGAACAATCAACTTGGTCGTCCGCTTGTTCGTACGTGTCTTATAGCCCTTGGTTGGCTTACCCCAAGGTGTCGCCCAGTGCTTACCACCGTTGGTACGACCACCGTTTGGATGGTCCACAGGGTTCCGGGCAATACCGCGGGAAACTGGGCGTGCACCCTTCCAGCGTGAGCGACCGGCTTTGCCGACAACTTCGTTCAAGTGATCAGGGTTCGACACAGCACCAATCGAAGCCATGCAGCTTGCGGGTACCATGCGGGTTTCACCCGACTTCAACTTGATAATGACATAGCCACCATCACGACCGGCAACCATAACGTAGGTGCCTGCCGAACGAGCCAGCGAACCGCCAGCACCGGGCTTGGTTTCAACGTTGTGAACGATCGTGCCAACTGGAACGCCACCGATTGGCATGGCATTGCCGGGTTTCACGTCAACGCTTTGACCAGAAATAACGCAGTCACCAACAGCCAGACGCTGCGGTGCCAGGATGTAAGCAAGTGTACCATCGGCATACTTGATGAGAGCAATGAACGCAGTGCGGTTTGGATCATATTCCAAACGCTCAACAACGGCTGCCATGTCATGCTTCGTGCGCTTGAAGTCAATCAAACGATACGATGTCTTATGACCACCGCCGATACGACGCGATGTGATGCGACCCGTGTTACCACGACCACCGGACTTCGAAAGTCCTTCAGTCAATGCCTTAACAGGCTTACCCTTAAACAGGCTCGAGCGATCCACCTGAATCAGGTGGCGGCGACCGGCGCTGGTTGGATTGAATGTCTTGAGTGCCATATTCTAACCCTACCCTCAGAGACCCGTTGTCACGTCTAGGCGTTCGCCTTCAGCGAGCGTGACGTAGGCTTTTTTCTTGTCGCTCAGCAAAACTGTACGACCCTTGAAGCTGCGCTTCTTGCCCTTGCGCACCAGTGTGTTGACGGCAGCAACTTTCACGCCGAACAGACCTTCAACAGCAGCCTTGATTTCAGGCTTTGTCGCGTTTGGTGCCACATTGAACACAACCGTGTTCGAAGCAGAAGCCATCGTTGCCTTTTCCGTAATGGCAGGCGAGATGATGATGTTGTAATATTTTTCTTTGCTCATTTGAAACGCGCCTCCAGCGCTTCCACGGCAGCCTTCGTCAACACCAGCTTCTTGCGACGCAGAATGTCATAGACGTTGATGCCTTGGATCGGCAGCACATCAATGTTTGGAACATTGCGCGCAGCCTTGGCAAAACCTTCGTTCAAAATTGCACCGTCAATGATCAGTGCGTTGACGAGGCCCAATTTTTCGAAGGCTGCTTTTACAGACTTCGTCTTGGCAAGACCGTCAGCCTTGTCGATGATGATGAGTTCAGAAGCCTTCACCTTGGTCGAAAGCGCATGCTTCAAACCAAGTGCGCGAACTTTCTTGTTCAAAGATGTTTCATGGCTGCGGAAGCGAGGACCGAAGGCCTTACCACCACCCACGAAAATACCAGCTTTGCGCGAACCGTGACGTGCACCGCCGCCGCCCTTCTGGTTGCCCAGCTTGGCTGTTGTGCGGTTGATTTCACCACGCGATTTGGCTTGGTGAGTACCCGTCTGGCGCTTGTTGAGCTGCCACTGAACCACGCGGTGCAGAATGTCGCTGCGTGGGTCGAGACCGAAAATGGCTTCGTTCAGTTCGACCGAACCAGCCTTTCCAGCTTCAATTGTTGTTACATCAATTTTCATGTCCGACGCCTCACTTATGCTTGCGCTGCTGCCGGGGCCTTGAAGGCACCTGGCTTAGGAGCGCCGTCTGGAAGCTTGCGCTTCACAGCATCACGCACAGAGACCCAACCGCCCGGAGCACCTGGCACCGAACCCTTGAGCAGGATCAGGCCACGCTCAACATCTGTCTTAACGACAACAACGTTTTGTGTGGTCACTGTTTCAACACCGAGGTGACCCGGCATCTTCTTGTTCTTGAACACCTTACCAGGATCCTGACGGTTACCCGTAGAACCGATGGAACGGTGGCTCACCGACACACCGTGTGTGGCGCGCAGACCTGAGAAGTTCCAACGCTTCATACCGCCTTGGAAACCCTTACCCTTTGATGTGCCGGTCACGTCGACAAACTGACCAGCAACAAAGTGGTCTGCAGTGACTTCCGAACCAACGGGCATGGCCATATCGGCAGTGATGCGGAATTCCTGCAGCTTGCGCTTTGGTTCCACGCCAGCCTTGGCGAAATGTCCGCGATCAGCCTTCGTCAGGCGCTTGATCTTGGGTGTGGCAGAGCCGAGCTGAACAGCCGTATAGCCGTCCTTCTCAACAGTCTTGTGGGCAACAACATGGACATTGTCGACCTTCAACACGGTAACAGGAACCTGAGTTCCTTCTGCCGTGTAGATCCGGGTCATGCCCAGCTTTCTGGCGATAAGGCCTGAACGCATTTTCTTCTCCAGAGGCTCTGTTAATTAGAGCTTGATTTCAACGTCTACACCGGCAGCGAGGTCGAGCTTCATCAGCGCGTCAACGGTCTGCGGTGTGGGATCCACGATATCGAGCAAACGACGATGCGTACGCATTTCGAATTGCTCGCGGCTCTTCTTGTCCACGTGGGGCGAACGGTTCACAGTGAACTTCTCAATGCGCGTTGGCAGTGGCACAGGTCCGCGGATCTGTGCGCCAGTGCGCTTTGCGGTGTTCACGATCTCTTTTGTCGAATTATCAAGAATGCGATAATCAAACGCTTTGAGACGGATCCGGATATTTTGGCGTTGCATGTTTTTGCTCTACCTTAATCAGTAATCTTGGCAACAACGCCAGCACCGACGGTGCGGCCGCCTTCGCGGATGGCGAAGCGCAGCTTTTCTTCCATGGCGATTGGCGTGATCAGCTCAACATCAAACGAGATGTTATCGCCAGGCATCACCATTTCAGTGCCTTCTGGCAAGGTTACAACACCGGTCACGTCCGTGGTGCGGAAGTAGAACTGTGGACGGTAGTTGGCAAAGAACGGCGTATGACGGCCACCCTCTTCCTTCGTCAGAATGTAAGCTTCGGCCTTGAACTTCTTGTGTGGCTTGACGGAGCCTGGCTTGCACAGAATCTGCCCACGCTCAACACCTTCACGGTCAATACCGCGGAGCAAAGCGCCAACGTTGTCGCCAGCTTGACCGGAGTCGAGCAGCTTGCGGAACATTTCAACGCCCGTCACCGTCGACTTCACGGTGTCGCGAATGCCGACGATTTCGATTTCTTCGCCCACCTTCACAACGCCACGCTCAATACGACCCGTCACAACTGTGCCACGGCCCGAGATCGAGAACACGTCTTCAATCGGCATCAGGAATGGCAAGTCAATCGGACGATCAGGCTGTGGAATATATTCGTCAACCGTCTTCATCAGAGCGAGAATAGCATCGCGGCCGATTTCTGGTGTCACGTTGTTGAGTGCAGCTACAGCCGAGCCCTTGGTGATTGGAATATCATCGCCAGGGAACTGGTAGGACGACAGAAGCTCACGCACTTCCATTTCAACGAGGTCCAACAACTCAGCATCATCAACCAGGTCAACCTTGTTCATGAACACAACAAGCGCTGGAACACCAACCTGACGGGCCAGCAGAATGTGCTCGCGCGTTTGTGGCATTGGGCCGTCAGCAGCCGACACAACCAAGATTGCACCGTCCATTTGCGCAGCACCCGTGATCATGTTCTTCACATAGTCAGCGTGGCCTGGGCAATCCACGTGGGCATAGTGACGTGCCTTTGTTTGATATTCAACGTGGGCGGTGTTGATCGTAATACCACGGGCCTTTTCTTCAGGCGCCTTGTCAATCATGTCATAGGCCATGAACGTCGCACCGCCCGATTCAGCAAGCACCTTGGTGATTGCTGCCGTCAGTGACGTCTTGCCATGGTCAACGTGGCCAATCGTGCCAATGTTGCAATGGGGCTTGTCGCGGTTGAATTTTTCTTTGGCCATGACGGTTCTCCGATCTCAATAAACGAATTAAGCGTATTTCTTTTTAACTTCTTCGGCCACTGCGCCAGGGACCTGGCTGTAGTGATCGAACTGCATCGTATAAGATGCACGTCCCTGGCTCATTGAACGCAGGGTATTGATATAACCAAACATGTTGGCGAGAGGCACCAACGCGTTGATGATGTTGGCGTTGCCGCGCATCGAAGTTCCAGAAATCTGGCCACGACGCGAGTTCAAGTCACCAATGACCGAACCCACAAATTCTTCTGGTGACGTCACTTCAACTTTCATCATTGGCTCAAGCAACACTGCACCAGCTTGTTCGAAAGCTTCACGCATCGCTGCACGTGTTGCGATTTCGAATGCAATCGCTGACGAGTCAACGTCATGGTAAGCGCCGTCGACCAGCGATACTTTCAAATCAACAACTGGAAAGCCGATGACAGGGCCGCTCGACAAAACCGAGTTCAAACCCTTTTCAACGCCGGGGATGTACTCCTTCGGAACTGAACCACCAACGATTTTCGATTCAAACGTATTGCCCGCACCTGCTTCAGCCGGTTCAATTTCGAGAATGACACGGGCAAACTGGCCCGTACCACCGGTTTGCTTCTTGTGTGTGTAGTCCTTCGTCACCTTGCGTGTGATGGCTTCACGGTAAGCAACCTGAGGAGCACCCACTTGTACTTCGACTTTGTGCGTGCGCTTCAAAATATCAACTTTAATGTCGAGATGAAGTTCGCCCATGCCCTTGATGATGGTTTCGCCGGACTCAGAGTCAGTCGAAACACGGAAGGATGGATCTTCAGAGGCCAGCTTATACAAAGCAACGGCCATCTTTTCTTGGTCAGCCTTGGTCTTAGGCTCAACCTTCATTTCGATAACTGGCTCAGGGAATTCCATCTTTTCCAAGATGACAGCCTTCGCCGGATCGCACAGCGTATCGCCTGTGCGCGTGTCCTTCAGACCAACGAGAGCAACAATGTCACCAGCGTAAGCATCAGAAATTTCTTCACGGTTGTTGGCGTGCATCAGAACCATGCGGCCTACGCGTTCCGTCTTGTCACGTGTCGAGTTCAACAGTGACGTGCCCTTCGACAATGTGCCGGAGTAAATGCGGCAGAATGTCAAAACGCCATACTGATCATCCATCAACTTGAAAGCCAACAGAGCAAGAGGCTCAGCGTCAGACGACGGACGCGTTGTTTCATTGCCAGTCTTCACATCGATGCCCTTGATGGCCGGGCGATCCAAAGGAGATGGCAAATAGTCAACCACTGCGTCAAGAAGTGTCTGTACGCCTTTGTTTTTAAACGCAGAACCACAAAGCACGGGGAAGAACGAAGCGTTCAACACGGCTTTGCGCAGAAGCTTCTTGATGGTCTCATTGGCCATTGGCTTGCCGTTGAGATAATCATCCATGGCTTGATCGTCGAGTTCAGCACATGCTTCAATCATGTTGGCGCGCGCTTCTTCAGCAGCGGCCAGCATGTCAGCCGGAATATCTTCGTCGTGGAATTTTGCACCAAGTTCTTCGTTGTCCCAGACAACGGCCTTCATGCGCACCAAATCAACGATGCCTTTGAATGTGGCTTCAGCACCGATTGGCAGCTGAATTGGAACAGGACGAGCACCCAAACGTTCCTTGATGTCTTTCAAACACTGTTCAAACGAAGCGCCCGTCTTGTCCATCTTGTTGCAGAACACGATGCGTGGAACGGCATACTTGTCGCCCTGACGCCAAACTGTTTCAGTTTGTGGTTCTACACCTTGGTTCGAGTCGAGCACGCACACAGCGCCGTCAAGCACGCGCAGCGAACGTTCAACTTCAATGGTGAAGTCTACGTGGCCAGGGGTGTCGATGATGTTGCAACGCTTGCCGTTCCAAATCGTGGTGGTCGCAGCTGAAGTGATTGTGATGCCGCGCTCTTGTTCCTGCTCCATGAAGTCCATGGTTGCAGCGCCATCATGCACTTCGCCAATCTTGTGGCTCTTACCTGAATAAAACAGAATGCGTTCAGTAACAGTCGTCTTGCCAGCATCGATGTGAGCCATGATGCCAAAGTTACGATAGTCAGCAAGTTCGTGCGTGCGAGCCATAACGATAAATCTCTCTTACCAGCGGTAATGGCTGAATGCGCGGTTCGCTTCGGCCATCTTGTGGGTGTCTTCGCGCTTCTTCACAGCCGTGCCACGGTTATTGGCAGCATCGAGAAGTTCGCCCGAAAGGCGTTCCACCATTGTTTTTTCATTGCGGTTACGGGCAGCAGTGATAATCCAACGGATCGCCAATGCTTGACGGCGCTCCATGCGCACTTCAACTGGAACCTGATAGGTTGCACCACCAACGCGGCGCGAACGCACTTCAATGGCAGGAGCAACATTGTCCAAAGCTTGATGGAACATCTGAACTGGATCAGACTTTGCTTTGGCTTGTACGGTTTCCAAGGCACCGTAAACGATACCTTCAGCAACCGACTTCTTGCCTTCAACCATGAGGTTGTTCATGAACTTCGAGACAATCAAATCCCCGAACTTTGGATCGGGATTGATGACGCGCTTTTCAGCTTTATGACGACGTGACATCTGTCAAATTCCTCTTACTTCGGACGCTTCGCGCCGTATTTCGAACGACGCTGGCGACGCTTCACGATGCCTTGGGTATCAAGAACACCGCGGATGATGTGGTAACGAACGCCGGGAAGATCCTTTACACGGCCGCCGCGGATCATCACGACAGAGTGCTCTTGAAGGTTATGACCTTCACCCGGAATGTAGCTCACCACTTCGAAGCCATTGGTCAAACGGACCTTGGCAACCTTACGAAGGGCCGAGTTTGGCTTCTTCGGTGTGGTTGTATAGACGCGCGTGCAAACGCCACGCTTTTGCGGGCAAGCTTGCATGGCCGGAACCTTGTTCCGGTAAGTTGGCTTTGTGCGGGCTGTCCGCAGCAGTTGGTTGATTGTCGGCATCCGCCTAATCTCTACCTTGCAAATTTCGTTGGACTGGGGTTCAAACACGACAAATAACGCTTGGAAAGTCCAGTCCGGACCCTTCCAGCGTTCAAAACCAGAGGCACAAGAACCGGCCCGGTTCAATGTGCGTGACCTCGAATGTCTCTTCTTTCCTTCCGTGACAGCGTTTCGAGAGCGCGAAGCCCCGACGGCCTGCAGTGCCGGAAGTTGTCGCGCTTCTAGTCAGTCAGCGCACGCTCGTCAACCCCTTTGATGAGATTCAATTTCATTACGTTTTCAGGGGTTATTTCAGGGGTCGTAACAAAATATCACATAACTTGTATTGCTGCATTGCACAAGATTCCTTCATATCCAAAGATCAATTCCAAATAGCGATTCCAGACGGTGCCACAATTCGTCCTAATCCCGCCCCATCTTGAACAGATTGAAAGACGACTCTCCCGCCCGACGGCGACATGTGAAATCGGGCTCACCCCCTTAAAAGGAGTAACCAACGATGACCATGCCGCAAAGACAGTGGTGGCACGAACTCAACACCTGGGAGCCGGAGGCTGCTTTAGCCTTCTATGGCCGTACCTTGGGTTGGATTTTTGAACCCACCACCCTACCCGACGGCGGAGGCTATTGGATCGCTCGCAAGGACGGAAAACCCGTCGGCGGCGTTTTTGAACTGACGGCTCCGGATTATGACGGCATCCCCTCACACTGGATGACCTATTTGTCAGTCTCGGACATTTCAGAGGCAGAAACAGAAACCTCTAAATCCGGCGGCGAAATCATGCGCCCACCCGTACGCGTTCCAGGCGTCGGTAAGTTGGCAGTCGTGACTGACGCAACCGGCGCCATGATTGGCTTGATTGAGCCTGATGGTGCCCATGCACTGGCGGCCGTACACTGAGTTAGTCACCGCGAGTTTGCCCCAGTTTGTTTGTGTGTTGGTTTTGAGTATCTAGGCAACAGTTGAGTACAGCACCGGGAGCTTCCCCAGCGTAACAGGGGAAGCTCCCTTTTTTAAATCATGCATTAGTTGAAAACTCCAAAATGGCTGGCCATATTCCGATCACCAACACAACTTGTTTGGAATATCATTACTGTCTTGTTCAAAGAAAACGCAACCAAAGCTGTAGCTACAAACTCTTTGAAGTTCAAGTTAACTCGCTTCGCGTGAAAGAATCTTGAACCACATGGACCAGCAACGTTAAGTTCAATCACAAAATCATCTGGATCCGGATATATAGTGGTGATCTTTCCATTCACGGTCGCAGCGTTAGTACTGGCAATCAATCCCACTGGTGAAAAACTAAGAATGGCTATTAAAGCGATGCTTGAAAATCGTTGCATGGAAAGTTCCTTTTTTAGTTTGCGTTTGAAGTACACGGTTAATTGGCGGAGTACGTTATTATTGCACTCAACGAACTATCGTTGACACCATTGGTAGGCAATCCTGAAACTGAAGGAGCTGTAATAGTTCCGGGCTCCCCGACTATAGTTCCAGTTCCTGCTTCCCGAAGATATTCCGTCAGTATTGCAGTCAATGCCGCTTGGTTGAAGGATGCGACAGTTGGTGGCACAACTGATTGGTCAAAGGCCTTCGCAAAAAGTTCTATTTTACACGTTGGTGAATTTGGCAAACTATTTTCATTGAATTGTAGGGCGCATTGTCGAATGGCTAAGGCTTGATCGGCATGGAACTGACTAAATGCTATCTGTTTTGGAACAGGCATCATCCAAATAGGTGAGTTGGCTGATGTTGGATTCTTATTCTGATTTTTATCTGACGTCGCACGAATTCCAAAATCTAATGATGTGCCGGATTCAGATGCCACATTACTGATGCCCATTCGGTGACAACTTGTACAGACATTACCGGGTACTTCTACAGTGAAAGCTTTCCAATGCTTAAACGCTGAACCTACAAACGCATATGGCAAACCTTTTCCATTAAAACCGGTATCGAAGTCACCATTGGGTAAATAAACACCTGGAAGAGCGTTTGCGCCTGTAAGTTTATTCAAGTAAGGAGATCGAATGATAGGGCCATTGTCATGGCAACTTACACACTTGTCTTGCTCAGCTTCGCTTGGCGTCTTCCATTTTCCTTCACCATCGTCTCGCCAATTAACAGCACCCTCACTTGGTGCTCTAACTTTACGATAGAGCCTGCCTAATGCTTGGTAAAAACAGGTCGCACCATTTTTCTTGTTGTGCTGAATAACCGCGATATCTCCATAGAAATCAGCACCACTGTTTTTCTTTCGACAATGAGCAACCACAAAAGCATTTGGCTGATTAACGAGAACACGGAATTGACTACCGGGATCACACTCTTTGTTGAGTTGATTTGGTGCATCACAACTTGCGCCGTTGAAATTTGTCGGGTCAACTGCCGAAGCCAGCTCATGGTCACAGTCAAAATTTTCAACCGTCACTCCAATTGCCGCATCGCATTCCCGAGCAAAATCAGACAGTTCATCAGCTCTTGTGACCGAGACGAATGTAAACTCAGCAATGATAAGCAAAATGGACAACCAAAACAAACCATAGCAAACTGATTTGGTTGCATACAGAATGGATCTGGAACAACAGAAGTGCCAACTGACCATTTCAGCCCACCGCAAAACTAGTTGCCCCCTTAATTGGATGATGGCTTAAAATTTTATTAATACAAGTCAGCTTCACTGACTGATTTCACAAACACTCTAACTTGATAAATTCTTGAGCATATGAACCAATGGAAAACATATCCCTCGCCTTCGCGTGTGCATGCATTTTTGTAGCGGCGATCGTGCGTGGATTTTCAGGCTTTGGTTTTTCACTGCTGGCCGTCAGCGCACTGTCGCTGGTTTATACGCCAGCAGAAATCGTACCGTCCATTTTTATGCTTGAGATTGCAGCAAGCTTGCATCTGTTGCCATCGATCTGGAAAGACGTGCACTGGCGCTCCCTCCTCCCACTGACACTCGGTTGCTTGGTCGCCACACCTTTTGGCGTCTATTTACTGGCTGTTGTGCCGGCCCGCCCCATGCAAATTGCTCTATCAGTCTTTGTACTCATCGCGACGGGATTGCTGTGGAAAGGCTATGCCTTGAAAACCATGCCCGGCACCGCGGCCACAACAGCAGCCGGTGCTGCCTCTGGCCTTGCCAATGGTGCGTTTGGAATAGGTGGGCCACCTGTGGTGCTGTTTTATTTCTCATCGCCAGCAGGCAACGTCGCAGGTCGCGCCTCGTTGATCGCATTCTTTTTGATCACTGATGTCATAGGGCTTGCCAATCAATCCGTACACGGATTGATCACGCGTGACGCACTCATTCGTGCACTCACATTTCTATTGCCGCTCATCGCAGGTGTTTGGATTGGTTCGCGCAGTTTTAAAACCGTTGATCCAGCAAGTTTCCGAAAATGGGTTCTGATAATTCTTGCCATTCTGGCGGTGATCACAGGCATCAAAGCGCTGCTCGCAAACTAAAAAGCCCGGGATCACTCCCGGGCCTTTTGCATTTCACATTGAAACACTCTTACTCGGCAGCGTCTGCTGCAGGCAATTGCGTCTTGCTTTGCTCTTCGATGATCAACTTGTCGCGCTTGTTGGCAATCTGCCTCAACCGCGAAAGCATGCCGCCTGTACCTGCTGGGATCAGACGACCCACGATCACGTTTTCCTTGAGACCATCGAGCGTGTCGATTTTGCCTTGCGTTGCCGCATCGGTGAGCACACGTGTGGTTTCTTGGAACGACGCAGCCGACACGAACGAACGTGTCTGCAACGACGCTTTGGTGATGCCGAGCAATACAGGTTGTGCAGTGGCTGGACGCAAGCCTTCTGATTCAAGCTTGACGTTTTCACGATCAAACTCTTCACGGTCAACTTGTTCACCAATCAAGAACGTGGATTCACCCACATCCGTGACTTCCATCTTCTGCAACATCTGACGCACAATCACTTCGATGTGCTTGTCGTTGATGCTCACACCCTGCAAGCGATAAACTTCCTGGATTTCGTTGACGAGGTAAGAGGCCAGCTCTTCCACGCCCTTGATTGCCAGAATGTCATGCGGCGCTGGATTGCCGTCCATGATGTATTCGCCCTTTTCAATGAGGTCGCCCTCTTGAACAGGCAAATGCTTACCCTTTGGAATCAGGTATTCAACGGCTTCTGAATCACCTTCTTGTGGCACGATGCGAATGCGGCGCTTGTTCTTATAGTCGCGACCGAATTCAATCTTGCCTGAGATTTCAGCGATAATAGCGGCATCCTTCGGACGGCGCGCTTCAAACAACTCCGCAACACGTGGCAGACCGCCCGTGATGTCGCGTGTTTTAGCACTTTCCAGCGGGTTACGTGCAAGCACGTCACCGGCACCAATTTTGCCGCCTGGGTCAACTGACAGAACAGCATCCACCGACAGCAAATAACGCGCTTCGCCGCCGCGTGGCAGCTTCAGCACTTCGCCATTCTTGTCTTTGATGACAATGGCTGGCTTCAGTGTTGTACCACGCTGATTGGTGCGCCAATCGATGATGACACGGTTGGTGATGCCTGTCGCTTCGTCGACGATTTCGTTGACTGAGATACCGTCAACCACGTCTTCGAAGGCAACAATGCCATCCACTTCCGACAGGACCGGACGTGTGTAGGGATCCCATTCTGCGATGCGCATGCCGCGCTTTACAGCATCACCGGAGTCAACCAACAGCTTCGAACCATAACCAACCTTGTGGGTGGCGCGTTCATTGCCCTTGGCATCCTTGATCACCATGATCACAGCGCGGCCCATGACAACCAGCTTGCCGCTGGTGTCCCTGGCTACGTTGCGGTTCTTGATCTCAATGGTGCCTTCCATGTTGGCTTCAACATAGGAGTCGTCCATCACCTGCGCCGCACCACCAATGTGGAACGTACGCATGGTCAGCTGTGTGCCTGGTTCACCGATGGACTGTGCAGCGATAACGCCAACAGCTTCACCCATGTTCACAGGCGTACCGCGGGCAAGGTCGCGGCCATAGCAGGTCGCGCACACGCCGAACTTGGTTTCGCACGTCAGCACCGAGCGGATCTTGATTTCTGGAATGCCGGCCTTTTCGATGAGCTCAACATGGTGTTCCAGAATTTCATTGCCGGCAGCAAGGATCAATTCACCCGATGAAGGATCCGTGATGTCCTGTGCCGTCGTGCGGCCCAATACACGCACGCCGAGCGACACAATCACTTCACCAGCGTCGATAATGGGACGCGTGGTGATGTAATGTTGCGAACCGCAATCGGTTTCAGAAATGATCGCGTCCTGCGCCACGTCAACCAAACGACGCGTCAGATAACCGGAGTTAGCTGTCTTCAGCGCCGTATCGGCAAGACCCTTACGGGCACCGTGGGTGGAGTTGAAGTATTCGAGAACCGACAGACCTTCCTTAAAGTTGGAAATGATCGGCGTTTCAATGATCTCGCCCGAAGGCTTGGCCATCAAACCGCGCATACCAGCAAGCTGCTTCATCTGCGCTGGCGAACCACGCGCACCGGAGTGGCTCATCATGTAGATCGAGTTGATTGGCAACTGACGCTTGGTTTCAGGATGGAACTTGACGGAGGAAATCTCCTTCATCATTTCTTCGGCAACCTTGTCCGAACACTTGGCCCAAGCATCAACAACCTTGTTGTACTTTTCGCCCTGCGTAATCAGGCCGTCGATATATTGTTGCTCATATTCCTTGGCCAAATCACGTGTCGTTGCCACCAGCTTCAACTTGGTTGGCGGAATGACCATGTCATCCTTGCCGAAGGAAATGCCGGCGCGGAACGCGTTCAAGAAGCCCAGTGACATGATGCGGTCAGCGAAAATAACCGCTTCTTTCTGGCCGCAATGACGATAGACGCTATCGATCATCTTGGAGATGTCACGCTTGGTCATCAACTTGTTGCAGAGGTCATAAGTGATGTTCATAGCCAGCGGCAGAAGCTCACCAATGCGCATACGACCCGGCGTGGTTTCGATGATGCGGTTACGCACCATGCCATCAGCAGCCGTGTCCTTGATGCGGCACTTGATCCTCGCATGCAGCGTCGTGACGCCGTTTGCCAATGCGTGTTCAATTTCCTGCAGGTTGCCGAACACCTTGCCTTGACCTGGCTCATTCTCAGCCATGATCGAGAGGTAATAAAGTCCAAGCACAATGTCCTGTGACGGAACAATGATTGGCTGGCCGTTGGCGGGATGCAGCACGTTGTTCGTGGACATCATCAACACACGAGCTTCCAACTGCGCTTCCAGCGACAGTGGCACGTGAACAGCCATCTGGTCGCCGTCGAAGTCGGCGTTGAAAGCCGTACAAACGAGCGGATGCAGCTGAATAGCCTTGCCTTCAATCAACACAGGTTCGAAGGCTTGAATGCCCAAGCGGTGAAGTGTTGGCGCGCGGTTCAGCATGATCGGATGTTCGCGAATAACCTCGTCGAGGATATCCCAAACTTCCGGCTTTTCTTTTTCAACCAGCTTCTTGGCTTGCTTCACAGTGGTGGACAGACCCTTGGCTTCAAGACGCGAATAGATGAACGGCTTGAACAGCTCGAGTGCCATCTTCTTTGGAAGACCACACTGATGCAGCTTCATTTCAGGACCAACCACGATGACCGAGCGGCCTGAATAGTCGACGCGCTTACCGAGCAAGTTTTGACGGAAGCGACCCTGCTTGCCCTTGAGCATGTCAGAAAGCGACTTCAGCGGACGCTTGTTGGCACCCGTGATGACGCGACCACGACGGCCGTTGTCGAACAGAGCGTCAACCGACTCCTGCAACATGCGCTTTTCGTTACGCACGATGATGTCTGGCGCCTTCAATTCAATGAGACGCTTCAAACGGTTGTTGCGGTTGATGACGCGGCGATAGAGATCGTTCAAATCTGATGTCGCAAAACGTCCGCCATCCAGCGGCACCAATGGGCGCAATTCTGGCGGGATTACCGGAACCACTGTCAAGATCATCCATTCCGGGCGGTTGCCGGATTCCAGGAAGTTCTCAACCAGCTTCAAGCGCTTCGCCAGCTTCTTTGGCTTCAAGTCACCCGTGGCAACCCTCAATTCTTCGCGCAGTTTTTCTTTCATCTGCTCAAGGTTCAGCGCCATCAGCATATCGCGAATGGCTTCAGCGCCAATCGATGCGGTGAAGCTATCATCGCCATAGTCTTCCTGGGCTTTCAGGTAGTCGGTTTCGCCCATCAATTGATACAGCTTCATCGGTGTCAGGCCAGGCTCAACCACAATGTAGTTTTCGAAATACAGAACCCGTTCAATATCCTTCAGCGTCATGTCCAACAACGTGGCGATGCGCGACGGCACTGACTTCAGGAACCAGATGTGAGCAACGGGGGCTGCAAGTTCAATGTGGCCCATGCGCTCGCGCCGGACTTTTGAAAGTGTGACTTCAACGCCGCACTTTTCGCAGATGATGCCCTTGTACTTCATGCGCTTGTACTTGCCGCACAAGCATTCATAGTCCTTCACGGGCCCAAAAATGCGTGCGCAGAAAAGCCGTCGCGTTCAGGCTTGAACGTACGATAGTTGATGGTTTCCGGCTTTTTGATTTCGCCGAATGACCACGAAAGGATCTTCTCCGGACTCGCAATCGAAATGCGGATCTGGTCGAAAACCTGGGCCGGCACTGCCGGGTTGAAGACGTTCATGACCTCTTGGTTCATGGGTGTCATTCTCCTGATGTGCGGAGGGAATGCTCCGCGGAATTAAAAACGATCGTACGGTTCAAAACTTATTCAGCGGCTTGCTGTGGCAAAGCTGGGTCTGCCGTGGCAGCTCCGTTTTGCAGTTCCACATTCAAGCCAAGTGAACGCATTTCCTTGACAAGCACGTTAAAGCTTTCGGGAATGCCCGTTTCGAAGGCGTCGTCGCCGCGCACGATGGCTTCATAAACCTTCGTACGGCCTGCAACGTCGTCTGACTTGACGGTGAGCATTTCCTGCAGCGTGTAAGCAGCGCCATAGGCTTCCAGTGCCCAGACTTCCATTTCGCCGAAGCGCTGTCCACCGAACTGCGCCTTGCCACCCAGCGGCTGCTGGGTCACGAGCGAATAAGGGCCAATGGAACGGGCGTGGATCTTGTCGTCGACCAAATGGTGAAGCTTCAGCATGTAGATGTAGCCCACGGTGACCTGACGGTCGAACTTCTCGCCCGTCTTGCCATCGTAGAGATCAATCTGACCCGATGTTGCAAGGCCAGCGGCCGTCAACATCGCTGCAATGTCTGCTTCATTGGCACCGTCAAACACTGGCGTTGCAATCGGCACACCTTTGCGCAGGCCTTCAGCGTACTCAATGATCTGATCGTCATCGAGCCATCAAGTTCAGCATTCTTGCCATAAATCGCACGCAGACCATCACGCACCGGCTTCGACTTCTGGGTGTCCTTGTAGACTTCCAGCATCTGGCCAATCTTCTTGCCCATGCCGGCACAGGCCCAACCCAGATGGGTTTCAAGGATCTGACCGACGTTCATGCGCGAAGGCACGCCGAGCGGGTTCAGCACGATGTCGACAGGTTGACCATCTGCCAGATATGGCATGTCTTCCTGCGGCACGATGCGTGAAACCACACCCTTGTTGCCGTGGCGTCCGGCCATCTTGTCGCCGGGTTGGATCTTGCGCTTCACAGCGACAAAGACCTTGACCATCTTCATCACGCCGGGTGGCAATTCATCACCGCGTTGCAGCTTTTCAACCTTGTCCAGGAAGCGGCTTTCGAGACCCTTCTTAGACTCGTCATACTGCACCTTCATGGCTTCGAGTTCGGCCATGGCCTTGTCGTTGCCAAGCGTGATGTTCCACCATTGCGAACGCGGCACATCATCAAGCTGGGCAGCTGAAATCTTGCCATCCATCTTGTGGCCACGAGGGCCTGATGTTGCAACTTTGCCGACGAGGAAGTCCTTCAGGCGGCCATAGGAGTTGCGGTCCAGGATCGCGAGTTCGTCGTCGCGGTCCTTGGCGAGGCGTTCAATTTCTTCGCGCTCGATCGAAACCGCACGCTCGTCCTTGTCCACACCGTGGCGGTTGAACACGCGCACTTCCACCACCGTGCCCGAAACACCGGGCGGCAGCTTGAGCGAGGTATCACGCACGTCAGAGGCTTTTTCACCGAAGATGGCGCGCAGAAGTTTTTCTTCCGGCGTCATCGGGCTTTCACCCTTCGGCGTGATCTTGCCAACCAGAATGTCGCCGGGCTTCACTTCAGCGCCGATATAAACAATGCCAGCTTCGTCGAGGTTGCGGAGGAATTCTTCACCAACGTTTGGAATATCGCGGGTGATTTCTTCAGGCCCCAACTTGGTGTCACGCGCCATCACATCGAATTCTTCGATGTGGATGGAGGTGAACACGTCGTCTTTTACGATGCGTTCCGACAGCAGAATGGAATCTTCGAAGTTGTAACCATTCCACGGCATGAACGCGACGAGCACGTTCTGGCCGAGTGCAAGATCACCCAATTCCGTCGATGGACCGTCAGCGATAATTTCACCAGCCGAGACGACGTCACCCACGCGCACCAGCGGACGCTGGTTGATGCAGGTTGATTGGTTCGAACGCTGAAACTTCGCCAGTGTGAAGATGTCAACGCCGGGCTTCGTTGGATCAGTTTCTTCAGTGGCGCGGATCACGATGCGCTTGGCGTCAACCTGGTCCACAACGCCTGTGCGGCGTGCCGTGATGGCAGCGCCTGAGTCACGCGCCACAACGCTTTCCATGCCCGTGCCCACCAAGGGAGCCGATGAACGCACCAGCGGAACCGCTTGACGTTGCATGTTGGACCCCATGAAAGCGCGGTTTGCGTCGTCGTTTTCAAGGAATGGAATAAGCGCAGCAGCGACCGAAACAATCTGCTTCGGCGACACGTCAGCATAATCCACCTTGTCAGATGGAACTGGCAACACGTCGCCTGACTTACGGACAAGCACCAGCTCGTCAGCAAACTTGTTGTCTTTGGTCAAAGCCACGTTCGCCTGGGCGATGTAGTATTTGCCTTCTTCAATGGCCGAGAGATATTTGACGTCATTGGTCACAGCACCATTCACCACCTTGCGATAGGGCGTTTCGATGAAGCCGTATTTGTTCACGCGGGCATAAGTCGCCAGCGAGTTGATCAGACCAATGTTCGGACCTTCCGGTGTTTCAATCGGGCAGATACGACCATAATGCGTGGTGTGAACGTCGCGGACTTCAAAGCCAGCGCGTTCGCGTGTCAAACCACCAGGCCCAAGTGCCGACAGGCGGCGCTTGTGGGTGATTTCAGACAATGGGTTGGTTTGGTCCATGAACTGCGAAAGCTGCGACGAACCGAAGAATTCGCGCACGGCAGCGGCGGCGGGCTTGGCGTTGATCAAGTCATGCGGCATCACGGTGTCGATATCAACCGATGACAAGCGTTCCTTGATGGCGCGTTCCATGCGCACGAGGCCCAAGCGATATTGATTTTCCATCAGCTCGCCAACCGAGCGCACACGACGATTGCCCAGATGGTCGATGTCGTCGACTTCGCCCTTTGAGTCACGCAAATCATGCAATGCCTTGATCACTTCAAGAATGTCTTCCTTGCGCAGCACGCGGGCCGTATCCGGCACATCTTGTTCAAGACGCATGTTCATTTTCACGCGACCAACGGCCGAGAGATCATAACGTTCTTGGTCGAAGAACAAGCCGTTGAACAGTGCTTCGGCACCTTCACGTGTTGGTGGTTCACCGGGGCGCATCACACGGTAGATTTCAACGAGCGCTTGCTCATAGGATTCAACCTTGTCGGCCTTCAATGTGTTGCGCACATAACCACCCGTGTTGATGTGGTCGATGTCGAGAAGGTTCAATTCCTTGAAGCCCTGCTCTTTCAATGCGGCAAGTGCCTTGTCGGTGATTTCATCGCCAGCTTCAGCATAGATTTCACCGGTTTGCGCATTGACCAATTCGTCAGCCAAATATTGGCCATACAAATCTTCGTCGCGCGCCAGCAATTCCTTGGTGCCGTCTTCAGCAATTTTCTTCGCCAGACGTGGCGTAATTTTCTTGCCAGCTTCAACCACAACCTGACCGGTTTTAGCATCGATCAAATCAGTTTGTGGCTTGATGCCTTTAAAGCGCTCAGCGTTGTATGGCGTTGTCCAACCGTCCTTCACCATCTTGTGGGGAATGGACTTGTAGAACTTGTGCAGAACTTCTTCACCCTGCATGCCCAAAGCATAAAGCAGTGTTGTCACAGGCAGTTTACGGCGACGGTCGATACGCGCGAAAATCATGTCCTTGGCATCGAACTCAAAGTCGAGCCATGAACCACGATAGGGAATAACGCGTGCAGCAAAAAGAATCTTGCCCGAAGAATGGCTCTTGCCCTTGTCGTGATCGAAGAACACGCCAGGCGAACGATGCATCTGCGAAACGATAACGCGCTCAGTGCCATTGACAACGAAGGTGCCGTTCTTGGTCATGAGCGGAATATCGCCCATGTAAACGTCTTGTTCCTTGATGTCCTTAACGGACTTGGCTTGCGTGTCTGGATCAATTTCAAACACGATCAGGCGCAGCGTCACCTTCAAAGGCGCAGCAAAAGTCATGCCGCGTTGTTGGCATTCATCCACGTCAAACTTTGGTGCTTCAAATTCATAGCGCACAAATTCAAGCACAGCCTGTCCGGCAAAATCTTGAATCGGGAATACGGATTTGAAAACCGATTGCAGGCCGTCGTTCAAGCGGCCACCTGCAGGTTCCTTCATCTGCAGGAACTGTTCGTAGCTCTCACGCTGCACCTCAATGAGGTTTGGCATTTCGGCAACTTCAATGCCTTTGCCAAACACTTTGCGGATGCGCTTGCGGCTTGCAACGGTACGGGTATCGGCCATGTGTTTTTCCCTGTATCCAAATTTTCAAATCTGCCCGCCCTGGTAGGACGAGTCTAACGGCTTGCTTGAAAGCCCGACGTCCAGGCACTCAAACAAACCGTTACAAACTAGCTTCTCCCTCCCCGCAATGGAGGAGGGAGAACGAGATAATTACTTCAACTCGACCTTGGCACCAGCCGCTTCGAGCTTCTTCTTCATGTCGTCAGCGTCTTTCTTGTTGACGCCTTCCTTCACGGCCTTTGGAGCACCTTCAACGAGGTCCTTGGCTTCTTTCAGTCCGAGACCGGTGATGGCGCGAACTTCCTTGATCACTTCGATCTTCTTGTCGCCAGCGGCGGTCAGCATCACAGTGAATTCGGTCTTTTCTTCAGCAGCAGCAGCAGCTGGGCCAGCAGCGGCAGCAGCAGCCACTGGAGCAGCGGCGGAAACGCCCCACTTTTCTTCCAACATCTTGGACAGTTCAGCAGCTTCCAGAACGGTCAATGCGGACAGGTCGTCTACGATTTTGGCGAGATCAGCCATGTGAGTTACTCTCTTTTCTAAGTCGGTTGGTTCTGTTCAATTCAACAAATGCATAATTACTTCGTGGCATAGGCATTGAAGACGCGTGCCAATTGGCCGGCCGGAGCCGCCACGACGCCAGCGATTTTCGTCGCAGGTGCCTGGATAAGACCAATGAGCTTGCCCCGGAGCTGATCCAGCGAGGGCAGTTCTGCAAGTGCCTTGACGCCATGGGCATCCATCACGCTCTTGCCAAGTGAACCACCAAGTAAAACGAGCTTTTCGTTTGCCTTGGCGAAGTCAGCAATAACCTTAGGAGCCGCAACGGGATCCGATCCATAGGCCACCATGGTGGGGCCTACGAACAGGTTTGAAATCCCGTCGGCGTCAGTACCTTTAAGAGCAATTTTTGCGAGGCGGTTTTTCACAACCTTGATGGTTGCGCCCGCCTTGGCCATCTTGTTCCGCAGGTCGAGGACCTGGTTCGCAGTCAAGCCTTTGTTGTGGGCCACAACGATGACGCCAGCTGCTTTCGCCGCTTCGTTGAACGTTGAGACGAGCTCTTTTTTCTCAGCTCTTTCCACGTGCTCTTCTCCATTTTGGTGTTCAGGGTTTCCCCTTCCACCGGTTTGACCTGTTGAACGCTTGTGCGTCCAACACTCTTCTTAAGCCTGTCCCCTGCTCACTCTACCGAGCGCGAGGTCCATGAGGTCTCAACCGACTTCACATCCTTCTCATCGAAGGCGGAAACGTTTTGACACCCATCTCATGCTGGCTTTCATGATTAAGCTGATGTCGCCATCAGCGCCGGCAATCTCGGACAGGTCCCTGCAAAGCGTTAGCTTTGTCGGGCGCCGACAACACTTTTAAGTATTGCCGACAATCACGCGCGAGGGCGCAATGCCCTCGCGCATGAAATTTTGTTACGCAACACCGAGTGTTGCTTGATCCAACTTCACGCCTGGGCCCATCGAAGACGACAGAGACACCTTCTTGACATAGGTGCCCTTTGAGCCTGCTGGCTTGGCCTTGTTGACGGCATCAACAAAAGCTTTGACGTTCTGCGCAATTTGTTCAGCCGAGAATGAGGCTTTGCCAACACCCGCCTGCACGATGCCTGCTTTTTCCACGCGGAATTCAACAGCGCCACCCTTGGCTGCTTTCACAGCTGCGGTCACGTCCATTGTCACGGTGCCAACCTTAGGGTTTGGCATCATGTTGCGTGGACCAAGCACCTTACCAAGACGACCTACGAGGCCCATCATGTCAGGTGTGGCGATGCAGCGATCAAAGTCGATCGTGCCCTTGTTGACGATTTCAAACAGGTCTTCAGCACCAACAACATCAGCACCGGCCTTCCGAGCTTCTTCAGCCTTTGGGCCCTTGGCGAACACGCCAACGCGCACCTTGCGGCCAGAACCGTTTGGAAGCGTGCACACGCCGCGAACCATTTGGTCGGCGTGGCGTGGGTCAACGCCGAGGTTCATCGACACTTCGATGGTTTCATCGAACTTGGCGATGGCACGATCCTTGATCAGCTTGACAGCTTCATCAATGCCATAGGCCTTCGAACGGTCAAGACCTTCACGGGTCTTCTGAATACGCTTTGCAACTTTTGCCATTGTCTTAGGCTCCCGTCACTTCAAGGCCCATCGAACGGGCAGAACCAGCAATTTCCTTTGCAGCAGCTTCAATATCGCGGGCGTTCATGCCCTGGATTTTCTGCTGCGCGATTTCGCGGCATTGGTCCATCGTCACTTTGCCAACAATGTTCTTGCCTGGCTCTTTTGAACCAGCCGTCAACTTCGCAGCCTTCTTCAGGAAGAACGATGCTGGTGGAGCCTTCATTTCAAAGGTGAAGGACTTGTCTTGGAAGGCGGTGATCACCACTGGAACAGGTGAGCCTGGTTCCATCTTCTGCGAGGCAGCGTTGAACGCTTTGCAGAATTCCATAATGTTCAAACCACGTTGACCCAACGCAGGTCCGATTGGCGGCGAAGGGTTCGCCTGTCCAGCCGGAACTTGCAGCTTGATGTAGCCGACAACTTTCTTGGCCATTTTATCCCTCTTTCAAGGTTAGTGGTGCGGTTTCCGCGATCGCGATCGCTTGACCTTCCACGGGTTGACAATCACCCTCCTCCCGACGGGAGAAGAGCCCGCGCAATTATCTCATCTTCTCGACTTGCGCGTATTCGAGTTCAACAGGCGTTGGCCTGCCGAAAATAGACACAGCCACTTTGAGGCGTGAACGTTCTTCGTCCACTTCTTCAACTTGGCCTGTAAACGATGCAAATGGCCCTTCGGCCACTTTAACCTGCTCACCAATTTCAAAGTGAATGGTGGTCTTTGGCTTTTCAACGCCTTCTGCAACTTGGTTGAGAATGCGATTGGCTTCAGCATCCGAAATCGGCACTGGCTTCAGGCCGGAGCCCAAGAAACCCGTAACCTTTGGTGTATTCTTGATCAAGTGGAACGCTTCGTCCGTCAAATCCACTTTCACCAGCACATAGCCCGGAAAGAACCGACGTTCGCTCTTGATGCGGCGGCCACGGCGGATTTCAACCACCTCTTCCGTTGGCACCAGAATTTGCTCGAAAATATCGTCAAGATGCTTCTGGGCAGCCTGTTTCTTGATTTCTTCCGCCACCTTCTTCTCGAAGTTCGAGTAAGTGTGAACGATGTACCACCGCTTAGCCATTTGAAATGGGTCTTCCCTGCCTCAGAATCCGAATAATGTGCCGTCAACGACATACTTCAGGATGGCATCCACCCCGAGGAAGAACAAACTGGCCACTACGACCATAATCATGACCATGATGGTCGAAACCACCATTTCCTTGCGGGAAGGCCACGTCACCTTGCGGGCTTCGTCACGCACATCCTGAAGGAATTCGACGGGATTGGTCTTGGCCATGGGTGTCCTTTGTTCAATGTCGTACAAGCCAAACCCATATGGGGTGCAACACCCCTAAAGTCAGGCCAGAATCATATAACCAAATGGCAGGGGCAGTAGGATTTGAACCCACGACCTATGGTTTTGGAGACCATCGCTCTACCAACTGAGCTATACCCCTATTTCACACGCCTAAACGCCTGAATTCATTTGTTATTCCTTTAAACACGCAACATGGCGGCCAAAGCTTGGGAGCCTTGCCGCCGTCTTGACGTATGTGGAATGAGCGCTGTTTAGCCAGATGAGTCTGTTTCGTCAACCGCACATATTTCGCAGTCGCACATACAACATTTGCAGCATATACAGCAATGCTGTATATTGAGCAAATGCGCTACTCAACCTCAGACCTTTCCCGAAAATCCGGCGACATCATCGCGAGGGCCTTGCAAGGCCCCATCACAATCACCCAACGCGGCAAGCCCAGGTTGATCTTGATGAGTGTGGAGGAGTACAACAGGCTGCGGGGCAAGCACTCCCTTGACACATCCGAAGACTAAGTTTTGCTCTGCTTAACAAGGTCAGCCATTGCCAGAGCCGCGCCGCCCTCTTGTTGCTCAAGGCCCTGTACGACCCCTTGCCTGTCAGCAATAGAGCGATTTTGGCTCGCCTTGAGTTTGCCCAAGGCGCTGCAATTGACGCGACTTCGATCTCCGGCCCCATGATGCCCTTCAACTGCGCCTGAAACAAAGTCTTCCAGAGCAGACAAATCATGGAAGTTACAGTCGCGAGGGCTATCCTGAGTAATCCCGCTTAGCAACAAGGCGCCATGTGGTACCGTCACGGTGCAGGGTCCGCCAACAATTTTGAAATCCGCGATCTGAGGCCGAAGCGCAAATTTTCTCGGAAAAGACGTAAGGATCAGCGAGATCAGCTAACATCAAAGGCGCTCGTTATCCCATGCAGACCAACATGGCAGCCGATGGACCATCTAAGGCGCGAAAGCTGGATCGCCAACGGGTTACACAATGTCGGAAAAGCAATCATGGACAATGCTGCGAAGTTCGGCAAACCCGTTTTGCTGGTCTACGGTGACAGCCATACCTACTCCAGCGGTCGTCCCTTCCCAACGAAGGTACCAAACGTCATTTCGCTTCAAGTGCCCGGTGAAAAACAAATGCACGCTGTTTCAGTGACAATCGATACCGGAACCACGGCGTGTTCTAACCTCAATCATTTTGAATCCGGCGCTGGCTGTATCACAATAATCCAAATCAAGAGGGCGGTGCGTAGTCATCGCCCTCTTTTGTATTTCGAACTCAAACGACTTTAATCTCAAACAACGAGTTATATCAAAACCCTGTAGGCAAATTTGTGCCAGATGATGATGACAATTACAAAACTTTGCAGTCGAATTTTTATCGTTTGAAGACTATCAAAAATCTATGAACTTATTCGAAACAGAGCTGAGATCACTTCGTCACAATGTGTTTTGGTTTCACTGGACTGAATGTGTTCATGGCGCTCTTCTGGCAGCATTAGCTTATCTGTTCGTATGCGTTGGCTCGGGTATCATTCCTTGGAGGATCGCCGACTATTTCATGTTAGTCGGGATGGCCGGAATCTGCCTGTCGGCCGCTTCGGTTGCTCAAGATCAAAGCTGGAACTGGCTTCAATAATTCCAGCAATCATATTAGCACCAATGTGTTTTATGTTCTACGTGATTTCTACATTTAGATTGCCGGGCACCGAGTTTACGACGCGGAAGTCAACAGGAGGAATTATTCTTTTTCCTCTCATCGCAATAGTTGTCCTTATTGCGCGAAGACCTCGGTCTTTTGCTATCATTTCCACTTCATTTTTACTAACTTTGTGCGCAGGTTCTATCGGTATTTACCTGTTTACTGCATTCGAATGCAGAAAGATATGGCTCTGACCATCAGTGGCTGCGGGGTTTCGACGGGTGAGTTCGACTTTGAAGAACCCAAATTGATCGCGCAATAGGCGACGTAAAAATCGGAATCATTGCACCTCATGCGATCGCAAACTTGATGAAAAAATTACGAAAGTAGCATCTTGCTACTTACAGCGCAATCAAGCAACCACCGCTATTTCGATAGCATCAATTTCTAACGTCAGCAACAACAAAAAGCCCCGGCAATTCGCCGGGCCTTCGCGTTATTCTGCTCAATTACCTTAATCAGTAATCTTGGCAACAACGCCAGCACCGACGGTGCGGCCGCCTTCGCGGATGGCGAAGCGCAGCTTTTCTTCCATGGCGATTGGCGTGATCAGCTCAACATCAAACGAGATGTTATCGCCAGGCATCACCATTTCAGTGCCTTCTGGCAAGGTTACAACACCGGTCACGTCCGTGGTGCGGAAGTAGAACTGTGGACGGTAGTTGGCAAAGAACGGCGTATGACGGCCACCCTCTTCCTTCGTCAGAATGTAAGCTTCGGCCTTGAACTTCTTGTGTGGCTTGACGGAGCCTGGCTTGCACAGAATCTGCCCACGCTCAACACCTTCACGGTCAATACCGCGGAGCAAAGCGCCAACGTTGTCGCCAGCTTGACCGGAGTCGAGCAGCTTGCGGAACATTTCAACGCCCGTCACCGTCGACTTCACGGTGTCGCGAATGCCGACGATTTCGATTTCTTCGCCCACCTTCACAACGCCACGCTCAATACGACCCGTCACAACTGTGCCACGGCCCGAGATCGAGAACACGTCTTCAATCGGCATCAGGAATGGCAAGTCAATCGGACGATCAGGCTGTGGAATATATTCGTCAACCGTCTTCATCAGAGCGAGAATAGCATCGCGGCCGATTTCTGGTGTCACGTTGTTGAGTGCAGCTACAGCCGAGCCCTTGGTGATTGGAATATCATCGCCAGGGAACTGGTAGGACGACAGAAGCTCACGCACTTCCATTTCAACGAGGTCCAACAACTCAGCATCATCAACCAGGTCAACCTTGTTCATGAACACAACAAGCGCTGGAACACCAACCTGACGGGCCAGCAGAATGTGCTCGCGCGTTTGTGGCATTGGGCCGTCAGCAGCCGACACAACCAAGATTGCACCGTCCATTTGCGCAGCACCCGTGATCATGTTCTTCACATAGTCAGCGTGGCCTGGGCAATCCACGTGGGCATAGTGACGTGCCTTTGTTTGATATTCAACGTGGGCGGTGTTGATCGTAATACCACGGGCCTTTTCTTCAGGCGCCTTGTCAATCATGTCATAGGCCATGAACGTCGCACCGCCCGATTCAGCAAGCACCTTGGTGATTGCTGCCGTCAGTGACGTCTTGCCATGGTCAACGTGGCCAATCGTGCCAATGTTGCAATGGGGCTTGTCGCGGTTGAATTTTTCTTTGGCCATGACGGTTCTCCGTTAAATCGAAAGTGGCGGCTGAATAGAAAAATTCCGCGGTCACTGCAAGAGGTTATGAAGGCGAATTAAGTTGGGCGAATGGCGTGCCAGCCGAAGCTCGCGGTATTCAGCCCAGCCTTCCACCTTCGCTAAAGCTTCGGTGGACACGTCGCCGGTTTGGCGTGCCAACTGAACTTGCGCAGAAAGCGAAGGGTGGAGCGGGTGAAGGGGATCGAACCCTCGTCTTGAGTTTGGAAAACTCTTGCTCTACCATTGAGCTACACCCGCACATCCAAACAACACACTGACTTTCGATCCGTACCGCCTCCGAAAAAGCGATGGTGGGAGAGGTAGGACTCGAACCTACGAAGCCGTAAAGCAGGGGATTTACAGTCCCCCCCCTTTGCCACTCGGGACACTCTCCCGAATCGCGTCAGTCGTCAACACACCAACTGCAAGGGACGCAATTGGAACGCGGGCGGTGTATGCCGCTGGCATCCCATATCTGTCAAGCAAAAGCCAAACACACACCAACTTCACACAAGACCCAGCCAATTTCAGCGTTAACGCTGACCAAACCACGTATTATACAAACGGTCATAGGTTCCGTCTTCACGCATTTTGAGCAAAGCGGAATTTACGGTCTTACGCAATTCAGAACCCCGTGGAAAAAGGATGCCATAATTTTCCTTCTTGAAGATTGGCCCAACGACACGCACTTTGCCGCGACCTGAGTTGGCAGCGTAATAAAGCAACACAGGCGCATCAAATACAACAGCATCAAGACTGCCTTGTTCAAGGGCTCCATAAGCTTGATCAATCTTTTGAAATTCCGTGACCTTTGCGCCATGTTCTTTCAACCAAGCAGCCGAAGTTGAACCCGCTGTTGTTCCAATATTCTTGCCGGGCAAATCTTCTGGGCCCTGAATGCCGCCCTGCAATTGTTGCACAGTAAAGCTTGACGTCAATTCTGCTTGCCAGAACGTCAGAAACAGCAAGCTGATAAAAATTGCCGCAATGGCCGTAAAACGCCCTAACTTGGAATGGGGCGTGTCGTTTTGCTGTCCGGCCGCTGCCGACAACGCCCACCCCATGGCCTGGAAAACCCCAGGGAGGTAGTGCTTCGAAAATGGCGAAGAGTCATGTTTCCGCTCAGCCCACCAAACCAAATGTCCCGGCACCAAAATCAACAGCGCCAAGAATGCCAAGTAGATACGGCATGGCCCCGGTCGTAAAAGTACCCAACAAGCGGCGGAACGAAAAACCTTCATCATTCGTCGATGGGACTAAAACCTGCAATCCACTCTCAAACATCGGTTGCGAGAAATCAAATTTCTGTTCACGCTCTGATGTAACCGAAATAGCGGCGATGCCAACTTGTGCTTGACCAGTTTCAACGGCGGCTAAAATCTCTTTTACATTTGCCGTTTCTTTCCAATTGAAAGAAATATTGCTGCGTTTGGCCAACTCGTTCCACAATTCGGCAGAAAACCCGACATATGAATCTCCACCCGTAATGATGAAGGGTGGCAAGACCCTGGTCGCTACTGTTAGAGAAGCTGTTGCAGGTTGCGCAGGTGCTGGCGTGGCTTCTTGAGCGATGACGGACAACGTCATCCACAAAAACGCAAGCAGTTGCATTGTCAGTTTAATTATTGTCTTTGTCATAATGTCCCCGTCACCCGTCTCTAGCCCATTCTGGTGTCGAAAGAAAAGTAGGTTGCGAAGTTATCCTCAGCCGCAGCGGGCGGACATTTTCCATGAACCTTCAACGTAATTGGGCTGATCAGTTAATTTGCCAGTTTTGCCATCGGGGCAAGCAAAATAGCGAAGCGATGACGTTGCAACAGCAACAGCGTCTTTTTCCTGCTGCCCTGACATGCCACCCACGGCCATGCTGTAAGCCCCACCTTTTGTCGGCGCAAATCGCAGTTGATAGGTTTTACCATTATAGAAAATCGGCTCTGATCGCGCCTTGGCAATTGGCGCGGGTGCCGGTGCAACAGGCTTTTCGGCTGAAACACGCACACCACTGTCTTTTTGGGTACACGCCACAAGGGCAACGCAGCTCAATGCAAGGATCAACTTTTTCATTGCCACGACTTAGCCCCCTACCCTCGACGCCGCAAGGCCAAGCTGGCATAGGAGCGCCATGAGCAAGCAATTTGATATTACAGCCGCCCTGTCCTCTCGCGCTTCCACGGCCGATGAAGGTGCGATCATCCGCATGTCCCAACGCACACAGAGAACTGCGTGCCAAAGGCCATGACGTAGTCGCGCTCACTTTGGGTGAACCTGATTTCGACACGCCAAAACATATCCGCGATGCAGCAACCGAAGCATTGGAAAATGGACACACCCATTACGCACCCGTTGCAGGCATTCCAGAATTGAAGGAAGCGATTTCACAAAAACTGAAGCGTGAAAATGGTTTGGACTATCCGGCAAACGGAATTGTCGTTGCAAACGGCGTGAAGCAAGCCATCAACAACGCCATTCTCTCAGTCGTCGGCCCCGGCGATGAAGTGATCATACTGGCACCCTATTGGGTGTCCTATGAAGCCAGTGTCAAATTTGCTGGCGGCACACCTGTGGTGTTGTCTTCAAATGTTTCAGAAAACTACAAAGTTCCGGCCAGTCGCATTGCCAAAGCGGTTACACCCGCTACAAAACTCCTCATCGTCAACTCGCCCTGTAATCCAACAGGTGCAGTTTGGACCCACTCTGAGCTCTCGGCCATTGCCGATGTGGTACGCAGTCATCCCCACATGTTGGTGCTTGCCGATGAGATCTATGAATACATCCTATTCGAAGGCACGATAACGTCCTTCGGCACTCTGCCCGACATGTTAGAGCGCACGATCACCCTCAATGGTTTTTCCAAAGGCTTTGCCATGACCGGCTGGCGCTTGGGCTATGCTGCTGCAACAGAACCTGTGGCAAAAGCGATGGCGCGCATGCAGAGTATTATTTCTGCAGGTGCCAATGCCTTTGTGCAACGCGCGGCGATAACGGCGCTGAACGGTCCTCGCGATGATGTTGAGATAATGCGGAAAGCCTATCAACGTCGACGCGATTTGGTCATCGACCGACTACGTGCCATGCCCGGCATAAAAATCGCAGACATCCCCGGCACGTTTTATGCCTTTCCAGACGTCTCAGCATTCCTCGGCAAAAAGGCTGGCAATCACACCATCGCAAACGTGGACGAACTCTGTGACTGGTTGCTTGACGTGCATGGTGTCGCTACGGTTCCAGGCTCAGCCTTTGGTGCGCCCAACTCTTTGCGCCTGTCATTTGCCACCAGCGAAACTGAATTGGAAAAGGCCTTGAGCCGCATCGCCCAAGGCCTTCAAACTTTATCGTAAATCTATTCTGCGGCTTTCAGGCGACGCTTGCCACACAGCGTCTTCAATATCCTCAATCTTGTCGGCCAGATGCTCAAGTGCCTGTTCTGTCCGTGATTGCTGCACCGCCAGTTCTTCAACGGATGCTTGCGGTGCCTCATCGGTAGCACCAATAAAGCGGCCAAAAATCCAGCGGAACAAATGCGCCAGATCATCCATCACAATGTAGAACGACGGCACGAAGATAAGGCTGAGGAATGTTGCTGCAATCAAGCCGCCGATCACCGCAATGGCCATTGGCGAGCGGAACTCACCACCTTCACCAATGCCCATGGCCGAGGGCAACATGCCTGCACCCATGGCCAGCGTCGTCATCACAATGGGGCGAGCCCGCTTACGGCCTGCATCAACAATCGCTTCCAAGCGCCCTTTGCCGTGTTTCACTCGTTCAACAGCAAAGTCGACGAGCATGATGCCGTTCTTCGCCACGATACCGATCAGCATCAACATGCCGATAATGACGGGCATGGAGAACGCGCGATCCGTCGCCAACAGCGCAATCACCACGCCACCAATTGACAGCGGCAGTGACAGCAAAATCGCAAAGGGTTGGAAGACGTTACCCAACAGCAAAATTAACACGCCAAGCATCAATACAATACCGAGGCTAGCCGCTTTCACAAATTCACGATTGATGTCACCCTGAATTTCCGCGTCACCACTCTCCTGAATTTTGACAGCTGCCGGGAAGTTCAGCGTCTTCGCAACTTCAACAATGCGTGCCGAAGCCGTGCCAAGCTCTGTGCCCGGCATGATGTCAGCACCGATGGTTGCTTGGCGTTGGCGGTTCAAACGCTTGATCGAACTTGGACCTTGGCTGAATGTCACTTCAGCAACTGAAGAAAGAGGAACAGTTGATCCCGTACTGGTGGTGATGCGCAAATTTGTAAGGTCGCTGAACTGCGTGCGTGCTGATTCAGGCGTTTGCACGCGAATCGGCAGCAACCTGCCTTCAGCATTGAACTTGGCGAGCAGTGGATCAAAATCACCAATCATGGCCACGCGCACGGCTTGCGAAATTTGCGCAGACGTAATGCCAAGTTTTGCCGCTTCTTCCATGCGCGGCACAATTTTCACTTCCGGACGTTCAAGTGCGCCAATGCCCATGACAGAGCGCAAAATCGGTTCCTGCCGCAAGGCCGCTTCCAGTTTTCCAACGGCAGCAGCCAAAGCCTGCGGATCGTCTGACAACATGTTGAATTCAATTTCGCGCGTGTTGCGATCAGTCACTTTATACCACCGCACATCGGGCAAATCCGCAAGCCTTGGCAAAACTGCATTTTCAACCTCCCACTGTGGTGTCTCACGCCCATTGGTTTTCATTTTTGGAATTGCAGTGCCCAACAGCCCATTGATGCCGCCTACAAAACTATTTGCAATGCCCGACACCAAACCATGATCACGCTTGTTGAGATTGACAAAGATCGAGGCATAGCGTGCTTCCAAACCACCTGTGGGTGACGAGCCGCCAAGCACAAACACGTGGCTCACATCTGAATTCTTGCGAATGGTAGCAGCCATGCCTTCAGTGACTTTCAGCGTTTCTTCAAGCCGCGATCCCGGTGGCAATTCTACGCCCAAGAACAAAACGAGATTCATCGCCGCGTGGGATGAACCCCGTTGGCAAAAGCGGGATCAACCATGTCGAGGCGATAAGAATAAAGAACGCCAACACAATCGTGACATAGCTCATGAAACGTGGCTGCCAAACATGGCCCGCTGGCACGAACTTGATGCGTTCATGCGTAAGCGTCGGTGCCCAATTCAAGAACCGCAGCAACTTGATATAGCCGCGCAAAATCAAACCCGGCTTTTCTTCTTCATGGCCATGAGACCGCATCAGGTAGGCCGACATCATCGGCGTAATCAATCGCGCCACTAGCAGTGAGAACAATACAGCCACTGCGACGGTCATGCCAAACTGCTTGAAGTATTGACCGACAATCCCACCCATGAACGACACTGGCACGAACACAGCAACAATGGTGAACGTAATCGCAATCACCGCGAGGCCGATTTCATCCGCAGCATCCATCGAAGCGCGATAAGCGGATTTGCCCATGCGCATGTGCCGCGCAATGTTTTCAATTTCCACAATCGCGTCATCAACCAGAATACCCGTCGCCAAGGTGATGCCGAGGAATGACACCAGGTTGAGCGAGAAGCCCAACATGTCCATCGCCCAAAATGTGGGGATCGCTGACAGCGGCAGCGACACCGCCGAAATCAACGTCGCGCGCCAGTCACGCAAGAAGATCAAAACCACAATGATGGCAAGGATAGCGCCTTCAATCAGGCCTTCCATGGCAGCAACATAATTACCGTAAATCGAAAATACCGTATCATCAACGAGTGAGAAGCTTACGGCGTCGTTGGCATTGTCGAGCTTCAACACTTCAGCTGCAACGCGGTTGCCTACATCAACTGAACTTGAGCCTTTGGCGCGGAAAATTGCGAAGGTCACGACGGCATCGCCATTAAACCGTGCAAATGAGCGCGGTTCTTCTGTTGTGTCGGTGACCACAGCAAGATCACGCAGCTTGATTTGATTGCCACCAGGCAATGGAATTGTGGTGTCTTTCAAACTTTCAAGATCACGCGCGCCACCCAAAGTGCGGATGGCTTGCTCATTTCCACCCACTTCACTTTTGCCTGCACCCGAGTCAGCGTTAATCGCACTCAGCTGTTGGTTGATGTAGCTGGCCGTAAGCCCCAGCGCCTGCATTTTGCCGGGATCAAGATCAACGCGTATTTCACGATTGGCTCCACCAAACCGATCAACTCTGCCTACACCCGAAATGCCTTGCACTTGGCGCTTTACAACATCATCGACATACCAAGACAATTCTTCAAGCGTCATGCCCGGAGCTTTCACGGCATAGGTTTGAATCGCCTGTCCTTCGACATCGATCTTCTGAACGATCGGCTCGTCAATGCCGCCGGGAAGATCGCTGCGGATTTTTGCAATGGCGTCTTTTACATCTTCAAGCGCTTGATCCGTTGGAACTTCCAGACGGAACTCAATAGCCGTGACAGAAGTGCCATCTGACATCGTTGAGATGATATTTTTAACACCAGCGATACTAGAAACCGCATCTTCAACACGTTTGGTTATCTGTGATTCAAGTTCCGCCGGCGCAGCACCAGACTGCCCAACCGACACCGCAATAATCGGCACGTCGATATTTGGAAATTGCGTGATCGGCAGACGCGAAAACGACTGCAAGCCCATCAACAACAACACTGCAAACAGCAGTATGGGTGGCACAGGATTGCGAATTGACCACGCTGAGAAATTCCAATTCATATTTTAGTCCTTAATCGGCTGTCCGTCACGACAACAGGGTTCACGATATCGCCCTGGCGCACAAAGCTTCCGGCGCGAGCGACAAAGGTTTCTCCGGGCGCTACGCCATCCGTGATTTCAATTTCTGTGGTGCTGACAAGCCCGGTAATCACCTTGCGCACTTCAACTTTGCCGTCTTTGACAATCTGAACTGTTGGGCCATCTTCGCCAAACGTCACGGCAGTCAACGGCAACGCAACGCCCTCACCTGCAGCGAGCGAAATCGTGGCGCGTCCAAAAGCACCCAATGGTATGCGAACACCTTCTGCCAACTTGATGTGCGCCTTGCCCATGCGCGTGGCTGGGTCAACTTCAGGCGAAATCAAAGCCACATCACCTGTCAACGCCTTGTCATAGCCATTGACAGCGATGGACGCTTTTTGGCCCTTCTTGACTTTCGGCAAATCCGATTCTGGCACTTCCGCGACCAATTTCACTTGACCTTTGGCCACAATATTGAACATGGCACCGCCACCAGAATTGGAGATCGTTCCATACTCAACCAACCTCGCACTGATGTAACCATCAATGGGGGCTTTCAATTCGGTCCGGCTTTTGCGCAATTCCATTTCCTTGCGCTGCGCTTCAATTACTTCACGATCAGCTTTTGCAGTCACCAATGCCAATTTGGAGGACTTCAAATTGCGATGCTGCAATATCATAGGCAGCTTGACGTTGGTCAAACTGTTCAACCGTGCTGACACCTGTTGAGCGCAATTTCTTCGTTCGGTTCAAGTCAGCCAGCGCACGATCTTTGCCAATTTTGGCTTGCTCGATTTGATTTTTGGCTTGCGCCTGCAATGCATCATTGCGGGCCAGACTTGCGGCATTTTGTGCCAGTTGAATTTCAACATCGTTTGAATCGAGGCGGGCCAAAACTTGCCCTTCCTTAACGTTGTCACCCTCTTCAGCGAGAATTTCCACAACAGCATAACCACTGACCAGCGGCGACATGATGACATTTGCACCAGCAGCAAAACTGCCAGTCACGACGAGATCTTCAGCAATCTTTTTCTTCTGCGCCACGATCACGGAAATTGACGGTGCTGAATTGCACGGCTGCCGGAGCTGGTTCATTTTCAGCTGCATGCAACACTGCCGTACTCGACAACAACATATCCCGCCAAACCGGCAATAACAACAACGTTCCGCATCATGTTACCTTCCCTTGATCCAAAAATCATTCGGCAGCTTTCTTGGCACTTGCCGCCAAGTATTTTGCGAGCTTATCTTCCAAGTATGTGACACCTGCTGTCAGCACCGCTTCGCCATAACCCAACACAAATTCTGACGCTTCATCATTGCTGGCTTCCGCCCTGCATTCTGTGATGTTGCTCAAGTCGGCCTTAAGATCAGCAATTTGCTTCTCAATAGCAGCTATACGGTGATCAACCCCAATGTGGTGCTGCAACAACATAATAAAAAGAAACTCAGACTTGTATTTGTCGCGCGTCGGCAGAACAGCCAGTGCCTTTTTCAAGGCCACAAGACCATCAGGCGTGATGGCATATACCTTCTTGTCGGGTTTTCCTGACTGCTCTTCCTCGCGAACCGTCACTTGGCCTTCAGTCGCCAATTGATTGAGTGCCGGATAAATCGAGCCGTAGCTTGCCTCCATGAAGTGGCAGAACATGCCCTCTTCAAAGTCTTTCTTAATCTCATAGCCCGTCGCTTCTCGGAGCGAGAGATAGCCAAGACAAAGTGTACGTACGTTCACACAGACACCTCAAGTATATTCTGGTTTGATATATATCGGTTTAGGACAGTTTTGCCTCAGCGTCAAACCCATCATCAATCATTCAGACCCATAACCCGCGGTAAAATCGCTGAATCGCGAAACTTGCACTGGTGATTTCCGCTGAATACCTGTCGTGTTTGAGCGAAAAGTCGCATTTGTATCGCTTGTATTCGTCAAGGCCTTTCTCTATTGCATGGTTCAAGTGGCCGATATGAGCCACAGACAGGGCGCATCTGCGTCAGTAACATGAGGGGGGCGAAATGGAATACTTCTTCCAGCAGCTCATTAACGGACTGACATTAGGGTCTATCTATGGATTGATCGCCATCGGCTACACGATGGTTTATGGCATCATCGGCATGATTAACTTCGCCCACGGGGATATTTTCACCCTTGGTGCCTTCATGGCCTTGATCGTTTTTCTCGCTCTTACGTCGTTTTTTTCAGGCATTCCCGTTGCCGTGGCGCTCATCGTCATGATGGCGATTGCCGTCGTCCTTACCAGTTTATGGAATTGGACGATTGAACGCGTGGCCTACAAACCATTGCGCGGCTCTTTCCGCCTGGCGCCATTGATTACCGCAATCGGCATGTCGATTGCGCTTTCAAACTTCCTGCAAGTGTCGCAAGGCCCACGCAACAAGCCCATTCCCGTCATTGGTCTCGGGCAACATTTCACTGTCTGAAAACGTGCAAATTTCCTGGAAGCAGATCTTGATTGTCCTTGTAACAACGGTTCTGCTTGCCGTGTTCTGGTACATCGTTCACCGCACACCATTGGGCCGTGCCCAACGTGCCTGTGAACAAGATCGTAAAATGGCGGCCTTGCTTGGCGTTGACGTCGATAAAACAATTTCCATCACCTTCATCATGGGTGCTGCACTAGCCGCAGTCGCTGGCACACTTTACCTCACCTATTACGGCGTGATCGTTTTCACGGACGGCTTTGTGCCCGGCGTTAAGGCTTTCACGGCAGCCGTACTCGGTGGCATTGGTTCATTGCCCGGCGCAGTTCTGGGTGGATCTGTTGATCGGATTGATCGAAGCCATGTGGTCGGCCTATTTCTCCATCGACTACAAAGACGTTGCTGCATTCTGCATTCTCGCAATTGTCCTGATCTTTATGCCGTCCGGAATTCTCGGGCGTCCTGAAGTGGAAAAAGTTTAATCATGTCCACAGCGCCTGAAGTCCAAGAAACCAACATCCAGAAAGCCCTGCGCGACGCGTTTTATGCTGGACTAATAGCACTCGGCCTGTTTGTTTTGCTGATTGGCTTCAAAACTGACCAGAACATCCGCAATGAATTGATCTTGCTTCAACGCTGGGGTTTGTTGGCCATTGTGGTCGCGCGCAACTATGGTTTTCCGCTTCATCATGTCGGCCTATATTGCGCCCGCAATGGCTGCGCGAAAGGCCGCCAAGGCTGCCGTAAAAGTAGCTTCCGACGCGCCAGAAAGCTGGTTTAGGGCCAACCGTGGCAAGCTGGCTCTGGCGTTCTTGCTCCTATACCCACCCGTCGTATTGATGCTTGTTGGCGTCAACGGCTCACTGAAATGGGTTGATAATTTCGGCGTTCAAATTCTGATTTACGTGATGTTGGCCTGGGGGCTGAACATCGTCGTCGGTCTGGCCGGGCTGCTCGATTTGGGCTATGTCGCATTCTACGCTGTTGGTGCCTATTCTTACGCCCTGCTCTCGTCTCATTTCGGATTGTCATTCTGGGTTTTGCTGCCGCTCGCAGGCATTCTTGCGGGCTTCTGGGGCGTGTTACTGGGCTTTCCAGTATTGCGCTTGCGCGGTGACTATCTGGCAATCGTCACACTCGCATTTGGTGAAATCATCCGCCTAGTGTTGATCAACTGGACAGCTGTAACCAAAGGCACCTTCGGCATTTCTGGCATTGCCAAGGCAACATTGTTTGGTGTTTACGAATTCAACGCCAAGCCTGATGGTTTTGCCGCAAGCTTCGGACTACCGATGTCCTCAGCCTATTACAAAATCTTCCTGTATTATCTGATTTTGGCACTTGTGATTTTGACGGGCTACGTAACGCTCAAGCTGCGTCGCTTGCCCATTGGACGCGCTTGGGAAGCGCTTCGTGAAGACGAAATCGCCTGCCGTTCTTTAGGCATCAACACGACGACAACAAAACTGACGGCCTTCGCAATCGGTGCCATGTTCGGTGGCTTTGCCGGAGCATTCTTCGCAGTGCGCCAAGGTTTCGTGTCACCCGAAAGTTTTGTGTTCCTTGAATCCGCGGTCATCCTTGCCATTGTCGTACTTGGTGGCATGGGTTCCTTCGGCGGTATCGCGGTCGCCGCAATTGTGATGGTCGGTGGCACTGAATTGCTGCGTCAACTCGACTTCCTCAAGGAAATCTTCGGCAAGGACTTCACCCCAGAGCTTTATCGCATGTTGATTTTCGGAATGGCGATGATTGTTGTCATGCTTTACAAGCCACGTGGTTTTGTTGGCACGCGTGAACCAACTGCATTCTTGCATGCGGATCACAAATCAATCTCTGGCGCATTCTCCAAGGAAGGTCACGGTTAAGATGACCACATCCAATCCAGCAAAATCCGACGCTATTCTTGCTGTCGATCATGTCTCCATGATTTTTGGTGGCCTCGTTGCCGTCAATGATCTGAGCTTTGAAGCCAAGCGAGGCGAAATCACCGCCCTCATCGGCCCTAACGGTGCTGGCAAAACCACTGTGTTCAATTGCATCACCGGTTTTTACAAACCAACCTCCGGCATGATGAAAATGAACCGCAGCAATGGCGAAAGCTATTTGCTGGAACGCATGCCTGATTTCCAAGTCAACCGTGACGCCAAGGTGGCCCGCACGTTCCAGAACATTCGCTTGTTCTCTGGCCTGACGCTGCTGGAAAACCTGTTGGTGGCACAACACACACCATTGATGAAAGCCTCAGGCTACACGATCGGCGGATTGTTTGGCCTTGCGGGATATCGCAAGAAGTCAGAAGCTTCGATGCAAAAGGCAGGTGAATGGCTGAAACGCATTGGCCTTTATGATCGCGCAGACCAGCCCGCGGGTGACTTGCCCTATGGCGCGCAACGCCGTTTGGAAATTGCGCGCGCCATGTGCACCGATCCAGAATTGCTCTGCCTTGATGAACCGGCCGCTGGTCTCAACCCACGCAAGTCCCAGGAACTGAACACGCTGCTCAAAGAAATCCGCAAGGATACGGGAACGTCAATTCTGTTGATTGAGCACGACATGTCCGTGGTCATGGGCATTTCTGATCACATCGTGGTGTTGGAATACGGAACAAAAATTTCCGACGGCAACCCCGATCACGTCAAGAATGATCCCAAGGTCATCGCAGCCTATCTGGGCGTTGACGAAGATGAAGCCGGCCAGATAGTGGCACTCCCAACAGCCAAAAAAATTGTCGCTGCAGCAACTCCTGTTGCGTTGGTATCAACACCAAGACCAGCGTCGACACCTGTTGCCAAAGCTGCAACACCAGCCAAGAAAACTGTACGTGCGGCGAAAGATGATCTGAAACTCATCGTCGGCATCGGCCCCGTCAATGAAGGCAAACTCAACCGCCACGGAGTGCGCACCTTTGCGCAAATCGCCGACTGGAAAAAAGCCGATATCGTAGAAGCCGAGCGCTACCTCGAATTCGACGGACGTATCGCCCGTGAAAGCTGGGTATCACAAGCCAAAAAGCTGGCGCGCGACAGTGCCAAAGCGACCAAGACCAAGGGGCGTAAATAATGGCGTCGAACCCAGCATCAGAACCCCTGCTTGAAAGCCCGTGGCGTGCAAACCTTCTATGGCAATATCCAAGCACTCAAAGGCATCGATATTGATGTCTACAAGGGTGAAATCGTTGCGATGATCGGTGCCAATGGCGCAGGCAAATCAACTTTGATGATGACGATTTGCGGCAGCCCACAAGCGCGGCACGGCTCAATCATGTTTGACGGACAAGACATCACCAAAATGCCAACCCACGAAATCGCCCGCCTGCGCATTTCACAGTCGCCTGAAGGACGCCGGATTTTCGGTCGCATGACAGTGCGCGAAAATCTGCAAATGGGCGCCAGCCTCGATAACTTGAAACACTTCGATGAAGACGTCAGAAGAAGTCTTCAAACTGTTCCCGCGCCTCAAAGAACGCATCAATCAACGCGGCGGCACATTGTCCGGTGGCGAACAACAAATGCTGTCAATCGGACGCGCACTCATGGCACGTCCAAAATTGTTGCTTCTCGATGAGCCCTCGTTGGGACTGGCGCCGATCATCGTAAAGCAGATTTTTGACGCCATTCGTGTGTTGAACCAAACCAAGGGCTTGACGGTATTCATCGTGGAGCAAAATGCTTTTGCCGCTTTGAAACTGGCCACCCGTGGCTACGTCATGGTCAACGGCAACATCACCATGAATGGCACGGGCAAAGAACTTCTCGCAAATCCAGAGGTGCGCGCTGCCTATCTTGAAGGCAGCGGCCACTGAGGAGCATGACAAAATGTTGATGGATATAATTTCTGGCCAAGCTTTTCAAACCGGTGAATCCTACGGTGAATCTGTTTGCCCTCTGTGTCGGTGCGCGCATGGATGACAGGACGTTCAATTGCGAGGATTGGAAGCCAATTTGGAATTTGCGTTGCGGCAGTTCTGCTTTTGGGTTGCGGCGCGCGTTTTCTGCATTTTGCCTTGTATGAAGCCCAATTCATCAGCGTTTCATCGCTATCTGCTGGACACGCTTGCTTTTGGCTGTGGTTGCATTTCTCGGTTATCGCTTCACCCGCACCAATCAGATGACCCGCCAATATCACTGGCTCTACGAAAAAGCGTCGCCTTTCAGCTGGCGTGGAAAGGCCTGATTTAACCATTCGTCTAGTCTGTCGTGAAAGCATCCAAATTCATGACTGATTCAGCGTGACATTTGCTGAAAAATCAGCAAATCTTGGTTCCTAAGTGGTGTGCATTGACACATCGCGAAGGGACAAATCCTAGACCCTAAATCTCACACACAGGGAGTTGTGAAATGAAGAAAATCCTTATGTCGGGCCTCGCGCTCACGGCCATGTTGGCTGTTTCTGGTGCTGCTTGGGCAGACATCCTTATCGGCGTTGCTGGTCCCCTCACGGGTCCAAACGCTGCTTTCGGTGCTCAGCTCCAAAAGGGCGCTGAACAAGCTGCTGCAGACATCAATGCCGCTGGCGGTATCAACGGCGAAATGATCAAGCTGACCTTCGGTGACGACGTGTCGGATGCCAAGCAAGGCGTTTCGGTTGCCAACAAGTTCGTTGCTGACGGCGTGAAATACGTTGTTGGTCACTTCAACTCGGGCGTGACCATTCCTGCTTCGGAAGTTTATGCAGAAAACGGCGTATTGGTAATCACCCCATCCGCCACCAACCCAACACTGACCGAACGTGGTCTGTGGAACACATTCCGGACCTGCGGTCGCGATGACCAACAAGGTGCAGTTGCTGGCAACTACATTGCCAAGAACTTCAAGGATGCCAAGGTTGCCGTTCTGCATGATAAGACGCCATATGGCCAAGGTCTTGCTGACGAAACCAAGAAGGCTGCAAACGCAGCTGGCGTAACGGAAACCGTATATGAAGGCGTCAACGTTGGCGACAAGGACTTCTCAGCCCTTATCACCAAGATGAAGGATGCAGGCGTATCTTTCGTTTACTTCGGTGGTCTCCACACAGAGTTCGGCCTGTTGAAGCGCCAAGCTGCTGACGCTGGCTTGACCGCGACCTTCATGTCAGGCGACGGCATCGTCTCCAACGAACTGTCCTCGATTGCAGGCCCAGCCGTTGAAGGCACATTGATGACCTTTGCTCCAGACCCACGCAAGAACCCAAAAGCCAAGGAACTCGTTGAGAAGTTCCGCGCCGCTGGTTTCGAACCAGAAGCCTACACACTCTACAGCTACGCTGCTTTGCAGATCGTTGCCGCCGCCGCCCAAAAAGTTGGCAAGTCGGATGACGCACAAGCTGTTGCAGCTGCCATCAAGGCCAGCGGACCATGGTCCACAGCCATTGGTGACATTGGCTATAACGAAAAGGGCGACATTACGCGTCCTGACTACGTTCTCTACACCTGGACGAAGCAGGCTGATGGCACATTCACCTACATTGAAAATGCCATGTAATATCTAATTCTGGTTCGCCAGAATGAACCGCCCGGAGATATCCGGGCGGTTTTTTATTGTGTCTTGCAGTGACCTCGCTTGGGCAATAGCCTGTGGACTGTGAAAATCTGGAGTCGTCCTTGCGCCACCTCTATGTCCTCTTTTCGCTTGTCGCTCTGACACTGCCAGCTCAAGCTGACATTTTCATCGGCGTCGCGGGTCCGTTTAGTGGACAAAATAACACCTATGGCAATGAGCTTCGCACTGGCGCAGCTGCAGCGGTATCTCAGATCAATGCCCAGGGCGGTATCAACGGCGAAAACTTGGTATTGGTAGAGGGCGACGATGGTTGCGATGCCAAACGCGCTGTCGACGTTGCCAAGACATTTGTCGGCAAAGATGTGCGCATGGTCGTCGGGCATTTTTGCACCAGCGCCAGTCTTGCCGCCGCACCAACCTATTTGAATGCCGGTATATTGATGATGAACCCAAGCGTCACATCACCCGACCTCACATCGAAAAATCTTTGGAATGTCTTTCGACTCACGGGCCGTGATGATTTACAGGCCGCTGTCGCAGCTGACCGCATAAAGGCCGAGGGTCAAAGCGCTGAAGTTTTCGTCATCACCGATCAACAGGCAGAAACATCAGCCATTGCCAATCGTTTCAGCACTGCTCTGCCCGACGCCAAGACCATCGTCATCAAAACCGGAGATACAAAATTACCTGCGAATGATGCACTGAGTGTTGCGACAGCTGTCTATTTCGCCTTGCAACCAGCCGACGCTGCAACCATGGCAAAAGACATTCGCAAACTAAACGTCAATGCCAAATTCTACGGACCAGATTTGCTCCAATCTGAAACCTATGGCACGCGCGCTGGCGACACCACCGATGGTGCGCGCATCACATTCCTGCAAGACAACGTGACAGTGGCAGATCCACAACGCGCGTCAAAACTCACGTCTACCGAAGGCGCAACGCTTGCGGCTTATGCAGCTGTTGAGGTGTTTGCAGCCGCAGCCAACGCCCGCAACGTCAATGACACACGCGGCATGGCCAACTGGTTGAGTTCTGGCAACGAAGTACAAAGCATCATCGGCCCCATCCGGTTTAACGCATCTGGCGACCTGCAAAAGCAACCCTATGCGTGGTACCAATGGCGCAATGGCAGCCTTTCACCTGAATAATCGCCCATTCAGATTGCGACTCGCCTCCTCCCGCCACATTTGCTAAGGCCAGCGCAAACAAAGGTTTGCCAATGATCCCCCGCTATTCCCACAAAGACATGACCCAGATTTGGGCGCCGGAAACACGCTTCAGAATTTGGTTTGAAATTGAAGCTCATGCTGCTGATAAGATGGCAGAATTAGGCATTGTTCCGAAAGAAGCCGCGCGCGTGATTTGGGAAAAGGGACGCAACGCAGAGTTTGATGTGGCGCGCATCGACGAAATCGAATCCGTCACCAAACACGACGTCATCGCGTTTCTGACGCATCTCTCTGAAATCGTCGGGCCAGAAGCCCGTTTCGTGCACCAAGGCATGACTTCGTCAGACGTGTTGGACACCACATTCAACATCCAACTCACCCGGGCCGCTGATCTTCTGCTGAAAGATCTGGACGCCCTCCTCGCGGCTTTGGAACGTCGGGCTTTCGAACATAAGATGACGGCCTGCATTGGCCGCAGCCACGCCATTCATGCTGAACCCATCACCTTTGGCCTCAAACTGGCCTACGCCCACGCAGAGTTTCAACGCGCTAAGGAACGCTTGATCTTCGCGCGCAAGGAAGTGGCAACCTGCGCCATCTCAGGTGCCGTTGGCACTTTCGCCAACATTGACCCATCAGTTGAAGCCCACGTGGCCGAAAAGCTTGGTCTTGCGATTGAGCCTATCTCAACACAAGTCATTCCCCGCGACCGCCATGCCATGTTCTTTTCAGTGTTGGGTGTTATCGCCTCATCGGTAGAACGCTTGGCCACCGAAATTCGCCACCTGCAACGCACGGAAGTGTTGGAGGCAGAAGAATTTTTCTCGCCCGGTCAAAAAGGCTCGTCGGCCATGCCGCACAAGCGCAATCCGGTACTGACAGAAAATCTCACAGGCCTTGCCCGCCTTGTGCGGTCTGCGGCCATCCCCGCCATGGAAAATGTGGCGCTGTGGCATGAACGCGATATTTCCCATTCGTCAGTGGAACGTGGCATCGGGCCCGACGCCACGGTGCATTTAGATTTTGCCCTGCGCCGCCTTGACGGGCGTGATCGACAAGCTCTTGGTCTATCCTGAAAACATGCAAAAGAACTTGGACCGTTTGGGCGGCCTCGTGCATTCGCAGCGTGTGCTGCTGGCGCTCACACAAAAAGGAATGTCGCGCGAAGACTCCTACGCAGCCGTGCAACGCAACGCCATGCCAGTGTGGCGCGGCGAAGGCCAGTTTCTGCCCCTGCTCAAAGCCGACAAAGACGTTTCAAGCCTGATGAGTGATGCAGAACTCGAAGCGCTGTTTGATCTCGGCTATCATACCAAACACGTCGACACGATTTTCCATCGCGTCTTTGGTCGGGCGTAAGAAACATGACAAACGCTCCTGATCTTACCCTCATCACGACCACGGCCGACCTTGCAGGTTTCTGCGATCAAGTTTCAAACGACAGCTACATCACCGTTGATACAGAATTTCTGCGTGAAACGACTTACTATCCCAAACTTTGCTTGATCCAAATTGCAGGTGAAACTCACTCCGCACTGATTGACCCTTTGGCAGCAGGCATTGATCTCAAGCCCTTCTTTGACCTGATGGCCAACTCCGCAGTGCTGAAAGTGTTTCACGCTGCGTCACAAGACATTGAAATTCTCGTCAACCTTGCCGACCTTGTGCCGACACCTGTGTTCGATACACAGATTGCTGCAATGGTCTGTGGCTTTGGCGATCAAGTCGGTTATGAAGCCATCGTCCGCAAACTGGTGGGCGCACAGATTGACAAGTCTTCGCAATTCACCGACTGGTCACGACGCCCCCTCACCAACAAGCAACTCGCCTACGCCTTGTCGGACGTCACCCATTTGCGCGTGGTTTATGAAAAACTCAAAGCGCAGATCGACAAGGAAAATCGCGGCGATTGGCTTGCAGGCGAACTGGCTGAACTGGCCGATGCCAGCAATTACCGCGTAGACCCCGAACAAAGCTGGCGTCGCATCAAGGCCCGCATTCAATCCAAAAAGCAGCAAGCCGCATTGATGGCAGTTGCCGCCTGGCGCGAACGTGAAGCGCAGACCAAAAATGTGCCGCGCGGCCGCATTCTCAAAGACGATGCCGTCGGCGAAATTGCGATTCAGGTTCCGCAAACCAAAGAGGCCATGCAGCAGCTTCGTTTGCTGCCAAAAGGCTCGGCGGATTCCAGCATTGGAAAAGGCATTCTCATCGCCATCGCCGAAGGCTTGGCACGTGATCCCGCAACCATTCCGCCACCCAAAGGCCGCGGCGAAGAAATGTCGACGTCACAGGAAGCCGCTGCAGAAGTGCTGAAACTCGCTCTCAAAATTGTAAGCGAGCGCGAAGGCATTGCGCCAAAACTTTTGGCGTCGAGCGCAGATATTGATGCAATTGCAGTGTCTGACGCAGCTGATGTCCCAGCCCTGCATGGCTGGCGCCGAAATGTGTTTGGAGATGTGGCCCTCGCCTTAAAGGCTGGTCAAGCTATGATTGGCTTGGAACAAGGCCGCGCTCAAATCATCCGAAAGTGAATTTACTTTTCACCACCAATTGAAACCCGTGGGCTGCGGCCCATTTCAAATGCCAGGCTGGCCAAACGCTTCTCAACGCGTTCGCCCATCAAGTCTTTCAACTTCTCAGGCAAGTGAAGTGTGAGCGTCTTATTGCTTTCGAGTTTCAAACCAATGCGCGGCAACATGCCCGGCATCGCTGCCGAAAGAATATAAGCCAACCTGAAAATCGAGCTCAGGAGATGAGCACGCTCCATGTCTTGTTCACTCAACAAGCGCGTCAAATCATCTTTCATCGCTTCGCCTTCATAGCGATAGAAGATCGTAAGGGCGAGGAACACACGGCCAGGGTGATCAATCCCCACGAACGCTGCCTGTGAAATCATGCTCATCGAACGATCTGCTCGGTAATCAGGGTGTGCCCGCCAGCCAATGTCAGCCAACAAACACGCCGCATAGCGCAAGCGCTTTTCGTCTTCGCTTTCTTTGAGCCGCCCCTCCCCAAACAGCTGGTCCGTCCAATCACACAGCTCCAGTTCATGTTCAGGCGAGCGCGCATAGCGCCGCGCGAAATCCCAACACGACGACAGCAACGCATCCAGCTTGGCCTTTTTGCGCGGCAGTTTTGCAAACAAATAGCCTTCGCGCACACCATAAACTGAACAGACAACATCCTTAGGCTTGCCAATTTCAATCAATCGCTCAAGCACCATCGAGCCAAATGGCATCGTGTTGGAACGCGACTTTGAAACATCTTTGACGTCCTTCAAGGCTGAGCTCGACATGCCAGAAAGCAACTCTGCAATCGAACGCGCCTGCTGCCGCGTCATCGTATACTCATGCAGCACGTGCAGCGGATATCCTGTATGCGCGAGGTGTACACGCGCCAAATTTCGCCACGTACCGCCGACAGCATAAAAGCTGCGTCCCTTTAGTCCTTCAAGCACTTTCGTGTCACGCAAATACTCATCAACCAGTTTGCGCGCGCGCGCCATGTTATCACCCGACATATCAATCAAGCGCAGCGGCCCAATCGGCAGCGTTACGCCATCGAAAAGTTTACCCTCACGCACATCAATCAGTTCAAGCGAACCACCGCCCAAATCACCCACAATGCCATTGGCATCTGGAATACCTGCAATAACGCCAAGTGCGGCAAACCGCGCTTCTTCTTTACCCGTCAAAACATCAATACCAGCACCAAGGGCCTTTTCAGCCTGGGCGATAAAATCTTCGCCATTTTCAGCCTCACGCGCAGCTGCAGTAGCAACGGCATAAACCTCATGACAACCAATTTGACGCGCCAAGAGCGCGAAAGCGTTTCAGCGCCGCCAAAGCGCGCACCACCGCAGACGCATCAAGTTTTCCGGTGATGGCAATGCCCTTACCAAGACCACACAAGAATCTTCTCATTGAAAATGGGTGTCGGCGAACGGCGAAGGCCATCATAAACAACCAAGCGAACAGAATTTGACCCAATATCGACAACCGCAACGGGCCGATATTTAGGGGGCTCTGTACGAAAACCTGTATGCCAACTCACTTTTGCCGAACCACTTTCCTGCGACCATGGGGGATCTTTGGCGGCACACTACCCTCAAGTGAGCGCCCACGTCCAGAAAGCGAAGGATTGATCATGAAATATTCATGTGCATTAAAGGGCTCGTCCTGCGTACCGGGTTCAATACGTTTTGAAGAACCATCAGCTCTGCAACAACCAACTCTGTTGATTGTCGCGCATATTCGCCACCATGATTTGATCAAGCACTTGATCATGCACCGTTGGGTTCTCAATCGGGATGAGCGTTTCAACACGGCGCTGCAAATTGCGCGGCATCCAGTCAGCAGATCCAATGTAAACTTTAGCATCCGGATGTGGCAACGCCTTGCCATTGCCAAAACACACGATGCGAGAATGCTCAAGAAAGCGCCCAATGATACTTTTCACACGAATGTTTTCTGACAGCCCCGCAACACCTGGTCGCAAGCAAGAAATGCCACGCACCACCAAATCAATTTGCACACCTGCAATTGATGCACGATAAAGCGCATCAATCACGTCAGGATCAACAAGCGAATTCATTTTCGCCCAAATCTGCCCAATGCGCCCTGCTTTGGCATGTACAGTTTCAGCGTCAATATGCTCCAACAAGCGTGACTTAAGATTCATCGGTGAGAGTGAAATGCGTTCAAGTTCTTCAGGCTGTGCATAGCTGGAAATGAAATTGAACAACCGCGCGGCATCACGCACCAAGGCCGGATCACAAGTAAAGAACGACAAGATCCGTATAAATTTTCGCGGTGATCGGGTGATAGTTCCCCGTACCAAAATGCACATAGGTGCGAACCGCCCCACCCTCGCGCCGCGCCACCATCGACACTTTGGCGTGGGTTTTAAGTTCACGAAATCCAAACACAACCTGCACGCCAGCCCGTTCAAGATCGCGCGCCCATTGGATATTCGCTTCTTCATCAAACCGCGCCTTTAACTCAACAAGCGCCATAACGGATTTGCCCGCCTCCGCAGCTTTGGCAAGGCCGCAACGACAGGCGAGTTGCGCGACGTGCGATACAACGTTTGTTTGATGGAAATAACATCAGGATCAACAGCCGCTTGCCTGATGAATTGCACCACCACATCGAAAGACTCATAAGGGTGGTGAACGACAAAATCCTTCTGCCGGATTGCTGCAAAAATATCGCCACCATGATCGCGCACACGTTCAGGAAAGCGCGCAACAAAGGGTTTGAATTTAAGATCGGGACGTTCATCCAAAATCAGTTGAGACGTATCAGCATACCCCACCAGCCCCTGCATCTTCACAACGTTTCAGGTGACACATCAAGTTCAGCAGCAATGAATGCTGTCAGCGCCGGAGGGCTGTTGGCATCAACTTCCATGCGGATCACAGAACCACGTCTGCGGCGTTTCAGTGCACTTTCAAACACCCGCACCAAATCTTCTGCTTCTTCTTCAATTTCAAGGTCACTGTCGCGGATCATGCGAAACAGCCCCTTGCCCACCACATCATAACCCGGAAACAGGCGCGGCAAAAAACCGACAGCATATTCTCAAGCGTAATGAAACGCGACCCGGCGCCGGGCAATCGCACAAAACGTTCAAGTTGCTGTGGAATCGGAAGAACGCCCGCATCACATTATTATCACTGCGGTTTTTAAGCTCCGCTGCCAACACAAATCCGCGATTCAAGATGAATGGAAAAGGATGCGCAGGGTCAATCGCGATAGGCGTAACCACAGGCAAGACCTGTTCGAGAAACCGCGCGTCGATGAAAGCCAATCTTGCGCTGGTCAAGCTGATCGGGCTTCAATCAACTGTATGCCGTTTTCGTCGCAGTTCATCGCCCGCAAACTGCAGCCAACGTTGGTCTTGTTCAGCCATCAAAGTCTGCGCTTGGCTGTGGATCAATGCCAATTGCTCAGCCGGATTCAGGCCGTCCTGGCTGATTTCCTGCACATGCTCCCGCACCTGCCCCACAAGGCCAGCCACGCGCACCATGAAAAACTCATCTAGATTAGAGCCCGAAATGGAAAGAAACCGCAGCCGTTCCAGCAGCGGATGATGAGGGTTTTTCGCCTCTTCCAAAACCCGCAGGTTAAAGCCAAGCCAGCTCAGCTCACGGTTGAAAAACCGCGCGGGGTCGTTGAGAGTTATTGAATGCGTTACAATGTCGTCCATAGACTCATCACACTACGCTTGCATGACAGTTTTGTGAATGCTCAGGCAAAAACCCGGTTAAAACATGTCTGGGTTTTCAAATCCGGCCAAAACTTTTGCCGCAAATGCCTCGCGTCACCTCGGCACTCTGCTCCAATGCCTCAGCATCAATACGTGCCACCAGTTGCCGAGCTACATCTAAAGAACGCGGCATCCGGGTGACCAAATAACTGACCAAAGCCTCATCAACTGCGATTTGACGATCAGCAAAATGCTTTACCAGTACCCCGCGCAAAAGTTCATCATCGGGCGGCAAAATATGCGCCACAGGCAAGGCCTGCAGCCGTGACTGCAGATCCGGCAGCCCAACAGTTTGTAGCGGCCATGCCGATGCGGTAATCAATACAGAACCACCATTCTGTTGGGCATGATTGAGGAGATGAAACAACGGTCGTTCAGCCACATTCTGCTGCGGCACATTTTCAACAATAAGCGCACCACGATCCAATAAAGCCGGCACCGCATCAACGGTTAAAGCCTCCGCTGCAATACATTTTGCTCCCGACGTGGTCTGCCAAACTGTTGCAAGGTGACTTTTCCCGCTGCCCGCAGGCCCCGCAAGGACCGCGGCATGCCCTGGCCATTTCGGCCATTGATCAACGAGTGCAACAGCGGCAGCGTTGGATGGCGTAACGAGAAAATCATCCCGCCCCAAGGCCGCACGATGGCCGAGATCAAATGCAAGTTGTTTGGCCAAGTTATTTTATCTCTTGCGCGAAGGACGAACAACCGTACGCCGCCCTGGCGGCAACGCCGTGATCAAAGGTGGAGGTACCCCCATGTAAAGCTTAGACCGCAAATAGCGCGCCAAGCCATAGCGCACCAATACACCCACCACCGCTGCCGAGCGGCACCGCCAACAACAGGCCCACAAAGCCAAACATGTAACTGAACGCGAGCAACGCAAACATCATCCAAACCGGATGCAATCCGATCGACCCACCCACAAGTTTCGGCGACAGGAAATTCCCTTCAATGAATTGTCCCGCCACGAACACCCCAATAATGATCAGCACAGCAGAATAATCTGGCCAGAACTGCACCAAGGCCACGCCAATGGCCAAAACCCCACCAATAATTGCCCCCACGTAAGGTACGAAACTCAACAGCCCAGCGCCAAATCCAATAGCCAATCCAAATTTCAATCCGGCAATTGAAAGCCCTAAAGCATAAAATACGCCGAGCAGCAAGACACACCGTTCCCTGCCCGCGGATAAAGCCTGCCATGGCGCCATCAATACTGCGCGCAATGCTGCGCACTTCTTCCACATGGTCGCGCGGCATCCAGCTATCGACTTTGGCAACCAAATGATCCCAATCCGCCAGCAGATAAAACGCCACAATCGGCGTGATGATCAACAGCGACAAGACATTAACCAGCGCCATGCCGCCAGACCACAAGGATTGAACGACAGTCGCCACCCACCCCGTGGCTTTGCCAGCCATATCGCCAAGTGAACCCGTCGACGTTCCACCTGCTTTTGCAAACATGTCCTTCAAGGCTTGCGGCGTCACTTCATCAAGCCGCGCCACCAAGGCCTTTGCCAACTCTGGCAAATCCTGTGCCAAGCTTCAAGGCCTGATCAGCCAACACCGGCACGACAATCAAAACACCGAGAACCACCACCGCCACGGCGACAATCAAAATCAACAGCGTCGCCAAAATGCGGGGAATGCCCAAACGCTCCAACGCATCAGCCACCGGATCCAAAAAATAAGCCAGCACAAACCCCGCAATGAAGGGCAGTAAAATATCTTGCAGCACCCACAAAACGCCAATGAAGGCCAAGAGTGCCAAAAGCCAAAAACCAGCTTGTCGTTGCAAAGTCATTTAACGTCTTTACCTGAATCTGAAGCCATGTGTTTCAGCCAAAGCGACATGTAGACTGCACCCGATAGCACTGTCAAAGCCGCCATCAACAAGGTTGCTGCCAGCAATATGGTTTCATTCAGCCTGCCAAACGCAAGTGAGGCCAAAATGCCTGCAGCAAGGGCGATTTGCGCCAACAGTGTTCACTTTCGAAATGAAGATCGGTTGAATAACAAAAGGCCGATCCAGCATGCGCGCCAACATGACAGCACCCACAATCAACACATCGCGCGTGACAACGAGAATTGTGACCCAAAGCGGTAAGACTTGCAAAGCTGCGAGCGTTACATAGATCGATACCAACAACATCTTATCTGCGAGCGGGTCAAGATAAGCCCCAAGCTCCGTCTGCAGCCCAAACCGCCGGGCCACAAATCCATCAACACCATCAGTGATACCGGCAGCAATAAACAACGCCAATGCCAAACGGTAATCCCCTTGGATCAACGACCAAATCGTCAGCGGCACAAACAGAATGCGCCCGAGGGTGAGAACGTTTGGAAAGTGGGGCCAAATTTTCACGTTCCGCCCCTGCCCTTTAGAATTGCGAAATCTGCCAGCCACCGCCGGCCCGCGACATGTTTAGTCCACTGGCCTGCATTGACGATTGCATGTCCTCGGCTGCACCCACAAAGGTCAATGCGACCACTGCTCCATCAGCACCAAGTGAAGAGACATCCAATCCTGTTACCCCGGGCGTTGACAAAATACGGGCGCGCAAACCATTCCATTGTGAAGGACCAGAAAATGGAACCCGCACTGAAATGGTCTTCCGACCATTCGCATCTGCTTGACGTTTCTGTTCAGAAGCCTGTGCAGCGACTTTGGCACGGCCAGATTTGAACTTTTCCACCATCACACCGTGAAAGCGTTGTGCGGCCAAAGCGGCAGACGCTTCCATCTGTCCAGCCTCACCATCATAAATTTTGTCAAAACTCAATTTGCCCAAAGGTGAGTCCCCCGACATGCGCGCACGCACAGCACCATTTTCAGCAGGTTCGGCAAATGCAATAATCACCTTCTTCACATCATAGCGCCGTCTGATTGCTTCGATCTTCACCTGATCTTCGCTCAGAACATCTTTGACTGAAATCATTTCACTGTCATCAAGGTCTCCCAACGGAACGATGATAGGAACAACCGATTGTTCGGCGCGCAAATTGATCCACGCCTGCCGCCAAGGGTTGTCTTCCCAAAGCACATCGCCACCCGGACCTTTCCAAATCGGCAATACCAGGAATGCCGGGCCTTGTTCACCGCCCACTTTGACGCCAAACTCACCATAAAGTGCCCGAACCTTGTTCGGCAAAAACCGAACCGTCAATTTGCCCTTATAGCGCCCGGGACTAAGGCTCTCTTCTTCAATCGACAGTGACTTCAAATATGGCAGCACGCGCTTGTCGTCATATTTCGAAACTGATTCAACGATCGAGGCATTGCCCTGCCGTTCCGCCAAAATTACGAAAGCTTTCATCTGAGCTTCTATGAGCGCCTTGTTCTTCGCCGTATCAGCATCTGTATCCGTCACATCGACTTCAACACCTTGCACGGCAAAAATGCTGGTTTCCACCGGTCCTGCGGCCTTCGCCACATGAACAAGTGCAATCAGCATAAACCCGCAAAACAGTGTTTTTAGAGTTGTCCCCAGAGTAGTTCTCATATCTTCCATTCGGGCTTTATTTGCCCCTGTGATCTGGGCTAACACGCCCCAAATCAATTCACCATAAGTTTGGGGCAAACTAGCGGCATGACGAGCAGCAAACAAGCTTTACAAAACGGCCTGACCTATGCCGACGCCGGTGTGGATATTTCCGCCGGAAATGATTTGGTCAGCGCTATCAAGCCCTTGGCCAAATCCACCCGCCGCAAAGGATCCACGCCAAACCTCGGTGGTTTTGGCGGTTTGTTCGATTTAAAAGCCTGTGGCTTCAAAGATCCAGTCCTCGTCGCCGCCAATGATGGTGTTGGCACCAAACTAAAACTGGCGATTGATTCCGGCATTCATCGCGGCGTTGGCATCGATCTCGTCGCTATGTCGGTGAATGATTTGGTAGTGCAAGGCGCTGAACCCCTGTTCTTTCTCGATTACTACGCCACTGGAAAACTCGACGTCAAAGACGCCCGTGAAGTGATTGCTGGCATCGCCGATGGCTGTAAGCAGGCAGGCTGCGCCCTGGTGGGCGGCGAAACCGCCGAAATGCCCGGCATGTATCACGGTGGCGATTATGATCTCGCAGGCTTTGCCGTGGGTGCCGTCGAGCGCAAGAAAGTGTTGCCCCGCGCCGATGTTAAAGCAGGTGATGTCATATTGGGCCTGGCCTCATCTGGCCCGCACTCCAACGGCTACTCGCTCATCCGTCGCATTGTCGAAAAATCCGGATTGAAGCTGCAAGACAAGGCTCCCTTTGCCAAAAACAAATCAGTTGCTGAAGCGCTGCTCACTCCAACACGTATTTATGTGAAGTCGCTTCTGAAAGTCATCAAGAAGGGCAACACCATCAAGGCCTTGGCCCACATCACAGGCGGTGGCTTCACCGAGAATATTCCCCGTGTGCTGCCGAAAGGCACAGTGGCGGCCATCGACCTTAACGCATTCACCTTGCCCGCCGTGTTTCAGATGGCTGCAAGCTGAAGGCGGTGTGGCCGAAGCTGAAATGTTGCGCACGTTCAATTGCGGTGTCGGCATGATCGTCGTTGTAGCAGCAAAGGATGTAAAAGCAACAACGGCCGCGCTGAAACGCGCTGGCGAAACAGTTGTAACCCTCGGCCATATTCGCAAACGCAAGGGCAAAGAAGCGCAAGTCGCCTATACAGGCGCATTGGACTGATGCGCCGAAAGCGCGTCGGCGTTTTGATTTCCGGGCGCGGCTCGAACATGCGCGCCCTCATCGAAGCATCTCGTGATCCAGCCTACCCCGCTGACATTGTGTTCGTTGCGTCTAACAACCCTGACGCAGCTGGATTGAATTTCGCACGTGACAACAACATCGCAACAGCAGTGATCAATCACAAAAGATATCCAATCGCGTGAAGCCTTTGACGCTGCATTAAATGCCGAACTGCAAAAGCACAATCTGGATTTGATTTGTTGCGCAGGCTTCATGCGCATCATGACCCCGGTGTTAATCCAACCTTGGGCGGGACGCATGCTGAACATACACCCGTCCCTACTGCCACTTTACAAAGGCCTTCACACCCACGCCCGCGCCTTGGCAGATGGCGCAAAAGTCCACGGCGCGTCAGTTCATTTTGTCAGCGAAGAACTGGATGGCGGCGAAGTGATTGCGCAAACAGAAGTACCAGTGTTGCCCGATGACACTACCGAAACACTCTCAGATCGCGTACTGGGCATTGAACACCAACTCTATGTGAATGCCCTCGCCTTGGTTGCCTCAGGTCAAGATTCAAGCAAAAAACTCATGAACAAATGTGCGGCCACTACGTTTTCTGCAACTCACTCCAACGTTTTAACAAGAGCTTTGCGCCGCTCCTGATATTTATCCTTGCTCACCCGTGCTTCGATAATGCGGTCAGTGCGAAACGAACTGAAAATCCTTGCGCAACTCGCACCATCCAATCACCAATCTTTGGGCGTCAAAATAAGCAATTCCAATGGGCCAGATCACCCTCTGCGTGATTTTTGCCCGCTTCATCTTGATAGACCAGTTCAACCTTGCGCTGCTCCCGCACGGCTTGCCGCAAAGCTGCAACATCAACACGATCAACCGTTTTGAAATACACTGGTGGTGCCAAAAGCCCAGAGTCAAACAAGAGTGGTTTCAACTGCTGCGGCAACACTGCACCAACTTTGGCAATCGTATCTTGCGCTGCACGTGACAAATCCACGTCACCGCGCCGCTCAACCCAGCGCAATCCCAGCATGATGGCTTCAAGCTCATCCGCATTGAACATCAGCGGCGGAACATCATAACCTTCGCCCAACACATAGCCAATCCCGGCCTCACCTCGGATCGGCACACCATCAGTGATCAAATCGGAAATATCGCGGTAAAGCGTGCGCAGAGAAACTTCCACTTCTTCAGCCATCATCTGCCCGCGCACCGGGCGGCGGTGGCGGCGCAGAATCTGGATGATGCGAAGCAGTCGATCAGCGCGTCTCATGGTAGAAGTCTACATAACAGTGCTGACAGGAGATGTCAGCAGCATGGCAGTAGTGTATACAATCAACCCAGGAGAACCCCATGCTTAAGCTCAGTGTTTTTGGTCCCTACTTTGGCTTGCCCGATGCCAGTCCATTTTGCATTAAAGGCCTCTTGCTCATGAAAATATCCGGCCTGCCGCACCAAGTGGAAAAAATGAGCTTCCGCGCTGCTCCCAAGGGTAAGGCACCATATCTTCACGATGGAGCGAAGATTGTCGCGGATTCCCATTTCCTCATGCGTCATCTTAAGTCGACACAGGGAATAGACTTTTCCGGTGGCTATGGCCCGGCAGAACTCGCGAAAGGTTGGGCATCGGCACGCATGATGGAAGAGCATTTCTATTTTCTGGCATCACAAGTGCGCTGGCTCAACGACGAAAATTTCTGGAAAGGGCCCTATCAATTCTTCAATGATGCACCATCAATCATCCGACCACTGATAGCCCGCATTGTGCGTGGTAAGGTTCGAAAGACAGCACAGTTGCAAGGTCTCGGACGTCACACACCTGAAGAAAGGCTTGAATTGGCCATCGGCGATCTATCGGCTATAGAAACCATGCTCGGAATATCTCCTTATCTGCTGGGTAAAAATATCAGCGCTGCAGATGCATCAGTGTTTGGTGCAATTTGGTCAGCATCGTGCCGCTATTTCAAAAGCCCAATTGCTGATTACATTCACTCGAGACCAATACTCATGCAGTATCTGGAGCGTATTCAGCAGCAGTACTTTCCAGAGTACAAACTATGACAAAGCCCCATCATGTTTTGAATGCTCATCCAAAACCAATGAAGGAGGCATTGCTTGCATTGCGACAGCTTATTCACCTCACAGCGAGCGAAACTGAAGGTGTCGGTCCCATCGAAGAGGCATTAAAGTGGGGCCAACTCAGTTTTCTAACACCTAGAAACAGGCAGTGGCAGCACCATTCGCATTGATGCTTTGCGTGGCACGCCTGCTAAGTACGCTATCTTTTTTCACTGCCAATCCGGATTAGTGGCTGATTTTCGCAACCGCTACCCCGGAAAAATGCAATTCGTTGGCGAAAGATGTATCGAATTTTCACTCGGTCAGCCGTTGCCAACAGCTGAGATCAAGCATTGCATTTCACTGGCTCTCACACATCACTTGCACAAAAGAACTCCGAAAATCGCAAGCGGAAAGTACTGAGTACAAACTCACGTCGTCTTCGTGGGGAGTCGCTTTGAACAGGTTATGCGGCAAGAACCCAAGACTATTGTGGGCCGAAACATCGGTTACTTTTGTGGAGTATGCCGGAATCTATCCGAAAGACCGCGCGGTGTCAAGCGTTATTTTCCTAGATAGAGATTTACTTTTACTTGACCACATGAATTATCAATTTCAGAATCCCGTTTGAACCGCTATTCTCCTGAAAAAGCAGGAGATTGCGCACGTGACACAACCCATCATCATCGACACTGACCCCGGCCAAGACGATGCCGTTGCAATTCTTCTGGCCTTGGCTTCGCCGGAATTTGAAATCCTCGGTATAACTGCAGTTGCTGGTAATGTGCCATTAGCTTTAACGGAAGTGAACGCCCGAAAAATTTGTGAACTGGCAGGAAGAACTGAAGTAAAAATCTATTCAGGAGCAATCCGCCCGATGCTCCGCAATTTGGTGACGGCAGAACATGTCCACGGCCGCACAGGCCTCGATGGTCCGGTATTGCCTGAACCCAAAATGAAGCTCGAAAAGCAACATGCCGTAGACTTCATTGTCGAAACTCTGATGGAACGCCCTGCAGGCACCGTTACCCTCTGCACACTGGGGCCCTTAACAAACATCGGCCTAGCCCTCGTCAAAGAGCCACGCATTGCATCCCGCATCAAGCGCATCGTTGCAATGGGCGGCGGCTTTTTTGAGGGCGGCAACGTTACACCCACGGCAGAGTTTAACATTTACGTTGACCCGCAAGCAGCACGCCTTGTGTTCGAGGCGGGTATTCCCATCACGCTCCTGCCGTTAGATTGCACCCATCAGGCGTTGACAACCAAGGCCCGCGTCGAAAAATTCCGCGTGATGAAAAACAATACAGGCCCCGCCACGGCGCAGCTTCTCGATTTTTTCGAACGTTTCGACGAACAGAAATATGGCACCGACGGCGGCCCCCTGCACGACCCTTGCGTGATTGCTTGGCTGCTTCAGCCCGAATTGTTCACATCACGCGATGTGAACGTTGCGATTGAATGCGAATCTGAATTGACCATGGGCATGACGGTGATCGATTGGTGGCGCGTTACGGACCGCAAAGCCAACGCCACGGTGTGTCGCGGCATTAATTCCGATGGCTTTTTTGAACTGCTGACAACCAGACTGGCAAGCTTGGCTTAGTTGCCAGCGGTTACTTTTGGCGCCGGCTGGCTGCTGTCGGTCAAGGCAACCCATGCCCGTGGGTCCTTTTGTGTTTGGCGTTTTAAGAACGTGTAGCCTGTCTCACCCCACAACATGATGTCGTTGCGGCGGTTATCCAACACATAGTCACCATTGTCGGTAGCCACAGTCAAAACCGCATGGCCCTCATTCTTTTCATCAAGAACAACAGTGATCAGCAATGCGCCTGAATCAAAACCCATCTTTTCCAATTCGCGCTTTTTCAGCAAAAGATAGTCTTCGCAATCACCGGCGCTCACGGGATAAGTCCAAAATTCAGGTTCGCCATAAAGATCGGCATCGCTTACCGGTGCAATGGCGCTGTTCACGTGTGTGTTTACAGCTTCAAGTTTCGCCCACATATCAGGCGTAGAGGTAATGCGTTGTACACGGCGGCCCACCTGCTTGCACTCTGCAGGATTAGCCGCACAAAACTTCACAAACCCAATGGGTGGCAAGGATTTACCAAATTCAGGCTGAAACGTTGCGCCTGCTGCAGAAGCCGAAGCAACCGAAAACAATGTTGCCAGTCCAAATGCTGCTGCCAAAACCAAACGCTTCATACGCAAACTCCAAACCCACTCACTGACCCCCACCTGCTCAGTCCGACTTTTCGCCGTGTCCTCGCCGCAAGTGTTAATGAAAGGTAAATCAGGTTTGGTAATTCGTAAAGAGTCCCCCTGTGCCGAAATGAGTCAAATTAAGTAAAACTTTACCAATAAGGTTAATCCACTGGAGAGACTCTCGGCCCGCCCTGCTGTAGATTTAGACTGTGAGCACCGAAGCACCCACAACGCCTGGTTTTTGCCGTGATTGTCTTGCCGACGTCGTGGCCGATGAGCCTCGTTGCCTGAAATGTCGCTCGCCCCGGTTGTTGCGCCACGCTGAAATCAACCAGCTTTCAATTGCCCATATTGATTGTGACGCTTTCTATGCCGCCGTCGAAAAGCGCGACAATCCAGCCTTGGCAGACGTGCCATTGATCGTGGGCGGCGGAACGCGCGGCGTCGTATCGACCTGCTGCTATATCGCTCGCATTCGTGGTGTGCGCTCGGCCATGCCCATGTTCAAAGCGCTGAAACTGGCACCTGACGCCGTTGTCATCAAGCCCGACATGGCAAAATATGCCAAAGCTGGAGGTCAAGTGCGCGAACTCATGTTGTCGGTTACACCCGCCGTCCAACCCATTTCCATTGATGAAGCGTTTCTCGATCTCACAGGCACCACCAAACTGCATGGCCACACGCCGGCCAAAACCCTGGCAAAGCTGATCAGCGATATTGAAAAACAAGTTGGCATTTCAGCATCCGTCGGATTGGCCCCGAACAAATACTTGGCCAAAGTTGCATCTGACCTACAAAAGCCGCGCGGCTTTTCTGTCATCGGCAAGGCCGAGGCCAAAACATTTCTCGCCAGCAAATCCGTTTCTTTGATCTGGGGCGTTGGCAAAGCATTTGAAGAAAAACTGAGTAACGACGGAATTCACACCATTGGCCAATTGCAGGGGATGGAGCGCAACGACCTGATGGCACGATATGGCAGCATGGGTTCCAGACTGTACTACCTGTCACGCGGTGAAGACATGCGCAGCGTTGAAACCAACGATGAGTCAAAATCCATCTCGGCCGAAACCACCTTCAACATTGACATTGCTGATGTTGAAGAACTTTCAGCCATTCTCTGGCAACTCTCAGAAAAAGTGGCGAGGCGCGCCAAAAAGGAAGGCGTTGAGGGCCATACAGTGACCCTGAAACTCAAAACAACAGATTTCAAAAACCGCACACGCTCAGCCTCGCTGCACGACGCCACGCAATTGGCCCACCGCATTTACGATGTCGCCCATCCGTTGCTGATGAACGAAGCCATCGGCCCAACCTTCCGCTTGATTGGCGTTGGCATTTCCAATCTACAATCCGCCACCCACGAAGACTATCAATCCCTCGACGTGAAACAAACCCAACAAACCAAAGCCGAACTCGCAATCGACGCCATCCGCGAAAAGTTTGGCAAAGACGCCGTTGAGAAGGGTATCATTCTGCGAAAGAAAGACGACTAGTCAGTCTCCTTCCATGCTCATCAACGCAGCATTGCCGCCCGATGCCGTTGTGTCTTGTGACATCACGCGCTCCACTGCAAAACGGTGCAAGTAATGCGGGCCACCAGCTTTTGGACCAGTGCCTGATAAACCCTCGCCACCAAAAGGTTGTACGCCGACTACAGCACCAATCTGATTACGATTTACATAGAGATTGCCAACCTTTGCCAACTGCCGAACTGTCGCTACGGTTTTTTCAATTCGCGTATGAAGTCCCAGCGTCAATCCAAATCCCGTGTTGTTCAATGCCTCGACAACTTGCGGCAAACGATTGCCCTCAAACCGCACCACATGCAAAATCGGACCAAACACTTCTTCCTTGAGCAATGACAAGTCTTTCAACGCATAGGCAGCCGGAGCCACAAACGTTCCCGCCGCGCAGGCCTGCGGCAATGCCAAATCCATAATTGCCTTGGCCTCTTTTTTCATTCGCGCTTTGTGTGCTTCAAGTTTTTGTTGCGCTTCCCGGTCAATCACCGGACCCACATCGGTGGCGTAATCCATAGGGTCCCCGATGCGCAATTCTTCCATCGCACCCCGCAACATTTCGGTCACGCGATCAGCCACATCATCCTGCACAAACAAAATCCGCGCCGCGGAGCAGCGTTGCCCTGCACTGTCAAAAGCAGAGGCCACAACATCGCGCACAGCTTGTTCTGCCAGTGCAGATGAATCCATAATCATGGCATTCATGCCGCCTGTTTCAGCGATCAGTGTTGCAAAAGGCCCAGAACGCGCCGCCAGCGTCCGAGAAATAACCGAGGCCGTGGCATTCGACCCCGTGAAGGCCACACCAGCCAATCTTGCATCTTGCAAAAGCTGCGCGCCAATACGCGCACCATCACCCGGCAGGAAATGTAAAACACTTGGTGGCACGCCGGCTTCCAGCAACATTTTCACAGCAGCATGCGCAACCAATGGCGTTTGTTCCGCAGGCTTTGCAATCACACTGTTTCCAGCAGCCAGTGCCGCTGCCACTTGACCCGTAAATATGGCGAGTGGAAAATTCCACGGCGCAATACAAGCAAACACGCCGCGCCCATGCAGCGACAGTTCATTGCGCTCACCCGTGGGCCCCGGCATGAGCTTGGGTTCTGAAAATTCAGCCTCAGCCATCACCGCGTAGTAGCGCAGAAAATCAACAGCCTCCCGAAGATCAGCTTGGGCATTATCGAGTGTCTTGCCCGCTTCTCGCACCAGCAACGCGAGAAGCAACGTGCTGTTCATTTCATAGATATCTGCCGCACGACTCAAAATGGCAGCACGCATTTTGCCTCGCCCCATGCACCAGTCATGTTGCCCCGCAGAAGCTTTTGTCAGCGCCTTCAAAATATCAGCATCAGCGACTTCGTGCACAACACCAACAGCAACTTGATTGTTATGCGGCGATACGATTTTGCGTGTCGGCCCCTGCCCCAGAGCTTTGCCATCGATGATGGCGAAGGCCTCGTGCTCACGCTTTAAATGTTGGGCAATTCCAGCTTCAAGTTGACGTCGCAATGGTTCATGCCATGTCGGAACACCATTCGAATTGTTGCGATCTGCAAACAGCTTTTGCGGCGAAACAATGCGGGGATGCGGAACACTTGAAAGTCCGCGCACGTCATCAACGGGGTCCCCAATGATCGCAGCAATGGGTGCCGTATCATCGGCCAAGCGATTGACAAAAGACGTGTTGGCACCATTTTCCAAAAGCCGCCGAACCAGATAAGCCAACAAATCTTCATGGCTGCCAACGGGTGCATAGATGCGGCAGGGCTGATTAACTTCACCTGTGCCCACCACCCTCTCATACAAGGCTTCGCCCATGCCGTGCAGGCGTTGGAACTCGTAAGTCTTGTTGTCGCCAGCCATCACAGCAATCGCCGCGACTGTGTGCGCATTGTGTGTTGCAAACTGCGGGAAGAACACATCACGCCGAGACAGCATAAACTTGGCGCACGAGAGATAGCTTACATCAGTAGACACCTTGCGCGTGAACACCGGGTAGTTTTCAAATCCACCTTCCTGCGCGCGCTTGATTTCCGTGTCCCAATAAGCCCCTTTCACCAGCCGAACCGGCAAAACACGTCCCGTTCGAGCTGCCACATCTGCAAGCCATTGCAGCGCAGGCCTTGCCCGACGACCATAGGCCTGCACCGCGAGGCCCAATCCATTCCATCCCTTCAATTCTGGCGCAGTTGCAAGTCGTTCAAAAAGTTCAAGCGAAATATCAAGCCGCGCCACTTCTTCGGCATCAATGGTCAAACCAGCATTGTAAGACATCGCCTGCTTGGCCAAAGCCAACACCAGATCAAACAATTCAGGAATGCACTGTGCCTTGTTCTTTTCGTCGTAGCGCGCATGCAGCGCTGAAAGCTTCACAGAAATTGAAGGTTGCGCAAAAACATCGCCTGTCTTGGCCGTCGCACCAATGGCGTCAATCGCTTTGGCGTATGACTTGTAATAGCGCGAAGCATCGTCCCGCGTCATGGCGCTTTCACCCAACATGTCATAGGAAAAGCGATAGCCATCTGCCTTGGCCGTCACCGACAAATCCAGCGCTTCCTTGATGGTGCGCCCCAAGCACGAATTGCTTGCCCATAATGCGCATGGCTTGTTTCATCGCGGTGCGAATAACGGGTTCACCTGAACGCGTAATCAGCCGTTTTACCGTCGACATGGCATCAGTTTTGCCGCCGCGTCCCATTTCAACAATGCGCCCGGTCAACATCAATCCCCAAGCCGAGGCGTTGACAAAAAGCGAGTCAGACTTGCCAATGTGTTCTGACCAATCGCGATCTCCCAATTTGTCGGCAATCAACAGATCAGCGGTGTCAGCATCAGGAATGCGCAGCAAGGCTTCCGCCAAACACATCAACACTACGCCCTCTTCCGACGACAATGAAAACTGCTGCATGAACGCATCAATGCCGCCCTGGGCCCCACGTTGATCGCGCACACGCTGTACCAAGCCACTTGCGAGTTTGGCAACACGTGCCTTGTCAGAAGAACCCAAGGCTGCATCGTCTGCAAGTTTTAGAACCAACGAAGTTTCATCGGCAAACAAGGCATCAGCAATTGCAGCGCGGGCGTGAGTCATCGTTTCGTCTCCTCGATGGCATGTACAGTAGCTGAAAAATTGATTTGCGTTTCACTACATTTAAGTGAATAGACAATAGTTATTATCTTTCAGTATCGATTTTTGTACCGTTTTTCACTGGATTGCGCACAGATGACAGTTGAACTTGACGCGATTGATTTGAAGCTTTTGGACGTCCTTCAACAGGATGGCCGCATGGCCGTGACGGATCTTTCAAAACGCGTAAATCTGTCACCAACACCTTGCACATTGCGCATTCGCAAATTGGAATATGACGGCGTCATCCAAGGTTACCACGCACGCGTCATGCCTGCCGCTCTCAGCATGGCACTGTTGGTATTTGTCACCGTAAAACTGCGTGGCACAGATGAAGCCACACTGCGAGCCTTCAACGCCGCCGTAAAACCAGTGAAGCAAATTCTCGAATGCCATATGACAGGCGGAGGATTTGACTATTTGCTTAAGCTGCGAGTCAAGGACATGACCGAGTATCGTCAAATTTTGGGTGGCGTTCTGGGAGAATTGCCTATGGTGGAAGGCACCCATTCATACTTTGTCATGGAAGAAGTAAAAGAAAGCACCCTGCTTCCGATTCCAAAACTGAAAGAGCGATAACCCCCATGCCAAATCTGGTGCGCAGCGTTGAAGAAATGCGTTCCATCGTGTCGCAATGGCACGCCGAAGGTTCAACAGTTGCAATCGTCCCAACAATGGGCGCACTGCATGAAGGTCACCTCACGCTTGTTCGCGAAGGCTTCAACCACGCCGATAAAGTGATCGTCACCATCTTTGTCAATCCCAAACAGTTTGCAGCCCATGAAGACCTCGGAAAATACCCACGCACAGAGGAACAAGACTTGGAACTGCTGGCCACGGTGAATGCCGATCTCGTTTATGCGCCCGCCCCCACAGCGATGTATGAACAAGACTTTGCCACCACAGTGCAAATGCAAGGCCCTGCCCATGCGTTGGTCTTGAAGATAAATTCCGTCCACATTTTTTTGATGGCGTCGCCACGGTCGTTGCAAAATTATTCATCCAGTCAAATGCTGATGTCGCCATGTTTGGTGAAAAGGATTACCAGCAACTGATGACCGTAACGCAGATGGCGCGTGATCTCGACATTCCAATCAAAGTAGTTGGCGTTCCTACCGTGCGCGACGAAGATGGAATGGCAAAATCTTCCCGCAATCGATATTTGTCAAAACATGAGCGCCATCAAGCCACAGCCATCATTCGCGCCTTACAACAGGCTGCGGAAAAAATCCGCTCCGGCACTGATCCGCAAACAGCCACCAAAGCCGCAGCCCGCTCACTGATGACGCTTGGATTTAAAGTTGACTATGTCTCAGCCCGCAATGCGCGAACACTTGCTGTGCCACAAACTGCTAACGAACCACTTCGCCTGCTGGCAGCGGCTTGGCTTGGCAACACGCGCCTGATCGACAATATCGCGGTTTAAAGCAGACCCAGCGATGCCAAATCGCGCCGCATAGCCTCAGGCAAGTCGGCAGCTCCGCTTTCACCCTTTTTCAAATCAGGTGGCACATCAGCCGCATCAAGGTAACGCCACCCTTGAAAGGCTCGCCTTGGCGTGGGTCGCACGCGAATGATTTTGGGTTTGAACACGATACGGCACCGCTGAATACCATCACTCCCGACGATCGCTTCCAAATCATCTATGGGTTGTCGACAGAGAATGAGACCACGGATCACCCAATACAGCGACCCACCGCCCAGAATTTCATCTTTGCGGCGTGGAAACATGCGCGTGACATGCTCTAAAGCGTCAGAATTATGTTTATTGATCTTGACCCAAGAGTCCATTTCCTCGACTTCACTCACGCCAACGCAAAGTTTGATCAAATTCAGGGACATTTTATTTCCGATTGGGGTGGAACAATTGCTAGGCTATTCTATAATCCCAACCGCTGCCCTGCGCCATCCGCGCAAAAGCCGCATATCAACAGTTTTCCACAGGGATAGATACCATGTCAGCAGTTGCAAAAGTAATCGAGATTTCATCCTCATCGACTAAGTCCATTGAAGACGCCGTTGAAACCGGCATCAACCGTGCCGACCAATCACTCGACAAAGTTGAAGGCGCCTGGGTGCAAGATATTAAATGTGTTGTTAAAAATGGAAAAGTTGCAGAATGGCGCGTCAACATGAAAGTCACATTCCTGCTCAACGATAAAAAGTCTTGATCACATTGAGTTGATAATCAATACGCGCCTGTGATTGGCGCATCACACCATCTATGTGCGAACCATAGTGCGGTCATCGCTGCGGTCGCACATACTTATGAAACAAGAACTTTTAGAACCAACACCTGAAAAGACGGGCCTGCACTTCAACAACGCAGCAAATGCTCTTGCGCAGGACTATGAAATGCTACGTCGGTATCTTGGCGCTGTACGTTTTAGATCTCTTGCCGATGAATTTCTGTCTTCCGCTCCTGAGCGATCAAAAGACTGGCGCAGTTTGCCAGCTTATTTGCAAGTGCACAAACATCCTCTCGAACTCGCAGAACTCACACTGCTCGAAGTCGCACTTCGCAATGCCGCTGACGCAATAGATATTCCATCTCTGACTGCGGCAACGATTGAGATCCTGACCCTTGAGAAAAGCAACGATGTAAAAGTGGAACTGCATCCATCTTTTCATCACCTCACATTTACCCAAAACACCGTCAGCATTTGGTCGTCGTTGAAAGCGAAGGAGTTACCACCCCGTCCCTTTGCATTGGGGTATGAGCAACACATTATTATTTGGCGGCAAAACCAAAATGCCAGATTGCGATTGGTTGGTGATGAAGAGTTCGAGCTTCTCACGCAAATGGAGCGTAGCGTTGCTCCAAGCAACCAGCATTATTTGCGCAGCTGGCTTGAAGCCGAGCTTCTGACAGCAGTCACATGCGTTGCGGCGGAAGTAAAATAGTCGAGCTGCAGGGTTTTAAAAACATAACTCTCTGAAACGGAAACGCCAAGATTATGTCGCACCATCAGCGCAGCCAACTCTTGCCCATTAATCAATACGACACGCCTTGAAACGTCCTGCGCAACCAATCGCGCCGGCATCGTGAATTCGCCAGTCGTGACAAATATCCCTTTTTGCGCGCGCCTTGTGTCAAGGCTTCCAACAAAATCTCTTACCTGCGATACAGTCACACTATTTCCGGGTCGCAGTCGTTTGGCTTGAACCAAAATAACATCCAGTCCGAGTTCGTCCTGACTGATTGCGCCGTCGATGCCACCATCATGACTGCGACCTAACCGCTTGGCCAAATCACGACGTCGATTGCCATAACCCATTGCCAGCAACAGATCGATAATCAGGTTTTCGAAGAATTGCGGCGTTTGTGCATAGATGTGCGCAAGAATATCAACTTCAAGTGCCGACATTGCGGATCGGTGAAGGGTCGCGACACTGTTTTCAAGTTGGAGATTTTGAGATGATTGCAACTGCGGACCGGGTGAACCGTTCAACGGGCTTTCATCAGCGAGCAGATTTTCAGCATCACCGCCCAAACGCTGGAAAAGCGGTCGCATCAATTCGACGTAGTCGTCCACGTTGCAGTTCCATCACTTATGAACGCCCCAGAACGCAGCGCCCAAAGGTCAGATAGCATATGCACCTTTAATCCCGCGTAAGTTGAAACGGGTTAATTGTGGCAAGGCAAATTGTACATCATTAACGATAAGGGGCCCGTGCAATGCACAGGCCCCAATCAATAAATCAAACGATTTTAGCTACCGACTTTACTGATGTAACAAGACACGCCACCAGCTTTCAACTTAGAACAGGCCTGCTTTGCGGCCAATTGTTCATCAAAACCACCCAAACGCACACGATAGAATATGCCTTTGGCGCCCAAATCGGCTTTCACAACACTAGGGTTCTTCGACTTCAGCACTTTGTGCTTTGCCTGCATTTTCTTCCACACAGACCACGCAGCACTTTCGCTATCGGCAGACGCAATTTGCACGGCCCAACCGGTCATTGCAGGCGCTTCGTCGTCTGTGATTTTTTCGCTGTCTTCAGCCAAAGCAACTTGCTGCTCTACAGGCTTCTTGACAACCTTCTTTACAGCTTTTTCGACTTCCGGAATTGCAGGCACTTGCTCCAATGCAACAACAACCGCTTTATTCCTCGGGGCTTCATCAGCAACGGCAAGTATCGGCGTATCAACATCGTCAGGCAAACGATCACCAATTTTCGTGGATCCTGCATTCGCCGAAACTTGTACCTTCTTCGGTGCCTTGAGTTTCTTGTCGAATGCAGTCTGCAGTTCGTCAGGAACATCAACCGCCGCAGGAGCTCCCGGTTTTGTAACTTCCGTGCCGCCAGCATAGATGCCAACTGACCCCGTTAAAATTGGGTCAGCTTCGGCAGTTTGGCGAACAGCATTTTCATCACCCAACATGACAAGTTGCGCACGGGCCTGTCCAAAATCGGGATTGTAATTCAAAGCCGAGTTAAATTCGCGCTTTGCATCCAACGGACGCTTCAACGCCAAATATGTGGTGGCTGATCCGTAGTGGACTTTAGCCTTGTCAGGATGACCAAAGCGAAGAGCGCGTTCATAATCCGACAGAGCAAACAAAAGTTGTCCGCTATCACGAAGTGCGTTTGCACGGCTGTAGAATGCTTGCGAGAATTTGGGGTTGATCAACAGTGAAGCTGTAAAATCTTCAATCGCCTTGGTTGAATTACCAATTTTCTGCTGCGCCAATCCGCGATTATAAAGCGCAGTCGATCGCAATGCAGGTGCCATCACATTCAGCTTTAAGGCCGCATCATAGTCAGCCAATGCGGCGGCTGGGTCAGCAAGTTGTTGATGTGCCAATGCGCGGTTAAGCAGCGCATTCGCCAGCATTTCTGGCTCCAACATGTCAGAGGAGATGGCATCTGAATACTCACCAACAGCGGTTTTAGCATCACCCGCTTGCAGGGTAGTATAGGCTTTCCGCACCAACGCAACGTTGGCTTCAGATGAACTGGCGTAGGCAGTGCCACTATTCATGGCAGACGCGGCAAGAAACGCGGCACTAACAAACGCAAACGATACGCGACGAACTTTCATAATAAACGACTATGAAGCGTTAGGGTTAAAACTCCCTTTCACATCGCAAAGTTTTTGGTGAACAGAGCGTTAACGACTTATGTCTCACGCATGGCGCGCGCAAATTGATCAACCAGTGGTTTGAGCAAGTAAGACATCGGTGAACGTGCGCCCGTCTGAATGAAGGCTTCAGCATTCATTCCAGGCTTCAATTTGTTTTCGCCAAGCTTGGCCAACTCTTTCGCAGATATCACCAACCTCACAGCATAAAACGGCGGGCTATTGGCATCGGCCCGTGACGTATCAGCTGCTACCTGTTGCACCTCTGCAAAAATTTCAGGCGTAATGCGTGAATTGAAGGAAGGAAAGCGTACTTGCGCCGCCTGCCCTGCCTGTACCTGGTCTATATCATTGGGTGACACTTGAGCCTGCAACACTAAGTCGTCGCCTTCCGGCACGATGAGCATGAGGGTTTCACCTCCGCCAACAACACCGCCTTCGGTGTGTATGGCAAGCTGGTAAATCGTGCCCGTAATTGGCGCATTGATGGTTGTTCGCGCCAAACGCGACGACAATGCAATTTGGCGATTTTGAAATTCACTAATCTTGGCTTCGGCGTCACGCAATTCTGTCAGTGCTTCCGTGCGCAAATCTTCTGACAATTGCAGCGAGCGCAATTCAACTTCGCCAATACGATTTTGTGCCCCAGCTTTTGAAGCGCGCAACTCTCCATCTTCACCTTCAAGCCTTGCTTGTTCGCGTTCAACCGCAAGAATACGACTGTTTGGGACCAAGCCCTTTGCTTGCAGTTTTTTGAGGCTCGTAAGCTCCTGCACAATGAGTTTGGCCTGAGATTTCTTTGCAGCTATCTGAGCATCAATACCGCTAATTTGTTCATTCAGTTGCGCCACTTGTTGTTTGAGCTGCTCAAGTTTGCCTTTCAGCGATTCCGCCGTTGATTGCAGCAATTTCAATTGACCTGCAATCATGGCCGCAAGCTTGGGGTCATCGCGTTTAGCGGCAGTGGCCGTTGGTAAGATCAGTTCAACGGACCCATCCCTCTGGGCTTCAAGCCGAGCCTTCTTGACGATCAACTCGTCCAGAGAGCTTTCAAGAATGCTCAATTCTGCTCGAGCATCTGTCGGGTCCAAGACCACCAGCGATTGCCCTTCCGTGACACGATCCCCATCTTTCACCAAGATACGTGATACAATCCCTCCATCCTGATGTTGCACGCGCTTCGAATAGCTTTCAACTACGATGGTGGCACTGGCAATTACCGCACCATTGATGTCGGACAGAGCCGCCCAACCGCCAAATACACCCAGCAGCAAAGCAACAGACGTGTACCCGACGAAGAGCGTGTTGCGCAGTGAAGATTTTGTGTTGATGGCCATGTCTCTAATTCCGTGTCGCCGCTATGTTGGGTTGAGAAGTTGCAACCGCTTGTAGTTTTGCGGGACTTGCAACTTGCACCTGACCTTGTTGCGGTCTTGTGACTTGCTTTAGCACCTCATCACGTGGCCCATTGGCAACGACGTTGCCATCGTTCAACACCAGAATGTGCGAGACGGCATGCAGCGCACTTGGTCGGTGAGCAACCACGACAACCGCAGCCCCCCTCTGCAACGCAATACGAATGGCTTTGTCCAACGCTGCTTCGCCTTCGGCGTCCAAGTTGGAGTTAGGCTCATCCATGACAATCAATGCTGGATCACCATAAAGCGCACGCGCAAGCGCCACGCGTTGCCGCTGACCCGCAGATAAGCGCGCGCCATTTTCACCCAACGGTGTGTCATAACCTTGCGGCAGCCGCATAACGAGATCATGCACATTGGCCATTTGTGCGGCCCGCACAATGTCGTCTGGCTTTGCATCATCCTGAAAACGAGAAATATTTTGAGCAACAGTACCATCAAACAACTGTACGTCTTGCGGCAAATAACCAACCACGCGCCCGTAATCATCAACGCTACGCTGTTCAATCGCAGCGCCATCCAATCGAACTGAGCCGCGCGTGGGTAGAACGACACCTGTTAAAACACGTGCCAATGTAGACTTGCCGGCACCCGTTGGTCCGATGACACCCAAACCTTGGCCCGGATGCACTGTGAACGTGAGGCCGCCGAGAAGTGGCTTTTCTTGTCCGGGCACCAAAACGATAAGGTTTTCAACTTCCAGCAAACCCCGTGGCTTCGGCAAGGCCATGCGTTGGGGTTCCGGCGGAACTTGCGCCATTACTTTGACCAAGCGTTCCATCGCTTTGCGCGCACCTAAAAATTGCTGCCAGTTGCCCACTGCCTGTTCCACCGGGGCCAAGCCACGCCCCATGATGATGGACGCAGCGATGATCACACCGGGCGAAATTTCACCCTTGATCGCCAAATATGCACCCAGTGCCAACATGCCAGACTGCACCAGCAAGCGAACGACGCGAGACGCGGCCGATAATTTTCCGCCCGCATCAGATGCACGTGTACCGTAATCGAGTGCTTCCTGTTGCACTTTTTCCCAACGACTTCGCAATACGCCACGCATGCCCAGTGCGTGCATGGCTTCAGCACTACGCCGCGCTTCATCAGTCATAAGGGCAGCTTTGGACTGTGCCGCAGCAGCTTTGCCGAGCGGAGTACGGGTTGCAGCTTCAGTCCAGACAGCAAGCACAAAAATGACGATGGCCGCAACAAGCCCAGCAATGCCAAGCCAGAAATGCAACATGAATACGATGAACAAATAGACAGGCACCCATGGCATATCGAAAAATGCCAACGGTCCTGCACTCGACACATACTGCCGAACCGTTGCCAAATCAGCCACTGGCTGTCCGCCAACATTTGCAGCACGTCGAAGTGTCAAATGCGCCATCGCGTCAAACACACGAGGTCGCAAGCGCTCTTCAAACTTTCGCCCCACCCGCACCATGATGCGCGACCGGATATACTCCAACAGCCCATAATAGAGGTAGAGTACCAGCACAATCGCCGTCAGTGCCAAAAGAGTTGGTACGCTTCCTGACGTCAACACCCGGTCGTATACCTGCAGCATGAACAGCGGGCCCGTAAGCATCAAGATATTGACGACGCACGAAAAAATGAAGACACCTACAAACGGTGCCGGTTCCAAAACCCAACAGCGTTCGTGCGCTTGGTGCCTTAAATTGTTCGAATGATGAGGAAGACATGCCCGCCCTTAAACTGGAAATCAGCGATAACCTTGCAGCAATGCCAATGTATTTCTGGTTAATACGGTGTGAATTCTATGAAATTCCCTGCAGCCTACTATTTCTGGCACGATCATGTCGCTTTCATGTTGACGCAACAAGGCCCCTCCTGCCATGTATGAGCAGTTCGGTGCTTCGAAGCCAGTCGGCGAAAAGCATAATAGGGAACACGGTGTGGACCACCCAATCGGGGCCGAAACCGTGACTGCCCCCGCAACTGTGAGCGGTTTGGTTTAAGCACTGTGCCACTGGGAAACCGGGAAGGCGCTTAAATCGTGAAACTGCAAGTCAGGAGACCTGCCGGACAAACAGGTGAAGCAATAATGCTTCATTTCAACTGGGTCTCCACGGAGGGTGACATGACCACACGTACGGTTTCTACTTCAAGCGTCTCGCTGACACAGCGCATTGCAGCGGGCTTGGCTTGTTTGCTCTTAGGTTCGGCTTTGGTGTTCGGTGTGGGGTTGTTGCAAAATGACCAAATGCACAACGCCGCCCACGATACGCGCCACGCCATCGGCTTTCCCTGCCACTAAATTGAACTGACAAGATGATAGCGCGGGTTCTGCTCGCCGTTTTGCTGTGTGGCATTGCGGCGGGCGTTGCAATGGGTGTGATGCAGCATGTGCGCATAACTCCCCTTATTCTTCAGGCTGAAACTTATGAAACTGCGACAGCGACACACAGCCATGAAACAACAACGGCTCCTGCGGGTCACGTACACGATGCCAAAGCTTGGGCACCAGCAGACGGGTTAGAACGCACCGCCTACACCCTTGCAGCTTCCATGCTGTCAGGCGCAGGCTTTGCGGCCATTCTCGCTGGCGTGGCCTATCTTTCAGGCTTGGCTTTGACGCGTCAAAATGGTTGGGCTTGGGGGCTTTGTGGATTTCTTGCCTTTTCATTGGCACCCTCCGCTGGTTTACCGCCTGAACTGCCTGGTATGCCCGCCGCTGACGTTACTCTACGTCAAGTTTGGTGGGTTGGAACAGTCACGGCCACCGGCGTTGGGCTTTGGTTACTTGCCACCCGCCGCGAAGAGTGGGCACTTTTTGCAGCCCTCGCTTTGGTACTATTGCCACACCTGATTGGCGCGCCGCAACCTGCCGGACATGAGTCTTTGGTGCCAGCCCCATTGGCCGCCAACTTTGCAGGCGTCGTCTTGGGTGCAAATGCCTTGATGTGGCTTATCATCGGAACACTGTTGGGAAGATTTATGCCGCAATTTGAAAATGGAAACGCGCAATGACGCCAAAAATCCCCACCACCGTCATCACAGGCTTCCTTGGATCCGGCAAAACGACCCTGGTGCGCCACATTCTGGCCAATGCTGGAAATCGCAAACTCGCCCTCATCGTCAATGAATTTGGCGATGTTGGCGTAGATGGCGATATTCTGAAAGCTTGTGGGAACGACAACTGCACCGAAGACGATATCATCGAACTCGCAAACGGTTGCATCTGCTGCACCGTGGCTGATGATTTTATCCCGACGATGCAAAAGTTGCTGAACCGCAAAGACAGGCCTGATCATATCATTATCGAAACTTCAGGCCTCGCTCTGCCCCAACCTTTGGTGCGTGCTTTCAACTGGCCCGAAATCAAAGCGCAAGTCACCGTCGATGGTGTGATCACGGTGGTTGATGCCAAAGCACTATCGGAAGGTCGTTTCGCAGACGACGAAGAAGCGCTCGCCGCCCAACGCGCCGCCGATGATAATCTTGAACACGAAAACCCGATTGAAGAATTGTTCGAAGATCAATTGAATGCGGCTGATCTGGTCATCGTCAACAAGCAAGACCTGTTGACTGAAACGGAAAAGACCTCAGTTGCAGCGCAGCTCAATGCTCAGATCCGACCTGCCACTAAACTGGTACAATCAACGCAAAGCGCCGTCGATCTCAGTGTGTTGCTGGGCCACGGTGCATCAGCTGAAGATGATCTGCACAACCGCCCATCCCACCATGAAATGGAAGGCGAGACCCAGCACGACCATGATGATTTCATCACCTTCATCGTTGAGTTGCCGGGCAGCATAGAAAAGGCAGCATTGCTTCAGCGCATCTCAACAACCATCGCTGCCCATGACGTTTTGCGCTTGAAGGGCTTTGCAAGCATTGCTGGCATCAAACTCACGACTGCTGGTGCAAGCGGTAGGGCCACGCCTCAACAGCTATTTTGATCGCCCATGGAAAGCAGGCGAAAACCAATCCACACGCTTGGTCGTCATCGGTGAAAAGCATATGAACCAATCAGCGATTGAAGCCTCCCTGAGGGGCTAATGCACCTCCTCGCCACCACATCGGGTGTCGTCGACGGGGGAGCAACCGCCGTCGACCTCAAGCAATCACCGGGCGACATTGTCATACTCTCCGCAGCGGACAGTGAACTGGCCGCTCTGGCAATGGCGGCAGATCATTTGCCAGCCGATGGCCCGAGCTTACGGCTGGCAAATCTGTTGCAACTGCAACACAACTACTCTGTTGATCTGTACACGGAACAAACCCTCAGCAAAGCCAAGTTGATCATTGTGCGGCTGCTCGGCGGCAAAGCCTATTGGCCCTATGGCGTGGCGCGACTCGTCGAAATCACCGATGCAAAAATTGTTTTGCTGCCCGGCGGCACCGATCAAGATTTTGACCTGCAATCCCTTTCAACCGTTTCTTTAGATGAGTGGGAAAGCTTCCGCAGCTATTTCGCAAATGGCGGACCGGAAAACTTCAGGCGTGTGTTGGACTATGCAACTTGGTGTTTGACGAACAGTGAAAAGCCCCACCCAGCAACGGCATTTGAATTATGCTCAATCTATCAATCACCACCCAAGAAAATTGCGCTCGGATGTTCAGCAACAATCATTTTCTACCGCTCTGTCGTCGAAGGCGGGCAAACCGCTCCGATTAATGCCCTCATTGCAAAGTTGGAACGACAAGGCGTTTCCACAACAGCTATCTACGTCTCAAGCCTCAAAGACAAAACCTGTCAAAACTTCCTGCGTGAGCACTTCGCATCATCTCCTGCGGACATCATCATCAACGCCACGTCTTTCGCTGTTGGCAATCCAGAACAAGACGTACTCGCACAACAAGGTTGCCCCGTGTTGCAGGTTACTCTGGCGGGCAACACTCAGGAACAATGGCGCGAAAGTTCCTCGGGTCTTGCAACAAAAGACTTGGCCATGTCCGTCGTGTTGCCTGAGCTTGATGGTCGCATTTACGCTGGTGTGATCTCTTTTAAAGCCGATCAGCTGTGGCACGAGAAAACCCAATGTCGCATCGTCACCTACAAAACCGTTGATGATCGCGTCAAACGCGTTGCAAAGCTTGCTTCGAACTGGTGCAAACTGCGCACGACAGAGGCATCAGACAAACGCATCGCTATCATCCTCGCGAACTACCCAAACAAAGATGGCCGTATTGCCAATGGTGTGGGCTATGACACGCCTGCCTCCACCATCAACATTCTGAAGACGTTGAACGTTCCCAACATTCCAGAAAATGGCAACGCTTTGATTGAAGCGCTGCAAGCCAATCGCACCAATGCAGCAAGCGAGAAAAAATCCGCAACTTCACTTTCACTCACGCAATACGAAACTTATTTCGCAACATTGCCTCAGCGTTTGCGCGAAGAAGTATATGCGCGGTGGGGCAATCCCGAAGCTGACCCCTTCATTCACGGCGGCGCGTTTCAATTGCCATTCCTCACGCTTCGGCAATGTCGTCGTCGGCATTCAGCCCGCACGCGGCTACAACATTGATCCAAAAGCCACTTATCACGACCCCGCATTGGTGCCGCCACACGGTTACATCGCAGCATACTTTTGGCTGCGCCATGAGTTTGGTGCCCACGCCATCATCCACAATGGCAAGCATGGCAATTTGGAATGGCTGCCGGGAAAATCCGTAGGTCTTTCGGAAAACTGCTACCCCGACGCGATCCTTGGGGCCGTCCCCCACATCTATCCCTTCATCGTCAACGATCCCGGCGAAGGCACAGCTGCAAAACGTCGCTCCTCCGCCGTGATCATCGATCACCTGACGCCGCCTTTGACGCGCGCTGAAAGTTACGGCCCGCTGAAAGACTTGGAAGCTTTGGTCGATGAATACTACTTGGCGTCCGGCCTCGATCGCCGACGTTTATCGTTGCTGAAAGAAAATATCTTGGATCTCACGCGCCACCACAAACTCGACAAAGATGCAGGCTTCACCGGCGATGACGATGCAGATTTGCAAAAACTCGATACGTTCCTCTGTGATTTAAAAGAGGCCCAAATCCGCGATGGTCTTCACATCTTAGGAGAAAGCCCAGCAGGTCAACAGGAAACCGATTTGCTGGTGGCACTTACCCGGGTTCCAAGCTGGTGATCGACCATCGCTGATCCGGGCGCTGGCAGATGATTTGGAGTTGGGCTTTGATCCGTTGAATTGTGAGATGGCAAAGGCTTGGGATGGGCCAAGACCGGACGAGTTGGTTAGCGTGTTTCAACTGATCCTTGGCGGACCGCTCGGCGACACAGTGGAGCGGTTGGAAATTTGTGCCTCATCACTTGTCTCGTCATTCCCGCGAAGGCGGGAATCCAGTCCTTTCAAAATCGGGACTGTTGAAGGTCTGGATTCCCGCCTTCGCGGGAATGACGGTGTTTTGAGTGGGGTCATGCATTTTATCAACACCACCCTCCGCCCCACCCTCGCCTCTTGCGGGCCCACGAAATCACCAACCTGCTACGCGCCTTGAACGGCCAATCTGTGCCACCCGGCCCTTCTGGTGCACCCACCCGTGGCCGTCTCGATGTTCTCCCCACAGGTCGCAATTTCTATTCCCTCGACAATCGCACTCTGCCTACCCCTGCGGCATGGACATTGGGCAAGGCCTCCGCCGATGCGCTGCTCACCCGTCACTTTCAAGACACGGGTCAACACCTTAAAAATGTTGGACTTTCCTGCTGGGGAACTGCCAACATGCGCACTGGCGGCGATGATTTAGCCCAAGCCATGTGGCTGATGGGGGTGAAGCCCGTGTGGGACACTTCCAGTTGGCGCGTGACGGGCTTTGAAATCCAACCCCTCGCAGTGTTAGGTCGCCCGCGTGTCGACGTGACTTTGCGCATCTCAGGCTTTTTCCGCGATGCTTTCCCCGCACAGATCGAATTGCTCGACCGTGCCATCAAAGCTGTAGCCGCGCTTGAAGAAGACGAAGACGACAACCCACTCGCCGCTTCACTCTCCACCGCGCGCATCTTCGGCTCAAAACCCGGCGCTTATGGCGCAGGTCTGCAAGCCCTGATCGACGAAGGCATCTGGTCCAACAAAGCTGACTTGGCCGCCGCCTACGTCACCTGGGGCGCTTATGTTTATGGCACCCACGAACAAGGCCGCAACGACGAAGACATCATTTCGCGAACGCCTCAGCAAAATTGAAGCCGTCATTCACAACCAAGACAACCGCGAGCACGACCTGTTGGACTCCGATGACTATTACCAGTTCGAAGGCGGCATGAGTGCAGCTGTCGAAACCGCATCCGGCAAAAAGCCAAGAGTCTATCACAACGACCATTCTCGCCCCGAGCGTCCCGTCATTCGCACGCTGGACGAAGAAATCGCCCGCGTCGTGCGCTCCCGCGTGGTCAATCCGAAATGGATCAACGGCGTGAAACGCCATGGCTACAAGGGTGCATTCGAAATCGCCGCCACTGTCGACTACATGTTCGCCTTCGCCGCCACCGCTGATGCCGTAAAATCCCACCATTTCGATTTGGCTTTTGAGGCCTATATTGAAGATGCTGATACATTGAAATTCATGGCCGAAAATAACCCCGCAGCCCTTCGCGAAATGTCGCAACGTTTTCAGGAAGCCATCACCCGCGGATTGTGGCAACCTCGTCTGAATTCCGTCCACGACCGATTGAAAGACTTGTCACAATGACCGAAGAACTGGAAAAAGATTCAGCCCGCCACAACGAAAAAATGGCCAAGAAAAAAGCCGCGCGCGACAAGATCATGGCGGGCAAAACCATCGAGAAAGGCCTGCTGATTGTTCACACCGGCAAGGGCAAGGGCAAATCCACCGCCGCCTTTGGCATGGTGTTCCGCCACGTCGGCCACGGCATGAAATCCGGCGTGGTGCAGTTCGTCAAAGGTGCATGGGGCACGGGCGAGCGCACGGTGCTGGAAAAATTCCCTGAACCTCGTCACCATCAAAGCCATGGGCGAAGGCTTCACCTGGGAAACCCAGGACCGTGACCGCGACATCGCCCACGCCCGCGAAGGCTGGGAAGAAGCCAAACGCATGATCGCCGATCCGGAATTGCGCTTGGTCATGCTCGACGAACTCAACATCGTGTTGCGTTATGACTATCTGCCATGGGACGAAGTGAAGGCGGTTCTGGATGCGCGCCCGCTCGACAAACACATCATCATCACCGGCCGCAATGCCAAGGAAGAACTGATCGAGATGGCGGATTTGGCCACCGAGATGGAACAACTGAAACATCCGTTCCGCTCAGGTGTAAAGGCGCAGGCCGGAATTGAGTTCTAATCCGGCGTTTGCGGCCTTGTGACTAATCAGCGGAACGCCTAGAAGCACTTACAGCAGCGCCCCATACTACGGGGCTGGAAGCGACTCTGGTGCGGCTGACCCATTTCGGGGGCCAAGTCCGGAAGCTGCCTTTCCCCGCCTGATCAGGCGGCGTTGTGATGTGGAGAGGCAGAAGCGATGACGGAAAAATTGGGTGTGATGTTGTGTGGCCATGGCAGCCGCAACCGAAAGGCCGTTACCGAATTTGCCAATCTCTCGGAACATCTGAAAAAGCGTTTGCCGCATTATCCGGTTGAATTCGGCTATCTCGAATTTGCCACGCCCATCATCCGCACCGGCCTTGATATTTTGAAAGAAAAAGGCGTCAACCGTGTGCTCGCAGTGCCCGGCATGTTGTTTGCGGCTGGCCACGCCAAGAACGATATTCCTTCGGTGCTCAACGCTTATGCCGCGCAAAATGACTTGCGCATCGACTATGGCAAGGAATTGGGCATTGACCCCAAAATGATGCGCGCTGCGGCTGACCGCATTCAGGAAGCGATTGATGCAGCCCCTACTCATGTTGAAAAGCACGAAACGCTTTTGCTCGTCGTGGGGCGCGGCGCGTCTGATCCTGATGCGAATTCAAACGTTGCCAAAGTCATGCGCATTCTGTGGGAAGGCTTTGGCTTTGGCTGGGGCGAAGTGGCCTATTCCGGTGTCACCTTTCCACTGGTGGAACCTGCCCTCGAACACATCACCAAACTGGGCTTCAAACGCATCATCGTATTCCCCTACTTCCTGTTCACAGGTGTGTTGGTGCAGCGCATTTATATGGCGACGGATGCTGTGGCGGCAAAACACCCAAACGTCGAATTCCTGAAAGCGCCTTACCTCAACGACCACCCTGCCGTGGTCGAAACATTCGTCGAGCGCATCGAGCAAATCATCTCCGGCGACATCGCCATGAATTGCCAGATGTGCAAATACCGCACGCGGTGTTGGGCTTTGAAGCGGAAGTGGGTGCTGTGCAGGAAAGCCACCACCACCATGTCGAAGGCATGAGTGCCAAAGAGTGTAAATATCTGCGATGCGGCAGGCAATTGCACGGGGCTATGCCAAGATGGGCCATTCAAACTGGCGTCCAAACCCGAGGCACATTCCACTCTCACGGGGATCAGCCACCCACGACCATGGCGACCACACCCATGCAGTTTATCCGCATGCGGATCATCCGCTGGGCCCGAAGAGCATGGTCAAAAAATAATGGACTATCTGCGCGATCCCGCTGCGATTTATGCCCGGTCATTTGAAATGATCCGGGCCGAGGCTGACTTTTCCCGGATACCTGACAATGCACGAACCATTGCCACGCGCGTCATCCACGCCTGCGGCATGGTTGAGATTGTTGATGATCTGGTATTTCTCGCAAGATTTCGCAACATGCAGCGCATGCAGCTTTGAACGCGGGGGCACCCATTTTCGTGGATGCAGAAATGGTGCGCCATGGCATCATTGCGCGACAGATCAAAACCGGCAATGAAATCATCTGTACACTGAACGATCCACGGGCCCGCGAGATTGGCATTTCAAAATCCATCACCCGCTCGGCTGCCGCTGTAGAATTATGGTTGTCACAGCTCGAAGGTTCAATTGTCGTCATCGGCAATGCGCCGACGGCGCTGTTTGCCTTGCTCGAAATGATTGATGCGGGAGCGCCTAAGCCTGCCGCCATTATTGGTTTTCCCGTTGGCTTTGTCGGTGCGGCTGAAAGCAAGGCTGAACTTGCTGCCAATCCGCGCGGCATGCCCTTTGCCACAATCAAAGGCCGCAAAGGTGGCTCGGCCATGGCATCATCCGTCATCAACGCTTTGACGGGGGACATGCCATGAAGCCTTGGCTCACAATCATCGGCATCGGCGAAGACGGTTGGGAAGGATTGTCTGCAAAGGCCCGTGAAGCCATTCATTGCGACCGCAACATATCATCGGTTCCACCCGCACACTTGCCATGCTGCCCCCTGCAACTGCCCAAGCGCATGAATGGCCGCAACCCTTCTCCGCCGTTGTTGAACAACTGAAACCACTCGCACGGCAAAGCCACTGTCATCCTCGCCACTGGCGACCCGATGAATTTTGGCGTGGCGCGCAAAATTCTGACGTTCATTCCAAAATCAGAAGTCACCATCATCGCCGCACCTCTCGGCATTTTCACTCGCCGCCGCAGAAATGGGCTGGTCCTTGCCGGATTGTGATTGCTTCACCATTCACGGCCGTCCTGCCGCCAATGTCGAAGCTTTCATGCAACCCGATGCGCGGTTGTTGATTCTGACCGAAGACGAAACTTCCATCGCCGAAGTGTGCCGCCGCTTGATTGCGCGTGGATTTGAAAATTCCGAAGTCACCGTATTGGAAAATTTGGGCGGGGCAAAACAACGCATCACCCATTTCCAAGCCAATGCCAATCCCAATCTCGACTGGTCGCCGCTGAACAGCTTGGCCGTTCATTGCATCGCTTCACCCCATGCAAAAATCTGGTCGCGCGTCGCAGGCTTGCCCGACGAGGCATTTGTCGCATGATGGCAAAATCACCAAGCGCGAAGTGCGCGCCGCCACCTTGGCCGCACTTGGCCCCTGCACCTGATCAAATTCTGTGGGACGTTGGCGCAGGTTCCGGCTCCATCGGCATCGAATGGATGCGTTCAACGCGCGGCTGCGAGGCCTATGCCATTGAACCACTGGCCGACCGCCGCGCCATGATCGCGGCCAACGCCGACCAACTCGGCACTCCCCGCCTGCACATCATTCCAGAGGCAGCACCCGAAGCCTATGCAGGCTTGCCGCGACCCCACGCGGTTTTCATTGGCGGAGGAATTTCCGACAACGGAACATTTGAAGGGGCATGGGAGGCATTGCGCTCCGGCGGCAACATGGTTGCCAATGTGGTGACGATTGAAGGTGAGATGCACCTCTATGATCTGCAAGAAAAACATGGTGGAGAATTGGTGCGTATCGACGTTTCAACTTTAACGCCTGTCGGTTCATTGCGCGCCATGAAACCGCGCATGGCCGTGTCGCAATGGCGGGTGAAAAAACCATGAAGCGGCACACTTTATGGCGTGGGCGTTGGCCCCGGCGACCCTGAATTGATGACAGTGAAAGCCTGGCGATTGATTTCCATGGCCAAAGTCATCGCCTATCTGGCCGCCAATGGAAAAGACTCAACAGCCCGCGCCATCGCAGCACCCTTTATGCCGGATGATGCAGAAGAAATTATCATCGACATGCCAATGCGGGTTGAGCGTGAACCGGCGCAGGCCGCCTATGACAAAGGTGCGGCAACAATTGCTGAACATCTTTCCAAAGGCGAAGATGTGGTGATGCTGTGCGAGGGCGACCCGTTCTTCTATGGCAGCTTCATGTACATATTTGAACGCTTGGCAGGAGAATACAACACCATCGTTGTTCCGGGTGTTACATCAATCACTGCAGCTGCAGCTGCAATCGGGCAGCCACTTTGTGAGCGCGACGAGGTGCTTGAAAGTGCTGCCTGCGACGATGCCAGAAGATGATCTTGCGCGCGAACTCAAATCCAGCTCAAGCCGCCGCCATCATCAAAGTTGGCCGCCATTTTGGCAAAGTGAAGCGCGTGCTCCAAAGTTTGAATCTCGACGATCATGCCACAGCGATTGAGAACGCCACCCACGACAACCAGATGATCCGCGACATCGCGCAAATCCCCGAAGACAGCCTGCCCTATTTCACCACCATCATCGTCCGAAAGTAAAAGTAATCCGTATGCGGAAAGTCATTTTCATTCTCGGTCCATCAGCATTGCCCCTGGCCAAACGCCTGAGCGCAATGCTGTTTGCCGAAATCCACGGCCCGGAAGGCGTTGAAGGGATCAAGCACAGCTATACCAAGGCAACGGATCATCTTGTTGATCTGTTCAATCAAGGCGCGCCATCATTGGAATTTGTGCCTCTGGCATTTTGGTGCGTGCTATTGGCCCTCATGCAAAAGACAAACATGCCGAACCACCCGTGATCGCACTTTCAGAAGATGGTGAATTTGCAATTCCACTTTTCGGTGGCCACCACGGGGCCAACGAACTGGCCCGCAAAATTGCTGAGCTCACATCGGGCCATGCAGCGGTTACAACGGCAAGCGATGTGATGTTGGGCGTATCGTTGGATGAACCACCAGAAGGGCTTCGTGGTTGCCGATGTCAGCATGGTCAAGCCTGCAACAGCGCGATTGCTGGCTGGCGAGAGACTCTCGGTGATCGAAGGCGAAGCCCCTTGGCTTTCCGCAATCACGTCCGCACAAGGAACACTTCCCGTCGCTGTAACGTCGCGCAATGCACAACCCGGCGTTTTCACCTACCACCCCAAAACCCTGACCGTGGGCATTGGCTGCGAACGCGGCACATCCCCAGACGAAGTGCGACAGCTGGTTGATGCAACACTGGCGGAACACAACTTGTCCTCTGCTTCCATCGCAAGCTTCGCATCGATCGATTTGAAAGAAGATGAAGCCGCCATTTCCGCACTTGGGCAATGTGCAGTTCTTCAACACCAAGCAATTGAACGCTCAATCCACGCGCATTGTGCGACCCTCAGAAATTGTCCGCGCTGAAGTGGGAACACCAAGTGTGGCTGAAGCAGCAGCGCTTGCCGCTGCAGGCCCCGACGCACACCTCATTGTGCCGAAGCAAAAAAGCAAACGCGCCACCATCGCCATAGCGGAAGCCCCTACTCCAATTTTGGGTAGGACTGGCCGTGGTCGCGGCACTGTTTACGTCGTGGGCATAGGACCAGGCACACCTCTTATGCGGTCGCCCGAAGTTTCTGCTTGTTTGAAGCGCACTTCAGATTGGGTTGGCTACGGTCTCTATCTGGATCTTGCGAAAGATCAGCATACAGATCAAATTTTGCATGACTTTCCTTTAGGTGGCGAAGAAGCCCGTTGCCGCCATGCCATAGAGTTGGCGAAACACGGAAAACACGTGGCTCTGGTCTGCTCCGGTGATGCCGGCATCTATGCCATGGCCGCCCTCGTGTATGAATTGATCGACCGGGAGCCTTGCCGCGTCGAGGTACAAGTTCTGCCCGGCATTTCCGCATTTCAAATGGCGTCAGCAAAAGCTGGTGCCATGATCGGCCATGACTTCTGCTGCATCTCGCTGTCAGACTTGCTGACGCCTTGGGAAACCATTGTTCAGCGCGTCACCGCAGCCGCAGACGGTGATTTCGTCATTTCATTCTACAATCCACGTTCCCTCAAGCGCACCGACCAAATTATCAAGGCCTTCGAAATTCTGCGACCCCACCGCAGTGCTGATACGCCCGTTGTGCTGGCGTCAAACTTGGGTCGCCCCGAAGAAAACGTCCGCATACTGAGGTTTGCAGACTTCAACCCCGAAGACGTCGATATGCTGACCCTCGTGATGGTCGGTTCTTCGCAATCCAAAACCTTCAAGCGCGGTGATGGCCAGACTTATGCCTATACGCCACGCGGCTATGCAAAAAAGATGGACTTACAATGACCGTACATTTCATCGGTGCAGGCCCCGGCGCGCCTGACCTTATCACGCTGCGTGGATTGAAACTGATCCAGTCCTGCCCCGTATGCCTGTATGCAGGTTCTTTGGTGCCGGAGGAAATTGTGAAAGCGGCACCCGAAGGCGCTTTGGTCAAAGATACAGCGCCCATGCACCTTGACGAAATCATAGCCGAAATCAAAGCCGCCCACGACAAAGGCCATGACGTGGCCCGCGTGCATTCGGGGGATCCGTCTTTGTACGGAGCAATTGGCGAACAGATGCGGCGGCTTGATGCCCTCAGCATTCCCTATGACATCACCCCCGGTGTGCCGGCTTTTGCGGCGGCGGCGGCGGCTTTGAAAACCGAATTCACATTGCCGGAAGTGGCGCAAACTGTGATCCTCACACGAACGGCCATGCAGTCTTCAAAAATGCCCGAAGGCGAAGAACTGGAAAAACTTGGCGCGTCGAAGGCCACCCTCGCCATTCACCTGTCTGTCCGCAACATTCCCTATATTCAACGCGCCCTCATTCCGCATTATGGCGAGGATTGCCCCGTTGTGGTGGGGTTCCGTGTCAGTTGGCCGGACCAGCAGTTCATCCACGGCACTTTGGCTGATATCGCCAAAAAGGTGCGGGCTGAAAAACTCACACGCACTGCGCTGATTTTAGTAGGCCATGTGTTGGGCCACACAACATTCCGGGACTCGGCGCTTTATGATGCTGAGCATGAACATGTTCTGCGCAATCGCAAAACTGCCAAAAAAATCTCTTGACATTATTCCCATGTGTTCTATATATGTTCTATTCGCTGCTGATCACAGTGATGTGCTGATTGACATTGTGAAAGATATTTTTGGCGGTTTAACCGTTTCGAGACGTGCGCTGCGGCATGATCAGCTCGAAAATGGAGAAGCCCTGAATGTCGTCGAGCGCTGTTGATTTAGAAACCTTGGTGCAAAACACCCTCGCCTGCCTGATCGATCCACCGGGCGAAGCGTCCCATGCGGACACCACCATGCGCGAGCGCTTTTTCGAATTGCTGGTGCTGATCCTCGGCAATCTTTACACCAAGACGCCCAGTTGCAGCGAGCTTGTTTGACCGTAACACCTTGCTGCGCGTAACTTCCGGCATGGATGACTGCTGATGCTGGTCGCCTGTCGGTCCGCACGGAGGACTGGATCCGCCTTGAAGGCCTGCTGCGCCAACAGGATGGCACCAAGAACTACTCCGTCACCCGCGCCTCACTTGCGGTGTTATCAACATTAACGGCCACGGGCACCTTGGGCGAAGTCTTTGAACGCATTCTCCGCCGTTATGCGGAAGCGATGCCGTCTGAAAACCTGCGCCGCACCACCCGCATTCTTGGGTCCTATTTCCTCACCCGCGTGGCCCGCAACTGATCAGTCAAACGACCACGCCTGCCCCGGTGTGAAGGCCTGAAAGCGTTCGCCCGGTATGGCTGCCGCAGAAAGCGCCAGTGCCAAATCCTTGGGCGGCTGGTCATGCGCTTCATTGGTCAATTGGAACGTGCCCCAATGGTGGCCGATGGCATTTGCGGCGCCGCAGTCTTGAAAAATCTGCACGGCTTCTTCAGGGTTCACATGATGGTCTTTCATAAACCAGCGCGGCTCATAGGCACCGATGGGAATATGCGCGAGGTCGATGCGGCCAAAATCCTGTGCCACCAGTTTTGAAAATGCGCCGGCGCCATAGCCCGTGTCACCGATGTGATAAACCGTGCCGACCTTTGAAGTGATGACGAAGGAACACCACAGGGTTTTGCGACGATCCCTCAAACTGCGCGCCGACCAATGATAAGTCGGCACAGCGTGAATTGAAAAATCACCGAATGAGGTTTGCTGCCCCCAATCCAAAGTGATCACATTGCCGGGCAGTTTTCCGCGTCTTGCCAGATTTTGATCAATGCCGAGGGGGCCAATAAATTGCGGCGCGAAATGTTGCGCAATGCGCCACACGCTGGCCTTGTCCAAATGGTCGTAGTGATTGTGCGTGAGCAACACCGCATCAATCGGCGGTAGATTTTCAAACGCTACACCCGGCGGGTTCACGCGCTTTGGCCCCGCGAAAGACAAGGGGCTGGCGCGTTCGGCAAACACCGGGTCGATGAGAATATTCAAGCCCGCAATCTGCACCAAAAAACTCGCATGCCCAATCAAAGTCGAGCGCAAACCGGCGACGCGTTCCGGAGGCGTGTGGGCATGAGGACTGTCAATGCGCTTGGGCCAACGCGCCCGCTTTTCGCCAAAGCTCCACTTCAACAAATCCGTGCGCGATTTATCGCCATCATGCCCCGGCACAAAAAACCGCGTGCCGTCGAAATGGTCAGAAAGTGGGTGCTTTGTCATGCAGGCTATATGAGTGGCGATTGTGTGAGTGGCAAGGGTGGAAGTTGAAACGCAACATCGAAGTCATCAGAAAATCCACTTGCAGTTATGTAATTTATAGATTACACCTAGAATCATGATTGAAGTTGCCAGTTCCGAAGAATTCGAAAAATGGCTTCGAAAGCTGAGGGACTCTCAAGCAAAAACAAGGATTGTTGCCCGCGTCGTTAGGTTGTCCGAAGGCAATCCGGGCGATGTTAAGCCTGTCGGTGAAGGCATTAGTGAAATGCGTATCCACCATGGTCCGGGATATCGAATTTATTTCACTGAAATCCACGGCCAAATGGTTGTCTTGCTGGTGGGCGGCGACAAGACAACGCAACAAGAGGATATCGCGGACGCTAAAAGAATAGCGCTTCGCTGGAGTTTATAACGATGAAACCAGGATTTAAAAAATTTGATCCCATTGATTATCTGAAAACAGACGAGGAGATGGCACTCTTCCTCGAAGCTTGCTTCGAAGAAGCAGGTGACGACGCCGCCTTCATCGCCACCGCATTGGGCCATATTGCAAGAGCTAAAGGCATGTCCGAAATCGCCGCCGCAACGGGCTTGACGCGGGAAGGCTTGTATAAGACGCTGTCAAAAGACGGCAACCCAAGTTTCAGCGCGATCTTGAAAGTGATGAAAGCGCTGGGATTGAAGTTGAAGCCGGAGGCGGCTTGAAAAATTCGCCTAAGTCATTCAGCAGTTTTGATGCCTGCTGTTTGTCTCGCTTTTTTAAGCTTGCGCAAATTTCCTTCCTTCAACCAACACTGCTGGTCCGGATTTTTGACATATTCAAAGCCTGTACATCGACCAGCATCGTGACATTGTTTCGCACAATTTTCTATCAACACACCTTGCAGCTTTTGGTATGTTTTGCCTTCTAGTGCGGTGCTGTTCACAATTACAATTCGCAAAAATTCTAGGTCATCCCTGATGAGCGACTTGAAACCGCCAGTAACATCCTTATTCCAGAATACATGCTTTCCGCCCGACTTTAGAAAGCATTGCTTCTTGGAACGATTATAAGAGTAGGCTCTACATCCGCTCGTCGTCGAGCATAGTGCTTCGCAGGACGATGCACTGCTTGATTTCAAACCCTCTCCCATATCAAAACCAAATATGTCTCTATCTCGAATACTGTTAAAATTTTTGCTTTCATTTACAGCAGGTGGAGTAGGTTCTGAACTTTCAGCGATGCTTTCATTCCCTTCACTTCCAGGAAGAAAATAAACATTTATGCCTAGGTCAATTGCGGTTTGTTGAGTGAGCCACCGCATGGTTTCAGGGCCGGCTTGGGTTAACCAAGAGATCGACTGGTAGTTCATTCCTATCTGATTCAGATAAGCGCCAATTACGGCGTTCGCAGATCCGCTCTCTATCGCTCGGCCACTATCCACCCGATATGCTGCATGAAATCCGACCCTGCCTCCGGGAAAAACGAGCCGCTCGTTCCCTGCGAGCCAGATGAATCCACATGCAGACGCGCAAGTGCTGTTTTCTGCTACACCCGTGAGGTACTTTCTTAGTCGAACAGACTTGCCTATACTTATGCCAGCCCAAACATCTCCACCCGGGCTATCCAACAAGATCAAGCCTTTTTCAACTTGAAGCGCGACGTCATCAAAATGCTCTTCGTCAAATTTAGCAATTTCACCCCTAATAACAATTACTTCATAACCCTGAACACGATCTGGCAGCACAAATATTTCTGCGGCCCAAACGGTGGGCATCATGGCCATAGAAAAGGCCATTACTGATATGAAAAGGAGGATCGTTCGCATCCGACGAACTAAGCAAAACTTTTACGTGAAGTCGATACTGCTGATTCAACCTATCAGCAGATTTCTAACTCATCCCCTCACCCCAACCGTCCCAGCGCCTCAATCACCTTCGCCTTCCGCGCTTCCAGTTCCACCTTCAGCTCGCGCGATTCATCCAGCACTTCTTGCGGGGCTTTTGCTACGAAGGCTGGGTTGTTCAGGCGGCCATCTATCCCGCCCATGTCTTTGGCGATCTTCTCTAACTCTTTATTGAGCCGCGCTTTCTCTGCGGCAAAGTCGATCATGCCTTCAAGCGGGAGGGCAACTGTTGCTTCATCCAGAGCAATTTGCGCCGATGACTTCGGCACTTCGTCTTCGAATGTCAGCGAACTCAACCGGGCCAGCCGCATAATCTCAGCCTCCCATGCATTGGCACGGCGGCGGGTTTCTTGTGAGGCGCCTACCAGCATGCAAGGAATTTTCGCACCCGCATTGACGTTCATTTCGGCGCGTACCGAACGCACTTCGGAAATCAGGCGGATCACCCAGTTCATTTCAGCATCGGCTGTGGCATCGCCCAGACCTTTGTATTCCGGCCATGTGGCGTCGATCAACATCGTATCTCGTATTGCCGTTTGTCCCCACAGCTCTTCGGTGATGAAGGGCATGAAGGGGTGCAGCAGAATGAAGATTTGTTCCAACACCCAAGCGGAAGTGGCGCGGGTTTCGGCCTTGGCGGTTTCGTCGTCGCCCGTCAAAATCGGCTTCACCAATTCCACATACCAATCGCAGAACACGTTCCATGCGAATTGATAAAGTGCTGTGGCGGCTTCGTTGAATTTGTAATCTTCAATCGCCTTGGTCACGATGTCGCGCGTGCGGGCGGTTTCCCCCGTGATCCAACGGTTGACTTGCACACGCGCGGCCAGCGGGTCGTAGTTTTCATCCCGCGCCACGCCATTCATTTCAGCAAAGCGTGTGGCATTCCAAAGCTTGGTGGCGAAGTTGCGATAGCCTTCGACGCGGTGCTTCGACAATTTAATATCGCGGCCCTGTGCAGCCATAGCGGCCAGTGTGAAGCGCAATGCGTCCGCGCCAAACTCATCAACGATCTCGAGCGGGTCCATGACGTTGCCCTTCGACTTCGACATTTTCTGGCCCTTTTCATCGCGCACCAACGCGTGAATATAGACCGTGTGGAACGGCACTTCCTTCATGAAATGCGTGCCCATCATCATCATGCGGGCGACCCAGAAGAAGATGATGTCAAAGCCTGTGACGAGAACATCGGTTTTATAATGGCGCTTCAGTTCCGGCGTTTCATCCGGCCAACCGAGCGTAGAGAACGGCCAGAGAGCAGACGAGAACCAAGTGTCGAGCACGTCTTCGTCGCGGCGCAATTTTACACCAGCACCAGCCTGTGCTTGTGCTTCGGCTTCAGTTTCTGCAACGTAGAATTTTCCGTCCTCATCATACCACGCCGGAATTTGATGACCCCACCACAACTGCCGTGAGATGCACCAAGGTTGGATGTTGCGCATCCATTCAAAATACGTCTTATCCCAATTCGCCGGAACGAATTTGGTTTCACCGGTTTCAACAGCCGTGATCGCTTGCTTCGCCAGTTCTGCAGCATTCACATACCACTGCTCAGTCAACATTGGTTCGATGACAACGCCTGAACGGTCGCCATGGGGTTGCGCGATGATCTTGTCTTCCTTGCCGCGATAGAAACCGAGTTCTTCGATTTCCTTCAGCACCAACTCACGCGCCTTGTAACGGTCAAGGCCATCGTAATGCTGCGGCACATTGTTCTCAGGCGTAGAAATCATCCGCGCCTTTTTGTCCATCAATACGATCAGTGGAATGTTGTTGCGCTTGGCAACATGAAAGTCGTTTTCGTCATGCGCACCGGTGATCTTCACCGCACCCGTGCCAAATTCCGGATCAGGATATTCATCCGCAATGATGGGGATCAAACGTTCGGCAATCGGCAGGCGCACCAGTTTGCCGATGAGGTTTTTATAGCGCTCGTCGGATGGATGCACAGCAACAGCACCATCGCCCAACATGGTTTCAGGCCGCGTTGTTGAAATCACGATTTCGGAAATGCCATCGATCGGGACCATCGACCAAGCGGATAAGCGAAGGACCACATGGCCCCTTTGACTTCCTTGGTTTCAACTTCAAGGTCCGAAATGGCGGTTTCGAAAACCGGATCCCAATTCACCAAGCGTTGGTCCTTGTAAATCAGGCCTTCCTTGTGCAGTTGCACAAACACTTTGACCACGGCCTTCGACAAGCCCTCGTCCATGGTGAAGCGTTCGCGTGACCAATCGCATGTCGCGCCCAAGCGCTTCAACTGGTTGATAATGGTGCCGCCGGATTCTTCTTTCCACTCCCACACGCGCTTCAAAAACGCCTCGCGGCCCATGGTTTTGCGGTCGGTTTTATTTTCGGCTTTGAGCAAGCGCTCGACTACCATTTGCGTGGCAATGCCCGCATGGTCAGTACCCGGTTGCCACAACACATCACGCCCGCGCATGCGTTCGAAACGGCAGAGCACGTCTTGAATAGTGTTGTTCAGCGCATGGCCCATGTGGAGAGAGCCCGTGACGTTGGGCGGCGGAATGACGATGGTGTAGGGCTCAGCCTTTGGCTTACGGCCCGGCTTGAAATAGCCACCCTCCTCCCATGCCTTATAGAGACGAGCTTCGATTTCGGCGGGAATGAATTTGGTATCGAGCGGCATGATAACCCACAAATGATTTGAATGTGGCTGCCGTATAGCGATTGCGTTGGCGAAAGGGAAGCTTAGCGCCCGCGTCGTGCGACGCGCTGAATTTCCTCGCGCACCATGTCTTCGACGATGCCGGGCAGATTGGCGTCGAGCCACTGCTTCAGCATTGAACGCAGCATGTCGCGGGTCATTTCTTCGAGAGAACGATCCCCCGTGGCGCGGGCCAAAAGTGCGTCACTCAATTGCTGAAACGCGGATTCGGTCTGCGCCTGCGATTGCCGCGACATCAAAGGCGCTTCAAGTGCAGGCTGCTGATAGGGTTGATGGTAAGCCTGTTCATCATAACCATAGCCCTGCTCGGCATAGGTTTCCTGCTGCTGATAGGGATCGTCGAACTGGGCATCATCCTCGGCCTGCCACTCACTTGGCGGCGGCAGCGGCACATAGCGCAAGTCGTCACGCGCATCATGATGATCAAAGCTGGGGCGCAAGGCGGGCGGACGCTGCGGCGTGGAAGGCGCCGTCATGATTCCAGAAAAATCTCCGCGTGGTGCGGGTGCAGGTTTAGGAGCTTGCGTTTCTGGCCGAGCCACATGGTCAAACTGATGCAGGGCCGCTTCTTCAACCTTTTGTTTAATCCGGCTGCGGAGATCTGAAATCTCTTCGCGGACGGCTGGTTTTGCGGGCTCTGCTTCAACGCCCATGCTGATCCGCATTTCGCGAAGCGCACCTCGCATAAGCGTGCCCCGGGCCTGCGACGTCGTTCCGCCACTCAGACCTTCCATATCGGAATCAACAGATTTCCGGATATTTGCCAACAATTCGTCGACTTTCAACGTCTTAACTCTCGCCCCAGGCAGCACTTCCAATAGTGCACCTGTGAGGCAGCATAGAGAATGCTTGTGCCGCTGTCACGCCGGGAGAATGGTTAGTCGACAGTTTCTACGTCGTGACCAATCCATTTGTCTTTGACCTGACGATAATTCTCAGAGGCGTCATAGATTTGGCCGCCCAAACCCAAATGCCGTGCTGTGAGTTTCCCCATCGCCTGCAACAATTGGTAAGACGAGTTGACCTTGGCGAATTCCGCATTGATCAGGCCAAGCCTCGCATTGAGCACTTCCTGTTCCGCATTTAAAACGTCAATCGTCGTGCGGGAGCCTACGAGATATTCCTGGTTGATGCCATCAAGTGCCAAGGCAGCAGCTGTGACCTGGGCTTTGGCCGACACGATCGCCTGTTTTGAAGATTGCAATGTATACCAAGATGCTGTGACTTGTTCGCGCACTGCGCGTGTTGCCTCAATAATTTGGATTTGCCTTTGGCTGGCGGTTTGCTTGGCTTGGCGAATGGCCGAGTACTCACGCCCCCCTTGATAGATAGGAACGGAAACAACGCCCTGAATGGCAGCCGATTCAGACCAATCAACACCATCTTGAGGTGAAAATGTTCTGGAGGCTGAAGCACGCAAACTGACTTCAGGCAGGAGATCGCCCTTCGCCACTTCTACATCATGCAAAGATGCATCATGCACCCATGAGGCTGCGAGAATGCGGGGATTGATTTCTTGTGCCGTTGACAACGCGCGCTCAAGATTGCCCGGCAATTTGCCCAATTGAGCGTACTTCAACTTGCCCGGTTTTTGGCCGACAGCTGCAACATATCCGGCAATGCTGCCTTCAAGATTAGCTTTTGCAGCGGCCACGTCACCTTGTGCACCGCTGACCCGCGCGCGTGATTGTGAGACATCCGTTCGCGTCACTTCACCCACAGCAAATCGCGCAGCTGCTGCGTTGGCTTGCTTCTGCAGGTTTTTAACGTTCTGCTGGCGAATGGCGATGATTTGGCGATCGCGCACGACCGCATTGTAATTGGAAACAACATCAAACAGTACGGCTTGCTCGGTGGCCAAGAGTTGTTGTCGCCCGGCTTCGACAGTTGATTTTGCTGATTTGATGCCTTCGACAGTCTTAAAACCGCGAAAAATCGGCTGTGACAATTGGATATTGAGATTCAATGATGAATTGGCTTGGCTGTTGGACACATCCGTATTGGACCACTCACGCGATGCCGTCGCACTGCCGTTCACCGTTGGGCGCCAACCGGATTTTGCTGTCGGGACCAGTTCATCTGTGACGCGTTGACGGGCACGGTCTGCGCGCAACGTTGGATTTTTCTGATAAGCAGCCCGCATAGCAGCCGCAAGGCTCTCGGCCTGAACGGTCGAAACACTCAAAATCACCGAGAGCGCAACACCTGCAACTGCTGCCACTTTGACCAAACGACGAAATTCCACGCAACAACCTCTGTTTAACCCGCCAATCCCGCAGGAACTGTATCACCTCTCCGGGCAATCTCACTTCCTGAGGTGTTCATATATCAATCCGATATGCCCTGCCAACCCCCGCTGACGTTGTAATGATGCTTTCTGGGAAATTGTTACGGCTAAACCACAGGTATTTCGTCGCACAAAAGTGATTTATGCTGAATTCAGCATTCTTTAGGACTGAGGTTGTATCCGCAAAGTCGTTCGACTATAGCTGCGCCGAACAAATGAGGCCTCGTGGCGGAATGGTTACGCAGAGGACTGCAAATCCTTGAATGGGGGTTCGATTCCCTCCGAGGCCTCCAATTTCGTCAAGTCAGCTTCAATTTTGCGGCGAGACCGGGGTAACGGCGTTTCAGCCACCCGACAATTTTGACGGTCGCCACCCGCCTGAAACGCCTAATGGGTGGAAAATCAATCGACAGAATCAGCAGGCCAAGAGGCAACATCCAGAAACCGAGAATGGGCAGGAAACCTAAAAATCCACCGAAGACTGCCAAAAGCCCAAGCACAACACGCAAATACAGGTTGCCTGGTACTGGGATTCGTTTTCCCATAAATGTGATCGACTTCACAGACACTGAACTTCTCCGTTGTAAGATGGCAATATGGGAACGAATGAGACGATACCAAGTCAAATTGCTTAGTTTCAATCTTTTGCCCAAAAAATGATAATATCGCTTTACGCACGAAAATGCGTTAGGCTATAGAACGCCCAATTCCCTGATAGCTCAGTTGGTAGAGCATTCGACTGTTAATCGAAATGTCGTTGGTTCGAGTCCAACTCGGGGAGCCATTTCAACTCTGAAAAATCTGTTATTTTTTCTGGCCGAATGCGCGGGTGCCCGCGACACACGCCACCAAGGCAATTGTCACGATTAACATCAGCGGCGACTGAAGGCAGCGCAAGCAAGGGTGATTGACTGCCGAACTCGTTAATCTTGAATTCTGGTCTCATGTGGCCCCTCATCCCGCAACGTGAATTGACCAACTCCAGCTGTTCGGTTAAAAGAACGACATCAACCGAGAAAGCAAACAATGGACATTAAGCAGGATACCATCGCCGCAATTGGCAATACGCCACTCATTCGGTTGCGGCGGGCGTCCGAACTGACGGGCTGCACCATTCTTGGAAAAGCTGAATTCATAAATCCTGGTCAGTCCGTCAAAGATCGGGCGGCATTGTTCATCATTCGTGACGCCATCGCCCGCGGTGAATTGAAACCCGGCGGCACCATTGTAGAGGGCACAGCGGGTAATACCGGCATTGGCATAACTGTTGTAGCGAATGCGATGGGTTTCAAATCAGTGATCGTCATTCCAGACACCCAATCACAAGAAAAGAAAGATGCGTTACGGCAGTTGGGCGCAAAACTCGTTGAAGTGCCAGCAGTGCCCTATAAAAATCCCAACAACTATGTGAAATATTCTGGTCGGTTGGCCAAAGCGCTAGGTGGTGTTTGGGCCAATCAATTTGACAATGTTGCCAATCGTGATGCGCATTATCATACGACGGGTCCTGAGATTTGGGCACAGACTGACGGTAGGGTTGACGGATTTGTGTGTGCTGTTGGTTCGGGCGGTACTTTGGCAGGCGTGAGTCTGGCGCTGAAGGAGCGCAACAAGAATATTAAAATTGCACTTGCTGATCCGATGGGAGCTGCACTTTACAGCTATTATAAAACAGGTGAGTTAAAATCTGAAGGTTCATCCATCACTGAAGGTATCGGCCAAGGTCGCATCACAAAAAATCTTGAAGGTATTGTCGTTGATGACGCGTTTCAGATTCCAGACAGTGAAGCCATTCCAACAGCCTTTGATCTTTTGGAACATGAAGGCCTGTGCATGGGCGGTTCAACCGGTGTGAATGTGGCGGCAGCCATTCACTTGGCAAAGCAAATGGGTCCAGGCCACACCATCGTGACAATTCTGTGTGATTATGGAACGCGTTATGCTTCCAAATTGTTCAATCCGGAATTCCTGCGCTCTAAAAATTTGCCAGTGCCGAAATGGCTGACCGACGAGTCCGTGGTGCCAAAGGTTTTCGAAGACGTTGCAACATGACTGACAATTTGATCACGACGGAAAAACTGTCTGGCATGTTGAATGCGCCCAACCTTGTGATCATTGATGCCTCCTGGCACTTACCCGCCGCTAAGAGAAATGCCAAAGCGGAATTCGTTGAAGCCCATATTCCCGGCGCGCAGTTTTATGAATTGGATGCTGGCGCTGCTGACAACACCACCCTCCCCCACATGTTGCCGACGGAAGAAAAATTTGCCCGCGATATGCAATCGCTTGGTGTGGGCGATGACACGCTGGTGGTTTGCTATGATGCAGTTGGATTATTTTCTGCAGCGCGGTTGTGGTGGATGCTGAAGTCTTTCGGCCATGCTCAAAGTCGCTGTTTTAGACGGTGGCTTGCCGAAATGGCGTCGTGAAAATCGCTGCTTTAGAGAATCGGCGAAGCACCAAAGCCAACGCAGCGCCCGTTCACTCCGTTCTTGCAAAGCGACAAAGTAAAATCCCTGTTAGACGTTGCCAAGGCACTGGAAAGTCAGTCAGTGCAAATAGCTGATGCCCGTTCTGGCTCGCGTTTTCGCGGTGAAGAAGCAGAGCCCCGTCCGGGTGTACGCCCCGGCCACATGCAGGGTGCTGCCAATGTGCACTACGCGTCGCTGTTAAATGCCGATGGTACAATGAAAACCTGGCCAAGCCTTGCGCCAAGCATTTATTACGGCGGGTATCAACCTTGACCGCCCCATCATCACCAGTTGCGGATCGGGCGTAACAGCAGCAATCCTATCGCTTGGTTTGACGGAACTGGGGGTAAAAGACCACGCGCTCTACGACGGCTCTTGGGCTGAATGGGGTGCCAGTGATCAGGCCGTGGTGACGGGCTAGACTTGCAATGAGTTATAACTTATGTTATAAACCTCACATGAATAAGCACGTCAACATCGCGACTTCTAAAGTCACCACTTTGGGCAACTCAGTTGGTATCACATTGCCAAAAGAAGTGTTGGCCAAACTGCGCGTGAGCAAGGGGGATGCAGTTTATTTCACCGAAACACCGGACGGTGTTTTGATTTCTCCATACGACGCTGAATTTGCCGCCGTTATGGAAGCTGCAGAAGTCGTCATGCGTGAGGACCGTGACGTCCTCCGAATTCTCGCCAAGTAGAAAGCCAACACTTATGGCTGGTTTCAAATGGCTTCAGAAACGGGCCGTGCTAGAAATGCATGCGCGGCAGTTAGCAGAACATGGCGGTGGCCAAGGCATTCGCGACGAAGGATTGCTTAACTCGGCAATTCAACGTCCAATAGACAAGTGTAACTATGGTAACCCAGATGATGCTGATATAGCAGCTGCATATGCCTTTGGTATTGCAAGAAATCACCCTTTTATTGACGGCAACAAGCGCACTGCCCTTGTCGCCTCGCGGGCATTTTTACTTTACAATGGCTTCCAAATTACAGCGACCAAGGAAGACAGGCTGAACACGTTCTTGTCACTTGCCTCTGGCACACTGACTGAAGACGAGCTTTCGTCTTGGTTCCGCTCTCATTTGCTAAAAGTGAACTAACGCACTGGCGGCGCATAAAGCACCCCACCCTTGTCCCACTGATTGTTCAACCCGCGCTCGATTTGCAGCTTTGATGCAGCACCAAGATTGCGATCAAACATTTCACCGTAATTGCCAACGGCTGCGATGGCGCGCGCGGCCCAATCTGCATCCAACCCGAGGTCAGCACCGAAGGTTCCTTCCGCCCCCAACAGACGGCGGACGTTGGCTTTCTTGCTGGTTTTGGCTTCAGCAATATTAGGGGCACGCAGCTCCATTTCTTCGGCATTGATCAACGCAAATAAAACCCAACGTGAGATGTTGAACCATTGCTCATCACCCGTGCGCACCGCTGGTCCCAACGGCTCTTTCGAAATCACCTCTGGCAATACAATATTGTCGTCAGGCTTCGAAAGCTTCAGGCGAATGGCATAGAGCTGCGATTGGTCAGCAGTGTAGGCGTCGCACTCATCTTTGTCATAAGCCGCCAGCGCATCTTCTGGCTTGTCATAAACCTTGGCCACAAATGCCATGTCACGTTCTTTGAAGAAGTCATCGACATTGGCTTGTGTGGTGGTGCCGCTGACAAAGCAAATCGACGCTTGGCTCATATTGAAGACCGACGTGACGCCTGAAAGTTTTTTGACGAGAAAGCCTTGGCCATCGTGATACAACACGCCCGCAAACCGGAACGGCCACTTGGTTTCACGTTCCATTGTCCATGTGGTGTTACGTGCCAAAACATCAACTGCACCTGTTTTTAATTTTTCAAAACGATCTTGTGCAGTGAGTGGAATAAAATCGACTTTTGACGCATCACCGAGTGTGGCCGCAGCGAGCGCCTTGCAATAATCAACGTCAAGCCCGGCCCATGTGCCATCTGAATTTTTTTCAGCAAAGCCCGTCAAACCAGCGTTGACTCCGCAGTTCAGCTTGCCACGCGCTTTTACGTCATCAAGGGTTCCGGCATAAGCGGCACAGGTCAGTGCGAGTAACGAAGCTGTAACGGCGAGAAAATAACGCATATCAGCGAATCCATCCTTGATTGAGTTGCGGCAACCATATCCCGCGTCGCTGGTTGTGCCAAGCGGACTATGTGGACAATTCTATTGCTCCCACAAGTGCATCTATCGAAGCGAAAGTTTCGCACATCGGTTTGTTTGGCCTTTGCACCATGAGTACTGGGATACCTATGGTTCGCGCAGCATCAAGCTTTGCACGCGTAGCAGAACCACCTGCGTTTTTACTGACAAGATGTGTGAAGGACTCTTGCCTAAATAAATCAAGCTCACCTTCGAAAGTATGCGGCGGACGATCCAAAACCACGCGCCATCCCCGAGGCATGGCTTCGCATGGCGGCTCAACAGTGCGAATGACGCCGCTCAAGTCTTGTCGAAGCAAGAATGGTTTCAGGTCTTTGCGACCCGTGGTGATGAACACATGCGCAACACCGGGCAATTGCGCTGCGGCTTCGTTCAAATTTGAAACAGGGATCCAGTGATCACCTTCTATTTGTGTCCAGGCAGGGCGTTCAAAGCGCAATAGTTTTGTTGGCGTATTTTCAATTGCAATATGCACGTTGTTCGAAATGATTGATGCAAAGGGATGCGTTGCATCAATGACCATTTCGATGCCGTGTGATACGTTGTAATCCCGTAATCCTTCAGCACCGCCAAAACCGCCAACGCGCAATTTACCCACAGGCAACAATGGGTTTGACGTGACACCCGCAAGCGACGTTGTCACATCATGTCCAACGTTCACAAGCGTCGCAGCGATGTCCCGCGCTTCGGCTGTTCCACCGAGAATGAGAATGCGTTTAGGTGGCATGACCAATGATCCGACCGCCACGATCCACGACAATGACATCCGCCACAATATTAGCGCCAAGCAACACGCGTGTCGACTTGTTCCAAGGCTTCACGGGCAACTCGTTGTGCCAACGCCTCGCCAGAAATCTCGAGAACTTCAAGCGCCGAGTTTGCTTGCAGTACTGCTTCGCGGTCCATCGGGGAAACGCGTTTGGCCAACCAAGCAAAATCAACTTGTGATCTTCCCGAATGCAAATCCATCGCACCCTGCGCAAGCTTCACAATCTTGCCAAAGCCACCACCAATGGTGACGCGTTTTACAGGATTGACGCGCAGATACTTCAAAAGTCCACCGGCAAAATCTCCCATATCAAGCATGGCTTCCAGCGGTAGATCATAATGCGCCCGCACTGCGTCTTCAGATGTTGAACCCGTGCACCCAGCGACATGTGGAAAATTTGAAGCGCGCGCCACATCAATGCCGCGATGAATAGACGCAATCCATGCCGCACAGGAAAACGGATTGACGATGCCCGTCGTTCCCAAAATTGAAAGTCCGCCGACAATACCCAAACGCCCGTTCCAAGTTTTTTCAGCCAGCGCTAGACCGCCCGGCACCGATATCTCTATCTCAGCACCAACGCCAAGTTCGGCTGCAACTGCGGCCATCATCTCACGCGGTACGGGGTTAATGGCTGGCTCGCCCGGTGCGATCGGCAGACCAGGTTTTGTGACAGTTCCCACCCCCTCGCCCGCCATAAATGTCACACCTGATTTACGGAGCTTCACGGTTGAAATGATTGTTGCGCCGTGCGTCACATCAGGGTCATCGCCTGCGTCTTTTATGATGCCTACACGCGCCCAGTCCGGCCCACGCTCTTCAAGCGCCAGCGCAAAGGAAACTTTTTGACCCTTCGGCAAAGTGATTTCCACGGGGTCCGGAAAGTGTCCCGTTACCAAAGCCGTCAAGGCAGCCTTAGTGGCGGCAGTGGCACAAGCCCCTGTCGTCCACCCACGGCGCAATGCCTGTTCTGGCTTTTCTATTCGCATGACTTCTAGCTATAAGGAGCAAATGAGCGTTACTCCAACCAAAACTGCCAACCAAGCCTGGTCGCCCGATGCGCACGGTTTTGCACGGCTTGATGCGGAAACCTTCCCGCATTTCGAGCCGGGTTGGGTTTGGCTTGTGGGTGCTGGCCCCGGAGCGCCGGGGCTTATGTCACTTCTCTGCTACCACGCCATGCAGAACTGCGATGTCGTTGTTTATGACGCCCTCGTCAACCCTGATATTCTGCGTTGGGTGCGCGTGGGTGCAGAACTGGAATTTGCTGGAAAGCGCGGTGGCAAACCGTCTCCAATCCAGAAAGACATCACGCTACGTTTGGTGGAATTGGCCCAGCAGGGAAAGCGCGTGCTGCGCCTCAAAGGAGGCGATCCCTTCATGTTTGGTCGGGGCGGCGAAGAAAGCCAAAATCTTGCCAAGGCCGGCGTTCCATTCCGCATTGTGCCGGGGATTACATCTGGTGTTGGCGGTCTCGCCTATGCGGGAATTCCAGCTACGCACCGCGACACCAACCACGCTGTCATCTTCCTTACGGGTCATGATGCAACCGGCAAAATGCCAGCCAATGTCAATTGGGCTGCCATCGCAACGGCTGCCCCCGTTATTGTAATGTATATGGGTGTCAAGAACTTAGGTGAAATCGCTCAGACTTTGATCAAAGCCGGACGAAAGCCAGACGATCCTGTCGCAATCGTGTCGAATGCGTCGATGCCACATCAACAAGTGGCGATGACAACACTGGGAGATGCTGGTCCTTTCGTTTCAGCAAACGAACCGCCAACGCCCGCAATAATCGTGGTTGGTCACGCATCAGACTGGCGCTCGTTGTTGGATTGGTACGGACCATCCTTGCGTGAGAACAAGATTGGCTAAATCACTCATCGTCGCAGCTCCCCATTCAGGCAGCGGCAAAACCCTTGTAACCCTCGGGCTCATCCGCGCATTGCGAAATGCGGGTCACAGCGTGGCGTCAGCCAAAGTGGGGCCTGACTACATCGATCCACAGTTCCACAGCGCCGCTTCCGGCAGTGCCTGTTACAATCTCGATCCTTGGGCCATGGGCAGCAACGCGTGTGCAGCCTTGCTGCAAAACGAGGCTGATATCACAATCATCGAAGGCGTTATGGGCTTGTTTGATGGACCCGATGGCGCCAAGGGTTCGACGGCTGATCTTGCAGCCGATTTGGGCATACCCGATTTTACTCGTGCTTGATTGTTCACATCAGGCGCAATCTATCGCGGCATTGGTGCAAGGCTTTGCCCATTACCGACCCGATGTTCACATTGCTGGCCTGTTCCTCAACCGTGTGAAAAGCGACCGCCACACCGCCATTTTGCGTGCTGCATTGGTTGAGTGCGGCATTCCCGTTATCGGGCAGCTGCGGCACAACAACTCATTCCACATGCCGTCGCGGCACCTTGGATTGGTGCAGGCGCTTGAGAATCAATCACTTGAGACATTCCTTGAAACTGCCGCCGCAGGAGTCGCACGTGAAACATTCCTTGACAAGCTGTTTCAAATTGCAACGCCTCCAACGAATCAAGGTGTTTCCTTTACGAATCTGTTGCCACCCCTAGCGCAAAACATCGCCATTGCCAGCGATGATGCCTTTTCATTTGTCTATCCGCACCTGTTGAAAGCCTGGCACAAAGCTGGTGCCAATCTCAGCTTCTTCTCGCCACTGGCTAACGAAGGACCAGCAAAAGCTGACGCTGTGTTTCTGCCGGGCGGATATCCTGAACTGCATGCGGGTAAATTGGCGGCAAACACTCACTTCATAACCAGCCTCCAGCGCTTTGATGGCCTGATTTACGGCGAGTGCGGTGGCTATATGACTCTCGGCGAAGGCCTTACAGACGCTACCGGCCAGCGCCATGCCATGGCAAGCCTGCTGCCACTTGAAACCAGCTTCGCCACGCGCAAACTGCATCTGGGCTATCGTGAGCTCACAGCACTGGCAGGCCCTTTCCCCAAACACTTGCGTGGCCATGAATTTCACTATGCGACAATCATCAAAGAAGGCGGCGACGAGCGCCTGTTCGAAGCGCAAACCGCTAGTGGAACAGCTTTGCCAGCTATGGGCCTGCGCCGGGGCAAAGTTATGGGGTCCTTCGCCCACATCATCAGCGTTGCGCCATGACAGCCAAAACCCTCATGTTCATGGGTACGGGATCCGACGTGGGGAAATCCTTGATCGTCGCGGGCCTCTGCCGCTTATTGGCCAATCGTGGGTTCAAGGTGGCACCCTTTAAGCCGCAGAACATGTCCAACAATGCCGCGGCAGTTGAAGGCGGCGAAATTGGCCGGGCGCAAGCGTTACAGGCCCGCGCGGCGCGGGCTTTGCCCCACGTCGATATGAACCCTGTTTTGCTCAAACCTGAAACAGAGCGCGGTGCCCAGGTGATCGTGCAGGGGAAACGCGCTGCAACGATGACGGCGCGGGATTTTTTCAAATCACGCGCGCAATTTATGCCCGCAATCCTCGAGAGTTTTGGCCGGTTAGTGGCTGAGAATGACTTTGTGCTGGTTGAAGGCGCGGGAAGCCCAGCGGAAACCAATTTGCGCGATGGCGACCTTGCCAATATGGGCTTCGCCGAGGCCGCAAATGTGCCGGTCGTTCTGATCGGTGATATTCACCGGGGGGGCGTGATCGCCTCTCTCGTCGGCAGCCACGCTGTTCTCGAAAAATCTGATAGAAATCGCATTAAAGGCTTTCTGATCAATAAGTTTCACGGTGATCCTGCATTGTTTGATGAAGGACTGCGGACCATTGCCACCCGAACGGGGTGGCACAGCCTTGGCGTTGTGCCGCACTTCGCAAAAGCCCATCAATTGCCTGCGGAAGATGCGGTGGCGTTGGAGGATCAATTGTCCTCCAAAACTGGCAGCACTAAAATCTGTGTACTGCGCTTGCCCCGCATTGCGAACTTCGACGACATCGACCCGCTGCGCATGGAGCCCGGCGTAACCGTGCAATTCCTGAATGCAGGCGACGTGCTGCCAGCCGATTGCACACTCGTGGTGATCCCCGGTTCCAAATCCACAATCGCTGACCTTGCGGCATTGCGCGTCAACGGCTGGGACGTTGATATCGCAGCCCACCTGCGCCGTGGCGGACATGTGCTGGGAATGTGCGGTGGCTATCAAATGCTTGGCCGCATGATCCATGATCCTGATGGCCTTGAAGGAACAGCACAAAGTGTTGCGGGGCTTGGGATTGCTTAATGTTGAGACCACCCTCACGGCAGAAAAAACCGTCACCCCAACGACGGCCACTCATTTGGCTTCTGGAGAAACCATATCGGCCTATGAAATCCATTTAGGGCGAACCACAGGGTCCGATTGCGCCATTCCCTTTGCCATGAAGTTAATGGTCCAGATGGTGCAATAAAAGGCACTGTCACAGGCACCTATTTGCATGGCTGTTTTAGCGCCGATGGATTTCGGCGGGCATATCTGAAGTCAATGGGCGCAGCTGGCTCGAACTTGAACTACGACGCACGTATTGAAGAAACACTAGATGAACTTGCTCTTCATCTAGAGAAGCACATTGATGTTGCCGGATTGCTCGCAATTGCTGAAAGAATCTGAACCATGCTCCACCTGCCCCACGCTGCACTCGCAACATTGATCGAACGCTTCGTCGGTTACCCCGATGGCTTGTTCCGCATTTTCGGACATCCGGTGCAATGGATGGGCGCGTTCATCGCTTGGCTTGATGAGCGTTTGAACACCAAACCGGATGACGAACTTGCAGGCCTGTTGCGGGGTGGTGCAGCAGTCGTGCTGTTGCTCGTCGCGACAGCATTCCCAGCCTATATGCTGCAGGACTTGCTCTCGCGCATGCCTGGCGGTTGGATTGTGAACGCACTGTTGGCAACGGCCTTCATCGCACAAAAATCCATGCGTGATCACGTCGTTGAGGTATCGCACGCCTTGTCGTCATCACTAGTTGATGCCCGCATTGCTGTTGCCAAAATCGTTGGTCGCGACACAAGAGAGCTTGACGAGTCAGGCGTTGCCAAAGCTGCGCTTGAAAGCCTCGCTGAAAACACCGCTGACGGCATTGTAGCCCCTGTTCTGTGGTACGCCCTTCTGGGCTTGCCGGGAGTAGTCGCTTACAAAGCCATCAACACCGCAGACTCCATGATTGGCCATAAATCGGATCGGCATTTGTTTTTTGGTTTTTGCGCGGCGAAGTTGGATGATCTCATCAACCTGCCGGCCTCTCGCTTGACTGCATTATTTTTTGCAGGTGCTGCAGTGTTTACATCAACTGAAGCAGCCCAACGTTCTGTTCAATCGGCATGGGATGATGCCGGAAAACATCGGTCACCCAATGCCGGATGGCCGGAAGCCGCAATGGCGGCAGCCCTTGGTTTGCGCTTTGGCGGTCCGCGCGCTTATGAGGATGGTCTGGTTGATTTGCCGTGGATGGGTCAAGGGCGCGAGCACATGAACCGCGCCGATATTTCATCTGGCCTCGCGCTTTACGATAAAGCCTTGTGGATCATGTTTGGCCTGTTGGCAGCTGTTGGCAGTTGCCCTTTGAGCACGAGGGGTAAACCTGCCGCTACAAACACCACACAATCAGCCATAGCCGCCACACGTTGATTGACGATGCCCTGTGCATCACGAAAGCGGCGGCCCAGTTCTGTGTCAGGAACAATGCTCAATCCCACTTCATTCGATACTAAAACAACATCACCGTGAACACCCGCCAATATGGTGATGAGCGCTGAGAGCGGCTCTTCCCAATCTAAATCTGCGAGCATGAGATTGGACAGCCACAGCGTCAGGCAATCCACCAGAATAAAACGGCCCTTGCCATCGACCTCCGCCAGTTTCAAAGTAAGGCCCAATTGTTCTTCGTGGGTTGTCCAGCCAACCCCTCTTTGCGCTTGGTGCTGTGCAATGCGATGCTGCATTTCATCTTCAAAGGCTTGGGCGGTGGCAATATAGTGTTTCTCGCCATGTGCAAATGACTCGGCAAGTCGAGACTTGCCAGAGCGCGCACCGCCCAGAACCAGCGTCACTGTCATGGTTTTGCCGGAGGAATGCGGGCAATGAAATGCCCACGCATGGCATCTGGCCAAAGTCGGAATGGCACTTCGCCCGTGTCAGTTTCGCCGTGCGCATCAAACCAAGGCAAGATTGCTTCTGCCTGCGCCCGCGTGGCCACATGCCGTCCGGTGATATAGGAAAAACGCTCAGAATCCCGAATGGCCACACTACAGCTTTGGGTGCAATTCCAGAGGCACGTTTGTTCCACCACATCCACATCACTGCGGCCAGCATCGGCCAGCAGAGCACGCAATTCCGCAATCAAGCGTCTGCCCGCCCGTGCGGCCATCGTCGGCAAGCTTTCTCCCATCGGGAAATTTACAGCTGTTACAGAGGACCAAACTGCGCATTCACGTCGTTTCCAAAAAGAGGTTTGAACATCAAGGCCTTCCATGTAGCTTGATTTGAAACCTGTCAACACGACCGAAGCGACACGATGTTCCAAAGAATAGCCTTCCTAGCCTCTGATGCACCTGCTGCCAAGCGCGCCCTGTCACGCATGGTCAAGCTCCATGGCAATGTTGAGCTCAACAAAGCTGATGTTGTGGTGGCCTTGGGCGGCGATGGCATGATGCTGCATACCATGCACCAAATGGTGTCCCGCGGCATTCCGGTATACGGCATGAACCGTGGAACCGTTGGTTTTTTGATGAATGACTATTCCGAAGCAAACTTGAAGCAGCGCCTCGCCGACGCCGAAATGACAATCATTCACCCCCTCAAAATGACGGCCATTGATGCAATGGGTAAAAAACACACCGCCATAGCTTTCAACGAAGTGTCTTTGCTGCGTCAACGCCATCAGGCTGCGAAAATTGCAATCGCCATTGATGGCAAAACCCGCGTTGAGGAGTTGATCTGCGACGGCATGTTGGTAGCAACCCCAGTGGGCAGCACGGCTTATAATTTATCAGCCCATGGCCCCATCTTGCCAATTGGATCCCCACTATTGGCGCTCACCCCGATCAGCGCCTTCCGCCCAAGACGCTGGCGCGGCGCAATACTGCCACGCAACGCAAAGGTGACACTAACCATTCGTGACGCCGAAAAGCGCCCGGTCGCTGCTGTTGCCGATCATTTGGAAGTCGGCAAGTTGCAACTGTTGAAATTGCTGAGGACAAAAAACGCAGCGTCAAAATTCTCTTCGATCCCGGCCACAGCTTGGCCGAGCGCGTACTAAACGAGCAGTTTAAGTTTTAAGCCGCCCGCAACATATCAGACTTGAGTTTGCGCGCAATCTTTCGCACTTTATCGTCAGCAAAGCGGCCGACATAATCCATGAGCTTGGCTTGGTCGCGCGGAACAAGGGCACCAAATTGCAGCATCAACATTTCCAACATGCGCCTGCCGAATCCATCAGCGTCAAGTCTGATATCTTCTTCACGCGCCTGTGCTGCCACATCACACGCAGCAGAGATAATCGCATGACACCCCGTTGGCAGCATCGAGCGATTGATCATGGAACGCACACCAGCAGCACCCCGCGTCAATAGTAGGCCCAACACACGCGGCTGTGGCTGACCCGACAAATGCGCCAGCGCTGCGGACAACACAGCCATATCACCAAGGCAAGCAGCACGAATGATGAGCGACGGCGTCAACATATTTTGAGAAGACAGAAAATTCATCGCCTGCATGCGTTCAGCCACATCAGCCTGTGTCAAAACCTGTAACACAGCACCTTCTTCCGCATCAGCAACCAAATCAGATGCGTCATTGGCTGGCATCCAGCCGCGTTCCGCCATCATCTGTCGCATGCGGACAGCAGCGCGCTTGGCTTGCGTGATGCGAATGTCGAGTGGCAGGTCATTTCGCAACAACAAGCGATCAACCACTTCACCAGCTTGTGGCAAGCGACTGTAGATCGATTGCAGATCAGCGACTTTAAGTTTCACTTTCGGGTTGTCGAGTAACGCCACAACGGCAGCTGGGTTCCCCGCACGGACAATGAAAGTAACGGCATCTGCAGCAATGTCAGGACGGCGAGCCACAGTTTTTTGGCGTGCATCATCACCAACGCGCATGATGGCTTGCATATGCCACGCATTCAAAGCCGGCGTCACCGCCAGAAATGGCAACGCAATCGGATTTTCGTCGGCCGCGATGGCAAAGATCAAATCTTGGTGCAGGTCTTTAATGTCGGCCAGTTCTTCGGCCAGAACAGCCCGCACATCGCGATCAGTATCGGTCGCAAGCTTCATCAACACGGGCACAACCTGGTCTTTTTCCAGTTGCGGCGTTTCACTGTCACTGACCAAAGCCGCCAACTGACGCGCCAAGGTGATGCGCGCATCCGCTTGTTCGCAGGCAATCACGGCTTCAAAAACCGTAACGTCCAATCCGACCGATGTTTCCAACCGCATCACGAGCAACCCAAAACTGTCTAGAACCTGTTGGGTCAAGTCTAAGAAGCAAGCCTTAACAACTCGTTCACTATGATTGACGCGAATTAAGAAAGTTCGTCAGGCCGCGTGGGCCACAAGCACGCCCGCTTGCACCAGCTTGAATTCCAGCAATTCCAAATCAAAGGGTGCCATCATAAATTCCGATGCCCCATTTATAATGCCCTCGCCCATCTCCGAAACCGATGCAGATTTCGAATAGAGAATAACGACGGGGCGGCCACTGCTGCGGCCTTGGTAGCGTACCAAGCGTAAAAACTCTTTGGCGCGCGGCACTGTATTTGCTTCCATCAGCACTACGTCCGGGCTGTTGGCATGGGCATGGCGAATGCCTTCTTCCATATCAGTCAGCACAGTGACTGGTCATCCCAAGCTGTAACAGCAGCTCCATGACACGAGCAAATTCAGCAACATCATCGTCAATCAGCAAACAAGAAACCATCGGAACCTACGCTTCTGCGGGGAGTTATATCCTCGCCTTCCGCGAGTCCTGCGCCTCGATGGTTAACGAGTTATTAAACAGCTTTTCCACAGGTTTTTAACACCATTTATGATATTGTATTTGCTCAATAAAAACAACTTATCAACAGAGTTATCAACAATGGCGAAATTGCGGCGTTCGAGCTTCGTTCACGACTCGCACTGCGACTCAGCGAGTCCTCAATTAAATTATAAGTTGTATTACTGAGAAGACTATGCTGGACGTCGCATTCGCCATGCAGTTTCGACCGTGGAATACTCAGAATAGCCCAAACGCGCGATAGGCTTCATGGCGGCTGTGTTGACCCGCCCATTCTCGATGTAGCGGTCGTCAATGTGAACGCCAATCACCCGGCCAATAACCATCCAGTCATTCACATGGCCATCGTCTTGCGGCAGCGGCACGGTTTGATAATGTCGGCATTCAAAACAGACCGGGCTTTCCCCCACACGCGGCGCTTTGATCAACTGGCTTGGCACTTTCGTCACCCCAGCCAATTCAAACTCGTCCACCATCTCACCTACACGCAGCGGAAGTGGCATTCATGGCGTCGCGCAAATCAAATGTGGCCATATTGAAGGCAAATTCACCGGTTGCCTCAACATTGCGCATCGTGTCTTTGCGCCCACCAGAGCCGAAAGGCCACATAAAACGGGTTCTCAGAAAAAGCATTGAAGAAACTGTAGGGTGCGAGGTTCGCAACGCCTTCAGCCGAAATGGTTGAAATCCAGCCAATAGGTCGCGGAGCAATGATGGCTTTGAAAGGGTCTAAAGCCAAGCCATGGGAGTTTCTGACGGCGTCGTAAAACACTATGACAATCTCCGCAGCAGGTCTGGAATATCGGCAACACTATGCAGGGTATGATCAGCAAGATGCGCAATATCAGCGTGGGCGGCATTACCTGTCAAAACCGCGATGGCCATTGCACCCCCAGCACGGGCTTCTTCCATGTCGTGTGAATTATCACCGACCATTGCAATTTCGTGTGGTTCCAAACCAGAAAGTTCCGCAAACATGGCAACCATTTGACCCGATGGTTTGGGAACTTCAACACTGTCAGCACCGATCACGGCGACAAAATAATCATGCACGCCAAGCTGCGTCATGTGATGGGTCGCTGAGGCGTGAATGTCATTCGTCGCCACACCAAGCGCCAATCCCATATCATGCAGCTCATCAAAAATGGGCACAAGGTCCATGAGGGGTTTGAGAAAGAGCCTCGCATTATCTGCATAATCACGGTTGATCATCTTAACTTTGTCGCGCGCTTCGGCGGCGGTCAATTGCGGCCACCAAATTGCAACCAATTGTTCGAGAGTGCCGGCAGCCAAAATACTCCCCGCTTTGAAAGTATCGGTGTCGCGGTCATAACCAGCTTTCTCGAGCAAGCTAATGACGCGTTCATCGTCGTCAGGAAATTCATTGCTGAGCATGGATTTATAAACCGGAATCCATGTGCCATTGGATTCAATCAACGTTCCGTCTTTGTCGAATAAGACTGCCTTAATCGCCATCATGCACTCCAGCGCGTCAGCAACGCGTCAACTTCAGGACGTGGGCGATCTTCCAAGGCAACAGCTGACGTGCCGATGTAAATGATCCCCGCAATGTTCTCATCGTCAGCAATACCCATCGCAGCTTTCGATCCACTATCATAGGCGACCCAGTCGGTTTGCCACTGGGCATCAAAACCAAGCGCTTGCGCCGCTAGCACAGTATTAAAGCACACGGCGGCGGCTGACATCTGCTGCTCCCAAATTGGAATTTTGGAATGGGCAGCAGCCGTTGAAACCACTGCAATCACCAGGGGTGCACGGGTGAACAGCTGCTTTTGAAATGCGATTGCATCTGCAGGATAGTCCGGGTGCAAGTCTTGAAAGCGTTTGGCAAACAACGCCCCGACCCCTTCCCGCGCACTCCCTTCAAACAACACAAAGCGCCACGGATTCAATTTGCCATGGTCAGGCACGCGCACGGCGATTGATAAGATCTCAGCCACTTGCGCAGCATCAGGGCCAGGCCCTGTCATGGCCTTGGCAGAAGCCGATTTGCGGGATTTCAAAAAGCTGAGAAGTGAAGTTTTGTCATTCAGTTGGGTCATTCCCCTTTTTGACCGCCCGCCCACGACTTGGCAATGCTTACAATTGCAAGGCTGCCGTTAACCACATGTTAAGCATTTGATTGCGGTACGGCCGCTGCCGTGGTTTCTACCCTCACCGGCCGGAGAGCTGGGGGAGAGTTTAACAAGGGGACAGTCGAATGGGCGTCAGCACCCGTCCTTCGTACAAACACCGCCAAGGCAGCGCCGTTATCGGTCGCGTCTTGGCGGTGTTCCTATTTTCAACGTCCCTCATCGGTGTGCCCACAGCTGCTGCACCCACCATTGATATTCCAGACGTCGACACCGCGTCCATTGCCCATGATACGGCCCATGAAGTGGCCATCAGCGTGGTAGAGCCCGGAAAAGAGCGTATCGCCCTCTCCGCACGCCTTACCACCATGAGCACCAACATCGTGCAAGACGTCACCTGGCAAATCCGCACAAATTCGGGCGAATTGCTTTTTAATCAAACCGTCGAAGAGCTCGACCAGCAATTGCAGCCTGGTGAATATGTTGTGGAGGCTCAGTATGGCGCTGTTTCAGTCCGCGAAACCGTGCGCTTGATTGAGGGTAACAGCATTGCTGTCAGCTTTGTGCTAAATGCGGGTGGGCTTCGCGTGCTACCCGCCCTCAAAGGTTTGACGGCCATTGACATGCAAACCAAAACCCTCGTGTTTGCCCTCGCCGGCCCAGATAAAGGCAAGCTCGTTGCCCACAGCGAAATGCCGGGTGAGCTGTTAAAATTATCAGCTGGACAATACCGCGTTGAAAGCCGCTTTGGCAGCGGCAACACAACGGCTGTGACCGATGTGCGCATCCGCCCCGGCAAGCTCAGCGCTGTAGAGGTGACCCATCAGGCAGGTGTTGCCCGCTTGAACTTTGTCGGGTCCCCTGATGCGCACGTAAAATGGGACGTGCGTTTTATAGGTGGTCAGAAAATTACAACACTTGATGGCCTCACCCACAAGCTGGCCTTGAAGCCGGGCACGTATTTGGCCGAAGCCCACGTCAATGGCGAAATCCTCACCGCAAAATTCAAAATCGTTGTGGGTGAAGAACGCGATATTATGTTGGGGAATTGAACGGCGTCACTCCGGCAACGGAATGAACTCTTTCTCATCCCCCGGCACAATGTCAAATCGCGCCCGTGCCCAATCATCTTTTGCGGCATCAATCCGTTCTTGCGACGACGCAACGAAGTTCCACCAAATGAAGCGTGGGCCATCCATAGGCTCACCCCCCAACATCATGAAGCGCGCACCACGCGGCGATGAAATCACGATTGGATCTTTGGGATGGAATACAACCAGACGGCCCGCCGCATGGCTTTCGCCTGCAACTTCAATCTCGCCATCAGCGATATAAATGCCACGCTCTTCGTGTTCTGGCGGCAAGGGCAAACGCCCACCGGGTTGCAACGTCACATCGGCATAAAACAAATCCGAATGGGTTTTGACAGGAGATGTTTCGCCAAACAGACTGCCCGCTATTACCCGCACGCTGCGCAACTTATCCTGCAACAATGGCAATTGCGGAGCGCCGATATGCTCGAAACCCGGTGCTGTTTCTTCAAACTTCTTTGGCAGTGCCACCCAACTTTGAATGCCATAGAGCTGACGCTCCAGCAATCGATCAGGTGCAGGCGAACGTTCCGAATGCACAATGCCTTTGCCCGCCGTCATCCAATTCAATTCGCCGGGCTTGATCGGTTGGTCATAGCCCAAGCTGTCCTTGTGTTGAATGACGCCATCAAACACCCAAGATACGGTTGAGAGTCCAATGTGCGGATGCGGTCTGACATCAATGCCCTTCCCGGCTTTCATCAACACGGGTCCAAACTGATCAAAGAAAATAAAAGGACCTACCATCTGGCGTTGGGCAGAAGGCAAAGCGCGGCGCACTTCAAAATCGCCAATGTCACGCGCCCGCGGCACAATCACAGTTTCAATGGCATCAGCTGCCGCAAGATCGCCAGGCAGTGGGTCTTCAACATGGGGCAGCGTCATGCAGCTTTTGCCTTTCCCACGGCAGCGCGCACCATGGGTGCGACTTTGCTGCCAAGCAATTCAATAGCTTTCATTTGCTCCGCATGCGGAACAGTTCCAATAGCCATCTGGATGAGGATGCGACTGTTCTTGAACACCTCATGCAGTTCAATGATGCGCGACGCGACGCGTTCTGGGTCGCCGATCAGAAGATTTCCATCAGGCCCAGCAGCGGCTTCAAAATGCGCTGGCCCTTGCGGCGGCCAACCCCGCTCACGGCCAATGCGGTTCATTACTTCGGTTTGTGCCGGGCCATAAACAGCTTTCGCTTTGGCGGTTGTCTCCCCAACAAAGCCATGCATGTTCAAACTCAATGGCGCATGCACTGAATCCTTGCCCTGCTTCCGCAGTGTGTCGCGGTAGAGTTCAAAAAACGGTGCAAATCGTTTAGGGTCACCACCAATAATGGCCAAGGCCATAGGCAGCTCCAACGAGGCCGCACGAACCACTGACTGCGGCGTTCCCCCAACAGCAATCCATACCGGTAGTTTGGCCTGTTCAGGCCGTGGATAAATGCCAGCGTTCGACAGCGAAGGGCGCAGTCCACCCGCCCACGTGATGCGTTCATGGTCCCTGAGTTTCAATAGCAAATCCAGCTTCTCGGCAAACAACGCATCGTAATCATCAAGGTCATAGCCAAACAGCGGATAGGACTCGATGAAACTGCCACGCCCCGCCATGATTTCAGCCCGACCATTTGAAAGGCCGTCAAGTGTTGCAAATTGCTGGAACACGCGCACGGGGTCATCGGAACTCAACACTGTCACGGCACTGGACAGGCGAATGGTCTTGGTACGCGAAGCCCCCGCTGCCAAGGGCTACGGCTGGTGAAGACACCGCATAGTCGGCCCGGTGGTGTTCGCCGACCGCAAACACATCAAGCCCAACCTGATCGGCAAGTTCCATTTCTTCAACCAGATTGCGCAAGCGTTGCCCGGCAAATTCTGGTTTTCCCGCAGGCACATCAGCAAAGGTATAGAGACCAATTTCCATCATCAAATCCTCGTTTGGATTTATTTGGAACTTTTGCTGTTACTTTTCAACCCCCGACAGCGATCTGAGCAGTATTTTACGTCCTCCCAGACCTTCTCCCACTTCTTACGCCACGTGAAGGGTCGCCCGCACGTTACGCAATTCTTTGAGGGAAGTTCAGATTTCTTCTTCACGCTTTGACGCGCAGCGTGGAACGCCCACCATCAACGCCAATCACTTGACCCGTGATCCAACCCGCCTGATCTGACAGTAAAAATGCCGCAAGAGCTGCCACTTCATCAGCCTCGCCCAATCGCTGCATCGGGTGCATGGCCGCTATGGCCTGCGCCGTTGCTGCATTCGCCGTCATGAACGCGGCCAATGGTGTGTTGGTGAGAGATGGTGCGATGGCATTGACACGAATTTTCGGCGCCCACTCGGCGGCCAGTGTGCGGGTCAAACCTTCAACTGCGCCCTTGGCCATTGCCACCGCTGTATGCGCGGCAAAGCCCTGCCCCACGGCAACGGTTGAAAACAGGACCACCGATGCCGATGGCAACTGACTGGCCTTCAAGGCTGGCAGCGCCGCCTTCACAGCGCGAAATGCGCCTAAAGCATTCACTTCAAAATCGTTCAGAATGTCGGCGTCGAGGGTGCGATGGGCCGGTTTCAAATTTATGCTTCCAACACAATAGGCCAACCCGTCGATTGCATCACCTGCGGCTTTCACGGCAGCTTCTAAAGCTGCGGCGTCCGTCACATCGGCAATATCAAAGCTAGCGTCACTGGCTTTCGCTAATGCCGAAACACTTTCCGCATTACGCCCGATAAGATGCAACTGTTCGCCCTTCGCAGCCAGCTGCCGCGCCAGTGCGCCGCCGATGCCTGAGGTGCCAATGATTATGAATTTTGCCATGTTGCGTCTACGCACATCAGGCCATTTCGGTTCAAGTCCGGCGCTTGTTTTCGATATCGGGTGCAGAGGGATAACGCGACTTCAAATCGCGGTCCGTCACACTCATATGATTTCGAGTGTATTGTTCAGAAGCCTTCCGAAGTGGTTGAAAATCCCAAGGAAAAAGACTTCCATTTTTCATGGATTCAAACATCATCAGGCGCGCTTTTTGACTTTCCAACACTGCTGTATGAGTCCGGGAAATATCAAACTTTTCTTCCACCTCAGCCCGCATGGTTTTGGCTAGGGGATGCTTCAAAGCCAAATTGTTGATCTCCTCCGGATCATCCTTCAAATTGAACAACTGGTCCGAGATCAAATGGCGAATGAATGAACTTCCAAGGGCCGCGCCGCAGCATGTACATCGGCGCAATGGCACCTTCCGCGAGGTATTCGCCCCAGGCCGTATGGTCAGGTTTTTCCGCGCCGCCTTTGAGCAAGGGCACCAGCGACCGCCCGTCAATATCCCGTGCCAATTCCGGGCCAGCTCCTTGCCCGAGTTCGGCAAGAGTTGGGAGAATATCTGCCAGTGTGACAGGCTCTGCAACGCGACGCGCCTTAAACCGCGAGGGGTTCCACACGATGAAGGGAACATGGGCCGATGGCTCAAGAAAACTCATCTTGTACCAAAGCCCACGCTCGCCCAAAAAATCACCATGGTCTGATGTGAACACCACCACGGTGTTGTCCAACATATCTGTTGCTTCGAGTGCTGCGATCAGCTTTCCCAACAAATCATCGACGTAGGAAATATTAGCGTAATAGCCATGGCGCGCCGCTCGGATGTCGCCTTCAGTCACGCTATAATGATCCATCGCAGAAATATCATAAAGCCGCTGCGAATGCGCATCGAGCTCACTGCGCTTCATGAGTGGAACTTTCGGCAGATCAATGTCCTCGTCGCGATACAAATCCCAAAACTGTTTTCGCGCTGCATAGGGGTCATGCGGATGCGTGAACGACGCCATCAGCGCCAAGGGCTTGTCTGCACCAAAGCGCGCATGGTCGTAGATTTTTCGAACGGCCTGAAACGCAACATCGTCATCAAACTCAAGCTGATTGGTGATTTCAGCAATGCCCGGCTGCAACACGCTTGTCATGTTGTGATACCACCAATCAATGCGCTCCTGCTTCAAACGCCAATCCGGCGTCCAGCCAAAGTCGGCGGGATAGATGTCGGTCGTCAGACGTTCTTCAAGGCCGTGCAACTGGTCTGGCCCCACAAAATGCATCTTCCCACCAGACACGTTTTGTAGCCTTCGTTGCGCAGATAATGCGCCCAAGTTGGAATTGCTGATGGGAATTCAGCTGCATTGTCATAGACGCCCGTGCGAGACGACAACAGACCATTCATAACCGTGGCACGCGCCGGCGCGCACAAGGGGCTGGTTGAATAGGCATTCTCGAACACCACACCTTCGCGCGCTAAGCGCGACAAGTTCGGTGTTTGCACCAGCGGGTGACCATGAAACGGCAAATACCGTGATGCCAACTGGTCAGCCATGACGAACAGAATGTTGGGTTTTTGCTGTTTGGCCACTATATCACCCCTATGAAAACAGTTCTGCTGCTGCTGATACGCTTCTATCAGCTCACACTATCGTCTGTCATGGGGCGTCGCTGCCGTTTCTTACCGACATGCTCTGACTATGCGCGACAAGCTATTGAAATTCATGGTAGCTGGGACGGTAGCAAAATGGCGGCCAAACGAATTTGTCGCTGTCACCCCTGGGGTGGCGAAGGCTTCGATCCCGTACCGCCAAAACACTAATGGCGGCTGTGATGCCAAAACACTAATGGGGAGCTTCTCAGCCCCCCACGATTTATTGTCAGGTTTTGCAGCCCTTAGAGGCTGAAACGATAATTCGCTGTTGCGCGAACCGTATGGAAATCTTGGTATTCCATGTTGGCTGTGCCGCTCACTGGAGTTGCAGCGCCGTCCGTCAGGAAATGCTCGGTATCTGCGAACTTCACATACATATATTCAACACCGACCGAGAAATCGTCAGACAATGCATGTTCCATGCCGCCGCCGATGGCGAGGCCCTTGGTCCATTTCACTTCGCTTGAGTCAACACCAGCGACATTGCCGCCAAATTCCATTTCAGCCATGGCAAGACCGCCCGTTGCATAGATCAACGTGTCATCCAACGCCCAACCTACGCGACCGCGCACTGTGCCCATATGTTTCATGTTCAAATAAGTTTGTTCAGTATCAACATCATTGGAAGCAATTTCGCCGCCCAGTGACCAATCGGCAATCGCACCAAATACGATGTCGCCCATCTGATAGTCAGCACCTACGCGGGCACCGAGACCAAAGCCAATGCCGCTCATCGAAATATCAGTTGTTACGCAACCGCATGTCGGCGACGAGTCATATTGGCCTTCAACCGCATTTGCGGAAACGAAAATACCTGCACTGACACCTGTCCAGTCGTATGTTGCTGGGCGCAGTTCTTCGACGGGTGGCGGTGGTGGCATCACTTCCACATCCAAGTCAGCAGCTAATGCTGAAGCGGCAGGAATGAAAGCAACCGAAACGAGAGCAAGACGAAGGAAGAATTTGTGCATGTTAAGAACCCAATACAGTTAACGAACAGATGGGCTGAACATGAAGTGTTAAGGTTAATGTCCGGTAAAGCGCTCCTGGGTCCTATAAAAGTTTTTTGCTAGGGGCTTGACCCTGCCCCTCGCTGGATGCAAATCCGACTTTGTTTTACAATGATTTGACCTACCCGCGTGCGTATGCGGGAGTGGGCAGAGGAGCCAAATATGATCAACGTTACCTTCCCTGATGGCAACCAACGCCAGTATGAAGCGGGAATCTCAGCAGCCCAAATTGCTGCATCCATCTCAAAATCCCTCGAAAAGAAAGCCGCCGCTGCCGTTGTCGATGGTGCGCTAACCGATCTGTCAGACCCACTGACCAAAGATGTGAAGCTTGAGATCATCACTCGTGACGACCCGCGTGCGTTGGAATTGATCCGCCACGACGCCGCCCACGTGCTGGCCGAAGCCGTGCAGGAACTCTACCCCGGCACGCAAGTTACCATCGGCCCCATTATTGAAAACGGCTTCTATTACGATTTCTTCCGCAATGAGCCCTTCACCACGGCTGACTTCGCGCCCATCGAAAAAAAGATGAAGGAAATTATCGCGAGAGATAAGCCTTTCACCAAATCCACCAAGACGCGTGAAGAGGCGAAAGCGTTTTTCCGCGCTAAAGGTGAAAACTTCAAAGTTGAACTCGTTGATGCCATTCCTGGCAACGAGGACATAAAGTTCTACGACCAAGGCGGTTGGGTTGATTTGTGCCGCGGCCCACATTTTAACTCGACAGGAAAAATCGGCTCTGCCTTCAAGCTCATGAAAGTGGCCGGTGCCTATTGGCGCGGCGATGCCAAGAACCCGATGCTGACGCGCATCTATGGTACTGCGTGGCACACGGCTGAAGATTTGCAAAACTATGTGACTGCCCTTGAAGAGGCCGAAAAGCGCGACCACCGCAAATTGGGCCGCGAAATGGATCTCTACCACTTCCAGGAAGAAGGCCCGGGCGTTGTGTTCTGGCACCCCAAGGGCTGGGCCATGTTCCAGCAACTGGTGGCTTATATGCGCCGCCGCCTAAACCGTTTGGGCTATGACGAAGTGAACGCTCCACAATTGCTCGATAAGTCCCTATGGGAAACCTCCGGCCATTGGGGCTGGTATAAAGACGCTATGTTTGGCGCAACACCCGCTGGCGAAGCGGTGGAAGATGGCGAACGCACCTACGCCATCAAACCCATGAACTGCCCGGGCCACGTGCAAATTTTCAAACACGGCCTGCGGAGTTATCGTGAATTGCCGATGCGCTTGGCTGAGTTCGGTAATGTGCACCGCTATGAACCCTCAGGCGCGTTGCACGGACTCATGCGCGTTCGCGGCTTCACGCAGGATGACGCTCATATTTTTTGCACCGAAGCGCAAATGGCCGATGAGTGCTTAAAGATCAACGATCTCATTCTCTCGACCTACAAAGACTTTGGCTTCGAACAAATCGTCGTCAAGCTCTCAACCCGCCCTGAAAAGCGTGTAGGCTCCGATGAAGCTTGGGATCGCGCCGAAGCCATCATGACGAAGGTGCTGGAGCAAATCGCGGCGGTGTCAGATGGTAAAATCAAAACCGCCATCAACCCCGGTGAAGGCGCATTCTACGGCCCGAAGTTTGAGTATGTGCTGCGCGACGCCATTGGCCGCGACTGGCAATGCGGCACCACGCAGGTGGACTTCAACCTGCCCGAACGCTTCGGCGCATTCTACATTGGTGAAGACGGTGCCAAGCATGTGCCTGTGATGATCCACCGCGCCATCTGCGGGTCTATGGAACGCTTCCTTGGTATTTTGATCGAGAACTACGCCGGGCACTTCCCGCTCTGGCTGGCCCCCACACAAATCGTCGTGGCAACAATTACGTCAGAAGCCGACGCCTATGCGCAAGAAGTGGGGCAATTATTGAAGGATCAAGGCCACCGCGTCGAAATTGACGTCCGCAACGAAAAGATCAACTACAAGGTTCGCGAACATTCAGTGAAGAAGGTTCCAGTCATCCTCGTCGTCGGCAAACGCGAAATGGATGAGCGCGCTGTGAACATCCGGAGACTGGGTTCGCAAAACCAAACAGCAATGAGCTTGGTGGATGCGATGGCGGCACTCAAATCAGAAGCTACACCGCCAGATTTGCTTTAGAAGCATAGGGGCAGGATGCACAAAACACCCTGCCCCGAATTGGAATTACACAAATAGGTCGGCGATTGTATAGTTGCCGTGAACGCCCTCTAAGAGCGCCGTGGCTATTCCATAAATCGGTGCGAACCCGCCAGTTTGCGTTAAGAAACTCGACGAGACGACTAACCCTGCAGCTGTATCAGTGATCGTCGTGTTGATCCCACCTGCTAGCTTGTCGACTCCGATTTGGAAGTCCTTGATCACATCGTTGCCTGGCGGTGTGTAATAGGTATCCACGTTGCGAGATCCTGTTCGCGTACTCGCAAAGGTAAATGTGTCAGAACCTGTACCTCCCCACATCACATCATTGCCCTCACCGCCCGCAATTATATCATTGCCATCACCGCCCAGCAGTGTGTCGCTAAATCGACCACCAATCAGAGTGTCGTTTCCTGCACCACCATCAAAATAAAACAAACCATTGGCAGACGTTCGAATATTGCCGCTGGACGTATTGATGGCTTCAACTTTGTCGTCACCATTGCCTGCGAAAACCGCTACATTCCCGAAAGTGCCAGACAGGAACGTCAAGCTGTCATTGCCATCGAGCAAATTGTAAAACAGTCGAGGCGAAGTTGTTGGCCCGAAGTTCTCAGTTATCGTATCTGCACCAGCCGTACCCGTCACAATTTCAAAGGCCTCAGCCGACAATTGCCATCCCGCAACCGTCGAAACTTTTGCCCATGAATTTGTTACGGCATTCCATGCGAAGGTACCATCATTGGTCGCGACACGCTCAACGCCAGTAAGTGTATCAACGCCATTCGCGGCCGATTCAACACTAAAGCCGGCTGCTGTTTTCGTAATTTTCAAACTGCTGAAAGTATCAAAGAGCGTCGCAGTATCTGTTCCACTGCCGCCCACAACAGTGTCATTTCCTGCACCAGCAGAAAAGATGTCATTGCCAGCGCCGCCGTCAAGCCAGTCTACACCATTGCCACCCTTCAACAGATCGGCGCCTGCCTCACCATAAATCAGGTCGTTACCTTCTCCACCATCAAGCTTGTCATTTCCAATTCCGCCCCACAGCGTATCATTACCTGCTTCACCACGTAATGTGTCATTGCCGCTACCACCATAAACGCGGTCATCGCCCGTCCCGGCCAGAATGACATCATCAACAACTGCATTGTTTAAACGGATGCGTGCATCAATTGTGTCGTTTCCGGAGTAAAGGATTGCTGTGCCCATGTTGTTCGTTGGGTGACAAATGAATCGCTTGTAGCATAGGTCAGATTCAAACCGTGATTTCATCAACCTGCACACCTGCAACATTGAAGTGTGTCATTTTGGTCACCGTCCCCGCCGTCAATTGTCCGGTTACGGAGTCAAACACAAACCCTGATCCGAGGAAGAACGTCATGGAGCCGTCTGGATTCAGAACTCCAAATTCCGTCGGCTCGACATAAAACATGCGAGATGTGAAAGTACCCGCCACATTCGACTGCAAAATTGTTGAGCCAAGTCCGAAAATTGTATGTACAGCCATGTTACTTCTCCTCATTGGTTCATTCTGAAACGTCGCGTCAGATCAAACCAAGGGTTGCAACAGGCATGCCAAATTCTAGATCTTGGGTAGATCTCGCATAAACGGCAGATCCATCGTCTCCAGCACATTGCTGACGAGCAGCCAATACACCAACGCAAACACCATCGTTGCCGCAATGGTGGTCACCACTGCTTTCCAAGCCAGCCCATGCGCCACGGGTGCACCCGCGTCATTGCCCTCTTCAACGTTGTCCCCCGTCTCAGCGGCGTTCTTCACGCCGAAGGGCAAAACCACAAACAAAGTCACCCACCAGATGACAAAATAAATCGCAACGGCACTGGTCCATTTCATCGCTGTTCAAGCTCCACTAAAACGCCGTTGAAATCTTTCGGATGTAAGAACAATACGGGCTTGCCGTGCGCGCCAATTTTTGGCTGGCCATCCCCCAAAATACGCGATCCATTCACCAGCAACTGTGCCTTGGCAGCGAGAATGTCATCAACCTCGTAACACACATGGTGAATGCCGCCGGCCGAGTTCTTTTCCAGAAATCCGGCAATTGGCGAAGTCTCACCCAACGCCTCCAGCAATTCCACTTTGGTGTTCGGCAATTCAACAAACACCACGGTCACACCATGCTCAGGCAAAGCTTGCGGCGCTGAAACCTTTGCGCCCAAAGTATCGCGATAAAGTGCCGTTGCCGCGTTTAAATCAGGCACGGCGATAGCAATATGATTGAGACGTCCGATCATCTAGTCTTCCGTGCACCGCAAAGCCTTGCCGATCAAGCCCAACTTTGGCACTGCGTCAAAGTACTGCGGATTTGACAAGTGCCTGCTCCAACATCATCCGCGCCTGCGGCATTGCAATGTTGCGCGGACCAAATACATGGCGTTCGAGAAAATGCCCGGTCAGTTTCATGCCTTCACACACTTGTGCTGGCGTTGCCGCCAAACCGCCATTCAGAAAATCCGGCAGACCAAATAACTTGTCATGATAGGGCTTGCCTGCCGCAGCACTGACTGCCTTGCCACTTTTGGGTGACACATAGATCAAATCTTCAAGCTGACCCGTTGCTGCGCATTGCGAAAGATCAAGTCCAAAGCCCAATTCCTCAAGCAAGCCCATTTCCCAGCGTACCATCAACGCCGGCCACAGTTCATCGCGATCGATCGCTTCCAGCACAATGCGCATGGCATGATAAAGCCTGGGGTGCGGCTCGCGCTCGGGCAACACCTGCGCAAGCGCCGTCAACGCGCCAAGGCCTGTGAGGCGCAATGCACTTTCGATGATCAAGCCAGCACGTAACGACAATGGTTCCAACGTAAAATTGCCGAGATGTTCTTCAAGTCGTGCCCGCCACACAAGCGACACAAGATTGCCCGCCTGCAACACGGGGCGCATATGGCGTGAGCGCCCTCCCCGCACCAAGCCCAAACAGCGGCCATGCTCCACCGAAAAGATTTCAGCGATCGCCGACGTCTCACCATGGCTGCGCACGGCGAGGATGACACCCTCATCGCGCCATTCCATTGTGGCTCACAGCCCCATCATGCGCAGGCGTTCAGGGTCCTGCGACCAGTTCTCGCGCACTTTGACAAACAGGAACAAGTGTACTTTGCGCTCAAAAGCATCTTCCATATCTTTGCGCGCAAGCGTTCCCAAAACTTTAACAGTCTGACCGCCCTTGCCCAACACAATCGCCTTCTGGCTATCGCGTTCAACAAATATGGTTTGGGTGAGTTTCACTGAACCATCGCGCCGTTCTTCCCACGCCTCGGTTTCCACCGTTGACGCATAGGGCAATTCATCGTGCAGGCGCTCGTAGATTTTCTCGCGCGTAATCTCGGCCGCAATGAAATCGCAAGTTGACGTCTGCCGCCTGGTCACCAGGGTAATGCCACGGTCCTGCAGGCATCAGCGAAACGATTTTTGTGCGCAACGCATCAATGCCAGACCCAGTCAATGCACTAACCATAAATGTGTGCGTAAACGAAAAGGCTTCATTGATTTTTTGCGACAGCGGTAACAACTGCTCGGCTGGCAACAAATCAACCTTGTTCAACACCAACATCGCTTTTGATTTATTGGTCTTGAGTTGTTCAATAATTTTCTCAGCCTGTTCATCAAGCCCGCGCCGCGCGTCAATCAACAGCAATATGGCATCAGCTTCAGACGCACCCGCCCATGCGCTTTGCACCATGTGTTCATCAAGCTTGCGCTTTGGTGCAAATATTCCCGGTGTATCGACCAGCACGGCTTGCACGCCGCCTTCAACCAGAATAGCGCGAATGCGTGCACGCGTGGTTTGCACCTTATGTGACACGATTGATATTTTCGAACCCACAAGCTGGTTAACCAGTGTGGATTTACCGGCGTTTGGCGCACCAATAATGGCGGCAAAGCCGAAGTGTGTTTGAACGTGTTCTGTCATGCCCGCAGGCCATTCGCTTCCATAAATTTTTGGGCTGCAGCCATTTCGGCCGATTGTTTGGATGCGCCCTTGCCTTCCGCTTGACCAAACTTGGCCACTGTCAATCGCACCTTAAACTCGGGCTTGTGCTCAGGCCCCGACCGATCAACCACTTCATATAGCGGTAAAGCCGTACCCCGCGCCAGCAACCATTCCTGCACAAACGTCTTTGCGTCTTTTTGTGCTGTTTCAGGCTTCTTCAAATAATCTGCCCAGTGTTCAAGCACAAAGGTGCGGGCCGCATCCATCCCGCCGTCAAGATAGATTGCCCCGATGACGGCTTCCATCACGTCACCCAAAATCGAGAGCATGCGGTTCATACCAAGTTTCTTTTCGGCGTCCCCCACCTTGACGATGTCCGCCAAGTTCAACCGATCAGCGACCGCACCACAGACTTCACCACGCACCAAAGCACTGTGCCGTGCCGCCAATTTACCTTCCCGTTCACCAGCGTGTTGACGATAGAGTGCTTCAGCAATCACCAGTCCCAGCACCCGGTCACCGAGAAATTCCAGGCGTTCATAATTGGCTGAGGCCTTTGGCATGCTGCCATGCGTCAGCGCCAGTTCGAGCAACTGCACATCACGGAATTTGTAGCCCGGAAGTTTGGAGCTTCCATTGACTTCAGTTGCTTTCCGCTTGGCTATCATTGTTCTCAGAGGAAATTAAAGACCCGCGACCAGCGGATCTTGAAAGGCCATTCCCATATTTTCAAAAGCGTGGCGTCAGGTTGAACCGAGAAGAACAACATGTCAGCACGACCGACAAAGTTTTCTACCGGCACAAAACCAACGGACAGACGAGAATCAGACGAATTGTCACGGTTGTCACCCATCATGAAATAATTGTTGGCGGGAACAACGAAAACGTCGGTGTTATCAGCATAGCCTTGGTCGCCAAAATCCAGCACGGTGTAAGTTACGCCGTTTGGCAACGTTTCGCGAAATTGCGGAACTACAGGAATGCGAAACTGGTCATGTGCTTCAAAACCATCGTTTATGTAGTCTTCAATTCGCTCTTTCTTTACCTCAACATCATTGATGTAAAGTACGCCCGACTTCATCTGAATGCGGTCACCGGGCAAGCCGATGACGCGCTTGATGTAATCAACCTGGATATTTGACGGCAATTTGAACACCGCCACATCGCCCCGTTCAGGTACATCTGCCAAAACTTTCCGTCCCGGGAAGTCGACAAATGAGCAGCAACTGATCCAAGGTTTCTCTGACCAGCCAAAATTAAAATTAAAGCTATACTTTCCATACCCATAGGAAAGCTTTGAAACAAATAGATAATCTCCAACTCTCAGCGTTGGGTACATCGACGACGAAGGAATGTTGAAGGGTTGGAAAAAGAACGTGCGCACAAAGAACGCAATAGCAAGGGCTTGGATAATAACCTTCGCCGTTTCCCACAGTCCCTCGTCCGGCTTTTTCGCACCAGAACGAGCCGCGGCCATTGCATGATTTTGCTTACTCATCATCTCTCCGAAACACAGGCCCCAAACCGACCCTGCAGTTAATCAATATAGCGGTTGAGAATATGGCGATGCAATGAAGCACCCTTGCACCATCTGTGCTGTTGCAGATTAGCAACAGTTCAAACCGCCTCGATGATCACAATGGCCTGCGCGTAGGGGTATTCATCGGTCATGGTCAAGTGCACAACCGCTTGCTTGCCCGCTGGCACCATTCGCGCCAACTGGTCAGCCGCCCCATGGGTCAACCGCAGCGTTGGCTTGCCACTGGGCAGGTTTACAACACCCATGTCGCGCCAATACACGCCATTGCTCAAACCCGTGCCTAGAGCCTTGGAACATGCTTCTTTGGCTGCAAAACGTTTGGCATAGCTTGCAACGCGTTGGGCCCGGCGGTCGGATTTTTGCTTCTCCACCTCAGTATACACCCGATCAATGAAGCGCTGCCCATGTTTTTCGAGGGTCTTCTCGATCCGGCGAATGTCAATAATGTCATTGCCTATGCCGAGGATCATTTTTTCAAACCTCGGCTGCCGGGCTTGTAAGCGGGAATGGCGGCCAGTTCAGGCGGCAGGGCATCTGCAGCGTATGTGGGCACTGAAAGCTCCGTCGACGCAAACAACGGCACGCCCACATCAGCTTTGCCACCACTGCGATTGATCAAGCAAGCCGCAGCCACCGTCACTCCACCCAGTGCCGTAATGCCATCAATGCATTCGCGCGATGACAGCCCGGTGGTCACAATGTCTTCAACCATCAACACCCGCGCACCGGGCGTAATGTCAAAACCACGGCGCAACTCCAATTTGCCTTCGACACGCTCAAAGAAAATTGATGGCACACCCAATTGGCGCGCCATTTCATAGCCAACCACAACGCCACCCATTGCAGGTGAAGCCACAACATCAATGGCACCCACGCCACCAGCCCGCACCCGATCTGCCAAGTCAGCGCATAAGCGTTCGGCGCGTGCTGGATCCATCAACACCCGTGCGCATTGCAAATAACGTGATGAGTGTAAGCCCGAAGACAAGACAAAATGCCCCTCCAGCAAAGCGCCAGCAGCACGGAACTCGTTCAACACTTCATCCTGAGACAGCATCGTTTATCCTGTAACGCGCGAAATTTGATTCACGCTGGGTTTGCTTTTGATTTCTGAGATTATCTCGTTCAAGTGCCGGACATCAAACACTTCCAGTAAAATTTCAAGTTCGAAAAAGTCTCGCACACCTTCTTGTGCTTGCAATGTGAGTCCGTCGATATTGCCGCCCTTGTCACCAATGGCTTGCGTCACATGCGCCAACGCCCCCACTTCGTTGAGCAACGTCAACTTAATGCGTGCTGGAAACCTTTGGCCTTCTTCTGCGTGCCCCCACGCCAAATCAAGCCAGCGTTCAGGCTGCGTATCAAACTTTTCCAAGGCATCGGCAAAGATCGGATAAATCATAATCCCCTCGCCCGGTGTCACAATACCAACAATCCGCTCGCCCGGCACCGCACCCGTTCGCAGATGGATTTTGAGAATGCTGCCCGCCGCAACGCCGCGCACTGGAATAGTAAGTTCGCCTGCTTTCTTGGTGTTAGACTTTGCGGCGCGCGGACTTGATGTCGGCTTCATTGACCTCAATCCCCATCGCCTTCAACACATCAACAGCAGAAAGTTCGCCTTTGCCGACGGCAGCTAAAACATCATCACCGTTTTTCTGGCCGAGCCTTGGTGCGGCCTTCGCCATCAACTTCTCTGTAAACTCTAACTTATGGCGCTCCAGCAACTTCGCCACCATGTCTTGACCAAGTCCCGCAAACTGTTTGCGCTGTGCTGCGCGTGTGGCGCGGCGTATGGCAGCCTTGGCTTTCCCGGAAATCACAATGGCTTCCCAAGCGGGCGGCGGCACCTGCGCTTCTGAGCGAATGATACTGACTTCATCACCGTTTTTCAGCTCCGTCACCAACGTCGCATGACGGCCATTAATCTTGCAACCCACGCAACTGTCTCCCACTGAGGTGTGAACGGCGTAAGCAAAATCAATCGGCGTCGCACCGCGCGGCAAGGCAATGAGCTGGCCCTTGGGAGTGAAGCAGAACACTTGGTCTTGGAACAGCTCAAGCCGCGTATGCTCCAAGAATTCTTTCGGGCTGTCGCCTTCTTGCAAAACTTCCATCAAATGCCGCAGCCAGCGATAGGCATTTGATTCAGCGTCAGCTTCCGTAACACCCTGCTCTGCAAGTTTCACGTCCGATGTGTCTTTGTAAAGCGCATGCGCCGCAACGCCGCGCTCAGCAATCTCGTGCATGATCCGGGTGCGGATCTGCATTTCCACCCGCATGTGATGGGGCCCAATGATGGTGGTGTGCAGCGACCGATAATCATTCTGCTTGGGGTTCGAGATATAGTCTTTAAAACGCCCAGGCACGTTGCGGAACGTACGATGCACTTGCCCCAGCGCGCGATAACAATCATCAAGTGTTTCCACAATCACGCGAAAACCAAAAATGTCGGACAACTGATCAAGCGACAAATGCTTGCGCTCCATTTTTCGCCAGATCGAATAGGGCCGTTTCTCACGTCCTGACACCTCAGCCTTGATGCCGCGTTCAGCAAACAGCGTGCGCAATGTCTCTTCGATCTCGTGCAGCACGTCACCGCTTTCCGTATGCAGCCGCTCAAGCCGATCCTTGATAATGGTATGGGCATCTGGATTGAGAATGCGAAAGCAAATGTCTTCCATCTCATCGCGCACCAACTGCATGCCCATACGGCCTGCAAGTGGCGCATAAATGTCCATGGTTTCTTCTGCGATTCGTTGGCGCTTTTCAGGCTTCACATGGTGCAGTGTGCGCATATTGTGCAGTCGGTCAGCGAGCTTCACCAGCAACACCCGCACATCTTTCGACATGGCGAGCAACAGTTTCCGCAAATTCTCAGCTTGCGTCGCCTCACGCGTTACAAGGTCCAACTGTTTGATTTTCGTCAAACCATCGACGAGCGCGGCAATTTCAGGTCCAAACTTGTCGAGGATTTCCTGGTGTGTCGCCTCAGTGTCTTCTACCGTATCGTGCAGCAGGGCCGCAACGATTGTGGCCGTGTCCAGCCGCATGTCAGCCAAAATCGCTGCCACTTCGAGAGGGTGGTTGAAATAGGCTTCCCCCGAGGCCCGCCTCTGGTGGCCATGCGCCTTCATGGCATAGACATAGGCACGGTTGAGCAAGTCCTCATCCGCATCAGGATCATACTTGGTGACCCGTTCTACCAGTTCATATTGGCGCATCATGCATACAGTTTACGCAAAAAAAAGCCGGGGACCAGCCCCGGCTTGAAATATCATTGAGAATTCAGCTCAGTAGCCGTTACGTTGGCTGCCGGGGCTTTCAGCTGGTGGCATGCCTTCAAGGCCGCGCAACAGTTCTTCTTCAGTCATTTGTTCGAAGTTGCCTTCTTCGCCGGCATCCACAACGCTCATGTCGCCGGATTGGGCAATCAATGGTACTTCTGTTTCCTCGGGCTCATCCACTTCCACATGCTTCTGCATGGCGTGAATGAACTCTTCCCGAAGATCATCCTTGTTAATGGTTTCAGCTGCAATTTCGCGCAAAGACACAACCGGGTCTTTGTCACGATCACGCTCAACGGTCAGCGGGGCTCCTTGCGAAACCAAACGGGCACGGTGGGCGGCAAGTAGAACCAGCTCAAAGCGGTTCGGCAACTTGTCAATGCAGTCTTCGATGGTGACGCGCGCCATGAAGTCAAACTCCTGCGAAAAGGTTGGGATTGAGGCGGCTTCTAGCTATAAACGCCGGGAAACGCAAGCACAGGATAATGAGATGCAAAACGATCGCCCAAACCGCATTCCATGGCCGCCTATTATCTATCTCTCAGCCGTCATTCTCGGCCTCATCGTCGATGTGAACATGCCGCTACCATGGATTAGCGGGATTTTCGAAACCGTGCTGCAAGGCATCGGTGCCGTGTTGGCGATCGGTGCACTGGGACTGGATGTAATCGCCGTTCAAACCTTCCGCGAGCATCAAACCACCATTCTGCCGAACAAGGGGGCCAGCAATCTCATCACTTCGGGTCCCTTCGCATGGTCGAGAAATCCCATCTATGTGGGAAACACCCTGCTGGTGCTTGGCGCTGGGCTGTTCTTTGGAAAACTCTGGCTTATCATTCTCGCCCCCATCGCAGCATTGATCACACAGAAACTGGCGATTGAGCGGGAGGAGAGACATCTGGCCGCAAAGTTTGGCGCGGCTTGGGATGACTATGCAAAGAGAGTGCGGAGCTGGTTATAACAACCAAACCGCCGCCAACCCCAGAAACGCAAAGAAGCCAACAACGTCCGTGACTGTGGTCACAAATGCCCCTGACGCAATGGCCGGGTCGATTTCAAAATGATCTAACGTCAGCGGCACCAGAATACCCGCAACCGCTGCGGCCACCAGATTGATGACCATCGCGGCGGCAATCACAAGGCCTAAACCGTTTGAACCAAACCACGCCCAAGCAAACAATCCGATAATCACGGCGAAGACGAGGCCGTTGAGCAGTCCTACTGAACATTCACGCAGTGTCACTTTGAATGCATTGACTGGCCCCAATTGATGGGTGGCGAGCGCCCGCACCGCCACAGTCATGGTTTGCGTGCCTGCATTGCCACCCATGGATGCCACGATGGGCATCAGGATTGCCAGTGCCACCATTTGCTCAATCGTAGCATCGAACCATGATATCACCCACGAAGCTGCAATCGCCGTAAGCAGGTTGACAAACAGCCACAAAAACCTAGAGCGTGTTGTGTCCCATACGCCGTCAACCACGCCACCCTCAGCACCCACACCACCCAAGTGCAAAATATCATCACTGGCCTGTTCTTGGATGACGTCGAGAATATCATCAACCATCAACATGCCAACAAGCCGCCCGGCTTCATCGGTGACAGCAGCAGAGACGAGATTGTATTGCTCGAACTTATACGCGACGTCATGTTGATCATCACCAACACGAAACACCGTTTGCTCGGCGTCCATAATCGCCGAAATGTTTCTGTCCCGATTGGCGCGCAACAACCGGCTCAATGGAACAGCCCCCGTCAAATGCTGTCCGGCATCGACAACATAAAGCTCTACAAAATTCTCAGGCAACCCCCGGCCCGTGCGGACATGCTCTATCACTTTCGCAACCGACCAGTCTTCAGACACCGCAACATATTCAGTTTGCATCAACCGACCAGCCGTGCCGTCAAGGTAATCCAGCGCCCGCGCCAAGGCTGCACGATCTTGTTTTGACACCTTCGCCAAAATCTCGGCGCGGTCTTCGCGGTCCAATTCTTCGATCAGATAAACAGCGTCGTCGGTATCGAGTTTCTTGATGGCCGACGCGATGACATCTGCTGGAAGCGCTTCCACCAAATCATCTCGCACACCGGGGTCGAGTTCCGCCAGTGCTTCCACGTCAAAAGCTTTGCCCAGCGATCCAATCAAGCGAACACGGTCACCTTGATCCAGCAGAGTGATGAGATCAGCAAGATCAGCGGCGTGCAAGTCTTTGACTTTTGCACGTAGAGCCTTGCCGTCATCGCGGGACAATGCATCTTGCACACCGCCTACAAAGTCCGGCAGGAAATCCCCCCATTCGTCTTTCACAGCTTCTATATGGTCAATGTCGCTCATGGCTCGTCCTGCCCCCAAGTGGGGGTTATTTTGAAAGCCTCTGAGGATCAATATGCAAGGCACAATTCCCTACTGAAAAGGAATGGTGCGGCCGAAAGGACTCGAACCTTCACGAGTTTCCCCGTTACCACCTCAAGGTAGTGCGTCTACCAATTCCGCCACGGCCGCAAAGCATTATGTGCAAAGCGAGGCTGGCATTAACAGGCAAATCCCAGAAGCGCAACCCCTCCGCACGCCAGCGCGCCCTGCGCCTGCATGGTTAATCAAATCTGTTGTTTTTACATAGACTTGCACCGCCCAATCGAACGGACCTGAAATCTGTCTCTGGCATAGTGGCTCCATAAGAAAAACAATGGGGCGTTAAAATGAAGTTCAAGACCGTAGTGGGAGCGGCAGTATTAGCCACCGTCATCCACACCATGCCAGCCTCGGCAACGGGAACCGTTGTCTTGGACAAGAATATCGCTAACGGCCTCTTCACCGTTGAATATGGTGAAACCTTGCCGCCCGTTGGTTACGTCAATTTCTGTGCAAACAACAAATCTGAATGCGCTGGCTATAACGTCGGCGAACAGTTGGCAGCCTCACGCATGGGCATGACCCCTGACCGCTGGAACATGCTGTATCAGGTCAACACCTACGTGAACGGCAAAATCAAGCCCGTGAGCGATCAAGAGCTTTACGGTGAAGCTGAACGTTGGGTCTATCCAACCACCGCTGGCGATTGCGAAGATTTCGTATTGTTGAAAAAGCGCGCCCTCGAAAAGCTTGGCGTGTCGCCAAAGAATTTGCAAATCACTGTTGTGCTTGATGAGCGCAATGAAGGCCATGCCGTTCTCATGGTTGCCACCGAAGAAGGTGACTACATTCTCGACAATCGCCGCAACGATATTCTGTTGTGGAACGATGCGAATTACACATTCCTCAAACGCCAATCGGCCAAGAACCCGCGCCAGTGGGTAGCCCTTTTGGCCAAACCTGCAGCAGCGGCCCGCGTGGCCACGGCGCAAAAACCTTGAGGTAAGAGCTAGGCCCGGTCGGCGTCCCCCCATCCCCCAACCGCCGGGCTTCCTGGAGCCGGCAGCGTCCCACCCGCTGTCGGCTCTTTTTTTGTTCAGGTCATTGAAATCTACGATAGGAAAATAACGCTTGACACCGCGCGGTGTTTGGGGTAGATTCTCGTATACTCAAGAAATGGGTCCCCTTTTCCGAGCATCCCCAACAACAGTTTTGAGCCCATCATGAAAACGACGTTGGTTTTGTCGAAAAGGACTGAAGAAATCTCAGTCGTAGACTTCTCTCACGGGGACATTCTGAGTGCGAAACGAAAACCTGCGCAAGTGCTTTTCGGGGTTATCGCAGGAATAAATGATTGATGAGTATAGGGAAAGATTACCCCATTGACGAATATGAGATTGAGTTCAATCTCGACTTCGCATTGAAAATCAAGTCAGGAGAGTATCATGATCGTAACCGAATGCCGGTCCATGCTTTTTAGATCACAAATTTGCTTTGGATCTTCGTCGAGTTCCTCAAGTTCTTCGAGCTCATCAAGTTCCAAAAAGTCTTCCAGAAACGGCGCATCCAAAGCGGCCGAAAAGGGACTGAGAAGCGTGGGTGAAAACCTGGTACAGCCAAAGAATTATAATGCCCCTTTCAAAGATTCTTTAGTGGGTCAAGCATGGAACAGTGTCAGAGCTGGAGCACCCAATCCTGGCAGTTACAACGCCATGGGTGATTACACAAATCATTGATTCCTGCGTATCACGGATCAAGTTAATGTAACGCCAGCGGGCAGACTTCATTGCAAAGTGAAGTCTGTTTTTTCACTACGTTTTGAAATGGCTTCGGAAAATTCCGACATGTTTCAGATAAAAAATACTCTCGCAATCGTTATTGCGTCAGAATATTGGAAGTTGAGAGTGACGCAGCAGAAAGCCCCGCCGCAAACCGTTTCCAATTCCGCTGATAACTCTCAGCCGCCAGTGTCAGTTTCGCAGCCGCTTCATCATCGAGCTCACGTACAACTTTCCCAGGCTGTCCCATCACCAGTGAATTGTCGGGGATTTCTTTTCCTTCGGGGATCAGTGCGCCTGCACCGATGAGGCAGTTGCGGCCAATCTTTGCGTGGTTCAAGATGATGGCACCCATGCCAATTAAAGAATTGTCGCCGATGGTGCAGCCGTGCAGCATGGCCTTATGACCGATGGTGCAATTGGTTCCGATAGTAAGGGGAGCTCCCATGTCGGTGTGCAGCACAGAGCATTCCTGTATGTTGCTGCCCTGCCCGACCGTGATCCATTCATTGTCACCACGAAGTACTGCGCCAAACCAAATGCTGGCATCTCTCAGCAGTCGCACTCGACCAATCACATCAGCAGAGGGTGCTACCCAATACTGGCCTTCTCCTGGAAACTCAGGCGCTACATCATCAAGACGATAAATTGGCATAGGCTGCCTCAGGAAAAACCAAACACCTGTGTCAGAATAAACACGCCTTGCAGGAAACTCCAAGCCAGACCTGCAAGCACGATGGGAACACCAATCAATGGCTGTGCGATCATCCACCAAAAGCCATCGAGCAAAATGGCGGTGGGCGCACTGAAAATGGCGGCGAGTGCCCGAAACGGTGTGATGACACTGGGGTTGGGATCAATCAGGTCGCCAAGTCGTGGCTCCTCCCCGGTAGCCATGGCCCAAGCATTTCCAATCAAGCCAGATGAAATCAGCCCCACAGCCAACGCCATCAGATAGGCAAAATCCTGCATAACCATAACGCCAAACCCCACACACAAACCAAACGACCTGTTTCGTTTTGAAACAGTACGTTTACACATGGTTTAGAAATGCAAGTTTTGGGCTGAAATGCAAGAGAGTTTTAAGAATGGTGCCTCGCGGCACCTTATTCCAAATCGAAATCCAGAATTGCCATCGAGAAATTGTAGGACAACTCGCCGTCTTCCTCATCGCGGAACACTACGCCAAGGAAATCTTCGCCAGCATAGACCTCGCCCGAGTCTTTTTCTGTGGGCGCGCCTTAACTGCCAATGTTGGATTGTTAAAGGTTTTGCGGAAATAGGCGGTGAGTTTGGCAAGTTCATCTGGCTTCACGGTATATGCACTCCTTAAGGCCAGATCGCTCTAGCTTTAATCCAACAGGCTCGCAACCGCTTCCACTTGATGGTCCATCGCACGCGATGGTTCAGCGCAACCAGCATAGCCAACGATTTTCGCTGGAACCCCTGCCACTGTGCGGTTGGGTGGCACATCATGCAAAACAACAGAGCAAGCCGCCACACGTGAGCAATGGCCAATTTCGATGTTTCCAAGAATTTTGGCACCTGCCCCAATCAACACGCCGTGACGAATCTTCGGGTGCCTGTCGCCAGCTTCTTTGCCCGTGCCACCCAAAGTGACGCCTTGCATCAACGATACATTGTCTTCAATCACCGTGGTTTCACCGATGACGATGTCATGGCCATGATCTATCATCACACCACGACCGATTTTTGCAGCGGGGTGAATGTCGAGGGAGGCAATCATCGAAGTGCGGCTTTGCAAATAATAGGCAACATCCTTACGGCCTTGGCCCCACAATTGATGCGCCATACGATGGGCTTGCAAGGCTTGGTAGCCTTTAAAATACAGCAGCGGATCAATATAGCGGTGGCAAGCTGGATCCCGGTCGAACGTAGCCACGATGTCAGCACGGGCCGCATGGCCAATATCCGGTTCCGCATCGAGAGCGTCCTGGAAAGCCTTCACAACAGCATCCGCTCCCAAATCGGCATTGCCCAAACGCTGGGCCAATCGATGAATCAGTGCCGTTTCGAATGTGTCATGGGCGAGAATAGACGAAAATATAAAGCCGCCCATGGTGGGTTCAGCCCGCGTGATGGCTTCTGCTTCAAGCCGGATACGATCCCAAACAGCATCAATCTTTTCGACAGTTTTGACTTGGCCTTGCATCACTCAACTCCGCTTTCGGACACTTCTATAGCACATTCCACGTCATATGGGGAGACAACGACCAAATGTCAGCCGCATATGGTGAATGGCGGGATTTATCATACCCGATGTTCAAACGGAACAGATTGTGTTATACTAGCAACATGACCAGCAAGCACAAAGTATTAGCGATTTGGGACGAAGAAGCGAAGGTTTTTACATCGCAATCAACGATTCCGGGTCTTGTTGTCGAAGCCGACACATTCGAGGAATTTGTTGAACTGGTTCAGGCCTTAGCTCCCGAAGTTTTAGAGGCAAATGTTCCCTCTGCAAAGCGACCCTATGTGTTGGATATTCAGTCACATCGTGTTTTGGAAGTCGCCTAAACTTGCCAAAAGACTTCTACCTTGAGATCACAAAAATCTTGAACAAAGCAGGCTGGCATCGCGTGGCAGGCGGCAAGGGAAGCCACGAAAAATGGCAAGAACACTCAACAGGAAAAGTTGTGACTGTTCCAAAATCAAAAAGCCGTCACACAGCAAATGAAGTACTGAAACAGGCTGGGCTGCCAAAAGCTTTTTAGACCGCAGTTTTTAAGAACGCCAACACGGCCTTTTTATAACCTGCATCCCCCACGGCGTTCATGTGGTTGCGACCCGGCAGTACAATGCCCTTGGAGCCGGGTATGGCGTCAACCAGCGGCTGCACGGCACCGGCTACGTCGTCAAGCTCTCCCGCCACGATCAAAACTGGACAAGTAAACGTAGCCAGCGCCTCTGGTTTTATTTTTACCCGCGATGACCGCATACATGCTGCCAGAGCCTTCAAATCGCTTTTGGTGTTCTGAGCAAAAACCCGAAATGAGCGTGCACCGGGGTCAACAACATCGCGTAGATTTTCAGCCAGCAAACCATCGGCAATGACGTCCGCCCCCGGAATGCCCAACACCATGCGTTCTGCCAACCCTGCAAATATGACACGCGAAACACGTTTCGGATGGTGCAAGGTCAGAAATGCTGCAATACGCGCACCCATGGAGTAACCCATCACGGCCGCCTGCCCCACGCCCAAATGGGCAAGCAAACGTGCCGCATCATCCGCCATTGTTGGCGCGGAATAATCTGCTGGGTCATAGAGTTTTTGACTTTCACCATGGCCGCGATTGTCAATCGCAATGACACGGTACCCCGCATCCACGAGCGCTTTAATCCAACCCGTTGCTTGCCAGTTCACGCGACCGTTGGACGCAAAACCATGGATCAACAATATCGCCGGGCCATTGCCCTCGTCCGAATACGCAATGTCCACACCCGCTGAATTGAATTTTTGCATGATCAACGGGATATGCTATTCCCTCAAGAGAAACACAAGCACTTGAGGATTCCCCAAATCATGGCCAGCGGCGCAACGCCCCACTTTCACAACAGCATGGGCAAAACCACCATCGAAGTCGGCGCCCGTGAATTCATGTGCATTGGCGCAAAGCCACCCTATGACCATCCACATGTGTTTTTAGACATGGGCACGGCAAACGAAATTATCTGCCCCTATTGCTCCACGCTCTACAAGCACTCGAGCAAACTCGAACACGGCCACGCTCTACCCGCAGAAGCCGAATGGCACGACGCGGCTTAAGTTCTTCAACACTGACGTTGGATGAAGCGCGACGGGTGGCGCTTCATGCGCAAGGCTTTCAATGCCAAACGCGTGATCGAAAAGTCACATGGTCCGCAATGGCCAAGGCCGTTGAGCAGCTGCATCTGCTGCAAATCGACAGCGTCAACGTGTTGGTGCGATCCCATTATTTACCACTCTATGCCCGCTTGGGAGATTATGACCGCGCGGCCTTAGACAAGCGCTGTTTTACAAATTCCCATCGTCAGTTCTTTGAATGTTGGGCCCATGAGGCCAGCCTTGTACCGCTGGACCTGCATCCCCTCATGCGTTGGCGCATGGAACGCGCAAAACGCGGCGACGGCATATACAAACACATGGATAAGTTCGGGAAAGAAAACCGCGCCTTTCTCAAATCAACACTCGAACATATTGCCAAGTCAGGTCCAATCCGTGCTTCGGAAGTGCCAGACGGTGGTAAGTCACAAGGCAGTTGGTGGGGCTGGAGCAAAGGCAAATTGGCTTTGGAGACTCTGTTCGATCAGGGTCTTATCACTGCATCAACGCGTCAAAGCTTTGAACGCATCTACGACATACCAGACCGGGTGATTCCCGCTGAAGTCTTAAATCGTGCAACACCAACTGAAGTCGACACGTTTCGCACGTTGATTGAAAAGTCGGCGGAGGCACTGGGCATCGCGACAGAAATTGATTTACGTGATTATTTCCGACTTCCTGTTGCTGAAGCTCGAAAAGCCGTGGCGGACAACGTCGAAGCAGGTGTTTTGCGCGCGGTGACAGTTGAGGGATGGAAGCAGCCCGCCTTCCTTCACCACAAGGCAAAGTTGCCACCCACGGCCGGTGCAACAGCGCTGCTCTCACCTTTTGATCCCTTGGTCTGGAACCGGCCACGGGCTGAACGCTTGTTCAACTTTCACTATAGAATAGAGCTTTATACTCCTGAACAAAAACGGAAATTTGGATATTATGTGCTGCCATTTTTACATGGGGATGTGCTTGCTGGCAGGTTGTGTTTGAAAGCCGACCGCGCTGAATCCACATTGCGAGTCAACACTGCCCATCATGAGATCGGCCTGATGCCCGAGGACATCGCACCCGCTCTTAAATGCGAGATTCAAACTATGGCCAAATGGCTCGGACTAGAACGCGTGAAAATTGCGCGAAAGGGCAATCTTGCAAAGGCGCTGGCATGAAACCAGGCGGAGCCCAACGGGCGAAGACTGGTGCGGGCGGCGGAACTCGAACCCGCACTTCCTTGCGAAAAACGGATTTTAAGTCCGTTGCGGCTACCATTACGCCACGCCCGCCAAACATTGGACGCCTTGTAGAGGCATGACCCCGCGCTTGACAAGACATGTTACAACGGCTGATTTGATAGCGGGGCGCTTGCGACGGATTCAGAATGGAATATTTTAACTCACCAGTCCAAATGTTTGGCCACGTCGCATACATGATGCTGGCGTTGTCTTACGTATTGACCAATATTTATTGGCTGCGCATCACTGCTGTTATCAGCATGGTGTTGGAAATCGTCTACTTCATGTATTCCGGCGGCGACTTGATGACTGGTATTGTTTGGACCGTAGTTTTTATTTGCATCAATGCCTATCAACTGTTCTGGCTCACGCGCGAAAAAATGAGCCTGCGATTGCCGGAAAAAGAAGGCCCCTTGTTGCGTGAGGCTCTGGCTGGGTTGGATGACGCACAAATCTCACAACTGTTGAAAGCCGCCGAATGGAAAGACTTTCAAAATGGTGATGTACTCACCAGACAAGATGCACCTGTCGACGCGCTATATTTTCTGTGTTCTGGCCGCGCCAATGTGGAAGTCAACCGTTCCCTCGTGACGTTTCTAGAAAAAGGCTCGTTTGTTGGTGAAATCGCTTACTTGACTGGTAATCCGGCAACGGCAACTGTGATAATCGATGAGCCTGCACGTGTATTGAAGTTCTCTAAAATGCGGATGGCAAAGGTCACTGCAGCCGATCCACAAATCAACGGCATTATCTATCAACTTCTCGGTCGCGATCTCGCCATGAAAATGCGCCGTGCCAATACACGCCGAGTCTTTCAAGAGGAAGAAGACGCACTCAGAGTGTAAAGGTCAACCACGCCACCAGCAAATACGTCATGTGATGCAGCGTTTGATCTCCAGTTAATGCCCACCAATAGGAGCTATCGGAATAACCCCAGCCGTTGATGCGCACCAAACGTTCTTTCAGAAAATCAATATGGTAATGCAACACTCCTTCAAGCAACGCCAGTTTCAGGACGAGAATGAGGGGAAAGCCCATTATAGCCAGCATCAAGCCAGTGCCAACGCCGTGGATAAGACCATGCGACAGGCCAATCGGTTTGCAATAAACGCCTTTGCCATTGACCATGGCAAGAGTTTGCAGCGGCCCGTCACAAATGAAGTGCTTGATCTGTAGCAGGAAGATGAGGATGAGAATGTTGGTCAAGTCAGTCGTTACGATCATGTTTCAAGGGTCAAAATAGCGGTATTTGCTGCGATTGCCAATGTACAACATTAGCGCTAGATATAGGCGTATTGGGGGCGACGACTTTCGGAGTGTTGATGATGGCTCGTCGCATAGGCTTGTTATTGAATTTGTTACTGTTGTTGCCATTCGTTTCGCAAACAGCCCTTTCTGCTGAGGAGATTGGAAGTGTCGTCGCGGTTGTTGGATCCCCCAATGCCACCGGACCCGGCGGCGCACGCAAGTTGAAGGCAGGTAGCCTGGTTTTTGAAGACGACAAAATCACGGTTTCAAAGGGTAATGCACAGCTTCAACTCAACGACGGAACGAAACTCGTTGTGGGCCCTGCATCAACACTCGTTCTCGATCAATTTGTCATGCGTGGCTCCTCAAAAGCAGAAATCGTTTCAATCAAGGCCCTGCGCGGCAGCTATCGTTTCATTTCGGGCCGCAGTGCCAAATCAGCTTATAAAATTGCCACAACCAGTGCCACCATTGGCATCCGCGGTACAGGCTTTGATTTTTGGGTCAAAAAGAAAACGGGTGTTGTCGTTCTCAATGGTTCGGTCAACCTCAATGGTCTGAACGCTGGAACTGTGCGAGTCAGACTCTGGCTGCGAAATGGGTGAAGCGACGACTGATAGTGCGCGACAATTGAAGGGCGCGGAAAAAACCAAAACCATCAGAGAGAATTTACCATTCCTACTGAATCAGACAAGTTTGCGTCGTCAATTCAGATTGAATGTATCAACATGTCGCCTGAGTGGTGCAGACGATGACCAAAGTGGCTCCGGCGAAGCGCCATCGGCACCTCCCCCCAAACCTGCGCCATCACGCAACAAAACAATAACAACATACAATAATACAAACACCACAGAATAAGCTGGTTTAACGGAAACCTATGACGAGAACGGCGATTACGCGCACCAAACAGTTGTTGGCGATGTTGGCTGTTCTCATTGCCTTACTGTTATTGCGTGTCATCGACCCTTCATTGTTCGGTGCATTGCGAGGCTCCGGCTTCGATACGCTGCAACAGATTTGGCCGCGCACCGTTGAAGAAGCACAACCCGTTCGCGTTGTCGACATCGACGAAAAGTCTTTAAAGGCATTGGGCCAATGGCCATGGTCGCGCATCACACTTGCGAAGCTTGTTGACCAACTCCATGGCATGGGTGCTGCAGCCATTGTATTTGATATTGTGTTTCCAGAACCTGATCGCCTGTCGCCACAGCGGATATTGAACGACGAAAATCTGAAAGCGCAATTCGCAAACCCAGTGGACATACCCAATACCTCAGGCTGGCCAAATTCGGACGCTGTGTTTGCGACAAGCCTCTCTAACCGACCCACCGTGATGGCCTTTGCAACCTCGCCTTCCTTAAAAGTTCAAGGCACGGTCCCGCAGAAATCGGGCTTCGCGCAGACGGGTGCATCAGCCATCAACGCTCCGCAACGATTAGGAGTTGTGACGTCAAACCTCACACAGCTCAATACAGCTGCGGCCGGCATTGGCGGCATCAATATTGATCTTGCAGGCGAACAGGGTGTGGCCCGGCAAATTCCTTTTCTGTGGACAGATGGCGAACGCTTTGCAACTTCGCTTGCTGTTGAAGCCCTACGCGTTGCGCAAGGTGTCGACACATTGCTGGTAAACGCCGCTCCTGAAACAGAAGATGCAATTGAGAGTCTTAGGATTGGCGAATTTGAAGTTCCGCTGACAGAGCGCGGACAGTTTTTCGTTCATTATCGCCCGAATGACCCCGCGCTCTACGTATCGGCAATTGATATTCTTTCACCCGACCAGCGCCCGGGTCTGAAATCCAAAATCGAAGGCAATATTGTTTTCATTGGCACCTCTGCTGTGGGCCTACTCGATGTGCGCACAACGGCACTGGGTGAAACTGTGCCCGGCGTTTCCATTCACGCCCAAGCGACAGAGCAAATTCTACAGGGAAAATTCTTGTCGCGGCCAGAATGGTTGATAGCTTTGGAGTTGGCAGGAACGTTTCTATTGGGTTTGCTAATTGCCTCTGCAGCGGCGTTTTTCCGCCCCCTGCCCACACTTGCCGTTGCCACAGCAACAATTATTGGTGCCCTTGCGGCTTCCGTTTTAGCATTTCGAAATGCTGGCTTGTTGCTCGACGCAACATTCCCCGTTGCAGCCTTGACCCTTACATTTTTGGCCAGCGTGGCGTGGCGTCTGTTTGTAACTGATCGCGAAGGCCGACAAATGCGTGGTTTGTTTAGTCGCTATGTTGCACCCTCGGTTTTGGATGATATCGAGAAGAACCCCCATAACCTGAAGCTTGGTGGCGAGGTCCGCGATGTCACGGTCATGTTTATCGACATTGCCAACTTCACTCCATTGAGTGAAAAACTGAGCCCCACGGAATTGGTGCAAACTGTCAACGGGCTTTGGAATGTCTGCACCAAAGCCATTTTGGCCGAACAAGGCACCATCGATAAATTCATCGGCGATGCTATCATGGCGTTTTGGAATGCACCTATTGCGGTCACCGAGCATCAATATCGCGCAACCAAGGCAGCCATCGCCATTCGTGAAGCAGTTGCAGCCTATAACGACACACCTGCCCTCAGCGCATTGTTGCATGCCCGTGGTATTGTTCCGATTGCGGTACGCGTTGGAATCGCAACTGGCCCTGCCTGCGTTGGCAACATGGGGTCTGAGGACCGCTTTGATTATTCAGTTCTTGGCGAAACAGTGAACACTGCTGCACGCACGGAAGCCACCGGAAAACATGTGGGACACGATATTCTGATTGCGGGCAGTCTTGATGCAGCAACCCAGGCTTTGGCAACACTCCCGGCAGGTCATGCACCGATGAAGGGCATTTCAAACCTGACGAACATTCATGCCATCGTCGGCAATGAAGACTTGAAACAATCGCAACTTTTCAAAGAACTTGAGAAAGAACACAAACACATTGCTGGTCGCTTGGCGGAAATGCCAAAGGCAAAGTCACTGACAACCCTCAGACAACTCTTGCATGAACTGGCGCTGCATCATCCCGTTTGTGAGCGCTACTTGAAAACCATGGCCGAGCGACCAGAAGATTTCACAGCAATCAAACAGCAGCCCGCTCCTTGATTGGGGCTGCAAACTGCAAATCCATGTCCCAAGGCAAATATATCCACGTGTCTTGACTGACTTCAGTCACAAATGTGTCGACCAGCGGACGTCCCGACGGCTTGGCGTAAACCGCCGCAAAGTGTGCCTTGGGCAGCATTTCCCTGACAACCCTTGCCGTTGCACCCGTGTCCACCAGATCATCAACAATCAGCACCCCCGCACCTTGTTCTTTCGCCATAATATCAGCGGCAACGGGCTTCAAAACGCGCACTTCGCCCTGCTTGTCATAGTCATAGGAGGCAATCGAAACTGACTCGACCACGCGAATACCAAGCTCGCGCGCAACAATCGTCGCTGGCACTAAACCACCGCGTGTAATCCCCACAACCGTGTGAAACGGCCCTGCTGCGTTCAGCCGCCAGGCCAATGCCCGGGCATCGCGGTGGAACTGTTCCCAGGACACCGGGAAACTCTTTTGCCACTTTTCGTCCATCAAAGTTCCTCCTGTGAGACAAAACTGCCGTTTCACCCGTGTTTTGAAACAAAATCGGGGTCTCCTGCAAGACTTGGCTAACCATTTTCCACATAGACTGCAACCTTCACTCTGAAAGTTGTTACCCCCGTCATGCTTGAACACGTCATTAACGCTCTAAACATTGCCAATACCGAAGCTTTGATGTTGTCCATGCCCGACGCCAAAGTCGTTGATGTGACAGGCGCCACCTTGCGCCGTTGGGGAGCCACCAAAAAAGATCTGATTGGCAAGCCCCTGTTGAAGTTCGGTACGGGCAGTCTATCGGCTCGCAACATTGAAGCCGATGAAAGCGACAAGCCTCTCCAAGAGGTAGAAGTCTGCTTTGCCCCACCTCTCGGAAAGGCCATCTCCAGTCGTTTCAAATCGCAAATAATGGACATCGAAGGTGAAAAATTTTGCGTGTTCATTGGGCAACACGCCAGCCTTGATCAAGCACAACAGATCCAAGAAAGTGAACGCCGTCTCAGCCTTGCATTGCGCTCTGGTGGTTACGCACTCTGGGACCATGATTTCGAAACGGGCGTATCTTACAACTCGCCTGAAATGCTGGAAGTTTTTGGCCAAACCGTCGGCGGTTCAAGACTGGATTACCATTCGTTCAACGCCCTGATCCATCCAGAAGATCAAGACAAAACAATTGATGAGCAAATCAAGACTGCACGTTTTGGTACGGAGGTGTTCCAAACCCGCTATCGCGTCAAGACCACTGCCGGCAAATACGAGTGGATTGAATCAATTGCCGGCATCATTCGCAATCCAGCCACCGGAAAGCCCACCAAAAGTGTAGGTCTTTGCCGAAACATCGATCCACAAATGATTGCGATGGAACGCCTTAAGGCCTCCGAACGCAATTTGAAGCGCACGCAGACTGCCGCAAAATTGGGTTCATTTTCCTTGCGCGTTGAAAGTAATGTATCGCGGTTAACATCAGAACTTGCTGCTCTCATTGGCATGGCCGATGCCATGGTTCACCCTACCCTTAAAACCTTCATTGAATTGGTAGATCCAGCCGATAAAGAGAAGTTCAGCGAAGCGCTGGAGCTTGCAAAGCTGGGCCGCCACATCAAGAATCTCGAAATCGCAATCAAACTGCCTTCAGGCGAGCAGACGTGGTTCGAAGTGTCGATGGAACCAGAGCTTGACGCCACAGGTAACGTTGAGAATATTTTTGGCTGCTGCCAAAGCGTTACTGAACGCAAAGCTTTGGAGCGCAAATTTCAGCAAGCACAAAAAATGGAAGCCGTAGGTCAACTCACTGGCGGCATCGCACATGACTTCAACAATCTTCTCATGGTCGTGATGGGCAATTTGCAGCTGGTTGAAAACCTGGTGAAGCACGACGAGCGCGCCACCAAACGCATTCGTGCTGCAACCGAAGCAGCGGAAAAAGGCTCAGACCTCACACGGCGCATGCTGGCCTTCTCACGTCAACAAACGCTGCAGAACAAAGAACTGACCGTCAATGATCTGATCTTCAGCATGGAAGACATGCTCTCCCAGGCGCTCACCGCAGTTGTGACATTGAAGATTATGCCAGGTGTTGATGTCTGGGCTATCAAAGCCGACAAGATTATGTTGGAAACAGCGATCTTGAACCTCGCCATCAACGCGCGAGATGCCATGGCGCCCAAGGGCGGTGATCTCATTATCGAAACTTCCAACCGCACACTGTCAGCAGAATATTGTGCCGATCATGAAGATACTAATCCCGGTGACTATGTCGAAATCAGCGTAACAGACACAGGCATGGGCATTGCGCCCGAAAACATCGAAAAAGTCTTCCAACCCTTCTTCACCACCAAGGGACCTGAAAAAGGCTCAGGTCTTGGCCTGTCGATGATCTATGGCTTTGTGAAGCAGTCAGGCGGCCACGTCAAAATTTATTCCGAAGTGGGTCACGGCACATCAGTTAAACTTTATATTCCACGGCTCAAAAACAAGACTGTTGCGTCACCGCAAGCTGGTTTACCGTCAGCACTTCAAGCTCAGCTGCAACAAGAACTCAATACGTCGAACGGTGCTGCCCCTGTCAACTATGGCACAGCGCTTGAAGCCAAATCACGCCCAACGATTCTTGTTGTTGAAGACAATGACAGCGTGCGCGACGTCGCCGCTGCCATGATCGAAGAAATGGGTTTTGAAGTGATCACCGCCATCAATGGCCCCGAAGGTTTGAAAACCATTGAAAGCCGTCGCGACATCAACTTGGTCTTGTCAGATGTCATCATGGCGGGCGGCATGAATGGGCCTGAACTTGCGGCAAAGGCCATGAAGCTCCGGCCAAAGCTCAAGGTCTTGTTCATGTCAGGCTATGCACCGGGCAGCGTGCGCTTGATGCAAGATTTACCAGACTCGATTGAATTGGTGAACAAGCCTTTCACGCGCAACGACCTCACTGAAAAAGTCTTGCGGGCTTTGGCAGCTTAGTTCCGAACAGCTAACAATTCCGCCAACGCTTCGGGCGTGTCGGCGTCTTGCAACACGCCCACGTCATCATTAACGATCTCGGTGACCTCTGCGCGCATCGCATTGATCAAATTCCTTGCACCCTTGTCACCGGTAAGATTGAGAAGTTGCGCGAAGTGATCCCTGCCCCATAACACGGGATTGCCAATCTGATATTTATGTACGGGCACAACAATGGAGCGCCGTTCCTTCGGATTAAAAGCTGCGATCATGCTTTCAAGGGTTGCCGATTTCACCCTCGGCATATCCCCCAAGCACACCAACACCGCATCCGCATTTCCCGCCGCTGCAACGCCAGCCTTGATTGATGTTGCCAGCCCTTCGGCAAAATCAGGGTTGTGAACAAAGCGCACTGGCAAACCATTCAAGGCTTCAACACAGGCGTCACGTTCGTGTCCCGTAACCACCATAACATCTTCAACGCCTGCGCCCAAAATCTGTTGCACTGTCACGCGCAACAATGGTTGCCCATGAAAATCCACGAGCATTTTATGGAAACCCATGCGTTGTGACTCGTCCAGCCGCCAAAACCACGGCGGTTACTTTGGCGACTTCTGGTACAATGAATTCACGCGGCAAAGGCCGTGACGGAATTTCAGCCAATAAGCCACCAACCCCCATATCCATAATGTCACTTGATGTCACTGCAATGCCAGCCAACACGCGTTCTAAAACCCAGTCAAATCCATTACGTTTTGGTGATCGCGCACAGGTAGGAACACCAATCACTGGCGTGTCGCCCAAGGCTCCAAGCATGAGCAAATTGCCGGGATCAACCGGCATGCCGAGATGAACAACAGTGCCGCCAGCAGCAACCAAAGCAGAGGGTATAACATCACCACGATCAACAATGGCAGAAGCGCCAAACACCAATATGCAAGCACTGCCCTGTCGTTTAAGTTTTGTAATTGCGGTGCAAACTTCAGTCTCATGATGTCCCACAACTTCTACTGTCTGCAAGTCTAACCCAAATCCGCGCAACCGATCTCGCATGGCGGCTTCAGATTTCTTGACGAGACTTACCTTGCCATTTGTCAACGTGGTCACGATCAATGAAATTTGTTTGCGCTGAAATGGTCGCACGCGAAACAAGGGTTCATCACCCGCAATGGCGAGGGCGCGATCCAAAACTGCGCGTGGCGTTGCAAAGGGTATGACTTTGACAGTGGCCAGCATTTGCCGTGGCGCAACCACACTATGCGGCGCAATCGTCGCCAGTGTGAGGCTTTCATGCAAATGATTGATCGCCTGGACGCGCTGTTGATCTATCACGACAAGACCATGGGTTTCAGCATAAAGGTTTGCGCGGCCTGTGAAAGCTTGTTGGGGCCGAACGCCCCGCCCAGCGAGAGCAACAGCGAGTGCCCGCGCTGCAACGTTTTCTTCCACATCTTCAGCACCAAGTCGCGCAACAACTACGTCGTGAATATCAGCGGCAAGCAACGCGGAGATATCACCAGCTGCCACCACATGACCCTTCTTGAAATCGTAGTCACGTCCCTTCACACCGTGCGCAAGTATGGCCCCTGCAGCGTCAACCGTTGCAATACGTCCAAACTTCATTTCAGTTGCCCAACCGCAAACATTTGGTCATCTCAGCCATGATGGATACTGCGATTTCAGCAGCACCCACAGCCCCAATCGCAAGTCCGATCGGCCCGTGAATACGTGCCATTTGCGCTTCATCAAAACCATTCAATCGCAATCGATCCAAACGTGCAGCATGGGTTTTCTTTGACCCTAGTGCACCAATGTAAAACACATCCGACTTTAGAGCCGCATGCAAAGCCGGGTCATCAATCTTCGGGTCATGAGTCAATAACAATATTGCAGTTCGCGCATCAAGTTGCACATGAGGCAACACCTCGTCGGGCCATTCGACGCGCATATCAACGTCCGGAAAACGTTGGCCCGTTGCAAACGCGCCACGCGGATCAATCACAGTTACATCATATCCCAAAGCCCGTGCCATCGGAATAACGTCTTGTGCAATCAACACTGCTCCGACAATGACCAATCGTAACGGCGGGTTATAGATCGAAACGAATGCCTCGCCCGTTTCCGTCTGCTGCACGCCGGACTTGTCAAACCGGAAGGCCTTATCCAATTCGGCATGGGTAACAGCATCTTCACGCGGCACAATGTGTTGCGTGCCCGATGCAAGATCTGTCAACACGGCAATGGCGCGCCGCTCGCGCCGTGCCAAAACGATTTCGTGAAGCAGTTGCGCTTTCAAATCAGCGCCTCCACCAGCACGCGGATTTTACCGCCGCAAGCAAGTCCCACTTTCCAAGCCGTTTCATCGGCGATGCCAAAAGACAAAATTTTGTGCCCCCCAGATGCGATCATGTCCTGGGCTTCCGTAATGACTTCTCCCTCAACGCACCCGCCTGAAACAGCACCTTCAAAGTTTCCCTGCGCGTCAACAACAAGCTGGCTGCCAACGGGTTGTGGTGCGGACCCCCAGGTTTCAATGACAGTTGCCAAAGCCACTTTGCGGCCCTGCCCCAGCCAATCCTGTGCTGTTTCCAAAACGTCCATCACGCACTCCCTTGCACAAATTTTTGCAGTGCAACCAATCTCAATCCTAGCATAAGCCGCAATGGCTTCATCTGTCACATCGTCGCTGCATTGCACACAAATCCAGACTTGCAACGACGTCGTTTAAGGAGTGGGTTGTAGCCAAAGAGGTGAAGCAATGACAAAGTACATCATCAACGTTTTGATCCGGGCGATGGTCGTAATCGGCCTCGCCTTAACCTTTAGCCTGTCAGCCCACGCGGCGTCAGACCAAGACGACATCAAAACTGTGATTGAAAGCCAGCTCAACGCCTTTGCAGCCGATGACGGTGTCAAAGCCTATTCCTATGCCGCACCTATTGTGAAGCAATTCTTCAAGTCGCCTGAACAATTCGTGGCTATGGTTGAAAAGGGCTATCAGCCTGTCATGCGCAACACCGCCCGCATATTCGGGAACGTTTTTGAAGATGGTCTCGGTCGCCCGGCCATGCGCGTGGTTCTTACAGGGCTGGATGGCAAGCGCTACGAAGCGCTCTACGCCATGGAAAAGCAAGCCGATGGCAGTTGGAAAATTGCGTCCTGCGTTGTTCTGGTAATCCCTGCTCAGGAAGTCTAGCCCAGCTATTGGCCAACGCCGCCTTCGGCTATCGTCTCGCGATGTCCGATTCTCAAAAAATCCGCTTACCCGCCATTGCTTGGGCACTTGCCGTTACACTGGCTGTTGCACTCGTCCTGCTTTTCATGGGCCGCGAACCCATTTGCAAATGCGGCTTCGTCAAAGTCTGGCACGGAGTGGTTTTCAGTGCTGAAAACTCACAGCACATATCCGATTGGTACACGTTCTCGCACATCATCCACGGCTTCATTTTCTATGGCCTGCTGCACCTCGTTGGTCCGCGTTGGAGTTTTGCGCTGAAACTGGCACTCGCCACCGCAATCGAAGGGGCATGGGAAATATTCGAAAACACCGACTTCATCATCAATCGCTACCGCGAAACCACAATATCTCTCGATTATTATGGCGATAGCGTTCTCAATTCAGTGTTTGACGTATTTTGGATGATGCTTGGCTTTTTCGCGGCTTCACGACTGCCTGTTGCCCTCACAATCGGAATCGCCATCGTCTTTGAGTTGTCTGTCGGTTACATTATTCGCGACAATCTCACGCTCAACATCATCATGTTGCTGTGGCCATTAGATGTGATCAAGCAATGGCAAGCAGGCGGATAAACACTAGCGATAGGACCGCGCCGCAAACAGTTGCGGATAAACTGGCTCAACAATGAAATGCGGGATCAACGTGGCGTACTTTTCGCCATCGGCCACTACGCGGCAAATATCACCATCAGTTGAGGTCACTACACCTTCGCGCCCTTCAGGCAACATTACAGTATAACCGGGCGTGCACCAGTTCCGCTGCGGTGGTTCGCCCACGTCTGTGGGCGCTGACAAAGCAGCAACCACGACCATTGCACTTGTAAACTCGCCCATATGATTCCGCCTGCCTCAGAGGTTGCAACATGAACTCGAACTCAATCCCAAAACAAGTCCAGCTGACGCATTTCAACAAGCCAGTGGCGGCTCTGCTCTCGCCAGTTCTCGAAGTTCGGGCTAGCCTTCGAATCTCGGAGGATTACCATGCAGTCAAAAGTCATCATTACCTGTGCAATCACCGGAGCGGGAGACACGGTGGGCAAGCACCCGGCTATACCCGTTACGCCCGAGCAAATTGCCACTTCGGCCCTTGAAGCAGCCTCCGCCGGAGCCACCATTGTCCACTGCCACGTGCGCAATGTAAAAACCGGAAAGCCCTCCCGTGATGTTGATCTTTATCGTGACGTCATGGAGAAAATCCGAGCCAAAAACAAAGACATCATCATAAATTTTACGGGTGGCATGGGGGCCGATCTGGACGTTGGCCCCGGCGAAGAGCCATTGAAATGGGGTCCGGGAACCGATCTGGTGGGGCCAGAAGAGCGCTATATTCACATCAAGGAACTGCGCCCCGAAATTTGTACCATTGATTGCGGATCCATGAACTTTGGCGACGGCAATAACATCATGGTGCAAACCCCTGCGCAGTTGCGTGCCTGCGCCAGGTTGATCCAGTCCTATGGCGTGAAAGCCGAAATGGAAGTGTTTGATTCAGGCCACCTCTGGTTTGCCAGCAAAATGTGTGAGGAAGGTTTGATCGACGACCTGCCACTGTTCCAGCTTTGCCTGGGAATTCCTTGGGGAGCGCCCTACAACACCGAAACAATGGCCTATATGAAGTCGCAATTACCATCAAACGCTATTTGGGCAGCCTTCGGCATTGGCCGCAATGAATTTCCAGCCGTGGCGCAAGCTGTGCTGCTCGGTGGTCATGTGCGCGTCGGATTGGAAGACAATCTGTATCTCGACAAGGGCGTTTACGCTTCAAACGCTTCCCTGGTTGAACGGGCCGTGAAAATCGTGGAATTGCTTGGAACCAAAATTGCAACACCTGATGAAGGCCGCGCCATATTGGGGTTGAAGAAATGAATATCAAAACCGTTGGTATCGCGGGAACAGGATTGATCGGTGCGGGCTGGGCAGCACGATTGCTGTTCCGCGGCTACAACGTCATCGCCTTCGACGTGTCCGAAACTGCTGAAGCCAAGCTGAAAGCACAAATCAAAACCGCTTGGCCGTCGTTAGAAGCGTTGCTTGGCAAGCCCATCAAAAAAGGCAAACTTACCTTCACAACTAACTTGGCTGAAATGGCGTCGAAAGCTGACTTCATCCACGAATGTGCGCCCGAACGCGAAGACCTAAAAATCCGCTTGTTCCGCGACATTGATGCAGCAGCACGACCCGAAGTGATCATCGCTTCATCATCTTCTGGTTTTCTGCCAACCAATTTGCAGTCCCAATGCAAAAACCCAGAACGCGTCATCATCGGCCATCCCTTCAACCCTGTGTATTTGCTGCCATTGGTGGAAACCGTGCCGGGGGCAAAAACCTCGGTCGAGGCCATGGACCGTGCGGGCGAATATTTCGAAGCCATCGGCATGCAGGTGCTGCGCCTCAAAAAAGAAATCATGGGTTATGTGTGCGACCGCTTGCAGGAAGCCCTGTGGCGCGAGAGCTTGCACATCCTCAACAAAGATATTGCACGCACGGGCGACATTGATGATTCTATTGTCTATTCCGCCGGCATGCGCTGGGCCTTCATGGGCTCATTCCTGACCTATCACGTGGCAGGCGGCCCCGGCGGCATGCGCGATTTCATCAAGCAATTTGATCCGACATTGGAACTCGATTGGACCGACCTCAAATTCCCGCAATGGAATGAGGCCTGGAAAAGCGCTTGGTTGAAGGCTGCGAGTCCCAAGCCGAAGGCCGCGCCGTGGCTGCCATCGAAGCCAAGCGCAACGCGATTTTGGTTGATATGATGAAGCTGTTCAGCGAAAGCACAAGAATTCGGGTCTCGGTCTTGGTGTCTGGATCGAGAGAACTTGAGAAAGGCAGCAAGTGAAGAAAAAGTAGCATGATGAAGGAGCTGAAATACGATGTCCCAACGCGTCATGATCACCGCAGCAGCCACAGGCATTGGCCGCGCCATTGCCAAAGCCTTTCACGAAGACGGTGCGCAAGTTCACATTTGCGATATTAACGAACAAGCCCTTGATGCGTTCCGCGCAAGACTTCCCCGACATTGCCGCCACACTTGTGGACGTGCAAAGCGAAGCCGAGATTGATGCTTGGTTTGATGACGCCTTGGAAGACTTGGGCGGGCTTGACGTGATGGTCAACAACGCCGGCATCAAAGGCCCGACTGCCCCGATCGACGACATTGAACTGGCTGAATGGCGGGACTGCATTTCCGTGTGCCTCGACGCCCAATTCCTCTGCGCCCGCCGTGCTGCACCGGTGATGAAAGCACAACGCTCAGGGCTCATTCTCAACATGTCATCCAACGCCGGGCAATTTGGCTTTGGCAATCGCACACCCTATGCCGCCGCAAAATGGGGTGTGATAGGTTTGACGAAATCTCTCGCCATTGAACTTGGCCCCTACAACGTGCGCTGCAACGCCATCTGCCCCGGTGCCGTGCGCGGCGAACGCATCAATCGCGTGATTGAAGGCGAAGCCAATTTGCGCGGCGTTGGCTCGCAAATTGTTGCGGCTGAACTGGTGCAAAACCAGTCTCTTGCCCGCTTCACCGAGCCCGAAGAAATCGCCAATCTCGCAGTGTTCCTCGCCTCCCCGCAAGCCTTCATGATCAACGGCCAAGACATCGCCGTTGATGGGCATATCGAAACTTTTCACATAAAGTAACCAATGGATTTCTCCCTCTCCGACGAACAACAGATGATCATCAAGACCACGAAGGATTTCGTGGCCAATGAGCTTTATCCGCATGAAAAGGAAGTTGAGGAGACGGGTGTGCTGCGGCCTGAACTTCGCGACGAATTGAAAGCCAAGGCCATTGCTGCTGGTCTTTTTGCCGCCAACATGCCCGAAGAAGTGCGGCGGTGCGGGGCTCGATACTTTGACCTGGTGCCTTTACGAAAAAGAACTTGGCCGCGCCAATTACGCGCTGCATTGGACTTGCGTGGGTCGCCCGTCCAACATTCTCATGGCCTGCAACGCTGAACAGCGCGAACGCTACACTCTGCCAGCCGTGCGCGGCGAAAAAGCTGATTGCTTGGCCATGACTGAGCCGGGTGTTGGCTCAGACCTGCGCGGCATGAAAACCTTCGCTCGCGCCGACGGCGATGATTTCGTCATCAATGGCGTCAAGCACTTCATCAGCCACGGCGAAGAAGCGCACTTCACAGTGTCTGTTTGCAGCCACAGGCGAAGAAGACACACCACGCGGCAAGAAGAAACTGATCACCGCTTTCCTCATCGACAAAGGCACACCGGGTTTTGAAGTCCGCCCCGGCTATAAAAACGTGTCGCATCGTGGCTACCCCAATTCGATTTTGGAATTCAACGATTGCCGCGTCCACAAATCCCAAATGCTGGGCGAATTGCACAAAGGTTTTGAAGTCGCCAATTCATGGCTGGGGGCAACCCGCTTGCAAGTCGCCTCCACCTGTTTGGGCCGTGCCGAACGCGCTCTCGAACATGCTCTGCAATATGCTGTTGATCGTGAACAATTTGGCCAACAAATCGGCAAGTTCCAAGGCATCTCCTTCAAACTCGCCGATATGGCGATGGAACTGAAAGCCGCTGAACTATTAACGCGCGAAGCCGCTTGGAAATATGACCAAGGCACCGTCACCGAAATGGACATGGCCATGGCGAAACTCAAAGCATCCGAAGTTCTCGCCTTCATCGCCGACGAAGCCATCCAAATCCACGGCGGCATGGGGCTCGATGAGTGACTTGCCACTGGAACGCATCTGGCGTGACGCGCGCGTGGAGCGGATTTGGGAAGGGACGTCAGAGATACAGCGGCACATTATTTCGCGTGCGCTGTTGCGGCCATTGGGTGGGTAACGTGGAAAGGACCTCATCAGTCACGCGCTTTCGCGCGTGCCAGCTTCCCCAGAGGGGAAGCGACAAATTATTGACGTCCCTTCCCCTCTTGGGAAGGTGGCAGGCCGGCGGCCTGACGGATGAGGTTTCTTTTTTGCTACAAAGTATCGCCACCAAATGACCCTCTCCCGCCTCATCTACCCCATATCCATCGCCTTCATTGGTGGCAATGAGTGTGCTGTTGCCATTCGCCGCTGTCATGAATTTGGCTTTGCCGGTGAAATCCATGCCGTTCACCCCAAGCGCGACGAGATCAGCGGCATTAAGACCGTCAAATCCGTTGATGACATCGACGGCCCAATTGATGCGGCTTTTGTGGCGGTGAAACGTGAGGCCACCATTGATGTGGTTCGCCAACTCCGCGCCAGAAACTGTGGTGGGGCGGTGATTTATGCAGCAGGTTTTGCCGAAACCGGTGACGGCCAGTTGCAGAAAGATTTGCTGGAAGCAGCCGATGGAATGCCCCTGCTCGGCCCCAATTGTTATGGCTTTGTCAATGGCTTAGGACGGGTTGCTCTGTGGCCGGATGAACACGGCATCAAGCCACTCGAACGTGGCATCGCCATCATTACGCAATCCGGCAATATCGCCTGCAACATGACATTCACGCGCCGCGCCCTGCCTTTGGCAGCCGTCTTTGCCATCGGCAACCAGGCAGATGTGGATATGGCCCGCATGGTGGATTTCCTGTCCGGTGATGACCGCATCACCGCCATTGGCCTGCACATTGAAGGACTGAATAACCTCCCCGCCTTCGCTGCCGCCTGTGAGTCCGCACGCATCCGCAAAAAGCCCATCGTGGTTCTCAAAACTGGAAAGTCCGAACAAGGGGCAAAGGTTGCCCTCAGTCACACCTCGTCCCTCGCAGGTGCCGACAGCATGTATGACGCGCTGTTCAAACGCCATGGTGTTGCCCGCTGCCACACCATCACGTCTTTCGTGGAAACTCTGAAATTCCTGCATCTCGGTGCATTGAAGCGGCAACAGCGTTGTCTCGCTCTCCTGCTCCGGCGGCGAAGCGGCATTGACAGCTGACCTCGCCATGGACCGCGATGTGACCTTTCCGGACTTCGACAAGACAACCGCCGCCAAAGTGCGCGATACGCTGTCGGAACTCGTGACAGTTTCGAACCCGCTTGACTATCACACCTTCATCTGGAACCAGCAGGAGGCGATGACCAACACCTTCACCGCCACGCTGTCAGGCGGCTTTGATGTGGGCATGTTGATCCTCGATGCGCCGCCGCCTCCCTTGAACGCCGCCGCCTGGTATGTCGCCGCCCGCGCCTTTGTTAAAGCCGCACAAAACAACAATGCCCGCGCTGCCGTGGTAGCGACTCTGCCGGAATGCATGCCGCTTGACCTGGCGGATGAACTGATGGCCGCAGGCGTGGCCCCCATGTTGGGCTTGATGATGCGCTGACGGCATTTGAGAATGCCGCCATGGTTGGCGCAGCGCAATCGGATGCATACGTTCGCGCCCTGTTCTCGCTGCAACCCGTCTTAAATCGACGGCGTGTCACGCGTCTTGAAGGAACGCGACGCCAAAGAACTGCTCGCGACATTTGGCCTTGACCGTGCCAAAGGTGCCGATCTGCGTGAAATCACGGATGCTGTCAAAACCGCTGCAAGCGATGGGCTATCCCGTCACATCAAAATCTCGTCAGACAGCTATCGCCCACAAAACCGAAGCAGGTGGCGTCGCCCTCAATCTCAAATATCAGCGAAGCTGAAGTCGCAGCCGCTGCAACGCAAATGGCCAATCTCGGCGACGAAGTGCTTGGTTGAACGCATGATCACAGGTGCCGTTGCCGAACTCATCATCGGCGTCACCCGCGATCCACAATTTGGCTTGGGTCTTGTGGTCGGTGCTGGCGGCGTGTTCACCGAACTGCTGCAAAGACACAGCCACCCTCCTTCTGCCCTGCACCCGCACGAAATTGAAATCGCGCTCAAATCACTCAAAGTCTGGAAGCTGATCGAAGGCTTCCGCAGCAAATCCGGCGATGCAGAATCCACCATTTCCACGCGTCGAAGCCATCGCAAAATTCGCCTAGCACCACGCAGATACTTTGGAAGAACTCGACGTCAACCCATTGCTGGTGTTACAAAGGGTGCGGTGGCGGTGGATGCACTTGTTAAATTGAGGACACCGGTTTTGCCGAAAGGTGCCATTGCAGTCGATGCACTCATCCGCATGAGGATAGAACAATGACCACTCCCATTAAAACCCTCCGCAACGGCGCCATCCTCGAGGTCACCATTGATCGCCCCAAGGCCAATGCCATTGACGCTGCAACATCGCGCATCATGGGTGATGTTTTCGCAGCCTTCCGCGATGACCCTGACCTTGCGCGTTGCCATTCTCACGTCAACGGGTGAAAAGTTCTTTTGCCCCGGTTGGGATTTGAAAGCGGCGGCTGAAGGCGAAGCGCCGGATTCTGATTATGGTGTGGGTGGCTTTGGCGGCTTGCAGGAATTGAAGGGCCTCAACAAACCCGTGATCTGCGCCGTCAATGGTTTGGCTTTTGGTGGCGGCTTTGAAATCATGATTGCGTGCGACATCATCATTGCAGCCGAACATGCCACCTTCGCCCTGCCCGAAATCAATTCCGGCACTGTGGCTGATGCAGCAACCATCAAGCTGCCGCGCTACATCCCCCATCATGTGGCCATGGAACTGCTGTTCACGGGACGCCGCATTGACACGACGGAGGCCAAACATTGGGGCATCATCAATGAAGTCGTGCCTGCTGCCGACCTGATGCCCCGTGCCCGTGCCTTGGCCGCGCAGCTCGCCGAGGGGCCACCATTGGTTTACGCCTGCATCAAGGAAATTGCGCGCGAGACGCAGCACCTGCCAATCCAATATGCCTTTGACATGGTCACCAAGCGCAAGCTGCCGACGGTGGACAAACTCTATTCCTCAGAAGATCAGTTGGAAGGAGCTCGCGCCTTTGCTGAAAAGCGGAAACCCCAGTGGAAAGGCAAATAAAAAACCCGTCCACACTGTAATGCGGGCGGGTTAGAGTTGGTCGTGCGATAATGACCGAGGAATTGGGAGAGGACGAGACTTACGCACCCCAGTGACGGGCCGAACGGCGAACATCAACATAGGTCTTTTCAAGGAAGCGTTCAGTGGCCTGGTCAGCAACAAATGCGTTGCGAACGGCATGGGCGGCGCGGTGGAGGAACTTTGTCATGATGATTAACTTTCATTAAGTATTGTTGATAATCAAGATATAGTGCATTGCGATTTAAAAGGAAAACGACTAATTCTGTACCGATCTTCAAGTTTATATTGAAGATCGACAAGGTTTCGCCATGATTGAGCATTTTCCCGGCCTTCGTACCCTCCGCGCCTTTGATGCGGCAGCGCGCCATTTGAGCTTTACCCGCGCGGCTGAAGAAATGGGCGTCACCCCCGCTGCAATTTCAAACCAGATTGCGGAACTTGAGGACCAACTTGGCGTGTCGCTGTTCCAACGCACCAGCCGCACCATGCGTTTGACCCGCGAAGGCGAGATATTGAGTGTCGCCGCAGGTGAATCACTGGAAACCCTGTCAAAAGCACTTCACCGCATTAAACGCCTCGAAAACCGTAACCAAATCCGCGTGTCATCAACACCATCAGTCGCTGCCAAATGGCTGGTGCCGCGACTGGATGGTTTCCTGGAAGCTTTTCCGGGGGCTGACGTGCGCATCGACGTGTCAAACACTTTGGTGGATTTTGACCGGGACGACGTCGATGTGGCAATTCGCTTTGGCGCAGGCAAGTATCCGGGGCTGCGGGTTGATTTGCTGTTCAACGATACCCTGTCACCCGTGTGTAGTCCGTTGCTCATTACCAAGGAAAAGCCCTTGCAAGTGCCCAAGGACTTGCTGCGCCACACGCTCATTCATTTGGACTGGCAGGCCCAAGGCTCGCCTTGGCCCAATTGGCGCATGTGGATGCAGGCTGCTGGCATCAAAGATTTTGACGAGAAGCGCGGGCTGCATTTTGGTCAAACCTCATTGACCATTCAGGCCGCCATTGATGGCCAAGGCGTTGCCTTGGGCGATTCTAATCTGGTAGCTGATGATTTGGCAGCGGGCCGATTGGTCAAGCCCTTCGAGCTTTCACTGAAAGCGCCAGACGCCTTTTCCTATTTTGTCATCACCCGCATTGACACAAAAGACTCGCCCATGGTCAACGCCTTCCGTGACTGGTGTTTGGCAGAAGCAGCACAAACCGAAAACCACATTTCCGCCGCAGCCCAAGGATAGTGCCACCCCATGTTATCACGACGTTCTTTTCTGAAATGGCTGGGTCGCTTGACGGCTGGCGGATTCCTCACTGGCACATATGCCTTGGCCATCGAACCCGGCTTTCGCCTCAACACCACGGTTTATGCCTTCACACCTCCACGTTGGACGCCGGGACTTAAGCTCCGCATTACCATGCTGTCGGATCCTCATTGCATTGAGCCGCATATGCCCCTGTCCCGTTGGAAGAAAATTATCGCAACTGCCAATGCATTGAAACCTGACATGCATTTGCTGATGGGAGACTACATTGCAAGCCACCGCTTCAGCACGGGCGCGTGTCGTTTGAAGACATTGCACAAGCCGCAAATGAACTTCGCTCGCCGCTCGGAAGTTTCGCCATCATGGGCAACCATGATTGGTGGGAAGACCCTCGTTCATCTGATCGGCAATTGGAGCAACCAGCTGCACAAGACATCTTCGTCAAAGCTGGCTTGCGCGTGTTGGACAACGACGCCATCCGACTTCAAAAAGATCGATTGCCTTTCTGGCTCTCGGGTACGAATTCAATGGCCGCCATACGCATCAGGCGCGGCGTACACGAAAGCCGGGCTGACATTCCAAAAGCAATGGCTGCAATTACTGACAGCGCACCCATCATTCACATGGCCCATGAACCCGATTTGTTTGTCGACATTCCAGACCGCGTATCATTGACACTGAGCGGCCACACCCACGGTGGCCAAGTGCGACTGTTCGGTTATTCACCTGTGACGCCCTCGTCCTATGGCAATCGCTTCGCCTATGGCCACATTGTCGAAAACGGCCGCCACCTGGTTGTTTCAGGTGGCCTCGGCTGTTCCATCATGCCCGTACGTTTCGGCGTGCCGCCCGAAATCGTGGTGTTGGAATTGGGTTAAGCTTGAACGGCTGACTTAATATCGTCCAACAGGTCTTTCACATCTTCAAGCCCAACCGACAAGCGCAACATGCCGTCGGTTATGCCCATCATGGCGCGGGCTTCCGGACCGATGTTACGATGTGTTGTTGAAGCAGGGTGCGTCATCAGCGATTTCGCATCCCCCAGATTGTTTGAGATATCAATCAAACGCAGGTTCCGCAAAACGTCGAAAGCTTTTTTCTTGCCGCCTTCAACTTCAAACGACACCATCGTGCCGCCGCTTTTCATCTGGCGTTTTGCAATGTCAGATCCTGGATGTTTATCAAGTGTTGGATAGAGAACACGCGCTACTGCCTTCATGGCCGACAGGTGTTGCGCCAACGTTTCTGCCGATTGGCTTTGCGCTTCTACCCGCAACTTCAAGGTTTCCAGCCCCTTCAACAGAACCCACGCGTTGAAGGGTGACAATGAAGGCCCAGTATGACGCAGGAATGGTTTCAACAATTCTTCCTTGAACTGCTTTGTAGAAACAATGGCTCCACCTAAAACCCGACCCTGCCCATCCATATGTTTGGTGCCAGAATAAACGATGACATCGGCGCCCATTTCCAGCGGTTTTTGCAGGATTGGAGTCGCAAAAATATTATCAACGATGAAACACGCGCCGTGCTTTTTGGCCAATTCGCCAACAGCAGCAATATCGACAATCTGCAACGTGGGATTAGAAGGTGTTTCCAGAAACACAGCTTTGGTGTTGGGCGTGAAGGCGTCTTTCCACGCTTGCATATCATTGCCATCAACAAGCGTGTAGGTGATGCCGAAGCGCGGGAGGATGGCGGTGATAATTTGATAGCATGACCCGAACAGCGCTTTCGAAGCGACCACGTGATCACCAGTTTTCAATTGGCACGCCAAGGCGCCATATACCGCTGCCATGCCGGATGCGACGCCATAACAAGCCTCAGCTCCTTCAAGCAGCGCCACACGCTGCTCAAACATCGTAACGGTGGGGTTGCCGTACCGTCCATAAACATAGACATCAGGGTCATTGTTGGTGCCATCAAACCGCGCCTCAGCGGTTTCCGGTGCATCATAAACAAAACCGGAATTGAGATAGAGCGCTTCCGAAGTCTCGCCGTAGTGCGAACGTTCTAAACCACCGCGCACCAGTTTGGTCGCATCGCCCCAAGAGGCGTCGTTTTTCGCTCTCGTCTTCTTTGTCATATCAATCAGCTCTGTGCCCAAGGCAAGTTGTTGGCCTTCCAGCCATTGGTTTGACCGCGGCGGCCATTGGCATTCTTGTCGCCTTCAAATCCTTCCGCCACGTTCCAGCAGTTCGTAAAACCAGCGGCAGCAAGTGCTGTTGCAGCCGACGCTGAACGCGCACCCGAACGACAAATGCACAATATCTCTGTATCCAATCCAAGCCCCATCGCCTGCACTTCATTGGCAAAATTGGCATTCACTTCCATTTGCGGATAAACCTGCCACGACACACGCATCAAACGGTCAACCTGAGGCACACCGACAAATGTCCATTCAGGCTGCGTGCGCACATCAATGAGCACCGCCGAGGCATTATTCTTCAAGCGTTCAAAAGCTTCTGTGGGGGCAACATCACCGCGATACATAGCATTGGTCCTCATCATTCGATGCCGTGTCTTAGCGGACTTGGTTTTAAGCCGCAAAGGCTTTTGCCGCATGGGACCAGAGGCACAAACGAGGGTGAGAAACTGGCAGCCTTGTTGAACAGTCTTAGCCCTTCTCCAATTTGCGCCATCTGATATCGTAAAGCCGCAATCAGGAGTGTTTTATGAGCCAATCCCCCCGGTCCCTGCCCCAACGCGCCGATGTCGTCATCATCGGTGGCGGCATCGTCGGATGCTCTATCGCCTACCACCTCACTAAAATTGGCGTCACCAATGTCGTTGTGTTGGAACGAAAGCAGCTCACCTCTGGCACCACTTGGCATGCCGCAGGCTTGGTCGGGCAATTGCGAGCCACGCGCAACTTGACAGAGATGGCCAAATATACGGCAAGTCTATTTGAAGGCTTGGAAAAGGAAACCGGGCAAGCCACAGGCTTCAAGCAAAACGGTTCAATTTCGTTAGCACTCCATGAAGGCCGCTATGAAGAGCTGCTGCGAGGCGCTTCCATGGCCAAAAACTTTGGTCTCGAAGTGGATGTTATTTCTCTGGAAGAGATCAAGCGCCGCATTCCCCACTACAATCTGGATGGCGTGAAGGGTGGCGTGTTCCTCCCCAAGGACGGACAGGTCAATCCCATCGACGTCACACAAGCCTTGGCCACAGGTGCGCGACAGCGCGGTGGCAAGGTGTTCGAGAATGTAAAAGTCACGCGCATCCTCACCGACAAAGGCAAATCCACCGGCGTTGAAACCACTGAAGGCACCATTCATCGCTGACAAAGTGGTTATCGCATCCGGCATGTGGTCCAGGCATTTGGGCAAGTCCATTGGTGTCAGCATTCCACTGCACGCCTGCGAACACTTCTACATCGTCTCAGAACCCATCGACGCTTTGCCCCGCAACATGCCCGTGGTGCGCGTGCCGGATGAATGCACCTATTACAAAGAAGACGCAGGCAAGCTAATGGTCGGTGCCTTTGAACCCAAAGCCAAGCCCTGGGGCGGGGGTGGCATTGATGAAGAACACGCCTTCGTCACCCTGCCCGAGGACATGGACCACTTCGAACCAATCCTCAACAACGCCATCAACCGGGTACCACTTCTAGAAACAGCAGGCATTCAACTGTTCTTCAATGGCCCTGAAAGTTTCACGCCTGATGTGCGCTATTATCTCGGCGAAGCGCCCGAAGTGAAGAATCTGTTCATGGCCACGGGTTTCAATTCCATCGGTATTCAATCGTCTGGTGGCGCAGGCCTCGTGTTGTCGCAATGGATCAAAAATGGCCATCCTCCAATGGACGTCAACGGTATTGATATTCGCCGCATCCACCCCTTCCAGTCCAACAGCAATTACATCAAAGAGCGCGTATCGGAATCCTTAGGCCTTCTCTACGCCATGCACTGGCCTTACCGCCAGGCTGAAACCGCGCGTGGCGTACGCCGTTCCGCTATTCATCAGTATACAGATAAACTGGGTGCTGTATATGGCGAAGTAAATGGTTGGGAGCGTCCAAATTGGTATGCGCGCCCCGGTGTGAAGCGCGAGTATGAATATTCAGCTACGGTCGCCAAAACTGGTTCCCCTGCGCCCAGTATGAAGCTGACAAATTGAAAAACGACGTGGTGTTTTTCGACCAACACTCCTTTGCCAAATATCGCGTTGAAGGTGCTGATGCCCTCAAACTGCTGAACCGCATCTCCGCCAACAACGTCGACGTCGATGTGGGGCGTATCGTATATACCCAGTGGCTCAACGAACGCGGCGGCATTGAAGCAGATCTCACCATCACCCGCTTGGGCGAAACCTCATTCCTCGTTGTCACCGGAGCCGTGCCACAAACCCGAGACATGGCGTGGATCAAGCGCCATTCCGAAGGTCTGAATGTCGTGGCCATTGATGTGACCTCCGGGTTGCCCATGGTCGCCATCATGGGTCCAAAATCCCGCGCCCTCCTGCAAAAACTCACGGGCGAGGATCTATCCAACGAAGGCTTCCCCTTCGCCACGTCGCGTGAAGTTGAAATTGGCTTTGCCCGCGTTCGCGCCTCGCGCATCACCTATGTGGGTGAGTTAGGCTGGGAACTCTATATTCCCGCAGAATTCGCTAGCCACGTTATGGAAACCTTGCTGGAAGCTGGCGAAGAATTTGGTCTGGCACCTGCCGGCATGCACAGCATGAACAACGCCCGCATGGAAAAGGCCTATCGCCATTGGGGTCATGATATTGCAGATGAGGACAACCCCATCGAGTCAGGCCTCGGCTTTGCGGTGGCATGGGACAAGCCCGGCGGCTTCATTGGGCGCGATGCATTGTTGCCGTTGCGCGGCAAAAAAGACTTGCCCAAACGCCTGGTCTGCGTCGCGCTTCATGACGACAGCGAAACCGCACCCATGATGTACCACGAAGAGCCCGTTTATCGGAACGGCGTCCTCGTCGGCTCAACCACCTCAGGCGCTTGGGGCCACCGCATCGGTAAATCCCTCGCAATCGCTCTCGTCAAAAACCCATGCGGGCGTCACTGCAGAATGGTTGGCATCCGGAAAATGGGAAGTCGAAATCGCTTGGAAGCGATACGCAGCAAATGTGCAATTGCAATCCTTCTATGACCCGAAAGGCGAGAGGATTAAGGTTTAGAGACTTTGTCTCCCGCTTTAATTCCATCCATCTGGTCCAGCGTTTGGATCACATAATCAGTCGCCTCACTATCGCCCGCCTTAAAAAGTGCGCGAAAACGCGATTGCTGGGTAGTACCGTCTTCCAGTGGCCGATCACCCAGCCCACGAAAGGCAAGTTGTCCAAGTTCCAGAGAAAGATCGCGATCCAGTCGCTTCATCAGTGCAAGGAACTTGTCACGGTTGCTCATGCTCAACATCCAATGTGCAAAAGCAAAACCACTATCACCCCCCTCACCATGATAGTGCAACAGCCAAAGTATCACGATTGCGTCCGGCAATTCGCCTCGCACATATAAATCCAAGATACCTCCTGTTCCCAAATTGCCCAGCTTAAATTGATCCGACAGCCGGCCCTCAGCATCGAAATATAAGACGCGCTGAAAGTCGAAGGTCACGTTGGTTTTTACAATGCGCAAACGGCCTGCTTCATCATAAAGTTCAAGGTCGCGACCCGACCAAGCATTTGCAGTCCGGAACATGCCATGCAGCTTTCCAAACACGTAGAATTTGGACGTCACGGGCAGCTCTGTTTCCGTGCTGCATAAACGCTCCTCTCGATAAACCCCACCATTGCTTTCAACGACAATTGCTTTGTCAAAGGCACCATATGGCGGCTCTACTTCTTTTTGTCTGTTGTGAAGTGGAAGTGTATAATCCTTGCAAACTTCATCTTTCTCCTCGCTCATTGCTGGTGTTGCAATCACCAGAAACGCAAGCACGGCGGCCAAAGGCGAATTTTTTGAAGACGCTGAAATAGTGAATGTCATGCTCTACCTAGAGTTCAAGACTGTGAGCTTTTTGTGTTCAATGTGTTAGCACGCGGATAAATCCCATCCTAAACTGAATCGTTCGTCAAACCTGAAAATTGTTCTTTATTCCGAACGGTATCATGCCTATATTAGAACTATCAAACGATTGAGGAGGCTAAAATGGCATTACAACTTGGCGATATCGCACCGGATTTTGAAGCCGACACCACAGAAGGCCGCATCAAATTTCACGACTTTATCGAAGGCTCTTGGGTTGTCATGGTTTCACACCCCAAGGATTTCACTCCCGTTTGCACCACAGAACTGGGTGCAATGGCACTCAAATCAGGTGAATTTCAAAAGCGTGGCGTTAAGCTCATTGGCATTTCCGTTGACAGCGTTGACGATCATCTGCGCTGGAAAAACGACATAAAAGACGTGACAGGTGCCGACGTGCAGTACCCAATGATTGGTGACAACCAAATGAGCGTCGCGAAACTCTATGGCATGATCCACCCCAACGCCTCAGGAGACGCCAAGGGACGTACCGCTGCGGATAATGCTACTGTGCGCAACGTTTTCGTTATTGGGCCCGACAAGCGCATCAAGCTCATTCTCACCTACCCCATGAGTACCGGCCGCAACTTCGATGAAATTTTGCGTGTGGTGGATTCATTGCAACTCACCGCAACAAAATCCGTGGCTACCCCCGCTGACTGGAAACCCGGCGACAAGGCCATCATCCTCGCTTCGATATCGGATGAAGCGGCCAAGGAAAAATTCCCGCAAGGTTGGAAAACACTGAAGCCCTATTTGCGATTGGTGGATGTGAAATAGTCACTACTCTCGCGCCACCATCGGGTGAAAATCATAGGTGCCTACGGGCATTTGTTCGTAATCAATCACAGCACCTGTCATCAACTCGGCGGCAGGTGAAACCAAATAGGCGCACGTCCCTGCGATGTGCTCGGGCGAAATCAACCGACCGAAGGGCACTTTTTTGCCAGCAATCTCCGCCCAGTTTTCAGGTTGTTTGTGAAAACCTGTTTGCAAATTGTGTTCGCCCTCGGTGTTGGCCCAACCCAAATTGATGCAATTCACACGGATGTTTTTGCGCTTCAGCGTATTCGCAGCATTCTTTGATAACCCAACCAGCGCCGCTTTAGAGGCTGCGTAAATTCCAATATCCGGCGGGCCGCCATAGGCCAACATCGAGGAAATGTTGACGATGCAACCACCATTTTTCATGGCAGCCGCACACTTCTGCATCATGAAAAGTGGAGCCTTCACATTCACGTCAAACAAGCGATAATAAGCGTCTACCTTTACGTCCTCGATGCTGCAACGCTCGGTATTCCCCGCCGCATTGATCTAACACATCAAGTCGACCAAATTTTGCACGCGCGAGATCGACAGCTTTTCTGGGTGTTGCATCATCAACCAAATCAGCAGCTAAAACGGCAACAGCGCCAAAAGGCTTTAAGGCTTTCGCTTCGACTGCCAACCGCTCAGCACTGCGATCCACCAAGACGACGCCAGCAAAACCATCCATGAGAAACTGTTTTGCCACAGCGGCACCAATGCCCTGCGCCCCGCCTGTGACAATTGCTACCCTGCTCATGTTGACCCTCCTGAGTGGCGGTCAACATGCTGAAAGCAGTTGAGATCGTCAATGCGCTTAGTTTGTGAGCGTGATGCGTGTGCGACGTGGCCCATATTGCTGCACCAACGCATAAAGCCGTGCTGCATTGCCGGGGGCCAAACGCACACAACCATGCGAAGCCGGACGGCCAAGGGCGCGCACCGAATTCGTAGCATGAATTGCAAAGCCACCATGGAAAAACACCGAATGTGGCATCGGTGCGTTGTCGTACTTCCGAGAATAATGCATCCGCGCCATGCGCTTCACACTGTATGATCCGCGTGGTGTTTCGAAGCCCCTGCGCCCCGTCGACACGCGCCAATAACCATAGGACGATCCGTTCACGCGTACGTTCATGGCTTGTGACGATACATCGATGTGAACTTGAACCACTGGTGGCGCACTACGTACACGGTAGCGCTTGTGTCGTTTACGCGCCTCGGCGCTATCAACGGCAAAAGTGGCAGCAATGGCAAAAGCCATCATGCCCATCAAAAACTTCTTCATGAAACATACTCCCCAAAAACTCCGGGCCCCATGGATTAATACTATACAATCCCTAGGGAAATACAATTGGAGGGTTAGGGGGCCACCAAAACATGTCTAAGAATTAATCTTAATCGAACAGGAATTCCCGGCCAACCTTCACCCGTTTTACATCGCCGTATTTGATAATGTCAGCGGTGGCATAGGTTTCAGTGAGTGTTGCCGGCAGGAACGACCCCGTACCCACCATGTCGAGCGGAGCTTTTGCCGCCCCCATAATCTGGCATTTCTGCGCGTCAAAACCTGACGATCCCACAATCATGGCGTCTTTAAAACCAGCCTTGTCAAGGGCACGGCGTACGTGAATGGCAGCCGCCACGGAAACGCCTTTACCGAAAAGAATACGGCGCACCTTGTCCACGAGGATATTTGAAGGATCGAGTTGGAAGGCCCTGCCCCCCAGCACCTGTTCCACGATATTGTATTCCCCCGGTACGCCCAACCATTCGCCAACGGCATCGACTGATTTTTCGTAATCCAGTCCTTCGGCAAAGCGACCGCCGTGGGTGTCCAAACGCACGCCGAAGGTTTTGCCTTTTTCGTGCAGGCGCGCTTCATCATAGAACCACTGGGCGCAGCGCAGAGAGTCTTTGATTTCTTCGCCCGTGTAATCCACCAATGCTATCAGAGAACTGGCTTCCGGCAAAGATTCTTCAAACATTTTCATGGCCGCCAACACGTCGCCATTGGCAAACCCCACCAGTGCATGTGGCATGGTGCCCATGCCAGCCTTTGCACCAAACAATGGTGCCGTTAGATCCTGCGACGATCCTATGAAACCTTTAACCCCACGGTTTTTGTGGCGTGCGGCACGGCTTCCTACCATCGCACCATAGGCAGCGAGAATATTCATCTCCGCCCCAGAACCATGCCGAGCGTGCATGTCCATGAAAGCAGACCCCGGCATTGCCAAGCACATTTCATAGGCATTGTTGGCCGACACGCAGGGGAAACCAATCTTCTGCAACAGCAGCGTTTCAACTTCCGACAGCGCCTTCATTGAGCCGGAAATTTCCATCAGTTTGCGTTCGGACGGCACAACTTCGCCCTCTTCCACAAAACGCTTGATCTTGACGCCCGGCACCAAAGCCCGAGCCAATCGAATGGATGGTTCTAAAGCTGCCACAACGCGGCGTCGCATGAACACGGCAAATGTCACGTCCGTATCTCCAACGGCCCCCACGATGCGGGACGTATTGGTGAAATACTTGTCCGTCTGTGCTGAGAGCGGACCTGCCGCATGGGCAAGATCAATCAGCTTGTCGAGAATGGCCTCGTGGGCGGGCAACAGTTTGGCGTCGGCTTTATCCATGATGACAGGTGTTTCAGCCGAAAACCCCAGCGACGTCAAATGTTAAGGCAGTATTTTAACGATAGATTTTACGACAATTTTAAATTTTCTGCTCTAGCTCTGGTGACCTAAATCGGCACAGCGCGTCAAGGATTTGTGATGAAATATCGGGCAGACATCGATGGGTTACGGGCGCTCGCCGTTTTGGCAGTTGTACAATTCCATCTGTTTATCCCTTGGTTGGCAAGCGGCGGTTATGTTGGTGTCGACGTTTTCTTTGTAATCTCTGGCTATTTGATCACCGGCATTATTTTCGAACAGTTCGCAACTGGCAAATACAGCATCGTCAATTTTTATGACCGTCGCATCCGGCGTATTTTCCCCGCCCTGTTTGCTGTTTACTTGTTCATTCTCGTAGCGTCGTTCCTGCTGCTCTACCCGAGCGAGACCGACAACATTGGCAAAACTATTCTGTCGTCAGAATTCTTCATGTCCAATGTCTTTTTCAGTCATTCCTCAAACTATTTTGACATCGCCACAAAAAACAATCCCGCACTCCACACATGGTCGCTGTCGGTGGAAGAGCAGTTCTATGTCTTCTTCCCCATCCTGCTGTTTGCCATCCGTTCTTTCAGCTTGCAGGCAAAAAAATACATCATTCTGTTCTCACTGATCAGCCTTTTTGGTTTGGGCGCATGGTGGGTCAATGTCTCGCAAATCGATGCCTTCTACCTCGTGCAGTTTCGCGCTTGGGAATTGTTGGTCGGCAGCGCACTTGCCGTTGGCCTTGTACCAAAAACTGAAAAGACCGTCGTCGTTGAAGCTGTCGCCGCCGCTGGTCTACTCGCCATTCTCTATGCCATTTTTGTCTATGATGAAGCCACCTTGTTTCCGGGCCTCTCTGCGGCCTTGCCGGTATTCGGCAGCGCCGCTTTAATTTACGCAGGTGGTTGCAGACAGAATTTCGTGTCGCGCCTGATGAGCATTGAACCAGCGCGTCGCATCGGCCAAATTTCTTACTCGATGTATCTCTGGCATTGGCCCATCATCGTTTTTTATCAGTACTATTTCCCATTCCGCAGCATGGAAAAACTAGGTCTCCTCGCCGTCATTTTCGGTGTGTCATATTTGTCTTGGCGCTTCATCGAACAACCTTTCCGTCAGCCCTCATCTGGTACAAAACAATCGAAAACCTTTGCGGTCGCTCTCGCGTCAATGGCGGGTATCGGCACATTGGCGTTCAACCTGTCAGCCATCACCCACTATGTGTTGCCCGTCTCGCCACAAGTCGAAGCTATCGTTGCAACCCTCAACGCCGATCAAACCCGCATTATGCGTGTGGGTAGCTGCTTTATTGATATCGGCATGACGTTCTCATCATTTGATCAAACCAGTTGCCTCAAAACCACTACAGACAAACCCAACGTCCTCATCATGGGCGATAGTCATGCAGGACACCTCTATGCCGGATATCATGATGCTTTCCCGAACGTGAACATCATGCAAGCAACGGCTTCAGGCTGCAAACCTGTGCTCAACTCAAAAGGTTCTGACCGCTGCGTGACCTTGATGAACTTCATGCAGAATGAATATCTGCCAACACATCACGTCAATACTATTATCCTTTCCTCGCAATGGAGCGACGCCGACGTAGCCCCTGCCCTAGCGCTTGCAGAAAAATTGAAACCCTTTGCGAACTCGGTCGTGATTTCCGGTCCCATTGTTGAATACAAACAAAGCCTGCCGCGCCTTGTGGCCAATGCCGTGGTGCACAAGGTCGACCCCGACCTCTATGCAGAAAGCTACCGCTATGACGATCAAAAAGGCATCGACGCTGCCTTTGCCAACTTGAAATTGCCAGCCGGCATACACTATGTATCACCCTATAAAGCTCTGTGTACGGATCATTGCCGCACCACCCTTGATGCGCAAACGCCAATGCAGTTCGACTATGGCCATTTGACCGAACAAGGCTCGGCCTACCTCGCCCGCAAAATCGGCCCGGAAGCTTTGAGCTACGGCATCAACTAGCCTCTTCCTGCACGCTAGAATTATGCTAGGCTCAGATCATGCACCGCATCCTGGCCCTCATCGCCTTGCTGCTGCTGGCGAGTTTCGCTGGACAGGATAAGGCTGCCGCGCAAACCCCGGAAACCCAACTCGATACCCTCTTCGCTAAACTCCGCGACCCTGCAACAAGGGCCGCAGCTTTAAGCATTGAACCTCAAATCTGGTCGCTCTGGATGCATGGCGGCACGGTCGCGGAAAACGAACGCTTGGCCAAAGCCACCGCTGCCATGAACGTTGCGGCCTTCCCCTTAGCTGACAAGCAGCTCACCTCATTAATCACCGACAATCCAAGCTATGCCGAAGCCTGGAACAAACGCGCCACGCTGTATTTTCTCATGGGCCGTTTTGATGACTCCCTCAAAGACATTACCAAAACCCTTGACCTTGAGCCTCGCCATTTTGGCGCCTTGTCTGGGCGCGGCATGATCTATCAAAGACTGGGTCGAAACGCCGAAGCCCTCACCGCCTTCAAGGAAGCCCTCAGCATCAATCCCACCATGGTGGGGGCGAAACTGTCAGTGCAGCAGCTGGAAAAACTGGTGCCTGAGTTGTGATTGGTGTCGCGTCTCAGACCATCACAAAGGCGTGAGTGTTGCGGACTGCGATTGCCCGATGATAAATTCTGTGCGACCAATTGCTTATGCTCCGCCTTCTCGTTGTTTTAACATTCGTCTGCACGCTTCCAGCTTTTGCTGCTGAGCGAAAACTGACGGGTGTTGAAATCCGCACCGCCCTCTCCGATAAAATCATTGAAGGCATCGACGACAGCGGCAGGCGCTACACGCAAGTGTTTCAGAAAGGCGGCCTGACCATTTACAACGTCATGCCCTCCTCTTCTTCCAACGGCTTGTGGGATGTGCGGGGTGACCAATTCTGCTCGCAATGGCCGCCAAGCCAGAACTGGTCCTGCTACGATATGACGGGAGACGGCAAGGTGATGACGTTTATCGCGAGTGACGGCAAGCTATGGCCGGTGAAGGTTTTGCAGTAGTTTTGGCTTAGTTTTCTCCCATGGCGCGAAGCGACGGGGGAGTACGTCCGAAGGACGGGAGGGCGTGCTTGAGACCCGTTCCGTGGCCGACACCCCTCCCCGCTAACGTGGCACTCCCCCACGCCTTCGGCGCAAGGGAGAAAGGCAATAACACCGTCATTCCAAACGCGAGTGCAGCGCAGCGAAACGAGTGATTTGGAATCCAGCTTCTTGCTGAAACAAAGCTGGATTCCAGATCGCTTACTCCACTGCGTTACGTGCGCGTCTGGAATGACGGGCCAACCTCAAACTGTCATTGCCGGACTTGTTCCGGCAATCCATCGTGCAACAAGAGTGGAGGCCAAACCGTGCGCGTCTCGCGCACGATCAAGCATCACGACAGATCAAAAATGGATTGCCGGAACAAGTCCGGCAATGGCAAAGTTCGTAGTTGAATAAAATCACAAAAATAACAAATTCTTGTGTTAGAAAGTACTCAGGTAAGTGTTTAGCCTGATAGGTCTAATAGGTTGGAGTGCAATTCCCCAAAGTGTAGTTTGGGTCGGAGGTCTTTTTATATTCATAGCTTTATGGGCGATGGATTATTTCATTCAACTATCAACAGTGAAACGAAAGGAAAAGCCGATGAAACCAAAAAAATACAAAAGTACGAAACAGAAGTTAGTCGCCAGTCCACTGGCAAATACGATCTGGACCTTCGGAACAAATACACTGTCTAGCGCGGCCCTATCAGGCTAAACACTTACTATAATGCCGTAGTTCTCAGTTGGCTTACCCCCTTTCACCCCTTCAAAAACATCTCCGCCCCTGCCCGCATCATATCTGTATCCGTTGGCCCTGCCATAAACGTAAACCCGATTTCGGTGTAGGCTTTTACGGCTTCTACGTTGCCTGCGAAGGCTGCGGCGACCAGTCCGTTTTTCTTACAAGCCGCAACCACCTTCTTCATCGCGTTCAGTGTGGCCTCGCCCAAGCGGTCAATCTTTGCACCATTGCTGAGTGCAATCGACAAATCTGATGGACCGACAAACAATCCATCCAAGCCCGGCACGGCGGCAATGGCGTCCAGATTGTCCAGCGCTTCTTGGGTTTCAATCATCGCCATCACCAATGTTTCGTGGTTGGCTTGTTTCAGATATTCACCAGCCGTAACGCCAGCCGATTGCAGCATGGTGTAGCCGCCCCAGCTGCGCTGCCCCACGGGTGGATATTTCGCGGCTTTCACCAGTGCTTGCACTTGCTCAACCGTGTTGGTCATCGGCGCAATGACGCAAGCGGCACCCATGTCCAATGCGGAATTCACAATGCCAGGGTCATTCCAGCGCACCCGCAGAATGGCAGGCTTACCCACGGCGTTGATCGCAGCCACCATTTGCGCGGCTTCGCCCATGTCGATGGTGGAGTGTTGCAGGTCGAATGCAACAGCATCGAACCCGACACGGGCAATCTGCCCCGCAAGCTGAGCGCCGGGTGTTCCAACCCATGGAAACACCAGCGGCTCGCCCGTGGCGAGACGCTTCCGCAGGCCGAACGATGCGCCTGACATTATTGAGCTTTGATCTGGGCGATGGCTTCACCCATCAATTCGTCCATGGTGCGGCGAACTTGATGTTCCGATTGGTCCACGTTCTTGGCGGCAAAATCACCCATGACTTTGCGCACAACGTCATCATCGCCGGCTTCTTCGAAATCAGAGGCCACAACGTCCTTGGCATATTGCACGGCTTCGTCGCCCGACATTCCCATTTTCTCAGCGGCCCAAGCGCCCAGCAGCTTATTGCGGCGGGCGGTGGCCTTGAATTGCAGCTCTTCGTCATGGGCGTGCTTCTTTTCAAAGCCATCTTTGCGGGAATCAAAAGTCGTCATGGAAATCTCCTGCCAAATCAAAAAGCTGATGTTGCTCTTCACTTAGCCATGCGCCCCCTGCAAATCAACCGCCAGTACCATGAAAATCCCGTCATTGTGCATTGCAGCAAGTTCCGCTAGGGACAGGTCCAGTTTTCAACAGCCAACAAGATTTTCCAGACAGAGTGCCCCGGCGTGGTATTGGGGTGAGAGGTACAGCGTCCATTGAGGATTCTTCAAATGAATAACAAACGCACCCGCATTTATGAGGGCAAGGCCAAGATCCTTTATGAGGGTCCAGAGCCCGGCACCGTTGTGGTGCACTTTAAAGACGACGCCACCGCTGGCAACGGCGAGAAAAAGGCCGTCATTGAAGGCAAAGGTGTGCTGAACCAGCGCATCTCGGAATATCTGTTCCAGAAGATCAATGAGCTGGGACTTCCGACACATTTCATTCGCTCGCTCAACATGCGCGAACAATTGGTGCGCGAAGTTGAGATCATTCCGCTTGAAGTGGTGGTGCGCAATGTAGCGGCGGGTTCCTTGTCAAAGCGACTGGGCCTCGAAGAAGGTTCCGCCCTGCCCCGCTCCATCATTGAACTGTTTTATAAGAACGACAAACTGAATGACCCCATGGTGACGGAAGAACACGTCACTGCCTTTGGTTGGGCCAGCCCCCAGGAAATGGACGACATTGTGCACATGTCGATCCGCATCAATGACTTTCTGTCAGGCTTGTTCCTTGGCATCGGCATCAAGCTGGTCGATTTCAAACTGGAATTCGGCCGCTACTATGAAAACGAAATGATGCGCATTGTGCTGGCTGACGAGATTAGCCCGGACAATTGCCGCCTCTGGGACATCGCCACCAAAGACAAAATGGACAAAGACCGTTTCCGCCGCGACATGGGCGGATTGGTTGAAGCCTATCATGAAGTGGCAAGGCGGCTGGGGATTATCCAACCGAATGAAACGCCTGAACGGTCGAAGCCGAAGCTGGTAGACGGATTAAAGGACTCTCCCCCCCCCCAAAGCAGGTAAGTAAACTTCCCCTCGGGGAAGGGGCCAGCGAACGATACCTAAAAGGACGACGACATGAAAGCCCACGTAAAAGTCACTCTTAAATCTGGCGTTCTGGACCCGCAGGGCAAAGCCATTGAAGGCGCATTGTCTCACCTCGGTTTCGACGGCGTGGACCACGTGCGCCAAGGCAAATATTTCGAAATCGAACTGGCCGAAACCGACAAAGCGAAAGCTGAGGCACAGGTGAAGGCGATGTGCGAGAAGCTGATTGCCAACACAGTGATTGAGAATTACGTGATTGAGCTCGCATGAAATCCGCTGTCATCCTTTTCCCCGGCATCAACCGTGAAACCGATATGGCGCGTGCCCTTCACGCTGCCACGGGTGTAACGCCGCATATCGTGTGGCATACAGACACGTCGCTGCCGGATGTGGATTTGGTCGTTGTGCCGGGTGGTTTTTCTTATGGCGATTATTTGCGCTGTGGGGCCATTGCGGCGCGTTCACCTATCATGTCAGATATCAAGTCCAAAGCCTTGAAAGGCTTGAAGGTTATTGGCGTTTGCAATGGCTTTCAGATTATCACTGAGGCTGGACTTTTGCCGGGTGCTCTTGTGCGCAATGCAGGGCTTCGCTTCGTTTGCAAGGAAGTGAAATTGAAGATCGAAAACAACCAAACCTTTTTCACCAACAAGATGACAAAAGGCCAAATCGTCAACTGCCCCGTGGCCCACGGCGAAGGAAACTACATTTGCGATGCAGAAACCTTGAAGCGCCTGGAAGGCGAAGGCCGCGTGGTGTTCCGCTATGCAGAAGGTACCAACCCCAATGGCGCGATAAACGACATTGCAGGCATTGTGAATGAAGCGGGCAACGTCATCGGTATGATGCCCCATCCAGAAAACATGGTGGAAGCGCTACACGGTAAAACCGATTGCAAGCCGCTGTTTGAAGGTTTGCTGGCGGCTTAAGTCTTACTGCAGATTGTCGATATCGGCTTGGGTGACAGTGTAAGTGGCGGAAAAGCGAATGCTATCCCCAGCCGCTAAAACACTCCAAACATTGTTGCTGGCCACACTGTCGGTCGAGTTGCCGAGTGGTGCCGCATCCGTCAGCAACACTTCATTGTCAGGCACCGGGTCCACGCCAAAGCCGTTGTGCACGTCACCCACTGCAACATTATTGACGACAATATTGCTGGGGTTAGTGACGGTGTAAGTGTAGGTGATCACATCACCTACATTCACCGGCCCCACCGTATTGGCCACTTTGTCTATGATCAAGGCAGGCCCCGTAAATGTGTTGGTGAAGGTGCAGATCAAATCGTTGCCTGGTGCCGTTGCAGTAGCATTCAGCGTAACAGTCCGCGCTCCCAGATTATTGGTGGCCGTGCCGCTGCCAAAACCTGAGCAAGCAATGCCCGTTACGGCAAAGCCAGTAATTGCCGCTTCGGTGATGACAGTGTTGGTAGCGAAATTCCGCAATGGAATAGCCCCGCTGCTGTAGGTCGTGCCGGTTGAAGTGGTTGCAATCACCACCGGTGACGTCGACAAGTTGGGGCTGGAAAACGAAAAGCTGCCAATGTTGCGGATCGAGATTTTACGAAGTTCCATGGTCGTGTAGGAAATTACAACAGAGCCGTTAACCCCTGTGCCAGCACCATCAGTGCCCGCTGTCATGGCACCCGAGACGTAGCCAGCAAAGCCCGTGTTCAAATAAGATCCACCACCACCCGGCGACCCGCCTGATCCGCCACCGCCGCCGCCGGAATATCCGCCACCAGCACCAGACTCGCGGTGCGAACCTGCACCACCACCACCAAAACCAGCGCCACCACTTTGCCCAATGCCATCGGCACCAGACGGATCGGAAGTTTGGTTGGATGTTCCCCCAGCACTCACCGTCAATCCATCCGTCACGTTCGTATCCGCCTGTCCACCGCCCGTGGTCAGGCTTGGGCCCGTCGAAACGACATTGCCACCAGCACTGTTAATGCCGCCGCCGCCGCCGCCGCCATCCCCCACTGGTGCGATCACGCCACCATTGTTGCCGCCGCCGCCGCCGTTTCCGCCCGTTCCCGCAACACCACCATTTGCGGCTGTCAAACCTGCTGAACCATTGACAGTAGCGCGACCACCCTGTCCATTACCCGTGTTGTCTTCGCCTCCGCCGCCACCAGAAACCATCACCAACGTCGTATTGATAAATACGCCTGTGCCACCCCCGCCACCCGCTTCAAAGTCGCCGTTGGCCCCCTTTTGTCCGACAACAAAACGGACGATGTCACCCGGTACAACATTGAAAACAGCCGTGATCGTGGCGCCTGCCCCAGCGCCGTTGGTTGCCCCAGAAGCCTGACCACCATCAGCGCCGCGAGCAAAGACTTGTATGCGTGTAACGCCCGTTGGCACTGTGTAACTGCCGCTTGAAGCAGGCGTAGAAAACGTTTGCGTTGCCGATTTGGCGGTTGTCAAACCCAAAACCACAAACACCGCTGTAAGCAACAGCCGGACGGCCGCGCAGTAAAAGCGCGCGCGTGATATATTGAGTCTGAGAAATACTTGGTACATTTTGAGGTGATGTCTGGAACTGTCGCTTAAAACTGCAAACAACCAAACTTTATCGTAACGCGCATGAAGTTTGCGTTAACCACAACCAGCGCCCCTTCAATACTTAGGATCAAAAGGAACTCGCTAAAATTTGAATGAATTCAATAAGCTCTCAGCAACTCCAACATTATTTTACATTCGATTCACATCAAGTTTTAGCTAAAATAAAATCGGATTGGGCTGATATGGCTCCATCACTTGACGGAGTTTCATATGCAAAGAGTTCTCAGCCTTTTCACCAAGCGCAAGCAATCCACACAGCGCGTTGATGATATGGCCTCTGACCAAGCACGTTTTGCTTTGGAACTGCGCTTGAATAAAATGCTGGCCCAACACGCAACGCAGCCACTGCCGCAACGCCAAGCCTTTGCAGCTCTGTCAAATCCGATTCAAACACCAACAATTATCTGAACGCTTTGTTCCCCACGTCCCGTGTTAATCCTAGATTAACGCAAGCTTTTAAGGCCTTCTCTCGGTTGCAGGCAGCACCTGCATAACACTGGGAGAGAAAACCATGCTCAAGACCTTCTTTATCAGCAAATCAGCAACACCAGAAATTGACGCAGAACTTGAACGCACCATGCAAGCCATCCATGACCGGATGGACAAAATGATGGCGGCCGAAAACAGCAAACGCCAACGTTTCATGACCCCTCAAAACACACCAAGCTACTATCGCTAACAGCCGCATCCCGGGCGGTTTGGCCAATCAATTGGCCATGCCGTCCGGCTTGCCCACACCTTGAAAACAGCAATTGTGAACTGTTGATTCCCTCGCTAAACGGCTGCAATGAAACACGCCGCAGCCGAACCCAAAATCACCCCGGAACTCGTCGCCCAACACGGGCTTAAGCCGGATGAATATGAGCGCTTCAAGGGCCTGTTGGGGCGTGAGCCTACGTTTACCGAACTCGGCATCTGTTCGGCCATGTGGAACGAGCACTGTTCCTACAAGTCATCGAAAAAGTGGCTGAAGAAGCTTCCCACCAAGGGCAAGCGCGTCATTCAGGGGCCAGGCGAAAATGCAGGCGTGATCGACATCGATGACGGCCAAGCCATTATCTTCAAAATGGAATCGCATAACCACCCGTCTTTCATTGAGCCCTACCAAGGTTCAGCCACGGGCGTGGGCGGCATTTTGCGCGACGTATTTACAATGGGTGCACGGCCCATAGCGGCGTTGAATGCGCTCCGCTTTGGTGAACCATCACACCCTAAAACCCGCCATCTGGTTTCCGGTGTCGTTGCAGGCGTTGGCGGCTATGGCAACTCTTTCGGTGTGCCGACGTTGGGTGGTGAAGTGAATTTTCATGCCCGCTACAACGGCAATATTCTGGTCAATGCGATGGCCGTTGGATTGGCGGATGCTGACAAGATTTTCTATTCCAAGGCCAAGGGCGTTGGCCTGCCCGTGGTATATCTCGGTGCAAAAACCGGGCGCGATGGTATTCACGGCGCCACCATGGCGTCGGCCGAGTTTGATGACAAAGCTGATGAAAAGCGTCCAACCGTTCAAGTGGGCGATCCGTTCACTGAAAAATGCCTGCTCGAAGCCTGCTTGGAACTGATGGCCACAGGTGCGGTCATCGCCATCCAAGACATGGGGGCGGCGGGCCTTACATCATCATCGGTAGAAATGGGTGCCAAGGGTGATCTTGGCATCGAGTTGAACCTCGACCATGTGCCGTGCCGCGAACCTGGCATGACAGCTTACGAAATGATGCTGTCCGAATCCCAGGAACGCATGTTGATGATCATCCGTCCAGAGATGGAAAAAGCATCCCATGCCATATTCAAAAAATGGGGCTTGGACTTTGCCATCATTGGCAAAACCACTGATACGCTGCGCTTCGTCATCAAGCATGGCGGCGAAGTGAAAGCCGATTTGCCAATCAAGCAAATGGGTGATGAAGCCCCGGAATATGACCGCCCTTGGGTGGAACCTAAGAAGCTAGCAGTGTTGAATGATTTGCCTGCACCTCAAGACTTGAAAGCCGCCATTCTGAAAATCACAGGCTCGCCTGATATGTGCTCGCGCCGTTGGGTGTGGGAACAATATGACTCGTTGATCCAATCCAACTCCGCGCAAATTCCGGGTGGAGACGCGGGCGTGGTCCGCATCAACGACAAGAAAGCCATTGCGGTTTCGTCAGATGTTACACCGCGTTATGTTGAAGCTGATCCTTACGAAGGGGGCAAGCAAGCCGTGGCCGAATGCTGGCGCAACCTGACAGCCGTGGGCGCTTCCCCCATCGCTATCACCGACAACCTGAACTTTGGCAATCCTGAACGCCCTGAAATCATGGGACAGCTTGTGTTTGCGCTGAAAGGTATCGGCGAAGCCTGTACGGCGTTGGAATTCCCGATCGTCTCCGGCAACGTGTCGCTTTACAATGAAACCAACGGCCAGGCCATTCTGCCCACCCCCACCATTGGCGGTGTTGGCTTGATGGCCGACTGGACGAAAATGGCCACGATCAAATTCAAAGCCCAAGGCGATGCAATTTTGTTGGTGGGGGCGAAGGGTTCGCACCTCGGCCAATCAATTTATCAGCGCGAGATCATTGGCGAAGAAAAAGGTGCACCACCGCGAGTTGATTTGGCGCTGGAAAAGAAGAACGGAAACTTCGTGCGAAACCTCATCATTTCAGGCCAAGTCACTGCAGTACATGACATTTCCGATGGCGGCTTAGCATCAGCCGTTATCGAAATGGCATTGGCAGCTGATCTTGGTGCCGAACTCACCGTGTCCCAACACCGAGGAACTTTTCGGCGAAGATCAAGCCCGCTATGTGCTGACATGTGCTCCGAAAGACGTGGCCAAAACATTCACCCAAGCTGAGGCAGCAGGCATAACCATCGCCCGCGTTGGCACTGTGTCAGGTTTGACGGAAGTCAATTTTGGTGGCAACGGTTGTGACGCTAGCGGAATTGAGTGCTGCCCACGAGGGCTGGTTTCCGGAGTATATGGCGGGGTGATAGGGACCTCATCAGTCACGCCTTTGGCGCGACAGCTTCTCCCAAGGAGAAGCGACGATTGAAATGAGTGTTCCTTCCCCCTTGGGGAAGGTGGATCGCGCGAACAGCGCGAGACGGATGAGGTCACTTCCGATTCACACCATCACAACCTTCGTCCCCACCGTCACATTGGCATAAAGATGCACAATGTCACCGTCCAGCATGCCAATGCAGCCGGCGGTGTTCTTCTTGCCGATGTCATCAAACTTCGCCGCCCCATGAATGCGGTTGATAGTGTCAACCTTGCCTTTAAAGAGATACATGGCGCGAGCCCCCATCGGGTTATCTGCTCCACCGGGCATGCCCTCCGGCAGCCATTTTTTTAAGTCCGGCTTGATCGACAGATGATAGGGGGCTGGAAACCATCGCGGCCATTCGGTCATCTTGGCAATCGTCACTTCGCCTGACCAGGCCTTCGCCCCCTTGCCTACCGCCACACCATAGCGCGTGGCAAGCCCTGGCGAATGCACATGGAACAATAAGACGCTTGGCATTATCGACGATAATTGTGCCTGGCGGAACCGATGCATCATATTCAGTTTCACGGCGCTTGAATTTATAATCAAGCTTCGTGGGTGCTTTCATATCCACGGGAAACGGCTCCTCAGCATAAGCACGCGGCGCAAAGCCTAATGCCAAAGCTGTTATAAGAAGTTCGCGGCGAGAGAGACTCATGATGCAGTTCCGTCAAGTTGTTGTAACAGCGTTTTATCGCCACTGGAAATTCAAGTCCAGACAGCCTATTTAAGAGGCAAATAAAGGAACACCTGCCCCATGGCCATGTCTGCTACTGAAATTGAACGCTTTATCAAAGACGGCCTGCCGGACGCCACCGTCGAAATCAAAGACTTGGCCGGCGATGGCAATCATTATGCCGCTACGGTGGTGTCTTCAGCCTTCAAAGGCAAGTCCCGCGTGCAGCAACATCAAATGGTTTACGCAGCCCTCAAAGGCAACATGGGCGGCGTGTTGCACGCATTGGCACTGACCACGAGTGTGCCAGAAAATCTCCCCGCCCTCGCAGGGCGGGGTCGGGGGCGGGTGGAGGCCGCACCGGAAAATATTTGAGCGTGATCTCCACCCACCCCAGCCCCTCCCTTTAGGGAGAGGAAAGCAGAGAGAAAAAATGACCACAGCCCACGACCAAATTGATACAACCGTGAAATCCCACGACGTCGTTCTTTTCATGAAGGGCACAACCGACCAGCCCATGTGCGGCTTTTCGGGCCGCTCTGTGCAAATCCTCCAGCACCTCGGCGTCAATTTCAAAGACGTCAACGTGCTGGAGGATGAAGCCATTCGCAATGGCATCAAGGAATACACAAACTGGCCCACCATTCCCCAGCTCTATGTCAAAGGCGAATTCATCGGCGGCGCTGACATCATGATGGAAATGTTTCAATCGGGTGAATTAAAGCAATTGGTGACCGACAAAGGCATCATCTGATGGCGCTCACTTTCTTCGGCACGAAAAATTCGTGTTCACTGGCTACTCATATCGCACTGGAAGAAGCTGGCGCTGACTATGTCTTCAAGCGGGTGGACACTGCGGCCGGAGAGCAGCGCACCCCGGACTATCTCAAAATCAATCCAAAAGGCCGCGTTCCAGCCTTGGCCACGGATGAAGGAATTCTGACGGAAAACGTCGCCCTTTTGCAATATGTGGCGCAGGCATTTCCCAAAGCCAAGCTTTCCCCCAGCGACGCTTTTGGCATGGCCAATCTTAACGCCTTCAACAGCTACCTCTCCTCCACTGTACATGTAAACCACGCTCATAAATTGCGTGGGTCACGCTGGTCCGATGACCCCGCCGTTGTCGAGAAACTCAAAATCAAAGTACCGCAAACCATGACCGATTGCGCTGTGATGATCGAGAATGAATTCTTGGCCACGCCTTGGGTTTTGGGCACGCAATATTCGACCGGCGACTGCTATCTCCACGTTATTACAAACTGGATGATCGGCGACGGAGTTGATCTCGCAAAGTTCTCCAAACTCACGGCCCACCACAATGCAATGTTGGCAAGGCCGGCTGTACAACGAGTAACAGCGCAACTTGGTTGATTGAAACGCCACCAACTATTGGTCTGGCACGTCGCAAACATGCCAGACCAGCGTCGTCATGTGATTGACCCTTGCCTGTAAAACAGGCACCACAGTCATATGCAAAAATCCGAGACCAGCGCGCTTGCAGCTCTCGCCTTCACCACTCTGGTCTGGGGCGTGACGCCAGTGTTTGTGCGCAGTGTCTCATTGTTTTTGGGGCCGACGCAGGCATTGATTATTCGCTTGGTGTTGACGGGTCTGGTCTTCACACTCGTATTGGCATTGACGACTGGCTTCAAGATGGAGCGCAAAGACACCGTTAAACTTGCGCTGCTCTCCGTCGTTGGGATGCTTGGCTACTATGCAGGCACCGTCTTTGGATTTCTTTATGCTCCAGCAGGTGTTGGAACCCTAATTTTATCGACAGCCCCCCTGCTGATTGCCATTCTTGCAGGCTTGATTGGCACTGAGCAATTAAATATTGCTACAATTTCAGGCTTAGCCGTTTCATTCGCGGGGTCTATTTTGCTGGTTTGGGGTGAGAGTACCAGTGCCGTAACAGTTACCAACGCCAACGTAGTCTTTGGTTGCTTCTTGATCTTTTTAGCGAGCGTTGGTTGGAGTGTGTTCGTCGTACTCAGCAAGCCTCTGATCCTGAAATATGGCGCGTTGAAAGTAACCGGCCTGTCAAACTTCATCATCATGTTGCCGGCTCTGCCTTTTGTGTCCGGTGACACTGTCGCCGCACTCACAGGCATGAACCAGAACGAAGCTCTTGCCCTAGCATTCCTTATTCTCATCGGCGCCACACTTGCAGTGGTCACTTGGAATTACGCGGCGGGCCATCTCCGCCCGTCGCTGTTGAGCTCGGCCCTTTACACAATGCCCGTCCTCGCCTTGGCAGCAGGTTGGGCCTTATTGAACGAACTCATCACAAGCAATACACTGCTCGCCGCCGCATTGATCATGGCAGGTGTTGCCATTTCACAATTCAAACCCAAGTTGAGCCCCGCCACATGACTGACACCACCCGCCCCTTGCCGTGGTATTTCGCCCCGATGGTTGTGCTGGTGGCGGGCTGCATTGTCGCCATCATCAACTTCGGCATCCGGTCCACATTCGGACTTTTCACCCTGCCAATCTCTGAAACTTTTGGCTGGCCGCGTGAAACCTTCTCTCTTGCTATTGCCATCCAAAATCTGGTCTGGGGTATTGCAACGCCAATCGCTGGCATGTTGGCGGATCGTTATGGTTCAGCTCGCGTTTTGATGTTGGGTGCCGTGCTTTACGCATTCGGCATCATCGGCATGAACATGGCTTCAACGCCCGTATGGTTCCATATGACAGCAGGCATCGTTGTTGGCGCGGGCATTGCCATGTCATCCTTCAGCATCGTCATGGCTGCTTTGGGCCGCATTGTGCCCCCTGAAAAGCGTTCTTGGGCCTTTGGCCTTGCCACGGCATCAGGGTCATTGGGTCAGTTTATATTCGCACCCCTCACCGGTGCATTGCTGGCGGCCTATGAATGGCATTTCACACTGAATGTGTTGGCGGCATCCAGTTTGCTCATCATTTTGTTCGCAGCACCTTTGCTGGTGCAAAATACTTCCGCGTCGAAAGCCACAGCAGGCGAAACCACCCTCACCATGGGCCAAGCCATCGGCAAAGCCTTTGGCCACCAATCCTTCTTGTTGCTCACTGCTGGCTTTTTCGTTTGCGGTTTTCAATTGGCCTTCGTCACGGTGCATTTGCCGCCCTATTTGGCCGAGCACGGCATCTCAAAAGAGTTCGCCGGATTGGCCATGGGCGCCATTGGTCTGTTCAATGTTGCGGGCTCCTATCTCTCAGGCGTCATCGGCGGCAAGCGCGAAAAACGGGTACCCCTCAGTTTGATTTACCTGTTGCGCTCCATCGCCGTAACAGCCTTCATTCTATTGCCCATCACGCCAGTCACCACAGTCATCTTCACGGCGTCCTTGGGGTTCCTCTGGCTCTCCACAGTGCCGCTCACGATGGGCTTGATCACCGTCATGTTCGGCACACGCTATATGGCAACGCTCTATGGTTTCGTATTCTTGTCGCATCAGATCGGTTCATTTTTTGGCGTGTGGTTGGGAGGCAAACTTTACGATGTCTTCGGCAGCTATGATCCTGTCTGGTGGATGGGTGTTGGCCTCGGATTGTTCGCCGCAATTGTGCATTTGCCCATCCGCGAAAAACGCGCGGAAAGTTTTGCAGCGGCGTGAAGCCATGCGCTGGCCCGGCCATCGCTTCGCCTTTACGCTGTTTGCCAGCGTCATCGTCCTATGGCTCTTCGCCATGTTTGCCATCATGCGCGACGCAGCACTTGCACCCGATGCGCAAGGCATCATGCTGGTCGTCTTTGAACCTGGTATTTCCGATGACACAGCCTTCGCAGCTATCACACAGGCCGAAGCAAAGCCTATCCGCAAAACCGCATTCGGCTTCATTTGGGTGGTTGACGGCAATGCTGGCAAACTGGAACGCGAAGGAGCCCTTGGAAGTTATCGCGAACTCCCCATCAGCCCTGAAATTGCGGGCTGTGTCGCGGTTGTTGACGCGAAAGTAGCAGCGGCGTTTGGCCTATGATAAATCTAACGGGAGAATTGAGATGAAAAAAGTGCGTTACGCCGTTGTCGGCAATGGTTGGATTTCACAGGAAGCTTTTTTGCCAGGTGTGAACCAAACTGGAAATTCAGAGGTCGTCGCACTTGTGAGCGGACATCGCGCCAAAGCCGAAAAAATCGCAAGCTTCCATGGCATTCCTAAAATTTATGACTACAGCGAATATGACAGCTTACTCCGCAGCGGTACGATCGATGCTGTGTACATTGCCTTGCCAAACTCAATGCACACTGACTTTTGTATGCGTGCCGCCAAAGCTGGCATCCACGCCCTTGTCGAAAAACCACTTGCTATCTCTACCGTCGAATCCGAAGCGATGATCGCAGCAGCAGCAAAGGCTGGCGTGTGGTTGAGTACCGCCTATCGTCTGCACACCGACGAAGCCACGTTGAAACTTTATGATCTCGTGAGAACGGGTGCCATTGGTGACCCGCGCCAATTCCACTCGAGCTTCAGCTTTCAAGTGGGCGCAGGAAACCATAGGCTTTTGGCAAAACATTGGGGCGGCGCATTACAAGACATTGGCGTCTACTGCATCAACGCCGCGCGCCACGCGTTTGCGAGTGAGCCTGTTGAAGTCATGGCGATGGACAGCATGGGCGAAGACGACGAACGCTTCCGGGAAGTGCCAGCCAGCATTTCCGCCAACTTGCGTTTTGCCAAGGGACGCATGGCAAGTTTCTATTGCAGCTTTGGTGCTGGGGTCACGGATATGTTTCGCGTCCTCGGGTCCGAAGGCGAAATCACCATGACCAATGCCTATCGTTTCGAAATGGCCCGTTCTTTCGAACTGCGTCGCGGCGACAAGGTGGAGCGTTTTGAATTTCCTCTGACCGATAATTTCAGCGGCCAAACCGCATATTTTTCTGACTGCATCACCAAAGGTACAAAACCTGAGCCTGATGGGGAAGATGGACTTGCAGACATGATCACAATGCTGGCCATCGAAGAAGCTTCACGCACAGGCAAGTCTCAGAAAATTTCCATCCCCCAGCGCAAGACTTATGCAGAGCTTTCGCAACTCAGATCATTCCCACCTGTCACCCATCGTTTGGTACTCACCTAAGGCCAATAAAAAAGGCGGGAACGAGATCAACCTGACTTTTGACAATTCCGTCAAAAGTCAGAAAAGTTGAACGATAAGAAAATGCGAAAGCGATTTTGACTTTTCCTTGAAAAGTCAAAACGCTGAAGTCCCGCCTTTTCGAATTCTGTATGAAACCAATTAGCGTGAATAGAATTCCACCACCAGGTTTGGTTCCATCACAACTGGATATGGCACTTCGCCCAAAGCTGGAATGCGCAGGAACTTCACGGTGCCTCCACCAATTTCCAGATAGTCTGGCGTATCGCGTTCGGCTGAAGCTTGTGCTTCCTGTACGGCAACCAATTCCTTGGCGCGGTCTGTCAATTCAACCACATCACCCACCTTCAAGCGGATTGAAGGAATGGTCACGCGCTGGCCGTTGACCTTGACGTGGCCATGCGACACGAACTGGCGCGCAGCAAACACGGTGGCCACCAGCTTTGAACGGTAAATAACCGTCGCCAAGCGGCGTTCGAGCAAGCCGATCAGGTTTTCAGAGGAGTCGCCCGTCAGACGCACAGCTTCTTCGTAAAGCGCGCGGAATTGACGTTCGGAAATGTTGCCGTAATAGCCCTTCAGCTTTTGCTTGGCGCGCAACTGCGTGCCGAAGTTGGACATCTTGCCTTTACGGCGCTGTCCGTGCTGGCCTGGGCCATATTCACGCTTGTTGACTGGGGATTTCGGACGGCCCCAGATATTTTCGCCCATACGGCGGTCGAGTTTATACTTCGCATTTGTGCGCTTCGTCATTTACGGTCTCCAAGTGACGTTTGTGAGAACCTACCCTCCTGGACACCGGTTTCCCGGCCGACAGTCCGCCGAAGCGTACATGGGCAAGCAAACACGGAGCCTTTCGGGCTCCGCGTTGCGCAGTCTCTAGTCGAACTGCAAGGCTATGTCAAACGTCGGAAAACCGTTAAACCCTGGTGTAATGTTAAAGCCCTGGGCCAGCCGATTCCGCGATGTTGCCGCCATATCCGTGGTGGCAATTTACGTTTTACCGATCATTTGGTGGGGTCTTTCGGCAATTACCCCTTCAGACGCGCTGTTAGACCTGCGCCGCGCGTTAACCTTCGAATATCAACCCACCTTCGACAATTTTGCCCTGACCCTGTTTGGCGAAGGCGGCACCATATTCGACTCGCGCCAAAGCCTGATTGACAGCTTGATCGTCGCGCTGCTTTCAACCTTGATCGTGTTGGTCGCTGCCGTGCCCATGGCCTATGCCGTGTCAACTTTCGCATTCAAGCACAAATCGCGAATGCTGATGGTCGTGCTGCTGCAACGCTTCCTGCCCCCCATCGCCATCGTCTTCCCACTGGTGGGGCTCTATCATGCCAGTGGACTGCTCGACACCCGCCTTGGAGTAGCGTTGGCCCATGCGGCGCTGAATTTGCCGTTTGCAATTTTATTGCTCAAGTCCTTCTTCGATGACGTGCCTCCAGAAATCTCCGAAGCAGCAAAGCTCGATGGTGCATCACGTTGGCAGAGTTTCATCCGCGTCGTTGTCCCACTGGTAAAAGGCGGTATCGCTGCAACTGCCGTTTTGTGTTTTATTTTTTCGTGGACCGAGTTTTTGTTGTCACTCTTCCTCACTCAAAACCTGCGACTGGTTCCCGTGCAGGCGGGCATCTTGGTCATGAACATGTGGGGTCTCATTTCCGCCCTGACCACGGCAGCGCTTATACCAGCATTCATTTTCGTGCTGCTGGTGCAGAAACATTTGGTCCGCGGGCTGACGATGGGGCTTTACAAATAGTCTAAACTGGCAAATCCAGAACCATGTGTTTGGGAAAACCCATCGTGCCATAGGCCGCCAGTGTTTCTGACGCGCTGCCCCGTGCCGACGTTAAGATCACCGTGCCATGCAACGGCACACTGTCATCGGTCTAGCCCTGCAACCGCGTTTCTTCAACAATGTCAGCTCGTGCGCCGAGCGATGGCAGGTGCGGGATCGATATAGGTCAACGGGCCACGGCGCTACCTTCTGCTATATCTTCAGTCAACAGCGGATAATGCGTGCAGCCCAGCACCACCACATCCGTGGGCTTGCCATCGCGTTTGCGAAACACCGGGGCCACCTCCGTCCCGCAACTCTTCCAGGTCAACCGGGTGGCCCCGAGTTTGTTGCTCGGCAATTTCGGCCAGCCGTGGCGCACCATGCAGCAGCACCTTGCAGTGATACGCGAAGGTGTGGATCAGCGAATGGGTATATTCCCGGCTCACCGTGCCGGGTGTGGCCAACACGCCGATCACGCCGGTTTTGGTTTGCGCCGCAGCAGGCTTGATCGCGGGCACCGTGCCGACAAATGGCACGCTGATAGGCCTCGCGCAATTCGGTCAGCGCAATGGTGGACGCCGTGTTGCAGGCAATCACCACAACATCAGGCTTCACGTGATCGATCAACTTGCCCAATCACCATGACAATGCGTTTGACCAGATCCTGTTCTTTCCATGCGCCATAGGGAAAGCCCGCATTGTCTGCGGCATAAACCAGATGCGCATGAGGCATTTGCTTGGCCACAGCCCGCGCCACCGTGAGGCCGCCCATGCCGGAGTCAAACAACAAGAATGCGTGGCTGCTCAGCCATCAATGTTGCCCTCTTTGCGGCGCAAGTGTTTGCGCGTCAGCGATGATACCATGCCGCGCAAGCTCCGCACCTCTTGTTCCGATGAGGTTCAGCGCGGGCAAAGAGGTTGCGCAAATTCCGCATCATGCTGGGCTTAAGCTTCTCGGTTTTGAAAAAGCCAGCCGCATCAAGCTCGGCTTCAAGATGACCATAAAAACCATAAAGCTCGTCCTTGGTGGCAGGCCGCGTATCCGGCATTTGCAGCCCGGGTCCGGTGATGGCGGCGAGTTCCGGCGTCGCCATGCCCGAGCGATGTGGCCTCATGCTTGAACCACTCATAGCTCACCAGCAAAACCGCCTGCGCAATATTCAGCGAAGCATAAGCCGGGTTCACGGGTGCTGAAATGATCACATCGGCCAGCGAAACTTCCTCATTGTTGAGGCCAAAGCGTTCGCGCCCAAACAGAATGGCAATCTTCTCGCCCCGCGCAATGCGCGCCCGCATATCGAGCCCCGCCTGCTCTGGCGTCATCACGTCCTTCGTCATATCGCGCGGCCGCGCCGTGGTGGCATAAACATAATGTATGTCTTTAACGCAATCCGGCAAGCTATTGTGAATGCTGGCATTTTTAACAGTCTCAATCAGCCCCCGAAGCCGCAGCCTCCGCCCGCACCGGGTCCCACCCCTCACGCGGGTCCACCAGACGCCAAATCAAACAAGCCCAAAATTCGCCATAGCCCGCGCCGCCATGCCAATGTTTTCACCAAGCTGCGGGTTCACCAGCACAACGCGGGGGTGCGGGCGTTGGTGTGAAAGTGCGAGGGGCGTGTCAGTGAGCATGGGATCAATGAGTTGAGAAGCAAATGAGCTCAATATAATTTCTGAAATCTTTCGCACAGTAAATTATGATCTGAAGCATGGCAAACATGATTTGAAGCGACACCCTGCGCATATACTGTCATGGATCAGTCCTGCGCACCAACGTCAGACCCTGCTACTGGCGGTCGTCCGATTATTCGCGGCATGCGCATTCGGGTGTCGGATATTCTTGGCTATCTGGCAGCCGGCGACAACCCGAAAAGCTGCTGGAACAGTTCCCCGAACTGGAAGACGAGGATATTACCGCAGCACTCGATTCGCAACATACGTTACGATAGAGCTCATCGCTTGTTGCAGCGGAATGAATTGCGCTTTGTTGTCGATGCAATGTTGCCGTGGCGACTTGGCGAATTTTTAATTGCGGAGAGGGTCATGAAGCTTCAACGGCATGTGCGCAGACTTAAAACTCTGGCCGACCAGATGAAACAATTTGGCAATAGCTGCAATAGAAAGTGGCGAAATCGTCGTAACTGTACAAAAATCTCAGACTCCTTCAAACGAATAACTTGCCAAGCTCAACTCATATACTTCACAGGCGGCAATTTGTCCACAGCAATGATGATTTGAGCGCTTTTACATCCAAATTGACAAATGATTCGAAGAGTTGCAGCCGGAACAGATCGCAACACTGGAAATTGGCTAACCCTCCCGCCCCTCTAACTTCCTTGCGCATTCCTCAACGCCGGGAACATCCGCGCCCACAATCCCGCGACAATCATCGTTCCAAAGCCACCAATCACCACAGCAGGAACCGCCCCCAACAAAGCCGCCGCAAATCCAGCCCGCGCTTCCCCCAATTGGTTGGACGCACCAATGAACACATTGTTCACCGCATTCACACGCCCCCGAACATGGTCAGGGATCCACAGCTGCATCAGCACTTCGCGCACATAAACGGAGATCATGTCGAAGGCACCATAAAGAACCAGCATCGTGATCGACAGCCACGCGATTGTCGAATATCCAAACACCACGACCACCAACCCCGACAGCGCCACAGACCAAAACAGCCAATGCCCTGCCCTGTCTTTAATGCCATACTTCGACAACCAAAGCGCCACCACGATGGCACCCACGCCCGGTGCCGCGCGCATCAAGCCCAAGCCCACTGAATCCAAATGCAAAATATCACTGGCATAAATCGGCAGAATGGCCACCGCCCCGCCGAGCAGCACAGCGAACATATCCAGCGAGATGGCACCTAGAACAATGGGTTCACTCCAGATGAATTTGAACCCCGCCAAAATGGGTGCCAAGCCCGCTTCGCTGTCTTGCGAGTTTGCTTGGTTCACGCGGCCAATGAGCGCCACACAAGCAACGCCCAATATTTGTAACACCAGCGCAACGCCATAAGCCACAGGTGCGCCCAAGCCATACAGCAAGCCACCAACCACCGGACCCGTAATCGACGCCAATTGCCACGACATGGAATTGAGCGAAACACCATGCGGCAAAGCTTCAGGCGAAAGCATATTGGGCACTAATGACGATGCAGCTGGGTTGCCAAATGCCGAGGCGATGCCCACCAAAACAAGACACAAAAACACAGGCCAAACCACGCTCTGATCACCTAGCGAAAACAACAATAGCCCGAGCGCTGCCAAGCCTTCCAAAAACATGCAAATTGCCAGAATGACTTTTCTGTTGATACGGTCAGCCGCCAACCCGCAGGCACGACCAACAGCAATACGGGAACAAAAACCGCCAACCCCACATAGGCCAAATATTTCGCATCCCGCGTAATTGCCCAAATCTGCCAAGTCAGCGCCGTGACCATGATTTGCATGGCAAAGTGGTGCCCGACGCGGCTGATGAAATAATTCCGATAGGCTGGATAATGCAGCGCATTTGATGAGGGGGATGCCGTATCAGTCATCCATTCGCAGTGACATGCCACTTGTACAATGTCAAAGCATTGCAACATTGCAGCCGTCACATCCCCCTGCTAGAACCGCCGCAATTCAAGAACCCATTCAGAGGCATCCATGGACAAGATCAAAGTTGCAAACC
>CAWKKP010000008.1:0-282500 GCA_963850355.1 uncultured Alphaproteobacteria bacterium
GCGACCGCAAATGATCCAGCGTTTCATTCGCCTTGGCACGCACGCCATCGCTCTTGGCGTCGGCCACGTCTTCTTCGGCATCTTTGATTTGTGCGGCGATGGCTGTTGCATCCAAGTCCGCCAATGGGATTGCGGTTTCGGCCAGCACTGTGAGGCCGCTTGCGTTCACTTCGGCAAAGCCGCCGCGCACGAAAATTTTTTCCGTTGTACCAGCGTCTTTGGCCACAACAACAACGCCGGGCTTCAACGTGGCAAGCACAGGTGCATGGTTGGCCATAATTGTCATTTCGCCTTCGGTGCCTGGAATTTGCACAGAAGCCACATCGCCTGAGAACAGGAGACGGGCGGGGGAGACGAGTTCGAAATGCAGTGCCATGGTTCTTTCCTTGTGGTGAAGGGACCTCTCCCCGCTTCGCCGTACCCTCCCCACAGAGCGGAGGGGAATTGTTGTACCTGAGCTCCCTCCCCGCTGGGAGTGAAGGGTGAGGTCGGTCTTAAACTTTAAGCCGCGTCAGCAGCCATCTTCTTGGCCTTCGCCACGGCGTCTTCAATCGTGCCCACCATGTAGAATGCTGGTTCTGGCAAATGATCGTAGTCACCGTTGCACAGGCCCTTGAAGCCCTTGATGGTGTCTTCGAGCTTCACCTGCACGCCGGGCGAACCGGTGAACACGGCAGCAACGTCAAACGGTTGTGACATGAAGCGTTCGATTTTACGGGCGCGCGACACGGCGAGCTTGTCTTCTTCCGACAATTCATCCATGCCCAGAATGGCGATGATGTCTTGCAGGGCCTTATAGCGTTGCAGGATCGACTGCACCTGGCGGGCTACAGCGTAATGTTCTTCACCAACGATGGCGGGCGACAACATGCGCGAGGTGGAGTCCAATGGATCCACTGCTGGGTAAATGCCTTTTTCAGCAATCGAACGCGACAGCGTTGTGGTTGCGTCCAAATGCGCGAAGGATGTGGCAGGGGCCGGATCGGTCAAGTCGTCGGCTGGCACGTAAATGGCCTGCACCGAGGTGATCGAACCCTTGGTCGTCGTGGTGATGCGCTCTTGCAAAGCGCCCATGTCGGTGGCCAGTGTTGGCTGATAACCCACGGCTGAAGGAATACGACCCAGAAGAGCCGACACTTCGGAACCCGCTTGCGTGAAGCGGAAAATGTTATCGACGAACAGCAACACGTCCTGGCCTTCGTCGCGGAAATGTTCAGCAACCGTGAGGCCCGACAAAGCCACGCGCATACGCGCACCCGGTGGCTCGTTCATCTGGCCGAACACGAGGGCGCACTTTGACTTCACATCCGAGTCCTTGTCATGCGGATCGGCGTTCACTTTGGACTCGATGAATTCATGATAGAGGTCGTTGCCTTCGCGGGTGCGTTCACCCACACCAGCGAACACCGAATACCCACCGTGGGTTTTTGCGATGTTGTTGATGAGCTCTTGAATGAGAACGGTTTTGCCAACGCCGGCACCACCGAACAGACCAATCTTACCGCCCTTGGCATAAGGGGCGAGAAGATCAACCACCTTGATGCCTGTGACCAGAATTTCAGCTTCTGTCGATTGCTCGGTAAAGTCTGGCGCTGGCGCGTGAATGGGGCGACGTGTCTTGAACTTGATCGGGCCTGCTTCGTCAATCGGCTCGCCGATGACGTTCATGATGCGGCCGAGGGTGCCTTCACCTACGGGAACCGAGATCGACGATTCCGTATCGCGTACGGCTTGTCCGCGTACCAAACCTTCAGTCGCGTCCATGGCGATGCAGCGTACGGTGTTTTCACCCAAGATGCTGGGCCACTTCGAGGACCAAGCGGTTTTCACCGTTCATGGTTTCGAGCGCGTTCAAAATTTGCGGCAGTCCGCCGTCAAAGGTCACGTCAACGACGGCGCCTGTGACTTGCGTCACGCGCCCGGTTGCGCCTGACATTGAGGAGTTGTTGCTTTTTTGGCCATGACTGTTTGTCCTTACCTGTATGCTTAAAGCGCTTCCGCGCCAGAAATGATTTCGATGAGTTCTTTGGTGATCTGGGCTTGGCGCTGACGGTTGTACTTGATCGACAGCTTGTTGATCATGTCACCGGCGTTGCGCGTGGCGTTGTCCATGGCGCTCATGCGGGCACCTTGTTCAGACGCTGCATTTTCGAGAAGTCCACGGAACACCTGAATGGAAATATTGCGCGGCAGAAGATTGTCGAGAATTTCGCCTTCTTCGGGTTCTGCATCATAGACAGCACCACCGAGATCAGGAACTTTCGACGCATCAAACTGAGCCGGGATCAAGCGGAGAGCCGTTGGCTTTTGGCTGATCACCGATTTGAATTCCGAGAAGAACAGCGTGCAGACGTCAAATTCGCCCGCTTCAAACATCGAGAGAATTTTGGTGCCCACACCTGAGGCGTGATCAAACTGAACCGACTTTGCACCTTGGAAGTTCACAGCGTCGGTAATGTATTTGCCATAGACGCGCTTCAACGCATCATTGCCTTTTTTACCAACTGTCATCATCTTCACGGTCTTGCCCTCGCGGAGAAGACGGTCAGCATGTTCGCGTGCAAGCTTGGTGATCGACGAATTGAAGCCACCGCACAGACCGCGCTCAGCTGTTGCAACGACCAGCAAATGCACTTGGTCACTGCCCGTTCCGGCAAGCAACTTTGGCGCACCCGCTTTGCCTTCCATGGCAGCCGACAAATTGCCGAGCACCACAGCCATGCGTTCCGAATAAGGACGCGCGGCAACGGCTGCTTCTTGCGCACGGCGCAGCTTGGCAGCGGCCACCATTTGCATGGCCTTGGTGATCTTGCGTGTCGCCTTCACCGAGGCGATGCGATTGCGCAGGTCTTTGAGACTAGCCATCGTGGCCCCTTATGAGTTACGCGAACGCTTTGGTGAAAGCTTCAACCGCAGCTTTGAGCAAGGCCATGGTCTTGTCGGAGATTGCCTTTTCGGTGCGGATGGCATCCATCACCGGAGCATGCTTTTCCTTCATGGTGCGCAACAGGCCTTCTTCGAAGCTCTTGATCTTGTTGACGGGCAGCGCATCGAGATAGCCGTTCACGCCGGAATAGATCGAGACAACCTGCTCTTCCATTTTCAATGGCGAGAACTGGCCCTGCTTCAACAGTTCGGTCAAACGCGCACCGCGGTTGAGCAACTTTTGCGTTGCAGCATCGAGGTCGGAACCGAACTGGGCGAAGGCGGCCATTTCACGATACTGGGCGAGTTCGCCCTTAATCTTGCCGGCAACCTGCTTCATGGCTTTTGTCTGTGCGGCAGAACCCACGCGCGACACGGAAAGACCCACGTTCACCGCAGGACGAATGCCCTGATAGAACAAATCGGTTTCCAAGAAGATCTGACCGTCGGTGATCGAAATCACGTTGGTTGGAATATAAGCCGACACGTCGTTGGCTTGGGTTTCAATGACGGGCAATGCCGTCAACGAACCACCGCCCAGTGAGTCGTTCATCTTTGCAGCGCGTTCCAGCAAACGTGAGTGGAGATAGAACACGTCGCCCGGATAAGCTTCGCGGCCTGGTGGGCGGCGCAGCAGCAAGCGACATTTGACGATAAGCCACAGCCTGCTTCGACAAATCGTCGTAAGCAATCAAGGCATGCATGCCGTTGTCGCGGAAATATTCACCAATGGCGCAACCCGCGAAGGGTGCGAGGTATTGCAGAGGTGCCGGGTCAGAGGCCGTTGCGGCGATCACCACCGAATATTCCATGGCGCCGTTGTCTTCGAGAACCTTCACGAACTGGGCAACGGTTGAGCGCTTCTGGCCGCAAGCCACATACACGCAATACAGCTTGTCCTTTTCAGGACCCGCAATGTGAATGGGCTTCTGGTTCAGGATGGTGTCCAAGATGATGGCGGTTTTGCCGGTCTGACGGTCACCAATCACCAATTCGCGCTGGCCACGGCCAACAGGGATCAAAGCGTCAATGGCCTTCAAGACCAGTGGCCATCGGCTCATTCACCGACTTACGCGGAATAATGCCAGGGGCTTTCACGTCCACGCGGGACTTTTGCTTCGACTTGATCGGGCCCTTGCCATCCAGCGGATTGCCGAGCGGATCAACCACGCGGCCCAGCAGTTCCTTGCCCACAGGAATTTCAACGATGGCGCCGGTGCGCTTGCACAGTGTCGCCTTCTTTAATGTCACGGTCGTTACCGAAAATCACGCAGCCGACGTTGTCGGATTCGAGGTTGAGGGCCATGCCCTTAATGCCGCCGGGGAATTCAACGAGCTCACCCGCCTGCACATTGTCGAGGCCATACACACGGGCAATACCGTCGCCGACCGACAGCACTTGGCCAATTTCAGACACCTGGGCGTCTTTGCCAAAGTCCTTGATTTGCTTTTTCAGGATCGACGAAATTTCAGCAGCGCGGATATCCATTACTGGCTTCCCTTCATAGAGACTTTGAGATTTTGCAATTTTGTTTTGAGCGAGTTGTCCATCATGCGTGAACCCACCTTGACGATGAGACCACCCAGAAGTGAGGGATCAACGGATGTTGTAAGCGCCACTGTGCTGCCCATGGCAGACTTCAGTGCGGCTTTCAGATCGGTCAAGCTGCTTGGCCGAGAGCTTTTCAGCCGAAATCACTTCGCCTGAAATTTCACCCTTGGATTTGGCCACCAGCGCGTTATAGCCGCGAATGGCATCCGGCACGGCGGCCAGACGGCGGTTGGCGCTCATCAGCTTCAGGAAATTGAGAGCAAGACCATTGATCTTGGCCTTGGCAGCCAGCGCTTCGATGCTGGCGGTTTGGTCTGCCACTTTGAACACGGGCGAGCGCATCAGGCGCTGGAGTTCGGGCGAACCTTCAACCAAGCCCATAAATGACGCCAAAGCATCACCCGTCGGGCCGACTGATTTGTCTTCTGTTGCGAGGTCGAACAGCGCGTTTGCATAACGCCCCGCCACCCCTGAAACTGCATGATCTGCCGTTGCCACGTTGGATCTTTCGTTTTTGGATCAGGAAAGCACGTGAAGCAGGGTTTTGCCCACGCCACATGCCACGGATCAGAGCCTCCCCTGCCGCGAGGCGGGAGGTATCACAGGCGAAAGGGGGAGGCAACAGGGATTCTGAGGGCGGGGTGTGTGGCAGTTTCACTAGCGGGGGTGAGCGGATTCTCTATCCCGTGAATTCAAGACAAGTATAAACGTAACCGTTTTCAGGGTCGTGGTAGCTCAATTCAATCGTTGCAGAGGCTGAGCTCCATATTTGCGCAGTTTTTTGCGGCCCGATAAAGTTAGCATTTTTCGAGCCCGTATTATTCGCTGTAGACTGGGTTGGTATCTCATCTCCGTTTTTAAAAACCTCCATAAACGGTGCATATTCATTTTTTTTGGCCCAAACAACATAACCATCTCGCGAAACAACAAACGCTATTGGTTTTTGGCTTAAATCCACAAAACGTAGACCTGATGACTGTAAGGATGATTGAAATCGAGATCCCATACCTTGGAGAGTTTCAGTGTTCCATTGCTTTAATTGGAATTCCGAGCGAACAAGATTGGCGGGCATGAGTAACCAAGCAGCAAATTGATTTGCTTCGAATTCAATTTGATCCTTGTAGTCATTCAAGGATTTTAGGCTGTCCTCAAAGTTATCTCGTTGGTGTCTATGGCAAAGAAAGTGACCAAGTTCATGGGCGTGAGTGAAGCGTTGCCGACGCTTGTTGTGGACATCGTCATTTAACAGAATCACCCAATCTTCAGTAGCCTCAACTTTTCGCAAACATCCTTCGAACGAGTCGAAATCTGTTTCTAATTGTCTTGAGTTTTGATTCAAACGATCCATTTTTGAATGCGCCTTCTATTAACTCATCAAGGTCGATTGGGTATTTGTTTGGTCCAAATTTTTGCCAGATAGAAGTGAGGCGTATCGCTTCAGCAATCGGCGTCGTATCAGTTTTTGCTGCCAAAACTCGAAATTATCCTTTCTATTGTTTGACGGTCTTCTTCCGAAAGACTTTGGAACTTCCGAAAGAATGTATCATCGAGCTGCTGTCCAATCAGTTGATCACGAGAATCGTCAAGAAGATACTCAGGCGCAACTTTGAAAGTTGCCGCAATTTTCAAGAGGAGGTCAGCAGACGGTTTTGCATTCTTCTTGTTTTCAAGTTGCCAAACATAGGCTTTTGATGAGCCAATTGCTTCCCCGAGCTGATCAAGGGTTAGGTCATTGTCAACCCTAAGCTTTCTGAGTTTTTCACTAAATTTAGACGACAAACTGAACTCCTACTATTCTGCTTGACACAGATAGAGCGAACGCTATACCTGCGCAAGTGTAGTATAAACTATACATATGTAAACCTATTAAAAGGATATACAAATATGATAACTAAGTCATGTACGGTTAATGGTGATCGTTGGGACGTCTACCTTTCAAATGCAAGCGATTGGCGTTGGCGCAGAACTGCTTCCAATGGCAATATTGTTGGCGCTTCCACTGAAGGTTATGTCAACAAGTCGGACTGCATTTCAAATGCTAGGCGCAACGGCATGACATGCACCCCTGCCTAAGAATGCTGCGGAGTAGGTTGAAATGCCTGCTCCGCAATATCAAGACGGCGAGTTGAACCAAGTTTTATCAATAGTCCGAGATATCTTCTTGCAAATGCATGTGCCTCATTTATGCAAACTTTCCGAATTTTTGCGTCCGAAGCTTATTCTAAAAACCAATTAACTCATTGAAACCAAAGATCTCAAAATGGCAAAGAACATACTTATATTTTCCGATGGCACAGGTCAGATTGGTGGGCTTCGACCAGATCAAAGGCTGAGTAACGTCTATAAAATGTATCGCGCAACTCGATCTGGTCCTGATTCAGTGATTTCTCCTAGCAACCAATTTGCTTTTTATGATCCTGGCCTAGGTGCAGGTGAAATTGGAGGAATGTGACTCTCAAACGTATTCGCAATGTTTTTGCTTCTGCTGTGGGCACGGGGATTAGCGATAACATGGTCGATTGCTATGAGGCAATAATTGCCAACTATGAAGAAGGCGATCGAATATTTTTGTTTGGTTTCAGTCGTGGCGCCTACACTGTTCGCTGTGTCGCCAACGTTTTAAACCTATGTGGCGTTCCTACCAAATCGGCAGATGGTAGTTCAGTTCCTCGATATGGACCTCGCCTAAGAAAAATTGCTGAAGATGCTGTTTTATATGTTTATGAGCATGGTTCAGGGAAGCCAAGAAGTGACCCTCAGTATTTCAATGAAAGAGAAGAAAAAGCAAAACGCTTTAGGTTTAAGTATGGCTCAGAGGGATTTGGTGCGGACGGTGAGCTACAAGGAAATGTGCAGCCAACCTTTATTGGCGTATTTGATACTGTTGCTGCACTAGGCTCGGCAAAAGTTAGAAATCTTAGTTTAGCATTTATTTCAGTATTGTTGATTCTGACTGCTTTGGCCTGGAACAATAATTGGCATTATTTACTCAAGTATGGGATGGCCGTTGGCTCTTTGCTAGCGCTGTATTGTGTCAAAACACTGATTCAAAAACAGTTCAAATACTTTCGAAAGCAGGCTGACGGATGGATTTCCAGTTTTCACTTCGCTGCTTGGAAGTTGAAAGACTACGATAGATTTCTCGATAACAGAGTTAGGTTTGCAAGGCACGCACTTGCAATTGATGAAAGCAGAAAGTCGTTCCCGCACGTTGGCTGGGGAAGTCATGTCGACATTATCAGAAATTCGCACCTGAAACCCGCTTGGTTAAAGCAATGTTGGTTTGCAGGAAATCATTCAGACATTGGCGGTAGTTACCCCGAACCAGAGTCAAGGCTCTCAGACGTCGCGCTCAAATGGATGGTTGACGAATTGCTAGAGGCCGAACCATCAATCAAAATCAACCCATCAGTCTTAAACATGTTTCCGAATGCACTGAGCATGCAACATGATGAAATTAGATCTAGCCAGAACCTGTTTCCTTCTTGGGTTCCGATCTGCGTCGTAAGGCTCTTGACTTGGCGGTACAAAGCAAGAGTCATTCACGAGCAAGCACAATTGCATGCAAGCGTTTTGGAAAGAACGAGTGCGACTAAAGTGTCCCACATGGGTATTGAAGCACCATACCGGGCCTGATAGCACTGAAAACACATATTGAAATTGCAAAGGTGATCAAAGGCTGATTCATATAGGCCTATCTCATCGCTGTAGGCAGATTTTACCCCAATCACTGCGCAAGACGTATAATGTTTGCATCCTCATCAAGGTATCAGCGCTGATCTTGAAATGCCGTTCAAAGCGCAGCGCCATATCAGCGCTCAGGCTGGCATGGCCGTTCAAGACTGTGCTCAGCGCCTGCCGCGACACACCTAAATCTGCTGCAACGTCGGTGATGCTGCGGCCACTCGGTGCAATGATTTCGCTCGATCAGCCACCGTCCTGCATGGACTGAAATTGAGGGGTGCATTTTAAGAGCCATGATAATCCCTGAAGTTCATTTTGTCACTTCGTCTGAGAAGGTTCGTCGCGCAATTGCAGATTTGAAGCAAGGGCCCTTCGAGGCCCACTGCGTGGGCACCTCAGGGTGAGGGATTATAAAAAAAAAAGGGGCGCTGCTCTCCCCGTTCTTGCGAACAGTTTGAACAACGCCCCTTGGGAGGAACTGTTATTTCCGACCTTATTTAAAAGTGCGGAAGTTTGCCATTTGATTGGCGTGGAAGCGCTTGGCACCCATGTCGGCTAAATCGGCGTCCGACAGGTTTGCCATGGCACGGCGCTGGGCGTCTTGGCCCTGTTGCTGTGCCCGGCGCTCGAGGAAGCGGCCAAAGACCGAGAGGCTACGCATGATTAGCGCGATGCCTGACGGGCGATTTGGGGAATGTCACCACGGGCAAAGCCCAGGTCATCCAATTCGCGGTTCGACAGAACCGAAAGTTCAGCCACGGTGCGGTTGTACTTTTTCCAAGTGGTAAAGCGGGTTTTCAATTGTTCAAACATGATAGTGTCCTTTCGGAGAAAATGGATTAGCGTGCGGCTTCGCGGGCGATACGACCGATGTCGGTGCGCGAAATGCCCAAGTCGGCCAGTTCGCGGTTTGACAGCGCTTCAAGTTCTGAAACTGTGCGGCTGTAACGCTTCCAAGCAGTGATGCGGGTTTTGAGTGTTTCAAACATAATGGTATCCTTTCGTTTTATATTTCGGTGCCGGACCTGTTCCGGCGTCTTGCTTTGTTTCTTTCAACAATCGAAATATATGTGCGTTGCAGCAAAAAGTGTAATGCAAATATTGCATACCTATAATTCATCCTCGTAAATCATATGTTTACACTACTGTAACAATCACCAGGTGGCATAATTCTTTAGCATTTGGTAATAAATTAGCCTGAAATGAGGCTAAGGATGCCTGTTTTTTGCCTCTTTTTCACATGACTGTCATAAAAATGCATAACTTCCACGCATTTTGCACCGCAATGCAGCATTCTGGTGGTGGTTTTAGCGGCACAGAACACGCTTTGATTGTGTTGTGCAACACCTCTCCTCCTGCGTGTAGTGCGGCAAGATAAGATTAACTAAGCGCCTTGCCCGAAAATTTACTCTCTCGGCGCTAAGATTCATCCGATGATTCACACCCTAGGCGAGGCAATTGACGGCCTTATGCTTGATCTGCCCGGAGGACGCCTTGTTGCCCGAGACTGAAAATCTGTTTGCATTCGAATCCCAAGCACCCGATTCGCCGACGGTGATGGATCCTCGTTGTCTTGACCCGCAGTCAACATCGCGGGCGCAGGAATATGCAGGGCAAGTGTCCTATCACTGGGATGTTGCAAGCGATTGTCTGACGTGGAGTGCTAATACTTTTGCCGTTTTGGGTGTTGATCCCGGCAAAATGGCAACCGGTCGGCAGTTTGCTGGCCTCATGGACAGTGAAAACTTTTTCAGCCGCTACGACACTGTGTTGCGCTCAAGCCAACGCGACAGTGGCGAAGGTGTAAAATACGAAATTGAGTATCAACTCAAACCAAACGGCAAATCATCAGCCAAAGCCGTATGGATTGAGGATGTGGGCCGCTGGTTTGCGGATGCTGATGGTTCGCCCAAAGAAGCCTTCGGAATCATGCGCATGGCGGATGAACGCCACGAGCGCGATCAGGAAATGAACTTCCTTTCAAATTGCGATCCGCTGACGGGCATGATGAACCGCGTGCGCATGGTTGACGCGTTGGGTGAAGCCATATCTGTTGCCACGTCTGACAAGAACGCCTGTGCCTTTGCTATTGTTGCCGTCAACAATCTGGACGTGATGAACGAAGCCTATGGTTATGATGTTGCTGACGAGGTGATTGTTGCCTTGGGCAAACGCCTGCGGCAAGTGATGCGGATGGGTGATGGTATCGCCCGTTATTCAGGTTCGAAGTTCGGCGTGATTTTAAACGGATGCAAACCCCAAGAACTGAATGCCGCATTGGAACGCTTTATGCGTGCCGTGCGCGACAGCGTGATTGAAACCAAACTGGGTCCGGTCTGGGCCTTGCTTTCGATTGGGGCTGTTAGCCTTCCAGCCTTGGGTGACAGTGCCAATCAAGCTGTTGCCCATGCTGAAGAAGCTTTGAGTGAGGCTTTCCGTCTTCCAAGCGATGGTTATGTTGTGTTTACATCATCAGAAGATCGGCAGGCGCGTCGCCTGTTGAATGCGCGTTGTGCGACTGAAATTGTAAATTGCTTGCGCGATGGATTGTTCAAACTTGCATTCCAACCGGTATTTAATGCCAGTTCAGGTGAAATCGAATTTCATGAGGCACTGTTGCGCATGGAAGACTCAACGGGCGCAATGATCACTGCTGGACATTTGGTGCCGATTGCCGAACGATTGGGGCTCATACGTTTGATTGATCGTGCAGTATTGCAGTTGGCTTTGCAGACTTTGCAAATTTATTCTGATGCAAAACTCTCGGTCAATATTTCTGCCACGACGGTGACGGATACGCGATGGAGTTCACAACTGTTGGACATGATCGCCGCCGTACCTGAGCCAGCTTCACGCTTGATTGTTGAGATCACTGAAACTGCTGCCTTGGACGATATTGTGTCCTCGCATGATTTTGTCGCCGCACTTCGCAAACTTGGTTGTGGTGTTGCAATTGATGATTTTGGTGCTGGCTACACATCCTATCGCAATCTCAGAGAATTGCCGATCACGGCAATCAAATTGGATGGCAGCTTTTGTTGCAACCTCGAAGAAGGCAGCGAAAATCACATTTTTGTTCATAGCATTCTGGAACTTGCCCACGCCTTCGATTTGCAAGTGATTGCTGAGTGGGTAGACACGCCAGAAGACTTGGTCGCTTTGAAAGCGATGGGTGTTGATTGCCTGCAAGGTAATATGTTGGGCGGAGCTTCAATCACACCGCCATGGACATCGACACAAGGTTTGACGTTTGAAATTGGTTCCGCAACACTGCAGCCTGTCGATGCGCAACACTTTAATGAAAACGCGCCAGACATTGAAGACCCTCGTGATATTTCTGATGATCAAGTTGCGCCGTCTGTGCATGTGGCTTCGCCAGTTGCTGAAGTGGCACCAACGGCAGCTTCGCTTGAGCAAACCCTGGAAAACGAAGCCGATGCAGATCTCGTTGAGTATTCTGTTACGCCATCTTATGAAATGGCGATGGAACAGGGAGTCTCTGACGAAGCCGAATGGCTGCCGGAAGAAGATCTCTCCAAATTGCGGCAAGCACTGGCAGAACTCAATCAGGCCTATGTCCCAGAATCCGAGGACACGGAACGTCTCGCGTCATAAGTCAAACCAGCTAACGATTTAACGTTTCCAGCTTCTGCTGCATGGCGGCGAGCTGTTCTTTCAACACTTGAAGATCATCCTTGTTGGCGGATGAGCTTTGCGGCTTTGTTGTTTCTGGTGGTACTGCATCACTTGGTGCGGCACCGAAGGGATTGGCAAAACCCGGCGCTGAAAACGGCGTGAACATTTTCATCGAGTCTTGGAAGAGCTGCATGTTGCGCTTTGCCGTTTCTTCCATCAGCTTGAAGGGATCGCCGCCACCAAAGGCATCGGCCATCTGTTTTTTAAGCTTGTCTTGATCCTTCATCAAGTTGCCCATGGAAAATTCAAGATAGTTCGGCACCATGCCCTGCATGCTGTCGCCATAAAAGCGAATGAGCTGACGCAAAAAATTGATCGGCAGCAGGTTGTTGCCTTCTTTGTTTTCTTCTTCAAAAATAATCTGGGTCAAAACCGAGCGGGTGATATCTTCACCTGATTTGGCGTCATAGACGATGAAGTCTGAACCCTCTTTGACCATCTTGGCCAAGTCTTCCAGCGTCACGTAGGTAGAAGTGGCGGTATTATAGAGCCTGCGATTGGCATACTTCTTAATGACGGTGGCGTTTTTTGCCTTGGCTTGGTCTTCGCTCACGCTGAACTCCTTGAACTCTGTACTGCTGCCAAAAATCTGCTCTCTGCACCGCACAATTGCAAGTGCAAAAAAACTGGGCAGCGCAACATTGCTCCAGCACCGCATTGCAACATCCCGCCAATGTCTGCCATAAGTGTGAAAATCAATCATGGGAGTTTGTCATGTCCACAGATGTTGTCATCGTTTCTGCAGCCCGCACGCCTGTCGGTTCTTTCAACGGCGCACTTGCCTCGCAAACGGCGGCACAGCTTGGCACGGTGGCTTTGAAAGCTGCCATAGCGCGCGCCAAGCTTTCCCCCGATGACATCAATGAAGTGATCTTGGGCCAGGTCTTAACCGCAGCCCAAGGACAAAACCCCGCCCGCCAAGCCGCTATTCACGCGGGCATTCCCAACACGGCTACGGCTTGGGGATTGAACCAGGTTTGTGGCTCTGGCTTGCGGGCCGTGGCCTTGGGCATGCAACAGATTGCATCTGGCGATGTGAAGATCGTTGCCGCTGGTGGTCAAGAGTCCATGTCGAAATCTACCCATGCGGCGCATTTGCGGGATGGCGTGAAGATGGGGGACTGGAACTTCATCGACACCATGATCAAGGACGGTTTGTGGGATGCCTTCCACGGCTATCACATGGGAACAACGGCTGAGAACGTGGCCAAGCAATGGCAGATCACGCGGGATGAGCAGGATGCTTTTGCAGTGGGATCACAAAACAAGGCAGAGGCTGCACAAGCTGCCGGCAAGTTCAAGGATGAAATTTGCGCCGTCACCATTGCTGGTCGCAAGGGCGATGTGATTGTGTCTGAAGATGAATATATCAAGAAGGGCGTCACACTTGATTCAGTGCAAAAATTGCGCCCGGCTTTTTCAAAGGATGGTACGGTAACGGCTGCCAATGCCTCCGGCATTAATGATGGCGCGGCTGTATTGATTTTAATGTCAGCTCAAGAAGCAGCAAAGCGTGGGCTTGAACCCTTGGCTCGCATTGCCTCGTGGTCAACGGCTGGTGTTGATCCAGCGGTGATGGGATCAGGACCCATTCCGGCCTCGCGATTGGCTCTACAAAAAGCGGGTTGGAAAGCCGCTGATTTGGACCGGGTTGAAGCCAATGAAGCCTTCGCCGCGCAAGCTTGTGCCGTCAATAAGGACATGGGTTGGGATACCTCAAAGGTGAATGTAAATGGTGGTGCGATTGCTATTGGACATCCCATCGGGGCTTCAGGTGCACGCGTGTTGATTACGTTGCTGCATGAGATGCAGCGCTCGGGCGCCAAGAAGGGATTGACCACACTGTGCATTGGCGGCGGTATGGGCATTGCCATGTGCGTGGAGCGGTAAGGCGTATAGAAAGTCAGTCTGCGTTAGAAGGTGAGGGTTCAAATGACCACAACCCAGTTTGAGAATTTGAATGTCTCTGATCTCCAAGCTCTTCAGGATGCAGGCGTTATCGACCAAGACTTGCGCGGCAAGATTTCTCACTTTCTAATCGAACGACAAACAGAAAAACCAGCGCCACGTTTTGATCTCACCCATGTGCTTTGGTATGTGGGGGCGCTTATCATTATTGGGGCCATGGGCCTGTTTACCAATGATGCCTTTAATCGGATGGGTGGATGGGCGCTGACCAGTTGTGGGTTGGCTTATGCCACGGTAGCTGGGTTTGCGGGCCATTATCTGTGGACCAAAAAATCTTTGCGCATTCCCGGTGGGTTGTTGTTGGCCGTTGCCGTGTCCATGGTGCCGATGATTATTTATGGCATTCAAGATGCAATGGATCTGTGGAAATATGCGCAAGGCGATCCCGGTGAATACAAGAAGTTCTTTCCTTATATTCATGGCAGCTGGATCTATATGGAAATTGCAACCGTCGCCGTTGCTGGGTTGACCGCCTATTTCTATCGCTTCCCTTTTATCTTGTTAATTGCGGCTGTAGCCCTTTGGTTTTTCTCCATGGATGTGGCGATCTGGTTTTTACGTTCGCCTTTGAATGCTAATGACTACAATTTCGATTTCAGTACGCGACGCTTTGTTTCAATTGTTGTCGGGCTGGTCGTGATTATCGCCAGTTGGGCCATGGACCTGAAACGCCGTGGCGGTGTCGATATGGCATTTTGGTTACACATCGCTGGGGCTGCGGCTTTCTGGGGCGGACTGTCCATGAGTGATGGTGGCACTGAGCTGCAGAAGTTTATTTATTTGCTGATCAATGTTGGGCTGTTGGGGCTGAGCTTGTTTCTCGATCGTAGAGTTTATGCTGTCTATGGCGGCATGGGTATTGCCTTCTATCTTGGACAACTGGCGTCTCGAACCTTCAAGGACATGATTCTGTTTTCCTTTGCCCTCTCGGCCATCGGACTTTTGATCATTTTCCTCGGATTGATGTTGCATCGCAATCGCGGGCGGCTTGCCGCCAGACTTGATGCCAACCTGCCAGACGTCTTGAAGCGCTTGAAACCCTGAGAATGCCGAACTGATATAATGACCACAACACTATACCGCATACTCACCGGTCCTGATGATGCAGGTTTCTGTCACCGTGTTTCAGATGCCTTGAGCAAGGGTTGGCAGCTTTATAGCACACCAAGCTTGACCTATGACCCAGAGCAGAAGAAAGTCATATGCGGTCAAGCGATCACAAAAAATATAACGGCTGACTACACTGCAGACATGAAACTGTCAGAACAATAACGGGAGGAAGACATGGCACGGGTTGCATTGGTAACGGGTGGTTCGCGCGGCATTGGTGCTGCCGTTTCAAAGGCGTTGAAGGCCGCAGGATGTAAAGTTGCGGCAAGCTATGCCGGCAATGATGACGCTGCTAACGCGTTTAAAGCAGAAACTGGCATTCCTGTATTCAAGTGGGATGTATCGAATTTTGATGCTTGTGCGGCAGGTATCAAAGCCGTCGAAGCCGAACTGGGGCCGATTGAAATTCTGGTCAACAATGCGGGCATCACGAAAGACGCGATGTTTCATAAGATGTCACCAGAGCAATGGCATGCCGTGATCAATACCAATTTGAATTCCTTGTTCAACATGACCAACCCGATTTGGGGTGGCATGCGCGACAGAGGTTTTGGCCGCATCATTTGCATCTCCTCCATCAACGGCCAAAAAGGGCAGATGGGTCAGGTGAATTATTCAGCCGCCAAAGCGGGTGAACTTGGCTTTGTGAAGGCCTTAGCCCAGGAGGGTGCTGCGAAAGGCATAACTGTAAATGCAATTTGCCCTGGTTATATTGGCACCGAAATGGTGCGTGCTATTGCGCAAGATGTTTTGGACAAGCGCATTCTGCCGCTGATACCCGTTGGGAGATTGGGTGAACCTGAAGAAATTGCTCGTACGGTGGCCTTCCTTGCCGCTGATGATGCTGGGTTTATTACGGGTTCGACATTCTCGATCAATGGTGGACAGTATATGGCATGAGGTCATAAAGCTCTGACCATGACCCTCATTGGCCAGAATCTTACATGCGAACGCAATGGGCGCGTTGTCTTTTCTGATCTGTCATTTTCGCTGCGACCGGGAAGCTGCGTTGAGTTACGTGGTGCCAATGGTGCAGGCAAATCATCGTTGTTGCGTATGCTGGCTGGCTTGGTGCCTGTGGCTTCTGGAGCAGTGACGTTTCGTGATGAGCCTGAGTTTGCTCAAAGCTTGCATTTTATTGCCCATCAAGACGCCATGAAAACCACTCTATCGGTTTCGGAGAATTTGGAATTCTGGTGCAAGGTATTGGGTGGGAAAAATATTGAGCGGGCGCTTTCGGTTTTTAAACTCGAAGGTTTGAAAGATGATCCTGTGCAATTTCTGTCGGCGGGTCAGCGTCGTCGACTGACGTTGTCACGCTTGTTTTTGGTGGAACGACCCTTGTGGTTGTTGGATGAACCGATGACAGCACTGGATGCTCCTCGCAAGATATGTTGAGAGCCTGCATTCGAGAACATCTGCAAAGTGGTGGAATGGTGTTGGCGGCAACACATGGTGATTTAGGCGTATCGCCTGATCACATTATCACACTGGGTGCGGCATGAGTGCCTTTCTTGCCATTCTCAAACGCGATGTGATACTCGGCCTCCGCCAAGGTGGTGGAGCAGGTGCAGCGCTCGCCTTCATGCTCAGTGTCTTGGTGTTGATTCCGCTGGCCTTGGGGCCAGACCAAAACCTGCTGCAACGGCTGGCTCCGGGCATCATGTGGTTGTCATTGCTGTTGGCCGTGTTGCTGACGGCGGAACGGATTTTTCAGCAGGACTATGAAGACGGCACATTGGATGCGCTTGTGGGCATTGCCTTGCCGCTGGAACTTGTGAGCTTGGCCAAGGCGCTGGCCCATTGGTTATCGGTGGGTTTGCCGCTTGCTATCATCGCACCACTGCTGGGTATTCTGATCAATATTGAAACTACGGCGATTCCTGTTGTCATGGTGTCGATGGTGCTGGGGTCGTTGGCGTTGTCATTGTTGGCGGCTGTCGGTGGGGCGATTACGGCTGGTCTCCGGCGGGGCGGGCTTTTGGTGTCGCTTTTGATTTTACCATTGTATGTGCCTGTACTCGTGTTTGGGCTGTCGGCGACACTGAGCCAAACGGGTCCAGGTGGGGCGACGTCTTCCCTCCTGGTGTTGCTTGCAATCACGCTTGTGTGTTTGGTGGTGCAGCCTTGGGGTTCGGCTGCGGCATTGAGGGCCTATCTCAGATGACAGTGACAGCATAAGGTTTTGATCATGCAGATTATTGCCAATCCCCATCGCTTCTTTCGAATTGCTGACAGGTTGATGCCGTTTCTTTGGGCGGCGACGGCTCTCAGTTTTGCGGCTGCTTTGTATTTTGCATTCTTCAACAGCCCAGCTGACTACCAACAGGGCGAAACAGTGCGCATCATGTATGTGCATGTGCCGTCGGCTTCGCTGGCGTTGTTCGTTTATGTGTTGATGGCTGTGGCGTCAGCGATGGCGCTCATTTTTCGCCATCCACTTGCTGATGCAGCCGCTAAGGCTGCTGCACCCCTGGGTGCTGCTTTTTGTTTTCTCGCACTGGTGACGGGGTCGATCTGGGGCAAGCCCATGTGGGGGACTTGGTGGGTATGGGACGCGCGGTTGACGTCGATGTTTGTGTTGATGCTTCTGTACCTCGGTTACATGGCCGTGTGGCGCGCTTTCGATGATCCGCACCGGGCTGCATCACTGGCGCGCATTGTTGCGTTGGTTGGTGTGATTAACATACCCATCGTCAAGTTCTCGGTGGATTGGTGGAACACCTTACACCAGCCTGCCAGCATTTTGCGAAAAGGCGGACCCGCCATTCACGAAAGCATCCTATGGCCTTTGGGATTGATGTTTCTGGCCTTCACGCTGTTGTTTGTTTCTACACATCTGCTGTTGTTAAAAAATGAAGTGCGTGCGCGCAAAATTCGGACTGAGCGCTTAAAGGTCATGGGGACACGGTGATGGACTGGACTGCGGATCACGCCGGATTTGTTATCGCGGCTTATGCAATCGTTGCTGTTGTCTTGGCGGGCGTGGTGTTGCGCGCGCTGTTGAGAGCACGTGAATTAAAACGGGCATTGCTGGATCTGAAATTGTCGGATGTTGGGGTTTTGGAAAAGCCATGAACCGTATCCGTCTCATTACGTTGTTGCCAGTTTTAGTCTTTGCAGGATTGGCGCTGTTGTTGTGGAAAGGGTTATCGGGTGATCCCTCAACATTGCCGTCAACGCTCATCAACAAGCAGGTGCCTGCCTTTGCGCTGGATGCAGTTGCTGGTTTGACTGTGCCGGGTCTGAAAGACCACGACTTAAGAATCGGCAAGGTGACCGTTGTCAACATCTGGGCCTCATGGTGTGGGCCGTGCCGGGCAGAGCATCCGCTGCTCATGGAACTTGCCAAGCGCCAAGACATTGTGCTGGTGGGTATCAACAATAAGGATGACCCGGCCAATGCTGCGCGCTTTCTTAGGGGCACTCGGCCAACCCTTTGCTGCCATTGGCAGTGATGCCACGGGCCGTGTCACCATTGACTGGGGTGGCTATGGTGTGCCGGAGACGTTCATTGTCGATGGCAAGGGCAATATTCGCCACAAGCATGTGGGGCCATTGTCGCCAGAGGTACTGGCAGGTGCATTTGAGGCTGAATTGAAAAAGGCAGCGCAGCCGCTACCTTGATGATCAGGCCACGCGGCGCTTTAGCTTTATTTTTGTTGAGGCTTTTGGTGTTTCGTCGATCTCATCGATCTGGTCCATAGCGGCTGAGATCTCAGAGAGACAATCCAGAATGGATTTGCGATCAGCGACGGAGAACATTGACAACAATGACTTGTCGACATCTTCCGCGCCTGACTGCGCTGCCTTCAACATTTTTTTGCCTTGAGGCGTAAGGCGTACAGAATTGGTGCGGGCGTCTTCTTTGGTGCGGCGGCGTTGGACGAGGCCTTGTGCCATCAAGCGCGCCACCATGTCGGCCAATGTTGAACGGTCAATGCCAGTAATTTTAACAAGTTCAGTTTGGCTCTTGCCATCATTGGCATCAACGGCTGCCAATACGGTGAATTGACGATGGGTCAATCCAGACTTACCAACTTCGTCATTGTAGCGGTGCACAGAGTATTGCACGGCACGTTTCAACAAATGTGAGAAAGATCGCGCCAATGTTTTAGCGTCTTTACTACCCGACATCAGAACCCAGCTCCCTCAGCATATCGTTCAACGGTTAAAACCTGAACGATCAGCCCAATTTAAATTCCATCACCAACGCTTCCCCGTCGCATGACAGTATTGCTTTCGCAAATCCGCGCGAGTCCTAGCGAGTCTCTCGGCCTGTCGCAAGTAAAATGGTTGGTGCACGGAGAGATTGGTTTAAGACCACTAATGATGATGAGTATTGTGTTGGTTTCTGCAAAACTACAAGTCTTGACTCTTTGGGTGAATGGTGTGCAGCCGTTCATCCGTCTGCGGAGGGATTGGGGTTTTCGGCCTTCATGTGCTTAGCCATGAAGGGCGCATTCGCAAGTGCGAACAACATGGTGAGGCCCATCAATCCGAAGACTTTAAAGTTCACCCAAGCATCCTCCGACATGGTGCGCCAGACGTATTCATTGAGTCCAGCCAATACCAAAAAGAAAACCACCCAACGCCATGTCAGACTGCGCCAAGCGGCCTGTGGCATTTCAAGTGCTGAACCCAGCAGGTCTTTCAGGAACATGCGGTTCATCAAAAGCCCGCCTCCCAGAATCGCTGCAAACAAAAGATTGGCAACAGTCGGCTTCATCTTCACGAACATGTCGTTTTGTAGGTAAAGCGTCAGTCCGCCCATGATGGTGATCAAGATGCCGCTGTAAAGTGGAAACTTCGCCAGTTTACCGGTCATTGCAAATCCGATGATCAGCGATAGAACCGTCAGTGCAATGATGATTCCCGTGGCCCAGTAAACGCCGCCGATTTTAAAAGCTACAAAGAATGCGACGAGAGGTGCAAAGTCGAGCGCCAACTTCAAACCCTGTGGCATTTCTTTTGGAGGCGTATTCGTCATTGTTTGTCATCCAGTCCGGCGATGGCGCGGGAAAATGCTGCGGCGTCGAAGGCCTGCAGGTCGTCGATCGTTTCACCCACCCCTATGGCATGAATGGGGAGTTTAAATGTCTCTGCGATGGCCACGAGAATGCCACCACGTGCGGTGCCATCAAGCTTGGTCATGATGAGGCCCGTGACACCTGCAACTTTGGTGAAAGCTTCGGCTTGGGCCAAGGCATTTTGACCTGTGGTTGCATCGAGGACCAACAATACAGCGTGTGGGGCTGCAGCATCATATTTTTTGATGACCCTTACAACCTTGTCGAGTTCATCCATCAAATAGGTCTTGTTGTGCAAGCGACCCGCCGTGTCGATGAAAAGAATGTCTGTGCCGTCTTCTTGTGCAGCTTTCATAGCGTCAAAGGCGAGGCCTGCTGCGTCAGCACCCTGTGGGCGCGATATGGTTTCTGCACCAATGCGCTTGCCCCAGACCGTGAGCTGTTCAATGGCCGCAGCGCGGAAAGTGTCGCAAGCTGCAAATTTTACTTTGAAGCCTTCGCTTGCGGCAATCGACCCCAGCTTGCCGATGGTTGTGGTTTTGCCTGATCCGTTCACGCCGACGACAAGGATGACGTAGGGTTTTTCGGATCCAAAGTTAAACGGAACCTCGACGGGCTTTAGAACCTTGGCCACTTCAGCGGCCAGAATCTGCTTTACCTCTTCAGGGTCAATTTCCTTGTCAAAACGTCCGCGCGAAACTTCTGCAATAATGCGTTCGGACACCGCTAGGCCAAGATCGGCCTGGATCAATGTGTCCTCAAGCTCTTGCAGGGTTTCCTTGTCGAGCTTGCGCTTGGTGAAAATGGCAGTGATCGAGCCCGTGATCGACTTCGACGATTTCGACAAGCCTTGGGTGAGCCGCGAGAACCAGCCCTTGCGTTGAGGGTCGGCTGCAACTTCAATAACTGGCGGAGGTGGTGGTGCGGGAACAGGTTGTGGCTTTGCCACAACAGGTTCTGGAGCAGGCGCTGGTGGTGGAGGCGGCGGTGGGGCTTTGGGTGCTGGCTTTGGTTTTGCAACAACAACGGGTTCGGGTTTTGGGGCCGGTGGTGGTGCTGCCGCTGTGGGCTTTTTCGCCACGACAGGTTTCTTGATCGGCGCAGTTTGTTGAACTTCAACTTTTTTTGGTGCTGCAACTTTGGCCTTCGCTTTAGCTGCCTCTATTTTTGGCTTTTCGAGCTTAACAGGTTTGGCCTTGGCAGCCGATTTTTTAGGCTCCAGCTTTTTAGGCTCAGGCTTTTTGGGCGCAGGCTTTACGGAAACAGGTGCCTTCGCGACTTTTGGTGGTGCAGCCTTCTTAACGGGTTCGACAATAACAACGGGTTCTGGTTCCGGTGCGGGCAGCGCAATCTGTTCGGCCACGGGTTCTGGTGTTGGTTCATCTTTCTTGCCGGTGATGCGATTGAAGAGTTTCTTGAAAAAGCCGCTCATGCCGCCAGCCTCACATTCAAATGCGCTGCCTGCGCGTCAATCACATCGACATTGACAAGTGCGCCTGGTGTCATGCGTTGTTCAAACCGTGACAGGGCAAATTGTGCTGTGCGACCCGTTGTCGGCGTTTCCACCAGAACGGGTTGGCGCGAGCCCACTTGTGACGCAAGAAAATCCTGTAAGCGTTGCTCACCCTTTGCACGTAAAAGCGCGGCGCGGCGCTTGATTACATCTTTTTCCAACATGGGCATCCGCGCTGCAGGCGTTCCGGGGCGTGATGAATAGGGGAAGACATGCAAATAGGTGAGGCCGCAGTCATCCACCAGCTTCATCGAATTTTCAAACATGTCATCGGTTTCGGTTGGGAAGCCTGCGATAATGTCGGCGCCAAATACCATGTCCTTGCGGCGCGATTTCAACTCGGCACAAAAGGCAATCGAATCTTCGCGGGCATGACGGCGTTTCATGCGCTTTAAAATCATGTTGTCGCCAGACTGCAATGACAGATGCAAATGCGGCATGATCCGCTCTTCAGCAGCGATGATGTCTATCAGTGCAGCATCGGCTTCTATTGAATCGATGGATGAGAGGCGCAAGCGCTTGAGGTCTGGCACGTCTTTCAAAATGCTTTCCAACAATATCGACAATTTTGGCTGACCATCGAGATCAGCACCCCAGGACGTGAGATCAACACCCGACAGCACCACTTCATGATGACCGCTGTTGACGAGGCGCTTTACCTGTTCAACGGCATCAAGGGTTGGGACGGAACGGGAGTTTCCGCGGCCAAAGGGAATAATGCAGAAGGTGCAACGATGGTCGCAGCCGGTTTGCACTTGCAAGAAGGCGCGGGTGCGAGCCGTCAATTGATCAATCATCGGCGGGCGCGTTTCTTTGACTTGCATGATGTCAGACACATCAACACGCGGACGATTGGTTCCTTTGGCCCATGATGTGGCCATGAGTTTTTCTTCATTGCCGAGTACACGAGTCACTTCCGGCATGGCGGCAAACACATCTGCTTCGGTTTGTGCGGCACAGCCCGTGACGATGATGTCGGCGTCTGGATTTTCTTTGCGGGCTTTTCTGATGGCTTGGCGGGCTTGGCGTGTGGCTTCTGCGGTTACGGCGCAGGTGTTAAAAATGATGGTGTTGTCGAGACCTGCCTTTTCGGCATGCTGCAACATGATCTCCAACTCAAATGTGTTGAGGCGGCAACCAAAAGTTTCGAGCTTTGCACCTGGTGTCACAGCAAACCTTCCGGCAACACGCCGTCGTAATCATATTGTAGAGGTCCAGTCATGATGATGTGACCTGTTTCTTGATCAACCGACATCATCAAATCGCCGCCCGGCAATGTGATGCGAGCGGCGGAATCAATAATCTTGATGCGATGTCCAGCCGCCATGACGGCGCAAGCAGCGGTGCCACAGGCCTTGGTAAGGCCCGCACCGCGTTCCCACACATTCACAATGACATGGTCACGGGCCACAACTTGCGCCATTTCAATGTTGGCGCGTTCCGGAAACAACGGATGGTTTTCAAGCATGGGTCCGATGCGACCCAGATTCACCACGTTCAAATCCTTGACCCAGAAGATGCAGTGGGGATTGCCAACATTGACGACCGATGGCGAATGCATCAGCGGCGCATCAATCGGCCCCACTTGCAATTCAATGTGGCGGGTGTCGGCGAATTTTTCAGACAGCGGGATTTGATCCCAGTCAAACTTGGGCTTTCCCATATCGATGGTGACTTGCAAAGTACCAGCGCGTTTACCCACTAGGAAGCCGCCCTTGGTGTCAATGGTGGCGGCATCTGCTTGCTTTTCGTTCATGACAATATCAGCGATGCAACGCGAGGCATTGCCGCAACTTTCAACTTCGCCACCCTCAGCATTCCAGATGCGCATGCGCACATCGGCGAGGGATGAGTTTTCCATCACGATCAACTGGTCGCAGCCAATGCCGGTTTTCCGGTTGGCAATGGCGCGGGCTTGATCGTCGGAGATGGAAATCGGATGTTCACGCGCATCAATGACAACGAAATCGTTGCCAAGGCCGTTCATTTTACGGAATGGGATGGGCGCGTGTTGGGGCATGATCCGGCTTATATGGTCAAACCCTTGCGAAAATCCAGTTGCAATTGAACGGGCTTCGGGTTCAAGCTTTAACCTTGTTTTCTAATGCTGTTTGGCCTTGATAACATGAATCCAATCCAGTTGCGGTTGGTTGCTATTGCAGGTCGTCAGTTTGGGATGATGTCGGGGCCTTTCGTTTTCGTATGCTCGAAAGATCGCGGCAGAAGATGTGAGCGGCGTCCACAATGAAAGCTGTGGCCAAGGCGTTGGTCTGCGAATTGATAGGGTAATTTTACCCCATTGTTTGACAACACCGGGGGCGGCAACACTGACCTTGCAAGCTAGGCCGGGGGATTCGGTTCTTGCTTATGACCTCAGATGGGCCGGACGGCACGCCATGCCGTTCCGGCCTTTTCTATGTGGTTGGGATGTGGATTTCGACTGAACCCACTCCAGCGTCGGCATCGAAATCTTCGGAATAGACTTCAAACTGTGGACCGGGAGCGACGGTCAGTTTTGCAGCGGACATCCCCTCGGTGAAAATTTTGCTCCACGTAGCGCTCAGCGTTTCCAAGCCACCCCCATGGGTGAACACGGCAACTTTGCGTTTGGGAATAATCAGCGTGTGTAAATATCCGGGCACATCGCCGGCGTTGGCAACTTGAACGCCCGCCAGATAATCCATGCGGCCCGCGCCATCGAAATTGTGGCACACGCCATAAGCCTTCATATCAATTTGGCCGGCGATGCGGCCAAAATCATCCATGAGTTTTTCCCAGAGCTCTTTAATGCCGGGGGATGGGCCGATGGCAAAATTGCCATTGCGGCCTGCCAGAACGAGAGCCGGAGAGGTAATGAGTAGTGGTGTCATTATTGAATCCCAGTTGTCAGCAAGGTTTGGTCGGACCGCAGCCAGGGCTTCAGGTCGGCCCAAGGAATGATTGTCGGGTTGAAGTCTTGGAATTGGCAAGCGGCGGCCACACTGGGATAGTCTTTTCGTGTGACGGCTAAACCCATTGTCGTGAAGGAGAGCGAAAAATCCCTCTCACCTTCTGGGTTGTCGTCAATCCACCCGGTCATGCAGGTTTCGCCCATTTCCGTGTCCTTCGCGGCATTGGCTTTCCAAAGACCCAATGCAAAGCGTTCGAAGGCAATGCGCTCATCTTTGTTGGCCAATTTCAAAATGCGGCCAAAGGCATCGGCGTTAAGGTCGGACTTATTTTCACCCGATCGTCCACCAATTTGTTCTGAGGTGGAGAGGTCATAGGTGACGGGGGTGACATAATTTGAAGGATGAGCACCGCCACAGAATACCGAGCCGGCAATGGTGAAGCTCAACAGGTCGGGCGTGGCATAGTCAACGGTATAGGCAAAATCCGGTCCACTGGTTTCAGGATCCTCTTCCCAATCAATCGGCACGCCATTTTTACAATCACGGTATTCTGCAATCTCGCTTTTGAAGGCTGCTGTGAGAGCGGCATTGTTGGCTTCTTTGCGGCCGGCATCCGGAAATTTGCTGAGCACTGGATGCTCGATGCCAAATACTGAATCCTTCATCATATCAACTTCAACAGTGCCGAAGGTTTTGGGTTTTCCCACGGGCGCAATGGTCACCAGTTTTAACCATTCCGCATTGTAAGTGGCGGACCAGATATTGCTGTCGGGAAATGGATTATCATCAGCCAAATTTTGAACGCGCGACAATTGGATAGGCAAATGTTGCTTGCCATCGGGCGAAGTCCATTTGCCCGTCGCGGCGGCGCCTTTCACCGATAACACCCAAGTGCCTGACACTTTCTTGTCGGTCTGGTCTGCACTTGTATATTGATAGGGCTGCAGTAGCGTTTCCTCGAAGCGCAGCTCGCCGGACGAGGACTTCAGCATCAAGTTCAGGTCACGCGCCTTTGGCAAATAACTGTAACGCGACGTCTCCCGCTTGGACACGCCCTGCTTTTCGTCGAGAGGATCTGTAAGTTCCACCAAAATGCGAGACGTCCCCAATGTGCCCGAAAATACGCCTTCCCAATCGGCAGCGAGAGCGGGGAGCGTGGAAGCAAACAGTATGAGAATTGTGGAGAGGACATGCGTGGTTTTGATCATGCACCATCATAACGTGAATCTCTGCTTTTCTCAATCGTGAACCACTCACGCTTTGCTCGCGGAGTTGTGTTTCGACGTGGTGCTGGGAGTTTTGTAAGTTCAAATGATGTGAACAAGGAGATTGCCCTATGAACCGTCGTCGTTTGCTGTTGGCAGGTTTTGCTGCCAGTGCTGCTGTTGCCTTTTCCACCTTGGCCTTTGCCAAGAAGGATGCAGTTTATACCGGCATTGTCAGTGGTGTTGGTGCGGGTGGTTATGATGTGGTGAGCTACACAACTGGCACGCCGCAAATGGGCGAGGCTCAGTTCGCTGCCGACTACGATGGCGCAAAATGGTTTTTTGCATCAGCAGAAAACATGAAGGCGTTTCAGGCAGCGCCGACAAAATTTGCGCCTGCTTATGGTGGCTATTGCGCTTTTGCTGTGGCCAAGGGTGCCACCGCCAAGGGCGACCCAAAGGTGTGGACGATTGTTGATGGCAAGCTTTATTTGAATTTGAATGCGTCAGTTCAAAGCAGCTGGAAACAAGACATCCCCGGCAACATCGCCAGCGGCAACGCAAATTGGCCGAAGGTGTTGGAGTAAACAAATCGCACATTGTCATTGCCGGACTTGTTCCGGCAATGACAGTGACCTTGATTTATCTTGCATTAAAGTATGATAATGATGGTCCATGACACTGAACACCGCAGCCGATCCGCAAATCGAACTTTCGCCAGCTGATAAACCCAATGAAGCCGCCGTGACCTTACGTATTTTCGGCGACTCGCTTAATCCTAATGAAATAACAGAACTGCTCCGATGCTCACCAAGCATGAGCCATTGCAAGGGTGAGCTTATCAAAAATCGTGATGGCGCACCCCATTGGAACGCGCATATTGGCCGCCATAGCACTAGGAATACGGGCATGTGGAGTTTGAAGGCACCAAATTCGTGTCCAGCGGATATCGAGGGCCAAATGCGAAACTTGTTGGCTCAACTGCCAGACGACTTAGAGGTTTGGGAAAGGATTTCGAGTTTTCCAGACCTGAAAGTTGAATTCTTCTGCGGGTTTTTCATGTGCCGTACAAATGAAGGTATTGAGCTTTCAATTCAAATGCTCAGCGAGATGGCAAAACGCGGTATCAAACTTGGGCTGGACATTTATTCACCAGATGAACATGAACTTAGAGAAAAGCGGGAAGCCTCACCCCCAATTTGACTTCTCCACCCTTTTGCCCTATGCGCAGCCCATCTCAATAACGTCTTGAACGTTACGAGGTCTCTGCACACATGGGGTTCGTTATCCCTAAGAGGTGTAGCGACCAGCATCCGGCAGCGAGTTTTCGCCCCCGGGTGTCGTTTTCGTTTGGGAGGTAGGAACCTCATCCGCCCCTTCGGGGTACCTTCTCCAGAGGAGAAGGAACGACGTCAAAATCGTTCCCTCTCCTCTGGGGAGGGGGGATCGTGGCAAAGCCACGAGACGGGAGAGGTGCCTACAACAAGGATAGGACATGTTTGAAACCTTAAGCGATCGCCTGACGGGCATATTCGACAAGCTGACGGGCCGTGGGGCTTTGTCGGAGGCTGATGTCGATGCTGCCATGCGCGAGGTGCGGCGTGCGCTTCTCGAAGCCGACGTGGCGCTTGAGGTTGTTAAAACCTTCACGGAAAAAGTTCGTGCCAAGGCCGTAGGTGCGGAAGTCGTCAAGTCGATCAAGCCTGGTCAGATGGTTGTGAAGATTGTTCACGACGAGCTTGTTGAAATTTTAGGTTCTGATCAATCGGCGTTGAACTTGCGGGCGTCACCACCCGTTGCGATTTTGATGGTCGGCTTACAAGGCTCTGGTAAAACCACAACAACCGCCAAAATTGCCAAACGCTTGCAAGAGCGCGAAAAGCGTAAAGTGTTGATGGCGTCACTTGATACGCGCCGTCCTGCTGCGCAAGAGCAATTGGAAATTTTAGGCAAACAAGTGAAAGTGGCCACACTGCCATCGTCAAGGGTGAGACACCCATTCAGATTGCCAAGCGGGCCATGTCGGAAGCGCGCAAGGGTGCCTATGACATTGTCATGCTCGATACCGCGGGCCGCCTGCATATCGATGAAGAATTGCTGGCGGAAGCCGCAGCGGTTCGCGACATTGCTAAACCTAAAGAAACGCTTCTGGTTGCTGATGCCTTGACCGGTCAAGACGCAGTCAATTTCGCCCGCGCCTTTGACGAAAAAATTGGCATTACCGGCATTGTGTTGACGCGTATCGATGGCGATGGCCGCGGTGGTGCAGCGCTTTCCATGCGCGCTGTGACGGGCAAGCCCATCAAGTTGATGGGGACAGGCGAAAAGCTTGATGGTCTCGAAGACTTCCATCCCTCGCGTATTGCGGGTCGCATCTTGGGCATGGGCGACGTTGTCTCGCTCGTGGAAAAAGCAGCGCTTGATATTGACCACGAGAAGGCCAAGAAAATCGCTGATCGGATGCGCAAGGGTGCCTTCGACATGAATGACCTTGCAGATCAACTGCGGCAGCTGGAAAAAATGGGCGGCATGGGCGGCGTCATGAAAATGCTGCCGGGTATGGGCAAGATGCAAAAGCAGCTTGAGGGCGCCAACCTCGACGAGAAAATTTTCAAACGTCAAATCGCGGCCATTGGCTCGATGAATAAAAAAGAACGCGCCAACCCCAAGATCATTGATGGCAAGCGCAAAAAGCGTATTGCGGCGGGTGCTGGCGTTAAAGTTGAAGAGATCAACAAGCTGCTCAAAATGCACCTGCAAATGGCTGACATGATGAAGCAGATGGGCTCAGGCAAAGGCATGTTCGGCAAAATGTTTGGTGGCAAGGGTGTGCCGTCAGAAGCCGAAATGGAAAATATGCAGAAGGAACTTGCAGGGCTCGATCCCAATGCGCTTCCTGCTGACTTGAAAGATTTAATGGCGGGCAATCAGGGTGGCGGTTCGGTGCTGCACCACAATTGCCTGACCTCTCGAAATTGATGGGTGGCCAAATGCCAAAACTCCCGGGCCTTGGTGGCCTGCCGGGTTTGGGTGGCAATCCGTTCAAAAAGAAATAATGCAATCACACGACTTTAAAGGAGATACCAAATGTCAGTGAAAATTCGCCTCGCACGTGCAGGCTCTAAGAAGCGTCCTTACTACCACATCGTTGTGGCCGCTGCGACGTCACCTCGCGATGGCAAGTTCATCGATATCATCGGTGCTTTCAACCCGATGCTGCCAAAGGATTCGGCAGATCGCGTCAAGCTTGATGGCGAAAAAGCTGCGGCTTGGTTGAAGAAGGGCGCACAGCCGACAGACCGCGTGTTGCGCTTCCTCGACAGAATTGGCGTTGCCAAGCGTGAGGCCCGTAATAATCCGAACAAGGCATTGCCGGGCAAGAAGCGTCAAGAGCGCGAAAAAGCCGCTGCTGATGCCGTTGCCAAGGTTGCCGCCGCAGAAGCCAAGGCCGCTGCTGATGCCGCAGCTGCCGTAGCAAAGGCTGCCGAAGATGCTGCCGCCGCCGCTGCTGCACCTGCTGCTGAAGCGTAATCGCTTCAACATGCACCAAAATCTCCGTCATTCCCGCGAAGGCGGGAAACCAGACTTCAGGCAGTCGAAATGTTGAAAGTCTGGATCCCCGCTTTCGCGGGGATGACGGATGATGAGGGATGATCTCGTGAGCAGACAACCTCATCCTCCTCGGCCGCATCATCGGTGCCCATGGCATTCGTGGTGCTGTGAAGCTTCGCAGTTTCACCACTGACGCCAAGGCCATTGCGACCTATGGCGCCCTCACTACGGCTGATGGTCGTGAGATTGAAATCTTGCGCATGAAGCCAACGAATGATGGTTTCATTGCTGACCTTAAAAATATCAAAGACCGCAATCAGGCCGAGACGTTCAAGGGGCAAGATTTATCTGTTCCGCGTGACCGCTTGCCTGCGACAGACGCCAGCGAAATTTATCTTGTCGATCTCATCGGGCAAGATGCATTTCACAATGATGTGAAGCTTGGCAACATTGTTGGTATTGAAAATTTTGGCGCTGGTGATCTGCTCGACATTGACACGGGGGCCAAAGAATCGCTGTTGGTGCCGTCAGTTTTTATGAACATGAAAAATGGCGTTGTGACACTCGAATTGCCTGAGGGCTTTCTCGATCTCTCGAACAAGCAGGAATGAGTTTTAGCGCCACCATTCTCACACTGTTCCCCGACATGTTTCCGGGTACGCTTGGTCATTCCTTGGCCGGGCGGGCTTTAAGCGAGGGCAAGTGGTCGCTTCAGGCACAAGATATTCGCTCCTTCGCCACGGATAAGCACCGCACTGTGGATGACCATCCGGCTGGTGGTGGTGTGGGCATGGTTTTGAAGCCCGATATTTTAGCGCGCGCAATTGATGAAACACCGCACACGTGGCCCACGCCTGTTGATGAGCCCGCGCGGAGAGCCTTTAACCCAAAGTTTGGTCAGCGAAATTGCACAAGGCCCTGGATGCTTAATTGTTTGTGGTCGGTTTGAAGGTGTGGACGAGCGGGTTATTGAAAAACGTGGGTTACGTGAAATCTCCATCGGCGATTATATTCTGTCCGGCGGTGAACCTGCAGCAATTGTGCTTTTGGATGCTGTCGTCAGGCTTCTGCCCGGTGTGATGGGAAAGCTGGAAAGCGCTGCGGAAGAGAGCTTTTCCGACGGGCTTTTGGAACACCCACACTATACCAAGCCCAACAGCTGGGAAACCCTTGAAATCCCTGAAATTTTGCTGGGTGGCGACCATAAAGCGATTGCCAAATGGAAACGCCAGCAGCGCGAGGAATTGACCAAAATCCGTCGACCTGATCTTTGGATGAAGAATCGCAAGCCCGAAGGTTGACTTTTCAACTGGCTTGCCGCTAGAAGCCCCCAACTCCCAATAAGGATTTAGAATTATGAACATTATTGCGCAGCTCGAAGCCGAGCAAGTGGCCATTGTTGCCGCACAGCGCGCCGTTCCAGATTTTGATGCTGGCGATACGGTGATTGTGAACGTGAAGGTAAAAGAAGGCGATCGCACCCGCGTGCAGGCCTATGAAGGCGTGTGCATCGCGCGTTCTGGCGGCGGCATCAATGAAAACTTCACCGTACGCAAATTGTCGTATGGAGAAGGTGTTGAGCGTATTTTCCCTGTTTACTCGCCGATGATCGACTCGATCAAGGTTGTGCGCTTCGGCAAAGTGCGTCGCGCCAAGTTGTATTACCTCAAGGGTCGTACAGGCAAAGCCGCCCGTATCGTTGAAGATCAACGTTGGGATGACAAGCGCGCAGTTGTTGAAACCGTTGCTGTCAAGGCTGCGGTTGCCGCTGATGACGTGTCATTGATTGGTGGCGTTGGTCCAAAGATCAAGGAACAGCTGCACGCTGAAGGCATCACCTCATTGAAGCAGATTGCTGATATGTCCAACGAAGCGATTTTCGCTCTCGACGAAAAGTTGGGCCTTAAAGGCAAGACCAAGCGCGAAGACTGGGTTGAGCAAGCCAAGGAATTGGTTGCCGGCAAAGCCCCGCGCGCCAAGACAGACCAAGCTCGCGTTTGATTTGTCTCACATGATTTAAAAAACCGTCCTTCGGGGCGGCTTTTTTATTTGGCTTCGAACCAGCGTTGCCACGGCAACAGAATAATCGCCAGTCCAGCAAAAATCATCACTGATCCGATCAAGCGCAGTGGCGTCAGGGTTTCACCGAACAAGAGATAAGCCGACAGTCCGCCAAACACCGGCACTAGCAGGGCAAAGGGTGCGGCCACACTTGCGGTATAGGTTGAAAGCAATTTGCCCCACACCATAAAACCGGCCCAGGTTGAAAGCACGACAGTAAAGGCCAGAGCCGCCAATGAAATCGGGCGCACGGTATTCCAAGAGAGCATCCATTGGTCTGGACCTTCAAAAGCGAATGACAGGGCAAGTGCAGGTAAAATCGGCACAAGGCTGATCCATGCAATGCCCGACAATGTGCCAAAGCCCGCATCAGGCCCCGCCAATTTGATAGTGAAATTGCCGTAAGCCCAAGTGGCCGCGGCCAGCACAATAAACAGCATGGCGATGGCGGGGATCCTGCTTCCTTGCCCCACGGTTGAGGCAATTGTTGTGAGACCTGCCAGCGCTAAAACAGCCACCCAAAACCTGTTGCCGCTTCGGGCGTTCTTTTAGCAACACAATGGACAGCAGGATGGTGATGAAAACTTGCAACTGCAGCGTCACAGATGACAATCCAGCAGGCATGCCTAGCTTCATGGCAACAAACAGAAAGATGTACTGACCCAGAAAGGCGGTAAGGCCAACGATGATCAAGTGCTTGGGCCGCATGCCCTTTGGCTTGGGCAAGAATAAAACAGGCAAGCAAGAGAATATGAAGCGAAGTGCCGTGAGCAAGAGAGGAGGAATATCTTCCAGCGCCACCTTCAACACCACAAAGTTAAACCCCCAGATGGCGGTGGTGATGATGCCGAGTAAAATGTGGATGGGGCGCATGAGGGTCGTTGGTAGAGGGGGCCAGCGAACAACGCAATCCCCAACTTGTCATGGTAACAATATCTGTAATTTGGTTCAAGATTGATCTTTCTACTGGTCATTTTTACACTGTTTCCTAACCACCATACATCGCGCCTCACGAATTGCTTTTTCAGGAGTTTGATATGGCCAAAGCACGTACACTCTATGACAAGATCTGGGACGACCATGTGGCGCATCAGGCTGATGATGGCACGTGTTTGCTTTATATCGACCGCCACCTTGTGCATGAAGTGACCAGCCCTCAAGCTTTTGAAGGCCTGCGCATGACGGGCCGCAAAGTGCGGCATCCTGAAAAGACGCTTGCCGTGGTTGACCACAATGTGCCGACGACGGATCGTTCCAAGGGCATTGCCGAGGAAGAGTCGCGCATTCAGGTGGAAGCGCTGGCCAACAATGCGAAAGAGTTCGGCATCGAATATTTCAACGAACTCGACAAGCGCCAGGGCATTGTGCACGTCGTCGGTCCTGAGCAAGGTTTTACGCTGCCTGGCACCACCATCGTCTGCGGCGACAGCCACACCTCGACCCACGGCGCCTTTGGTGCGCTGGCCCATGGCATTGGTACCTCGGAAGTGGAACACGTGCTGGCCACGCAAACCTTGATCCAGAAAAAAGCCAAGAACATGAAGGTGGAAGTGAATGGCAAGTTGGCCAAGCACGCCACCGCGAAAGACATCATCCTCGCCATCATCGGTGAAATTGGCACAGCTGGCGGCACAGGCCACGTGATCGAATTTGCGGGCGAAGCCATTCGCGATTTGTCGATGGAAGGCCGCATGACGGTTTGCAACATGACGATTGAAGGTGGTGCGCGCGCTGGCATGATTGCGCCCGATGAAAAGGCTTATGCATTTCTAAAGGGCAAACCCAAAGCCCCCAAAGGCGAGCAATGGGATAAGGCGCTGAAGTATTGGGAAACCCTGGTGACCGATGAAGGCGCGCATTTTGATCGCATCGTTAAATTGGATGCTGCAAATTTGCCGCCCATCGTATCTTGGGGCACGTCGCCTGAAGATGTGGTTTCTGTATCGGGTGCGGTGCCTGATCCGTCGCTCATCGCTGACGAAGGCAAGCGCCAATCCAAAATTCGCGCGCTGGACTATATGGGCCTTACTGCGGGCCAGAAGATCACTGACATTGAACTGGACGTGATCTGGATCGGTTCCTGCACCAACGGCCGTATTGAAGACATGCGCGCCGTGGCAGAAGTTGTGCGCGGCAAAAAAGTATCCGCCAATCTGGACTACGCCATGATCGTTCCGGGCTCAGGCCTTGTGAAAGAAATGGCTGAGGCTGAAGGTTTGCATAAAATCTTTATTGAAGCAGGTTTCCTGTGGCGTGAGCCCGGCTGCTCCATGTGCCTCGCCATGAACCCTGACCAATTGAAGCCCGGCCAACGTGCGGCCTCAACGTCGAATCGCAATTTTGAAGGACGCCAAGGCTACAAGGGGCGTACGCACTTGGTATCTCCACAAATGGCAGCGGCAGCAGCATTGGCTGGGCGTTTTGTGGACATTCGCCACACGTAAACCAAGTCCGGTATTAAGGGTTGATTAACCTTTTCTTTACGCTAAAGACACGGCTTACGCGCTAAGCATGAGTCGGACAGCGGGGGCTGTCGGTGTGTGAGCGTTGAAGGGGAATTTCTTGTGAATACAACAGTTAAAGCTGATGCTGCGTTCTTGCGTCGCGTATTTTTGGCACTCGTGTTTGTGACCACGGTCACGGGTGGCCTTGCCGCCTTTACAACGGTGCAGGCCATGAATGCTTCGGGCCAAAATGCTTGCATGTTTTTCTGCGATTAATTGCAGCCAATTTTGAATAAAGAAACCGCCTGCGTGGGAGAAGCGCAGGCGGTTTTGTTTTAATGCGTTGGTCGATTAGTAGCCGACATAAACCTTGTTGCAGACCTTCTTCTTCTTCCATGATACAACGCGTTCGCCGTAGTACCAGGATACAACCTTCACCTTCACGAAGTGGCACTGGCGGGTGTAGTAGCCAACTGGCTCATAATAAGGTGTGTAACCGTGACCATAACCGTGGCCGTGACCATTGCCGTAGCCACCGATGTAGACGTCAAAGTTAACTTTGGCTTGGGCGGTTGAAGCGCCTGCAGCGATTGTTGTTACGGCAGCAAGTGCGATCAAGAGCTTTTTCATTTGGGGTCGTCCTTTCAGGGGTTCGGTTAGTAGGGGTAGGCGTTTCGATGTTTTGGTTTTAGGAGAAGTCTGCTGAACCAATTCTGAGGCGCTCATTTATTTTCCGTTCATGTTGAAACCTCGACCGTGAGGGTTTAGAAGCCCCGTCAATGAGCACAAAACCCACCATATTCATCGACGGCGAAGCGGGTACGACTGGTCTTCAAATCCGCGACCGTTTGAAAAACCGCAACGATCTTGAGCTGGTGTCAATTGATCCGGCACGACGCAAGGACGCAGCAGCACGGCGTGAATTGCTCAACAGTGTTGATGTTGCCATTTTGTGTTTGCCCGATGAGGCTGCCGTGGAAGCGGTTGACCTGATTGATGAAGCTTCGAAGACGCGGGTTATTGATGCTTCTACAGCGTTTCGGATCAATCCGGACTGGGCCTATGGCTTTCCAGAACTTGATGCGAAACATGCTGACCGTATTGCCAATGCGCGCTTTGTCGCCAATCCCGGTTGCTGGCCGCAGGGTTTGATCGCCTTGGTAAAGCCACTGATTACAGCGGGGCTTTTGTCCCGTGATGTGCCGTTGAGCTATGGCGGCGTGTCTGGATATTCGGGCGGCGGCAAGAAAATGATTGAAGACTATGTGGCGAAGGGTGAAGCCGCATCGCATTATGCGCCCTATGGCTTGTCATTGCATCATAAGCACTTGCCAGAGATGAAACATTATACCGGCCTTGCCCACGATGTATTGTTCCAGCCCGTGGTTGGTAATTTTGCTCAGGGCATGTTGACCTCAGTGCCGCTTCATATGTCACAACTCAAATCGGGTGTGACAGGAGCCGAACTTCATGCTGTGATCTCGGCCTATCATCGCGGCGCCCGCTTTATTGAAGTGGCAGCACTCGATACATGTTGATGCGCTGAACCCGCAGGTCAATAACAACACCAATAATATGCGGCTCAATGTGTTTGCCAATGATGCCCGTGGCCAAGTGGTGTTGATGGCGATTTATGACAATCTCGGCAAAGGTGCCTCGGGCGCTGCTGTCCAAAATCTCAACTTGATGATCGGTGCTGATGAAGCGGCCTCGGTTGACTTAGCTGCGTAAGGAATTGAAAAATGCAAAAATTCGACGTTCTCACAGGTGTGGCGGCTCCGCTGAATATCGTCAACATCGACACTGATATGATTATCCCCAAGCAGTTCTTGAAAACCATCAAGCGCACGGGCTTGGGAAAGTCGCTGTTTTATGAAATGCGCTTCTCGCAAGACGGCAAGGAATTGCCGGAGTTTGTTTTGAACCAACCTGCCTATCGCAAATCGCAGATTTTGGTGGCGGGCGATAACTTCGGCTGTGGTTCGTCACGCGAGCATGCGCCTTGGGCGCTTTTGGATTTTGGTATTCGCTGCGTGATCTCCACCAGCTTTGCCGACATTTTTTACAACAACAGTTTCAAGAACGGCATTTTGCCCATCGTGGTTTCGCCTGAGGACTTGAAGAAGTTGATGGATGACGCGGAACGAGGTGCCAATGCCACGATCACGATTGATCTGCCGAAACAAGAAATTCGAGGGCCCGATGGCGGCACGATCAAGTTTGACCTTGACCCGTTCCGCAAGCATTGCTTGATGAATGGTTTGGATGACATTGGCTTAACGCTGGAGAAGGCGGATAGCATCGCGAGCTTTGAAAAGCAGAACGCTGAAAGCCATTCTTGGCTGTAGCGCCTTTCGAGGCCAAGTCAGGCGCTGCGAGTACAAAACGATGAACGCCATCATCAACACGGTCCTCCCCGTCTTCGGGCTTATCGTGTTGGGCTATGTTCTCGCCAAAGCCAGTATCATTGATGCTGCGGCAGGGCGTGGCATTACGCTTTTTGTTTTCAATCTTGCGATCCCCGCCTTTCTGTTTCGCACTGTTGCCAATATGGTGGCGCAGGATGGCGCGCCTTGGGCCTTGTGGTTTGCATTTTTTGGCGGACTTGGTGTGGCATGGATTGCGGCTGCCGTGGCCTCACGCTTTATTGACAGCTTGAATTTTTCCGGTGGTGCAGCAGCCTCAATGGCCACGGGCTTTGGCAATCTGGCCTTGCTTGGAACACCCTTGGCACTCGCACATTTTGGCCAAGGCATTGCCGTGCCGCTTGGCATGATCTTGTCAATTCATGCGCCGGTGCTGTGGTTCACGGCCACGTTGCACCGTGAACTATCCCGACACTCCGCTACCTTCTCATTTGCAGAAACGGCGAAAAGCCTTCTCAAAATGTTGGCCGGGAATGCGATTATTCTGGCGCTACTGGCAGGTGGACTGTGGCGACTCACGGGTTTGGGCTTGCACCCCGTGCCAGATAAAATCCTGTCGATGCTCTCGGATGCCAGTGTGCCAACGGCGTCTGGTCGCGCTGGGTGTGTCCTTGTCAGCCTATAGTTTGCGGGGGTCATGGAGCGGCATGTTCGCGTTGATTGGTTTGAAAATGGTGTTGATGCCGATCTGTGTGTTTTTGCTGGCGCGTTACGCCGTCACCCTGCCGCCGCTCTGGATCAAAGTGGCTGTATTGTTTGCCGCCATGCCCACTGGGGCCAATGCGTTTTTGTTTGCGCAGAAAAATGATGAGGCTGTGCCTGCCGTGACAGGTGCAGTGGCACTGGGAACGGGGCTTGCTGCTGTGTCGGCGTCCTTGCTGCTCTGGTTGATGGACGCGAACTATATCTGACCTCGATGTGGCTCTTGAGACGGTAAATGTTTGAGGCAGAGTTCCCAAATGCGCAAGTTTGACGTGGTGATTGTGGGTGGGGCGATTGTTGGATCGGCGACCGCCTATTATTTGAAGAAGCTTGGTTACAAGGGCTCCATTGCCATTGTGGAAATGGACACCAGTTTCAAGCAAAGCTGTACTGCACTTTCATTGGGTGGTCTAAGGCAGCAGTTTTCAGCACCAGAGAATATTGCGCTCTCGATGTTTGGACTGAAATTGGTGCGCAATTTGAAACAAGAGTTCGGCTCCGATGCCGATGTTGGGTTCAAGGAGCAAGGCTATCTCATCATGGCCTCAATCGAAGGGCTTTCGGTTTTGGAGGAAAACCACGCCACCCAAATGGCCTGTGGGGCCGACACTGTTTTGTTGAATGCTGCTGAACTGAAAAAGCGCTTTCCCTATCTCAATACTGATGGTGTTGCTGCGGGTTGCTTTGGTCAGTCAGGCGAAGGCTGGCTCGACCCTTATTCTCTCATGAGCCTGTTTCGGAAATCCGCCTTGGCCAAGGGTGTTGAGTTGATCGCTGATCGGGTCACGGCTTTGGCACATGATGGTTCACGCGTCACTGCGGTAGCTCTCAAATCAGGTGAGACCCTTCAATGCGGAGAAATCGTCAACGCGGCGGGGGCAGGTGCCGGAGCGCTGGCTGCACTGGCTGGTATTGAACTGCCGGTCGGCCCCCGTAAACGTTATGTCTATGTGCTGGATTGCCCGGATGCTCCTGATGCGTTGCGACAAGGCCCCCTCACAACAGATGCATCGGGCATGTATGTGCGGCCGGAAGGGCGGAATTTTCTGTGTGGCAATTCTCCTGAAGAGGTGGATGAACCTCAAGTGATTGACTGGGAAGTTGACCATAATTGGTTTGAGGAACGGATTTGGCCTTCACTTGCGGAACGCATTCCGGTGTTTGAGTCCTTGAAAGTGGTGGGTTCGTGGGTGGGGCACTATGATTATAACAGCCTCGATCAGAATGGAATTTATGGCCGCCATCCAACCCTCAGCAATTTTATCTTTGCCAATGGCTTTTCGGGCCACGGCATTCAGCAAGGGCCAGCGTCTGGGCTTTTGACTGCCGAGCAGATTATTTATGGCGCGTATCGCAGCATTGATGTGTCGCGCCTGGATTATCGGCGCGTGTTGACGCGAGAACCCTTCTTTGAAAAAAACGTGATCTGATGGCGCTGGTTTTATGTGTGTCCTCGCAAACAGTATTTGGCCCGGTTGGTAATTCAGTGGCCGTTCCGGTGCTGCAAGCTGCGGGTCACGAGGTCATGCAGCTTCCGACGGTGTTGTTATCGAATCACCCCGGCCACGGAAAACCCATTGGCCAAGCAACACCAGCAGCATGATGCAGGAGATGCTGTCCGCCGTCGCCAATCTCAATGGCTTTGATGGGCTTTCAGGGGTGATGACAGGTTACTTTGCTTCCGCAGCGCAAGTCATTGCGGTTGCGAAACAAATTGCCGTTCTTAAGGAAATGAATCCATTGCTTCATGTGTTGGTTGATCCGGTCATCGGGGACCATGGCGCACTTTATGTGGCAATTGATGTGGCCGAAGCGATACGTGACCAACTGCTGCCTTTGGCTACAATCACGACGCCAAATCTGTTCGAATTGACGTGGTTGGCGGGTCGCCTTGACATCAATGAGGCGGTCAAAAAACTTCACACAGCCGAAACAATTGTGACCTCGGTGCCTGAAGGCGATGACGCTTTGGCTACGTTGCTTGTAACAGCCGATGAGACTCAACGGCACCTGATGCCGCGCCACCACGCTATTCCCAACGGCACAGGTGATTATCTTGCTGGCTGCTATTTGGCGCAGCGGCTCAACACATCAAGCGCACAAGCCTTTGCAATGACGATGCAAAAAGTTGAAAAGGTGATTGAGAAAAGCCGTGGCTCAAGAGTGTTGCGGTTTAGCTGAAAGCTTTCGCCATCACGTCACCTAGTCGTTTGGCAAAGCCTGCGGGGTCTGCGGGCTGTTCACCTTCCAAAATAAAAGCTTGATCAAGTAACAAGTGCGCAGCGGCATCTACATCAGATGATTTTGCAAGGGCTTTGATCAGACCGTGATTGGGGTTGATTTCCAGCACCGGCGCACTGATTGAAACACCGGAATCCTTTTGCCGCGATAATAGTCGTTCCAAGTTGCGATCCAATGCACTGTCATTGACCAAGCAAACCGCACTGTCGGTCAAGCGTTTTGACACGCGCACATCTTTTACTTTGTCAGCAAGGGCTAGCTTCATGGCGGTGATCAGCGTTTGTGTTGCATCGTCTGGTTTTGGCTCGTCCTTTGGCGCATCTGCAGCTTTGATGTTTTCAAGATCACTCGACCCTTGTGTGACCGACACAAAGGGCTTGCCCTCAAAGCCCATGGTGTTTCGCACCCAGAATGAATCCACAGGGTCGGTTAACAGCAGCACTTCGATGTCGCGGGCCTTATAGCCTTCAAGCTGTGGGCTGGAGGCCGCCTTTTTCGCATCTTCGCCTGTGATATAATATATCGCCGTCTGGTTTTCCTTTAGTCCTGCGACATAGTCCTTCAGAGTCATGACTGGGGCTTTGGTCGAGGCAAAGCGGGCGATGTCAAACAGCTGGTCGCGGCGTTCGAAATCCTCATAGAGGCCTTCTTTAATCACAGGGGCATAAAGCTCCCAGATTTTGGTGAAGGCTGCCTGGTCTTTATCCGCCAGCTTTTTCAATTCTTGCAAAACGCGGTTGGTGATGGCTTTTCGCAAGGCTGCTACATCCGGATTATTCTGCAGCATCTCGCGGGACAGGTTCAGCGGCATATCGGATGAGTCCACCACGCCGCGTAAAAAGCGCAAGTAGGGTGGCAACAATTGTGCATCATCGGCAATGAAAACACGGCGTACGTAAAGCTTCTGACGGCCCTTGCGCTCAGGGTCATAGAGGTCAAAAGGCCGCTCGCCCGGCACATACAAGAGCACGCTGTATTCATGCCGACCTTCGGCGCGATAGTGAATGGTCAGTGCCGGGTCACCTTCAGAGTGGGCGAGTGCGGCATAGAATTCCTTGTGCTGCTCTTTCGTGACTTCACCTTTGGCACGCGACCAAATGGCACTGCCTGAGTTGAGCTGGCGCGACTCTCCCTCACCTGCGAGCAATATTGGATGGGCCACGTGATCGGAGTAGGCTTTAACGACGCTTTCAATTTTCCACGACTCAAGAAAATCTTTGGCATCGGATTTGAGATGCAAAATAATGACGGTGCCGCGGTTTGCAGTTTCTGCTTCTTCGACCGTGAAAGTGCCAAGACCATCTGATTCCCATGTGTGGGTTTTGCGGGTACCGGCCTTGCGGGACGTGACGGTCACACGGTCGGCCACCATGAAGGCTGCATAAAAACCCACACCAAATTTTCCGATCAGATCAGGCGCGTCTTTGGCTTTTTTGACAAAGGCCTCGGTGCCGGATTTTGCGATGGTGCCGAGATTGCTGGCAAGCTCTTCGGCTGACATGCCAAGGCCCGTATCTTTCAGCGTCAGTGTCTTTGCTTTCTTATCGACAGCAATTGAAATGGTCAGGGTTGGATCTTGTTCCAACAGCTCGGGCTTGGCGATGGCTTCGTAGCGCAGCTTATCAAGGGCGTCGGACGCATTCGAAATCAACTCACGCAGGAACACATCGCGGTCTGAATAAACCGAATGCACCATGAGTTGTAAGAGTTTGGCAACCTCGGCCTGAAACGCCTGTGGTTTGCCCATATCGACTTTTGCTGCTTTCGCCATTCCGAACCCCACCTTGTGTTCGCAATATGGGGGGCAAGTTGCAGCCGTCAAGGTCACAAAAAAAACGGCCGGTTGAAAAACCGGCCGTATTAAAAGCTACGCATGACTAACTCACCACGCATTACGCCACTTAAACTATACGCCCGGCCGAGCTTGAAGCTCAGGGGGGCTGGGGGGCTTGGAACCGGAGCCGCTCAGCCGGGCTATCGAGGCAACAACACATTTATTATCCCGCAAGGTGGCCAAGACTTGGTGCAAATGGGGCGGAAATTGGGTTTTTGCACCCACCTTGCAAAAATCAGCGAAGCACCCCAATGTGACGGTCTGATAACGTGTGGGGTTCAACGCATGGATAACAGTGTCGATGAGCAATTGCGGAGCGAATCATCCGCTGACGTGCTCCGCTTTCCGTCGCCCGCCAAACCCATCCGCTTTGATCGCCAAGAGTTGGGTTTGATCCTCAATCTCTACGGGCGATTTGTTGCGGCGGGCGAATGGCGTGACTACGCCATGGATTTTGGCCGTGACAAGGCTACGTTTTCGGTGTTTCGCCGGGCGGCTGAACAACCGCTTTATCGCATTGTCAAAGATCCGACGCTGGCCCGGAAGCAAGGCCAATATGCCGTGGTGGCGCAAGGCGGATTGATCCTGAAGCGCGGCCAAGACTTAGCCCAGGTGCTGCGGGTTTTGATGAAGACGCCCAAGCTTTCTGGAGCCTAAGTGACTGTGACATGATGGCTCTTTTCGCAACTGCGAAAGGCGCTTGCGGTGCGCCGTGCAGCGGATTAGGTTCTGCCTTCGTTTTGAATTTCAAAAGTCGAAAATCCACATGAAAATCACAAAAGTCGGTGTTGTAGGTGCAGGGCAAATGGGCTCTGGCATCGCCCATGTCTGTGCGCTTGCGGGCATGGATGTTGGTGTTTTTGACATCGCCCCGGAGCGGGTGAGCGCGGGCAAGGAGCAGATCGCCGCCAATATGGCAAGGCAAGTGAAGTCCGGCAAAATCACCGAGGCACAACGCACCGCCGCCTTGGCGCGGATCACGGGCATTGATGGCTATGCGGGCTTTGGCAGCCATGATCTCGTCATTGAATCCGCCACTGAAAATGAAGCGACCAAGCACAAGATTTTCGAAGCCCTGTGTCCACATTTAAAGCCAGAGGCACTGCTCGGGTCCAACACCTCGTCGATTTCGATCACACGGCTTGCTGCCAATACGGATCGCCCCGAAAAATTCATGGGTGTGCATTTCATGAACCCGGTTCCTGTGATGGAACTGGTTGAGCTTATTCGCGGTATCGCCACGGATGATAAAACATTTGTGACGGTCAAAGAGTTCGCGTTGTCACTCGATAAAACCATCGCCGTCTCAGAAGATTTTCCCGCCTTCATCGTCAATCGCATTTTGCTGCCGATGATCAATGAAGCGGTTTAGTCCTTGTACGAAGGTGTCGGTGGCGTCGAGGCGATCGATACGGCCATGAAATTGGGTGCGCACCACCCCATGGGGCCGCTGCAACTGGCAGACTTCATCGGTCTTGATACCTGTCTTTCGATTATGCAGGTGCTGCATGAGGGGTTGAGCGATTCAAAATATCGCCCCTGTCCGCTGTTGGTCAAATATGTCGAGGCTGGTTGGCTCGGACGCAAAACCAAACGCGGTTTCTATGACTACCGCGGTGAAAAGCCGGTGCCGACGCGTTAATTATTTCTCCGCCAGCAACGCCTTGACCAATTCCAGTGCCTCGGGTGAGCCCCAATCTGCTGGCCCTAACAATCTGCCTGCTTCTTTGCCGCCTCGATCAATAAGGATGGTGGCGGGTAGACCTAATGCTTGCAGGGCCGCCAAGGCTTTGGCTTCTGGTTCGATGTAAGCGGCAAGGTTGGTCACACCCGTTTCCGCGAGAAAAGCCTGCGAGGCGGCAAGGCCTTTTCGGTCAAGGCTCAATGCCACAACTTCAAAATCAGATCCACCCAAGGTCGCTTGCAACTTCGCCAAATCCGGCATTTCCTTGCGGCAGGGTGCGCACCACGTGGCCCAAAGATTAAGCAATACCACGCGGCCCTTCCAATGTGACAGATCAAGTATTTGGCCTTTGGCGTCGGTGAAGCTGAATGGTTGAATATCACGGCGTTCCGGGTGGATCAGGAAGCCTGCCAACGCGCCTTTGGCCAGTGCCTTGGTAAAACCGCTTCCTGCAACTGTCGCTACTGGCGTTTCGACTTTGCGGGGTTCACTATTCTGCAGGTAAATGCCATAAGCGCCCAGCGCCACAACAATCAGCAATGGTAGGACGGCGAAGGATTTTTTCATGTTGGACATGCTCATGGGCGTTTCCACTGCAATATGGTGATGATGATGGCAAATAAAATGTGGGGCGGGCGTTTTTCGGAAGGCCCATCTGCCATCATGGCGGCGATCAATGCGTCTATCGGTTTTGACAAACGGTTATTCGCACAGGACATCGCAGGCTCCAAAGCCCATGCCGCCATGTTGGCAAAGCAAAAAATTATCACCAAGGCAGATGCAGCGGCGATTGCCAGGGGATTGGACGCCGTCAAGGCTGAAATCGATTCTGGTACGTTTCATTTCTCAGAAGCTCTTGAAGACATTCACATGAATGTCGAATCACGTTTGAAGGAGCTGATTGGTGAACCGGCGGGGCGGTTGCATACGGCGCGCTCACGCAATGACCAAGCCGCAACGGATGTCAGGCTTTATCTTCGTGATGTGATCGACGGTTTAGATGAGGCTTTCAAGGGCCTGCAATTGGCACTGGCGGAACAAGCGCTGTTGCATGCCAAGACCATCATGCCGGGCTTTACTCATTTACAAGTCGCGCAACCCATCACCTTCGGTCATCACCTGTTGGCGTATGTCGAAATGCTGGCACGGGACCGTTCGCGTTTTCAGGACGCCCGCAAGCGGATCAATATATCGCCACTGGGTGCGGCGGCCCTCGCTGGTACGCCCTATCCGATTGATCGGGTGATGACAGCCAAAGCCTTGGGATTTGATGGACCCATGCGCAATTCCATGGATGCGGTTTCATCTCGTGACCACGTGCTCGAAGTTCTTGCCGCCTCGACGATAGCGGCCATCAACCTGTCACGACTTGCCGAAGAAATTGTTTTCTGGTGTTCGGCGCAATTTCGATTTGTGGAGTTGTCAGATAAATTCACCACCGGTTCTTCGATCATGCCGCAAAAGCGCAATCCCGATGCTGCGGAATTGGTGCGGGCTAAACCGGGGCGCATATTGGGTGCCTTCACCGCACTGGCCGTGGTGATGAAGGGATTGCCACTGACCTATTCGAAGGACATGCAGGAAGACAAGGAACCGGTTTTTGATGCTGTCGACAATCTCGCACTTGCCGTTGCCGCAATGACAGGCATGGTCAGCGATATGAAAGCCAACGCGCTGGAAATGCACCGGGCTGCTTCCACCGGCTATGCTGTTGCAACTGATTTTGCGGATTGGCTCGTAGTGACATTGGGCATGCCGTTTCGTGATGCCCACCATGTGACGGGCCAAGTCGTGGCACTGGCTGAACAGAAGAAATTGCGTCTTGATGAACTCTCCCTCGCTGATTTGCAGTTTGTGGAGCCACGGATCGACAAAACTGTGTTCAAAGTGCTGACGGTTGAAAATTCAGTTGCCCAACGGCGCTCGTTTGGTGGAACATCACCTGTGAACGTAAAACGCGAAGCAACGCGCTGGTTGAAAATTTTGAAAGGCAAAGGCCGATGAACAAACTTATTCTTTCCCTCCTCATCGCGCTCAGTCTCACAGCTTGTGGCGTACGTGGTGATCCTGAAGCGCCGACACAATTTACACAAAGCCAATAGCATGCATCATTTTCAATACCGTGACGGCGTGCTGTGCGCCGAAGACGTCAACCTGTCAGCATTGGCTGATGATGTTGGAACACCTTTTTACGTCTACTCTACTGCCACATTGGAACGGCACTATCAGGTGATGGACAAGGCGTTTGAGGGTACGGATCACTTGATCTGTTACGCCATGAAAGCCAACTCCAACCAAGCCGTGATCAAAACCATGGCGGAGCAAGGGGCTGGCATGGACGTGGTGTCGGAGGGGGAACTTCGGCGCGCCATTGCAGCTGGTGTTGCGGCGCGCAAAATTGTGTTCTCAGGCGTTGGCAAAACAGCGCGCGAAATGGCGTTTGCATTGAAAGAAGGTATTGCCTGTTTCAACGTCGAGTCAGAGCCAGAACTTGAGCTGTTATCCGCCGTTGCCACGCGCATGGGGCAGCGGGCAAAGGTTTCGATCCGCGTCAATCCTGATGTTGATGCCAAAACTCATGCCAAGATTTCAACCGGCAAGGCGGGAGACAAGTTCGGTATCTCATGGGTGAGAGCGCGTGAGGTTTATGGCAATGCTGCAAAACTGCCGGGCATCGAAATTGCTGGGATCGACATGCATATCGGCAGTCAGATCACCACGCTTGAGCCCTTTGAAAAAGCTTATGGCTTGATGGGTGAGTTGACCAAAGAACTCTTGAACGATGGTCATAACATTCGCCACCTTGATTTGGGTGGTGGACTTGGCATTCCCTATCGCGGCGACAATGATGTGCCGCCGCACCCTGATGAATATGGGGCAATGGTGAAGCGTGTCTTGGGTCCCCTTGGTTTAAAATTTGTCTTGGAACCGGGTCGCATGTTTGTTGGCAATGCGGGCATTCTTGTTACACGCGTTATCTATGTGAAGGACGCAGAGGGTAAATCCTTCGTCATCCAGGATGGTGCGATGAATGATCTTATCCGGCCGACACTTTACGATGCCCATCACGATATCTGGCCTGTGGAAGAAAGTCGCAAATCGGGAGACATGATTGTTGCCGATGTGGTGGGTGGGGTGTGTGAGACAGGCGATTATTTTGCCAAGGACCGCCGCATGCCAAGGCCTGAACAGGGCGATCTTTTGGCCATCATGACAGCGGGGGCCTATGGCGCAGTACAGGCAGGCACATATAATACTCGGCCGTTGGTGCCGGAGGTTTTGGTCAAAGGCACCTCTTATGCCGTGGTCCGCGCGCGTCCCAGTTACGAAGAATTGATCGGACTTGACGCGTTGGCACCGTGGCAAACGACTTGATGGACTGTTTGTAAGGGCACAAATCAGCCAGATTGTGGTAATAACAACGGGACATGAGCATGGACCAAAAGCCTGAGGGACTGCACCGCTTAAACCGTAAGGTGGTTTGGCAGCGCTTTTTCATGGGCTTTGAAAACCTATGGGCAGCTTGGGCAAAGCCGCTGATGGTACTCGGCGTAGCTGGCATCGTGTTGGCGTCTGGTGTCTTGAGCTCATTGCCGGTTGTAGTTCGATTGGCCATCGTCACTGCAATTTTGGGCAGCTTGGTTTGGACGGTGTTGCCGCTGTTCAGTATGAAACGCATCAAACGGCTGCATGCCCTGCGCAAGCTTGAGCGCGCTTCTGACGTCTCGCATCGCGGTCTTTCGAGTGCTGAAGATGATCTCGCCACAGAAATTATGGACCCGCGTGCTGAGGCGATGTGGGAAGAACACAAGCAGCGGCAATTGGCAAAGCTTGGTCATGTAAAAGTGGTCCCGCCTCAATCGCGCTGGAGGCAGTTTGACCCTTATGCGTTGCGTGTGCCTGTTGCACTCGCCTTGGTTGCCACACTGATTTTGGGGCAAGGCTCATTTACACAGAACATTCGCGAAGCCGTGCGCATGACACCGCCTGTGCCTGCGATTCCTTTGGGTCTCGACGCTTGGTTGAAACCTCCCGCTTACACGGGGCGTCCGCCGTTGTTGTTGACCAGTCCTGCGATGACGGAAAAATTGGCATCTGGCGCTGATATTGAAGTGCCAGAAAAAGCGATTTTCACGTTGCGTGTTTCAGGGGCATCAAACCCAGAGCTTTTATTTCTGACGCCCGGCGATGATCTAGAATTGACGGATATGACCGTGAAGTCTGAGATCAAGAATAGTGCGCTGACGGCGGAGACTACACTCGAACGCCCTGTAACGATTGTTGTGCGAGACGGTGGTCGCGAATTGGCGCGCTGGCCAATTGCATTGTTGCCTGATGCGCCGCCAACACTTGTGCTGACGGAAAAACCCGTTGGAGACTCGAAGGGCAGCCTGTCTCTGAAGTGGCAAGCGCAAGATGATTACGGCGTTAAAAAAATGGCCGGTGAAATGGAATTGGCTGATGAGCAAGATGGTCAAACAGGTTTTGACTCAAACGGCATTTTTCTGTTTGATCCACCTGAGTTAAAATTTGTTCTGCGCCGCGCGAACAAATAAAGATGAAAAAGGCACTTCACGCTTTGATCTGGCAAAACATCCATGGGCCGGCTTCATGGTGACACTGAATATGACGGCTGTTGATGCGGCGGGGCAGGAAGGCAAAATTGTAGCAGAAACATTCAAGCTGCCAGAACGGGTGTTCGCACGGGCCTTGCCCCGGGCCTTGATTGAACAGCGCAAACAACTGGTGCTTTATCCCGAACGCGCCGCCCATGTGGGTGAATTGATTGATGCGCTCAATCTCTATCCTAAGGGATTGTTTGAGGGTCATACGCCGTCGATGGTGATGGGCGCTATTTCGTCGCGGTTGCGCAATGCTTCGGGCTATTCAGACATTCATTACGCCATGGACATGATGTGGGATTTGGCTGTGGCACTGGAGGATGGTTCGCTGTCGGATTTGCGAGCCGAATTGAAAGCGCTGAAAGAAGAATTGGAAAAAGCTTTGCGCGAAGGTGCGCCACAAGAGCGCATTGCAGAGCTGATGGATAAGTTGCGCGGTGCGATGGATAAATATCTGGATGCCATGCGCGATGAAGCCGAACGCCGTGCGGCAGAAGGTGGCTCAAAGCCTCCGCAAGACGGGCAAGATAACAAATCAATCTCGCGCGAAGACTTGCAAAAAATGCTCGATGAAATGGAGCAGATGTCAAAAGGCGGCAACAACGACATGGCCCAGCAGATGCTGGAGCAGCTCGATCAATTGTTGCAAAATTTGCAGCCCGGTGGCCAGCAGCAATCCGGTGGCGATGGCCAGATGGAAGACATGATGCAAGGCCTCGGCGACATGATGAAAAAGCAAAAGCGCCTGATGGATGATACGCAACGCATGCCAGGCCAAGGTGAACAACCGGGGCAAGAGGGTGAAGGTGGCGATCAGCCCGGTGACGGCAAAGGCCTTGCTGATAAGCAGCAGCAATTGAAAAAGCAGCTTGAAGGTTTGCGCGGTCAAGGCGGGCAAAACAAGAATCTTGAAGATGCTGAACGTGCGATGGGTGAAGCAGGTGAAAGCCTGAAACAAGGTGACAAAGAAGGTGCGTTGCAAAAGCAAGGCGAAGCCCTCGACAAAATGCGCAAAGGCGCACAAGAGCTCGCCCAACAGATGCGCGAAAATGGTCAGGGGCAAGCTGACGGTGAAGCCCGGGATGGCGAAGGTCGTGGTGGTGAAGATGACCCGCTGGGACGTCCACGCGCCACACGCAATCCTGACACAGGACCGGATCAAGATATGCTGCCGAATGAACAAGCCGCACAAAAGGCGCGTGAGATTTTGGAAACCTTACGCTCTAAAGCCAATGAGCGCGGTCTTTCGGATCAGGAAAAAGCCTATATTGATCGGCTGTTGCGCGGCCTTTATTAAACCTTTGGTCCCGACACGACGTGACCAACGAATGGCAGTTCGCGGAATTGATGTGCCATGTCCATGCCGAAGCCCACAACGAATTTATCAGGGCAATCAAAGCCAGTGAAATCGCTTTTGATGTTGGCGGCCAGATGTCCGGGCTTGTTGAGCAACACACCACTGTAAGTGCGACGTGCACCGCGGGCTGTGATCAAGTCTTTGGCAAAGGCCAGTGTGCGGCCTGATTCAAGAATGTCATCGATCAGCAATACATCGCGACCTGTTACATCGGTTTCGATATCGCGCACCACGTCAACCTTGCCCGAAGAGCGCGTGCCTTCGCGGTAGGAGGCGAGGATCATGAAATCTACTTCCGGCGATAACCCGGCATGGTGCATGGCGCGAATAAGATCTGCTGCAAAAATGAAGCTGCCCTTGAGCACCGGAATGACCAACAGCCGTTCGGGCTTCAGATCGGCAATCTCGTGGGCGAGCGCTTTGATGCGGGTTGCAATTTCGGTTTCTGAAAAAAGGACATCAATCTGATATCCGTCAATGTTATGGCTTGTCATGTATTTGCTTTAAGCCAATCTCATCGGCTCGTGCAAAGCGAATTTGTAGATTGTCAGCAGCTTCTGGTGGGGCGGATAAACGCGTGACAAAACTTGTTGTTTCGCCGGGTCGCAGCGGTTTTGCCGCTGTATCGAGATTCCACGTATAGAGTTCTTCACCTGATGGTCCCAATAGGGCAAAGCGCAACCAAGGAATCCGCCGCACTTCATCATCCAGATTCGAGATTTGACCCTTGATGGCGAGGATGCGCTGGCCGTCAACAATGACATGTTCACGCTCAACGGCGCGTACTTCGAGGCCATAGAGATTGATATCATAGCCCAAGGCTTTGTAGGCCTTGATGCTGATGGGGGCAGCACTGACTACGGTTTCGGGCATAAAGGCCGCGGCAATAAAGGGTGCCAATACGAAACTGCCAAAGACGGCCCATTGCTGAATGCGGCGGCGGCGTTTGAACAGTTTCAGTTGGTGCTCTTCCTGCGCATTGCGGGCCAGTTGACCCAGACGCGAGGCTTCAACATCGGGGGCCACATCATGGTCAACGACACTTGGCAGGCGTCGCATGGGCGTTTCGTTGATGTCAATCAGATCAATGGTTTCTGCTTCCCGCCAGCGGTGGCCGCAGGAGCGGCAGGTCACGGCCATGGAACCTGAGGCCATTGAAGGCAGGTTATGACGGGTAGAGCAGGATGGGCAGGAAACGATCATTCTGTGAAAGCTATCTGCCGTCATGGTTAATTACAGGTTAAACAGAGTCAGAACCGAATCAGGGATAGAACTGGTGTTACAACTGGATGCCGTGGGTCTGCGCTATGGCAATGGACCGGAAGTGTTGCGCGATGTGAGCTTCAGGCTTGAGCGTGGGCAATTTGCATTTTTAACGGGGGCCTCAGGGGCTGGCAAAACCAGTTTGTTGCGCTTGCTGTTTATGGCGCTGCGCCCCACACGCGGAAGGTTGGAGATTTTCGGGCAAGATGTGGTCAACAGCCCCCGGAAGGCTTTGCCAGCCCTGCGCCGCCGCATGGGCGTTGTGTTTCAGGATTTCCGTCTGTTGGATCACCTCTCAACCTTTGAGAATGTGGCGTTGCCACTGAGAATCATCGGGCAACATCCACAGCAATATACTGAAGATGTGAAAAGCCTGTTGGATTGGGTTGGACTGGGCGACAAGTTTGAAGCGCTGCCGCCGGTTTTATCGGGCGGTGAAAAACAACGGGCAGCCATTGCACGGGCTGTCATTTCGAAGCCTGATATTTTACTGGCGGATGAGCCGACGGGTAACGTTGATCCCGCATTGGCCAGACGCCTGTTACACCTGCTGGTGGAGTTGAACCGACAAGGCACAACAGTGCTGTTGGCCACCCATGATGAAGCATTGTTGCAATTGAAGAATGCTCCCGTGTTGCATCTGGAGCAGGGCCGATTGAAAGTGTTGGCATGACAGATTTTGTAAAGCCCGGCAGCATTGTACCAAAAACAGCAGCACCTTTGCGCAGCCTGACGGCGGTGATGGCTGTGATGTGTTTTCTGGCTGTGCTTGCTGTTGCAGCGATGTTGTTGATCAACCGTGCTGTGACGCAGTGGTCATCTGGGTTGTCGAGCGAAGTGACCGTGCAGCTTCCACAACTTTCAACACGCGACATGGATGCTGATATTCTCAAGCTGGTGATCGTGCTTGAACAGACACGCGGTGTTGCATCGGTCACCGTATTAGACCGTAAGGATGGCGAAAAACTGCTTGTGCCATGGATTGGTTCGGAAGGGCTTGATAGTTTGCCAATTCCGCGGCTGTTGCGTGTGGTGGTTGACGACAAGACGCCGCCTGACTTTGTGGCGATGGATGAAGCACTACGGGCTGCAGTTCCCACGGCGCGACTTGATACGCATCGTCGCTGGGAGGCAGAACTTCGCCGCATGGCTGGAACGCTTACTTTGTTGTCGTCGTTGATACTGGCGCTCATTTGTTTGTCTGCCATCGCGATGGTGGTGTTTGCAGCGCGCGCTGTGTTGGAGGCCAATCGCAATGTGGTGGAGGTGTTGCATATCGCGGGAGCAGATGATGATTTTATCGCCAGCGAAATCAATCGTCGTTTCATTGCATCGGGTGCGTTAGCAGGAGTGTTGGGATTACTCGGTGGTGTTGTGACATTCTTTCTGTTGGGGCATTGGCGCGTGGCCGAAAACAACGGTGTTGCTGCTGCGGCACGGGGGTTGTTTTATCTGCCGCAGGAAGGCGACTGGAAAAGTCTGGCGTGGTTCTTGTTGGTACCCATGGCTGCAACCGCCATTGCACTTGTGACCTCGCGCCTGACATTGATGCGCATGCTGGCGGAGGTCAGATGATCGTTGTTCGCTCACTGCTTTTCAATCGGTTGTTCTATATCAACCTAGTCGTATTTCTGGTGGTGGGTTCGCCATTGTTTTTTGCGCCACGGCTATGGGCGATTGCGGCGCTAAAACTTTGGGCCACTTCGTCATTGTGGTTGCTGCGGATCGTGTGCGGCACGCATATGGAAGTCAGAGGGCGCGAACACATTCCGCAAGGCGCTGCATTGGTTGCGGGCAAGCATCAATCGCTATGGGAGACGTTTGCTATTCTGCCCTTGCTGGATGACCCTTGCATGGTGTTGAAGCGTGAGCTCACCTACATTCCAATGTTTGGTTGGTTTGCATTGAAGTTTCGCATGATCGCGGTGGAACGGTCGGCTGGTCCTTCTGCCATTCGCAACATGGTGAAGCGTGCAAAGCGCGAAGTTGAGGCCGGGCGGCAGATTGTGATCATGCCCGAGGGGACGCGCAAGGCACCCGATGCTGCGCCTGACTATAAGCCGGGTGCAGCTGCACTCTATGCCATGCTCAATGTGCCGTGTGTGCCATTTGGCTTGAATGCAGGATTGTTCTGGCCGCGCCGACAATTCCGGCGCTTCCCGGGAACGATCGTGATTGAGTTTTTGCCGGCGATCCCTGCCGGTCTGAAGCGGGCGGATTTTCAACGTCAGTTGGAACTGGCGATTGAGACCTCCACTGCTTCTTTGGTTGCGGAAGCCCGCGCGAAACAAAACTAGAACAAACTCTGGACAACGGCGTGAAATCGGCGGTATTCTTTGCCGATGATGCCATCAATTTCACAGGATATCTGGTCGGCCAAATACCGTTTCGTCCGTCCCGACGGAACGGCTGAAGGGTCTTTGGATGAAACCCTGACGCGTGTGGCTAAGGCTGTTGCGGCGGCTGAAACAGCCTACCTTGCGGCGGCAATGGCAAGCGCAATTTTTTGCCGTGATGCAGGATCTCTCTTTCATTCCGGCTGGACGCATTCTGGCAGGTGCTGGGACCAACCGGGCGGTCACACTGTTCAATTGCTACGTGATGGGAAGCATTCCTGATTCCATTCCGGGGATATTTTCCGGCCTCAGTGAGGCGGCGCAAACGTTGCAACAGGGCGGCGGGATTGGCCATGACTTTTCAACGCTGCGGCCCAAGGGTGCGCCGGTGATGAGTGTGGGGGCTGATGCATCGGGGCCTTTAAGTTTCATGGATGTGTGGGACGCCATGTGCCGCACCATCATGTCAGCGGGGGCAAGACGTGGTGCCATGATGGGCACATTGGCCTGTGACCACCCAGACATTGAAGACTTCGTTGAGGCCAAACGCGATGGATCGCGTCTGCGCAATTTCAATGTGTCGGTGTTGGTCAGTGATGCATTTATGAAAGCCGTCGCTGCCGATGGGCCTTGGCCTTTGCAGTTCGGGGGACGGGTATTTAAAACTGTTGATGCAAAGGCCCTGTGGCAACGCATCATGCAGGCTACTTATGACGTCGCAGAACCGGGTGTGATTTTTATCGACCGCGTGAATGCCAAAAACCCGTTGGCCTATTGCGAGACGATTTCTTGCACCAACCCCTGTGGTGAGCAACCCTTGCCACCCTATGGTGCGTGTTTGTTGGGTTCGCTTAATCTAACACGTTTTGTGATTCATCCGTTTACGGACAAAGTGGAGTTGGATGAAAAGCGCTTGGGCGATGTGGCGCGTATTGCCATTCGGTTCCTTGATAATGTGGTGGATGTTTCGAATTATCCCTTGCCGCAGCAGAAAGCCGAGGCCTTTGCCAAGCGCCGTTTGGGATTGGGTGTTACGGGATTGGCCAATGCCTTGTTCATGTGTGGGCTGCGTTATGGCGATGCTGCAGCCGTTGCCGCGACAAAGCGCTGGATGGCGATCATTCAAGATGCAGCGTTGGAGGCCAGCATTGAACTTGCTGCCGAAAAGGGCAGCTTCCCCAAATTTTCAGCTGAAGCGTATTTGGCAACAGACTATGGCATGGCGCTTTCATCCGACATGCGCCGCGCCGTCGCGCAGTCAGGTCTGCGCAATGGCTTACTGACATCGGTGGCGCCAACGGGAACCATTTCACTTTTGGCGGGTAATGTCTCGAGTGGCATAGAACCCGTCTTCGCCTTGAGTCAGCAGCGCCGCATTTTGCAGCGTGACGGATCGCATCGCACCGAGGTGTTGGAAGACTATGGCTATGCACTGTGGCGGAAACACAAAAAACCTAGAACCGATGCCATGGTGACAATGGCCGATTTATCGGCTGATGAGCACTTGAACATGCAAGCGGCGGCGCAAGCGCATGTTGACAGTTCGATTTCAAAAACCATCAATGTGCCGGCGGATTATGCCTTCAAGGATTTTGTTTCGGTTTATGAAACCGCTTGGCGTTTGGGATTGAAAGGTTGCACCACCTTTAGACCCAATGCTGTCACTGGATCAGTGCTCACAGAATTGGCCACAGTGGAGGACTGCCCGTCCTGTGGCGGCAATAATCTTGATTACAAGGAAGGCTGCAAAACTTGCCGTGATTGCGGCACGGCATTTTGCGGTTGACAGGATTTGTCGTATGTTCTATATTTGTTCTCATGCTGATACACGGAACCCCCATCGCCGCTGACCTGCCCTCAGACCCTGATTTTAAGGATCGCTTCTGGTATTGGACCGGGGCGTCTGGTCGTAAATATATTCATTCTGTCTATGGACTGGATGATTGCCCGCCGCTGCCCGGTGCCATTTATGTGGCGGTGAGACGCGAAGGGCCTCTGCGCATTGTGCTGGGCATTGGCCGCTTTACCCCGTTTTGGGATGGGCCTTTGGGTGGTCGGGATTTAGTGTCGTTGCGCCGTCAGGGCGTTGACGAAATTCACGTGCATCTGCTGGCCAAGTCTCCGGAAGTGGCAGCTGCAATTCTAGAAGATTTGTTGCAGGCCAATGAGGCTGAGAGCGCCGATGTGGGAGGCTTTGCCGAAGCGCCCTTGCAGATCGCAGTTTAAGCCACGCGTTTTACAAACAGCGGTGAGCGCAGGAGCAGCGTGAACAGCAGCCCCATGGCAAAGCCACCGATATGGGCCCACCACGCTACGGCCTGTTCTTCAGGTTGATCAAGTCCCAAGCTCACAACTTGCAATGCCAGCCAACCACCCAACACAATCCATGCCGGAATTTTCAAAGGGATGCGCATGAGAAATAGAATCCAAATGCGCGCCTTCGGATAAAGCAATAAATAAGCTGCAAGCACACCCGACATGGCCCCCGATGCACCGATCAAGGGTTCATGGCTGTTGGGTGTCATGATCACATGAGCAACGGCCGCAGTGATGCCGCAGAGGAGATAAAACAATACAAAGCCAAAATGCCCGAAGGCATCTTCGACATTGTCGGCAAAGACCCAGAGAAACGCCATATTGCCGAGCAGATGCAGCCAGCCCGCGTGGAGAAACATATAGGTGACAAGTGTCACGGGTTCTGACACTGGGTTCAACTCGCCCGCAAGGCGCCGCGTAACGTCGAGAAGTTCACTTGGCACCACACCGAAGCCCGTTGCCGTGACCATCAAGGCTTCATCGCCGCGCATGGGACCTGAAATCAGGAACAGCACAACGTTCAACGCAATAATTGCCAGCGACACGTATTGGAAGCGGATCAGCTTCAGCGGATTATCATCTTTTAAGGGCACAAACATCAGGCGTTATCCCATGATCAATTTCAGCGCCAACAACAGCATGACCCCGGCAATGCAGAAGTCAATGATGCGCCACACTTTTGGCTGGCCAAGCCAAGGGCCCAAAGCCTTGGCACCATAACCCAGTGCAAAAAACCACACGAACGACGCGGCAGATGCGCCCGTTGCAAAAGAAACCTGTTCACCCTGTGGGCGGGCATTGGCGATGGAGCCCACCAGGATCACGGTGTCAAGATAGACATGGGGATTGAGGAGCGTAAATCCAGCACAGGCCAACAAAACGGATGACAGGCTCGCGGCGGCTTCAGAACTTGCACCAAGGCCCGTCGGGTTCAAAGCACGGCGCAATGCCTTGATGCCGTACCAGGTTAGAAAAGCTGCGCCGCCATAGGTCATGATGGGGACGAATATGGGTACGGCCTTGATTAGTGCACCGAGACCAAACACGCCGGCCCATATCAACGCAGCGTCACAAAGTGAACAGAACAGGCAGACCCAGAAAACATGAGATTTCAAAACGCCTTGACGCATGACGAAGGCATTTTGCGCGCCGATGGCAATGATCAAACTACCGCCCAACAAAAACCCTGCAATTGCGGCTGATAGGATCAACGGGTTTTCCCTGGCACCCACAACACATCGCCATCACCTGCAACAGCATTGGCATAGCGGCTGGCAACAAAGAAAAAATCCGAGAGGCGATTGATATAGGTGAGGGCGGCAGCACTCACATTCTCGCCTTCAGCTGAATTCAACGCCACCATCAAACGCTCAGCGCGGCGGCTGACCGTGCGGGCTTGGTGCAGATAAGCGCCCGCAGGTGTGCCGCCCGGCAATACGAACGAGCGCAAAGGCGACAGTTCTTCGTTCAGGTGGTCAATCTCGGATTCCAAGCGTGTCGCCTGTGACGGCAACATGCGCAAGGGCTCCCACTCCAACTTCTGCCCGCGATCGGGCACACAGAGATCTGCACCCAAATCAAACAACTCGTTTTGAATGCGCGCCAACATATCATCGAGTTCACGCAACCGCACATGGGCACAGTGCAAGCGCACGAGGCCAACAACCGCATTTGTCTCATCGACGGTACCATAGGCTTCAATGCGCAAGTCAGCTTTTGATACACGTTCGCCGGAGCCCAATGCAGTTTCGCCTGTGTCGCCGGTGCGGGTATAGATTCTGTTTAAAACAACCATGGCACAGACCTATCGCAAGACGTCCAAAAAACAAAGGGCCACTTATTCATTGCGCAAATAGGCCGACGGCTTGGCGGACAGGGCACGGGCGGTGACCAGCAATCCCGCCGCAATCGACAGAACCATGGCCACAACTGCTGTCAAAATTGCCGTAGGCCACGAAAAGCTCCACGGCATTTCCAAAATGAAAGTAGCCAAATACCAAGCCCCCAAAGTGCCGGAGAGCACGCCAAAAATTGCAGAGACGAGACCAAGGAGGCCATACTCAACGATGAAGGCCAGCAACAACTGCCTGCGTGTCGCACCATGGGTTTTGAGGATGACAGTTTCATAGGACCGGGTGGCAAGGCCTGAGGCCATGGCGCCAGCAAGCACCAGAATGCCCGTCAACAAGGTGAGGCCATTGGCACCGCGCACTGCCCCCAACATTTGTTCGAGCAATTGCCCGATGGTGAGAAGCGCATCTTTGACACGCACAGCGGTGACTGATGGAAAGGTTGCGGCCATGGTGTTCAACAGTTTTGCTTCTTCGCCACCTTGCATCTCTACGGTTACAACATGGGAGTGCGGTGCAGCCTGTATGGCATTGGGTGAAAACACCATGACGAAGTTGATGCCGAAGCTGCGCCAATTGACACGGCGCAGATTGGCCACTTCAACCTCCAATTCGCGGCCCAACACATTGACTTTGAGTTTGTCGCCAATCTTGAGATCGAGACCATTGGCAATCTCGTCGACAAGTGAGACGAGTGGAGGGCCAGCATAATCCTTGGACCACCATTGCCCATCCACAAGCTCTGACCCTTCCGGCAAGGTGGCGGAATAGGTGAGGCCACGATCGCCACGCAACGCCCAAGCCGCACCGGGTTGCGGTGTTACCTTGTCTGCCGCAACGCCTTTGACTTCGGTGATGCGGCCCCGCAACATGGGCGCATTGCCAATGGAGGTGACACCTGTTTCTTTTTCCAATGCGGCGCGAAACAAAGGCAGTTCTTCATTGCGCACGTCGAGAAAAAAGAATGCTGGCGCCTTTTGTGGAATGCCGGCTTGTAATTCATTGGTGATGGTGCGGTCCGTCAAGGCGAGGGTCACGAACAGCGACAGGCCAAGACCTAAGCGCAAGAATGATTGAGAAACTTGCAGCGCCCGGCCGATAGAGCGATGTTACGCCATGCCGCAACAACACATTCGAGGGTTTGGGGAGCAAACGAATAAGTCGCAGCAAGCCGAAAGCCAGCACGCTCAAGGTCACAAAGCTACCCACGAGGCCTGCGAGATACATCAGGGTGATGCGCATGTTTTCAGATCGAAGTGTGATGATCAATGCAGCGACACCCAAGAATGCAAGTGCTGCGACGAACCAACGCCACGACCTGCGACTTGGTGTTTCAACCAAATGATTGCGGAACAAATGCGTGCCACGGATGTTTGCAATGCGGGCGAGGGGCAATACCGCAAAGGCCAGCAACACCAACAAGCCCAACACGGCTGCTACAAGCAGGGGTTCCCATTGCACCGATGTCGAGACCGGCAATGGCAAAATATGCCCGGCGAAATATTTCAGCAGAAAGGGCGAGACCGCACCAATGCCAACCGCAAGCGCAATACCAATGAAGCCCACGAGCAAAATTTCCGTGAGGTAAAGCCCGAACACATCACGCGAAGACAGGCCCATGCATTTCAATGTGGCAATGGCGCTGGTGCGACGAGACACAAAAGCAGACACGGCATTGGCCATGCCAGCACCACCCACGACCAAAGCCGCTAGAGCCACAAGTGTCATGAAGTAGCCTAGGCGTTCGACAAAGCGCTCAGCGCCGCCTGCTGCTTGGTCGGTCGCGCGCACTCGCCAGCCTGCATCGGGAAATTGTTTTGGCGCTTCCTCCGCGATGGCTTTGGACAAAGCGAGGTTTGATCCTTCGTTGAGCTTCACGCGGTAACGCCAGGTGATGAGGCTGCCGGGTTGAATAAGGCCTGTTGTTTTCAATGCCTCATGGGTCATCATCAGACGGGGACCTAAAACAATACCATCAGCGATGCGATCTGGTTCAGCATTGATCACGCCCGTCACGCGCAATGCCGTAGTGCCGATTTTCAAACTGTCACCGATTTTGAGATTGAGACGACCGAGAAGCAGTTCATCAACCACAACACCATGTTGGCCATTGCTGAGAGAGGTTGCCGTTTTTACATCGGCATTTTGCGAAAGTAGCAGCGTTCCATAGAGCGGGTAAGCGTTATCAATGGCTTTGAGCTCGATCAATGTGGAACGTTCATTGGCCGTGGCCATGGCGCGCATTGTGGCAATGCGGCTCGTTGCGCCCTTGCTGTTGATATAGGCTTGCTCAGGCGCTGTTGCTTCACGGTGGATCAATGAAAACTCAACATCACCTCCAAGCAAGGGTTGGCCTTGTTCTGTCAGGCCGCGTTCAATGGCGGAGGTTAAAGAGCCGATGACTGCAATTGCTGCCACACCGAGCGTCAAGCAGGTCAAGAGTATGTAAAAACCCTTGAGGCCGGAGCGCAAGTTTTTCGCGGCGTAAGAAAGCCAAAGTCCGATGTTCATGACGTTGTGCCTTCACTGATCAAACCATCACGCACTTCAATGATGCGGTCGCAGCGTTTGGCCAATTGGCGGTCATGGGTCACCAACAACAGTGTGGCATCGTTGTTGTGCTTGATACCGAACAGAAGGTCCATGATGGCGTGGCCCGTGTCTTGGTCGAGATTGCCAGTAGGTTCATCGGCCAGAATGATTTTGGCGCCAGCCGCCAAGGCGCGGGCAATGGCCACGCGTTGCTGTTCACCGCCGGAGAGCTGACCCGGATAATGGGTGAGGCGATGCGACAGACCAACTTCAGATAGTTTTTCTTTTGCCCAGGCTTCGGCGTTTTTTACACCCTTGAATTCAAGAGGCAGGGCGACGTTTTCGACGGCTGTCAACGTTGGGATCAAATGAAAGGATTGAAACACAATGCCAACGGTGTCACGGCGCAGTTTTGACAGTTCAGATTCGGATTTGTTGTGAACAGCCTCACCGCGAATATACAACTCGCCGGAGGTGACAGGCTCCAAACCTGCCATTACCATGAGCAGTGAGGTTTTGCCCGAACCGGAAGGACCCACAATGCCGATTGCTTCTCCGGGGTTGGCCTGCATCGACACGCCCCTCAGGATGTGCACGTCGCCTGCCCGCGATGAAAGATTGAGATGCACATTGTGAAGACTTAAGGCAGAGGTCACGGACGATTCCTTTGAACTGTGGATGCACATAGATGTGGTTGCTAGGTTGATTTGTCGAGATAGCGTCTTGCACTCTACGTTGGAAGACTACACATAGACGTCCATGAAGCGTTTTTCCGTCGTTGCTCTGCTGTTCTGTCTCATGGTTTTGCCCGTGCAAGCCGAAACCAAAACCATTCTGGCCTTGGGTGATAGCCTCACGGCGGGTTTGGGTTTGGACCCGGCGCAAGCCTTTCCGGCTAGGCTTGAAGTGGCGTTGAGGGCCAAGGGACATGATGTTGTGGTTATCAATGCCGGGGTTTCTGGAGATACGGCAGCGCAGGGTGCGGCGCGCTTGGATTGGTCGTTAACTGACGATGTCGATGCAGTGATGGTCGAATTGGGGGCCAATGATGCTTTGCGCGGATTGCCGCCAGATCAAGCCGCCAAGGCGCTGGAAGAGATTCTGGTGACATTGAAACAGAAGACTTTACCGACGCTGGTGTTGGGTATGCGGGCGCCGCCGAACTTGGGGCCAGACTATGCCGCAGCATTTGAGGCGATGTATCCAACACTTTCAAAAACCCATGGCGCAGCACTTTATCCATTCTTTCTGGAGGGAGTTGCCGCGGATGCCAAATTTAACCAAGCCGATGGCATGCACCCCAATGCTGGAGGCGTAGATGTGATTGTAGCGCGCTTGCTGCCTGATGTTGAGGCGCTGTTGCAGCGGATCAAATAGTTCTTTTCAATTGAGAGAATCACGTTAGCTTGGTTACAGAATTTACGCGGAGGATGAACATGCCACGCCTCTTCACCGGACTGGAACTGCCGCCTGACATTGCGCTGGATGTGCAGATCATGCAGGGTGGCATTCCTGGTGCGCGCTGGATGGACCCATCGAATTTTCACCTCACCATTCGTTTCGTTGGCGATATTGAACAAGGCTTGGCGCGGGAATTGGCTTTGGGTTTGGATAGCATCGCCTTCAAACCTTTTAGCGTGCGTCTCAAGGGGGTTGGATTGTTTGGAGGCAACAAACCGCATTCGCTGTACATTGGTGTTGAAGAAAATGACGCGCTGCGGCGGTTGCATGACGCCCACGAACGCCTGTGCCAAACCTTAGGCATGGCGGCAGAGCACCGCAAATTCTTGCCGCATGTGACGCTGGCGCGTTTGAAAGATCCTGAGCCGCGCGCCTTGCAGCGCTGGGTCGAAGTGCATAATCTTTATGGCACGTTGCATTATGATGTGAATGCATTTGTGTTGTTTTCATCGCGGCCTTTGAAGGGCGGCGGACCTTATGGTGTTGAAGAAATTTATCAGGCCCGGCGTGAACCGGCCATCACGATGGGAGCGACACGATGACTGAAAGATTGCAAGGGGCGGCGCGGGTCAAGGCGGTGCAGGACCTCAAAGACTGGGCCGACGTGCCGGGGCGCGACGCTATTCACAAAATTTTTCGCTTCAAAAATTTCCGCGAGGCTTTTGGATTTATGACCCAAGCGGGTATGATTGCCGAAAAAATGGATCATCATCCCGAGTGGCTCAATGTCTATGGCCGGGTCGAGGTGACACTGACAACCCATTCGGCCCAAGGGCTAACCGCGCTCGACATCAAATTGGCGCAAAAAATGGATGAGATATCAGGACTTTAGGCGTTAATAAAGATTGCAAGTCGTTAACTTGACGATTCATCTGAGAACACCCATATTCGCTGCAGTAATTCTTTGGAGGGCACTTTAATGGCCGAACTTCGTTATCCGACTTCTCGCACTGGCGCGCGGGCTGAGATTGATCAAGGTCTCAAGTCCTATATGCTGGGCGTTTACAATTATATGGGCCTTGGCATTGCCGTCACGGCTTTGATTGTTCTGGCCTCCTTCACCATTCCCGCTGTTGGTGCGATTACTCGCGTTCTGACTTTCCCAGCTTTTATTGCTTTGTTGGCGCTGGGTTGGTTTGGTCCACGTATGGTGTTTAACGGTTCGCTTGGCAAAGCTCATGCTGTGTTCTGGGCCTATGTTGCGGCTTGGGGTATCGGCATTGCGCCGATGGTGAGCCGTTATCTTGGCATTGATCCGAGCATGGTGATGACGGCCTTCTTGACGACTTCGATCACGTTTGGTGCCATGAGCTTCTGGGGTTACACCTCGAAGAAAGATTTGTCCGGCATGGCCAACACTGTTGTGATGATTATGCTTGGCCTCTTCATTGCTGCTATCGTCAATCTTGTGGTTGCTATGTTTACGGGTGTGACCGGTACAGCCATGATGATATCGGTTCTCATCTCGGGTGCTTTCGTCATTCTGGTCTCATTGCTCACCGCATGGGAAACCCAGATGGTGAAAGAGCTTTATGACGAAAATGATCTTGGCGACACCGCCAAGCGCAAATCCATCTTTGGTGCCTTTGCACTCTATGGCAGCTTCGTTTCGATCTTCGTAAACATGTTGCAAGTGTTTGGCTTCCTTGGTGGCGGCGACGACTGATTTTTTACGACAGCACACAACTCAAAACCCCGGTCTTGCGACTGGGGTTTTTTTCTTTGGTGACCTGCTGATGAGATCAGCTGTGAATGGCGCGGCCTGCGACGGCCATGGCTGCTTCTTTCACCGCTTCTGCCAGTGTCGGGTGGGCATGGGTGGTGCGGGCCAAATCCTCGGCTGAACCGCCAAATTCCATGAGCACTGCAACCTCGTGAATGAGTTCGCCGGCTTGCGGGCCGATGATGTGTGCGCCCAACACTTTATCAGTCTTGGCGTCCGCGAGAATTTTCACAAAGCCGTCGGTGGTTTGGTTGGCCTTGGCGCGACCATTGGCGATGAAGAGAAATTTTCCTGCCTTGTAAGCAATGCCAGCAGCTTTAAGTTCGTCTTCGGTTTTGCCTACAGAAGCCAATTCTGGCGAGGTGTAAACCACGCCGGGGATGACGTCATAATTCACATGGCCTGCTTGACCAGCGAGAAGTTCTGCAAGGGCCACACCTTCGTCCTCCGCCTTGTGGGCGAGCATGGGGCCGCGGATCACGTCACCGATGGCGTAGATGCCTTTGACATTGGTTTGGAAGTGATCATCGACGATGACGCGACCACGGTCATCGAGGGCTACGCCTGCCTCTGTTGCACCCAAGCCATCTGTGTAAGCCGTGCGGCCGATGGCGACGAGAACAACATCGGATTTTTGCTCTTCTGCCGTGCCGCCTGCGGCGGGTTCGACAGTCAGTGTAACGCCTGACTTTACTGTCTTCGCTGCGGTGACTTTGTGGCCGAGTTTGAAAGTGAAGCCTTGCTTTTCCAACAAGCGCTGGAAGGCCTTGGCTGCCTCAGTGTCCATTCCCGGCAAGATGCGGTCCAAATATTCGATCACGGTGACTTTGGTACCCAAGCGGGCATAGACGGAGCCGAGTTCGAGACCAATCACGCCTGCACCAATAACGGTCATGGTGGTGGGGATGCTTTCAAGCACCAATGCGCCCGTCGAGGTGATGATTTGTTTTTCATCAACTTCAACGCCGCGCAATTTGGCGGAGTCCGAACCGGTGGCGATGATGATGGATTTCGCCTCATGCACCGTGCCATCGACTTCGACTTTGCCAGCGCCTAGAATCTTGGCGGTACCGCGAATGACATCGACTTTGTTTTTCTTGAACAGAAAATCAATGCCCTTGGTATTGCCGTCGATGGCTTCCTGTTTGAATTTCATCAGCTGGCCAAAGTCCACCTTGGTCTCGCCGATGAGGCCCATCTTGGCGAAGGCGTGCTTGGATTCGTAGAGAAGTTCAGTCGCGTGCAGCAGCGCCTTGGAGGGGATGCAGCCGACATTAAGGCAAGTGCCGCCGTGCGACGCGCGCTTTTCAACGACAGCGACTTTCAATCCAAGTTGTGCTGCACGAATGGCGCAGACATAGCCGCCAGGGCCGGTGCCGATGATGATGAGATCGTGGGACATATGAAGGCTCTCTGTAAATGACTACTTCGAAATTCGACTGCGTGACCAAGACCAGACAATTTTCGCGAGGATTAGGGTGGATAGAAGCAAGATGAGGAACATTGCTTCAGTCAGATCAATGAACCCAGTGTAAACACCAGCAAGTATGCTCACGAGCGCTGCGAGAATTATTGCAAGGTACAGGAGAAATGATTTCATATCCTACAAATCCAGCAACGCCCGCTGCGGGTCTTCGAGACCTTCCTTGATGCGCACCAGAAATGTCACGGCTTCTTTGCCATCGACGATGCGGTGGTCATAGCTGAGCGCCAGATACATCATCGGGCGGATGACGACTTGGCCGTTCATGGCAATCGGACGGTCTTGGATTTTGTGCATGCCCAAGATGCCGGACTGTGGTGCGTTGAGAATGGGCGTGCTCATCAGCGAGCCGTAAATGCCGCCATTCGAAATGGTGAATGTGCCGCCTTGCATGTCAGCGATGGTCAATTGTCCGTCGCGTGCCTTTTTGCCGTAGCCTGCGATGGTTTGTTCGATGCCGGCAAAACTCAACATATCGGCATTGCGAACCACGGGTACGACAAGACCCTTATCGGTGCCGACGGCGACACCCACGTGATAGTAGTTTTTATAGACGATATCCTCGCCATCGATTTCCGCGTTGACGGCGGGTACGTCTTTTAAAGCCTGAATGGCGGCTTTCACAAAGAAACTCATGAAGCCCAGCTTGGAGCCGTGCTTTTTTTCAAACACATCCTTGTATTGGTTGCGCAGCGCCATCACGGCGGTCATGTCCACTTCGTTGAACGTCGTGAGCATGGCGGCGGTGTTTTGCGCATCTTTCAAACGCTTCGCGATGGTGGCGCGGAGACGCGTCATCTTCACGCGCTCTTCGGTGCCGGAGCTAGCGGCTACACCCGCCCCCGGCCCCTCCCTCAAAGGGAGGGGAGAAGGAGTTGCAGCAACCGGCTTTTCAATATGCTGGATCACATCACCCTTGGTTATGCGGCCGTCTTTGCCTGTGCCTGGGACATCTGCAGGGTTGATGTTGTTTTCGACCACGGCTTTGCGGACGGAAGGGGAGAGGGTTTGCTCAGCCGCCTTGGCAGGTGCTGCTGTTGTCAAGCTTGGTGCAGGAGTTGCGGCTTTTGCAACGGGTGCTGATGGTGTTGCACCTGCAGCGCCTTCTGCGATCGTTCCCAATAGTGCACCGATGGTGACTGTTGTGCCTGCTGCGGCCACGATTTTTTCCAGCTTGCCTGATGCAGGGGCTGGCACTTCAACTGTGACCTTATCGGTTTCGAGTTCCACCAAGGGTTCGTCAGCCTTGACGCTATCGCCTTCGTTCTTGAACCACTTGCCAATGGTGGCTTCCACCACGCTCTCGCCAAGGGTTGGAACTTTAATGTCCTTGCTCATGTTTTGTCGCCTTTAATAAGATTTGGAAGAAAGAAGAAGCGGGCGGGTTTACGCCAGCGCTTCATCGAGGAATGCTTTGAGTTCTCTCAGGTGGCGGCTCATCAAGCCCGTTGCGGTTGACGCCGAAGCTGCACGTCCAACATAACGCGGGCGCGCATGCTTGGCTTTGATGAAGTCGAGTACACGCTCAATGCCGGGCTGCACGAAGGTCCAGGCCCCCATGTTCATGGGCTCTTCTTGGCACCAAACGAATTCTGCCTTGCCGAAGCGTGCTAGTTCTTGTGCCAACGCCTTGTGTGGCCAGGGATAGAGTTGTTCAACACGCAACAAGTAGATGTCATTGAGGCCACGCTTCTCGCGTTCTTCGTAGAGATCGTAATAGACCTTGCCGGAGCAGAGAATGACACGACGAATTTTTTCGTCTTTGACGAGCTTGATCTTTTCGCTCTTCAAGAATTCTGCATCGTCCCACAACAGACGATGGAAGGATGAGGTTTCATCCATCTCCGCGAGGGTAGAGGTGGCGCGTTTGTGGCGCAGCAATGACTTCGGCGTCATGATGACCAAGGGTTTGCGAAATTCGCGCTTCATCTGGCGGCGCAGAATGTGGAAATAATTTGCAGGCGTGGTGCAATTGGCTACTTGCATGTTGTCTTCCGCACACATTTGCAGAAAGCGTTCAAGCCGCGCTGATGAGTGTTCTGGCCCCTGACCTTCATAACCATGCGGCAGCAGACACACGAGACCTGACATGCGCAACCATTTACGTTCACCCGATGAGAGGAACTGATCGAAGATCACTTGTGCGCCGTTGGCAAAGTCACCAAATTGCGCTTCCCACAACACCAAGGCATTCGGTTCGGCGAGCGAGTAGCCATATTCGAAGCCCAGCACAGCTTCTTCCGATAGCATGGAGTTGATGACTTCGATTTTGATGTCTTGATCTTTTTTCAAATGATTGAGCGGCGTGTAACGCTTTTCATTGGCTTGATCGACGATGACCGCGTGACGTTGCGAGAAAGTGCCGCGCTGCACGTCTTGGCCGGAGAGGCGGATCTTGGTGCCTTCATCGAGGAGCGTTGCGTAGGCCAGTGATTCCGCCATGGCCCAATCGAGGCCTGCTTCGTCTTCAATCATTTTAGCGCGCGTATCGAGAACGCGTTGCATGGTTTTGTGGGGGGTGAAGGATTTTGGAATTTTGGTGAGTTTTTGACCCAGAGCCTTCAGCTTCGCCAAAGCCACACCGGTTTGACCGCGGCGGTCTTCTTCCATCGACACGGCGGTTTTCATGCCGGCCCAACGGCCATCTAGCCAGTCGGCCTTGTTGGCCTTATAGCCCGTTGCCACACTCATGGCGTCTTCCAAGGTCTTGCGATATTCGGCCTTCATGGCATCAAATTCAGCTGAAGTGATCACGCCTTCCTCAACCAGGCGAGAGCCGTAAATTTCAACGACACGCTTGTGGGAGCCGATGCGCTTGTACATCAAGGGCTGTGTGAAGGCAGGTTCGTCGGTTTCGTTGTGGCCGAAACGCCTGTAGCAGAACATGTCGACGACGACGGGTTTTTTGAATTGCTGACGAAACTCGGTTGCGATTTTGGCGGCAAAGACGACGGCTTCCGGATCATCACCATTGGCATGGAAGATTGGCGCTTCAATCATCTTGGCGATGTCTGATGGGTAGGGCGATGACCGCGACCAGATGGGTGAGGTGGTAAAACCAATTTGGTTGTTGATGATGAAGTGTAACGAGCCGCCGTTGCGGTGGCCCTTCAAGCCAGACAACCCTAAGCATTCCGCGACCACGCCTTGGCCTGCAAAGGCCGCATCGCCGTGAATGAGTAGCGGCAAGACCGACGTGCGGGCTTTGTCGCCGCGTTGATCTTGCTTGGCGCGAGCCTTGCCCAACACCACTGGATCAACGATTTCGAGATGCGAGGGGTTTGCCGTCAATGACAAGTGAACCGTGTTGCTATCAAACACACGGTCAGACGATGAACCTAAATGATACTTTACATCGCCTGACCCTTCGACTTCGTCAGGTGTTGATGAACCGCCTTGGAATTCATGGAAAATGGCGGAATAGGGCTTGCCCATGACGTTGGCGAGTACGTTGAGACGACCACGGTGGGCCATGCCCAAAACTATATCTTTGACGCCCAGATTGCCGCCACGCTTGATAACCTGTTCCAGTGCAGGGATCATGCTTTCGCCGCCATCCAAACCGAAGCGTTTGGTACCCGTATATTTGACGTTGAGGAATTGTTCGAAATCTTCACCGGCAATCAACTTGCCGAGAATTGCTTTCTTGCCTTCATTGGTGAAGCGAATTTCCTTGTTCTCACCCTCGATGCGATGTTGCAGCCAAGCCTTTTGCTCAGGGTCTGAGATGTGCATGAACTCCACACCCAGCGTGCCGCAATAGGTGCGCTTCAGGATGTCGACGATTTGGCGGATGGTGGCTTTCTCAAGCCCCAGCACCATGTCGAGGAAGATCGGGCGATCAAGATCAGCTGATGTAAAACCATAGGTTTCAGGGTCAAGCTCAGGGTGGTTGACGGGTTCTTTGAGCTTGAGGGGATCAAGGTCGGCGGCCAAGTGACCGCGCATGCGATAGGCTCTGATCATCATTAGAGCGCGCACGGAATCCATCGTGGCTTTTTTGATATCGTCGGCAGTTGCGGTTGCAGGAGCCGCAGCAGGCGCGGGGGCTGCAATGGGTGCCGGCTTTGCACCTTTGGGCATTGCGGCTGCAATCTTGGCTGCAATGGCTTTTTCAACTTCTACCCAATTGCCGTCGAGGGCGGCGGTTTGTTCGTCTGAGGCTTTTGGGGGCCAATCAGCTCTCGCCCATGACGGGCCGGAAGGTGTTGGCGCATCGCCTGCCATCTGGTCAAAGAAAGACCGCCAATGGGCGTCCACGGCGGCGGGATTCGTCAAGTAGGTTTGATAGAGTTCCTCAACAAATTTGGCATTGCCGCCATAGAGGAATGAGGTTTCCTCGAAAGCCACGGTGGCTTCGGTTTTATTCATGTCGTCCGTCCCGTCTGTCCGTTGGCCGGGATTTGGCTTCATTGCCAACATGCCGGGTGGGCGCAAATGCCCGCTTTGAACTTAAGTAACGATTAAAAGATACCGCTGGCCTTGGGGTTTGGCCAGCGGTACTTTTGGGTAGGCATAAAAAACGGCAAAATTATCGCCGTTTTAATTTTTTCATCAGTGTTTCGCCCAAAAGGGCGGGAGAGTCCGAAACAGCGATGCCCGCCCGTTTCATAGCTTCCACTTTCGACCTTGCGTCACCCTTGCCACCCGAGATGATGGCACCGGCATGGCCCATGCGGCGGCCGGGAGGGGCGGTGACACCGGCGATGAAGCCCGCCATGGGTTTTTTGATTTTGTTCTTGCGGATGAACTCGGCTGCATCTTCTTCGGCCGTTCCACCGATTTCACCAATCATGATGATGGACGTGGTTTTAGGATCGGCCAGGAACATCTCTAACATGTCGATGAATTCCGTGCCCTTCACAGGGTCGCCACCAATGCCGACTGCGGTGGTCTGGCCGAGGCCCTGTTGGGTGGTTTGGAATACCGCTTCGTAAGTCAAAGTGCCGGAACGCGAGACGATGCCCACCGAGCCCTTCTTGAAAATATTGCCGGGCATAATGCCGATCTTGCATTCGCCGGGGGTCAAAACGCCGGGGCAGTTGGGCCCGATCAGGCGCGACTTGGAACCGGAGAGGGCACGCTTCACCCGCACCATATCAAGCACCGGGATGCCTTCGGTGATGCAGACGATCAACGGGATTTCTGCGTCAATGGCTTCGATGATGGAGTCAGCGGCGAAAGGAGGCGGCACATAGATGACGGACGCATCGGCCTGCGTGCGCTCACGCGCTTCTGACACTGTGTCATAAACTGGCAGGCCTAAATGCGTCTGCCCGCCCTTGCCCGGTGTCACACCACCTACCATCTAGCGTGCCATAGGCAATCGCCTGCTCCGTGTGGAAGGTGCCATTATTGCCGGTAATGCCTTGGCAGATGACGCGGGTTTTCTTATTGACGAGAATGGACATTATTAATTCACCTGAAAGGGTTTATAATTTGACGGACCCATAGATTGTCCGTGGTTGAGGTTTCCGAGTAGAGAGTTTTGACATCGAGCGTTTCAGCAGCGGCAATCAGTGCGGCATCCCAATAACTCATCTGAAAACGGTTCGAATAGGTGATGGCTTGTTGAACAACCAGTTCTTCAATGGAACACTGTAACTATGCAAGTCTTTCAATCCATTCAGTCGTTTCTTTCTTGTGACGAGTTTGTGTCAGTCTGGTTTTTTGCGTTGACTAACTCAGCAAGCCTGACCGAATGCATAGTTGCCTTCACCTATACGTTCCACGCAAGCCGTATTTCTCGTAGCGAACTCCGAGGCTGCATAGCAGAATTTTGTTCGACAAATCTCAGTGTTCTAGACTTGCGCGCATTTGATGGCCCATGGATTCGACTTTGATTCAGCAACTGCCAACGCTTGTTCACGTGCTTTCGTGGTGATGCTTGTGATAATTCGCACCAAGCATTCAAGCGTCTTGCGTCCGCTGTAAACCCGTGCTTCGTAAAATCTCATGGGCATATCAAAGTGATGTTGCTCATGAGTACTCCTAACACAGTATATGTGTAACTGTGTTAGACTTCAAGCCGCTTCCTTCACAGCCTTCACAATCTTCTTGGCAGCATCATTCAAGTCATCAGCCGAAATCACATTCAGCCCGGACTTGTTGATGATGTCTTTGCCCAGTTCCACATTGGTGCCTTCGAGGCGCACCACCAGTGGCACTTTCAGGCCCACATCCTTCACCGCGGCGATCACGCCTTCGGCGATCACATCACATTTCATGATGCCGCCGAAGATGTTGACGAGGATGCCTTTGACCTTTGGGTCAGCGGTGATGATCTTGAAGGCGGCTGTTACTTTTTCCTTGGTGGCGCCGCCGCCGACGTCGAGGAAGTTGGCGGGTTCTTCGCCGTAGAGCTTGATGATGTCCATGGTGGACATGGCAAGGCCTGCGCCATTGACCATGCAGCCGATGGTGCCATCCAAGGCCACATAGGAGAGGTCATATTTCGAGGCTTCGATTTCCTTCGGGTCTTCTTCCGAGAGGTCGCGCAGTTCGACAATGTCGGGGTGGCGATAGAGCGCGTTGGAATCGAAGTTCACTTTCGCGTCGAGCGCAACCAGCATTGGTTGTCTTTGGTCACAACCAGCGGGTTGATTTCGAGGAGGCTCATGTCCTTGGTCGATGAAGGCGTTGTAAAGCTGGCCGATCATCTTGACGCATTGCTTGACGAGGTCGCCTTCGAGTTTCAGCGCTGAGGCGATGCGGCGACCAACATAAGGTTGATAGCCAGCTGCAGGATCAACGTGAACTGTGACGATTTTTTCGGGCGTGTCGTGGGCTACTTTTTCAATGTCCATGCCGCCTTCGGTCGACGACAATGAAGGCGACGCGGGAATTTTCGCGGTCGACAAGAATTGAGAGATAAAGTTCGCGCGCAATCGCGGTACCTTCTTCGATGTAAAGGCGCTGCACCAATTTGCCCTGTGGCCCGGTTTGCGGGGTGATCAGGTTCATGCCGAGAATGCGTTGTGACTCGGTGCGCACATCAGCGATGGATTTCACCACCTTCACACCGCCACCCTTGCCGCGTCCGCCCGCATGGATCTGGGCTTTCACCACCCACACAGGGCCGGGTTGTCCCTCAGCCACTTTCACAGCTTCATCAACGGTGAAGGCGGGAAGGCCTTTGCCCGTTGCAACGCCGAATTCACGGAGTACAGCTTTGGCTTGGTATTCGTGGATGTTCATAGCAACCTCGCTATCCTGGATCAGCAGTCCTCCCCGCCCTGAGGGCGGGGTTGGGGGCGGTGTCAGCCACATTTGAAAAGATCTCGTTCGTGGCTGACACCCACTCCCGCCCTCGCCCTCAAGGGCGAAGGGGAAGTAGAGATTTAAGCCAATTCTGGTGCCAGTGTTTTGGCAGACGCCATCAGCCCGTGCACGGCATCGACAGATTTTTGGAAGCCCGCTTTGTCTGTGGCATCGAGTGCCACTTCAACAATGCGTTCCACACCATTTTCACCGATGACGACAGGTACACCGACATAGGTTCCCTTCACGCCATACTGGCCATCAAGATAAGCGGCACATGGCAATACGCGCTTGTAATCTTTGAGGTAGCTTTCAGCCATTGCGATGGCTGATGAAGCTGGGGCGTAATAGGCCGAGCCGGTTTTCAACAGGTTCACAATTTCAGCGCCGCCATCGCGGGTGCGTTGCACGATCTGGTCAATTTTTTCTTGTGTTGACCAGCCCATCTTGATGAGGTCAGGCACAGGAATGCCAGCAACTGACGAATAACGCGTCAGCGGCACCATGGTGTCGCCATGGCCGCCCAATACAAAGGCGTTCACGTCTTTCACCGAGACTTTGAATTCTTCGGCGAGAAAATGCTGGAAGCGAGCTGAGTCCAAAACGCCAGCCATGCCGATCAATTTGTTCGTGGGAATGCCGGAGAATTTTTGCAAGCGCCCAGACCATCACGTCGAGAGGATTGGTGATGCAGATGACGAAAGCATTTGGCGCATGGGCTTTCAGGCCTTCACCCACTGACTTCATGATTTTGAGGTTGATGCCGACCAGATCATCGCGGCTCATGCCGGGCTTCCGAGGCACACCTGCTGTGACGATGCAGACGTCTGCATTGGCAATGGCTTCATAGGAGTTTGCACCAGTGAGTTTGGCGTCAAAACCTTCTACACCACCGGATTGCGAGAGATCCAAGGCTTTGCCTTGGGGTAGGCCTTCCGCAATGTCGAAAATAACAATGTCGCCCAATTCTTTGAGGCCGGCAAGGTGGGCCAATGTGCCCCCGATCATGCCACCACCGATCAATGCGATTTTCTTGCGCGCCATTTATGTCTCCCTCGTGCTGGTAACTCTGTCCAGCATGTTGCATTGCAAAAGCGGCTCTCTCCTAGACCCGTTACGGGCCGCCTTCAAGGGCTGTAGACACCTACTATGGTCTGAAACTGTATTTGAGGAACGCTCCTCACGTCTCCACGATAGCTTTTCCCCACCAAGACGCCGATTGCATTTCTTTCAAGCGCGAAATTGTGCGCTGGCTCTCAAAAGCATGCTGATTTTTGGGGAATAGCTGTTCGGGCGCGGCATCGGCGAGAATCACCAATCGCGTTTTATTGTCATAGAAACTATCCACCATCAGAATGAAGCGTTTGGTTTCATTGCGCTGGCTTGCCTTTAATTTAGGCACGCCCGAGAGAAAGACATTGCGGTAGGTGTCGGCGATGGCAAGATAATCAGGCGGCCCCAATGCCTCGCCGCAGAGTTCGAAAAAGGTGAAAGAGGCGCAGCCGTGGGCGGCTTTTGGCACCCAGCGTTTGCGGCCCAGAATTTCCAGTACTTCAGATTTTCCCATCGCACCATCAGTCAGATCCGCCCAAAGGGTGTTGAAGGCGACACGGTTTTCCGCAGTTGCAGGATGCAGATAGGTGTTGTGTGCACGGATGCGGCCAAGGCGATAATCTTTCATGGCGTCCAGTGAGATCACGTCCAAAGCGGTGTTGAGTTTTGCAATGAAGGGCAAAAACAAATCGCGGTTCAACCCGTCTTTGTAGAGATCATCGGGCGGCAGGTTTGACGTCGTGACAAAGACAACGCCGCGCTCCGTCATGGCTTCAAACAGGCGGCCAATGATCATCGCGTCGGCAATATCAACAATTTGCATTTCATCGAGACAGAGTAGTTTCGCATCGCGCGATATTTGATCGGCAATTTCATCGATGGTTTTTTGCTGTGCGCGTGCTTTGTGAATGTCTTGCATAAATGCGTGAAAATGCATCACGGCGTTTTGGCCATGCTGTAACGTGTTCGAAAAACATATCCATCAACATGGTTTTGCCACGACCGACGGAGCCGTGGATATATGATGCCGCGCGGAGATGACTTTTCAGATTTGAAAAACCGTTTCAATCCACCCGCGGCAAGGGAGGTGATGCGTTGAGCGTTTCGGCCAAGTGTTGAGAGGTGTGACTGCCACGTCCGCTTGGGCGTCATCGCGCTGCAAGCGGTTGTCTTCGATCATAGCCCTATAGGAAGCCAGCATTGTCATCTGCTGCTGATAACGGCATTAGACTGATTTTTGCAACAGGGACAGATAGCCGTAATAGTAGACACCCAGTGTTAAATAGACAGCTGCAAGGCATACATAGTTCACGCAGGATATCACCACTTGAAGGGGTGGCATTGCGCGCAAGCCCGTATCAATTGCACGGGCTTTGAAATTAAAGAGAATGGCAAGGCCGCCAAAAACCACAAAGATGATTTGCGACAACACAATTCCAAAGGCCACGATTGCAACACCAATGGCCATCAAGCCAAAGCGAGCTTTGTCGCCCATCAAGCGTCCAAGTATGGAGCGCAGCGCCACGCCGCCGTCTAAAGGTTCAACTGGCAAGAGGTTGAAGATGTTGAGTGCAGTAGTGATCAATCCGAGAAGGACGATATAGAGGTTCACATTTTCCGCAGTGAGGGTGTGAAGCGTGCAGGCAATGGCAAGCAGGATCGAAAAACCCGGGCCCATCAAGGCAGCGAAGACGGCTTGACCTTGGCTTTCGAAGTTCAATCTGGGTATGGCCATGGCGCCGAGGAACGGCAGAAATACCATGCGGCCCCAAGGCTGACCCATCATACGATAGGCGAGGAGATGACCGAACTCATGGACAAAAAGTGCCACAATCAAAAGCGCTGCTGCAAGCCAATTTAAAAGTAGTGCAAAGCCAATGAGTGAAAGGGCGGCCGTAAACAGAGCAACGCCTGCGGTGATGAGTTGGTAGGCTGTGTCGCTTGATTTGCCAGTTTCAGCTAAACTCTTAAGTCGATAGGCACCGCCCCAAAGATCGGCACGGGCTATAAGCTGGGCCAAAAGTGGACGCGGGCCCCATTCATAGGTCATCTTCAAACGCGTGGCGTTGTTTTCGGGCTTCACTTCATAAATTTGGCTCAGCAGTTCATTGTTCAAACTACGACCCTCGAGGCCTTCACGCTGAATTTCAAGTTGGCTGTCGGATTGCTTGTGACGCACAGAGAATAATGCTGAAGAACTGCGCGTCACTCCGGATGTCAGCGTAGTGGAATAGGTTTTCTTAAAAATCTTACCTGCCGGATCGATCAATTCTGTGAGGGTCGTCGTGCGGCCCCAGTCCTCGGTTTTTCCATCATGAATATCGATGATGTTAAAAACATCTGCTGGTTTGGCATTGATCAGGATGCTGGTGCGTGGCCAGACTTTGGCGCGCAGGCCCAAGAAGGCCATCAGCAGCAAGGCCAAAGGAATTTCAATTCCGAAACTGGAGAAAATAGAGTGCATGTGGAAGGTTCTGGCCCGGCTCGAATGGTTTGAGAGCCACCTTGCCAGCCTAGCCGTTAAGGAAAGGCAAAGAGATTAGGTTTCAATCAAAGGGATTTGCGGTGCTGCATTTAGCGGCAACTTCCCTTGTAAGCGCGGGTCGTCGTGAATTTCGACGAAACGGGCGTAAGGTTTGAAGCCGGCTTTCCGATAAAAACCAAGCGCTTTAGGGTGGTCGAGGGTGCAGGTGGACAGCCAAATCCGTTGTATCGGGCGTTGAAAGGCGCGGCGAATGGCTTCGTCAATCAAGGCGCGGCCCGTGCCGGTTCCCACTTCCGATGGCACCAGACCAAAGAACGACAATTCACATTCTGGCATGTTGCGGAAACTCAATTCCAAAATGCCGATAATGGCTGTCCCGCGCATACAGGGCCAAAGACTCGGTTTCCGGATGCGCGAGGATGTCCAGAAGCTTGGCGTCATCCATCAACAGTCGTGAAAACCACAGAAGGTCTTGGCCCACGGCACAGAACAATTCGCGGTAGGCGTTCAAATCACCCTTTGGCTGCGGGCACAAGGCGTCAGGTCGGCGGCCAGTTTTTGCAGCTCACGCTTCGGCAATTCACGCATTTCGAGGCGTGTGGCCACATTGGCCAGCTTGCCAGGGGGAAGTTCATAATAACCATTGGGCAGTTCAAGACTTGGCATTGGCACTCAAATGTTTTGATGGAATCCAGACGAAAGCCATCATCATCCAAAATCATGCATTCGCGCAAGCCATGGGGTTTGTCGATTGAGCCTGCGAGAACTGTATATCCCGCATCACGGGCGCGGGCCTCAGCTGCATCTGGATCCACATGGTAGCAGCGCAATTCGATGCCAACGCCACGCGGCGCATCTGAAGTGAGTGTGGCATGGAGTTCGTTGCCGCGATAGGACGATGGAATGTGGAACATGAAGTGTTGGCCGGAAAGTGTCATGGCAGCAAATACGTCAGTTCGAAAAAACACTTCTGCTTGAATCACTTGCTTTGCGAAGTGAATCGCGCGCTCCAAGTCGTTGACAATCAGGTTGAAGCCAAGGCCTGTAAGCGAACGACCATAATCGGCACCAGACATTTTTGGCTTTGCGTGGTCATCTTGATCCATTGTGTGAATCAAGCATTCTATGTGATTGAGGTCTAGCCCACTTGTAATCAGGTCAGGTATTCCACCTTCTCGGCGGTGGCGTTGTCATTCCAGGTGATGCGGCAACCGCACAAGGCGCGTTCCAACGACGCGTGGTGGTGGCGCAGCGCCAACAGGAACAACGCGGCAGCTTCGTCGCCATGGGTCTCCGGTTCATCGTCGTCAGCAATGTCTTGGGCCAAGTGCCATGACAAGGCGGCGACTTTTTGCGCTGGCATTTTTGCCGTTTCGGCCCAGTTCTTTGAAATGTCGCGGGATTTGAGTTCAAGCAGGGCGTGACCGCCCAGTGATAGTGGAATGTTGCCGCGTTGCCTGATTTCGGCAGCAAGGCCATGGGTGTCACGTGGCAAACAGGTCAAGACCACTTTGGGGTGGACTGGCTTGGTGACAGGCATTCGGTCCATGACGCAACCTCACTCACTAACTGTATCTAGTGGAGATGATGCGCCTTGAAAGTTGCGCTTCCGTTAAGCGCCGTGCTGCCAACGTGTTTGATAGTTTTCGAGACCGGGAATCGATTTTGTGGGAATTGCATACATGGAAATTTCAATATGGGGCAGGACACCACTTGGCATCAGTGCGAGGCAAGCGGCACCCGCAGCTGTGCCATCACGGGCGGCAGAAGCCATGACGGTTTGGCTGGGGCGTAGACTTGCAAGCAGGCTGAGGAAGACGGCGTTCTGCGAAAAGGGGCCATCAACAATCACAGTGTGCCGACTGTGTAAGGCATCGAGGCTCTCAGACACCATCAATGCGCAGTAGAGTGAAGCGAGGCTGGCCCGTTCAGCTGGGGTCTTGGGTGCGGGGCCCACAATGCGCCCTTTGCCACCTGTGTTTGGCATTGGACCACCAGAGTCAGTGAAAGATGGTAAGGCAAAAGTGCCCTGTGCGACCAACTGCGCAATGTCTGCAAGACTGGCTTCGCTGCCATCAGCTCCATCGGCCAAGACTTCGTACTCCTTGCCGCCGAAAAAGCGGCAGCAAGCCACGGTTTTCCCAAAAACGGATTTGTTGGCGACAATGTCTTTGCTGTGATCGAGCTTTGACATGTCGGCATCGGTATCAAATCCGATGATCCACGTGCCAGTTGAAAGCAGCGTGAAGTGGGATTGACCGCCAGCAAGATAGCGCAAGTAATTGGCGTTGGAGTCATGGACGCCCGCCAGAATGTCGCCACGACCACGAAAGCCCTCATGCTTTTTGTTGAATGCACCGATCACATCCCAAGCCTTTGCATCCGCAGCGAAGAGTTTGTTCCAACCTTCGGCGTTGCTGAGGGAAGAAGGTTTGCCATTTCGCATATCCACCAAATGCGATTGGCAGGACATGGACGAGACTTCAGTGACAGCGCGCGCGCCAAGGCCAAAACCAATGTACTGCATCAACGGAAGAATGGTCTTGGTTCCTGAAAATTCAGTTGGAAGGAGGCGCGACTGCCAGAACAATTGCATGGCGTGCATCAATGCCATGGGCAGCAATGGTGTGTAGCTTTCATCAAAACTCGGCATGACGGATTTGTAGTTTGTCAAAATGTGTGTTGGTGGCTCCGACGTGTAATCCATAACCGGTACCGCCAGTGCGCCGTCGTCCGTTAGGCTGACCACACAGGCTCCATGGGCGCAGGGCACAATCACATCAATGGGGGCAATGGCATCCAGTTCATTCAGTGCCTTTGCGGCAAAACTCAAAATCGGTGCGGTATCGATCTCGCGATAATGTTGGCCGTCGTGGTGAGGGCTGGTGATTTTGCGCTCAGCCAAAAAATTGAGCGCAGCGTCATAGAGAATGACTTTGCTGTTGGTGAAGCCAACATCAACAACGGCAATGCCGCGAGGGGGTTCAGTTGAACGATCTTGAGCGTTTGTCATGGTGTCCGGCGTGTTGTGCATGTCTTGTCACGTGATTATTCATGCTCCGGCTCTGGACGCAATGGCTTTTGCACTGTTACAGGTACTGCTTCAGCGACGACCCGGAGAAACCGTTCATGAGCAAGATCAAATACCACGACCTGCGCAAGGCTGTGATCAAAACCTGTCTGGCCATGAATGAAGAGGGCATCAACCAGGGCACTTCCGGCAATGTGAGCGTGCGCACGGATGAAGGATTTCCTGATCACGGCGTCAGGAGTGCCTTACAAAAAGATGAAACTTGAACATGTCGTCGAGATGGATTTGGAGGGTGGTTATCGCGGAGATTATTTCCCCTCAACAGAATGGCGCATGCACATGGATATCTTCAAGGCGCGGCCTGAAGCGCAGGCAATAGTGCATGTGCATTCGACCTATGCCACGGCCATTGCGTGCTTGCGCAAAGAGGTTCCGGCCTTTCATTATATGATTGGTGTGGCGGGTGGTTCCAGTTTGCGGGTTTCGGATTATGCGGAGTTTGGCACGCAGGAACTTTCGGATACAATGCTTAAGGCGATGCAAGGTCGCTCGGGCTGTCTCCTCGCCAATCATGGGCAGATTTGCTTTGGCAATGATTTGGACAAGGCGCTTTGGCGAGCAGGTGAAATTGAAGCGCTGTGCCATCAATATTGGGCGGCTCTGCTGGCGGGCAAACCTGTCATTCTTGCGGAGACTGAAATGTCATCGGTGCTGAAACGTTTTGGCTCTTACGGCAAACAAGCGGCGGATTTGAAGGGTCAAGACACCTCGACGCTTGCCGTATTTGCGCCGGTACGGCGCGACGAAAGTTTACCTTCATTGGCGCAGGCCAAGGCACCAAAGAAGAAAAAGAAGGTCGCTTGAAGCCTGCTTTATGTTGCAGTGCACGACAAGTTTTTAGAAGTCAGTTGACAGGTGGCGAATTCCGAATCTAACGTGTCTGAACATTTGTAATTTTAAAATAACAAAAGTTCACAGGGCGCAAATGTTGATTTGGGAGGATCCGGTTGGATCATAATGTGGCAGGACGGGCCCGCCGCAGACTTCATTGTCTGCTGGTGTCGTTGTGAGCAGCTTGCCTGTGCGCAAAGCATGGTTGCCGCAGTGGTTAACCAGCGAGCATCCATTCCCATGGTTGTTTCCTGCTTCTGCCCTGATGGTCGTATTTGGCCTTTATCCGCTTTACAAAGCGGTCGAAACATCACTCTACAAAAAGAATGCTGCCACGCGAAAGCTGGTATTTGATCCTGACTATAACTGGGTCAAAGTTTTCAATGATGAGCGGGTTTGGAACGCGCTCTATAATACATTGTTCTACACAGGCGTTGCACTGTTCTTTCAGCTTGTGTTGGGGATGTTGATTGCGTTGTTGTTGGATTCGGATCGCAAGGGTTACGGCTTGATGCGGGCGATGATGACATTGCCATTGGTTATACCGCCATCCGTTACCGCGATGATGTTTCTGTTGATGTTGAACGGATCCTTTGGCGTGCTGGCGCAGGGCTTGATCGGTTTGGGACTTCTGCCAGCGGGCTACCCGATCCTTGGCAATGCCTCGACAGCAATGGCTGGCGTGTTGGTCGCCGAAATCTGGCAATGGACTCCGTTTATGGTGTTGATCATGCTTGCGGGACTGCGCTCGTTGCCGAAGGAACCTTTCGAAGCAGCAGCCATTGACGGCGCGACTCCCGTCCAAGCGTTCTTCAAACTTACTTTGCCGATGATGTCGAAGGTGATTGCCATTGCCGTGTTGATCCGCGGCATCGATCTCATGCGGGCGTTCGACTATGTGAAAGTGATGACGGATTCTGGCCCCGGTACTGCCACTGAAACCATGACCAGTTATGCCGGGCGTATTTATTTCGGCAATGCTGATTTTCCTTACGCCTCAACAATATCGCTCCTCACTTTGGTGTTGGTGATTTTGACCTCCACTCTGTTCATGCGTATTTTCAAGGTGAAGCTCTGATGGAACTTTCGAAGCCTTGGCAATATTTACGTGACGCTGTGGCCGTGTTGGTTACAGCCATTTTTATGTTTCCGATTTTTTGGTGGGCGCTGACATCGATCAAGCCGATCTCAGCCGTATTCGACAAGGATCGTGTGGTTTGGTTCGACTTCACCCCGACACTTATCAATTACGCAGTAACGCTGTTTGGTCGTTCTCGTTCGCAGTTGGCGATTGATGATGGTCTGGGCATGGGTGTTGCGGGTGCTGGAACCTATGATTCACGGCAATCTATTCTTGATACGGTGATCGTCTCGCTGGGTGCCACGGCTGTGACTATGGTGGTTGCGGTGTTGGCTGCCTATGCTCTTTCCCGCATGGCGTTTAGGGGCCGAGACAGCTATCTGAACTGGGTGTTGGGACAGCGTTTCATGCCGCCTATTGCCATCATCGTGCCACTGGTCACGATTTATGCCGGCTTCGGCATGCGTGACAATCAGAACCATTTCCTCGGCTATGTTGGCCTCATCATGATTTATGCGCTGATGAATTTGCCGATTGCACTACTGCTGCTCAAGTCTTTTTTCGATGATGTGCCAAAGGACGTAGACCAAGCGGCGATGATCGACGGAGCGACGCGCTTGCAGAGCTTCCGTCTCATTGTACTGCCTATGGTGCGTGGCGGCATTGCCGCGGCTGGCGTGTTGTGCTTCATTTTCTCATGGACGGAATTTTTGTTGTCGCTGTTTCTGACCACGGAAATCCGAACCATCCCTGTCAAGATTTCAACTTTTGTTACTTCCACTGGCAATGAGTGGGGCTTCATCACAGCGCTGGGAACAGCTGCAGCGATACCAAGCTTCATTTTCATATTGCTGGTGCAACGCCATCTGGTCCGCGGCCTTACTCTGGGATCCCTGAAGGAGTGATGCGGTTACGACGAGATAACTAGAAGACTCAAACAACCCTTGGGAGGAAACCAAAATGAGTTTTAAAGACTATGACAAGAAAACGTTTCTGATCGACGCTGCCAATGATTTCACGGCGCGGCGGATTTCAAAGCGCTCGTTCCTGAAGAAAACCGCACTGGCTGGCGTGGGCTTTTCGGCCTTCAACCTCGGCCTTCTCGGCAATTTGCGTAAAGACCGCAGCAGCCTGATCGGCTCACCTGCATGGGCTGAAGATACTGGAGATCCAGCCGTCAACCAATGGCTGAAGGATGTGGGCTCTAAGTTCAAGGGCACCAAAATCCGCTACACTTCAGAAGCAACACCGCCAACGGTTGTGCTGGATAAGTTGAAGGGTGAATTCACCGCCCTCACCGGCATTGAAGTTGAAATTGAAATTGTTCCACTGGAACAAGTTCTCGCCAAGGCCACGCAAGACGTGCAGGGCCAATTGGGTTCCTATGACATCTATTATCTTGACCAGTCATGGGTTGCCACGTTCAGCCAGGACACGGTTGATCCAATTGCTTATTACAAGGACAAGCCAGATTTGGCGTTGCCCGGCATGGATTGGGACGACTTCTCCAAGACATTGGTGAACGGCCTTGCCCTCTATCAAGACAAGTGGGTTGGTATTCCGTTCGACATTCCGATCATGACCACGATGTACCGCAAGGACATTCTGGAAAAGCACAAGATTGCTCCGCCAAATACGGTTGAGGAATTCACAGCTGCTGTGAAGCTGATCACGGAAGCCGAAAAGGCCAATGGTATGTTCGGTACGGGTCTTCAGGCCAAGTCTGGCCACTATTCGCTGAACTGCGATTGGACGCAAATGGTCTGGAATGAAGGCGCTACAATTTTCGGTGCCGACAAGAAGTTCTCAGGCAACAGCGAAGCCGCTGTACGCGGCCTGCAAGTCTACCAAGAATGGCTCAAGAATTCGCCTGCTGAATCGACCAACGCTACGTGGGATGGTCAATGGCAGATGGGTGCTTCGGGTCAGGTTGCGCTCATCAACTCATGGGATGAATTCTTCCCTGGCTGGGATGCTGCTGACTCGAAAGTCAAAGGCTTGTGGGAAGCCAAGCGTCCAATTCGTGGTCCGAAGTACGCCACAACTGCTGAAGCAGGCTTTGGCGAAATTCCGGGTGCGGCGCATCAGGGTGGTTCGATCCTTGGCTTATCCAAGTATTCGAAGAACCTCGACGCTGCCTGGATCTTCATGCAATGGGCTTGCTCGAAGGATATCATGACACGTTGCACATTGGGCGGTGGTTTTGCTCCTATGCGCTTGTCATCCTTCGCCGATCCACGCGTGAAGGCCAAGGAAGTTGTTGGTCCAGGAACAACGCGCCACTTGCCCGTCGTCAAGGAAATCATCGACAACGACATGGCGTCAGAACCCGACATGCCATTGTGGGCAGGCTTTTCCAACAACGAAATTCCTGTGAACCTCGGCAAGTTGCTGACGGGTCAGGACTTCGGAGGCGATGCCAAGGCGTGCATGGATACGATTGCCAAAGCAATCGATACACAAGTCGCTGACGCAGGACTCTAAAACCAAACCGGGAGGTGGGCTTCAAGCCTGCCTCCCTTTTTCATCGTGCAACAGAGTCTAATGAAACCCGATCTCGTCATTGGTATTGACCAGTCCACAACGGCGACGAAGGCGATTGCCTTTGACAGGCGTGGACATATTATAGCTGAGGGACGTGCATCGGTTCCCCTGTCAAACCCGCAGATGGGGTGGTTTGAACAGAAAGTTGATGACTGGACAGGTTCTGTCACAACGTCGCTTAAGCAAGTGATGCGCAAAATTTCCAAAGACCGCATCGCTGCCGTTTCAATTTCCAATCAGCGCGAAAGTTTTGCGCAGTTTGATGCGAAGGGAAAAGCGCTGCGTCCCGGCACTTTGTGGCTGGATGAGCGTGCTCATGTCGAGGTCAAAGAGATCGCTGCCGAAGTTGGTGCTGATAGATTGCATCAGATATCAGGCATTCCCAATGACATCACGCCTTGCCGCACACGGTGCCGTTGGTTGTCCAAGCATGAACCAAAGGTATGGTCGCGCACCGCCAAAACGGCAGAGGTGCATGGTGTGATCACGCATTTTCTGACGGGCGAATGGAAAACATCACTGTCCTCTGCAAGTCCCATGGGCTTGCTCGATGCGAAACATTATGATTGGTCAGATGTCTTACTGAAAGCCGCACGCCTCACCCGCCAGCAATTGCCGGAACTCGTTGCATCAGGCGAGATCATGGGTGTTGTTTCAAGTGAGGCTGCAAAGCTGACCGGTCTCAAAGCGGGTACAGCCGTTGTTGCCGGCGGTGGTGACGGGCAATGCGCAGGGGCAGGTGCCAATACATTCATCAAAGGCCGTGCTTATCTCAATCTCGGCACAGCGGCAGTTTCGGGCAGTTATGGTGAAAGTTATGCCGTTGATCTGTCCTTTCGCAGTTTGTCCGCGGTTGGAGAAAAGGGTTATAGCTTCGAAACTGCCATTCGCACGGGCACCTATCTGATCACCTGGTTTGTGGAGCGCATGTTTCATCAGAACCCTGCAAAAAATCCAAAGATTTTTGCACAGCTTGAAGTTGAGGCAAAAACTGTCCCCATTGGGGCGCGGGGATTGGTGTTGCTCCCTTATTTCTCCGGTATCATGACACCCTATTGGGATGCGGATGGCCGAGGGCTTTTGGCAGGTCTGTCTGGCAGCCACACGCGTGGTGATATCTACCGCGCCTTGTTGGAGGGTATAGCGCTTGAACAAGCCATGATGACCAATCGCGTGGCTGCTGTGACGTCGCCGATAGATCACTATGCTATTGTTGGTGGAGGTTCAAAGTCAGACCTGTGGTGTCAAATCGTCGCCGATGCATCTGCACGAGACGTGAAACGGTTGGAAACTTCAGAAGCTTCAGCCCTCGGGGCCGCAATGGCTGCGGCGCGTGGTGCGGGGTGGTATTCCAGTGTTGCGGCAGCTTCCGCCGAAATGAGTGGCAAGTCCATCAAAACCTTCCGTCCACGGATGAAACAGGCCAAAGCTTATTCTGAGCTTCTCATGATTTACCAAGAGCTCTGGCCACAGGTTTCAAACTGGAATTCCCGGCTGCAAAATTTTGCGCGTAGGCAAAGTGCATGACACCTGCTGCTGCTGTAAATCACTCAAAGCTCAAAGACTGGAACAGCCTGATCCGTAACGTGATTTCTGGGGAATGGCGCGATCCTGAAACGGGCAAGGCCTGTGCTGTTCCGTTTGAAACCATACGCATCGAAGAAACTTTGGATGGTGGTGCGGCGGATTTGGTGGCACCATTGAAAATCGGTCGTAGGCTCGCAGTGGTTAGTGACACCAACACTGTTGAAGCAATGGGACGCCGTGTGGCCAAAGAGCTATCAGCTTGGACATCAGTTGAAGAAATTGTGTTCCCAGGCAACACCCATTGTGATGAACCTACGATCGATTTGATGATGGATAAAACGCGGCACTGCGATGGCTGTGTGGTTGTGGGGTCGGGCTCTCTTTCTGACACGGTGAAGTTTGCGACGTTCAAAGATGGACGCAAGTATGTGAGCTTTGCCACCGCAGGCTCGATGAACGGCTATGGTGCGGGCACGGCCTCGGTCACACTTGCCAATGGTTATAAAACGTCCGTGCCAGCCCATGCGCCCCGCGCGGTCTTCGTCGATTTGAGTGTGAGTGCAGCGGCACCACCCTGGCTTGCGGCTGCGGGACTGGGTGATAGTTTATGCAGGCCCACGGCACAGGTCGAATGGTGGGCGGCACATCGCTTGCTCGGTTCTTCCTTTGCGCAAACACCGTTTGATCTGTTCAACGTTGAAGACGATGAAGCGTTGATGATCAAGACAGCGCCTGACTATAAAAACCATTCGATTGAGGCCAATGGCTATCTCTACCGCGTGCTGACGCTTGCAAGCTTTGGTAACAATATAGTTGGCACGTCGCATTCGGGATCAATGGGCGAACATCAGGTTTCGCACTGGATTGATATGTTCGCAGGTGACGCTCACCCCGGCACCACCCATGGTCAACAGGTAGGCGTGGCCTCCATCGCGCTGGCGCGCTTGCATCAATACCTATTCAGCCTTGATAAGGCGCCGAAAATTCGCGCGACAAAGATAGATGAAACAGATTTTGTGCAACGTTACGGCCTTGACATTGGCCGCATGATGTTTGCTGAGGCAAAAAAGAAGTCATTCGATGTTGAAGGTGCTGCCGCGTTCAATCGGACGCTTGAGGCACTATGGCCTGAACTGAAGGTGCAACTGAAAGCAATGATGCTTGATCCTGCTGAAATGGCAGTAATCATTGCGGCTGCCGGTGGGCCTACGACAGCTACGGAACTTGGACTTTCGCGTGATAAATGGCGTGACGCCATGAAGCATGCACGAGATGTGCGCAATCGCTGGTCGTTTCTCGACCTGGCGGACGACGCAGGTTTGCTTGACGAATTTCTATTAAACGATCCGCAATAGGGAACAACATTATGGCCTCGGTCACACTTCGCGATATCAAAAAGAGCTACGGCAACGTTCAGGTTATTCATGGCGTCAATCTCGACATCAAGGATGGATCATTCGTCGTGTTGCTGGGCCCTTCGGGCTGCGGCAAGTCGACACTGTTGCGTTCGATTGCTGGCCTTGAGTCAATTACCTCAGGTGACATTGAGATTGCAGGTAATCGCGTCAATGATGTGCATCCCAAGGATCGCAACATTGCCATGGTGTTTCAGAACTATGCGCTTTATGCGCACATGAACGTGCGAGACAACATGAGCTTCTCCATGATTTTGGCAAAGAAGCCGCAAAGTGAAATCGATGAGAAAGTGGGTTGGGCAGCGCGCATCTTAAATTTGGAACCCTATCTGTTGCGTTACCCACGTGAACTTTCAGGGGGGCAACGCCAACGTGTTGCGATGGGTCGTGCGATTGTACGAGATCCTGCAGTCTTTTTGTTTGACGAGCCACTGTCGAATCTCGATGCGAAATTGCGTGTGCAAATGCGGACGGAGATAAAAGATCTGCATGAGCGATTGAAAACCACAACGGTTTACGTCACCCATGACCAAATTGAGGCCATGACGATGGCCGACAAAATTGTGATCCTGAAAGATGGCGTGATTGAACAACAAGGCTCTCCGCTTGATGTTTACGATCGCCCCGTCAATTTGTTCGTCGCCTCGTTTATTGGATCACCCGGTATGAACATGATCAAGGGCGTGGTGCATAAGGGTGTGATGATAGCGGCCAATGGCAGCAAGATCAAACTGCCGCCCGGGCATAAGGCAAGAGAAGGCCAAGATATCATTTTTGGCATTCGCCCTGAACACTTGGAAGTTGGGCCGGGTTTTGATGTGAAAATTTCGGTGACTGAGCCGACGGGCCCTGAAATTCACGTCTACTCAGATCTGGGCATGAGGAAATTTGTGCTGTTGTGCGCGAGCGTGTTGACTTCAAACGCGGGCAAACCATTTCACTGCGACCAATGCCCGATAAAATACATCTGTTTGACGCTGCGACGGAGATAGCCATTCGATGAGCGTCATCACCATCCTCGGCGCGGGTGTCATGGGGTCGTCCATGTGCATGCCTTTTGTTGATCGGGGGCATGACGTCAGGCTGGTTGGAACGTTTTTGGATGATCACATCATAGACAGTGTTGTTGGTAATGGTTTGCATCCCAAACTGAATGTTACCCTGCCGCCTCCAGTGAAGCCATATCACCACGGGGGTTTTGGCAAGGCACTGGGACATGACACTGATTTGATTTTGTTGGGCGTGTCGTCTGCTGGTGTTGACTGGGCGATTGATCAATTAGCGGGTGTCATGAAGTCACCTGTGCCAGTTGTGATGATCACGAAGGGCATGAAGGCCGAGCCCAGTACACTGCGCACATTGCCGGATGTGGTGGCTGAGGCTTTGCAAGAACGTCTCGGGTTTCGGGTTCCTGTCGCTGCCATCGGAGGGCCCTGTATTGCAGGTGAGCTTGCAGCGCGGCGACATACAGGCACCGTGATTGTATCGCGTGATAGCGAGCTTGCGCAGAAGCTTTGTGCCATGTTTGAGGGCCCGTATTATTTGCCCCGAAGTTCGATCGATATGATCGGTGTTGAAGTCTGTGCAGCGTTCAAGAATTTCTTTGCCATTGCTGTGGGCTGGGCCCATGGTCAAAACGAAGTCCTCAGCGTTTCGCAAAACAAATCCAAAAACAACAATGCCGCTGCAATTTTGTTTGATCAGGCAGTGCGCGAAATGCTGGTGTTGAACCTGGCACTGGGTGCGACGCCTGAAAGCGTGTGGGGAATGCCAGGTGTTGGAGACCTCTATGTGACCAGTTTAGCGGGGCGCAATTCACGGCTTGGTCATGCTTTGGGTCGTGGCCTGACCTATGCTGAGGCCAAACAGGGTCCGCTGAAAGACGAAACGGTCGAAGGAGCAGAACTGGGCATTGCGGTATCAAAATCCATTCATGCCATGGTCAAGGCCGGGCAATTCAGCGCTGCGCAATTGCCGTTAACACTGGCGCTGCTCGCCGCGTTAACCGAAAATGTGCCCTTACAGCCACCCTGGCAGGCCTTACATCGCGGCGGACACGTCTAATGGCCGCAGACAGACCCATGCGCGACACGGACGCAGCACCTGCCGACGTTGACCTAGGTTTGCAGAATCTGGTTGACCCCGAAGAGCAATTGGCCACGCGGGCGGCCTGGCTCTATTTTGTTGCTGAAAACACACAAGCGCAAATTGGGAAAAAAATGGGCCTCTCGCGTGTACGGGTGAACCGGCTTTTGGCCCATGCGCGAAAGCAGGGTTTGGTGCAAGTGACGATTACAGGTCGACTTGCTGCTGCAATCCAACTTGAAGATGCTTTGAAGCAACGCTTTGGCTTGTTGGATGCCATTGTTGTTCCGGCTGTGGCGGATGCAGAAAAACTACGTGTCGTTATTGCGGCTGCTGCCGGGCACTATCTGGGGAAGCAACTCAAAGATGGTATGTCTGTGGGTGTGGGTTGGGGGCAGACGTTGCGTCACTCCCTGAGCTTCGTACCCCATAAAACTTACAAGCACCTGTCGGTGGTGTCTTTGATCGGTGGTCTCACGCGGTCATCGGCTGTGAACCCCCATGAAACAGCATCTCACCTTGCAGATATCATTGGTGGACAGTGTTATTACTTTGCCGGTCCTGCCTTCACCGATACCGAGGCTACTCGCGAGGTGTTGATGAACCAGCCCATGTTGCGCGATGTGTTTGAACGGGGCCGCACGGTTGACCTTGCATTCTTGTCGGTCGGTGAGCTTTCAAAGAATAGCACGATGGCGAAACTGGGTTTGATTACGGCAGATGAAGTGACCACGCTGCAAAACGCAGGTGCGGTAGGAGATTTATGTTCGCATTGGTTGGATGCGAATGGTCAGTTTGTCGAACATGCGCTCAATCGTCGAGCTGTTGCACTGCCACCAGAACACTTACGCGGTGTGCCGCGCGTGGTGCTTGTATCGGGTGGTCGCAACAAGATTGTGATGATGCATGGCGTGTTGTCGAAAAAACTCGCCAACATCATCGTGACTGATGAAACAACAGCGCGGGCCCTGCTGGACGCAGAGAGATGATTGATGTGGCTTTGGGCATCGACGTTGGTACGTCGGGCGTTCGCATTGCGGCGCGTGATCAAGCGGGTGTTTTGAAAGCCATGTCTGCAGCACCACTGAATGCCCCGATCATTGATTTTGGACGTGCATTGCAGGACCCGGTATTGTGGTGGGAGGGGCTGTCTCAAGCATTTCTCACATTGGACCTAGCAGGCCTTCAGGTCTTGGCCCTAGCGATTGATGGAACATCAGGAACGGTGCTGCCGATTGGCAGCAATGGAAAACCTCTTGCTTTGGCGTCGATGTATAATGATGTAGCAGCGGCCGAGTTTGTCAAGCGCATCAAGGCAGTGGCGCCGCCTGAAACGGCAGCCCATGGTGCAACCTCGCCTTTAGCACGCCTGCTTCCCATGCAAAGCAATGCCACGCGTATTCTGCATCAGGCTGATTGGTTGCTGGGGCGGTTTTGTGGTCGTTTTGATGTGTCGGATGAGAACAATGCCTTGAAGTCTGGATATGATCCCGTCACCCGATCTTGGCCCCAGTGGATTTCAGATGTGGGTGGTGATGTTGCAAAGTTGCCAAGTGTTGTTACGGCAGGTGAACGGGTGGGAAAGATTTTGCCTGACGTCGCAAATCGATTTGGCTTGCCTCATGACGTTGCAGTGGTGGCTGGCACCACGGATGGCTGTGCTGGATTTCTGGCCTCTGGTGCTAAGGAAGCCGGTGATGGTGCAACGTCACTTGGCACAACTCTGACGTTGAAAGTGTTATCAGCTACGCCTGTATTTGCACCGCAGTATGGAATCTACAGCCATCGCATTGGTGAGCAATGGTTGGCGGGTGGTGCGTCCAACACAGGTGGTGCTGTATTCAAACAGTATTTTACTGCAGATCAGATTGTGAAACTGACGGGCTTAATGGATGCGAAAATTCCAACAGGCCTGAACTACTACCCACTGCCTAAACAAGGTGAGCGGTTTCCTATCAATGATCCAGAACTTCTGCCGCGCATGACGCCGCGCCCGAATGAGGATCATGTTTTCTTACAAGGTATATTTGAAGGCATCGCTGACATTGAAGCTTTGGGTTATCAGAGGCTGGCGGAACTTGGTGCGTCACCATTGAAAAGCATTCGAAGTGCTGGCGGTGGTGCTGCCAATGATGTGTGGACAGCCATACGCTTACAGTGCCTTGGTGTTCCAGCATTGACATCGGACAGTGAACACGCCGCCATGGGTACAGCGCGGTTGGCGTGGCGCGGGATTGGTTTTGATGCGTAGAATTTTAGGCATTGGTGATATCGCGCATGAGTTTGATGCCATGTTGATTGACCAGTTTGGCGTTATTCATGATGGGCAGAAACTCTATCCCGGTGCGGCTGATGCGCTGGCAAAACTTCGCGACATGAACATCCCAGTTGTTGTGATGACCAACTCTGGAAAGCGTGCTGCGCCCAACACAGCACGTGTGGTGAAGATGGGAATTCCAAGGGCGCATTTTGTGGAGTGTGTCAGCTCAGGTGAAGTGGCATTTCAGTCTTTGACTATGAAGCGGGCATATCTCGTTGGTAAACAAGGTGAAGACTATGGCTTTGACCCCGAGCAATTTGTGTCAACACCTGCCGAAGCTGAGGTGATGTTGATCCTCGGGTCGAATGCGCCTCAGACATCCCTCGATGATTACCGGCGGATGTTTGAAGGACTCACACTTCCTGCAGTGTGCTGCAATCCCGACAAGCTGATGATCACGCCTCGCGGTCTGCAACCTGCACCCGGAGCCATTGCAGCACTCTATGAAGAGATGGGTGGCGCGGTCACGTGGATTGGAAAACCTTATCCGGAGATTTATGCGTTTGCACTCAAAGCCCTTGGACATCCAAAACGGGTCTTGTGTGTTGGTGATAGTGCCGAGCATGATGTGGCGGGCGGGCGCGCGGCTGGATTTCGCACGCTGCTGGTGCAACAGGGTGTGAGTGCTGAAATTGCCGAAGCGGAATTTCATCCACGACCGGATTTCTTGAGCGCAGAGTTCATTTGGCGGCTTTAGTTTGCCCCTCTCCGTCATTGCTTGCGCAATGCCACCTCTCCCACGCATGGGAGAGGAATGAATGTCCTCGCCCGCTCGCGGGAGAGGTGGATTGCGCGGCAGCGCAAGACGGAGAAGGACCGTTGCTTCAGACTTACTTCTTCAACAACCACGCATGCTCTTTGGCATTGTTGAACTTCCAAGTGCGTACTGGCCCTGCCATGACATTGAGATAATAGAGATCGTAGCCATGAATGGTGGCGCAGGGGTGATAGCCTTTGGGCACCATGACGACGTCACCATTTTCAATAGCCATCGATTCATCCAATTTGCGATCGTCGGTGTAGACACGTTGGAATGCAAAGCCTTGGGGTGGATTGAGGCGGTGATAGTAGGTTTCTTCCAGCAACGATTCATGGGGCAGATTGTTTTTGTCATGCTTGTGGCTGGGGTAGGACGATGTGCAGCCGTTCGGTGTGATCACTTCAACCACCAGCAGGCTTTCAGCACGCTTGTCTTGTTCCGGCAGAATGTTGCAAACGTAGCGCGTGTTGGAGCCAGACCCCCGGGTTTCGATGGTCAATTCATCGGGTGAAATGACAAAGGCTTCGGATTTTTTCTTGGCCGGTGCCGTGCAGATGTTGATCACACAATCGGTCGTGGCGGTGACTGACCACTTTGCACCCAGCGGAACAAAGACATTCCAAGGCTTTCCTTCGAAGACATTCATGCGGTCGCCGATGATGCCAAAACTTTTGCCATCAACTTTCACTTCGGCTTTGCCTGAAATGAATACAATGCAAGTCTCGCGCTTGGCCTCTACACCTTTTGCGGATTTGCCAGGGGGCAGTTTCCACACATCATGTCCCACATATTTCCATTTAGCAGATGCAGGCGTGACAGAGATAACTTTGCCCTGTTGCTTTTTGGCTTTGATCAGAAGTTTGGGCATGGCTGTTAGCTTCCGATACGTTGCAGTTTGCCGCCTTTACGCCACTTGGAATGGGCGCTGCGCACTTGGCGGCGGGATGAGACTTCTGGAATACCTACTTGCCACCAGGTGCCGCCGGCCTCGGTGGTTTGCATCGGATCAGTATCGATGATGATGGCATGGGTCTTGCTGCTGGCGCGTGCCGTTTTCAGCGCTGCTTCCAAATCCGCGAGAGATTTTACCTTGATGGCGATGGCCCCCATGCTTTCCGTGTGCTTCACAAAATCAATAGCGTGGTTTTCGCCGGAGGTGGTGTTGTGATCAAACAGGTTGTTGAAGCGTTCGCCTCCTGCTGCAACCTGCAAACGGCCAATGCAGCCATAGCCACGATTGTCAGTGACGATAAGTGTGATTTTGGTACCCAACATCACGGCTGTCGCCAATTCAGAATTGGCCATCATATAGGTGCCGTCTCCGGTCCAAACGACGATTTCACGATCTGGGTTGGCGAGCTTGGCACCAATGCCGCCTGCGATTTCGTAACCCATGCAGGAGAAGCCATATTCCATGTGATAAGAGCCGGGATAGCTTGCTTCCCACAATTTGTGCAATTCGCCGGGCATGGTGCCTGCTGCACAGAGCACCGTCACATCACGACCCATGGCACGTTGCACGGCACCAATGACTTGACTGTCAGATGGCAATTCTGCGTTGGATGGTTTGGTGTATTTTGCCGCAATGGCAATCCATTTGGTGCGTTCGGCTTTGGCTTTTGATGTCCAAGCTGCAGGTGCTTGCCATTTGCCAAGATTGATTGTGAGTTCTTCCAAACCCACACGCGCATCGGCCACCAAGGGCAGGGCACGATGTTTTGTGGCATCGAAACTCTGGGTGTTGAGACCGATAATCTTACGGCCTTTTTCTTTGAACAGTGACCAAGACCCGGTGGTGAAATCTTGAAGACGCGTACCAACAGCCAAGATCACATCGGCTTGTTCGCAAATCGTATTGGATGAACCTGTACCTGTTACGCCAATGGCTCCCATATTGAGCTCATGCACAAATGGCAGTGATGACTTACCCGCCTGCGTTTCAGTCACGGGAATGCCATGCGTCTCGGCGAAGTGTTTCAGTGTTGCGGTGGCCTCCGAATAAAGTGTGCCGCCACCGGTTACGATCACGGGTTTTTTTGCCGCCTTTAATGCTTTGACGGCCGCCGCCAATTCATCTTCATCAGGGCGCGAACGTCGTGTAGACCAGACGCGCTCAGCAAAGAAGTCTTCGGGATAATCGAAAGCCTCGGCTTGTGTGTCTTGACATATCGAAAGGGTCACAGGGCCACAGTCTGCGGGATCCGTAAGCACGGCCATGGCACGATTGAGTGCGGGGATCAATTGTTCTGGCCGCATGATGCGGTCGAAATAGCGTGACACGGGCTTGAAGCAATCATTGGCCGTGGTGGTGCCGTCACCAAAGTCTTCAATTTGTTGCAATACGGGATCAGGAAAACGGGAGGCAAACACATCGCCCGGCAACAGTAAAATCGGAATGCGATTGACATGGGCCACGGCCGCGGCTGTCACCATGTTCAGGGCACCGGGTCCAATCGACGACGTTGCCGCCATGATGCGTTTGCGATTGCTCGCCTTGGCAAATGCCGTTGCGGCGTGGGCCATGGATTGCTCATTGTGGCCGCGATAGGTCGTGATGTCCTTGCGATGGGCATAAAGTGCTTCGCCGATACCTGCCACATTGCCGTGGCCAAAGATGGCCCAGACGCCCGCAAAAATTGGAGTTTTTTTGCCGTTGATCAAGACCATCTGGCGGGTCATGAAACGCACCAAGGCTTGGGCCGTTGTGAGCCTGATTGTTTTAGCCATTATCGAACTCCTTAGGCGCTCTGCGCCGCATTCCACATGTTTACCAGATTGCCAAAGCGTTCCGCCATCATGTTGATAGCTGCTTCATCACTGATTGAGTCCCGCAACCATTGCTGCGCCGCTTCATTGAAAATCGTACGCCCTACGGCAAAACCTTTGACATGACGCTTTCCTGCTACAGCGCGGAAGCCTTTTTGCAATTCTGTTTCCGGCGCTTCAAGCCCCAAAAGAACAATACCACGGCAATAGGGGTCGTTGGCATCTATGACTTTACCAATTTCATCCCATGCCGCCGCATCTGCTTGTGGCTCAAGCTTCCACCAGTCAGGTTTGATACCAAGGGCATAAAACTCGGACATGGCACGAGCGATGGTATGGCGGTCAAGTGGACCGTTTTTGCTGGCGATAATTTCAACCAGTAACTCGCGCCCCACTTTGCGGGCGGCTTCATATAGCGTGCGGTATTTTTGTTGTTGCTGTTGTTTCAACGCTTCCGGGTCATCGGGATGATAAAACGCCAAACATTTGATGCAGTGTTCTACGGGCCAATCAATCAGCCTCGAACCCACATCCTGCGTGTGTTCAAATTCGAGCGGACGCGAACCGGGCTTCTCCAAAGGGCGGCCCACCCAGAGGCCAAGCTTTGCCGCGTCAAACATGGCTTCGCGGCCATATGTGTCATCGAGCAACGTGCCAAATCCTGGTTTGCCGCCTGAGACTTTTCCGATGGCCGCTATCGCCAAGCGCTTGAATGGAGCAATGCGGTCTCGTGATGCGCCCAGTTTGTCGGCCATGTCTTCCAATTGCTTGCGGTGGTCGATGGCGAAGGCCAGAAGGCTTGGCCAATTGCCGCGACGAGTTGTTGACCAATGGATGTGATTGAGGGTTTCGTCTTTGCGCAAGGCTCGGTGCGGGCTGCCGTTCTTCAGGAAGTATTGTAACTCATCCCATGTGAGATATTCCGGTGAACAGAGCAGGCGCGAGACTGCAAATGCGCCGCAGGCATTGGCCCAAGTGGCGCAGGTTTCGAAATTCTCGCCCTTCAACCAGCCACGAAGAAAGCCCGACATAAATGCATCGCCAGCCCCCAACACATTATAGACTTCAATGGGGAAGCCCTTGCCGACAATGCCGTCATCCAGCGATGGCGGAATTGCGGCGGGGTAGACAACACAACCCATCGGGCCACGCTTAAGAACGATAACACCCTTGGAGAGCGAACGAATGATACGAAGCGCTTCAAGCGTATCTTCGGTGCCGCCAGCAATGTGCACTTCTTCTTCGGTGCCGATGATCAGATCGCAATCGGCGAGGATGGCTTGCAAGTGTTGTGTCACGTGTTCGGATTTAATGTAGCGCTCTTCTCCTGCGGCATGGCCGGCGAGCCCCCACAGGTTGGGACGGTAATCAATGTCGATGATGATGGGACGTTTCAAGTCCTTAGCAGTCTTCATGGCTTTGCGCTGGGCAGCGGCCGTGTTGGCGCGGGCAAAGTGTGTACCGGTGACCAGTAAGCTTTTGGCTTGTGCCACAAAAGTTTCATCAACATCATTTTCGCAAAGCGCTGAATCCGCACAATTGTCGCGATAGAAAATCAGAGGAAAAGTTTTGTCATTTTCGACAGAGAGCAAGACAAGTGATGTGAGACGTTGAGGATCTGTGACAATGCCTGCCGTTGCGACACCTTCGCGCGTCATCTGTTCTCGCACAAATCGACCCATTTGTTCATCGCCAACGCGGGTGATCAGACCAGACTTCAAACCCAAGCGCGCAGTGCCAATAGCAATGTTTGACGGAGAGCCACCAACTGATTTGGCAAAAGACGCAATATCTTCAAGGCGCGACCCGATTTGTTGGCCGTAAAGGTCAACAGAGCAACGACCCATGGTGATGACATCAAGTGTTGGTAGTGCTCCCGGTGCTGACGCCATGGCGGGGCTTTCTCCTTAAAGTGCTGTATGAAGATTTACGAAACAATAATTCCAAACAACAGTCAATATGGAATTTATGTTCCATATGTGATTCATCGTTGTTTTTGCCGCTCTGCCACAGCTACGGTCAGCGTCATGGCCAGCGACAGGGTGGCAGCCATTGAGCGGAAGCCTTCGAAATTCGCCTCTTGTATTTCAAACCAACTGCTGGCGATGGATGCGAGGGGGGAAAAGGGTGAATCTGTAATGGCGATGACGGGAACTTTTCGTTCTGCCGCGCGCTGGGCCAGACTGATGGTTTCGCTGGCATAGGGCGTGAAGCTTATGGCCAGAACACAATCTTGGGGCGTGGCAAAGCTGATATCTTCGGCCGCCAGCCCGCCGACGGCATCGATTAACATGTTGCGTACCCCCAGTTTGCCAAAGGCGTAGGACATATATGACGTAATGGGGAACGAGCGGCGCAGGCCCACCAAATAAATAGTGTTGGCTTCGGCCAACTTGGTTACGGCATCTTCCAATTGCTTTGCATCCAGCTTATTGCGCAGATCGACAAGCGAGCGTTCCGACGCTTCACTGAAACCATCGAAAATCAAGCTGGTTTTGGAACGACCCTGGGCATGGCCGCGCAGCTGTTCCAAGCGTTCGTCATAGCTCAAAACCCGTTCGCGAAGCCTTGAGCGGAAAACATCCTGTAGATCTGAGAACCCTTGATAGCCAAGAGCTTGGGAAAACCGCACAAGCGTTGAGGGCTGCACATTGGCATCAATAGCTATTGAGGCGACGGTGCCAAAGGCAATGTCGTCAGGGTTGTTTACGGCAAAGGTGGCGACTTGAACGAGGCGCTTCGGTAAATCCGCCGCACGTTCAACTATCAGCGCTTTCAAAGTTGCAAAATCTCGCGGTGCAGTGTCGGTAGTCATTGAAACAATGAACCACAGCGGCAATCACCAAACAAGCGATTTGGAATAAATATTCCACAACGTGCTGATTACTGTTTTGAAGCCTCCAATGCGCTGCGCATTTTCCTGACCAAGGCTGCACGACCCTTGGCGTCGGCCACTTGCTTGAGCTGGCCTTCGATATCCATGATCAGATTCTGCAGATCATTGTTCCAATCGGTCTTCGCAACTGCATCAGGGTCGATACGCGGTTTGGTTTCGAGATCTATCAGGGCGCATTTGTCTGCCGTGAGATCGAACACGTCATCCAAGCGCGGGCGTAAAATGCAATCGTCTGGCACCATGCCCATGAGGTTGGCTGCCAGAGCTTGCTGTGGTTCGTCTTCGCCATGGGTCAAGAAAAGTGACTTGGCAATTGGCATGCGTTCTTTCAGCCATTGCACCAGTTCCGGACCATCGGCGTGACCGGAGTAATCATCAAGCTTGCGAATTGTAGCAGCTACAGCGATGTCTTCGCCCATAATTTTGACGCGAGTTGCACCCTCTTCAAGGATGTTACCGAGCGAGCCCTTGGCTTGATAACCTACGAGTAACACGGTCGTGGATTTTTGCCACAGCCTGTTGCGCAAGTGATGCCGAATGCGGCCTGCTTCGGCCATTCCCGAAGCTGAAATAACGATGTGAAATCCTTTGAAGCGGTTGAGGGCTTTTGAGTCTTCAACACTTTCCGTCGCGCGCACCAATGGTGATGCAAAAGCCTTGGCCAAGTCTTGGCCATTTTCAAGTTCAGCGGCGTGTTTTCTAAAAATGGCTGTGGCTTTGCTGGCAAGGGGAGAGTCGATGAAGATGTTGGCTTCTGGTGCCAGCTTGTGATCCATCACGTACACAAGATCGGTGACAACCTCCTGCGTGCGTTCAACAGCGAAGGATGGAATAAGCATCACGCCACCGCGGGCTGCTGCGTCTTTCAACTCTTTCGCCAGCATTTCTCGGCGCTTTTCTGGCGAGCGCTCCAAGCGATCACGTGCGCCATAGGTTGATTCACACACAACATAGTCCCAGTTGGTTGGTCCTTCTGGATCTCTTTCCAACATCTTGCTGTCAGGGCCAATATCTCCCGAGAACAGCAGGCGTATCGGCTTTTTGTCGGCTTGATCAATTTCTGTTTCAATGGATGTGGAGCCCAACAAGTGGCCCGCATTCCAGTAACGCATGCGAATGCCAGGTGCTGGTGTGAACCACTTTTCATAGTCATGCGTGCGCATCAAGGCCACTGCAGCTGTTGCATCCTCGAGGCCATAGATAGGTTCGACTTCAGGCAGGCCTTTGCGGGCATTGCGCTCGTTCAGTTTTTTGACTTCCATTTCTTGAATGAAGCCAGAGTCCGGCAGCATGATAGAGCAAAGATCTTTGGTGCCTGCGGTCGTGAAGATGGTTTTGTCAAAGCCGTGTTTGACCAGTTTTGGTACAAGACCCGTGTGATCGATGTGGGCATGGGTCAGGACCAATGCGGTAATGGTTTTGGGGTCGAAGGGGAAGGGGCGGTAGTTCAGTTCTGTTTCAGTGCGCGCACCTTGAAACATGCCGCAGTCCACTAACACTTTGGCAATGTCGGTTTCGATCATGTAACATGAACCAGTCACTGTGCGGGCGGCACCATGAAATTTAAGTTTTACAGTCATAGGTTCAATCCTTTGGAATATAGAGGCCTGCGGTTACAAGCTTTTCCCAAGTCTGCTCTGGCGTGTCGGCGAAAGCAAACATATCCAAATCTTTGGCGCTGATCAGTTTTGTTTTGACGAAATTTTCAAAGTTTATAGTCGTCTTCCAAAATTTGGAATCATAGAGCACGACTGGCATGGGCTTGGTCATCTTGCCAGTTTGTCTGAGGGTTAAGAGCTCAAACAGTTCATCCATGGTGCCAAAGCCGCCTGGAAACACAACAAGGGCCGCAGCCCGCATGGCAAAGTGCATCTTGCGCATCGCGAAATAATGAAAGCGGAACGTGAGGTCTGGCGTGGAATAGGAATTGGGCTCCTGCTCCATCGGTAATGTGATGTTGTAGCCAACAGAGGGCGCATCGGCATCGTAAGCGCCTCGGTTAGCGGCTTCCATGATGCCAGGCCCGCCACCGGTGGCGATCACATTATAGTGCGGCTTCAATTTGTGTTTGGCACCACCTCTGAGTGAGCAAATCTTGGCAAATTCCCTGGCACCTTCGTACCACCCCGTACCTTCATCTTCTTTGACGCGCGCAGACCCAAAAACCACGATGGTGGTTTCAACGCCCCAGGCCCGTAAGTGTTCTTCAGCTTTTTGATATTCGAGTTGAAAGCGAATGCCACGGGTGGTGTCTCCTAAAATAAAGTCTGGATCAGCGGCAGGAAGACGATAGGCGGGAGCTGCCATTTGCGGTTTGTTTGAAGGGTGAGGTGCCACGATTGATTCCTGTTGCCACGTTTCAGTCGTGGGAGCATTGGATTAAAGCTTCAGCTCATAGCAAGTTCCAGTATCGAAAAAGGATTAAACATGGCCAAGTCGTTTGCATCTCCGTTTCAACCACAGAATTTGAAAACCTTCAAATTGAGCGACATCGATCCCCGCGATAAATGCGGACTGGATGACAAGGACAAAGTCAAAGCACTAACGGCTGAGGATGCAATAGCCATTGATGCGTTACAGAACCGTCTGTTCGCCGAGGGTAAGCGCGCCTTTCTGGTTGTTTTGCAAGGCATCGACTGTTCAGGAAAAGATGGAACGGTGCGTGCGGTGTTTAATACATGCGGCCCCATTGGTGTTGGCATCACTTCGTTCAAGGCACCATCGGCCGAGGAGCTGTCACATGATTATCTTTGGCGTGTTCATCACGCCGTGCCACCTAAAGGCATGATCGGGATTTTCAATCGCTCGCATTACGAAGATGTATTGGTGGTGAAGGTCAAAGGCTATGCCAGCCCTGAAGCGATTGAGCAGCGTTATGACGAGATCAACAGCTTCGAAAAAATGCTGACGCAGAATGGCGTGGTTATTCTCAAGTTCATGCTGCACCTTTCGAAGGAAGAGCAGGGCGAGAGACTAAAGGAGCGGGTTGCTGATCCTGCCAAGCGCTGGAAGTTCAATCCCGGTGATCTGGATGATCGGAAACTCTGGGATCAATTCATGGGGGCCTATGAGGTCGCTGTTAAACGGTGCTCCACGGAACATGCGCCTTGGCACGTCATTCCATCGGATCGCAATTGGGTGCGCAATTACCTGATCGGGCGTATCGTGCGTGAGAAGCTTGAGGCGATGAACCCACAATTTCCAGAAGCCAAAGGCTGGGATCCCAAATCGATTGTGATTGAGTAGTGCTTAGAACTCAATAATTGTTTGAATGACTTTCGGCTGCTCCGACAACTCAAGCTTTGCGCTTGGTAAATTCTCTTGCAGGATTGCCAGATGTCTGAGGACACACAGGTAGTGCATCCAGATTGCACGTAAATTAAAGCATTTGTTAACCATAACAAATTAATCATGGTCCAACTCGAGTAGGACGGACGATCATGCGGCAGACTATTTTTGGAATTTTTTTGGCGGCTCTATGTGCCAATACGGCTGTCGCGAAAGAACCTCAAGCCGCGCTCGAGGTGATTCTGGGCTCAGTCTACGTAGATCAAGGAAACGGATTGGTGAAAGCTGCTCCTGCTTCCCAGTTGCTCGCAAATGACAAGGTATTTCTGAAAGCTGGAAGTGCGGCTTTGTTGTCGAGCTTAGACGGCGGCTGCATCGTCAGCCTTCGCGAAGCCGGAATTTATGTCGTGCCAGATTTCACAGACTGCAACGCAGGCCAAGCCAGTGTTTTGCCGTCTGATTTCTCAATCGTTCCTGCCAATGGGGTTCCTCCACCACCATCACCAGAAGCAGTTTATGGCGGATATGCGAACGCAGCGGGTGCAAGTAACAGCGCCATTCTGATGGGCGTAGGATTTGCTGCTGTAACTGTGGCTGCTGCAACTTACACTGCAGTCACAGAACAAGAGGTTGTGGAAATGCCGGTGAGTGCACACTGAAATGTAGTTTATAATGTTTTAGTCGTTTCGAGATCGCGCAAATTCCCCACCGAATGTGACATTTTGGCCACGCTACAGCTTTAGCGTGAAACTGCTGATTGACAACCAACGCCCTAAATGGCATCTGGTATCCAGTGTTGTATTTCTATCTGGGGTGGCAATAATGAATATTGTGAAAAAATGCGTAAGTGCAGTCGTGTGCGCGATGGTATTGTCGTCGACTGTTCTCGCCGGAAATGTGTTGCCTACAGCAACGATTTCGGATTTTAGCGGAAAAGTTCTGGTTAATCACGGCAAAGGTTTTGTTCCGGTGACTGGCTCTGAAGCCCTGCTTGCCGGAGATAAGATCTTAGTTGGAGAAAATGCATTTGCCGTCGTTTCGTATGCTGATTGCGCTGTTTCGCTGTCGTCGCCTACAGTGATGTCGGTGTCTGCAAAGGCACCATGTGTTGGCGGATCGGCTGACGCCACGTTTGTGCAACCAGTTGCGGATATTGATCCAGGTTATGTAGCTCCTGTTGCGCCGCTGGGACTTCCGTTGCCTCTAATCCTTTTGGGCGCAGTCGGTACGGTTGGTGTCATTGCAGTCGCTTCGGGTGTGCTGGATGATGACAAGCCTGTGTCTGCAGAAGTTGCACCACTCTAAATTACATTTGATAATTGCCTAAATGAAAATAGCCACAAGCAATTGTGGCTATTTTTTATCTTGCTTCGTTGCATGGATTAATTGAAAAACATCGCTTTGGAGCGTCTTTTGTCCTCATTTGATCACATCAACGATTCGAATGCGTGGGCCTTGGTTGTTGCGGCTTGGCTCTGCATCATGATCCTGATCGGAGGCGTCTCAACGCCTGCAAATTGGGCAATTCTGCTTCACTCCATCGCAAGCGGTGGTTTGCTTGTCGCGGCAATTTGGCGGTTGCGACATGGTTTCCCATCGAAAATATCGGCCTTCGGAGCCGTGGTGTTAACCAGCGCTCTGGCACTCGTGCTTTTGCAGTTGTTGCCGTTACCTTTTTCAGTTTGGTCTACCCTGCCGGGACGACAGCTTGTTGCTGATACGTTTTCCATTGTCGGCGTGGCCCCTGCTTCGCAGCCGCTCTCACTCAGCGCCAGTTCCACCAAAGCCAGCGCTATTGCACTGTTGCCGGCGCTCGCTGGATATTTTGCCATGCTGACGGTCGGGCCTCGCGGCTATACCAAGGTTGCCATCGCTATTCTAGCTTGTGCCGTCCTCGGTCTCGTGATCGGGCTTGCTCAAAAATCGATGGGCGATGGCAGCGGCCTGTATTTTTATGGCAATCTGGGCCCGCGTGTCGCCAGTGGGACTTTCGGCAATCGCAATTTTTTTGCAGCTCAACTTTTCACGTCGATCCCGTTCGTTGCTGCACTTGCCACCATGATGTCGCACTCGCGCCGTGCGCGATCAGCAGTGGTTCTTGTTTTTGCTTTTATTTACATGGCTTTGCTTGTCGCTGGTTTGGCCGTAACGGGATCTCGTGGCGGAATCATTCTGGCCATCGTCTCGGTTTTACTCTCGGTTCTGTTTGTCTATCGGCACCCCGTTTCTGCTGCGAGGGGGGTGAGTAATCGTTGGTCGTTCTATGCGGTGATGGCCTGTTTTGTACTTATCGTCCAAGTCGGGATGGTTGGAATTACCAGATTGGTCCAAACGGACGTCATTCAGGACTACCGGAATGAGATTTATGCTGTGACGTGGAAAGCCGCTCAAGCCTACTTCCCAGCTGGCAGCGGGTTTGGCAGTTTTGTTCCAGTATATCAACAGTTTGAGACGCCGTCTGTCATCATTGCAAACTACGTCAACCATGCCCACAACGACTGGCTTGAGATTCTGTTGGAAGGTGGCGCACCTGCTTTGGTTCTGCTGGTGGCATTCATATTGCTGTTTTTAACCTCGGCTTTTTTCGTTGGCAGACTTGCATCAACTGTGGCGCATCATGCTTTTCATCGCGCAGCTCTGGTTGTGCTGTTCCTCATGCTTGCCCACGCGATGGTCGATTTTGCTTTGCGCACGCCTGCGCTGATGTCCATTTTCGCAGTGTGTTGTGGGATTGTCGTTGCCAGCAGGTCGCGAAACCAGAAAACGTTTTATCAAGACAAACCAGTTCCAGCATCCGGTCACGTTACACCGTCAGCTCCCACTGGTGATCCAGAACGGACGGCTTTGCAAAAGAAATGGTTAAGGAATTCCTGAGTCTTTTGGGCAGGTTAAGTATTTTACCTTGCGGAACAATACTGCATGATCTGGCCACAGTGTTAGTGTATGGCCCCTGCAACATGACGGGCGACAGTTAGTCTGCGGAACTGGTGCCTAGAGGGTACTGCCGAGGGGGAGCAGTTCAATATGATTGATCTACACAGTCACATATTGCCATCTATCGATGATGGCGCGTCTACTTTAGACGTGGCTTTGGATATGGCCAGAATGGCAGTAGATGATGGTATTGAAGTTATGGCCTGCACACCGCACTTCATGCCAGGGATTTACGATAATACAGCGGAGGATGTGCGTTCTCGCGTTGATGCCCTTAATCGCATTCTGATTGACCGCGATATCAACCTGTCACTCGTGACGGGAGCTGATGCGCATATTAGACCTGATTTCGTCAGTGGACTGCGCAATGGAGAAATCCTGACGATCCATGATAGTCGCTATGTATTGTTTGAGCCCCCTCACAATATCATGCCGCAACGCATGGACGAGTTATTGTATAATATCGCCATCGCTGGCTTTGTTCCCATTTTAACTCATCCAGAGCGTTTGAAGTGGATTGAACAGAATTATTCTGTGGTCACGGATCTCATGGAATCTGGGGTTTGGATGCAGATAACATCTGGTTCACTGACAGGGCGTTTTGGTAAACGCCCACAATATTGGGCGCAGCGTATGCTCGCTGAAGGACGGGTCAGTATTTTGGCCACGGATGCCCACAACACGCGCTCGCGACCGCCGCTTTTGGCGGAGGGTTTTGAAATCGCAAAATCAGAAGTGGGAATGGACGAGGCATTGCATCTTGTAGTAACAAGACCGGAATGTATCTTGAACAATTCACCGCCTGAGCATGCCGCTCCTTTGAATGTGAAAGTCCAACCGAGTGCAAATGGTCGTTCTTTGTTACGGCGTATCTATGAGGTGTTTTCGTGACTAACTTAACTCAGAAAATTATGTCGTTTCTTGTCGTTGTTTTGGTTGGTTTTGTACTGGCTGGATGCCCCGGCAACAAAAGCAGCTTGGACAGTACGACATCTGGCACATTCTCAGAAACGGGTGGGGGAGGTGGCGGCGATCAAGCTGTTGGCGGTACAGCTGCTGCAAACGCACAGAAAATATTTGCTGCTAACACTTCCGGAAATTCGAACGGCGAAAATGACGACTACAAGATTGCGCCTCTTGATGTCGTTGAAGTTACAGTATTTGGCGTTGCAGAGTTAAATCGTACCGCGCAGGTTTCAAGTTCAGGCATGATAAGCTTGCCGCTGATAAAATCTGTGAGGGCAGGTGGTCGTACGCCGGCACAGTTGGAACGGGAAATCGCCGCCAAACTTGAGGCTGGATTTCTACAGTCACCGCAAGTTTCGGTGTTCGTGAAAGAATACAATAGCCAGCGGATTACCGTCGATGGCGCCGTTAACAAGCCAGGTATTTTCCCTACAACTGGGAAGGTTTCACTTTTGCAGGCTATCGCTCTGGCAGAAGGCCTGAACAACGTTGCTGACCCCTCTGGCATTTTGCTGTTTCGAACGGTCAACAACAAACGCTTGGTTGCGCGCTTTGACCTGAAGCAAATTCGCAGTGGCGCCGTCAATGATCCAGCGCTGCAAGCTGGTGACATTGTCATGGTAGATGATAGCGCCACGAGAACCACGCTGCGTGACATTAAGGATGTGTTGCCTTTGTCTGGACTTTTCCAGTTGTTGCTGATTTGAACTTGATCTGATGAATAGTAATAATCCATATTTGGGCGGCCCGCAGAATTCAGGGCAAGTCGCGATCAGCCAAAATGAGCAAGGAGCTGTCAGCCCCTACTATCGTTCTGGCAACGGCTATCCCTATTATCCAAATTATGATCTCCCCGAAGACAGTGGTGGAGGTTTTGATTTTTACAAGTACATTCGCATCCTAAATAAATATCGCTGGCTCATTATCGGAACCCTGTTGACGTCATTGCTGGTTACTGTGGCTGCAACCTTTCTGATGACGCCAATCTATCGCGCAACGGCATCGATTCAAATTGATCGGGAAACGATGAACATCGTCAAGGTTGATGGTTTTCAGCCTGAAGATGGGCAAGGCGGCCTGGAATTCTATCAGACCCAATACGAGTTGCTTGCCAGTCGGTCATTGGCTGAACGAGTTGTTTCAACACTCGGTCTTGCAAACGATCCCAGTTTTAATACCAAAAATCTGTCGATCAAAGAACTTATAACCAATTTGATTTTAGGTGAAGAACAACAGTCTGGCGAACCAGCAGAGCTGTCGCAAGAAGCGCTGGCGAGTCAAACAGTCAGCAGGTTGTTGCGGAGTTTGACGGTTTCGCCCGTGCGGGGTTCGCGCATTGTGAAAGTCAGCGTCGATCACATGGATCCTGCTGTTGCGAAGAAAGTGGTCGATGGCTACGCAGAAGTTTATATTGCAGACAATCTTGATCGCCGATTTGAAGCTACATCTTACGCCAGAAAGTTTTTGGAAGAACGCCTCCAGCAATTGAAAGTCAGGTTGGAAGAATCTGAAAAGCAGTTGGTAAAGTATGCTGAAGATCAAGGCATCATCAGACTTGATGACAACAAGAACCTGTCCGCCACGGATTTGGAGGCCATCAACACCAAATTGGCAGAGGTGCGCGCCGAACTTTCGAAAAAGGAAAAATTGTGGAAGCAAGCTCAAGTCACGAGTGGACTGGGCCTAAAGCAAATTCTTGACAGTGAGGCGATACAAGAAAACCGTAAACTTCGCACGCAGCTGGCAGCCGAGTATCAACAAAAACTTGCAATCTATAAGCCAGCGTTTCCGGCTATGGCGCAACTACGCAATCAGATCAAGGAACTTGATCGGCAAGTGACATCTGAAGTTGAATCGATCAAGCAATCCATTGAAGCTGAGTATCTGGCCGCCAAAGAAGAAGAAGAAGATTTGCTGACGCGACTCGAGGGCGCGAAGACCGACGTCGTCGATCAACGTAATCGAAGCATCGAGTACAATATCATTCAGCGCGAGGTGGATACCAACAGAACGCTGTATGACGGGCTTCTGCAGCGCTATAAAGAAATCGGTGTGGCTGGTGGTGTTGGCACAAACAACATTTCGATTGTGGATCGCGCCACCCAGCCTGCATCTCCGCGTTCTCCCAATCTCTTGATGAACATCGCCTTGGCGTTCATCGGGGGCCTGCTTTTGGGTGGACTAATGGCTTTGGGGTTAGACTACCTGGATGACTCATTTAGATCTCCTGAGGATATCGAGCGCGAAATTGGTTTGCCAGTTGTAGGCGTGGTTCCAAAACCCAAATCTGGCGAAGATGTTGCGCAGGAGTTGTTGAACGCCCGGTCAGCCATGGCCGAAGCCTACAGGTCGCTTCGCACGGGTTTGCAATTTGCCACAAGTGAGGGTTTGCCCCGCACACTTCTTGTCACCAGCAGTAAGCCTTCTGAAGGCAAGACAACGTCTTCAATCGCCTTGGCGCAATCATTCGCCAACATTGGGTTGCAAGTACTTTTGATTGATGGAGATCTTCGCAACGCTTCTATTCACAAACGTCTGCGCTGCAGCAATGAAGTTGGGTTCAGCAATTATTTGTCGGGATCAAGGCAGCCAGAAGACGTGGTCCAAGCAACCTCTACAAATGGACTGCTTTTGATGTCCTCTGGTCCTCTCCCACCAAATCCAGCAGAATTGCTCAACGGTCCGCGCTTGCCATCTCTACTGGCCTTGGCTAGCCAGTCATTTGATCTCGTCATTATTGATGGGCCGCCGATTATGGGGCTTGCCGATGCGCCAATTCTTTCGAGTGCTGTGCAAGCGACCATGCTTGTTGTAGCGGCGAATGAAACAAGGCGCAGTATTGTAAAAGTTGCGCTCAAGAGACTGCAATTTGCTAGAGCAAATGTGATCGGCGCGCTGCTCAATAAATTTGACGCCAAGCAAACCGGCTACGGCTATGGTTATGGTGAATACGATTACCACAGCTATGGTGAAACACTGCAATTGCCGCATCGAAATGACTAAAGAGCGCCCCAATGCCATTGACGTCGCTGTGGCGGTCTACAAGCAGCCCAATCAGTTTGTGCATCCAAAAGCTGGTCAATATCCAATTCACATCATTGAAGTGATAAAATCAGCTGCTGGTGATGATGCGACAATCCAAAGCATTTCGGAAAGTCACGATATTTCGAGTGATCAGGTTGTTCAGGCTTGCAAATTTTATTTGCAAAAGCTTCTCGCCGCAGCGGGTAGTGATCCGCTGCGCATGCTGGCATTGGATCAAGGTGCGTCGGAAGCTGACATAAGGGATCACAAGAGGTGGCTTTTGAAGTGGCTGCACCCCGACCGCAATCCAAGTAAGTGGGAGAACGCATTGTTTTTGAGTATAAGCAAAGCTGCCAAGCAATTGGAGTTTGGGAACGTTGTTCAATCACTTGCTTCTACGAGTAACTCACAAAGAGCCAGCAAGCGCAGTTCTCGGCAGCCCAGTTGGAAGTTCGCCAAAGCCAGACGACGTCAATTCAGTCTGTCGCAAGTTGCGAGGCCTTTCATTCTGGCATTGAGTTTTGCAATCGTTTTGTCAGCTGTTTTTGCAGCCGCAATTTCAAACTGGACTTTTATCAAGTCGTCGATTTGGGGATAAGGGAGTGTTCAACTTGTCTGCAGGCCCAAACAAGTTTCATATGCAAGTGAGTGTTGCCTGATGCTGAAGAGGATTACACATCTCATCATCTTGAGTTCGATTGTGATATTGTCGTCGATTGCTTTGCTAGGATTACCTGCAGTTCTCTCTGGTAAGTCGACCTCTTATCTCGTCGATCCAAAACTTGAAGGTGAAGCAATTTCTGCGGCCTTGAAAAAGTTATCGCCAGACCAAATAAAAGAATTGCAAAAACGCGAAGCTGAAAGTCTTCAGCGTGATCCGCTTAACGCTAGTGCTCTGCGTAATCTCATTTTACTGTCCGGCTTGGGTGATAAAAAAGAAACGCAAGAACAGCTCGCCTTGCAAATATCGAAGTATTCCAAACGCAATACGGCGTCGCAGTTGGTGACCATCAATATACTGTTCTCTCGTCGCAGATTTGATGACGCCTTGATTGAAGTTGATGCGCTACTTAGGGCTCGGCCTCAAACCACGCCGATTATCTTGCCATCACTGTTAGCATTAGCAGCCGATAAAGATGGTAGTGTCGCTTTGGCGAACATGCTCAAAACCGAACCACCTTGGCGCGCTGAATTGATGCAATTTGCTGTCAAGAACGACGTGGAAGGGAACATTCCTCTGGGCATTCTGAACGCACTGCGCAGTGCTAAAGCCGCCGTCATGCCTTCGGAAGTAACTTGGCTGATTGGTGCCCTCATAACCGCTAAGAAAGTTGAAAAAGCCTACTTCGTTTGGCTTGATTTTTTACCACCCGAAGATTTGCGTTTTGTTGAGCGCGTTTTTGACGGTGGCTTTGATCGCGAGCCCAAGAACTCTTATTTCGACTGGACAATTGTTCCGCGTCAGAATGCAAGGATCGCAATCAAGTTTCGCCCAGGAACAGTTAGCAATCGAGGTCTTGCAATCGATTTTTTTGACGACAAGGGCTTCTTTCTAAACGTTTCCCAATATTTGCAAATTGCACCCGGAAAGTATGATTTAAGTTTCGAGTTCATGGCGCCGAACTTAAAAACCGAAGAGGGTTTGGTTTGGGCGTTGCGCTGTGACTTTGCAACTGTTCTGGGCAAGAGTCCAAAACTGCAGAAAGCCGGCCCCTGGCAGACCCTTTCCTTTCCATTTGAAATTCCAGAAACTGGATGCAACACTCAAGTTTTGAGACTGGAATCTGCCAGCACTGCTGTTTTGGACACTCGCATTTCTGGACAAATGTTTTTCGATACAATTAAAATTCTACCACAAGGCGTCGTTGTCGACGAAACACCGAATTGAGAATGCCAATGTCAGCACTTCAAATTTCAATTGGCAAACTCAAGGACCTGAGCTCGGCTCAGAAAATCGTCCTTGTCGTATTGGCAGATCTTGCATTGCTCTATGTTGCTGTGTTGCTGGCTTATGTGCTGCGGCTTTCTTCCTTCGGCTTGCCGCCACCTGATACGCGATTTGCTTATTTGATTGTGCCCATTCTCAGTGTTGTTGTCGCCTATATATTTGGCGTTTATGCTGCTGCTGCCCGCAACTATTCTCAAACGATTGAACGTAAACTCGCTGCATCACAATTCGTTGCTACAATTGTCTGGATGGTGTTGTTGCTCTCAATCGGAACTGTTGGTTTCCCGCGATCCATTTTTGTGATTTATCCCATCCTTGCGCTGTTTGGCATGATTTTGCTCCGGCGTTTTGCCTCTCTCGCTTTTAACTTTAAAGGCAAAGCTGCGGTCGCCCGGCGACAAGAGTCGGTTATTGTCTATGGTGCAGGACGCGAGGGTATGGCACTAGCGGATTCACTTCGGAGAGATGGTCGCTATAAACCCGTTGCGTTTCTTGATACCGATTATTCTCTCGTTGATCGCATGGTCTCTGGTTTGCGCGTGTTTTCCGTCGAAGATATTGGTGCGATTGTCAAAAAATTTACGCCGCGAGATGTCATTATCGCTAAGCCCGGTATGAATCGCGCCAACCGTCGGGTTTTGGTTGAAATGCTTATCAACCATGGCCTTGCTGTAAAAACAGCACCTGGACTGGAGGAAATCATCGGTGGAAATGTTCGCGTTGGCGACATTCGACCCATTCGCGTTGAAGACCTTCTGGGTCGTGACCCGGTCCCACCTCACTCGGCGCTCATGGACAAAGCGACACGTGGTCGGTGTGTCGTCGTCACGGGGGCAGGGGGATCAATCGGATCAGAATTGGCAAGACAAGTTGCTAGCAGGTCGCCGCTCAAACTGGTGCTCATCGAAAACAATGAGTTTGCACTATTTGAAATTCATCGCGAGATAGAAAATCAGATGCGGATTGGGTGGTCTGTCAGAATTTTCCCTGATCCCCATTCTTGCTGATGTGAAAGACAAACCGCTGATCAACAGCGTGATGGCCGATCATGGCGTTGATGTCGTCTTTCATGCAGCGGCCTACAAGCATGTTCGCATGGTGCAAGATAATGTTGTGGCCGGTATCACCAACAACATTATTGGTACGCAAGTTATGGCAGAGGCTGCCATGGCTCATGGTGTGGATCGATTTATTTTGGTCTCTACAGACAAGGCTGTGCGACCGACCAGCGTGATGGGCGCTTCCAAACGCGTGGCTGAAATGGTTGTTCAAGCGCTTGCCGCGGAGCCAAGCCACAAAACGATTTTTTCCATGGTGAGGTTTGGAAATGTTTTGGGCTCAACAGGTTCTGTTGTGCCCTTGTTTCGTGAGCAAATTGCTTCTGGCGGTCCCGTGACAGTGACGCATCCAGATGTCACGCGGTTTTTCATGCTCATTCCTGAGGCGGCACAATTGGTCATTCAGGCCGGCGCCATGGCAGAGGGCGGTGACGTGTTTGTGCTCGATATGGGAGAGCCCATCAAAATCATGCAACTTGCGGAAACCATGATTGAACTTGCTGGCTTGACCTGCAAAACCCCAGAGCACCCGGAAGGTGACATTGACATCCGATTTATAGGTTTGAAGGATGGCGAAAAACTTCATGAAGAACTCGAAATCGGAAATGACCTGTCGCCGACACATCACAATCGGATTTTGCGGGCGCGGGAGTTTTTCTTATCTGCCAAGGTACTGAATCAAGAATTGGATCAGTTGCTCGGGACGAAGTCCCTGGCGGTGCATGGCACGCAGACCCAGCGCTTGCTTGCACTTGCCATGCTTCAGAATGAGCAGAGTGATAAAGCGTCAAGCCCAACACTTAAGCGTCTCAGAAAGGTCGATCATGATGCTTAAACGCATGTTCGACATCATTTTTGCAACGCTCTTGTTGCTGTTGTTCAGCCCCATTTTGCTGGGCGTTGCGATTGCATCTTGGTGGACCTTGGGGGCACCTTTGTTATTCTGTCAAAGCCGACCTGGCCTCCATGGCAAACCGTTCTACATGTATAAATTTCGCAGCATGACAAATGCCAGGGATGGCTCTGGGCAGTTGCTGGATGATCGGGCGCGACTGACACGATACGGTCGATTCTTACGGGCAACGAGTTTGGATGAACTCCCGGAGCTCTGGAATGTGTTGCGCGGTGATATGAGCCTCGTAGGCCCGCGGCCACTGTTGGAAGAATATCTCCCGCTTTATTCAAAAGAGCAGGCGCGTCGGCACGAGGTTAAACCTGGCATCACAGGATGGGCGCAAGTCAACGGCCGAAACGCCGTCTCTTGGGAGGATAAATTTAAACTGGATGTTTGGTATGTTGAAAACCGATCGATGCAACTGGACTTGAAGGTTCTCTGGCAAACCATCAGAGCGGTGGTGTCCAGACATGGCATCAACAGCGACGGACATGCGACGATGCCGGTATTTGGTTCACCTAAAAGACCTCTTGCGACCAAAAATGGTTCTCAAAAATGATCACAAAAGATCGGAAAAATATTCTCATCCTTGCTGCTGGTCGACGCGTTGAACTTTTGATGCGTTCAAGATGGAACGGGACAGATTCTCACCCAACTCATTGATTTTTGCCGCAGATCTTCGGCCTTCGCTGTCTGCGGCATGCCAGTTGGCTGACACTTCATTTGTCTGTCCCCATGCCACTGATTTGAATTTCATTTCCCATATTCTTAAGCTGGTAGAGGAGCAAGATGTTGGACTAATTGTGCCAATGACCGACCAGGAACTACTTCCACTTGCTCAGTCCTTAAATATGTTCAAGGAAAAGACTGTGAGTATTGCCGTTCCAGATTTACAGACCGTTGAACTTTGTCGAGACAAGCGGAAGACAGCGAGTCTCTTTGAGTGCGTAAAAATTAAGTATCCAAAAATTATGGACCGGAGCCAATTAACGTTTCCCGTTTTTGTAAAGCCAAGAAACGGTAGCAGTAGCATTGGCGCACGACTGATAAACGACCATGAGCAATTGGACAGCGTAACACTCGAAGATCCCGATAATATGTTTATGCAATACATCGCTCCGCCTTACGCTGAGTATTCGGTGGACGCGTATTATGATCAACACTCCAGACTCATTACACTTGTTCCGCGACGTAGACTTGAGACTAGGGCAGGTGAAATCTCAATAGGTTTGACAGACAAAGTAACCGTACGAATTTAAGTGTTGAAATGCGTAGCAATGCACCTCCAATATCCAACGCTGTTGCATCCGAGTGCTGCTATTTCTAAACATAGCGTGATCGGGGTTGGATCAGTCGTGATGGCTGGGGCAGTGGTGAATATTTGCGCAAAAATCGGTGCATTTGCAATCATCAACACGTCTGCGAGCATTGATCATGATTGCATTCTGGGTGATTTTGTTCATGTTTCCCCAAGCCTGTTGCCATTTTGAAATAGATCAATGACCTTAAGATTGCAGCGCTAGGATTGCATAGTATGCATACTCAGAGATGACGGTTGGACTATCGAGTGATGGAGGCTGCGGATACATCTGCGACAATCCTGGGTGTTGTGCGAATGAGCGAACACGTCAGCGACAAGGATCAAAAGTATCTCACTTAGCAATTGCTAACGGGTGCGCATTTGGCGGGGGATGTCTCTGTGGGCAAGTACACGGGTAGTTGGATTGGCGAAAGGTTGATCCGCGAAGTCGGTTCAACGGATCAGATCAGCAGCGCAAAGACTACTCGGCCATTTATTTGGCGGATGATAGTATCCAACATTTATGGACGTCAGAATAATGCACGCAACGTAAAAAAGACTCTCACATCCGCATTAAATAGACTTCTACCCAATCAATTCGGTTTGAACTTCGGCTCTGGCGGTGTTCGCTACAATTCCAAAATTATCAATATGGATATCGCAGCCAACCAGAATACTGACGTGATTTCTGCCGGTTCGCTAAAGCTGCCATTCTTAGAACACAGCCTTCACTTGATAATATGTCAGGAAGTCTTGGAGCACGTCACACATCCGCATTCTGCTATAGCGGAGTTCCATAGAGTGCTAGCCCCTGGTGGAGAGTTGGTTTTGCAGCTTCCATTTATTATTGGCTACCATCCAGGGCCCCACGATTACTGGCGATTTACAATTGATTCTTATCGCGTCCTATTGGATGCCAATCTTTGGGATATTGATGTAATTGAACACACAGTTGGGCACGGCAGCGGTTTCCATCGTATCATCACAGAATTTGTGGCCGTACATTTCTCAATATTTGGTCCGACGTGCTACAGGTATGCAAAAGGGTTTTGTGCTTTGATTTTTTGCCCGTTTATTGCATTTGATATTCTTCTGCCTTACTTGCCTGAAAAGCACCGCGTGCCCGGTGGCGAGATGTCAGTGCGAAAGCAAAGCAAATGACCCCCACTCCCTTCTCTCCATGGCCGTCATTCACGCAGGAAGAGGCTGATGCTGTTTCTCGCGTGCTGTTGTCGAACAAAGTGAATTATCGCACGTCTGGAGAAATCGGACGTGAATTTGAGGAAGAGTTTGCACGCTGGAGTGATAGCAAGCATGCATTGTCCGTTGCCAATGGAACATTGGCACTTGAGATGTGTCTCAAGGCTATCAAACTTGCGCCGGGCGATGAGGTCATCGTCACACCGCGCACATTTCTTGCGTCGGCGTCCAGTATATTAATGGTGGGTGCTGTGCCTGTGTTTGCTGATGTGGATGCAGATAGCCAAAACATAACACCAGAAACGGCAGCGCGCGTTTTGTCGCCGCGTACACGCGCGATTTTGTGTGTGCATCTGGCGGGTTGGCCTTGTGATATGGATGGGTTCCAGGCGCTTGCCAAAGCCCATAACTTGTATGTGATCGAAGACTGCGCACAGGCCCATGGTGCGCGTTGGCGTGGTCGTTCTGTTGGTAGTTTTGGCGACATGTCTGCTTGGTCGTTCTGTCAAGACAAGATCATGAGCACGGCTGGCGAAGGTGGAATGGTCACAACTGATAACGACGCGTTGTGGGATGCGGGATGGGCCATGCGTGATCATGGCAAGGCCTACGCTGCAGTCCACGCAAAGCCTAACGGAACGGGTTTTCGATGGTTGCACGAGAGCTTGGGCAGCAATTGGCGCATGCTTGAAATACAATCTGCTGTGGGCCTCATTCAATTAAATCGCATGCCGGATTGGCACAAATGTCGTAGCGTGAATGCTACTCGTTTGATGCAGGCTGCCACGAAATTATCTGCGCTGCGCGTTCCTGAGATTCCCACGCACGTCACCCACGCCTGGTACAAGGCTTATGTTTTTGTGCGCCCCGAAGCTTTAAAGTCTGAGTGGAGTAGGGATCGTGTGATTTCTGAAATTAATGCTCAGGGAGTGCCGTGTTTTCAGGGCTCATGTTCAGAAGTCTATCGCGAAAAACTATTTGATTGTGCACCGGGTAGGCCAGAAAAACCTTTGCCAATTGCTGCGGAACTGGGTGAGACCAGCTTGATGTTTATGGTTCACCCCACACTTACGGAAGCCGAGATGCAAAAAACGTGTGACGCGCTCTCCCGCGTTGTTGCGGCGGCAACGCGGTGATAAATCAAAGCCAAGAAATAAAATGCACCCCGTCCGCAACGTGCAATTCTTCGAATGATGAAGGGTAAATATATGTCTGCAGTTTCTCGCCTCTTACAGTCCTTGATTTCACCCTGGGCATTGGCCATCGGCCAAACTTTCAAAAGTAAAAAACTGATCGCATGTGCGGGCAGACTTGATCCAAATAATCTGAAATCTGAATTTCTGCTCGCCGGGATTGCTGGGCGAAACACCGAAACCGCTAACAGACTATTCATTGCAACAAAGTTATGCCTTGCTACACAGAAAGCCGATAAACTGGTGATGTCTTTGCTGCACAAATCTCATGCTCAGTTGCTGCAAGATATTGCAGCGGTGATTTGCAACGACGCAAAGCGTGATGGATATTTTGTCGAAGTCGGCGTCGGAGACGGGAGGCACTTATCCAACACACTAATGTTGGAGGAAGAGTTCAATTGGTCGGGCCTTCTGGTGGAACCAAACGTTGAAAATCATGCTGCAATTTCTGCGCACCGCAAAGCCAAGCTATCTACAAAAGCTGCGTATTCCGTCGGTGGTGAAAAAGTAATGTTTACGAGCCGAAGCGATGTAACCGAACTCTCGGGAATCACCACTCATTTGGATCAAACACGCCTGACAAATCAAACAAATCAATATGAAGTTGTCACGGCGCGACTAGACGAGCTTTTAGTCGAAGTGAATGCCCCCAACGAAATTGACTTCATGTCGATTGACACAGAGGGATCAGAACTTGAGATTCTTTCAGGACTGAGTTTAGATCGGTGGAAGATCAATATGTTGGCAATCGAACACAATCACCAAGTTGGCAAACTTGCCGCGCTTGAACGCATTCTCAAACCGTTTGGATATTCGCGCATCTTTTCTGGTGTTTCACAGTTTGACGCGTGGTTCATTCATAGTCGTGTGAAATCCAAGTACCTACTTTGAATTCGTGGGCATCTCTTATCAAAGCATAAAGCTAAACTCTTCCCCGGATGCCGCAACATGAAAACACTTGTAGCCCAATTTCTTCAAGCGCAGGAGTGCATCCTTTGACCGAGCAACTACCCACACCTTCGAAGCGGTGGTGAAACTCTATCAGGAGTTGCTTGGGGCGTATTTTTGTTTTCTCAAGATCCTCAATGACCGCGTATTCCGCACCTTCAATATCCATCTTTAACAGATCGATGTTTTGATGATTTAGTTGGTTCATCAAGGTTTCAAGCCGGCACACTGGCACGACGATGTCTTGTGCCTCGCTCGCCTGGCGGTTCAACATGGTGTGCGAAACATTGTTGGGGTTTGCGGGTGGATGAAATGTCGCCTCACCATCGTAGTCAGCGAGTCCGATACCATGTATGACAAGTTGTGTAGGAAATCCTTGCTTTGCGGCCCAGGCGAGGGATTTTGGCGTCGGGTCGAAGCAATGTACGGTCACATCAAAACGCTTGATCAGTTCGAGATCAAAAGAGGCGTCTTCTCCCAGTCCAAAAGAATAAACAATCGCATTTGCTGCAAGCGTGTTGCTTGCCACGTGCCAACCACCATAGTCTGAGCCGAAACGTTCATTCGGAATTGAGATGTCGGGACGAACGTAAAAGTCGCGACCGCGCGCAACATTCAAAGCGCGTCTTGCTGTCGATAGGAACCGTCTGATCATTGGGTTTGCTACCTCACGTGCTATCAAACAAGCCGCAGAAGTCCAATGACTTCTTTGCACCTAAACTGCTTTGAACTGCACGATCACGAAATTGTCGGTGGCGCACAAGAATGAGATGAATGTCTGCATGATCCAAAGCAGAGTTCACATCGACAATAGCCAGACTTGGATGATTGGTGATATTGGGCTCTACGGCGACCACGGTATGCCCAGCAGCCGACAACTGCATGGTGACACCAAGCGCTGGAGATTCTCGTAAGTCGTCAGTATCGGGTTTGAATGACAGACCATAGCATGCGATGCGCGGCGCTCTTTCATTCTCAATTTTGAAGGCTGTAACAACGTCGTCAATACGTTCGAGAACCCATTCGGTTTTGCGTGTATTTACCTGTCGTGCCTTGCGCGTCAGAGCAGCGTTCGATGGATCGCTTGCGACCAAAAACCATGGGTCAACGGCAATGCAGTGGCCGCCAACACCTACTCCAGGCTGCAATATGTTCACGCGTGGATGGCGGTTTGCAAGGCGGATGAGCTCCCAGACATTGATGTTCTGACTGTTGCACACCATCGACAATTCATTGGCGAAGGCGATGTTGATGTCGCGGAAACTGTTTTCTGCCAGCTTGCACATTTCCGCCGTTGGGGCGTTGGTTTCCAGCACTTCACCCGTCACGAAGCTGCGGTAGAAGGCCGCCACTGCGCGCGTTGCGGTATCAGATATTCCGCCAACAACGCGATCGTTCTCGACCAGTTCTTTCATGATGCGTCCAGGAAGCACGCGTTCGGGGCAATAGGCGATAAGAAGGTTTTCGATGTCGCAGCCATGTTCCTTGAGCACTGCTGCGACCTTTTCAGTTGTGCCAACAGGTGAGGTCGATTTGAGTATGACCATGTCACCGTCTTTCACAAACGGCGCAATGGATCGCGTCGCATCGAGTACAAGCGAGATATCCGGCTCCGGGTCACCTTCAGATGATTTGAAGGGCGTGGGCACACATATGAAAAAAATATCTGCCGTAGCGGGCGAATGTGATGCGCGCAACAAGCCAGACTCGACAGCGCGTGCCACGCGGTCCTCGAGATCTGGTTCAACGATATGAATTTTACCAGCATTCACGCTTTTGACGGCACGTTCGCTGACGTCAACGCCATGCACGCGATATCCAGAACTGGCCAGCAGTGTCGCTGTTGGCAGACCAATGTAGCCCAAACCTACAACACAAATATTTTTCATGACCAACCCGCTTGTTTCAGAATTTGCGCAATTTGCACACAAGCTGTGCCGTCGCCATAGGGATTATGTGCCGTTGTCATTGCGGACCAAAGCTCACCCTTGTTTAAGAGTAGGGATACATTTTCGACGATTCTGTCGTGGTTGGTCCCAACCAGTTTCACCGTACCTGCGGCCACGGCTTCTGGCCGTTCCGTCACATCGCGCATGACAAGGACAGGCTTCCCGAGACTTGGCGCCTCTTCCTGAATACCGCCACTGTCAGTCAAAACAACGCTCGCATGTTGGAGCAAGTTCACAAACGTCAAATAGTCCAACGGTTCTAGAAGATGTACATTTTTGAGACCAGAAAGATGCTTGGTCACAGGCCCCAGTACATTTGGATTACGGTGTACGGGGTATATAAATCTGACATGTGGGTGAAGGTTCGATAGTGTGCGCAAAGCGGCGCAAACCTGTTCCATTCCCTCACCAAAATTTTCACGCCGATGCCCAGTGACCAACACAAAAGGCTCACGTCGCCAGTCAAACCCAAGCTGAGGTGTCAATTCGTCATCTATCGATTTTCGAAGTGTTTGATCATCGGCTGACAATTCCAAAACGCGATGCAAGGAATCAATTACGGTATTGCCGGTGATGTGGATACGCGTTGACGAAACACCTTCGGCTAAGAGATTGGTGCGTGCGGACTCTGTTGGCGCAAAATGCCATTCTGCAAGCCGAGAGACCACCTGTCGGTTCATTTCTTCTGGAAAGGGTGCGCGCAAATAATGAGTGCGTAGCCCAGCTTCAATATGGCCAACAGCAGTATTGGCGTAAAAGCCTGCGAGCGCTGCCATCAAAGTGGTTGTTGTATCGCCATGCACAAGCAAGAGGTCGGGCTTGGCGTCGTCCAATACTGACCTCATACCGAGCAAGACATTCGCAGACAACTCCTCGAGGCTTTGTCCTGCTTTCATCAGGTTGAGGTCATAGTCAGGCACAATTCGAAACAATGATAATACTTGGTCAAGCATCTGCCGATGTTGAGCTGTTGCACACATCTTAACAGAGGTTTCAGGCAGCATGCTTTGCAGCGTTTCGTAGAGCGGCGCCATCTTGATGGCTTCAGGCCGCGTACCAACTACCAATAGTATCTTTCGCATTTCGAGACTTACACTGTCACTTTTGAAATTTGTCCCAAAACAAGCGGATTTTTCATTTTAACTGTGTCCATGCCCTAAACCCCCATTTCCCTTGGTTCATAGCGGATGTCTAACAAAGGTGAAAGCCACCTATTTGATGGGCTTAATTCAGACATAGTTAACAATGATGAACGATCTGTGCGTCGGTTAACCTTAGTTTTGAACCCAATATCAAACAAGTTTGACTATGCGGGATGGCTTGATTGAATTGGGAGTCATAACGCATGACCGTGCAGCAAGATTGGGAACAGCTTTTTCTTGAGCTCATCAATAGGGCTCGACTTGATCCGGCTGGAGAAGCTGCGCGATATGGTCTGGCGGACGTCAATGTGGGCTTGGCAGCTGGGACAATCTCTAATGCCGCAAAGCAACCACTTGCTTACAGCGCCAATTTATTCAATTCCTCAACATCTCATAATCAATGGATGATCAACACAGATTTCTTTGGTCATACTGGCGCTGGCGGATCCGCACCTGCTGATCGCATGGTGACAGCTGGATATGGCTTGAAAACTGGCGTTGACGCCTACAACTTCGGCTCTGGCGAAAACCTGTCATGGCGCGGAACCACAGGTACGCTGAATGCAACTGCTGAAGTCTATCTTGAACATCAGGATCTGTTCTTAAGTCCCGGACATCGTAAAAATATCCTTAACGGGTCATTCGAAGAACTTGGCGTTTCAGCGATTTCAACTTCGGGCTACACCGACCAAAACAATCCAGGTCAGTCGTTCAATGCTCTCGTAACAACTCACAACTTTGGTTATAAGCCGGGCAGCGCCGTATTTTTGACTGGCGTTCACTATGCCGACGCCAACAACGACGATTTCTATTCCGTCGGTGAAGGTCAGGCCGGGCGCGCTGTACAGTTGTTCAATGGGGCAACGCTGCTTGCTTCAACAACGACAGCAAATGCCGGTGGCTATGCGTTGCAAACCACTGCCACAACGCCTGTGGAACTGGTGTTCTCCGGTGGAGATTTGGCCAGCGCGCGCGGCGTAGCGCTTACGCCTGGAACTTTAAATGTCAAAGTTGATCTTACGGACACGAACACTGTTGAGACAAACGCTTCAGCTACCCTGACACGTGACTCCGTGAACCTCACATTGCTGTCTATCAACAACGTGAACGGCACCGGAAACGCTCTTGGCAATGTCATCAAAGGCAACAAAGCTGACAACGTACTTTCGGGCCTCGGCGGAAATGACACGCTGCTGGGTGGTGATGGCAATGACACGCTAGTGGGCGGCTTGGGCAACGACACGCTTGATGGTGGGGCTGGAGCCGGAGATATCGCTTCATTCTCAGAGGCCATGTCTGCGTATAGTTTTGCTTTCAATAGTGCCACAGCAACACATACTATACACAACGCTGACGGTTCAGTTGACACGGTCAAAGGTATAGAGACCTTCCAATTTGCTGATGGTGCGAGAACCGCAGGACAGTTGCCGCTCTCAACAGGTGGCCCACAGAACATCACGGATGCCTATCGTGGTCAGATGCAAGTGTCGCAAAGCTCGACCTATCCGGGCTATGCTGCGGCGCTTGCATTGGATGACAACACGCTGAGCTTTAACCACACGATGTGGACTGCTGACGAGTGGGTGAATATCAACTTGGGCGGTGCTTTTACTGTCTCACGTGTTACCCTCGCCAACCGTGATTCCTCTGGCTCACGCTTGAACGGCGCGGTGGTGCAGCTTTTGGACGCGCAAGGCAATGTCGTCCATAACTTTGCTGCCATTACAGGAGCTGAAGACGGCGAAGTGTTCAACTTCAATTTGGCCACAGCTGTGACGGCTACTCAGGTGCGTATCGACGGTGCTGCCTATCAACCCTTGCAACTGGCAGAAATCGATGTGTTTGGAGTGCAGGCGACAGGTGGCCCACAGAACATCACGGATGCCTATCGTGGTCAGATGCAAGTGTCGCAAAGCTCGACCTATCCGGGCTATGCCGCGGCGCTTGCATTGGATGACAACACGCTGAGCTTTAACCACACGATGTGGACTGCTGACGAGTGGGTGAATGTCAACTTGGGCGGTGCTTTTGCTGTCTCACGTGTTACTCTCGCCAACCGCAATGCAATCTGGCTCACGCTTGAACGGCGCGGTGGTGCAGCTTTTGGACGCGCAAGGCAATGTCGTCCATAACTTTGCTGCCATTACAGGAGCTGAAGACGGCGAAGTGTTCAACTTCAATTTGGCCACAGCTGTGACGGCTACGCAGGTGCGTATTGACGGTGCTGCCTATCAATACCTTGCAACTGGCAGAAATCGATGTGTTTGGAGTGCAGGCGACAGGTGGCCCATCAGAACATCACGGATGCCTATCGTGGTCAGATGCAAGTGTCGCAAAGCTCGACCTATCCGGGCTATGCCGCGGCGCTTGCATTGGATGACAACACGCTGAACTTTAACCACACGATGTGGACTGCTGACGAGTGGGTGAATGTCAACTTGGGCGGTGCTTTTGCTGTCTCACGTGTTACTCTCGCCAACCGCGATTCCTATTGGCTCACGCTTGAACGGCGCGGTGGTGCAGCTTTTGGACGCGCAAGGCAATGTCGTCCATAACTTTGCTGCCATTACAGGTGCTGAAGACGGCGAAGTGTTCAACTTCAATTTGGCCACAGCTGTGACGGCTACGCAGGTGCGTATCGACGGTGCTGCCAATCAGACCTTGCAACTGGCGGAAATCGATGTGTTTGGATTTATCGTTTAAACAGGTGTTTCTGGCACCCATTTTCCGAACCTTTTCACTGGTTTGAGGCGCTTGCAACTGCCCAGCTTCGGCATGTATATGGACTGCATTAGAGAACATAACTTGCGTGACCGGGGATTGAGCGCGCTTTGCAATGGTATCCAACACAATGACCAAACCGGCACAATCGCCGCAACGCACCTATCAGGTTTGCACGTCGTGCGTCATGGACACGTCAAACTCGCAAATTGTATTTGATGAACAAGGTGTTTGCGATCACTGCCTAGGCTTCCGCAAAGACGTTTTGCCGAACTGGCATCCAAATGACCATGGCAAGGCAATCTTTAGGCAACAAGTTGAGCAAATCAAAAAGAGCCAAGGTTCTAAGTCTTTTGACTGCATCATCGGCCTCAGTGGTGGCATCGACAGTTCATATTTGTTGCATCTGGCCGTGTCTGAATTTGGCCTACGCCCGCTGGTCTTTCATGTTGATGGCGGTTGGAATTCAGATATTGCCGTCAGCAACATTCAGTGCCTCGTCGATAAATTGGGTTTGGACCTTTATACGGAAGTGATCAACTGGGAGGAAATGAAGGACTTTCAACTCGCGTTCTTCAAGTCTGGGGTACCGCATATTGATCTTCCGCAAGATCATGCCTTTATCGCGGTGCTTTATCATTTCGCCAACAAGCATGGCATCAAGTACATTCTCAACGGAGGCAATTTCGCAACCGAGTGTGTTCGAAATCCAAAGGATTGGCTCTACTACGGCACTGACATGCGCCAAATTCGTGACATTCAAAAACGTTTCTGCACAAGCCCTCTTGATACCTATCCCTTCAGCAGCATTCTCTTTCACAAGATTTACTTGCGCTATCTAAAAGGTGTGAAGGTTTTAAAGCCTTTGAACTTTCTGCCCTATACAAAGGCACAAGCGACAGAGGAATTGTCGCGGCTCTATGGCTGGCGGCCCTATCCACAAAAGCACTTCGAGTCTCGATTTACGCGGTTTTATGAAGGCTACTGGTTGCCAACCCGATTTGGATTTGACACGCGTCGCGTCCAGTATTCAAGCCTCATCCTAACGGGTCAGTTAAAACGTGCGGATGCAATCAAGCAGTTGGAAAAGCCAGCCTATAATCCCGAAACAATCGAAGAAGACTTTGATTATATCGCCTCAAAGCTGGGCATTCCCTCGGAGACTTTGCGCGAGTATCATGCAATGCCGCTCAAGTCTTACAAGGACTACGCCAATCAAGAATGGTTGTTTGACCTTGGTGCAAAAGCATTGAAGGCCTTAGGCGTTGAAAGGTCCGTGAAACGATGATTGGCATCATCAATTATGGTTCTGGCAATGTCGGGGCCATCGCCAATATTTTTAAGCAATTGAAGATTGCGCACTCTATCACAGAGAGTCACGCAGATGTTGAAAAGGCAGAACGCTATATTCTGCCCGGTGTTGGTCATTTTGACACGACCATGGCGCACATTCGCAACAGCGGATTGCTGGCTGTCCTCAATGAACAGGTGATGGTGCGCAAGAAAAAAGTGCTCGGCATTTGTGTTGGAATGCAACTTCTTGCGGAGTTGAGTGAAGAAGGAACAACACCGGGGCTCGGTTGGATTCCGGGGCGCGTCCGTCGTATCGATGCTGAGGCCCTTAAAGATAAGCCCGGTTTGCCCCATATGGGATGGAACAGTGTTCAACTGACCCAGCCCTGTACTTTGGTGCAGGATGTAGATCTGGACCGAGGTTTTTATTTTCTGCATAGTTATTACTTTGATGCCACCGACAAGGCTGATGTTGTGGCGCGCGTGACCTATGGACAGGCTATGGCCTGCGGCGTTGTGCGCGAAAATGTTTACGGCTTCCAGTTTCATCCAGAGAAAAGCCACAGCAATGGGATTGCTGTGTTTCGAAATTTCGCAACGGCTTGATGATGCTGAGATCGCGTATCATACCTTGTCTGTTGCTGCATAAGGGCGGGTTGGTCAAAACCCGGCTGTTCACTGAGCCCCGCTATGTTGGCGATCCCCTTAACGCGGTCAAAATATTCAATGAGAAGGAAGTGGATGAGCTTTGCATCCTGGATATTGACGCTTCTGCACTTGGCACAACACCAGACTTTAAACTTTTGCGTAGTCTCGCCGTCGTGTCACGTATGCCGTTATGCTATGGCGGTGGCATAAAAAGCGCCAGTGTGGCCGCCGAAATTATTGGACTCGGATTTGAGAAAATTTCTGTAAGTTCGGCCGCCATTGCACGCCCACAACTGATCAGAGACTTGGCAGAAGCCGTCGGCACGCAAAGTGTTGTTGTTACGCTTGATGTTCGCAAGAACAAAATTTTTAGTGGCGAAACTGTGTACACACGCAATGGCAGGGATAAGCAAAAAATAGACCTGTTGCAGTTTTGCCAAGAGGTTGAAGCGCTTGGCGCAGGCGAAATCGTCATCAACAGTATTGATCGCGATGGCAGCCTGCAGGGTTATGACATTGATCTTGCAAAACGGGTGCGCGCCGCCGTGTCGTGCCCTATTACCTTCGTGGGCGGTGCAGGCACAGTTGAGCATATGCAAGACCTCATTGATGCCGTGGGCACGGTTGGCGCAGCAGCGGGCAGCATGTTTGTCTTTAAGGGCGAGTATCGAGCGGTCTTAATCAGCTATGCGCGGCCACAGCGCGTGTCGGTTGTGTCGTAAGAATGAAAGACGCAATATGAAACAAGTTCTGCAAGATCTCGGAAATGGCCGCACCTATGTTGCTGAAGTTCCTGCACCTGCTGCAAATTCTGGAGCATTGGTGATTGCAACTCACATCAGTTTGATATCGGCAGGTACCGAACGCATGCTGGTCGAATTTGGCAATGCGTCGCTGTTGAAGAAGGCGATGAAACAGCCCGAACGTGTGCGCGATATTATTGATAAAATTGGAACCGATGGTTTGGGTGCAACAGTGAGCGCAGTTCGCTCGAAATTGGCACAACCCATTCCCCTTGGCTATTGCAATGTCGGTCGCGTGGTTGAAGTTGGCGCTGGCGTGAATGGTTTCAAGATCGGGGCGCGTGTCGTCTCTAACGGACCGCATGCCGAAGTTGTGCGCGTTCCCAAAAATCTTTGCGCGCTGATTCCCGATAAGGTTGATGATGAAACCGCAGCTTTTGCCGTGATAGCAGCCATCGGTCTGCAAGGTGTGCGTCTGGCTCAGCCCACGCTCGGTGAGAGCTTTGTTGTCATCGGCGCTGGGTTGATCGGCCTGATGACCATTCAAATTTTATTGGCCAATGGTTGCCGCGTACTTGCCGTTGATCTTGACCCCAAGAAATTGTCAATTGCAGCATCCTATGGGGCAGAGACTTGCAATCCATCTCAAGGTGCCGATGTTGTTTCCAGTGCCATCTCTTTCAGTCGTTCATCTGGCGTGGACGGCGTTATTATCGCGGCATCAACGCCATCCTCTGATCCCGTTTCGCAAGCAGCGCGCATGTGCCGCAAACGTGGTCGTATCATTTTAGTCGGTGTTACGGGTTTAGAACTGAAGCGTGCTGAATTCTATGAAAAGGAAATCAGTTTCCAAGTATCCTGTTCATATGGGCCCGGTCGCTATGATCCACTTTATGAACAACATGGCCAGGACTATCCCGCAGGTTTTGTACGGTGGACGGAACAGCGGAATTTTGAAGCCGTACTCGACCTCATGGCCACTGGTAGACTATCGGTCAAAGGCTTGGTGGGTCAACGCTTTGCGATCGAAGATGCGAGTAAAGCCTACGCGGCACTTTCAGGTAAGGGCGCTGCACTTGGTTTACTGCTGACCTATGCGTCACCGGACAAGCAGCGACTGTCGCGCAAGGTGATACTTTCACAAGCGCCGGAACATGCCAAAGGCAAGGCAGTCATCGGCGTCATTGGTGCCGGTAACTATGCTTCACGCATGCTGTTGCCCGCATTTAAAGCGGCGGGCGCGCAATTCAGCTTGTTGGCTGCCAGCAGTGGTTTGGGTGCTGCAATTCACGGCGAGAAAGTGGGTTTCACCGTTGCCACGTCTGAAAGTGCAGCCGTATTTGGCGACGCCCAGACCTCTGCCGTGATTATTGCGACACGACATGATTCACATGCCATGTTAACTGCGCAAGCTTTGCGCGCCGGAAAACATGTGTTTGTTGAGAAGCCCTTGGCAATCGATAGGTCAGGTTTGTCGCTTGTCAGGCAAGCATTCGATGCTGCTTCTGGATCAGCAGGTGCACCACAAATGATGGTGGGTTTCAATCGTCGCTTTGCGCCAAACACTGTTAAACTGAGGCAGTTGTTGTCTGGCGTTGCTGGTCCGAAATCATTGGTCCTGACGATGAATGCCGGTGCCATTCCCGCAAATCATTGGACGCAATTAGCGTCCGAAGGTGGAGGGCGTATCATTGGGGAAGCATGTCATCACATTGACCTTGCGCGCTTTCTTGTAGGTGCTCCTATTGCCAAAGTACATGCAGTCGCACTCTCACAAAATCAAGTTGGAACGCCTACTGACACGGCAACGATTACACTGCAATTTGCCGATGGCTCCATTGCTACCGTTCACTATTTTGCAAATGGTTCTGCTCGATTCCCAAAAGAACGTGTCGAGGTGTTTGCGCAAGGCCGTGTTCTGCAACTCGACAATTTTCAAAAACTGATCGGTTATGGCTGGCCAGGGTTTTCGAGTCAGAGACTTTGGACGCAAGACAAGGGACAATCAGCCTGCGCTGCCGCGTTTCTGAGCGCCGTCGAAACTGGCGTTGCCGCCATTCCTGTTGATGAAATATTCGAAGTTGCTGAAATCACTCTTGAGGCCGCGCGTCTGCTGGAACAGGCATGAATCGTTTAGGTCTAAAACTGGCGACGATGCAACGGCTGGGCTGGATCAATGTCGCACGGGTTGCTGCTTATCGCACGGGCATCAAGCTCGGATTACACCCGGTTCAGAACACCAGTTCTGAAGTTCCACAACAACCATTTTTTGGCGTTACACAGCTGCCGCCTTTCACGCAACTGTCCTCACCATCAGCGCTTCTCGCCTTTGGCACAAAGGCCGTGTCGCTTAAGGGTCCACTACCACTATGGAATAGCAACGTGTTGACCGGCGTTGCATCCGGTGAGAATGAAGGGCCGTGGTGGAAATATTCAGATTTTGATCCGGCTGTTGGGGACATCAAGTTGCTTTGGGAAGTGTCGCGCATGGCCTGGGCGCCGCTTCTGGCATTGGCGTTTCGCAATGGTGATCGTAATGCGGGACAGCAGCTCAATAATTGGCTTGAAGACTGGCTGAAACATAATCCACCTTACAATGGCAGGCAGTGGAAATGTGGGCAGGAAGCATCGCTTCGGGTTTTGAACCTGTGTGTTGCGGCACTCATCTTGGGTCAGGAAAGTTCAGCAGAAAGATCAATTGTTGATCTGGTAGAATTACACTTGAAACGTATTGCGCCAACTGTCGCTTACGCCAAAGGACAAGATAACAACCACGGAACTTCAGAAGCGGCCGCACTGTTCGTGGGCGGGTTGTTTTTATCGAGCAATGGCAATGCCGCAGGTCGTCAATATTGCCGTGTCGGTCGCGAAATGCTCGAAGAGCGGGTGAACAGGTTGTTCAATCGGGCAGGTGGGTTCAGTCAGTATTCCATGACCTATCATCGCATGGCGCTTGATACATTATCATTGGCGGAGGCGTTCCGACTTGCATTTGGAGCGGAGCCCTTTCAGGCACGTTTTATGCAAACTGCTGACAAGGCAGCGCATTGGCTGTTTGATCGGGTCGAGCATCGCAGCGGCGATGCACCAAATTGGGGTGCGAATGATGGTGCGAATATTTTATGTGCGCCCGGCAGCGACTACCGTGATTTTAGACCATCGGTGCAATTGGCAATGGCATTGTTTGCAGGAGCGCGCGCTTTTGATGCCGGTCCATGGAACAGTGCTTTGGCGGTGTTACGTGTTCATTTGCCTGACCGCAAAGCTCAGTTACCTCAGAGTACACTTGACGTGGATGGTGGTACTGCGATGCTGCGTGTTGCAAGAGCAATGGCCTTCCTTCGCTTGCCCGGTTTTGCGTTTCGTCCGAGCCATGCCGATGTTTTACATTTGGACTTCTGGTTGGATGGTAACAACCTGTTACGTGACGGTGGAACATTCAGCTATAATACAGATGCTAAAACCTACACATATTTTCGTGGCGTTGAGAGCCATAATACTGTGCAGTTTGATGACCACGACCAGATGCCTTCATTGGGACGCTTCTTATACGGCGCTTGGATTTCTGGAAGCCACAGCTCAAGCATTCAGCAAATTGCTGCAACAGAGCACGTTGAAGGCGCTTACACAGATCAATGGGGTGCCAGACACAAGCGGAAAATGGTTTTGACGACAGGCCAATTGGTGATCGACGACGACGTATCGGGATTTCAACAGAAGGCCTGCTTGCGGTGGCGGTTGGCACCGGGAGTTTGGGACTTTCACGGTGTTGCGGACAATGAAGTTGAGATTCGCTTCAAGCCTCACCCCGCTCTCAGTCTCAATGTTCGATCTGAAAGCAAAATTGCGGCGCAGCTTACACAAGGTTATGAGTCGCGGTACTACATGCAAAAGCACGCGCTGCCAGTGTTGGAAGTGCAGCTTACGGCAGCAGCAAAACTTACGACAACTTTGGTTTGGAAGCCTTGAAAGTCCTCTATTTCCATCAACACTTCACCACGCCGGGCGGGTCGTCTGGAATACGGTCTTATGAAATGGCGCGTCGGCTGGTTGATCGCGGCCATCAGGTGACCATGGTGTGCGGCAGTTATAAGGGCAGTGATTCCGGTTTGTCGCAGGCATTTGTCGGTGGCAAGCGCAGTGGCATGGTCGATGGCATTGAAGTGATTGAACTTTCGTTGCCTTATGCCAACGCCATGGGGCTTTTAAAACGCACGGGTTTGTTTGTTCAGTTTGCTTGGCGCGGAACGTGGTTGGCTCTGCGCCGTGACTATGATTTGGTATTTGCAACATCAACACCATTGACAGCTGGCATACCGGGGATTTTTGCGAGATTGCTGCGGCGCAAGTCCTTCGTGTTTGAAGTGCGGGATCTATGGCCTGAATTGCCAAAGGCCATGGGTGTTATTCGTAACCCCTTGGTGCTGAGTGCAATGTCAGTGCTGGAGTGGTGTAGTTACCATGCGGCACAAAGGATCATTGCGCTTTCACCCGGCATGGCGCGTGGCATCATGAAACGCGGCATTTCAGAGCCACGGATAGCGCTTGTGCCCAATGGCTGTGATTTTAGCATTTTTGCGGGCGACGCTGCGCCTTGGCGACCCTCCGGTGTAAAACAGAGTGATCTGCTTGCAGTTTACAGTGGCACATTTGGCATGGCAAATGGTCTCGCGGCCGTGCTGGACGCTGCAGTTGAATTGCAAAACCGTGGCCGCGAAGACATCAAAATTGTTCTGATTGGTGATGGCAAGTTGAAGCAAGATCTACAGCGACAAGCGGATCAAGACGGGATCAACAATGTCTTTTTTCACGATCCCGTGCCAAAGACGAAGCTTGCAGGACTGCTGAAGTCCGCCGATATTGGTCTCCAGCTTTTGGCCAATGTTGAGGCCTTTTACTATGGCACATCGCCAAACAAGTTCTTTGATTACATCGCGACGGGCTTACCGGTTTTAAACAACTATCCAGGTTGGTTGGCCGATATGATTCAGCGCCATCATACAGGTTTTGCTGTTCCGCCCGAAGATGCAAAAGCATTTGCCGATGCATTGGAGCAAGCAGCCAATGATCGCCAGGCATTAAAAAGAATGGGCACAAATGCTCAAGCTCTGGCTGCTGATCAATTTGATCGCAAGGCACTCGCTGATCGTTGGGTGGATGTGCTCGAGTCAGTGCTGGCGCAGCGCAAAGGTTGAAGATGGCAAAGGATCGTGTCGTCATTTTGCAGAACATGGTGCCCGCCTACCGTAAGGCGTTTTATAATGCGTTGAGCGCGCACTACGACGTCACAGTGGTTCATACTGGGCAAGTGTCTTGCAATGCCGATGATCGCTACGATGAGATCCTTCTGCCATCCCACAGATTTGGTCCGTTTACGTGGGTAAGCAGTTTGCCTCGTAAATTTTCTCCTCAACCGCGCGCTGTTGTTGCAATGTTTGACATCAGATGGCCACAGTTTGTGACGCGTCACCTTGCGCCGAAATCCTCGCGGTTCTTGCTCTGGGGACATCGTTATTCGCGTCATGCATTCATCAATACAATTCGTGACAGATTGATGCGCAGGGCTGACGGTGTAATATTATATGGCGAGGAAGAACTGGCAGCCATGCTGTCGCGTGGCATTTCGAGAGATCATATATTCATCGCACCCAATACAATTGACGTGCCCAATCATCAGGACACCAGTGGTGCGCGGAAAAACAGCTTTCTCTATGTCGGTCGGCTGCAAGAACGGAAACGTCTTGACGTTATTCTGCGGATCTTTGCTTCCATCATTGATCGGCTTCCTCAAGATGCGGTGTTCAACATTGTGGGTGATGGGGACATCCGCTCGGAGCTTGAAGCCCTTGCTGCGTCGCTTTTGCCGCGCGGGCGCGTCGTGTTTCACGGGGCGGTGACGGGCAACGACGCCCTATTGCCCTTGTTTCGGCAGGCCTATGCCTATGTTTCAGACAATGTAGGACTGGGGCTGTTGCACAGCTTTGCCTATGGAGTCCCTGTTGTGACATTTCAACATCAGGCGCAACGGCAAACCAACTTCCGCCACGGCCCTGAAGTGGATATTTTGAAAGACGGAAACAATGGCTTGTTCTGTACTGACGAAAGCCTTGCGGATACGTTTCTAAGACTCACCAACTCGGCTGCCTATGCTCAAACGCTGGGGAAGTACGCCTATGCCACATACAGCAAAACCCACACCCTGAACCACATGGTCGATGGTTTCAGGCGCGCCGTGGAGGGGCGAAATGATCTTTAATCTAAGGATTGCTCGCTGCCAGAGAGGCTGATATTCACTCAAGGACTTAAACGGGGATCAGTCGATGAAAGTAGTTTTGTTGTGTGGCGGCCAAGGCACACGCATTGGCGAGGTCACCCAAGGGGTTTTGCCTAAGCCTCTGGTGCCAGTCGATGGCAAGCCGATTTTGTGGCATATCATGCAAAGCTATGCCCGGCGCGGCCACACAGAATTTGTGATTTGCGCTGGCCATCTTGGCGAGCAAATCAAGCAATACTTCTTCAATTATCGACTACATAATTCCGATATCCGGGTGAATACAGCAACGGGTGAATTGGAATTGTTGGGCCAAGGTTCTGAAAACTGGTCAGTGCTGGTTGTTGATACGGGACCTAAAACGCAGACGGCAGGGCGGATTGCCCGTGTTGCCAAATACCTTGGTAACGATACCTTCTTTCTGACCTATGGTGATGGCGTTTCTGATGTGGATTTTGATGCCCTGTTGGCTTTCCACAAGTCCCATGGGCGTTTGGTTACCATTACTGGCATCGCACCTCCTGGGCGATTTGGGGAATTGGACCTTGCAGGCGACACAGTCCGCGAAATCAAGGAAAAGCCCGACAAGACCGACCGCTATATCAACGGCGGTTTCATGGTGATGGAGCGGGCCTTTGTTGATCGGTATTGCGCTGTTGCTGATGCTGACAATCTTATGCTCGAACGTGCACCATTGGAAAAAGCCGCTAAGGACGGGCAGTTGATGATGTACCGTCACGATGGCTTCTGGCAGTGCATGGACACAATGCGTGACTGGGAACTTCTCAACAAATTAGCCCAGCAGGAGAATGTCCCTTGGATCAGGTAAATCCATTCGGAACGTCGTTCCAAGGCAAGAAGGTACTGTTGACGGGACACACGGGCTTTAAAGGCAGTTGGCTGAGCCTATGGCTCAAGTCTTTGGGAGCTGAGGTTTACGGTTTCGCGCTGGTGCCAGAAACCTCGCCATCAATGTTCACGTTGTGCAACGTCGGCAATGATATTCATCACCACGTCGGCGATATCCGCGATTACAAGGCAACGCTTTCACACATCGCAGCCATCAAACCTGACGTCGTGTTGCATCTCGCAGCGCAAGCGATTGTGCGCCGATCTTTTGTGGACCCTCTTGAAACCGTTGCTACCAACGTGATGGGCACAGCCCATGTGCTTGAAGCTGTCCGACAGCTTGACAGGCCTTGCGCTGTTGTCGTTGTGTCTTCTGACAAGTGTTATGACAATCGCGAATGGCCTTGGGGTTATCGTGAAAACGATCCGCTCGGCGGCAAAGACCCCTACAGCATGAGCAAGGGTGCAACCGAACTTGTTGCTGCATCTTGGCGCGACAGTTATTTCGCGCGCGATGATAAAGTGAAGTTGGCCTCGGCGCGTGCTGGCAATGTGATTGGTGGTGGTGATTGGGCGCAGGACCGCATTGTGCCGGATTGCATTCGTGCGTTTGCCAAGGGCGAAAGAGTTGAATTGCGCAATCCACGTGCGACCAGACCTTGGCAACATGTGTTGGAACCGCTGAGCGGCTATTTGCTATTGGCCAGCCGATTGCTTGGCAAAGATGGTGTTGAGTATTGCGAAGCTTGGAACTTTGGACCATCGAGTGAAGATGTAAAACCCGTGCAGCATATTGTCGATGTAATTGCCAAGCATTGGGGCGGTGCGCCCAAGTGGAGCATGTCACCTGGACCACACCCCAAGGAAGCAGCATTCTTGGCGCTCAGTTGCGACAAGGCCATCCAGAATTTAGGCTGGCGACCGACCTGGAATATCGACACTGCAATTGCTGAAACAGTTTCATGGTTCCGGTCATGGCATGACGGAAATGCAGATATGAAGCATTTTTCATTGGGACAAATTGCAAAGTTTCAATCCCTGCTGGCTGGTCGCATGACATTGGTGCAATGACCCACACTCAGACATGCATTGTCACTGGCGCTGGTGGGTTCATTGGGCAAAACATGTGCAGATTTTTGCATACACAGGGATATCAAGTCGTTCCATGGATGCGCAGTTCAGGTGACTTGCATGATGCTGTTGGCGTCAAACGCATCTTTAATGACCTGCGCCCAGACTTGGTTTTTCATCTTGCAGCAACACCTCCGGGTGCTGACGATGTTAGTTGGCAAGATGCTGCCTCGAACGAAGTGGCGATGCTCGCCTCAGTTCTTGATGCCGCTGAGCCAGACTGTCCAGTTGTTGTGACGGGCAGCATGGCAGAGATTGGTGCGTCTGGCGTCCATGCAGAAACAGTGCATTGCGCACCCGACACAGCCTATGGCTTTGCCAAACTTGCCGTCACTCAATATGCGCTCAGCTTACGTCCGCGTCTGCACAAGAATGTTCGCGTGGCGCGGTTGTTTGGTGTTTACGGTCCGGGCGAATCCGCGAACCGATTGTTGCCATTCCTCGTGGATCGACTGATGAGTAACGTGCACGTGCCGCTCAGTGATGGTGAGCAGGTTCGCGATTTTGTGTACGTGGATGACGTGTGCAAAGTGTTGCTGGCGTTGGCCCTTTCGGATGGCAAGGATTTTCCACTTGTGAATATTGGATCAGGCACTGGTGTCCGCGTCAAAGATATTTTCCGCTTGGCTGTGCCCGTTTCCTCGACAAGGAGTTCTGGACTGTTGGGTTTTGGCGAAAAGCCGCGCCGTAATGTTGATCAACCAATACTCATTGCCGACACGTCAATGTTGCAGACACTGATAACCATACCCGCAGCCGACTGGCCTTCATCGGCGCGCGCGCAGCAGCATATCTTAGGCCTGGCAGGCATCACCCGCGATGTTTTTAGGCCTAATTCTGAAATCGGCAGGCAAGAATGAAGGTGGTCATTAATGGTATCAGCAACAATGTTGCGGGTGGTAAGAGTGTACTTGCAAACTTGGTGGATGCGTTGAATGCACTTGTGCTTGAGGATGACTTTATTGTTCTGACCACAAGGGTTGACGATTTCTCGCATATAAATAACCCAAAGATTTTCATCCAAAAATTTGCTGGGTCTTCAAGTTCGTTCGCAATGCCCTTCAACTATTGCGTTGCGTTGCCTCGATTGTTGAAAAAAATAAAACCCGATTGCCTGCTAAACCTCGGTGATCTCGTTGTTACGACAAGGATTTCACAAGTTTATCTCTTTGACTGGGCATACCTCACTGCGAAAGACCCTGAAATTTACAAGAGAATGACTATCAAAGAATCAGTTGTGAGGCGAATTAAAGCTGCACTAATTAAAGCGACGATAAACATTCCTAAAATAGTATGTGCACAAACTGAAACGGCGCGAATTGCGTTGCAAAAGCAATTCGGATTGAAAGACGTTCAACTGGTCCCTAACGCTGTAACCAATACTGACTTGAAAAAAAATGTCAGTAAAGAGTTTCGGCTGCCCGGAGGGTTTAAGTTTCTCGCACTTTCTCGATATTATCGGCACAAGAACTTGGAAATTATTATTCCAACAGCAGAAAAAATTCGTGACGCAGGTTTGAAAATTAAAATTGTAATTACAATCGCATCAGGAGGAGAGTCTAATCGGCAACCCTGCTCCGCGAAATTGAATCAAGAAAACTCCAAGATATAGTAATTAATGTAGGGCTCGTCGAAATGGATGTTGTTCCGAGCTTGTACGAGCAATGCGATGCATTATTTATGCCCACACTGCTTGAGTTTTTCTCGGGAACGTATATCGAAGCAATGCTTTACAAGAAGCCAATCCTGACAAGCGACCGAGATTTTGCACGGGATGTTTGTCAAGATGCCGCGGACTATATTGATCCTCACGATGTTGACGACATCTTTGGTGCGATGCAAGAGTTTGAACGAAACTCAGCTAGAAGATCTGCGCTCATAAAAGCCGGGACATTACGCTTGAAGGAAATGCCAAATTGGGATTCTGTCGCGCAGTCCGTTTTGTCGACTGTTGATAGAGCAGTAGTATGTGATATAAAAGTAGACAATTAGTCTTTAGAAATTGGTGAAGCTCTCGAATTGCACCCACAGGAATAGACGGCATCATTCCAAGTTAACGATTTAGGAGGATCGAATGGCAGGTGGCGAAGACTTCGCGCAATATTTTACCGGACAAAAACTATACGGTAATGATTTTAGCCCAACGGAAATCCAAGATTGGTATGAAGATGAGCGTGAGGGTTATGCTGATTTAGGTGCACGCGATGCCTCTACTTACTCTTATCAATACCATGCATTTAACGCGTCGCTAATGTTCAACGATTTACCAAAAACTAAATTTGATCGTGTGCTTGGATTCGGTAGTGCTTACGGTGATGAGCTGATTCCCATTTTGCCTAGTATTGGTGAAATAGTTGTGATTGACCCGTCTGATGCTTTTGTTAGCGACAAAATACATGGAGTTCCGGCATCTTACGTGAAACCAACGCATAGTGGAAAAATTGCGTTTGAAGACAATGCCTTTAATCTCATTACTTGTTTTGCTGTCTTGCATCATATTCCAAATGTAAGTTTTGTGTTGAGTGAAATGGCGCGTGTATTAAAGCCAGGAGGATTCTCTGTTACTGCGAGAGCCAGTAGTTTCGATGGGTGACTGGAGAAAGCCAAGGGGTAACTTAACTAAGCATGAACGCGGAATTCCAAAGGCACTCCTGGTGGACTTTATCAACAGCGCAGGGTTAAAGATTGAAAAAAAAATTGAATGTGACTTCTCTCCATTCATCAGATTGGTAGCGGCGCTAGGTGGAAATGCCTACAGCAACAGTACTCTCGTGATGTTGGATCGAATTTTTTCCAAAACTTTTTCATGGAACTATTCCTATCACGCGATCCGTTCGCTAGAAAAAGTTAGGCCTGCATCAGTCGCATTTGTTTTAGAAAAACCTTTGTAAAACTTCCGATAACATATTTGTTTTGCACACTTTAATCGCTGGAGTTGAAGTTCTTGCCAGTCGCTTTGCACTCACCTAAAGGTTGATATCGGGGTAGATAGCGGACGGTAAAATGTGTGGAATTTTGGGCGGCGTTGGCAGCGCAGGTGCGTTTGGAGGAGTCTCTGATGCTGCATTGAATTCTGCCCTCACTCGCCTCAACCACCGCGGACCCGATGCGAGCAGCATTCGTCGTTTTGGAAACTCCGCTTTTTTTTGGCCATGCGCGCCTTGCCATCATTGATTTGAAACCTGAAAGCAATCAACCGATGTCGGTCAATGATCGGCATTGGATTGTCTTCAATGGCGAAATTTTCAACTACGTGGAATTGCGCGAGGAGTTGCGAAACCTAGGACACAGCTTCAAGACGCAGAGTGACACTGAGGTTGTATTGCGGTCCTATGAGCAGTGGGGCGAACGCTGCGTCAGCAAATTCAACGGCATGTGGGCTTTTGCAATACTCGATTCGACCGACGGCAGTATGTTCTGCTCGCGGGATCGTTACGGCGAAAAGCCATTCAATTATTATTTTGGTGACGGCACATTTATCTTTGCATCCGAGATTAAAGCTATCCTTGCCTTGCGGCCTGAACTCGCTGTTGCAAATCATAAGGCGATTGCAAATTTCTGCCGTGCAAGCGTAGGCGCACAGCATGAGGACTCGTGGTTCAAAAATATCAAGCGCTTGCAACCGGGCACCAACCTGACTTTCAAGGCTGGCAAGATCACGCTCGAACGGTATTGGCGCTATCCAGAAGGCGGTACCTCTCAAATATCTTTTGACGAGGCATGCACGCGATATGAGGAATTGCTTTTTGACGCGGTACGCCTTCGTTTGCGCAGCGATGTGCCAGTTGGCCTCACGCTGTCTTCTGGCTTGGACTCAACTGCCATTGCGCGCGCTATGAAATTGTCGGACGCGACACGATTTCATTGCTACACGGCGGAATTTGATGGGACTTTGTTCAGTGCTCATGAAGCCTCTCCCTACAAACAACCGCGTAAATCGATGTCTGAAGCACCGCTCGTGCAGCGACTGGCGGATGAATGGGGCCTCGAGTCGCATCGCATCGCGATTAAATATGATGATTATGCGAAGTCGCTGTCGGACGTTGTTTGGCATCTCGAAAGTGGCAACAGTTCGCCCGCAGCCATTCCAAACCTAGAGATCATGCGACGCGCCAAGTCAGATGTGAGTGTGGTGCTTGAGGGTCAGGGAGCGGACGAATTGTTGGGTGGTTATATCAATGCAGTTGCGCTCCATGCGTTTCGCGAGACGCTGCAAACAGATGGAATTCGCACGGCTTGTCGCGAGTTTCGCGAATTGAACAGAGTGTATGCACTGGGGGCAACATTTAAACTTTTCGCGCGGCAACTGTCCGAGAATTTCCCCATCATTGATCAAATTTATCGGCGCAGCACCGGCAGTGCAGGGGCCTTGGCTCCACTCCTGAGGGAGGAGCAAATGCTGGGTGACAGTCCGACGCTGGATGACGAGGGACAGTCGAAGCCGCTCACGGCATCTTTGCTGTCACAACACTCGGGTGGTCTCGTCAATCTGCTGCATTATGGCGATGCGATGTCGATGGCGGCCAGTGTTGAAGCACGAAATCCCTTTCTTGACCACCGCTTGGTTGAGTTTGCCTGGCAACTGCCGTCGCAATTCAAGGTGCGTGGTGCCAAGGGCAAATATATCCACCGCGCCGTGATGCAAAAACATTTGCCTGATTATATTTTGAAGCAACCCAAACTGGGCTTTGCAACGCCCGTTACCCAGGTCTTTGATGGGTCATACGTCAGCAAGGGCGGGCCTACACCCTTGGAGATTTTGCAATCCAAGCGTTGCCAAGACCGTGGTATCTTCGATAAGAAAGGCCTAAATAAAGTCATCGCCGACCATCAATCCGGGCGGCACGACCACGGGTACTTCCTCTATCGACTGTTAAGCACCGAGATATGGCACCGCACATTCATCGACAAAACGGCAGGGTAGCCGAGACTAAGAAGCCGGCATGGATACTGTGTGTTGCAATAGCAGCATTGTGTTTTAGCTATCCGTTGACAACAATCATTTTGGACAAATGGCGGGTGCACCCGTCAGTACTTTCAACATTTTCATCAAAGCTTCTTTTGCCGGTGCCTTTGTCTTGGCGTTTCTGCTGGGTGTTCGCCGATTTCGCGCAATGCCTATGGCATACATGGCAGTCGTATTGTTCTTGTCGATATATTCAGTGCGGTTGCTCTACGATTCTCTGATACTCGGACTGCGGCTTGGTCAAAGTCCAACCTATTATGTCCTGAGCTACTTCTTCTTACTGACCTTTTTGCCAATACTGGTTCTTGGATTCATTTTTCGCAAGGACGACGTCGTAACCTTTGGTCGCGTCTTGTTGGCTATTCTTCTGGCAACATGTCTCGTGCAGACTTTTTATATTTTCTTCGGGGGACAAATCGCAGCTGAGCAGATTTTCACTGGGCGGGCTGAGATTGCAGGTGAGTTGGAAGGTACAGCTTTGCTCGGACCCATTCATTTTGGCATAACGGGTGCTTCGCTGGCAGCTTATAGTTTGGCGCACATTGTTTATGTAAAGCAGAATATGCTGAGACTTTGTCTCAATCTCTCATTTGTCGTGATAGGCGTTTTAAACATTGTATTTTCCGGTTCGCGTGGGCCACTGCTTGGCCTCATCGTTACTGTGCTCGTTTTGATGGTTTCGTTTGTGCTGCCGCGCACAGCTCGTTCAAAACGCAGTGCATGGGGCGGTCTGATGCTGCTGACACTACCCTTTGCTGCTGTCTATTATGTGCTGACTGTAGAAACGGGATCCATTTATCTCATCGACCGGCTTTTCACTTTTATTGAAGATCGCGCTGCGGGTGTCGGAGAAGCTCGAGATATTATCTACTATTCGGCTTGGCAGGATTTTCTCGAAGCTCCGGTTCTGGGTCGCGCATTTGTTGATTCTATCAACAGTCATTCACCGCACAACTTGCCCCTCGAAGTACTGATGTCGACAGGTGTGATTGGTGGATTGTTCTTTCTCGTCGCTATCTTTATTTTATTCCGGTCTTTCGCACGCATTCTTGTAGGAAGGGCTGGCCCCCAAGCCGCTCCAATCGCTGTTGCAGCCGTTCCAACATTTACGCTCGGGTTGACGTCAGGTGCCATTCCCGACGGGCCAACCCTCTGGTTGATGTTGGCAGTTGTAACGTTAATTGGCCTCCGCGCAGTGGATGTTAAAGGCACAAATGTTCAAGTCTTCGCCAACCAAATGCAGAGGGAACCGCGACACCCGAACGTAGCACAGCAGTATTTTTATCGCCACTAAATCAAATGCATTTCTAGCCCAGCCAGCCGGCAACCAGCAGTGACGTAATGCCGACGAATACTGAAACGCCCGCAGAGGCAAGGGCGTGAGGAGCAAACCAGTACTTGAGTTTGTTCAGACCCAATGTTCGGGCGTTACCAAAGACAACGATTGCAGCTCCGGTGATGAGACCAAATGCGATGCCCCAAACCACCGAAGAAACTCCAAAGGGTGCGGTTGTTAAAACAGCGCCCAACAGCACGCAAAGTCCAAGCCACACGTGACTTGCAATATTCCAACGCAGTATCCCACGACCCTGGGCCAGCAAGTAGAATGGCACGGCGAGCAGGTTGATGGACCAAGCGGTTCCGAGTACGGCCGTCATCTTGAGTAAAACAATATCTATTCTACCGAGTACGAGGTGCGACAGAATTGGTGCTGCAAGAGCAACAACAACGGTCATTGCCGCTGCAATGAGTGATAGCATGCCATTGGATCGATTGAGCGTCGCTTTCAGAGCAGCATCTTCCGTATCGGCGAATGATGCGAATGCTGGCACCAGTGGCATTGCAGCTGATACCGCCACGCCGCGCACTTGCGCAGCCAAGCGATTGGCCAATTCGAAAAGTGCGACCAGCGCTGGTCCCGCCGTGTAATTGAGTGAAAATTTAGCAAGTGGCTCAAACAGGAGCGCTGCAAGCCCCGCGGCATTGAGAGCGGTTGTGTAACCCAAGATATTTTTTAGAACCGACCACCGCCATTGTCGCGGCAGAATCCCAAGGTCTGTGACATGTCGGTTCAAGAGTGACCAACCCGCTAGAATTACAATTGCATATTGTGCGGCTTGTGCTGCGGCAAATCCTCTTGTTCCCATTGTTGGAACGAGTATCCACGTGAAAAAGAGGCTCGCAATTGCCGCTGTGCTATAGAGCCATGCCCTGAGATCGGCACGCTGTAAGCCATCCAGTGCAGATCCAATCGTCGATGCTATGGCTTGCAACACAATCAAAGCAACCGCCCAAGGCAAAAGTTCGGTTGCCGAAACTATGGACGTTGGCCCGATAAACAGAGGCAACGCGGGACCGATCAGAAGATACAACACTGCCGCAAGGCACGTATTGAGAACGAGGTTCGCAATGAGCACCGTACTGATCAAAGGGGCGGGCTCAGCAACGCGCGAGTTTTCATCCATGGCAAGAAAACGTGACAAAGAGTTACCACCGCTGATGTCGCCAAGACGCAACGTCGAAGATGCGATCATGATCAATGACCACACCCCCATCATTTCCAAGCCCACATGGGCCACAAGAATCCGGTATGATAAAAAGAGGCAGACAGCGACAAGTAACGTTTGCGCTAGGGCGGCCAGTACATTTCGTTTTAAAGAGAAACGAGCACTCAAGTTTCACCTTCACTCGAAAACGTAGAACAGATCATGATCATTTGATTTTAATTTCGAAAAAAAACTGCATCGAACTGTTCCAAGCGGTAAGTTGTGCTGTTCCTGAAGCCGGGGATAATATCCCAGAGCTGAAATCCAGCTTGCTCAAGCAGATCTATCAATTCAGGGAAAAGCGCTTGTCCGCTGTAGAAGGCGATGGTCGAAAGTTCAATCATTATGCCTTTGGCCTTGGCAAGTGTATCTGGGCCGCCGGCCAGCACCTGTTTTTCCGCACCTTGGACGTCAAGCTTCAGAAAACTTTTTGAAGCATCAATCGAATGGTGCTTGAGCAAATCATCAAGTCTATTTGCAGGAACCGTGATGCGTGAAACGGGCCTGATTTGGCTCACTCTTTTTGCCACTTCGGTGTCTGATTGCAGAATAGAACTGGTCGCTTTTGATTGCGAAATATTAAAACTGATGCTGCCAACGTGGTCCGTCAGCGCTTGCGCCGTCGCGACATGCCACCTTTCACCAATAGTCGCCGCTCGTTGTTTGAGCAACTCACATACATCGGGTTGAGGTTCTACTGAGAGAATTTCGCCGGTATACCCTTCCGACAGCAGAGCCTCAGAAAATTGACCGTAGTTGGCACCGATATCAATCACCCAATCGATTTCGTGTAGTGCCAGAAAAAGCGGAAGACGCAGGTCTTCGCGAGAGTTTGGTGAAGATCGCCTGACTTCCAGCCCGCCTAAGCGTGCGGCAGTTTTGAGTAGATTTAGCGCGCGGCTCATGAGGGGCTTCCTTCTCGATTTCTGGTACAGGAGTTACTTGATTGAGGGGCGCGGAACAACACGCTTCGACATCGATTTCATAGAGATTTTTTGAGCGTATCAACAAAGTTTTCTCGCCAAAACAGTAGTGTTTTGCGGGTTTGTTCTGAAGCCGTTCTGTTGCCGCTCGGTCGACGATCGTCGTTGAGTGTTCGGAGTTTGAAGGCAAGTTGCTCGACGTTTCCAAAGTCCAATGCTTCATGAAGAAAATGATTGTTTTCAGCCAGTCGAGCTGTAATCGATCTGCTTCGCAAAAAAGGTAGGCAACCGTACTGCACGCTACGTCCAAAAACGCCGGACGCCTGATCAACCTCAGGGTCGTAGCAGCACCAGATTGCGTCAGCGATGCTATAGACGCTTTTGATTTCCGTCGCAGTCGCAAAACGACCAAGTATGAAAAAACCTTGCGCATGCAATTTCGCAACAAGAGCTTCATCGCCAGGCTTGTTGTCACCAACAATGGCCACAAAAATCTGCTGCTTCAATTCCGGATATTTTTCGAAACAGTCGAGCAAAAATCCAAGACCCTTGCCCCCGCCGGCAAACCCTATGGAAATCAATATTCTGCGACCCGCAGCCGAATCTCGGATTTGGCTCGCAAGTGCTGAAGTCGTCGGCAAAGCAACTATATTGCTATCCGTCAAATCCCAATATTGTGGGTCCGTCAGTCCAACAGTGCTGACGCTTTTGTACTCTGGCGCAGTTTCGTAAGGCGTGATTGTTGCTAGCGTAAGGCCCTCAATGCGTTTCAAGACCGCAAAGAGTATCTTCTTGATGGGATAATAGCTGCGCCATGTTTCCAGACATGATTGGGGACGCAGGAAGAGTGCTGCCGTCTTGCGGCCGGTCAAACTTCTCAACAGAGTAACGACAATGAAAAAGCCAAGATGATCGTCTAGAGTAGAAAACAGGAGCCGTTGTGCTCTAGCAAGTTTCCATAACGCGGCAATGGATGGCTGTTCAGCAAAAATTGTCAAGCCAAACTCGTGAGACAATAGCTCTGCATAGGATAAGCGGTGCCCACCTGTGACCGATCCATAAACAAGTCCAGTGCCTTTGGCCATTAGGATTGCCAGTCGATTTGTGCTGAATGAAGTCATATGAGGTCAATCTACAGAACAAATCGCTATTAATTTGTTGCTTTTTCGGAGTTATTGCGGATTTTTGTTTGTTTTATCTGGCTAACTTCCGTGTCAGGGTACTTAAGCGTGCAACTTGGTTGGTGCATGATCCAGAATATGCTCAGGAATTTGCCTCCCGCCTATTCTTAACCACACCCACCACAGGGCTTGCGGCTCTGGGCGTGCAGTGTTTAAAAGCCGCTCGCAATCATGGGAACTCAGAATGATAGAAATCGCAACGCCGGGTAGTGTTCTGCTCAAACATATTGGTGATCGAACAGCACCTGTGGCGGTTATCGGCATGGGTTATGTTGGTTTGCCTTTGGCTGTGGCCATTGCGCGTGCGGGATTTGGCGTCACTGGCTTTGACATTGATGCAACTAAAACCGACGCGTTGAACCGCGGCCAGTCCTACATCGCCGCTGTGAAGCCGGAGGAGTTAGCAGGCTTCGTAGACTCTAAAAAATTCAAGGCGACAACTGATACGTCGCTGCTCAAACAGTGCCGCGTGATCATCATTTGCGTGCCAACGCCGCTCACCAAGCATCGTGAACCTGACTTGAGTTATATCCGCAACACGTCACAAGACATCGCCAAAAACCTTGAGGCCGGAACTCTCGTTGTGTTGGAATCGACAACTTACCCAGGCACCACGACTGAGGTGATGAAGCCGCTGTTGGAGAAGAGTGGCCTTCGGGCAGGTGAAGACTTTTTTGTTGGCTTTTCGCCTGAACGTGAAGATCCCGGCAACGCTGATTTCCACACCGCAACCATTCCAAAAGTTGTGTCTGGAGACGGTGAGATGGCGGGCCAATTGGCAGTGGCCTTCTACGGTGCGGTGGTCAAACAAGTGGTTCCCGTTTCAACGACTGCAACTGCGGAAGCCGTAAAGATTACCGAGAACGTGTTCCGCGCCGTCAACATCGCTCTCGTCAATGAGTTGAAGGTGATTTATGACGCGATGGGCATCGACGTGTGGGAGGTGATCGATGCTGCCAAGACCAAGCCTTTTGGCTATCAGGCATTTTATCCAGGCCCTGGGCTTGGAGGTCATTGCATCCCGATTGATCCCTTCTATTTGACGTGGAAAGCCTTGGAGTTTGATATTCACACCCGCTTTATTGAACTGGCGGGTCAGATCAATACGGCCATGCCGCGGCATGTGGTGGGTAAGCTTGAAGAAGCCTTGAGCAGTCATTGTGGCTTGGCCTTGGCCGGAGCGAAGGTTTTGATATTGGGTTTGGCCTACAAGAAAAATGTACCGGATATGCGTGAGAGCCCAACGTTCAAATTGATGGAGCTTTTGGAAAAGCGTGGCGCAACAGTGAATTTTCATGATCCTCATGTTCCAGTCATCATGCCCACACGCGAACACGCGGAGTACACTGGCCGGCCATCTGTTGAGTTGAGTGCAAAAGTTCTGCAGAGCCACGACGTTGTCTTGGTTTCAACGGATCACGATGGTGTTGATTACGACTTGGTGGCGCGGGAGGCAAAACTCATCATCGACACCCGGAACCGTTTTGCAAAGCTGACACATGCAAAAGCCAAAATAGTGAAGGCCTAACCCGTCTAGCTTGTACCCGGCAAATGTGGTGTATGAGATCACCAAAACGTAGCATTTTCATTAGATGATCGAGAGACAGTTAATATGTTAAAAGGTTCGAATATTCTGGTTACAGGCGGCACAGGTTCGTTTGGACACACGTTCCTGCCCATGACGTTGCAGAAGTATTCGCCGAACAAGATTATTGTTTTTTCCCGCGATGAAATGAAGCAATGGGAAATGGCGAAGAGATTTGTGGGTGATGAACGCATCCGGTTCTTTACGGGCGACGTGCGTGATCGTGATAGGCTGTATCGTGCGCTCGACGGCGTTGATTATGTTGTCCATGCTGCAGCGACCAAAATTGTGCCCACGGCCGAATACAATCCATTTGAATGCGTGAAAACCAACGTTCTTGGGGCCATGAATCTGATCGATGCTTGCATCGACAAAGGCGTCAAACGGGTGGTGGCCCTGTCCACGGACAAAGCCAGTAGTCCCATTAACCTGTACGGGGCGACCAAGCTTGCTTCCGACAAATTGTTCGTTGCTGGAAACTCCTATGCAGGTTCAACGGATACGCGCTTTGCCATTGTTCGCTACGGCAATGTGATGGGATCACGTGGTTCGGTCATTCCGTTTTTCAAATCCTTGAAAGATACAAACGAACTTCCCATTACGGATGCACGCATGACACGTTTTATGATTACGCTTGAGCAGGGCGTTGAGCTGGTATGGAAAGCGTTTGACGATATGCAAGGCGGCGAGATTTACGTGAAGAAAATTCCATCGATGAACATCATCGAAATTGCCAATGCAGTTGCACCCGATGCCGAGAAGAAAATTGTTGGGATCAGGCCCGGTGAAAAACTGCATGAACAGATGATCGGCGTCGAAGATGCTGACTATACCTACGAGTACAATGACTATTACAAGATTCTGCCTGCCATCCACAAATGGAGCAAGGACGCAGTGCGCATCAAAGATGGTAAAAAGGTAGCGGATGGCTTCATGTATACCAGTGATTCAAATGCTGAATGGATGAGTGTCGAGCAATTGCGCAGTTGGATTTCAGCGAACGCTGAAAAAATTGGCGCAATCTAGGTTGCGAGAACTGCAATGAAACCGAGCTCTGCCATCATTCCTGTCATCTTAAGTGGTGGTGCCGGTACACGGCTTTGGCCCCTATCGCGAGAGACCAAGCCAAAGCAATTTATGGCCTTCACCTCCGACGCAACACTTTTGGAGGCCACGGTGCAGCGTTGCCAAGGCAATGCCTTTGATAGCAGACCCATTATTGTTGGGGCCGAGGCACATCGTTTTCTGCTGGCTGAGGCTGTTCGCAATCTCTCACTTTCCGCTGACATTGTGTTGGAGCCCTTGCGCCGGGATTCTTGTGCGGCAATTGTTGCTGGGGCATTGCAAGCGCGGGCGCGGCATGACGATGCATTGGTGCTTGTGGTTGCAGCAGACCATCACATCCCTGATGCCGCGGCTTTTCAAAACGCTGTTTTGACTGCGCGTCCTGCAGCAGAAGCTGGCCGACTGGTGACATTTGGTGTGAAACCTTCAACCCCATCTACGGGCTATGGTTATATTAAGCCAGGCGAAACCGTGCCTTTCGATGGGCTGTTCAAGGTTGCCCAATTCATTGAAAAACCTGATATTGAAACTGCCAAGCGATACCTCTCCCAAGGGTACCTTTGGAACTCCGGAAATTTCCTGTTTAGAGCGCGCGACTTTTTGGCGGAGGCACGCCAATTCGTTCCTGCGATTGTCGAGGCTGTTTCTGCATCGCTCGACAATGCTACACGCGATCCTGATTTTGTTCGCTTGGATGAAGCGCAGTTTGCAAAGTCTCCCAGAATTTCCGTTGATTTTGCCGTCATGGAAAAAACGGCACATGCCTGTGTGCTGCCCGTTGACTATGCATGGAGTGACATTGGCACATGGGACTCAGTTGCTGCTGCTGCAGCGCCGGATCAGCAAGGCAATGCTGTTGTCGGTCGTGGCGCGGTGCAGCAGGCGCGCAACGTGTTCATACACTCACATGCGCTGACCACGGCCGTTGTCGGTGTGGATGACATCATGGTTGTTGCAACACCTGATGCCGTGTTGGTCATCCGCCGGGGTGAAAGTGAATCCGTCAAAACACTGGTTGAAGGCTTGCTGCGCAAAGGTCTTGTTGAAAACTGAAAATCAGTTGAACACACCCTGTTTTACCGCGTCGGCATAGGTTGTACGCAAACCAAGATCGAGGCTTCGCGCACGATCCCAACCGATTGACTTCAATTTGGTTGTGTCTGTCAGCTTTCGTGGCGTGCCATCGGGTTTGGTTGTGTCAAATACCAAGCTGCCCTTAAAGCCTACAACGTCACAAACTGTTTCAGCGAGGTTTCGTATGGAAACCTCTTGGCCCGATCCCACATTTACGGGATCTGCTTCTGAGTAGGTTTTAGTGACATGCACAACTGCATCGGCCAAGTCATCGGCATGCAGGAATTCACGTAATGGTGTGCCGGTGCCCCAAACCACAAGTTCCTTGGCCCCCTCAGCTTTGGCGACGTGAGCCTTTCGCAACAGTGCTGGAACCACGTGGCTGGCTTGCAAATTGTAATTGTCGCCGGGGCCATAAAGGTTGGTGGGCTGCAGTGAAATATAATCATCGCCATGTTGTTGGCGATAGGCTTGGCACAGTTTGATGCCCGCAATCTTTGCAATGGCATACCACTCGTTGGTCGGCTCCAAGGGGCCGGTCAGCAATGAGTCCTCTTTGATAGGCTGGGGTGCAAGTTTTGGATAAATGCAGGTTGACCCCAAGAACACCAACTTCTTCACGCCCACACGATGGGCGGCGTGAATGACGTTGGCTTCGATCATCAGATTTTCGTAGAGAAAATCGGCAGGGTAAGTTGCGTTGGCCATAATGCCACCGACTTTTGCCGCCGCGAGAAAAACCACGTCTGGCTTGTTTTGCTGCATCCATGTCTGCACAGCTTTTTGATCTGTCAAATCGGCTTCCGCGCGGGTTGCCGTGAGAAGCGTTGCCTGTTCCGACGACAGTCGCCGCACCAATGCAGATCCCACCATGCCACGATGGCCCGCTACGAAAATGCGTTTGCCGCCGAGATCAAAATGCGTGGCTGTCATGACTTGTGGCGACCGCGCTCTTCGTCGAGCCTGCGATAGTCCGCTTCGCGTTTCACCAGTTCCAAATCAGCCGTCACCATATCAGACACAAGTGTTTTAAAAGGTGTTGTGGCTTGCCAGCCCAATTGGGTTTTGGCCTTGGTTGGATCGCCGATCAACAGATCAACTTCCGTTGGACGGAAGTAACGCGGATCAATTTCGAGAACAACTTTCCCAGACTTTTTGTCGTAAGCTTTTTCGGCAGCGCCCGTGCCTTCCCAGCGCAGGCTCATGCCAACTTCGGCGAATGCCAATTCGACGAATTCTCGTACGGCATGGGTTTCACCAGTGGCCAAAACATAATCGTCAGACTGGTCTTGTTGTACCATGCGCCACATGCCCTCAACATAGTCACGGGCATGGCCCCAGTCACGCTTGGCGTCAATGTTGCCGAGATAGAGTTTGTCTTGCAGACCCATGCTGATGGCGGCAACGGCACGCGTGATTTTGCGGGTGACGAAGGTTTCACCGCGAATTGGGCTTTCATGGTTGAACAGAATGCCGTTGGACGCATGCAGACCATAGGCCTCGCGGTAGTTGACGGTGATCCAATAGGCATAAAGCTTGGCCGCAGCATAGGGTGAGCGCGGATAGAAAGGCGTGGTTTCCTTTTGAGGAACTTCCTGCACCTTGCCGTAGAGCTCTGATGTCGAGGCTTGATAGAAACGTGTTTTGTCTTTTAGACCCAATAGGCGAATGGCCTCTAGCAAACGCAGGGTACCAATGGCGTCGGCGTTGGCTGTATATTCGGCAGTTTCGAAACTCACTTGCACGTGGGACTGTGCAGCGAGGTTGTAAATTTCGTCAGGCTGGGTTTCCTGCACGATACGAATTAAATTCGTCGCATCGGTCATGTCGCCGTAGTGCAAAGTCATGTGCACATTTTTTTCATGGGGGTCATGATAAAGGTGATCAATGCGGCCCGTGTTGAAGCTCGATGAGCGGCGCTTGATGCCATGAACATTATAGCCCTTGGCCAGCAGAAGTTCTGCAAGATAGGCACCGTCTTGGCCGGTGATACCCGTGATGAGGGCTGTTTTTCCCATAGTCTACTCCAAACATGCCAGTATCTGGCACTTCCCAATCAAAGGCACGCTATAGTTGCTGATGGCCCGCTTGCCAAATGCTTTTGTCTAAGCCCGGAAACCGTTAAAGTCTCAAATTTCCTGGTTGAAAGCGCCGACTGCAGGTTCCGTTGCCAAGCGTTGTTTGATCCAGGCAAAGATGGCGCGCATTTCGGCGTCGGACTGCATGCTTTCACATACCACGACCAATTCCGGCTTGTTTGATGATGCGCGGATCAAGCCCCAGCTGCCATTGGCGAGGCCAAAGCGAATGCCATTGACGGTATTGAGCGAAATGATGCTTTCGCCGCAGACCTTGGTTCCGGCTTGTTTCATGGCAGTGATAGTTGCGCTGAGGCGATCAACAACGCCATATTTTTTTGTGTCGTCACAATGGGGCGACATAGAAGGTGACGACCAACTGACGGGCAAGGCTGCATAGAGATCGGCCAAAGATTTTTCAGGTGCATTGTCGAGCATTCGGCAAATGACAAGGGCAGATGCGATGCCGTCGTCATATCCAAGGCCATAGGGTGCGCGAAAAAAGAAGTGACCTGATTTCTCAAAGCCAGCAATGGCATTGATCTCAGAGGTTCTGCGCTTCATGTAGGAGTGACCGGTTTTATAATATTCCACGGTGGCACCGTGTGCGTTCAAAACCGGATCATTAGCAAAAAGCCCCGTTGATTTCACATCCACAACAAAGCGCGCGTTCTGATGTTGTGCCACCATATCACGCGCCATCATCAGGCCAAGCTTGTCAGCGAAAATGACTTGACCTTTGTTATCGACAACTCCGCAACGATCGCCGTCCCCATCAAATCCGAAAGCCGCATCAAGTCCGTGTTTGGTCACGGCGTCTTGCATGACCTTCAACATATGCATGTCTTCGGGGTTGGGGTTGTAATTCGGAAAAGTAAAATCCAAGGCACAATCAATCTCGACAACTTCACAGCCGAGGTCACGCAGAATAGCTGGTGCAAAAGCGCCCGCTGTGCCGTTGCCGCAAACAGCCGCCACTTTCAGTTTACGCTTGATGTGCCCATCGCTCGCAAATGCAGCGCGATATTTTTCAAACACTGTTGTGTCGCGGGTGTAACTGCCGCCACTACGCGCTGTGCCCTCGCCCTCTAGCACCATCGTTTTTAATTCAGTCATGTCATCCGGCCCGAAGGTCAATGGCCGCTCGAGCCCCATCTTAATACCGGTCCAACCGTTTTCATTATGAGAGGCTGTGATCATGGCAACTGCTGGCACATCGAGAGCGTGCTGGGCAAAATAAGCCATCGGCGTTGTACACATACCTATATCGGTGACAGCACAGCCCGATGACATAAGACCTGTTGTCAGTGCATATTTGATCGCAGCAGAGTAAGAGCGATAGTCATGCCCAACAATCAATTGTTGTTTTACGCCGCGCTTGTGCAGCAAAGTTCCAAGCGCCAAGCCAATGGCCTGAATGCCGGGCAGATTGACCTCTCCATCAAACAGCCAACGCGCATCATACTCACGAAACCCTGTTGGCTTCACGAGTGGCATTTGCTCATGCTCGAAACTATTGGGCTTTAAATTGTGAGACGGCTTAGTCATGATCGTTCGATGTTCCAGTTTTGCCGGTGGAAATTTCTGAGCGTGTATAGTGAATGGTTCAAGGATTGCAGCAATAATTTTGGGGACTAGGACTGAACCGTCAAGCCGCCCAACAACAGCGCCAAGACTGCTGGCTTCACTTGCTTTAAGTTTGGCTTTCCCCCCAATACCGCCTCCACCTGCACGCCAAAATCCGCATAGTGTTGCGTGACCGACCAGATGGCGAAAATCAGGTGTTCCGGTTCCACGGGCTGTAATTGTCCGGCCTTCACCCATCCCCTGATCACTCGGGCCTTGGTTGCCACCAATTCTCGTAGCGGACCCTTGAGGAAAGGTGCAACATGGGGCGCACCGTGCAGAATTTCATTGGCAAACAGCCTGGACGCCTCCGGCCTTGCGAAGGTCAAATCCAATTTCGCTGAGATATAGCGGGTCAGTTCTTCAATCGCGTCTTTCTCGGGGTCAAGCGCCTGCAGGGGGGCCAGCCATAGGGCCAATGTACGCTCTAACACCGCCGTATAGATGTCTTCCTTGCGCCGGAAGTAATACAAAAGGTTTGGTTTTGACATGCCGCATTTCGCGGCAATTTGGTCCACCGTGGTGCCGCGATAGCCATAGGTCGAAAACACCTCCAGAGCCGCATCGAGGATCAGCGCCTCATTTTGGTTCTGAATGCGGGTTTTCTGGACTGGAGGTGATTTCTTTTTGGGCATTGCCCATCCTCTTAATTCTTGATCAAATGGTCAAGAGACGTTAGCGTTTCAGATAACGAATAAAAACACAAAGGGAGTAGGCCTTGAATTCGCAGCCAGGCTCAACTGTTATTGACGCCAAGGATTTAAGCCTGACCTTCACCACGGCAGATGGTCCCGTCTATGCCCTTTCGGGGGTGAATCTCAAGGTGGAAGATGGAGAGTTCGTGTCTTTTATTGGCCCCTCGGGGTGCGGCAAAACCACGTTGTTGCGCGTCATCGCCGATCTGGAACAGGCCACGGACGGTGCCATTTCTGTCAATGGCATGACACCAGAAAAAGCGCGGTTGACACGGGCCTATGGCTATGTGTTTCAAGCCCCCGGACTTTTTCCTTGGCGCAATGTTGAACGCAATGTGGCGCTGCCCCTCGAAATCATGGGGATCGAAGGGGCAGATGAACGCGTCAAACGCAATCTGGCGCTGGTCAACCTCAACGGCTTTGAGAAGAAGTTTCCTTGGCAATTGTCCGGCGGCATGCAGCAGCGTGTGTCCATCGCCCGGGCGCTGGCCTTTGACCCGAAATTATTATTGATGGATGAGCCGTTTGGTGCGCTGGACGAAATTGTGCGTGACAAGCTCAATCAACAATTGCTCGAATTGTGGGACCGCACGAAAAAAACAGTGGTGTTTGTTACACACTCGATTCCAGAAGCCGTTTTCTTGTCAACAAAGATTGTGGTGATGTCACCGCGCCCCGGTCGTATCATTGATGTGATCGAAACCAACTTTCCGCGTGATCGTACGCTGGATATTCGTGAGACGCCTGCATTCCTCAAAATTGCACAGCGTGTGCGTGAGGGTTTGCGGGCGGGTCACAGCTATGAGGATTGAATGAGCATTACTGTTTCACTGCGCAATGCGCGAAGTCAGGACATGGCCGTATGTGCCGCCATCCATAATGATTGGATTGACGCTACCGACTGGATGCCACGCGTGCATTCACGTGAGGATGTGTTGAAGCATTATCAAGCCGAAGAAATGACAAAGCGGCACACACTGGTCGCGGTTGACGGGTCACGCGTACGTGGCTTCATAACGCTGTCGCCTGATGGTTTCGTGACGGCGCTGTATGTGGAGGAGGCCTCGCGCAACCAAGGCATTGGCGGATTGTTGATCGAGCGGGCCAAACGTGAACTGACCCCTGAGATCAATCTCTATACTTTTCAGGCCAACACGTTAGCGCAGAAATTTTATGCCAGGCACGGCTTTGTCGAAATCAATCGCACGACAGGAGATAATGAAGAGAACCTCCCAGATATTCTGATGGAGTGGCGTGAATGAGCACCACACCATCCTTAAGCAAAAGCCACTTCATTCCCGTTCTCACGGTGTGTCTGGTGCTGCTTGTGGTTTGGTATTTGGCCTGCATTCCCCTCAATGCGGTAATCGCTGAGGCAAAGATACAGGCCGCAGGCGGTGGCTTGGCTGCGACTTTGAAAGAGTCATGGAACCACACGCGGCCCGTCATACCCGCACCTCACCAAATAGTGGCTGAGCTTTGGAACACCGTATTCATGATTGCGCCATGGAAGGTGAAGTCATTGCTGTATCACTGCTGGGTCACGCTCTCCTCAACTCTGCTGGGATTTATTTTAGGCGTGCTGCTCGGAATTGTGCTGGCCATATTGATTGTGCATTCAAAAGTTCTGTCAAAAGCCTTGATGCCGTGGATCATCGCCTCGCAGACCATCCCCATTCTCGCCATTGCGCCGATGATTATTGTGGTGTTGGGGTCCATGGGTCTAACAGGGCTTTTGCCGAAGTCGCTGATCTCGATGTATCTCTGCTTTTTCCCGGTCACCATCGGCATGGTGAAAGGGCTCACATCACCTGATGTGATCCACCGTGACCTGATGCGCACTTACAACGCGAGTACCTCTGAAGTTCTATGGAAGCTGCGTCTGCCAGCTTCTGTGCCTTACCTCTTTACTTCGCTGAAAATTGCCATTGCCATTGCGTTGACGGGCGCCATTGTTGGTGAATTGCCGACGGGTGCTGTCTCCGGCATTGGTGCGCGCTTGCTGGTGGGGTCTTACAACGGGCTCACCCTGATGATCTGGAGCGCCTTGGTCGCGGCTTCGGTGATGGCGGCACTGCTGGTGTGGTTCATCGGCTTTGCCGAACGCCAAACACTTAACCGCATGGGGGTGAAACCCACATGAAAAAGCTTCGGGATTATCTGGCACCTGCTCTTCTCGGCCTTGCCATACTCGTTGTCTGGGAAGTGGCTTGCCGCGCCATTCCCATCTCGCCAATTCTGCTACCGGCACCTTCGGTGATCTGGCATCGCCTGACCAATGAGTTGCCAACACTGCGTCTCGATTTCGTGATGACAGTGATACAGGCGGTGCTTCCCGGCTGGCTCATCGGCTGCGGGGCAGGGCTTGTGGTGGCGCTGTTGTGTGATCGCTTTGATTTTCTCAAACGGGGGCTGCTGCCCGTCGGAAATTTTTTCTCGGTGCTGCCGCTTGTGGGTGTCGCCCCTATTATGGTGATGTGGTTTGGCATTGGCGTTGCGCCCAACATTGCCGTGGTGGTGATCATGACCTTCTTCCCCATGCTCATCAATGCGCTGGCCGGGCTTGAAGCGTCGTCGCATTTGGAACGGGATTTGATGCGCAGTTACGGTGCCTCCTGGGGGCAGGCGCTTTCGTCCTTGCGGCTTCCCGCTGCCATGCCGTTTATTTTTAATGCCCTCAAGATCAATTCGACACTGGCGATGATCGGTGCCATCGTAGCTGAGTTTTTTGGAACGCGGATTGCTGGCATGGGCTTTCGTATTCAAACAGGGTCGGGCAGTCAAAGCCTGGATTTGGTCTGGGCTGAAATTGCAATGGCCGCCGTCACGGGGTCGCTGTTCTACGGGCTGCTCGTCCTCGCTGAGCGCAAAACGACATTCTGGCATCCGTCCTACCGAACGTGAGACGTGTATTTGTGAACTTTAAAACAGGGAGACTAAGCATGAAAAAATATCTACTGGCCGCAACTGCTGCCACGGCACTGATGATCACATCAGGTTCCGCCATGGCCGAAAAAGTAACACTGCAATTGAAGTGGGTGACACAAGCCCAGTTCGCAGGATACCTCGTGGCGCAATCAAAGGGCTTCTACAAAGAAGCGGGCCTTGAAGTTGAAATCAAGCCGGGTGGCCCTGACATCAACCCCCAACAAGTGCTCGCCGGTGGTGGCGCTGACGTGGTGGTGGACTGGATGCCATCGGCCTTGGCCACCCGCGAAAAAGGCCAAGCGGTTGTCAACATCGCCCAGCCGTTCAAACGCTCCGGCATGATGCTGACCTGCCGTGCCGAAACCGGTATCAAAGCCCCAGAAGATTTCAAGGACAAAACCTTGGGCGTGTGGTTCTTCGGCAATGAATATCCCTTCATGTCATGGATGTCGAAGCTCGGTTACAAAACCGACGGTTCTGCTGGTGGTGTGAAAGTCATCAAGCAGGGCTTCAACGTTGACCCGCTCATTCAAAAGCAGGCTGATTGCGTGTCCACCATGACCTACAATGAATATTGGCAGGTGATTGATGCTGGCCTTGCCGCCGATCAACTCGTGACCTTCAAATATGAAGATCAAGGTGTGGCCACGTTGGAAGATGGTCTTTACGTGATGGAAGACAAGTTGAAGGATCCAGCTTTCGTCAAGACCATGGCCACCTTCGTGAAAGCTTCCATGAAAGGCTGGGACTATGCCCGCGCCAACAATGACGAAGCTGCACAGATTGTTGTCGATGCAGACGCAACGGGTGCTGCCGCCATCGATCACCAAAAGCGCATGATGGGCGAAATCTCGAAGCTCACGGAAGGCTCCGACGGATCGCTTGACACTGCTTCAGCTGATCGTACGGTTGCAACACTGCTGGCCTCTGGCGGTGAAGCTCCAGTGATTACCAAGGCACCCACGGGTGCATGGTCTTCAGCTGTGACCGACATGGCCAAGGGCATGTAATTTAAAGTAATGTCAACGCCACTTCCGGGGTTCAAACTTGGAAGTGGCAATCAAAATGTCAGGAGTGAATGTTATGAAACAGAAAAGCATTTTACTTTTTGCAGCATTTATTTGTGCAGGTGTGTTGAGCCAAAGTGTAGGCGCCTTGGCTCTATCTCCCTGTCAGCAAACCTTTAAGGCGCATCAAAAAAAACTAGTTGGTAAAAAGAACCCGCACTATGCCGTCGCGACAACTGGCGGACGTTCTTTGACCGCACCTTTTACATACTGTGCAGTTGCAAGCGGTCAGTCGACAAAGGCACTTTCAGTCAAAATAGCTTTGCGAAGCTGTAACGCTGGTAGAGTAAGGTTTAATAGCAAAGGTGCATGCAAAGTAATTGCGGCCAAATAAACAAACTGAGCGATCTAGCCTACCTTTGGTTTGAGGAGAATTGCGATGACCACTCTCATTCGCGGCGGCACTGTTGTGAATGCCGATCTGTCGGAACGCGCCGATGTGTTGATCAAGGATGGTAAGATCATTGCCGTGGGCTCGGGCCTCTCGGGCGACAACACCATCGATGCCGGCGGCTGTTACGTCATGCCCGGCGGCATCGACCCACACACCCATATGGACATGCCTTTTATGGGCACGACAACGGCAGATGATTATGAATCCGGCACCATGGCGGGCTTGTCTGGCGGCACCACCATGACGGTGGATTTTTGTTTGCCGGCACCGGGCGAAAGCCTGCTCAAGGCCTATCAAGCCTGGCGGCACAAGGGCGAGAAGGCGGCGGCGGATTATTCATTCCATATGGCCATCACCGCATGGTCGCCGATGATCCATGATGAAATGGAAACCGTGGTCAAAACCTACGGCATCAACACCTTCAAACACTTCATGGCCTATAAGGGTGCGCTCATGGTCAATGACGATGAGCTCTACAATTCCTTCAAGCGCTGCGCCCAATTGGGTGCGTTACCATTGGTCCATGCCGAAAACGGCGATGTTGTAGCCCGCATGCAAGCTGATTTGTTGGCACGGGGTGTGACAGGTCCTGAGGGCCATTCTTACTCGCGCCCTCCCGAAGTCGAAGGCGAAGCCGCCAACCGCGCTATCATGATCGCCAATATGGCGGGTACACCTTTGTACATTGTGCATGTGTCTTGCGAAGAAACCCACGACGCCATTCGCCGCGCCAAGCAAGCGGGACAACGGGTCTATGGTGAGCCACTCATTCAGTTCCTGGTGCTGGATGATTCAGAATATCAAAACAAGGATTGGGACTATGCCGCAGGCCGCGTGATGAGCCCACCCTTCCGCAACAAGAAGCATCAAGATTCATTGTGGGCTGGCTTGCAGTCCGGCACGCTCAGTGTTGTCGCCACCGACCACGCCACCTTCACGAAGGCGCAGAAGCGCATGGGAGCCAAAAACTTCACGCAAATTCCAAACGGCACCGGCGGCCTTGAAGACCGCATGCCGGTGTTGTGGACAGCAGGCGTCAACACGGGCCGCCTGACCAAGGAAGAATTCGTGGCTGCAACGTCCACCAACATCGCTAGAATTCTGAACATGTATCCGCAGAAGGGCGTGATCCGCGCTGGGGCGGATGCAGACATCGTGATCTGGGATCCAAAAGCCTCCAAAAAAATCACAGTGAAAAAGCAAGTGTCACGCATCGACTATAATGTGTTCGAAGGCTTCGAATGCACAGGCGCGCCTCGCACAGTAATATCACGCGGCAAGATCGCATGGGAGCAGGGCGACATGCGCGCCAAAGCTGGCGACGGTGATTTCGTGGCAAGGAAGCCGAATGCACCGGTGCATGTGGCCAATGCGATCTGGAAAGGTGTGAGCGCGCCGAAGGGGGTTGAGCGGATTGAGGTGGTGCCGTGATCCGCCACGTCGTTCTCGTCCGCTTCAAGCCTGATGCAGACACCAGCCACATCTTCGTGGCACTGAAGGCCCTGCAAGACAAAATCCCCGGCATCATCGCCATCACTGCTGGTGCGGATACAAGCCCGGAAGGCTTGCAGCGCAACAACAGCCATGGCTTCACGGTTGATTTTCGCGATGCAGCGGCGCGCGATGCCTATCTACCCCATCCCGAACATCAAAAAGTAGGTGCCATGATTGTGGCTGCGGCCGTGGGTGGTGTTGACGGCATTACGGTTGTTGATTGGGAAGTGTGATCTAAGCCCCCACCCCCGGCCCCTCCCCGCGAAGCAGGTAGGGGTGAAAATATAATCTCACCCCTCCCCAATTTTTGGGGAGGGGCAGGGGTGGGGTCTTTTGTTCAGCTTTCTCGACGCTTCGTATAGTGTAACGAAAACCCGCGTCGCATCGACTGTAAGCCGCAATTCACGTGCCAACAGGGTTGCTGGATCATAGAGTGTTCTGACTTCGGTTTTTTCTCGGCTTTGAAGGTTTACGCGATACATGAACAAATCTCCATCACGGGGATGAGAATCTATTTTTACATCACAAAAAATGTAAATAGATAGAATCTGAAGTTGCTTGAGAAATGGCAAGGCGCGATAGACCTGCGTTCAAAAAAAATACAACTTGAAGGGCTTTGCACAATGTTTGAAACACGTACCACCAGATTACGAACGTTCACACCATCACTCGTTCTGTTGGCAATTGCATTTACACTTTCAACGCAATCCCTCTCAGCATCGCCCGTATGGTATCTGCGCATTGAGGGCGGTGGGTTCACCAATACACCACTTGGATATAAGAGCCGTACAATCTGTGAGCGCGTACGTCGTGACATCGTGAGACGCTACAAGTCCCGCGGCGTAAAGTTGAAAAGCAGCTGCACAGTAACACCTTAACCACGCCACCCCCGGCCCCTCCCCGCGAAGCAGGTAGGGGTGAAAATATAATCTCATCCCTCCCCAATGTTTGGGGAGGGGCAGGGGTGGGGTGGTTCAATCCGCTCGCTGACTGCGCGCGCCACGCGAATTGAAACCTCTTCGAACTGGTCTTGCAAAAATTCGCGTAAATTTCAAATCCGGTGCCTCAACAAAATCTTCGATCCGATTTTCAAGCACGGCCAGAATGGAGTCGCACACCGCCCGCGATCATTCAACACCGAATTCACAGGCACACGAAACACCGAATAGCCCGCTGCGATCATGTATTCATCGCGCCCGCGGTCATAGGCGGCACGATCCAGATGCTGGCTGCCATCCACCTCAATCACAACGCCGCGTTCACGACATACGAAGTCCGCAAAATATGGCCCAATTGGCATTTGCCGCACGAATTTATAACCACCCACCCCACGCGCCTTCAATACGGCCCACAGTGGATTGTTCTGCTGGATTGGCGGTCTGTCGTAATTGCCTTGCCCGAAATGTTGTTTCCGTTCCCATTTTCATTTCCTCCGCTTTGGAAGATCAGACGAAACAGGAACGAGAATCCGTCGCGGTAGATCAGATTATTTTTGCGGGGGTTGGCCTTCAGCGTACTCTGCTCGACTGGGCAGGCTTCATTCAATACAGTCCAGCTTGAATTGTTCAGCACCATCTCGCAGCGTGCCAATGATTTTCCTTTGGCCGTAATGATGCATGCGGTTTCGCCTTGTTTCACATCGCCGCCTGCATATTTGCAGGTGCAGTCAGCAAAAGCAGTTTGCCAGGGCCAGAGCCCAAACTTAACGTCACGATTATCCAGAATATCCGCATCGCCGTTTCTCCTGTTCAATAGCCTGACAACACCATCACTGTTGGGTCGGTCGGCAAGTTACGTTGTGACAGCACCAGATTTCGCCCTTCGACATAATCAACTTTAAAACTTTTCCGTGCCTCACTTAAAAACGCATCCAGTGTGGCCGGGCCAAAAATATGCATGGGGATAATCACCGCTGCTTTTATGTCTTTCAACACGCCCATCATGTTGGCGTGGGGCATGGTGTTGCGACCATCAACCGGCACCATCACCACATCCAATCGGCCAATCCAACCGATGTGTCCCGGGGTTAGTTCGTGATGCAAATGGCCGAGATGGCCAATGCACAACCCACCCACTTCAAAAATGAAAATCGAATTTCCATCGGTTATTTTGTTGGCCATTCCAAATCGAATGTCCGTTGTCACATTACGAATGCGGAGGTCGCCCACTTCAACATCGTGTTTTGCAGGCGCACCGTCTTCACCCCAACCCCGCAACACATGTTTGATCGCGGGGTCCGGGCTGCTGGTGTAATGGGTGGTGTGGGCGCGGTTCATGGTCACCACGTCAGGCGTTGGTCCGCCGGCGTTGCCGTTGTAATCGGTTGCCACGGTCACGCCGCCTGCTGTTTCAATGCGGAATGTGGAATGCCCGACAAACGTCACGCTCACTTCGTCTTTGCCTAAGGCGGCAACACGCAACGACGCAGGCTGCACGCGCGCCAAGCCTTCCGCCAGTGCCAAGCATTCGCTGGCACGCGCAGGCATGCTGAACGCCACCCATAAAACCACACCTAAAATCAAGAACCGCATGACCACACTCCAACCAGCAGAGAACACCGGGTTTTCAGAACCCACGACCGTCATTATGCCTGTTTCTAGGGGAAACACCGTGCGCTGTCAAGCAAAAAATTCCTACCATAGAATCAATGCTTTCCTTGGGCGTGCACTTGCCCTATCAGGGTGGAAACGGAGTTTCCCTATGCCCCTCGGCGTCCATGATCATCCCTTCTACAAACCGAAATGGCGGCGTCAGGCCATTGTTGCGACAACAGCCATATGGGCGATTTTTGAACTCATGATCGCCAAGGACGGGTTTTGGACGGTGATTGCCATTGCCGTATGGGGTTACAGCTTCTGGGTGTTTTTGTGGACGTGGAAAAAATCGCCGCCCGATGCACCCGGAGATGGACAAACTTAACTGTTGGCCATTTTCTCGGCCACATCACGCCCCATCAAGAGCGTCATGGCGGTGCGCAAGTCTTCGTTGCGTTGAAACAGTGTTTCAAGGGCCGCATGGTCCCAACTCACATAATCCGCATTGTCCGAAATTGTCACCGTCGCAGTGGCTGGGCGTTTTCGCAGCATGGCCAATTCACCAATGAAAATTTTGGGCCCGACAATCAAATTGCGTTTGGCCTTGTGAACAATGGTTTTGCCACTCAAAACATAATGCAATTGATTGAGCGTTTGGCCCTCAGTGGTCAATACTGTGGAGGTATCAGCCTTATGCCATTCGCCAATTTTCATCAGACTTCGAAATTGTCCGGGACTGAGTGAATCCAAACTTCTGAACAGCGACAATTCAAGATCACTCATGCCACCCTGCCTGCCATCGCGCAGAATAAGGGTGAGCATAATCAGGTTGATCACCACGTTAAGCAGGCTCCACACCATGGGGTTCCACAACGGTGTTGCGAAGGCCAGCAAATAATAAATGCTGATCAAGCCATCGCCGACGGCGGCAAAAATGCGAAGCTTGACCTGATCCCGGAAAAAGAAACTGACCAATGTGAACAGAGCCGCAAGGTGCACTAAATTCTGCGTCAGAAAATCCGACATACGTTCCGTCTCCAAGCCCCACCCAAAAAATGACCGAGACCCCACGGGAATGCAAGTGCTCATGTGCAGAGCAGCAGTTGACGAGAAGCTTTGCCCGTGGCCAAGTGACGCCATTCATCTCTGGAGGTTGATCATGGAATATCGTTCGCTCGGTTCGTCAGGCTTGAAAGTTTCTCTGCACACCCTGGGCACCATGAATTTTGCCAGCGACGGCTTCTTTGGCAAAATCGGCACGGTTGCGGGCAAGGATGCGGCGCGGCTTGTGGATGTGGCCATCGACCATGGGGTCAATCTGTTCGATACAGCGAATGTCTATACCTCTGGTGCTTCTGAAGAAGCCCTTGGGGATGTGCTGAAAGGCAGATCGGCGCAATTGCTGGTGGGCACCAAAGTCCGCTTTCCCATGGGGGGCGGTCCGAATGAGCAGGGCAATTCGCGCTGGCATATTGTACATGAATGTGAGGCGAGTCTGCGGCGATTGAAGCGCGATCACATCGACATCTACTATCTGCATGAATGGGATGGGCAGACCCCGGTCGAGGAATCCATGGCTGCGCTCGATATGTTGGTGAAGGCGGGAAAGGTGCGCTATGTCGGCTGCTCGAATTTCTCTGGCTGGCACATCATGAAGTGCATGATGGCTGCGGATCGTGCGAATTTCGAAAAATTCGTAGTACAGCAAATTCACTATACCATTGAGGCGCGTGATGCCGAATATGAACTGATGCCGATTGCGCTTGATCAAGGCATTGGCATTCAAGTGTGGAGCCCGATTGCAGGTGGATTGCTCTCGGGCAAATTCCGTCGCGATGCGCCGCCGCCGCAGATTTCGCGCCACGTCACAGGCTGGGGGGAGCCCCCGATACGGGACGAGAATCGCCTCTACAACATCATCGATGCATTGGTGAAAGTGGGCGAAGGGCGCGGCGTGTCAGCAGCTCAAATCGCACTGGCGTGGCTTGCGGGGCGGCCAGCAGTTTCATCCATCATCGTGGGTGCGCGCACCGAAGCGCAATTGAAGGACAATCTTGCAGCGGCGTCACTGGTGTTGACGGCGGAGGAGCGCAAAGTTGCTGGATGATGTGAGCCTGCTGCCACTGCTCTATCCCTATTGGCACCAACTCAATGCCGCGTCACGGTTGGGTGCGGCTGATCTCACGCTTATGGGCCCGCATGTGGCGGCCATGAAGCCTCGGATGTGATCAGGACTTCGCCACCTTGATGGCGAGGTCTGAACTCAGGAGAAAATTCAAACTCTGTCTCAGGCCGTCGTGGCGCGACACGGTTTTGTCGAGATCCTCATGAGACCACGTTATGTAGTGCGATCCCGGCTTTACAACCACTGTTGCTGATGCGGGGACGCGCCGTAGAAAAGCTATTTCACCGATGAACAGACCGGAATCGACAGGAATGATGCGTTCGCCTTTGCGCACTTCTATTTCACCTTCAAGCACATAAAATAGACGATTGAGCGGCTTTCCTTCTTCCGCCAACACTTGCGGCTCTGTTGAACGGTGCCACCTTCCGATTTTGCTCAGTCGGCGAAAATCACCGGGCGTCATTCCGGTGAAAGCTTGATAGAGTTTCAGATCATTGTCTCCCAGTGCCATTGCGCGGCGATCATGCAAGATCATTGCGATCATGATGGCGTTGATCAAAACATTGAGTGTTGAATAGATGATGGCATTCCAAAGCGGTTGGTCAGCAGCGACGAAATAAAATGCCGTATAGGCCAAATCGCCCAACACTGCGAAAATTCGCAACATCAGCTGGTCGCGAAACAAGAAACAGATCAAATACAGTATGGCCCCAATATGAATGAGGTTCTGTAACAAGAATTCCCAGGTGAACATGATACCCCCAACCGATCGTGTAGAGACTAGAACGACTTCCCCCCACCAAGCGTCATTCAAATGAATGAGATGAACACGCTGCCTGGTGGATCACTCCAGTTTTAATGTCTTCCAGAACTGTTCAACGATGGCTATCTCAGCCGGTGCCGACGCATTGTCGTGCATGGTCAGCATGACATAGCCACCACTGCCCTTGGCGTGGGTGATCATGTCCATGGTGACATCATCGTCTGCTGCAGCATAGTGGGCTCTGATGCCGTTCAAAACTGTGCCGTCTGCGAGTGTGACGGTTAGCGGCGTTTTGTCGATGGGGATTTTCAGCGCGATCTGTTCTTCCAGCATCTTGTTGTAGAGAAGATCGAGGAATTCCACCATGTCGGTGTTGTCGTGGTGCTGGGTGAGCACCAATGTGCCAAGTGCGGATACGCCAATGTGTTGTGATACGCCGCCATCTTTTTCAGAAGAAGCGATGGAAATGCTGGAGGGGTAATCGAAACCAATGCCATCCTTTTCAAATCGTGAGAAGGCCTTGCGTTGGAGGAGAACGGTGATTTCGCGGCCGTCCGGCAATTTCAGGCGGGTCTCAGCGTCCAAGGACAAGTTGTGCTCGGTGCCATCAATGGTGAGGGTGTGATCAACGGTTTGCGCCCAGAGCGGTGTGGGGAGCAAGAAGAGTCCGAGGCAGAGACGTTTCACATTGCGCATGGAACAACTTGAACCCATTCTGGCGCTCCGTGCAAGCCCCGCTTGACAATGGATTGCAGCACTCCGAGACTTTGACCATTCGGTTAAAGCAGTGAGGCCCAACATGACAGCCCAATCAAACCTCACCATCAATCCGCAACGTCTGTGGGACTCTCTCATGGAAACTGCCGCGTTTGGTGGCACCGTGAAAGGAGGCATCAAACGCCTCACGGTGTCTGATGAAGACAAGCGTGTGCGTGATTGGTTCAAGGCAGAGTGTGAAAAGCTAGGTTGCACCGTTGAGATTGATGAGGTGGGTAATATGTTTGCCACACGCCCCGGCAAGCGCAATGATATTTTGCCCATCGCCATGGGCTCGCATCTTGACACTCAACCCACTGGAGGCAAATTTGATGGTGTGCTCGGAGTGTTAGGGGCACTTGAAGTTCTCCGTACGCTGACGGATATGGGATATGAATCCAATGCGCCCCTGATGATTGTGAACTGGACCAATGAGGAGGGCTCGCGTTTTGCACCCGCCATGTTGTGTTCGGGCGTTTATGCTGGCGTGTTCACGCCGGAGTTTGCGTATTCACGTGAAGATCGACAGGGTATCAAGCTTGGAGATGAATTGCAGCGCATTGGCTATAAGGGGCCGCACAAGGCCGGGGCCATTAAATTCAGTTCGATGTTTGAACTCCATATCGAACAAGGCCCCATTCTTGAGGCGGAAGAAAAGGTCATCGGTGTGGTGACAGGCGTGCAGGGCATGCGCTGGTATGAGGTGACCGTGCGCGGACAAGAGTCGCATACAGGTGCCACGCCCATGGGACTTCGTAAAAATGCTTTGCTGGGTGCTTCGCGCATGATCGAGGCGATACATCAAGTCGGCATGTCGCATTTGCCGGGCGTTGCCTCAGTCGGTTTAATCGAGAACCGTCCGAACTCCCGCAACGTGGTTCCGGGTGAAGTGTTCTTCACGGTTGATTTGCGCCACCCAGATGAAATTGTACTTGATAAAATGGAAGCGGCCTATCAAGCAGCTCTTCCCAAAATTGCCGCTGAATTAAATTTAGAGTTGGAAGAAAAACGTATCTGGAACTCGCCTGCGGTAAAATTTGCACCAGCGCTTATTCAATGCGTCAGAGATGGTGTCCAGCAAGCGGGCTTCTCATCGCGTGAAATGGCGTCGGGGGCGGGTCATGACGCGGCTTATATCAACCGTGTGACACCCACGACGATGATTTTTGTGCCCTGCCTTGGCGGCATTTCCCACAATGAAGCTGAATCAACCACGCTGGACGAATGTGGGGCTGGCACACAGGTTTTGTTGAACGCGGTTCTTGCCCACGACAAAGGCTTTGCTTAAAAGCGATCTAGGCAACAACAAGGATATTAATATGGCATTGAAACGTATCAACCCCGGCAAACGCATGAGCGAAGCCGTCATTCATAACGGCATGGCCTATCTTGCAGGTTTTGTGGCGGAAGACGCCAAGGGCCAATCGGTCCGTGAACAAACTTCGGATATTCTCTCGCAGATTGATGCGACATTGAAAAAAGCTGGCACAAATAAATCCAATATCGTGAAGTGCAATATCTGGCTCACCGATATGTCAACCTTCACACAAATGAATGAGGCTTGGGACGCTTGGGTTCCCGCAGGTTCCACACCTGCACGCGCGACAGTGGAGTCACCACGGCTGGCAGCACCGGGCTATGACGTTGAAATTATGGTTGAGGCAGCTGTGTTGAAAAAAGCTGCGAAGGCAAAAAAGGCAGCAGCGCGACCAGCCAAGAAAGCTGCTAAAAAGAAAGCCAAGAAGCGCTAACGCAAATCCTGCCAACCAAACCAGACATAGGCCCCTTTGAGATAGAGGGGCCTGAACATGGGAAGTGGAAATTTTGCCAGCCGTCGCGTCAGCACGGCTGGTATTTCTTTGGTTGAGGCCTTCCCCGTCATCATCCTTGCCAGGGCGCGACCCGACCATGAGGCCATGGCCACGCCATTGCCGTGGTAAGCAAGGGCGGTCCACACGGTTTTGTTGTCATCCAAGGCACCGATGTAGGGCACGCCATCATAGGCTAGGCAGACAAAGCCGCGCCAAAAGTGGGTGATCTCAGCCTTGTGCCACGCCGGGAATAGTTTTTGGAATGTCGTTGTGAGTATTTGACGCGTACCAATCAGCGTGTCGTCAGACGAATCCGTGCCGCCACGTCCACCGAACAAAAAGCGGTTGTTTGGCAGAAGACGGAAGTAATGCACGAGGTTGCGATTGTCATGGGCAATCATTGATGATGTCCAACCCTGTTCTGCCTTCTCATCTTCGGTCAATGGCCTGGTGACAATGATGCTGGACATGGCAGGCAAGATGCGGCCGGACACATGTGGTGATAGACTTTCTGGCGTATAGCCATTGGTGGCGACGATCACGCGCTTCGCTGTCACCCGCGCTTGTTCCGTATACAGATGATGTTGTCCCTCGCGCTGTTCCCAACGGGTGATGCGAGAGTGGGGAAATAGTCTCGCCCCTCGTTTGTGGGCTGCTCGCGCGAGGCCGCGTGCATAGTTCAGGGGGTGAATGCCAAAACCATATTGTGCCTTGAGTGCACCATGGAAAAGCGGACCTGCCAATCCGTTTTGGCGCAATTCGTCTTTTGTCACCAATGTGGTTGCATCGCCAAAAGTTTCACGCAGATAGATTTGCTCTTCGCGGAACTCATCCATGCGATTGCGAAGATGCGCAAGGCGGACCTCGCCATCTCCATAACGCCACGCATCTATACTAAAGTCGGCACAATTTTCCGCCACGCGGTCAATGCTTTCAAGCATGGCTCTGTAATAGTGTTTCGTTGCGTCCAACCCATAGGTGCCGATCATTTTTTTGAAAGGCAGGGTATATGAGCCATGACAAGCAAAACCGCCATTACGGCCCGATGCGCCCCAACCTATTGGCCCCGCCTCGAGCAAACATACTTCAATGCCTGACTGGGCCAGTTCGATGGCAGCCGATAGACCTGTGAAACCACCACCGATAATGGCGACATCGCACGTCGTGTCTTTCGCCAAGGGTTGAAGGTCCATACTCATCGGATCAGCCAACTCCTCCCAATAGCTTGCAACGGGTTGCTCAAAGTGAAGGGCATCGGAATGGACGAGGTGCGGCATTGTGGATTGATCTTGCCTTATTATTGCCCCATAGGGAACTATGTTGCGCTGCAACATGAAGGGGTTCAAATGAAAAAATTATTTATTGCTGTTGTTGCGCTTGTTGCCATGTCGGTTGCTGGTGAAGCTGGCGTTGTCGGAATGGCGTCCTATTACAAGTCGGGCCGATTGACTGCCAATGGCGAGCGCTTTAATCCGCATGGATTGACCGCGGCGCACCGCAAGTTGAAGTTCGGCACGAAAGTGCGCGTGACCAATGTGCGCACCGGTAAGTCTGTTATTGTACGTATCAATGATCGTGGCCCGTTCATTCATGGCCGTGTGATTGATTTGAGTTTGGGTGCAGCCAAGGTTATTGGCTTGACCAAGTCGGGTGTTGCGAAGATTTCCTACACCGTCTTGAACTGAAGCGGGGGCATCAGTTTGAGACAAAGCGTCGGGCTTGTTCCGGCGCTTTTTCTTTGCCATCGTGTGGCATGACGCAAAAACAGGTGCGCGTGGCCATCACGCAAATGAAATCCCGTAATGACTGGCTGCAGAATTGCGATGCAGCTGAAAGCCTCGTGCGGCAAGCCGCAGCAGATGGTGCTCAACTCGTTCTGCTGCAGGAACTGTTTGATGCTGATTACTTCTGCATCGAACAGCACACGAAATTTTTATCACAGGCAGAACCTTTGGACACGCATCGCACAGTGCAGCGCTTTGCAGCTTTGGCCAAAGAATTGGGTGTGGTGTTGCCTGTCAGTGTGTTTGAGCGCGCGGGCCAAGTGCATTACAACACCACCGTGATCGTTGATGCCGACGGCACAAGGCTTGGTCATTATCGCAAGAGCCACATTCCTGATGGACAGGGTTATCAGGAAAAATTTTATTTCACGCCGGGTGATACAGGTTTCAAAGTGTGGGACACTGCCATTGGGCGTATTGGGCTTGGCATTTGTTGGGACCAATGGTTTCCGGAATGCGCGCGGGCCATGGCTTTGATGGGGGCAGAGATCTTATTGTACCCGACGGCGATTGGTTCTGAACCCCCAAACCCCGGATATGATTCAAGTTCACATTGGCAGAATGCGATGCGCGGCCACGCGGCGGCCAATATCGTTCCGGTGCTGGCATCCAATCGAGTCGGTACCGAAACGGCTCCCGACGGACGTAGCGACGTGTTCTATGGCCGCTCTTTTGTGGCTGATTATCAGGGCGAAAAAGTTGCGGAGATGGACCGGGTTGAAGAAGGCTTTCGCTGCCACAGCTTTGATTTGGACGCCATTGGTGAGTTGCGTCGCAGCTGGGGCATTTTCCGAGATCGACGGCCGGAACTTTATGGCGCCTTGCTGACCAAGGACGGGCAGATCAGTTAACAGCTTGACTGCAATTTCGGTTTGATGCCTAAGGCTTGGCAAAACAGGAGCGTTAGATGACGGGTCGTTTGGCAGGTAAAACCGCAGTGGTTACATCGGCGGCGCAAGGCATTGGCCGCGCCACAGTGTTGGCGATGGTGGCTGAAGGTGCATCGGTGGTGGCCACAGACATCAACATGCCCATGCTGGAAGCTCTTCAGAAAGAGTCGACTTCCATCAGCGTTCACCGCGTTGATGTCACTAAGCAAGACGATGTCGATGACTTGTCATCAAAGATTGATGCGCCGGATATTCTGTTCAATTGCTCGGGCTATGTCCATGCGGGCACCATCATGGATGTTATCGACAAGGATTGGGACTTCGCCTTTGACCTGAACGTGCGGGCGCATTACCGGATGATGCGGGCGTTCACGCCGCGTTGGTTGGAGAAGGGCAAAGCTTCCGTCATCAATATGGCGTCGCTGGCGTCGTCGGTCAAAGGCGTGCCCAATCGCTTTCTCTATGGCACGTCGAAAGCCGCAGTGATCGGCATGACCAAAGCCATGGCTGCTGACTATTTGACCAAGGGCATTCGCGTCAATGCCATTTGCCCCGGTACAGTGGACACGCCATCATTGCATGATCGCATGCGCGCCACAGGAGATTATGAGGCAGCGCATAAAGCTTTCATCGCCCGACAACCGATGGGCCGATTGGGCGTGCCTGAAGAAATTGCAGCGCTGGTGGTCTATCTCGCCAGTGACGAAAGCGGCTTCATCACTGGCCAAGCAATCAACATTGATGGGGGCTGGTCGGTTTAAACTACTTCAACCGACCCATTTGCTTCAGCCACGCCACAATCAATTCCGTTGCGGCTTCTGGCGTCAGGTTTGTCGTGTCAATGTGCAGCTCCGGATCTTCTGGCGCTTCATAGGGTGAGGAAATGCCGGTGAAGTTTTTCAGTTCTCCCCGACGTGCCTTGGCATAGAGGCCTTTGACATCGCGCTTTTCCGCATCCGCCAAGGGCGTGTCGATGTGGATTTCGACAAACTCGCCTTCACCCAACATTTCACGCGCCATCAAACGTTCGGCGCGGAAGGGTGAGATGAAGGACACCAACACCATCAAGCCAGCATCGACCATGAGTTTGGAGACTTCAGCCACACGGCGGATGTTTTCAACACGATCCTGATCTGTGAATCCTGAAGTCACGGTTTAAGCCGTGGCGCACATTGTCGCCATCCAGCAAATAAGTAAGCTGGCCCTGGGCGTGCAGTTTCTTTTCCACGAGATTTGCAATGGTGGATTTTCCCGCACCAGATAATCCTGTGAACCACAACACAGTTGGCTTCTGTTTCAACAGTTTGCCGCGGGCTTGCTTGTTGACGTCGGTTGCCTGCCAATGAATATTGGCGGCGCGACGCAGGGCGAAGTTAATCAACCCCATGCCAACGGTGTTGTTGGTGAAACGGTCGATAATGATGAAAGAACCAAGCGCTTTATTATCCTTGTACGGAGCAAACGCGATGGGCGCATCAAGTTCTAAATTGCAAACCCCAATTTCATTCAAAGCCAGCGTTTCCGTTGCGGTCTTTTCCAGGGTGTTGACGTTGATCTTGTGTTTGATTTTTTCAACGGAGCCTGGAAGTGTTCGTGTGCCTGCTTTGATGATGTAAGGGCGGCCCGGCAACATGGCCTCGGCATCCATCCATAGCACTTGTACTTCAAATTGATCAGACACTTCGACTGGCTGGTTTGCAGAACAAATGATGTCGCCCCGGCTGATGTCGATTTCGCTTGTCAGCGTCATCGTAATCGCTTGCGCTGCGGAGGCTTCGTTCAAGTCGCCGTCATAGGTGACGAGCCGTTCAACGGTTGAGGTTTTACCGGATGGAAGAGCTCGAATTGCATCGCCCGGCTTGATGCGGCCAGACGCGATTGTGCCAGAAAAACCACGAAAGTTTTGATTGGGGCGGTTCACCCATTGCACAGGCAGGTAAAACGGTTTGTCCTGGTCGTCATTGCCGACAGCAACGGTTTCCAGATGCGCCATCAACGTCGCACCACGATACCACGGCATGGCAGGCGAGCGATCAATGATGTTGTCGCCCTTCAAGGCTGACGCTGGAATGAGCGTGATGTTGGTTGCACCAAGCGTTGCTGCAAAGGCGCGATAATCCGTTTCGATCTGGTCGAAGACATCCTTCGCGTAATCCACCAGGTCCATTTTATTGACGCAGACCACGAGGTGTTTGATGCCAAGCAAATGCGCAATGAAAGTGTGTCGCCGCGTTTGGGTGAGAACGCCTTTGCGGGCGTCCATCAAGATAATTGCAAGGTCGGCCGTTGATGCACCGGTAGCCATATTCCTCGTATATTGTTCGTGGCCCGGCGTATCTGCCACGATGAATTTGCGCTTTGACGTCGTGAACGCACGATAGGCTACGTCAATGGTGATGCCCTGTTCACGTTCGGCGGCCAAACCATCCACCAGTAAAGCGAAATCTAAATTTCCACCTTGCGTGCCCAGCTTTTTCGAGTCGGCTTCCAATGCTGTGAGTTGATCTTCGAACAGCATTTTCGATTCATAGAGCAAGCGGCCAATGAGTGTTGATTTGCCATCATCCACCGAACCGCAGGTAATGAAGCGGAGAAGGTCTTTGTTTTCTTGCGTGGCGAGAAAGTCTTCAACGCCACCGCCAGTGTATTCAACAAAACGGGCCATCAGAAATACCCCTCCTGCTTTTTCTTTTCCATCGAAGCAGCGGCGTCTTTATCGATCACGCGGCCCTGCCTTTCCGACGACGTGGCCACTAACATTTCCTCGATGATGTCGAGCAATGTTGTGGCGTTTGACTCAATAGCACCGGTCAATGGGTAACAGCCCAGTGTGCGGAAGCGAATTTTTTTCATCTGTGGTTTTTCATCGGGCAACAGGCGCATGCGGTTGTCATCGACCATGATCAACTGTCCATCACGCTCCACGACAGGGCGCTCATCGGCAAAATACAACGGCACGATTTCGATATTCTCGCGGTGGATATATTGCCAGATGTCGAGTTCGGTCCAATTCGACAATGGGAATACGCGGATCGACTCGCCCTTATTTTTGCGGGCGTTGTAGGCGTTCCACAATTCAGGTCGCTGGCTTTTCGGATCCCAGCGGTGCTTGTTGTCGCGGAAGGAGAAGATGCGTTCCTTGGCTCTCGATTTTTCTTCATCACGCCGTGCACCACCAAAGGCGGCATCGAAACCATACTTGTCGAGTGCCTGTTTCAGCCCTTCGGTTTTCATGATGTGGGTATGAAGTTGCGAGCCGTGATCAAACGGGTTGATGTCCTTGGCCACACCTTCAGGATTGATGTGCACGATCAAATCCAGCCCCAGCTTTTTTGCCGTTTCATCGCGCAGCTTGATCATGTCGCGGAACTTGTAACGGGTATCTACATGCATCAGCGGGAAGGGTGGCTTTGATGGATAAAATGCCTTCATGGCCAAGTGCAGCATGACGGCGGAATCCTTGCCGATAGAATAAAGCATCACCGGCTTTTCACATTCCGCCGCTACTTCGCGAATGATGTGGATCGACTCGGCTTCGAGCTTGTCGAGGTGCGTCATGGTTTTGGCTGCGATAATGGGTTTCGAGTTTTCCGGTGTGGCGGTCATGGCGCTACGAACCTTTTCCATGGTGCGGGTGGAGGGGGAGCGACCTTTGCGAAGATCGAACACAAAAGACGGATCGCCGAGGGCCTGTTTGCCAAAACTGGTGGCGTCGGCATTGGTCTTGGCCAAAAAGGCTTCGATTTCAGCGAGAAACGTGTGAGCAATAGGATCCATGATAGGATCATACCTATTTTTGAGCGAAAATCTAGATCAAAAAGGATAAAACCTATTTGGGTAAATTGACTTGACCCCCTACCGTCCTGTTCGGTCTAAGGACGTGGACATTCAACACAGTGAGCTCGCTATGATCCGATTTCTGACCCTCGTTCTTGCCGCGCTGACTTTGGCTGCTGCCGCTGTGGCGCAAGTGAAACTGCAGGGCGAGTTTAAGGCGACACAGAACTGCCCGGCCGTGCAATCCATTAAAAAGAGTACCAACCCCGGCGCTGTGTCTATCACCATCGGCACGTCTTACCGTCTGCTAGGCAAAAACAAGGATGCCGCGACCCATTATTGGATTGAAGTTCCGGGTGCCAAACCCCTACAGCGTTGGGTGGCTTTGGCCTGTGGCAACACCAGTTCTGAAGTTGCGACATCGAATGCCCCTGCAGGTACGATTAAACCGAAAGCACCAAAAGACGGTAAGCCATTTTTTGTATTGGCCTTGAGCTGGCAACCCGCCTTTTGTGAAAGCAAGCCCGACAAAATAGAATGCAAAACGCAATCACCTGCGCGTTATGACGCCCGTAATTTTACCCTGCATGGATTATGGCCACAGCCCCGGCGCAATGTATTCTGCGGCGTTGACAAAGCAACCATCGCTCTTGATGATAACCGCGAATGGGACAGACTGCCTGCACCGCAATTGACTGCGGAAACCAAAACGGCGCTCAATACCGTGATGCCCGGCACACAATCATTGTTGGAGCGGCATGAATGGATCAAGCACGGCACTTGCTATGGCGATGCTGAGGCTTATTTCAAAGACTCAGTGCGGCTGACCACTGCTGTAAATGCCTCTGCCGTGCAGGCTTTTGTTGCCGCCAACATTGGTAAGAAAATCCAAACCACTGATTTGCGCGCGAAATTCGATGACGCCTTTGGTAAAGGTGCTGGAGAACGCGTGAGGGTGTCTTGCAGCAAAGACGGATTGATCAGTGAGCTGACGATTGGTTTGAAGGGCGACATTTCATCGGGGGCATCATTGGCTGACTTGATGGCAGCGTCAGAACCCACTGATGCGGGTTGTCCAGCCGGAGTGATTGATGCCGTTAATTGAGTGACGCGGCAAGGCTGACGATGCGCTTTGCTGCTTCGGCCATCAGCGTTTCATCAACCGTCAATGCCACGCGCAAATGTCCGGCACCACCCAAACCGAAACTTTCGCCAGGCATGGTGACAACGTCAAAGTCCGCCAGAAGTTTGCGGGCGAACGCATCACCGGACAAGCCCGTGGGGCGCACATCGACCATCACGAACATGCCGCCTTCAGGCATGCGGGCTTTCACCCGGTTCGAAGCCTTCAAGCCTTCGACCAAGGCTTTGCCGCGGGCCCAATAAGCGTCGCGCATGGCCTCGGTTTCTGTGAATTCATTGTCGAGGGCGAAGGATAGCGCGTCTTCCAAAAACGGTTGGCTGCCGAACAACATGGTTTCCGTCACGGGCAATGCCTTCGCCACAAAGTCCTTTGATCCTGCAATCCAACCGCAGCGGAAGCCCGGCACGGCGTGGGATTTCGAGATTGATGACACAACAATCGTGCGCTCCTCCAAATCCTGATGGAAAAAGGGCGATGTGAAGTGGTGTTGCCCATGAATCATCGTGGCGTAGACTTCGTCAGACACGATCCAAAGATCGTGCTTCTTCGCAATGTCGCCTATGGCGCGGATTTCTTCGGGCGTAAACACAGCGCCTGTGGGGTTTGAAGGTGAATTCAAGAGAATGGCTTTGGTTCTGGCCGTGACGGCGCGTTCCAACGCTCTAATATCAGGATGGAAGCCACGGTCAGGATCAAGCTTTACGGCGACGGGCACACCACCCGGAGCCGTCACCACGGCCTCGTAGGTTGCGTAATAGGGATCAAACATCAACACTTCATCGCCTGCATTCCAGAATAGAGAGGAAGGCGAGAGACAATCCGGTTTGTGTTCCCGGTACAAACAGGAATTGATCGGCGCCGATGGAGCGTCCGGTTTGTTTTGAATAGAAACGCGACAAGCTGCGCGTCAGCGCTACATCGCCCGTCCCCGGCGAATAGCCTAAGCGACCGATGCGCACATGTTCTCGCGTGTGGTCGAGAAGTGATTGCGGCGGTGGCAAATCCGGTTCGCCAATTGACAGAAATATCAATTTCTCACCGGCGTTGCGGCGGCGCTTGCCTTCGATATGCACTGCCCATTTGTCGGAGCCGAGGGTTGCAAGTCGGGTGGCGATGGATGCGAGTTTCATTCTCCGACTTTCTCACGTCCCATGCGGTTAAGCGTCACGTAATCCGTCTTTCCGGAACCTAAAACCGGCAGTTCATCAACATGGAAAATATTTTTGGGGATCATCAGTTCCGCACAGCCCAAGCTTTTCAAACCTGTCGCAATGGTTTTGCGATCAGGCTTTTCCATGGTCGTGAACATGATGAGTTGCTCGCCTTTCTTGGCATCGGGCGCAGCCACAACGGCATGAACATAGTCTTTGTAGAGTTCGCCAAGCTTTGCTTCCAAAGCTGTGAGCGAAACCATTTCACCTGCGATCTTTGAAAAACGTTTGGCGCGGCCTTGAATGGTCACATAACCTTGCTCATCAATGGTGACGATGTCGCCGGTATCGTACCAGCCGTCAGGCGGTGCTTCGATGATGCCTGGACTATCAGCACGCAAATATCCCAGCATGACGTTAGGGCCTTTGATCCAGAGGCGGCCACCTTCGGTGATGCCTTCAACAGGTTCCAAACGATGTTGCATGCCGTCGAAAATGCGGCCCACGGTTCCGGTTTTGGAATGCATGAAAGTGTTGGCACCGATGGTGGGGGAACATTCCGTTGCGCCATAGCCTTCGATGATGCGCAAACCAAAACGCTCCATATAAAGTTGGCGCGTTTCTGGTTTTACACGCTCTGCACCACCAACCAGCAAACGCACGTTGTAAAAATCATAGGGGTGTGCGTTCCGGGCGTAGCCATTAAGGAAGGTGTCAGTCGAAAACAAAATCGTGGCGTTGGTGTCGTAGACCATTTCGGGCACAATTTTGTAATGTAGTGGTGATGGGTAAAGGAATGAACGCATGCCCGTTGTGGCCGGTAACATGACGCCGCCCAGGAAGCCAAATGCATGAAAAATTGGCAGAGCACAAAAGAAAATATCATTTGGCATGATTGCAATACGCGCCAAAATTTGATGCTTGTTGGCAATCACATTGCGATGCGACAGCACGACGCCTTTCGGCACACCTTCCGAACCTGAAGTGAACAATACCACGGCAGGCGTGTTGGGATCGCTCGACATGCCGCAGGCTTTGAGCGATGCCGTTGTAAACAAGCGTTGTGTGAGACCGCGCAGTTTGTCGATGGCGCTGATGGATTCGCGAACATCCTCGAGATAGATGATCTTGCAGGTCTTGCTCAGCAGGTCGACATCGCCTTGCATTTCACCGGCTTCGATAAATTTGCGCGAGGTCACGATTGTGCGCACTTCAGCGGCCGTACACGCTGCCACCATATTGACGGCACCCGTCGAGAAATTGAGCATGGCGGGAATGCGGCCATAGGCGTAGAGCCCGAAGATTGACGCCACCGCAGCATTGGCATTGGGTAACATCAGGCCCACATATTTTTGACCGGGTGTTAGATTTGCCAGCTGGCGACCGAGAATAAAACTTCCGAGAATGAGCTTGTTAACGCTCATAGGCTTTCGCTGAATGTCTTCGAGAATGATGCGCTTGCCGCCGTAGGCCGCTTTCACATCCAGCAAGGCCTGCCAGATGGTTTGGTCGATGTTCGATGACTTGAACACCATATCCGTCATCACTGTGTAAAGCTTTTCGGCTTGATGTTCGCGCAGCGCCGAGCCTTTGAGGTTCTCAGGCGACTCTGCTGGAACCGGTGGCAGGAAAGTCATGGTAATTTTAGGGAACCAGCGGCGGGGGTAAACACCTTTGAGGCGCGAGAAGGGTGTAAACTGTGCGCCATCAATGCGAACGGGCAGAATTTTTGCTTTTGCCATTGCGGCCACGGCACCGGGGCCTTCATAAATTTTCATCAAGCCACCCGTCACCGTGATGCGGCCTTCAGGGAAAATCACCACGCGTTTTCCGCGTTGCAGGGCGCTCACCAAAGTGCGTAATGACATTGGGTTGCCGGGGTCCATGGGGCAGAGTTCAAACAAGGCGAATGCCGGTTTCACCCACCAGTTTTTTGCCATTTGCGAGTTGATGGCAAAGCTCGCCTTGTCTGGCAAAAAAGCTGAAATAAGCGGGCCATCCAGCAATGACGTGTGATTGGAGACAATGAGTGCACGCCGCCCTGCAGCATCAAGGTTCTCGAGGCCTTTTACTTCAACGTGATAGAATAGGCGAAACAGAAAGCGTGCCGATGCTGCCAATAGGTCGTGTGGCAGCAAGCGGATGATATAAATGGCCGCCGCCAAGTTTGCGATGCCAAGCACGAGAAACAATCCCCGTGCGGTGAAGCCCATTGCCAGCAGTACACCTGATGCCACCGTGGCGATGATCATGAAAATCGCGTTGACGATATTGTTGGCGCCGATCGTGCGCGCACGGAGATAATAGGGGGTGCGCATCTGCATGACCGCAAACAGGGGCACCACATAAAGCCCGGCGCAGAAGGCAACCGCCGCCAAATCAAACAACACGCGCAGGCCGTGGAAGCTTGTGAGCAATTGGCCCAGAGTGATCGTTGCCCCGTCAGTGGAAATACCTGTGGCGCTGCCAGCCGCAAAATAAAGATCAACCATGAACACGCTCATCAATAGCGCTGCAATGGGAACGTATTTGACGGTGACTGTGCCTTTCAGCAGTGTGTTACAAAACACTGAGCCTACGCCGATGAAGACCGAGAACAGCGCGAAGATGACCGTGGCAATGGCTTCTGTGCCTTTAAGACTGTCCAGCGTGAACAGTGGGATTTGGGTGACAAAGACAACACCCAACAGCCAGAACCACGAGACACCGAGAATAGCTTGAAACACTTCGGGGCGTTGGCGCACCATTGAAATGACATTCCACGTCTCGCCAAAAATGTTCCAATTCAGTTTGAGATCGGGCTGGGCGGAGGGTGCCAAGGGAATTTGCCGCGTTGTCCAATATGAAAACAACGCGATGACAATCATGGTGATGGCGACCAGTTCTTTGCCGCCCGTTGCATTGATGGCGATTGTGCCGAAAATTGTGCCTAGCAAAACAGATACAAACGTGCCCATTTCGATCAAGCCATTGCCGCCCAACAACTCTTCCTTTTCCAAATGCTGGGGCAGAATCGAATACTTTATAGGGCCGAAAAAGGCCGACTGGGTGCCAGCCAAAAACACGCAGAACTGTTGCAGTGGAATATAACCAACGTAGAGCGCAAAGATCGACAGGGCGACGATAAAGATTTCGATGAACTTGATCCGGCGTGCCACCAATGATTTGTCAAACTTGTCAGAGAGTTGGCCGGCGAAAGCTGAGAATAGAAAATACGGGAGAATGAAAAGTGCCGCTGAAATTGTGTTCAGCAGGCCGCCTTGGTCTTTCCCCAAGGTGGTCAGCAACATGATGGAAAGCGCAAAGCGATAGGCGTTGTCGTTAAAGGCGCTCAGTGCTTGCGTCACAAACAAGGGCAGGAAACGACGGGTTTTGAAGAGGGCAAACTGGCTGGAGCCGGGGGCATTCATTGCGAAATTAAACCTCAATTGATTTGACCAGCCATCCCATTTTTGGGGTGCGGTGGTCAAGCCAGAAGCGTTGTTATGAGTTGCATGGTTTCGACATGGTTTGCGCTGATGTAGTGGGCACCGGCCTGACGCAGAGCGTCCCGCCGTTCGTGCGCTTCTGAAAAGCCAATGAAGTGCACGCCATTGCTCAAACCCGCTTCCACGTCATTGATATTATCACCAATATAAACCACGTCGGATTTATCAACCGGCAAGGTGTCCAAAAGGCGTCTTAAAATTTCTGATTTATGTCCGCCGCCATCGGCCCCTTGGGCATGGGCAGAAACGTGCTGCCAGAGACCTGCCTGTTCAAGGCGCAGTTTAGCAACCGCGCGCAGATTGGCCGTGGCTATGCCGAGGCGATAAATCGGTGCAAGTTTTTCCAACAGTTGACGCGCATCAGTAATTGCTAGCGTCTCACTACGTGATGTCCTCATGGCTTCAGAGAACACTGAGACATAGTGTTCTTTCACGTGAACACTCAAGGAAAGAGGCAAGCCATTTCGGCCCAAGATTTCAGCGATAATATCATCATCGTTGCGGATGCGATAACTGTTCCAGTCACGTGACAAATCTTGCGTTGGCACAAATTTCGAAAGCGCTTCAAAAAACAGTTCTTCTTCGCTGCGGGTCAAATGCAGCAGCACACCATCAACATCAAAAATGACAGCCTTAAGCATGGGCCATGTGTGGCGTCATTTCGATGAGGGTGGGACCATCGGCCAGAAGTGCTGTGCGGATTGCTGTAGCGAGAGCTGCCAATGAAGCGGGCCTTGCGGCGTGGGCACCATAGGCCTTTGCGAGCGCAGAAAAATCAGGATTTTTCAGTGACACGGCGTTAGGTTGTATGCCGCTCTCCACCATGTTGTCGTGGATTTGTCCAAGCGCATTGTTGTTCCAAACCAAAATCGGAATGGGTAATTTGTGTTCAACGGCGGTGCCCAATTCATTGATGGTGTATTGCAATCCATAGTCCCCCGCCAAGGCTACGACAGGGGTTTCTCCCACACCGAATTTTGCACCAATGGCGGCAGGCAGAGCAAAGCCCAAGGTGCCAAAGCCCACCGGGTGCAACCATGTCCGCGGCTTTGAGACCGGGAAGATTTCATTCGCGGCATAGGCAATCTGTGTCATGTCAGATGCGATCACGGTATCATCAGGCAGTGCACTGCGAATAATATCAAGGACACGCGTAAGCGTCAGTCGCAAAGGGTCGTCTGCAAAGTCGGGTGGCGTATTTTTGGGTTCTGCTTGGCCTTCGAAGTGTTCGGCGAGTGCCGCCATCGCAGATGTGGCGTCGGCGAGGATTGGTAAAATCGCGCGATGCGGCTTTGCCATCACCTCGGCGTCGAGATCGATGCGGATCATGGGTGCCGTCAAGCGATAGGAGCCATTCCAAAAATCAGTTTCTGAAAGTTCCGTGCCGACAGCCAAGATGCAATCACTGGCTTGTAGCATTGCTTGCACATCGGGGTGGCCTAAGCGGAAACCCCAGACATTGTGAAACAGTGTTGATACCGCCCCCTTGCCCGCCGTTGTCGTCAGGATGGGTGCCGCAATGGCGCGGGAGATGCGCATAGCTGATAAGCCGCAGTCCAAAGCGCCGCCGCCGAGAATGATGAATGGGCGGCTTGCTGATTTCAACATCGCAACAGCCCTTGCAATTTGCTGCTGCGTTGCGACGGGCTTTTGCGGTGGCGTTTGCGGCTTCCATCCGTCACCTGCGGGTTGGCGCAGAATGTCCAATGGGATTTCGAGATAGCTTGGTCTGGGGCGCAAGGTCGCAAAACGATTGAAGGCACTGGCGACGGCGTCTTGAATATCCAGTGCTGTATAGGCGCGTGTTGCAAATGCTGTTACACTTTGCGCTGCGAGCAGTTGAGAGCGCATTTCATGCAGACGTCCACGGCCCTGTGCTGAATCAGTGACATCGAGTGCGGATGAAATGGCAAGTACGGGAGAAGAGTTAGACCAAGCTTGGCCAAGGGAAGTTAAAATATTGGTGAGGCCCGGGCCTGAAATGGTGAAACATACACCGGGCTTTCCCGTGGCGCGCGCGTAACCATCGGCCATGAAGCCAGCGCCTTGTTCATGGCGGGTTAAAACATGTTTGATCCTCGAACGCGGCAGAGCCCGATACATTTCAACATTATGCACGCCGGGAATGCCGAAAATCGTATCAACTCCATAGCCTTCCAGCAGGGTTATCAAGGCTTCGCCAATTGTTGTTTCGCTCATATCGTGAACCTTTGGGGCTTAATATCATCGGCGTCTAATCCGTAATCCAAGACGGCATTCGAAATGGGAATGTCCCTTGCCATGTTGGCAGCTGTTGATGACAGGGCGGGGCAAGATTGAATGCCATAGCCTCCTTGGCCGACGAGCCAGAAAAATCCATCCGTACACGGATCAAATCCGACAACTGGGTTGCCATCAGCTACAAAACTTCGAAGCCCAGCCCAGCTGTGTTCAAGCCGTTCCACTTCCAGGGTTGTCGCATGAATCAGTCTGTCAATGCCTTCAGCAATGGCCATATCGTCGGCGTAGGCGTCGTGGGGGTCAACGGCGGTTGCGTCGGCTGACGAAACGATGAGTTTACCGCTTTGAGGTTTTGCATACCAAGTCTCACCAACATCGGTGACCATGGGCCAATGATTGAAATTCAAGTCCCTCTGGCATGGGAACAACAGCAACGGAGCGGCGCTTTGGTTGCAAGCCTACAGGTTGAACGCCACACATTTTGGCCACACCGTCGCCCCACGCCCCTGCCGCGTTGACGATGGTGTTTGCAATGATTTTGGTGGTGCCGCAGGTTGCGTGCCATTGGTTTTGCTTTCGCTCAGCGGTTCGCAATGGACTGTTCAACAACATCACGCCAGCTCTTGCCTTGAACATTTTCAAAAACCCGCGATGGATGAGATCAACATCCAAGTCAGCTGTATGGGCATCGCGGAAACAGCGTTTGGCATAGTCAGGTCTGAGCGGTGGAAAAAGCGATTGCGCCGTGGCGATGCTGATTTCATCCAGCGCTGACGATTTTGCGAGGAGGCGCGTACTGTGGGCGGTTTGGCCCTCAGCCTCAAAGAACAATGAACCGCGTGGGGTGAACAGGGGTGCTTCTGTAAAGCCCGTCGGCGGGTTCACGAAGAAGCTGTGACTGGCGCGTGTCAATGCCAACATGGCGGGAGGGCCATAATTGGGTTCATAGCTTGCAGCCGACCGCCCCGTGCTGTGATAGCCAGCGCGATCTTCCATGTCGCAGAGCAGCACCGTGTGGGTCTCGGCCAAATGCGCTGCAATCGACGCGCCAGCGATACCTGCTCCTACCACCATAAAATCAACTGTCGTCATGTCCAAGACACTAGCCTGTGGCACGGGAGAATGTCACGTCCTGGCATGGTGGATTTGTTGCGCAAACAGATGAGATTTTGTTACGCTACCGTAACAGGAGAATAAGATGTCAAACCAACACCCCTTTCACCAACCCGTTTCTGGACTGGTGACGCCGCGTTTTGGCGGCATCGCAACATTTTTTCGACTGCCCTATGTTGCGGTGGAAGAGGCTGGGAATATCGATATTGGCATTGTCGGTGTGCCGTGGGATGGCGGGACATCCAATCGCCCGGGTCCGCGCCATGGTCCGCGACAAATGCGCGATCAATCGTCGATGGTGAGGCGCATGCATCAGACCTCCCATATCGTACCCTATGATCTTGCCAACGTCGCCGATATCGGCGATGCGCCAGTGAACCCCGCAAGTGTCGATGACGCATTAAAACGCGTTGAAAATCATTTCTTGAAATTGATCGGCATGGGCATTCGCCCCTTGGCGGCGGGTGGGGACCACTTGTGTTCGCTTCCCATCCTACGTGCGCTTGGCAAAAAGAAGCCGGTGGGCATGATCCACTTTGATGCCCATACGGATCTCTACGACGACTATTTTGGTGGTTTTAAATATACCCACGGCACGCCGTTTCGCCGCGCCATTGAAGAGGGCGTGTTAGACCCAAAACGCACGGTACAAATTGGCCTGCGCGGTTCGATGTATGATCTCGATGATTTTGAGTTTGGCGAGAAAATGGGCGTTCGCATGATCCGCATTGAAGAGGCCATGGAAAAGGGTTCGAAAGCCGTTATGGCTGAAGCCCGCAGCATTGTGGGCGACGATGAGACCTATGTGAGTTTTGATATCGACATGTTGGATCCGGTTTATGCGCCGGGCACTGGCACACCAGAAATTGGCGGCTTTACAACGTTTCAAGCTCAGCAGATGCTGCGTGAATTGCGCGGCCTTAACATTGTAGGTGCTGACGTTGTAGAGGTCTCGCCACCCTTTGATGCGTCGGGCATGACAGCCTATGCAGGTGCGGTGATGATGTTTGAAATCCTGTGTTCGATGGCAGAACGGGTTGCGAAAGACCGTAAAACCTAATCAGCTTCGCGCTGAGGCGCGGGCCATCAGTTCAGCCACTTTCTTGCGTGGAACGTCAGAGAGATCAGCCACTTTGTAGACAAGCTGTTCTTCAAACGAATGAAGTTCATTGTCACAGAGGGCCAGTTCCCAAAGATGGGATATCAACATGCACCGATCTTCAATGCCGAGAAGATCAGGCAAAGCTTTCGCTAACACTTCAATGTTGGCGTTGCTGTCGGGCTGACCTTCAGCCATAGCTAGGCTTTCAAGCGCCACATCTCCAGCGATATGCAAACTGCTTCTCAGGATCACTTGCAGTCTTTCGAGTTCGATATTGCGAATGCGTTTGTCCACCGGCACAACTGCGGCCAAGACTAAACCGAGTAGAAACTTGCGCTGCACTGTCGTGAGTTTTGAAAAGCCACCGGGTTTTGCAAGGACTTGCAAAAGTTCATCGTGGTGGGTTTGAGCCGCTTTCCGGTTTTCTTCGGAAACAGGCTGGTGGAGTACAATCATTTCAGCTTACTTGAATTCACCGTCGTTGTTTACTGTGTCGGCAGTAGCAATGGCGAAACGCATTTTGCAACCCACCCTGGTACTATTCTCCAAAATATTTGGCACCATCGTTTCTATTGCCTTAAGTTCGAACGAGCGCACATGTGATGAAAACAATTCATTGGAATCAGTGCTATGACTTATACATGGCAATTTGTTCGCGCGGTACATGTTGAATTTTACTAAAACCTATCTTGCACATTTATTTTGTGGCATTGGTTTAGCCCTCGCTTTGCCACCGCTTTCGCTGCTGATTGTTGGTCTGTTGGCGCTGCTTGTGCTTGCTGTTTTGAATCGTGACTTGTCTCTGCTGAACAGGCGGTCCCGCTTTCTGCGCGGTTCCTTTTTTGGGTTTGGCTATTTTGCATTTGCCCTGCATTGGATTGGTTACGCTTTCCTCGTGGATGCTGACAGTTATCTCTGGATGATGCCCTTCGCAGTTGGTGGCTTGGCTCTGTTCATGGCGCTGTATTGGGGGGTTGCCTTCGTGGTTGCAGGTTGGTTGGCACAGCGACACTTGCCATCGTGGTTGGCTTTGCCCGCCAGCCTCTCGGTGGTTGAATTGTTGCGCGGCTATTTGTTCACGGGTTTTCCGTGGGCTGCTCCCGGATTGATCGCCGACGGCATGGGAGGTGTGTTGCAGCTTGCCAGCGTCATCGGCATGCCGGGGTTGACGTGTTTGGTGTTGCTGTGGGGCATGGCCGCCGGTGGGTTGTGGCAGTTCCATTCTTCGGGGTTCAGGTCAATGCTGTCACCAGTGCTGGTGCTCGTGAGTTTGCCTCTCGCACATGCGTGGGGCGAATGGCGTGTTTCTAACTTGCCCTTGAACAACACGAGTGGACCAATGATCCGTTTGGTGCAGCCCAACATTTCGCAGAGCGACAAATGGCGCAGTGAAAACGCTGCTGGTATTCTCGATGATTTACTGCGCTGTCTTCTGCGCAATCAGACATTCCACCTGTCGCAATTGTTTGGCCTGAATCAGCGTTGTCTTTTTTACTGGATGAGAGCGAAACAGCGCTGCGCCGTATCGATGAAGTATTGTCACCGGGACAGGTTTTGGTGACGGGTGCCATTCGACGTTCGACGCCAGATGACGCCGCAAACTATTTTACAAGTATTCAGGTGATCGACGATCAAGGCATTGTCATCAACAGTTATGACAAATGGCGTTTGGTGCCGGGTGGAGAATATCTGCCGTTTGCTTGGGCCTTAGAGCCCTTGGGCTTTCGCAAAGTTGTGAACTTGCCCGAGAGTTTTTCGGCAGGCGTTGGTCCACGGCTCGTCCATGTGCCAGGTGTTGGACTGGCAGGTATGTTGATCTGCTACGAAGCCATTTTCCCACACAAACTTGTGCCTGAAGGTGAACGTGCGCGTTGGCTTGTCAACGTCACCAATGATGGATGGTTTGGGACGTCCGTGGGGCCCTATCAACATGTGGCGCAGGTGCGCATGCGGGCCGTGGAACAGGGGCTGCCGATGGCAAGATCGGCCAATACGGGGATATCTGCTCTGATTGACCCCGTAGGGCGATATGTTGTGAAAACAGAAATGCTACGACGCACAACATGTTGATGGGCACTTGCCTGAAAGCTTGCCGCCAACGTTGTTTGCACGCTTTGGAATATTTCCTGCATTCGCGATTTTTGCTTTGGTTTTTGGCTTTCTGGGTTACTTGCGCCGAGAGGACGGACAAACGATTTAACCATCATTTGTTTTTGTTTGCACTGGCTTCTAGAGAGGCCTAAATACCATCCCACAACTCATTGTCAGTTTGGTTATTGCCGTAGTCCGGGGGGGACGAACTAGACTGATGCAAACAACAGGCTGGGGGCAACAGTCTGAGGAAAAAATGGCAAGAAGAGATCCAAACTACATCGATGTTCATGTCGGCTCGCGTATTCGTATGCGCCGTCAATTGATCAACATGAGCCAAGAGCGTCTCGGCGAACTCCTTGGAATTACCTTCCAGCAAGTGCAGAAATATGAAAAAGGCGCCAATCGTATCAGCGCCAGCCGCTTGTTTTACACAGCTAAAACCCTTGGCGTGCCTGTGCAGTTCTTCTTCGAAGGTTTGCCCGGCGGCGAAAGCGACTCGGTTATGCGTGAAGGTGTGCCCACAGATGAATTCACCTCAGCTCTGATGACACCAGAAGGCGTGCAACTGGCCAAAGCCTTCAAGGATGCCGACAACACAACAAAACGTAAGTTGATTGTTGGACTTGCCAAACTGATCGTGGATTCGGACGCTTAGAACCACAGACCTGTCAGAGACCTATCCCACAGGGCTGATTGCCGATGCAATCGGCCCTTGACCGTTTGAACTGGTCCTGCCATTAAGCGCCGCGAACACATAAAGACTTTCTTTATATCCTTAAACGGATCGTCGCATCAGGAGACCAGACATTATGGCGCGCAAAAATTTTGTTTTCACGAGTGAGTCTGTTTCTGAAGGCCATCCCGATAAGGTGAGCGACCGCATTTCAGATGAAGTTGTGGACTTGTTTTTCCGCGAAGCATTGGCAGAAGGCATGGACCCTTGGGCTGTGCGCGTGGCATGCGAAACACTGGTCACCACCAACAAAGTAGTGATCGCCGGTGAAGTGCGCGGTCCATCTTCCGTCACGAAGGAAAAAATCGAAGCCGTTGCTCGTCAAGCCATCAAAGACATTGGTTATGAGCAGGATGGTTTCCACTGGAAAAATGCAACGGTTGAAATTGTTTTGCATGCTCAGTCCGTTGACATTGCTGTTGGCGTTGATACAGCGGCCAACAAAGACGAAGGTGCTGGTGATCAAGGCATTATGTTTGGATATGCCTGCGATGAAACACCTGATTTGATGCCTGCACCGTTGTATTACTCGCAACGCATTTTGCAGCTGCTTGCAGAAGCGCGCCACGCTGGTGAAAAGCGTTTAGGTCCTGACTCAAAATCACAAGTCACCGTGCAATATAAGAATGGCAAGCCCGTTGCTGCCACGCAGATTGTGGTTTCGCATCAGCATCTCGATGAAGACATGACTTCGGGTGATGTTAAGAAAATGGTGATGCCTTATGTCAAGAAGGCGTTGCCCAAGGGCTGGATTACCAAAGATACAGTGTGGCACGTCAACCCCACGGGCAAATTCTTTATTGGTGGCCCTGATGGCGACTGTGGTCTGACAGGTCGCAAAATCATCGTTGATACTTACGGCGGTGCAGCGCCCCATGGTGGAGGTGCATTCTCTGGCAAAGACCCGACCAAGGTTGACCGTTCGGCCGCTTATGCTGCGCGTTATCTGGCCAAGAATGTTGTTGCGGCCAAGCTTGCCTCAAAGTGCACCATTCAATTGTCCTACGCCATTGGCGTGTCGCAGCCGCTTTCGGTTTATGTCGATACCCACGGCACCGGCAAGGTGAAGGAAGACAAGCTGGAAAAAGCCTTGCGCAAGGTCATGGACCTTTCCCCACGCGGTATTCGCAAACACCTCAACCTCAACCGCCCGATTTATGCACGCACCTCAGCTTATGGTCACTTTGGCCGCAAGGCAACCAAGGATGGTGGCTTCTCGTGGGAGAAGACCGACATCGTCAAGCAGCTCAAAGCAGCGGTGAAGTGACAGACTTTATTCCGAAACATCAATTCTACGGGCGGCGCAAAGGGAAACCTTTGCGCCGTCATCATATTGGCTTGATGGAAGACTTATTGCCACCCATTGCTGTTGATCTGACACAGCCGCTTGCCAAAATGGGCGAACGGCGCTGGCTTGAAATTGGCTTTGGCGGTGGCGAGCACCTCGTACATCAGGCCACATGCAACCCGGATGTCAGCCTTATAGGGGCGGAGGCGTTTCTGAACGGTGTGGCCAAAGCCTTGGCCCATGTGGAAGAGGCGGGTGTCAAAAATCTGTGCATCCACTACGGCGATGCGCGGGTGCTTCTAGAAGCGTTGCCGGATCAATGTCTGGAGCGGATTTATCTGCCCTATCCAGACCCATGGCCAAAAGAACGTCAAAAGAAGCGGCGTTTTGTCAACCCGGTCAATCTCGCGCATTTCCACCGTGTTCTCAAAGCGGACGGATTGTTTCTGTTTGCCAGCGATATTCCGGATTATGTGAATTGGACGCGTGATCATATTGCCGAACATAAGGGCTTTGTTGAAGTCGGCGATTTAACACTGCCTTATGAAAACTGGACACAAACCCGATACGAGGCGAAAGCCCTTCGCGAGGGGCGAACACCTGCCTATCTGACCTTTCGGAAAGTGTGAACAGTCGGCATTCTAGAGTTTGCGACAGGCGCTGGCTGGGCTAAGGGGTGGGTTCAGACCTATTCACAGGCGGGACGAGCAATGTTCAACTTCATTAAAAATCTTATGCCCAAGGAAGAGAAATTCTTCGACCTTTTCGAAGCCCATGCGGCCAAGGCGCAAGAAGCGGCAACCTCGCTGCGCAAGATTTTGGACGGCGGCAAAACCATTGCTGATGCCTGTGCGAAACTGTCGGCACAGGAAGAAGAAGCCGATCATATTTCCTATGAGGTGATGCAGGCGATCCGCCGCAGCTTCATTACACCGTTTGACCGCTCCGACATCAAGGCGCTGTCATCGGCTTTGGATGACGCCATCGACCAGATGAACAAAACTGGCAAAGTCGTCATGCTCTATGATGTCAAAACCTTCGAACCCAACATGCGCGCCATGGCTGATCGCGTGATCATGCTGGGCAAGATCACGGCAGAAGCTTTGCCACTGCTCCGCAACATCGGACAGAATTCAGCGAAGCTTCATACGCTGGCCGGTGAAATCACTAAAATCGAAGAGCAATCTGACCAATTGAATGATGAAGGCTTGCGGGCACTCTACAAAGGCCGTGCCAAGAAGGATCCTTTGGCTTTCATCATCGGCTCTGAACTTTACGAGCACCTTGAAAAGGTTTGCGACCGCTTTGAAGACGTGGCTCACGTGATGAGCGATATTGTGATTGAACACGCATAAGGGACAGCCACCATGGATGCTGTCACTTTCACCCTGATTTTTCTGATCGGCGTTGCACTTGTTTTTGATTTGATCAACGGCATGCACGACGCTGCAAACTCTATCGCGACTGTGGTTTCAACCCGCGTGTTGAAGCCGTTTCATGCTGTGCTGTGGGCCGGATTTTTTAACTTTGCGGCCTACTTCGTTTTTGAATCCCATGTGGCCTCAACCATCGGCAAAGGTTTGATCTCGCCAGAATTGATCGACAATGCTGTGGTGTTTGGCGCGCTAATGGGGGCCATCACGTGGAACCTCATCACATGGTGGGGCGGCATTCCCTCATCATCGTCGCATGCATTGGTGGGCGGCATAGTGGGCGCCGGTGTAACCAAGGCTGGCTTTGATGCAATTGTCTGGTCGGGACTTTCCAAAACCTTGTACGCTATTGTGCTGTCACCCTTCACTGGCTTTATGCTTGGTGTGTTGATGGTGATTTTCGTGAGCTGGATGTTTCTGCGCGCCAATCCCGCCATGACCGATGGCTTGTTTCGCAAATTGCAGTTGGTGTCGTCAGCGCTTTATTCCCTTGGCCACGGCAGCAACGACGCGCAAAAAACTGCAGGCATTATTGCTGTGCTGCTTTACACGAATGGCGTCTATTCGGAATTCACAGTGCCCGGCTGGGTGATCCTGTCGTGTTACACTGTCATGGGACTTGGCACCATGCTCGGTGGTTGGCGAATCGTGCATACGATGGGTTCGAAGATAACGAGACTCACGCCAATGCAAGGTGCTTGCGCTGAAACCGCAGGTGCAATCACCTTGTTTGGTGCGACCTATCTTGGCATTCCTGTTTCAACAACGCACACCATTACCAGTGCGATCATTGGTGTGGGAACCGCAAAGCGCGCTTCAGCCGTGCGATGGGGTGTCGCCAAGGGCATTGTGTGGGCGTGGATCATTACCATCCCTGCATCTGCAACAATGGCTGCACTCTTTTATTGGCTGGCCACACATTTGATCTGATGGCCAGGAACAAACAGGTCGCCGCTCTGCCGTGGCGCAAAACAGACAACGGCGTTGAAATTTTGTTGGTGACCACCCGCACGACAAAACGATGGGTCATCCCCAAGGGATGGCCCATGAAAGAACGGGCCGACCATGATGCCGCCGCACAAGAAGCCTTTGAAGAAGCAGGCGTGCGTGGACAAATTTCAACGCTGCCACTTGGCCGCTTTGGTTACATCAAGATTCTGGAAAGCGGAAAACCGCGTCACGTCACGGCAAGCGTTTATGATTTGCATGTGCAACAGGTTCTCGACACCTGGCCCGAGCAACATGAGCGTCAACGGCGTTGGGCCCCACGCCAAGACGCACTTGACTTGATCGGAGAGCCGGAACTGTTACGCATGGTGGTTGCATTCTTCGAAAACCCACCTGTGACGCGGACTCGCGGGCAATCATCTTTCTATGGCGAACTGTGGAAGAAGCTCTTGCAGTGGTTGCGCAAATTCAAGACGTAACGGCGGCTGGAGGTCGCTGCATCTGCATGCAAATCTGTTCAGGACAAGCATCGGCAGTTCAACGTCTTTCACAAGTGCTTCATGTTTTGATTCATCGCGGGCTTCTGAGGCAACTTAAACTTACCGCGGAAGTCATTGTTTTTGAGTCACAATTCACTTCACTTCATGCAGAAAGTGAGCGCGTGAGACTGAATGACTGCTGACATATTTGGGTATGATCGCAATTGCTTCCCTCGTGCTTCCTGTGGTGTGTTGGCGATTTCCACAGCAGGGGGTGACAATGGCGACTGAGGCACATCTGAAAAAATCGATTGTTGATTTCATCGTGGCCCAACCACAGCGCGGCCCCGAAGAACTGCTGCCGTTTTACGAAGACATGGGCCCGGCGGGTGTGCGCGACTATTGGAACCGGATTAACAAACTCAGCATCGAAGGCAAGGAAACCGGGATTTAGCCGAAATGCATTGCAGGATTGGAAGATAAATCTAGCCTCTTGTGCCAATTCTCCAAAACGACTATAGCATCTGCCAAGAATTCACTCACATAGCCGAGCGATCGGAAAATGAGAGTGGGTCCCGAAAGGGGCCCGCTTTTTTTGTATTCGGATGGACGATGACTGAACAACGCCTTACACGCGAAACTGGACCCGCATTGCGGGTGGCGACGCTGGCTGAACCTGTGCTTGAGGGCATGGGGTTTCGACTTGGTGCGCGTGCGCATGTTTGGTTCGACCTTGCAAATTATGGCGGAACGGCCCGACGGCACATTTACGATTGATGACTGCGAAACGTTTCTCAAAAGCGTTTTCGCCCATGCTGGATGTGGCCGATATTATTTCGGCGAAGTACCAGCTTGAAGTTTCGTCGCCCGGGCATTGATCGACCGCTGGTGCGGGCGCTGGATTTTGAAAACTGGGCAGAGCACGAAGCCAAGATTGAAATGGCCGTGCCGCTGGCTGGCCGCAAACGTTTCAAGGGTGTGTTGGAAGGCTATGCCGAAGGTGAGGTCAGGCTCTATATCGACAATCCTGAAGGCGGCAAAGACAAGCTGCTGATCGGCTTGCCGTTTAAGGACATTCACGACGCTGTGCTTGTGCTGACAGATGAATTGATTGCGGCTGCGCGCGCCAAACTGCCTGCGAAGGGCTATGGCGACGGCAGCGACATCGACGAAGATAAAATTTCTGAGGAAGAAAAGGAAAACGACAATGACTAATACAGCAGTCAGCGCCAATCGGCTTGAGCTTCTGCAAATTGCAGATGCCGTGGCGCGTGAAAAAGTCATCGATAAGGCTGTGGTGTTGGAAGCGATGGAAGACGCGATCACGCGCGCGGCCAAAGCGCGCTATGGTGTTGAAAACGAAATCCGCGCCGAGATTGATCCGCGCACGGGCGAAACGCGTCTCAATCGTTTGCTGATGGTGGTTGAAACTATCGATAATGACGCGACGCAAATTTCGCTAAAAGAAGCTTCAAAGAAAAACCCTGCCGCACAGGTCGGTGACTTTATTGCAGAGCCTCTGCCACCCATTGAATTTGGCCGCATTGCCGCGCAATCGGCCAAGCAAGTAATCGTGCAAAAAGTGCGCGATGCGGAACGCGACCGGATGTATGACGAGTACAAGGATCGCATTGGCGAAATCGTCAACGGCACCGTCAAGCGGGCTGAATACGGCAACGTCATCGTTGATCTTGGTCGCGGTGAAGGCATTGTGCGACGTGATGAAGCGTTGCCACGCGAAACCTTCCGCCCCGGCGACCGTATCCGCGCCTATGTCTATGACGTGCGCCGCGAACAACGTGGACCGCAGATTTTTCTATCGCGCACGCATCCGCAATTCATGGCCAAGTTGTTTGGTCAGGAAGTACCGGAAATTTATGATGGCGTCGTGGAAGTGGTCTCTGTCGCCCGTGACCCAGGTTCACGCGCCAAAATTGGTGTGCGCTCGAAAGATGGCTCGATTGATCCCGTCGGCGCTTGCGTGGGTATGCGCGGATCGCGCGTGCAGGCCGTGGTCAACGAACTGCAAGGCGAAAAAATCGACATCATTCAATGGTCGCCTGACGTGGCAACCTTCGTGGTGAACGCATTGGCTCCTGCTGAAGTGGCCAAGGTGGTTCTCGATGAAGATGTTGAACGCATCGAAGTTGTGGTGCCGGATGAACAATTGTCACTGGCCATTGGTCGGCGTGGTCAAAACGTGCGTTTGGCCTCGCAGCTTACGGGCTGGGACATCGACATCATGACGGAAGCCGAAGAGTCAGAACGTCGCCAAAAAGAATTTGCAACGCGCACGGCAACATTTGTCGAAGCCTTGGATGTGGATGAAACCTTGGCGCAGCTTTTGGCCTCGGAAGGCTTTAGTGCCGTCGAAGAATTGGCATCGGTTGAAGCGCACGAAATTGCGTCGATTGATGGTCTTGATGAAGCAACAGCCGAAGAGCTGCAAACGCGGGCCCGCAACTATCTCGAAAAGCAGGCCACTGAGTTTGAAGACAAGCGGAAAGCCCTTGGCGTTCAAGATGATCTTGCAGGTTTTGAAGGCATGTCGCCTGCCATGTTGGTGGCCTTGGGTGAAACGGGGGTCAAATCACTGGAAGATTTTGCTGACCTTGCAACCGATGATCTTACAGGCTGGAACGAGCGTAAAAACAGCGAGACGATCAAGCACAAGGGCGCCTTCAGCGGTCTCGATGTGTCAGCCCCCGAAGCTGAGGCCATGATTATGGCGGCACGTGTGCAGTTGGGTTGGATTGAAGCACCAGCAGTTGAAGCTGAAATTGAAGCGGAGGGCGACGCCTGAACACTTTAACCGACACGGACACCCGCAGCGCCAGCGCCAAATTGCGCCAGCGCATGTGCATCGTCACCAGGCTCGAGGCCACGGAAGAGGCCTTGATCCGGTTTGCGCGGGCACCTGACGGCACGGTGGTGCCAGATCTGCAGGCAAAGCTACCGGGACGTGGGGTTTGGGTCATGTGTTCGGCCAAAACCCTGGGCGAGGCCATCAAACGCCAGGCTTTTGCCCGGGGCTTTGAAGCGGACTGCACAGTGCCAGAAAGCCTGATTACGCAGGTTTCAGGCCTGTTGCGCAAACAGGCGGTGTCGCATGTGTCGCTGGCCCGCAAGGCTGGAAATGCTGTACAGGGCTTTACCAAGGTGGAAGAGGCCATGCGCAAGGGCGGCATCCGGGTTTTGTTTCATACGGTGGGTGCGGGTGCAGACGGCATTCAGAAGCTGGACCGTCTGGCTGGCACAAAAACGGTGATCTGCAATTCTTTTGTTGCAGATGAAATGGATTTGGCATTTGCACGGCCAAATGTGATACATGCAGCCGTCGCGGCTGGAGGACTGGCTGATCGGCTGGTGCTACATCTCCAGCGGATGGCAAGTTTTGAGAATATAGGCCAAGCGGCCTGAAGGGTCAGAAGAAGAGAATATGAACGATACGACGGATAAAGACGGCAAGAAACCCGGTGGCACACTGACCCTGAAGCGGCCAGCAGCGGTTGAACAGTCGCGCGTCAAGCAAAGCTTTTCGCACGGACGCACCAAAACGGTTGTGGTTGAAACCAAGCGCAAAACCTTTGGTGCTCCCGTAAAGCCCAATGCGCCAGCTGTTGAAGCCAAATCGGCATTTCAAGCCAAGCCGCGTGTTGCTGGTCCGGAAGTTACACCCACAGCCCCTTCAGTGCAGCGTCCGACCACGCCCCCGCCTTCACGTGCGGGTGTTGTTTTGCGTACCCTGACGGCCGATGAGCGCGAGGCACGTGAACGTGCACTTGTTGATTCCCGCGTGCGTGAAGCACAGGAGCGTAAACGCCAAGAAGAAGAATTGGTCCGCCGCAAGGCCCAGGACGAACGTGATCTGATTGAGCGTGAAGCCGCAGCCAAGCGTAAAGCCGAAGATGATGCGCGTCATCGTCAAGAAGACGAAGGCAAGCGCAAAGCTGAAGAAGCTGCAAAACGCCTCGCCCCTAAGACCGCGACGCGCGAAGCCGAGGAAGAAGTAGAGTCACCCCGCAGCCGTGGTGGTGGTGCTGGCGGCGGTCCACGCCCTGGCCTGTCACGCCCCGGTATGACTACGCGTATTACCAAAGTTGTGGTGCCTTCGCGCAGCAAAGCCGACATTGAGAAAAAAGAAGGTCGCGGTCGTGTGACCGTTGCCAATGCGCTGGATGAAGAAGGCAATGTGCGCGGCCATTCCGTTGCTGCTTTCCGCCGCCGCACGGAGCGCTTGAAGAAGCAAGCCCATGGTTTCCAAATGCCAACGGAAAAGACTTCACGCGAAATCGTGATTCCAGAAGCCATTACCATTCAAGACCTGTCGAACCGCATGGCGGAACGGGCTGTTGATATTATCCGCATGCTGATGAAGCAGGGCCAGATGCACCAGATCAACGACGTGATCGATGCGGATACCGCTCAGATCATCGCCGAAGAAATGGGCCACAAGGTCAAACGCGTTTCAGAATCAGACGTGGTTGAAGGCCTCGATGATGCAACCGACGCACCAGAATTGATGCAGTCGCGTCCTCCTGTGGTGACCATCATGGGTCACGTTGACCATGGTAAAACTTCGCTGTTGGATGCGCTGCGCAAAACCAACGTGGTGTCAGGTGAAGCCGGCGGCATTACCCAGCACATCGGTGCTTACCAAGTGAAGACTGATCGCGGTTTGATCACCTTTATCGACACGCCGGGCCATGAAGCCTTCACGTCGATGCGTGCCCGTGGTGCGAAAGCCACCGACATTGCAGTTCTGGTTGTTGCTGCTGACGACGGCGTGATGCCGCAGACCATTGAATCGATCAACCATGCGAAAGCCGCTGGTGTGCCGATCATCATTGCAATCAACAAAATGGACAAGCCCAACGTCAACCCAACCCGCGTGCGCACCGATTTGTTGCAACATGATTTGGTTGTTGAAAGCATGGGCGGTGATATCCTTGACGTTGAAGTGTCGGCGTTGAAGGGGACCAACCTCGACAAGTTGCTCGAGACCATTTTATTGCAAGCGGAAGTCTTGGACCTCAAAGCCAATCCGGATCGTGAGGCCGGTGGTCTTGTGGTGGAAGCGCAGCTTGATAAGGGACGTGGTCCTGTTGCCACGGTTCTTGTGCAGCGTGGCACCTTGAAGCATGGCGATATTTTCGTGGCCGGTTCCGCATGGGGCCGTGTGCGTGCACTTGTGAATGAAAAGGGCGAGCATCTGAAAACCGCTGGCCCTTCGGTTCCCGTGGAAGTGTTGGGGTTGAACTCAGCGCCTGAAGCGGGTGATCGTTTCGACGTGGTGCCGAATGAAGCCCGTGCGCGTGAAATTACCGATTACCGTGAACGTCAGCGCCGTGAAAAGCGTGGCACAGGTGTGGCGCGTGCTTCACTTGAACAAATGATGACGCAGATCAACCAGTCAGGCCGCAAGGAATTCCCGATCCTCGTCAAAGCTGACGTTCAAGGTTCTGCCGAAGCCATCGTGCAAGCGCTGGAAAAGATCGGCAACGAAGAAATTCGTTCGCGCGTCGTGCATTATGCCGTGGGTGGTATTTCCGAAAGCGACGTGGCACTTGCTGCCGCATCGGGTGCTGCGGTGTTGGGCTTTAACGTCCGTGCCAACAGTCAGGCGCGTGATGCAGCCCAACGCGAAGGCATTGAGATCCGTTACTACAACATCATTTACGACCTCGTTGATGACATCAAGGCCGCGATGAGCGGCAAGCTCGCCCCCGAAATGCGCGAAACGTTCATGGGCAACGCCAAAATTCTGGAAGTGTTCAACATTACCAAGGTGGGCAAGGTTGCAGGCTGTCAGGTTACCGAAGGCAGCGTTCAACGCGGCAACAAGGTGCGCTTGATCCGCGACAACGTCGTCATTCACGAAGGTTCACTCTCGACCCTCAAGCGCTTCAAGGACGAAGTCAAAGAAGTGCAGAGCGGCCAAGAATGCGGCATGGCGTTCGAGAAATACGAAGATATGCGCGCAGGCGACATCATCGAATGCTTCCGCGTTGAGAAGGTTGAGCGCAAGCTGGCTTGAGAAAGAAGTAAGGTTCGGGATGGCGTCAATTTCGGTGCTCAAGGTAGCGCAGACAACTTCAAAGGCATTACAACCTTTTTTTCGGAAGATTGCTTCTGAGTTGGGTGAAATCGCCAGTGATCAACTACGCTTTGTTAGATGGAAAGCCGCAACAAAGATTGTAGCTCGTGCAAAGGAGTATTGTGAGAAGGAACAAATTTCTCCCAAGGCAATACCACTGAAGTTTCTTGTGCCATTTCTTGAAAGTGCGTCGCTTGAAGACATCAGAAAACCAAACCATCTGGTAGAAATGTGGGCATCACTGCTAGCGTCAAAGCTATTGCGTGATGACGCACGCGCCGCGCACTATATCACGCTGGTGAAAGTGCTTTCTGCCAAAGAAGCAGCTGAGTTGAAGAAATTTATTTCTGCCTTAGTGGGCAATCGCGATAATTCCACAAATTTTCTTCTGGAAGAAGATTTTGATCCAGACTCGATGAACATAACAGATTTGGGCGAGTTCGCTGACTATTTGCCGCAGGATTTTGAGGGTCAGAATTTTCGGCATCAATCGCATGAAGGCAGTCTTTACTCTATTTCACCTTCTCCCGATGCACAATTCAAGAAACATTTAAAAAAGTGGGTGTTTCAGCGAGATGACATGTTTTGTGATCGATTTGGGTACACTTACTTCCACAACGGTGAAGCTTACGGCGGTGAGCACGATAGTTTGAAGCACAAGAGTCTGGGCCCTGAAACTATCGACTCTATGTATGCGCTAGGACTTCTTGAAAGAAATTTAGCAACAGTTAAACTGGTCGTCGAGGGCACGCCAAACTCGTTTCTAAAGGCCTATTTTAGGCTAAATGCTTTGAGTACTCTTGGACTTGATTTTTTGAAAGCTACTCATATTGATCGCTTCAAGTCGGATCAATGATCGTCGCATTTACTGGGAATCGAGTCTCGTTCCGGTGACAGTGCATTCGATATCGATGTTCTTCACGCGCGTCTCGCCAGCCCATCCGCCAAAATCGTCGTCACCAACATATTGAGCGAGACGCCTTCATTGGCGGCACGTCTCACAAGATCAGCGTGGAGTGATTTTGGTACGCGCTGACGCCATTGCCCGGCGAAGGCTTCGCCTGATTCCGGGATTTTGCGACCTAACTCCTCTAAGGTGCGCTTGTAAGAAGCCAAAGCGTCGCGCCCCTCACGGATTGCCTCCTCAGGTGTTTCGCCATCAGACATGCAACCCGGAAAATCTGGAAACTCAATCAAATAACCACCACCGTCCTCGACTGAGAGTGGCTTAATTTCAAAACGGGGCAGGTCGGCATTAGTGTTTTTCATCTTTGACTCCGATCGCGTCCAGCAGTGACAGAAACTTCTTGATATAAACGGGCTTCACAGGCTTGTGCGCTGGCACCGTTACCGGAACATGCCCCTCTATCGAAAACGTAACATGGCTGGTTCCGGGTTGACGCCAATCAATCGAAAAGCGCTTTGCGAGGATTTTGAGGTCCTCTATGCTCCAATCCCGAGGGTTGGATCGCATCCGATCAAGAAGTTTTTCAATTTTCGTCATGCTGGGTGTGGTATCATATATGGAACAGGTCAAAAATAAAGCCCATGATCCAAGGTCTCTCCCATCTCACTTTCATTGTCCGTGATCTCGACAAGATGGCTCGCATCATCATCAATGTGCTCGGCGGCGAGGAGGTTTATTCTTCTGGCGACAACACCTTCAGCATATCGCGCGAAAAATTCTTCATCGCGGGTGGCATCTGGATTGCCATTATGGAGGGCGAGCCCTTGCCCACGCGGACTTATAACCATGTGGCGTTCAAAGTCACCGACGCACAGCTGGACACCGCCCGGATTGCCGCAGAAAACCTCGGCCTCGACATTCGCCCGCCGCGCCCAAGGGTAGACGGCGAGGGGCAATCGCTCTATTTCCATGATCATGACAACCGTCTGTTTGAACTGCACACGGGTACGCTGGATGAGCGCTTGCAACGTTATGCGAGAGGTGTTTCGTGACTGTTGACCAAAGGCCGATTAAAATTTCATATGATATGACTGACGCTGATCTCTATGAAATGGTCATGCATTCGAAAACTCCGCGATTTGGGTGGTCGGGTCGCACCCAAGTGAAATTTTTGATGGTCGTTATTGCTGTTGCCTTTACGATGATGGCCTTTGGTTTGCCAATCCTGATGAACATGCCTGACAATGATCCCGGCAAGGTGCCGTTTCAAAGTGGGTTAATCGGTGCAGGCGCGATTTTGGTGTTATTTTATCCCAAATACGCCAGATGGTACACGCGCCGGGCATCCATGGCTTACCAAACATTGCCGCTGCCGATGACGCTCATCATTGATGAAACAGGTATTCAGGCGCAGCTTGATGGTCAGTCGGGCAGTACGGCATGGAAATTGATTGAGCGCGCAGTAGAAACGGAAACCCACATCTTCCTCTATCTCAATCGCCTACGGGCTTACATCATTCCAAAATCTGCCCTTGCGGATGAAGCGACCATGCAACGCCTCCGCCAATTTATCGGGCGTCACATTGTCGATCGCAAACTGTCACAAGAGGTTCATTCCTAATCATGCCAGATCACATGCCAGTCGATGGAAAAGTGGTGGCGCGCTTTACCACGACACCTGATGAAATGATTGAAGCCGTCACGGTGTTGAGCCGCGTGCTTTATGGCTATGCCGGACTTTCACGGGCAGCAGGTTTTTGGAAGCGTTTTGTCGCCTTTTTTATCGGCAGTTTTTTGACCTCGGTGCTTCTGGTGTCGGCCAATCGCCTCATATTGGGTTCGGACGGGTTTACGCTGCGTGATTTTAACATTGCGGTGATTTCGGCCGGGATTGCAGGCTTTCTTGGGATGTTTGCGCTCAGCCGATTTCAAATGCGGCGCATGCGTGCTGCGCTGTCACGGCATCCTGAGGCAGAAGATGTTGAAATTGTCGCCGGGGCAACCGGCATTTGGTGGAATACGAGGAAAGAGAAACACTTCTGGATTTACAGCAAGTTTGATCACGTCATCGCGTTCAAGGACGGCTATTATCTGGTGACGGGCCTTTCTGGCGGTTACATTCCGGGTCGAGGCTTTGCCGGAGAAGCAGAAAAGACCGCTTTTGAAGGGCTGCTCCAAGAAAAGCTGCCCCATGCCGCTGTGGCCCAATTCTTTGCTGCAAAAGCCCAGCGTTCGAGTTAAGACGCTGCTATGTCACACGGTTCTGCCCCCTCACAACGAATGCTTCGCGCTGGAGAATTGATCCGCCATGCCCTGGCAGAGGTGTTTATGCGTGGCGAAACCGGGGACCCGGAACTTGAGAAGATCAAGTGCAGCGTGGTTGAAGTGCAAATGTCGCCAGATCTCAAAATCGCCACGGCCTATGTACGGCCACTGATCATGGGGCAAGAGCAAAAGTTGCTCTACGCCTGTACGCGGAACCAGAAATATATGCGGGGCTTGATCGCGCCGAAAGTTGAAATGAAATACATGCCGCAGCTCCGGTTTCGAACCGACACGGCACTGGATTATGCCAGCAAAATCGATGAATTGCTGAAAAAGCCTGAAGTGGCGCGGGACTTGGAGAAGGACGACGATCCGGCGGATTGACGGTGTGCTGACATTGTATTACATTTGCTGCAAATGAAAACAGGTGCTGCAATGACCAAGACCATGATTTCTGCTCGTGTGGACTTAGAACTCAACGAAAAACTGGAGGCGCTTGCGGTTTCAACGCAACGGTCGAAAGCATTTTTAATCACTGAGGCGTTGGAAGCGTTGCTTGATAAACAAGCTTGGCTGGAGGAACGAATTGCCGAAGCGGTCAAACGTGCAGATGAAAGTGATGAACGAATTTCCAATGAATCGATGATGGCTTGGCTTGATTCATGGGGTACGGACAATCCCCTGCCTCCACCAGAACCTGACGTAAAATTGAGCCGGAAACGTACTTGATAATGAGGGTGGTTTGGTCACCTTGGGCGCTTGTCAATCTTAGGGATATTCAAAGTTATTATATGCGCAGGAACCCGCGAGCGACACGAAAACTGGTTGCGCGCATAAAAGAAGCTGCGCGACTGCTGGAGGATTTTCCAAATCTTGGGAAGCCCAACCAAACCAAGACTTGCAGAATGCTCCAAGTTCCGCAGACTGTTTATGTCTTGCCGTATCGTTTGGTGGATGATTTAATTGACATTATTGCGGTAATTGACCAACGCCAAGAGCGTCCAGATTATCTCCAGTGAAAAAGCCCCGCAACCAACTGCACGGCTGGATTGTCCTCGATAAGCCGCTTGGCATTTCCTCAACCCAGGCGCTGGGCAGGGTGCGTTGGCTATTGAATGCAGACAAGTGTGGGCATGGCGGGACATTGGACCCTTTGGCATCAGGTGTTTTGCCTTTAGCCTTCGGCGAGGCGACCAAAACCGTCAATTGGGCGATGGATGGGCGAAAGACTTATCGTTTCAGGGTGAAGTGGGGATCCGAAACCTCTACCGATGACTTGGAAGGCGAAGTCACTGCGGCGACGGGAAATGTTGCGACGCAGCAAGATATCGAAGCAGTGCTCTCACAGTTCATTGGTGCAGTGCAGCAAAAACCGCCAAGTTATTCTGCGATAAAGATTTCTGGTGAAAGAGCTTATGATCTGGCGCGGGCGGGCGAGGTGCTGGATATGGCGGCTCGGACAGTCAATATCGACTCGCTACAAATTGAAAAACATGATCCTGCTGGCGAAACCGCGTTTATTGTGCAGTGCGGTAAAGGCACTTACGTGCGCTCCATCGCCCGCGATTTAGGCCGGGTGCTGGGCTGCCTCGGCCATGTCACGCTTTTGCGGCGTTTATCCGTTGGGCCTTTTTCTGAAAACGACGCGATTTCGCTGGAAAAGCTTGAGGAATTGAGCCATAAGCCGCCCAGCGAAAACAGCCTCAGCGGCATCCTTCGCCCCATTGTGACCGTGCTGGACGGCATCCCTGCACTGGCCGTGATGGACCCGGAAGCCGCGCGACTTAAACAAGGTCAAAGAGTTCCTATTCAAATATAGGGGTTGAATTGCCCGAGACTTTGAAATCTGGGACGGAGGCGGTTTTGGTCACCCATTTGGGCACGCCTTTAGGTTTGTTCAAAGTTGAAAACGGGGTGCTCAAAGCCATCAGGATGTTTAATTTATAGATGCACGGAGAATACCCATGACGATGACTGCTGAGCGCAAAGCCGCTCTGATGAAGGATTTTGCGACAACTCCAAATGACTCTGGTTCGCCTGAAGTTCAGGTGGCATTGTTGACGGAACGCATCAATTACCTGACCGAACACTTCAAGACCCACAAGAAGGACAACCACTCACGTCGTGGTCTTCTGCGCATGGTTGCGGGTCGCCGTAGCTTGCTCGACTATTTGAAGTCGAAGGACGAAGGCCGTTATCAGACGCTGATCAAGCGTTTGGAAATCCGCCGCTAATCAAATATCAGGCGCGTCCATCTGGTCGCGCCTTTTACACACATGAGCGGACGGATCACCGAATTTCCGTCCGCGTTCCCGCATCTGAGAGCAGCAATAGGGCTGCAATCCGCTGGTCCAAAGGGAATGCCGTCGCATCGATCCCGATAATTTTAGGCTGCGTGCAGCCAAAAACTATCGAGATCGACACTTTATAAGGGCGCATAACTGCTTCTCAAAAGTCTAAAACTTTTGAGCGTTATGCGCGGTTGGTGAACTTCAAGTGGCGGCGAAGGACAAAGAGGAAATACACTTACATGTTCAACATTGACGTTGAAGAAATCCAATGGGGCGGTCAAACGCTTCGCATGGAAACCGGCCGTGTGGCCCGCCAAGCTGATGGCGCCATCATGCTGTCGATCGGTGAAACCACCGTTTTGGCAACCGCCGTTGCAGCACGGGCCGAAAAGCCCGGCATCGACTTTTTCCCGCTCACCGTAAACTACCAGGAAAAAACCTATGCTGCGGGCAAGATCCCCGGTGGTTATTTCAAGCGTGAGGCCCGTCCATCAGAACGTGAAACATTGATTTCACGTTTGATCGACCGTCCGATCCGCCCGCTGTTCCCCGATGGTTTCCGCATTGAAACGCAAGTCATCGCCACCGTGATCTCCTACGATCTCGAAAACGATACCGACATTGCAGCGCTCGTTGCCGCATCAGCCGCGTTGACGATTTCCGGCATTCCCTTCATGGGCCCTGTTGGTGCCGCACGCGTTGGCATGATCGATGGTGAATTTGTTTTGAACCCCACCAAAGAACAGCAAGCGCTGTCGACGCCTCGACCTCGTTGTGGCCGGCACGCAAGACGCTGTGTTGATGGTTGAATTAGAAGCCAAGGAACTCTCGGAAGAGAAGATGCTTGAAGCCGTGATGTTTGGTCACCGTGGCTTCCAGCCCGTGATTGAAGCCATCATCCGTTTGGCTGAACGCTCATCGCGCGAACCCCGCGACTTCCAACCGAAGGATCATTCAGCCCTTTATGCTTCCGTCAAGAAGCAAGCTGAAGACGATCTGCGCAAGGCCTATGCCATTGCCAAGAAAGAAGACCGCCAGAACGCCGTTGCTGCTGCCAAGGACGCTGCGAAAGCGGCTATCGTCAACAAGGACGACCCTGCGGCACCATCTGACCAAGCATTCGGTGAAAACTTCAAGCATCTTGAAGCTGACATTGTGCGTAACTCCATCCTCGATACGGGCAAGCGCATTGACGGCCGCGACACCACCACGGTGCGCGCCATCATCGCCGAAGCATCAGTACTCCCACGCACCCACGGTTCCGCCCTGTTCACACGCGGCGAAACCCAGGCACTGGTTGTCACCACCTTGGGCACTGGCGAAGACGAGCAATATGTTGATACGCTCGACGGCCTGACCAAGGGCAAGTTCATGCTGCATTATAACTTCCCTCCCTACTCGGTGGGTGAAGTGGGCCGCATGGGTGCCACGGGCCGCCGCGAAATCGGCCACGGCAAGCTTGCTTGGCGCGCCATCAACCCGATGCTGCCATCAGCTGCGGACTTCCCTTACACCATCCGCGTTGTATCGGAGATCACCGAATCAAACGGTTCATCGTCAATGGCGTCGGTCTGCGGCGCATCACTTGCCTTGATGGATGCTGGCGTTCCGATGAAAGCATCGGTGCGCTGGTATCGCCATGGGCCTGATCAAGGAAGGCGAGCGCTTTGCCGTGCTCTCCGATATCCTGGGTGATGAAGATCACTTGGGCGACATGGACTTTAAAGTTGCTGGCACCATCCGAAGGCGTAACAGCCCTTCAAATGGACATCAAGATCACTGGCATCACCGAAGAGATCATGCGTGTTGCTTTGTTCCAAGCCAAGGAAGGCCGTTTGCATATTCTTGGCAAAATGTCTGAGGCACTCGAAAAGGCCCGTCCAGGCCTTGGCGAACATGCACCTCGCATTGAGCAGATCAAGATTCCAACCGACAAGATCCGTGAAGTCATCGGCACAGGCGGAAAAGTCATCCGCGAAATCGTCGAAAAGACGGGTGCGAAGATCGACATTCAAGACGACGGCACCATCAAGGTGGCTTCGTCTTCAGGTGCAGCCATCACTGCGGCCTTGAAGTGGATCAAGTCGATTGTATCGGAACCCGAAGTCAACGAAATCTACGAAGGCAAGGTCGTCAAGATCATGGAATTCGGCGCCTTCGTAAACTTCTTCGGCGCACGCGACGGTTTGGTGCACGTGTCGGAACTTGCTCCACAGCGCGTCAAAAAGTTGGCGACGTTGTGACCGAAGGCCAAATGGTCAAGGTCAAGTTCCTCGGCATGGACAACCGCGGCAAAATCCGCCTGTCGATGAAGGTGGTCGATCAAGCCACCGGCGAAGATTTGACGAGCAAGCAAGAAGCTGCAGCGGCTCCGGCTGACGCTGAGTAAGGCTTCGAACGTATAAGAATGGAAAGCGCGGGTACCGAAGGGTGCCCGCGCTTTTTTGTTTGTTGGTACGTTGACAATAATACCATTTTGGTATACATTAACAATCAATGCATGTCATATCAAAGTCAGCGCTGGTTGTTTTTTGGATAAAACATCCTGATGCGCAGGCATCGTTGGCAGCGTGGTATCGAATTGTGGACAGTAACGCGTTCACGAGTTCTGCGGATTTAAGGAAAACTTTTCCCTCTGCTGATCATGTCAACGGACTGACTGTGTTCAACATTGCGGGCAACAAGTATCGCCTGATTGCTGCTATTCATTACAACAGGCGCAAAGTTTACATACGTCATGTTCTGACTCACGCTGAATATGATTTAGGAAAGTGGAAAAAGCCATGAAACATGAAGTGATCTCAACGGGAGACTTGCTCAAGACTTGGAAGCCTTTTCGCGACGTGCTGGGTTTTTCCGCAATCCGCACGAAGAAAGACTACACCCGTGCCACCGCCGTGATGAACCAACTGCTGGATGATGTTGGTGAAAACGAAAACCATCCCTTGGCTGATGTGCTGGATTATCTTTCCAATCAAGTCATTACTTACGAAGCGGACCACATTGAAATTCCTGATGCATCACCCCGCGATGTGCTGCGCTTCCTGATGGAGCAACACAACCTATCACAAACCGACCTCGCCGATTGCGCACCACAAAGCCGGATTTCAGAAATTCTGAATGGACGACGTGAGATCAGCAAGGAACATGGCGAAGGCGTTGGCGAAGAGGTTTGGTGTGGGGTTGGAAGTGTTTGTTTAGATTTTCGACCTCAACGTTAAAATCACACAAGGGCTCAGAGTATTCCCCTCAGCGTTTTCTAAGTTTATCAGTCAATGTCCAACGCATTTGTCCAGGTTGCCTAACATACCAATATTTCCACCCGTCCAAAGGTGTTGATCGACCGTCTTTAGTGCGTGCGACACTGCAAGCTGCTGAAGGGCTACTGTATTCTTTACTTTCGACGACCAGCTTCCGTTTCTTACTATTCCTGAATGTTGGCGACCATTGTAGTCCATCCTAAGTTCGGTGCCATGTGCGAGTTCAACTCCTTCCACGCCCAAGGCCTGCCTTGTGGCACGTTGGACTTGGAGCAGCTGGTGCACACTTCTCAATTCCAAGATGCGCTTCAGTGTCTCGTTTGGTGTTTCTGAAAACTAGTACGTGCTGCTTCCAAATGTTTATGCACGTCAAAGTCAATTTCAATAGCTCTCGTTTCCAACATAAAAATCTCCTTTATCTATAATTACTCGTTTTACTCCTTTTTAATGGAAAGTCAAGTGGATTATTGTGCGGTAAAAAGAAAAGGGACGCTTCCCTTTAAATACTTCCCTCAACCCATCCGCACCTCGGCCAACAAATCGGGATGGCGGTCTAGCACTTTTAGCAGTTTGACCAAGGCGAGGGGTGGCTTGGTTTTGCCGGTTTCGTAGCGTGAGAAGGCATTGGCACCGCCGCCGAAAATCTCGGCGGCTTCACGTTGGTCGAGATCGAGTTTTTTGCGTACGGTGCTGATGAATGATGGATCGACGATGGCCGCATTCACCTGTTTGCCGAAAGCTTTCATCTCAGCGCTGATCGCCCGCGACGTCGCTGACACTACAAACACGGTTGCATCGCCTTTGTAGACAAAAGGCATGTCGCGGACGTCGGCCACCAGTTCCGCTTTCCCACAGTTTGGACATTTCATCGTCAGAACTCCTTGAACGAAACGATCAGCACATCGTCGATCACTGTCAATTTCAAATAAACCTTTCTCCCTTGGCGCGAAGCGACGGGGGAGTACGCCCAAAGGGCGGGAGGGGGGTGTCGGGCGCAGCAAGACTGGCAGTCGTTGTGAATCAAGTACCCCCTCTCCCTCAACGGGTACTCCCCCATCGCTTTGCGACGAGGAAGAAAGCGTTTGAAGACAGGAGACGCTTCCCTTTGATAAGCGGATGCTGTTGATCGGCTCGACCGTCACCTAATCCGCAAATCAGCCGTGGCACCTGTTCCCTTGTCGGCGATGAAGCGCACGCGGCCCGCTTTTTGTTGCACCAGTTGGCAGTTGCGGGGGAAGGCCTTGTCGCCGGCCTTCATCGTGCGGCAGAAAAAGCCGCCATTCCACGTCCAACTGCCAGTGACATCGCGGCCAAAGGCGCGTCCGCTGATGTTGCCTGACGGGCTGACGCTGAGACTGACGCCCAGACTGGTCAGGCTTTTGCCTGCCCACAAGAGTGACAAAAGCCCCCCGGTCGGTCACACGGGCATAGTCTTCGGCCATCGCGGGCGTGGCAAGGGTGGCGAAGAGGGCAAAAACAAACAGGCGCATGACTTTTTAACGACGTAAGGCAACGTCTGGATCAGTTTCCATCGTGTATCACGCCTCTTGATCATCTGCGACGATTTGCGCACAACGCGCCCATGCAAAACACCAACACAGCACTCACCCGCCCCCTCGCCTTTGCAGGCGCTTTGCCGTTTGTGTTTTCTGCACTCTTATTGTGGGCGGGGCATTCCACTGTTCCGGTGCTGGGCGCTGTCTCCACCGTCGCTGCAAGCTATGGTCTTCTCATTCTGTCTTTCATGGCAGGTGTGCATTGGGGGCAGCGGCTTTCAGGGGTTGAGACTTCGCTCAATTTATTTCTGACCAGCAATGCCGTGGCGCTGGCGGCATGGTCTTCTTATCTCTTGCTGTTGCCCCGCTTGTATTTTGCCAGTCTGGCCGTGTTGTTTGCTGTGTTACTGATGATTGATCGACGACTGAGTGCTGAGGGGCATCTCTCTCGTGATTATCTGCGCACGCGCAGTACGGTCTCGGCATTGGTTGTGTTGTCACTTGCGGTGATTGCGTTGAAAGTCTAGCGGCGTAGACCCTTCGATTTTGCATAGTCCAAACACTCCGTCCACGGACGAATACTGGATGATGTTGTGGCGGAATGAAGCGACGTTGCTGCACTGGCATTGGCAAGCGCCAGGCACTGATCGAGTGACCAGTTCTCGTGGATGCCGAACAGCATGCCCGCATAAAACGCATCCCCTGCGCCAACGGTGCCGACAATCTCTTCCTTCGGCACATTGACCGACGGTGCGAAGGCGTGTTCGCCCGATTTGCGCAAAGCAATAGCACCTTCAGGATGGTGGATGCTGACGAGCTCGTTCACGCCGAGATCCAGCAATTTTTGTGCAGCTCTCAGTGCGAGTGTTGAGTTGAAGTGGCCATCTTTAGACACAGGTAAGTCCGACAAAATTTCGGCTTCGCTATCGTTGATGATGAAATAATTGAGCAAGGGCAGGCAGGGCAGGGTCTGTGCGCGTTGCAATTCGGCTGGCACGGGGCAGAGTTCCATGCAGGTTTTGTAGCCGCGTTGTCTCGCTGTGCTTAAAGCAGTGCGCCAACCATCACTGGCATCCATTGAAGTGGAAATGCCGGGCGAACCCAAATAGTAAATCTTGGCCCCATCATCGGGCGGCAGCATTTGCTCAGCCGTCATTGTGCAATTGGCCCCGGGCTTGAAAAAGAAGGTGCGGCGGCCTGTGGCTTTCGATGTCATTACATGTGTCACATCAGTGCTGTGATCTGTGGCGCTGATGACGTTTGAAGTATCAAGTCCCAGTTCGCGCGCCAGTCGGACAAAGGTTTTTCCCGCCGCATCATCGCCGACAACGCAGATCATCTGCACAGGAAAGGTCGCGCCCAACTTTATCAGACCCGCCGCTGCATTGTGAGGCGGGCCTCCTGGCGCTTCAATGGTTTGGCGGATGAAGGCGATTTGCTCTTCATCCGGCCATTGATCAATCATGTGAACAATATCGAGGACAATCGTCCCCGCAAGGACGACTCCTGATCTCGTCACTTCTTATAGCCTTCGAGAACACTTTCAGTGATCATCTGGTCATCTTCAAGCGAACGCACGGGCTTTAACTTCTTTTTGGCCAATACAGCGTGATAAGCCTTCACCGCTTCGGCTGGAGTCATGTCGCGTTCGATGACGGGACGGAAGAAGGAGAGGAGATCGAGTGGGCTTTCGGCCAGCTTGATCTTGCGTCCAAACAGGGCAACGCGGGCGCCGGATTTTTCGCCCTGATGGATGAGCTCTAGGCAATCGCGCGTGGTGCCGCCACCGCCGCCCAAAATGCCGACCACCAATTCAGTGTCATAGGACGCAAGTTCTTCCATCGCCCGGCGACCATTGAAAGGCATTTTCAAGAACAAGGGGCGATCCGCCTTGGTCATGCCACCGATGCAGCGCAGAATATTGTCGTTTACAAAGAATGGCATTTGTTCCGGCGACAGGTTCTTTGGAGCGTTCGGATTGAACACTTCGAGGAAGTGGCGGAACTTGAGCTTTGAGGCTTCGGCGCGGAATTCATTATAGGCTGCAAGATGTGCATAGTCGGCTGATAAGTCATTGTTGAAAGTCACCGAGTAGAGACCGAGGTCGGAGAATTTCTTGCAGTGGGTCAAGTTTGCGGTGCGGAACGGGCGGGCCATTTCCTTGGCATAGGATGAGCCACGGGCGCGCCAAATATCGGTTGCGTCATTGGCGCGAATGGCAGGGGTCACGTGGGATTTTTTGAATGTGCCCTTCGCTGCCACAGATTCAAGCGATGACGCTGCGACCAGCATAATGTCGACAACGCCTTGCTTCACAACATCAACGATGGATTGGCGGAAAGTTTCAACGTTGTGGAACCCCTTGCTCTCGTCGTGCAAATCCTTTGGCCCGGGGGAGGACACGCCCGCCGACATTTCAGGGTCTTTGGCATCTGCCACAATGAAGTCCGTGGGCTTATATTTGCCAGAGGTGATGCGGGCGAGTTTCTTGTCGAGAGATTTCATGAGCGGGGTCCGTCCGGTTGGATTTTCTCCGTTATGGAATGAAGCCCTTGCCAAGGCAAGCGATTGGCGGAATAGATGCCCTGATGAAAACGCTTATCATGATCCCTGCCTTTGGTTGCGATGCAAGACTATATCAATCAGCAGATCAAAGTACTCGAGAGGGATATCCGTATACAGATCATCATCCCCACTGCCGCGCGCTATGAAACCATGGTGGCGGAGGTATTGCGGCAGGCCCCTGATGAGTTTGCCATTCTCGGCACATCCATGGGCGGGCGTGTGGCTTTGGAAGTGGTCTTGGCGGCGCCCGAGCGGGTAACTGGGCTTTGTGTGATTGGGGCGGGGGCTGGTGCTGTTGCGGATCAGGCGTTGGGGCGTCGTCGTTCTGAACGTATTCGCAATGGTGAACGCGCTCAGGTCATTTCTGAAATGGGAGAGATGATTGCACATTTGCCGGGCCCATGTGGGGCGGCCACGCGGCAAGCGTTTATTGAAATGGCGATGGCGTTTGATCTTGAAACATTGGCGCGGCAATCGGATGCTCTCGCGCATCGGGTAGACCGATGGGGTGAACTGGAAGAGGTTGAAGCCCTGACGTTGTGTCTGTGGGGAAAACACGACAAATTCTCACCCGCTGCTGATGGCTTGCGCATGGCTGAAGCAGTGCAAAACGGCAGTTACGTTGAGCTTCCAGACTGCGGGCATTTTCCGACACTGGAATATCCTGACGAAGCGACGGAGGCGATCGCGCTTTGGCTCGAGGACATCGATGATGTCGAAGTGTAAGATTACTTCAAGCTGGTCAGATATTCGGCAATGGCCTTAAGGTCAGCTTCCGGCAGTTTGGACAAATTGGTTTGCACTTTGCCCATGCCGCCAGAGGAGAGGCGACCATAGCCCATCATTTCGCCGAATTGGAATGCAGAGGCCAAGTCAGCTGCGTCTTTGTATTTGCCGCGTCCAACCAAATCCAACAGTGAGGGCACTTTGCCATCACCTTCCGGGTGAGGGCCGCCTGCCAAGATAATGCGAAGTATTTGATGCTCATGAAAATGGTGCGGGGCGTGTGGCATTCGTTGCAATGGCCCGGGCCATCAACAAGATATTTGCCTCTGTTCCATGCATCACTTTTTGAAATGTCGGCAACTGTTTTGGTTTCATCGAGGCCAAGATATTTCCAACCACCCAAGCCCCGTCGCACAATTGGCAAAGCGAAGACTGCATGGGCGGTGACTTGGTTTTGCACGGGCTTCAACGTGCCGAGATAAGCTTTGATATCGAGGACATCCTCAACCTTCATGTGGGTGTAGGACGTGTATGGGAAGGCCGGGATTAAATGGCTACCGTCTTTGCCAATGCCTTTTTGCATGGCGTTGACGAATTCAATATCTGTCCATGCGCCTATGCCCGTAGCTGAATCTGGTGTGATGTTGGGTGGATAAAGTGTGCCGACAGGCGTGTGCAAGGGTGCTCCCCCGGCGACGGATGCCAAATCCAAACCCGAGTCTTTTGAAGGAAGATGGCACGAATGACAGCCTGATGCGTGATAAAGCTTTTCGCCGTTGGCAAGATCAGGTGTGTGAGACGGGAGTGCAGCGGCATCCAATGGGCGCGGGATTGTGATAACCCAGAAAACACCAAGGCCCAGCGCTGCCAGCAGCGCTAGGCCCGAAATGTTACGTTTGGTGAAAAAACGCAGAATCGCTCAGCCTGACTTCAAGACTTTGGTCGACGGGCAATTTCGTGGCAGCCTTGGCAGCCCGCTCCAAATGCCGGGAAAGCGGCCTTAAATCCAGCTTCATCGGTGACGGCCTTCAACGCCTCACCTGCTGCGTAAGCTTTTCCGCTTACCGCTTCGAAGGCTTTAGGGTCAGACCAAATCTCAGGCTTTGCCCATGTTTCGAGAGTTTCACCTTTTGCTGTTTCTGGTGCAAAGAATTTCGCCCAATTCACGCAGGCAGCTCCCATGGCGTCAAAAGCAGCTTTATGGGCAGTCGCATCAAAAGTCTTTTCACCCTTCATCACAGGAACAAAAACACCCATGGCCGCGCCTTGGGCTTTCATGCAAGCTTGACGCTCCTTGATTAAATCGTCGGCCGGGCCAGCTAACGCGGCTGATGCCAAGCCAACGCTTAGCGCAGTTCCAATTAAGAATTGTTTCATCATAGGGGGCGTTCCTTTCTTGAGAATCACTGACTCAAAGAGCCTTAAACTTTGCCGACACAGGAGATGTTACACATAAAATTCGAAGAGAGGCTATCACTATTTTATGATGTGGCAAGTGGCTCAACCCGCCGTGCATCTTTGGTTAACCATGCCTTGTGAACGCCTGATGAATGCCCTGTTGCAGCCTGCTTCATCTGGCATGTGTTTACGTGTTTGTAAGTTCAACTGATTTATAAACGGCTCATGGGGATTACAAATATGTCAAACACACAAAACAACACGCAAGTGCCTGCCGCAAAACGCTTGAGCCCAGAACTTGCAGAAGTACTTCACATGTTGAAGTCACTCGAAAGCCAAACGGTGCGCCCGCCCGCTGGAGCAGTTGTAAGATAAGCAGTCAATAAAAGATGATGAAGCCCTTGATATTGATCGAGGGCTTTGCGCTTCCAAATCTCGGTCGCGCTACTTCACAAAATTCAAATATGTTTGTTTAGTGTGCTTGCCATGTCGCTGCGATGGCGAGCAAGTCTTTGGCCTGGGGGGGCGTGCCCAAGGCTTCATATTCAGTCAGTAGCGCATGCAATGGCACAACTTCAAAACTCAACGCGACAGCTTTCAAGGCTTTCTGGCAATGGTTGGCGGTCTCGAAATCGCCGGCTTCCCGGCAAGAGCCGTATGCCAAGATCAAATGTTGCATTTCCTTGGATGCTGCCCGGACAAGATTGGCACGCGTGCCAGGTGGCAGGCTGCTAGCCAATTGGTTCCAATTCAACACGGACGGTGACGAGGCAGGCTTTGCAGCAGGCTTGCGCAATTCCAGCGCGTTGCGCATGGCTTTTTGCAATTCGTTGCTATTGGCGGGCTTTGGTAGAGCACTGTCAAAAGCGTCGCGCCACACCGAGTGTTCGGTTGAATCGGCCAGAAAGGCAGACATCGCAAGAATTGGTGTTTCGCGGCAAGGTTCAGCTTGGGCGCGAATATTACGTGCGGCTGTGACACCGTCCATAACGGGCATTTCAATATCGAGCAGGATCACATCATAGGCGTAAAGCTTGGCTTTTTCGAAGGCCAACTCACCGTCTTCAACGGCTTCTACCTCAAAACCCATGCGTTCCAGCAAAGCAGTTGTGACGACGCGAGCAGTAGCTTGGTCTTCCGCATAGAGCACGCGGCGCTTTTGGCCATCAGCACGGCGAAACTGTTTCGCGTGGCTTGAAACCATTGATGCGACTGCAACCGACATACTCACTCCTGCTTAGGTGAGAGCACATTAGGATGGCAGTTCTTGCTGAGCGGTAAGCAAGTTAACGCCAAGCCGATGTTTTGAATTGGATGCTTAATGAGACGTGAAGTTGTTACTTGGTTCCGAACATGCGGTCGCCCGCGTCGCCGAGGCCCGGAACGATATAGCCGACATCGTTGAGATGAGAATCAACGGCTGCCGTAAAAATTGGAACATCAGGATGCTCGTCATGGAAGTGCATGATGCCTTCGGGGGCTGACAGCAGTGTAACTAGTTTGATTTCCTTGGCACCTTTTTCCTTAAGGCGTTTCACGGCAGCCGACACGGAATTTCCAGTGGCCAACATGGGGTCCACGACGATGGTGCGGCGTTCCGCAATATCTTCTGGCACTTTCAAGTAATACTCGATGGGTTGCAGGGTCTTATGATCGCGATAAAGCCCGATATGGCCGACGCGGGCTGAAGGGATCAGTGACAGCATGCCTTCCAGCAACCCATTGCCTGCGCGCAACACCGAAACGATCACAAGCTTTTTGCCTTTCAGGATTGGCGCTTCCATTTCAGCCAAGGGTGTTTCAATCACTTGCGTGGTCATGGGCAGATCGCGACAGACTTCGTAAGCCAGAAGATGGCTGATTTCGTGTAGCAATTGCCGGAACACGGCTGAAGGCGTGTGCTTGTCGCGCATTAATGTGAGCTTGTGCAGTACCAATGGGTGGTTGACGACTGTAAGGTTGTGCGGGGCTTTGAATTCGACTTTACGTGACATGCGGTTTGCTCCTTAGCTCTCTTTTGCACGTCCTCGGCATTCCGAAACAGGGGGCTGCACAAGCTATCCACTTTTTTCGACTGGTTTAGTTTTCCCTCTTGCAAGGCGGGTCCATCGCGCCTAAATAGATGTAACTCTAATTGTTACGGATTAATCCCATGACTTTACCTGTAATTCCCGCTGGCACACGCATTGGCCATGTGCATTTGAAGGTCGCTGATCTGCAACGAGCGCTTGGTTTTTATATGGGCGTTCTTGGTTTCGAACTTGTACAACTTTATGGCGATCAAGCGGCGTTTGTATCAGCTGGTGGCTATCATCATCACATTGGTTTGAACACGTGGGAAAGCAAAGGTGGCTCGCCGCCACCTCCGGGAACCACTGGGCTTTATCACACAGCGATTTTGTATCCGACCCGAGTTGACCTTGCCAATGCCTTTAAGCGCGTCTTGGCAGCTGGTGTGGAACTCGATGGTGCTGCTGATCACGGTGTTTCTATTGCGCTTTATTTCCGTGATCCCGATCAAAACGGAATTGAGCTTTATTGGGACAAGCCAGAAGCTGAGTGGCCGCGAGGAGATGATGGCAAGTTGGCGATGGTCAATGCCCGGATTGATCTTAAAGAGTTGCTGTCGCTCGCAACGCAGTAAGCACTTTCGGCAAAGCCTCGGCGAGTAAGTCGAGGCTTTTTTTGTCGCCACAGCTGATGCGAATGCAGCGGTTGAGCGGTGCTGCACCGGGCATGCGAATGAAGATGCCGTGTTGCAGCAAACCACCGACTATGGCCTTGGCATAGGTGCCATCACGACCGCAATCGACGGTCATGAAGTTAGTGGCTGAGGGTAATGGTGTAAGGCCATTATCTCTGGCGATATCGCGGATGTAAGCGCGAGATTTGATGACTTCAGCTTTGACGTGTGCGACCCAGTCCTGATCTTGAAGTGCGGCGATCGCACCAGCTTGTGAAATGCGGGATATGCCGAAATGATTGCGGATTCTATCGAAAGCAGAAATCATTTCGGGGTGGCCAATCACATAACCCACACGAATGCCAGCAAGCCCGTGGGCTTTTGAGAAGGTGCGGAAGCGTAATAGATTTTTGCGAGACGTGTTGATGGCTGGTGTCATGCCTTGCGGTGCAAATTCGACATAGGCTTCGTCGAGCAACAACATGCAAGTTTCCGGCACGGCATCGATCAAGCGCTGTACATCTTCGGCAGGCCAAACTGACCCCATGGGATTATCAGGGTTTGCGAAATAGAGTAGTTTTGCCCTTTCGGATTTTGTTAATTTCAATAGAGCTTCCGGATTCTCCTTGTCATCAACATATGGCGTGGTGACAAGTTTTCCACCCGCAGCGGCCACATGAAAATTGAATGTGGGATAGGCACCGAATGATGTGGCGACAGCATCACGCGGTTCAACGAAAAGTCGTACCACCAAACCCAGCAGTCCATCAATGCCGCCGCCGCAGGCAATGTTTTCTGGTTTCACGCCAAGGTGCTTTGCGATGGCGACTTTCAAATCATGATTTTCGGGATCGCCATACTGCCAACTCTCCGCCACTGCGGACTGCATGGCCGCAATGGCCTTGGGAGATGGGCCAAAAACGCTTTCATTCGCACCAATGCGGGCTAGAATCGAATTACCCGTGCGGCGCTCTAAAACTTCAGGGCCGACGAACGGCGTGGAGGAGGGGAGTTTTTCGATGATGGGTGAAAATTTCATGACCCAAACTGGACGATTTTCTGCTTCTCCGCAAGTTTGAGGTGCGCACCTCAAAATCCATTTGCAGGCTTTGATCGATTGCTTTATCGCCTCCCTCAACCTTTCAAAAACCCTCAGGAGAGACGCCACATGGCCCGTATTACCCTTCGCCAATTGCTCGACCACGCCGCTGAATGTGATTATGGCGTGCCCGCTTTCAATATTAACAACATGGAACAGGCGCTGGCCATTATGGCTGCTGCGGACAAAACCGACTCGCCGGTCATTCTGCAAGCGTCGCGCGGTGCGCGGTCTTATGCCAACGACATTATGTTGAAGCATATGATGGATGCGGTGACAGAAATTTATCCGCACATTCCGGTTTGCGTTCACTTGGACCACGGCAACGAAGCAGGCACCTGCATGACTGCCATTCAAGCGGGCTTTACCTCGGTGATGATGGATGGTTCGTTGAAGGCCGACGGCAAGACGCCCGGCGATTGGGACTATAACGTCAGCATTACCAAGACGGTGACCGACATGGCCCATATGGGCGGCATTTCGGTTGAAGGTGAACTCGGTGTATTGGGTTCACTCGAAACCGGCGAAGGCGAAAAGGAAGATGGCCACGGCTTTGAAGGCAAGTTGTCCCACGACCAGTTGCTGACCAACCCTGATGAAGCCGTGAAGTTCGTGCGTGAAACCGACGTGGACGCGCTGGCCATTGCCATGGGTACCTCACACGGCGCTTACAAGTTTACGCGCAAACCCGACGGCGCTGTGTTGGCCATGAACGTGATTGAAGAAATTCACAAGAAACTGCCGAACACGCATTTGGTCATGCATGGTTCGTCTTCAGTGCCTGAAGATTTGCAGGAGATCATCAACAAGTTCGGCGGCAAGATGAAGCCGACCTGGGGCGTGCCTGTGTCTGAAATTCAGCGCGGCATCAAACACGGCGTGCGCAAAATCAACATCGACACCGACAACCGCATGGCCATGACAGGTGCGATCCGTAAGGTGTTGTTTGAAGACTACATCCGAATTCGACCCCCGCAAATATTTGAAGCCCGCGATGGAAGCCATGAACAAGCTGTGCGCTGCACGGTTCCAAGAGTTCAACACGGCGGGTCAGGCAAGCAAGATCAAGAAGGTGATCTCAGTTGCCGAAATGGCCAAGCGCTATGCCAAGGGCGAGTTGAAGCAGAAGTTTGCTTGAGGGATTGATTGAGTGACGAAATGAAAAGGCTCCCGTGAGGGGGCCTTTTTTGTTTTCTATTTTTTCGCTTTATCTACTAATTTTGCCAATAGACTGATGAAGGCTACGAACTCTAAAGCGCTCTCAGGGTCATCTTTGATTATTTTGTGTGCTCTAGGGTTTCTCAATCCTGCGACCGCTCCACAAAACAACATCATGAAACCCTTTTGTTCATCCAAATCACTCTGATCAGCCAGTGCGTTGAATTTTAAGATAGGGTTCTTGGGACTGAAGACATATTCCATCAAGCTTGAGCCGTCTTTGTTATCCTCCCCGCTTCTTATTCGCACCAACCCATTAAGTGCTTTGACTGAATCCTCAATTGCATTCGCATAGTGTCCGTTTCGGTATAGGTCCCCTGCGGCGCGCTGAATTTCCTGATGAAGATCCAAGTTTTCATAAGCACGAAGTGCTGAGCCAACAGGCGTAGTGCCGCTATCGCCAAGTTCCTCATTGAAACGAGTAATTAGCTCTTGCAAATGATGAATTATGGTCGATTTTCCGTTGTGTAGACCGTCAAGAACTTCACCATGTGGTGTTCCGCCCATGTAATGTCCTGCAGTATCAAGCCTCGTGATTTGGTTTGAATATCGATTGTACTCGATGGTGCCCTGCCCAAATATATTTTCGAGCAGTGATTTTAGCCTGTTTTCCAAGGCGGAAACTCTTGGGTCATTTCTATCCCGTACGCTGTTAGGATCAAATTCTTCTACATCTTTGATTCGACGCTCAATTTTTGGTATTGCTTCAAGCATTTGGCTTGGAGATAAATTTGCTGGATGAGGCTGTAGTGGAGGAGTTGTGCGTGCCATTGATGTTCACTTCTGCTTGGATTTGATTTTCGGGAACTGAGCAGCTGCCGGTTTCACGGACGGTTGGTTGGATGTGCAAATGTGATATTTTCACCCCGCCTTCGCCGTAATCTTCAAATCCAGCGCGCGCATCACTTTCATGATCGTTGCAAATTCCGGATTGCCTTCGGCACTCAGCGCTTTGTACAAACTCTCACGTGATAGTCCGGTTTTGCGGGCGACCTCGGTCATGCCTTTGGCGCGTGTTACCGTGCCCAACGCATGCGCAATGAAAGCTGAGTCTTCTGTTGCAAATGCTTCTTCGAGATAGAACGCAATCGCTTCAGGGCTGTCGAGATATTCAGCCGCGTCAAAAGGTCTGGTCATTGATAACATCTTGTTCATGGTAGCTCCATTTCTTTGGCTAACAGTTTAGCCCGCATAATATCTTGGTCTTGGCTGCGCTTGTCGCCCGCACACAAAATAATGATCAAAACTTCGCCCTGACGCTTATAATAAACGCGATATCCAGAACCGTAATTGATCCGGAGCTCACTGATACCTTGACCTACTGCGCGAACATCGCCGGGATTGCCAAGGGCAAGACGCTGAATGCGTTGTGCAATGCGAACTTTTGCATTCACGTCACGCAAATCCTGCATGTATTTGACAAAATCGAATGACTCACGAATTTCGATCATTCAACAAATGTATCTCATGGGATACAATATGTCAACCGATGTTACCGCTCCCCTTGCCAAACCTCTCCTACCCGTCGCACACTCGTAACCACGGTTGGGAACTACTTCATGCGCAAAGCTTCGCCTGTTGATACGGAAGTCATTATTGTGGGGGCGGGGATTGCGGGGCTTTATGCGGCTTATCGGCTGCAGTTGGCGAATATACCATTCATGGTCTTGGAAGCCCATGACACGTGGGGCGGGCGGATTAAGTCGCGGCCCGAGAAACAATCGAAACTGGGTTTGATGTTGGATGAGGGGGCGAACCTTATCAATTCCACCGACACCCTCGCCATTGGGCTGATGAACAAATTCAACATCTCCTATGTGCGCCGCCTCACGGCAGGAGCCGAGAGCATGCGCTATTTGCAGAATGGCCAGGTCTATGATCAGGAGGCATTCGACGCTCTTTTGTATCAAGACAGCCGTTCTGCCATCAATCACATCCAATACGACCAAGCGGAGTGGCGCACGGAAGGGGCGAACAGCAACAATCCCAAATTCATCAATGAGAGCATCAGGTCGTATCTTGAGCGCATTGAAGCAGGGCCAGTATTAAGTGTCACGCTGAAGGCGTTTTTTTGGAGTGAGTACGGACGCGAAATCGAAAACCTGAACCTGCATGTGTTGTTTGATTACCTCGAGATTGATCTTGAGGGGCCATGCTTCAAGCTGATTCCGAATGTGGATGAAGCTTATACTGTGCCGGAGGGGACAGGACAGATGACCAATGCCTTGGCACTGGCCACACGACCGCATTTATTTTTTGGCCATTGGGTGTCGCGCATTGATGACAGCGATGGATTGGTGCGCGTCACGGTGCGTGATGCGCTCGGAAACATTAAGCAACTTGTCTCACGCGAGATTTTCTTTGGTGCGCCCTTACACAGCTTGAGCAAGATTGATGTGAATGTTGCTGGCATTACCGATGCTGAATTGGCGCAGGCGCGGATGGCGACTTATGCGCGGGGCACGAAATTGCATTTGAAATTCGAGGATGGTTTTGAGGAAGTTTATCGCGACCGTGGTATTTTGTTGACCGATACCGGCGAACAAATTTGGATGTCGAGTGTGGGGCAGGGTGGGGCTGGGTTGCTTACGGTTTTGACAGGTCCGATGCCAGACGGCGATGCTGCAACAGAGGAAGCGGCACAGCAATTGGTTGAGATGCTTGATGGGTTCACGCCGGGGCTAAAAGCGCTCTATGTGGGAGTTGAACGATCCGATGCACCGGCCAGTTATTCTGGTTCTTTGCGGCCGGGTGAGCAGGCACATTTATCCTATCACGAAGGTGGGCCGCGCTGGATCAGTATTGGTGAAGCCAGCAGCAAGGATTTGCAGGGCTATCTGGAGGGCGCGTTGCGCAGTGCAGAGGATGGAGTGACGCGCTATTTGTTGGAGAAGCGCGCCGTCAGGCGGGGTTAAGGTGATTTTACCAGCGTTTTTACTTGTCCACGCGTTTTTCCCGACATTTCAGAGATGCGGCGGTCTTGGTTCATGATTTCGGTCATGGCGAAGGATTCAACATCTGAGGCATCAACACCGGCAGCGTTGATTTTGCGGCGTGAACTTTTCGTTCCGTCTTCATAGATCACATCGAAGAACACAAAACTGTCTTCGATTTTCTTTTGCTTTTTGGCCATAGCCTCAATCTTCCTTGTCAGCGGGCTGGCTTACGGCCTCCTGCTGTAACTGTTGTTTGCGTTCAGCAGCGCGGGCATCTTTTTCGGCCTGCTTCTCGGCAGCTTTTTGCTGCTTGGCTTTGTCGCGGTTATTGCGTTCTTGACGATAGTTTGGTGGAAAGGCCATGGGCTTCCTCCTCGTTGTTCGAGGCTGGGCTTAGAGCCTTTCCTCCATTTAAGCGAATGAAATTACGCTGCGTCTGATCTGCGTTTCAGCACCCAGTTTGGGCGCGGAAAATGACAGGTATAGCCATGGGGAATGCGCTCCAAATAATCCTGGTGCTCAGGCTCGGCCAACCAGAATTCACCCACAGGTGCTACTTCTGTCACAACCTTTCCCGGCCAGAGTCCCGAAGCATCGACATCAGCGATGGTGTTGATTGCTTCGGCTTTTTGGGCGGCATCAGTATAATAGATTGCAGAGCGGTAAGCCGTTCCCACGTCGTTGCCTTGACGGTTTTTCGTGGTGGGATCGTGGATCTGAAAAAACACTTCCAATATGCGGCGATACGCGATGATTGCGGGATCGAATGTGATTTCGATACCCTCGGCGTGGGTGCCGTGGTGGCGATAGGTGGCGTTAGGAACGTCGCCGCCTGTATAGCCAACACGGGTTGACACAACGCCCGGCAATTTGCGGATCAAATCCTGCATACCCCAGAAGCATCCGCCGGCGAGAACTGCGCGTTGATGAGCCATTTAAATGTCCTCCACTTGATTGAGATAGCTGCCATAGCCTTCGGCTTCCATGTCCTCGCGGGCCACAAAGCGCAAGCTGGCGGAATTGATACAGTAACGCAGTCCACCACGATCCCGCGGGCCATCGTTGAAGACATGGCCCAAATGGCTGTCGCCATAGGTTGAGCGCACTTCGATGCGCACCATGCCAAGGGTCGCGTCTTTCAATTCCTTTACATGGTCATGTGAAATTGGCTTGGTAAAACTGGGCCAACCGCAGCCTGACTCAAATTTGTCTGACGAAGCAAATAAAGGCTCACCTGAAACGATGTCCACGTAAATGCCAGCCTTCTTGTTGTTGAGCAGCGGACCGGTGCCAGGATATTCCGTGCCACTCTGTTGTGTGACGCGGAATTGTTCTGGTGTGAGGGCCGCAATAGCTTCGGGGGATTTGGTGTAGGTGGGCATACCGCTTTCCTTTTCTTATTCTTGCTCGGCAGATGTGGGGTTGCAAGGGGTAAGGCGCAAGAGGTGTTGAAGTGCCACGCGGTCCCTCTCCGTCTTGCGCTGCCGCGCAATCCACCTCTCCCGCGAGCGGGCGAGGACATGCATTCCTCTCCCACGCGTGGGAGAGGTGGCATCGCGTCAGCAATGACGGAGAGGGGCAAATTACGGCGGCCTTAAAATAAGTGGAGGGGATGTTCCCGTCCGGGCTTCAAGCCAGCATGCGGTGGTGGAGAAGATATATTGGATTCGGCTTAAAGCCCAACCACTACACACGCGATAGCGTGCAGTAGCCTCTTTCGAGAGAAACGCAGCGATTTTGGCCGAAATTTGTGAATGACCTATACATCCCGTGCTTTTCACATGGGCAATCATCCAGGGTTCGCTCTTGCAGAGGCGCACGACACCAGGTCGGCGCGGGTTGCTCGGCCTCCAGTGCGCTGAAGTCGTTAGTGCACTGCATGTCCGATGAGGACATGCAGCATTCAAGAAGTGGCGCATGTTCTACCGAACATGCGCTGGTCTCGCCCTCGGCTCCCGGAAGCAAACAGTACTTTGCTGTTCACCCGCAGGCGCTGCTCATATTTCCAGCAATGAAGACAAGTTCGCGACATTGTCCCCTCCTTTCTGGAAACATCAAAAAGGAATTTAGACCCTTCCTAGGCTAATGTCAATAGTCCTAGGAAAATATATTTTAAAGGTTGACAGCTTTAGCCAAAACCAACCTCAATCCCAAAAGAGCTGGGGGCGTTCCCGTGGCGCAGCCGCCGGACGCGGGATCGCGGACAAAGATGGGAACTTTGGCTTCATGTTCTCCCATGGCGAAATAGGCAGGGCAGCGGCTTGCCTCGGTTTCCACCACACAGGTGGACGTCCATTCCCAGACATTGCCTCTGATATCCGCGATGTTTTTGCTGGTGTGTCCAAAGCCACCGGGGCGTTTGAGTGTGGGGTCAATTTTGCTCTCGTTGCCATAGGTGGCCGCCCAAGCCAATCGAGGATCCGTGAAGCGTTTTGTGGTGATTGTGGGCGGCACTTCCGAGAAGCTCTGCCATTGCTGAAGCGTGGGGAGTTGTACATCTTGGCTTGCGCGTCGCTTCGCCCAAAGTACAAACTCTTGCACATCTAAAATGCCTACCCCCGTCACTGGAAAACTTTCGTCACTGGCGGAGGGGCCGGGCTTTGGCGAGAGGCTGCATCCGCCTTCGTCTACACAGAGCTGCCATTGCGCAATCGACACTTCGTGACGCATGACCAAAAGACCATTGCCAGCATCCACCCAATCCAACACGAGGGGTTGCACTTGCCGTGGCGCAATGAGCGTAACGACGAGTGCGAGCCCAGTTACTAAAAGAATCGAGCGGATGCCGATCATGGTTCTTTACATCGTGAAGGTAGATGGTTTTGTCACCTGCATCATGAGATCATCATTCCATTCGCCATCGACGACGACATGAGCGGTGGCCCCCAACATGACGGCTTCGATGAGGTTGTGGTTGACGTAGGCGTAAACGCCGGGCTGGCGGAATTCATAGGCCATGGCACCTGCGGATCCACCGCGAATGAACCAGGTTTCCAACCCTGTTGCTGGCATGTCGGCGAATGAACCTGTTTCCCATACAAGATCGCCGTGGCCGCCGATCAAATGAGGTCTGGTATCGCGGTTGGCCTGAGCGTGAATGAACAGGACTTTTTCACCGACTTTTGCTTTTAATGCATTGTCTGCTGTCAAAGACCCTTTTGCGCCGTTGAAAACAACATGGGTGGGGATAAGCCCGCGCATAACGTCAAGGGCGTCCGTCATGTTTTCACCTGCCGTCTCGTATTTCTTGTATTCGCCTTTGTCGTCGCGGGGAATATAATAGTCCTGCTCGCCGATGTAGACGACCTTGTCATATTTGTAAGGATTGCCTTTTTGATCCTTCAAGCCATCGCGTGGCAACACCATGACAGCACCATTCATGCCGTGCACAACGTGGTAGGGGATCATGATGCCTTCAGGCGCGCAGTGATAAACAAATACACCTTGTTTAGTGGCCTTCCAACGCAACACGGCGTGCTCGCCCGGCAACACTTTTGTCAAGGCACCGCCCCCCAATGCGCCAGTGGAGGCGTGGAAGTCGATGTTGTGTTCCATTAAATTGGAGGGCAAATTCCGCAGCGTGAGTTCTACGTAATCGCCTTCATGAACAATGATGAGGGGGCCTGGCACAGAGCCATTGTATGTGAGCGCCCAGACTTCTGTACCTTCGTCATCAATCACCATTTTCTTTTCGATGATGTCGAAAGTCACCTCGACGATTTTTGGATCGGGTCCAGCGGTTTGCTCATGCAGAGGGGCAAAAGGCGGTGCAACCATTTCCTGCTTTCACCCTTTGAAGCTTGGAGAGGTCGACTGCTGCCGCTGCGACTGTTGTGGGTTTCATGGTGATTGTCGCAGCACCTGCAAGTCCACCAAGGGCCGTTGCCGACGTTGTCAAAAAGCTACGACGTGATGTTGAGGTGAGGTCTGAAAGTTCGCGGAACATGATGCTCTCCATTGTTGCCTTGAATGGAATTTGGTGTGTTCGCGGCGTGCGGGCTTTGATTTGGATCAATGTATCGTGGATTGAATTGTCGCAGTTTCCCGTCGTCACATGACAGGAGAGACACAATGAAATCGGTTTACGCTACTGTATTGATATTTGGCATTCTGCAAAGCTTCGTGACGCAGGCATTCGCTGATGGAGATGTTGCGAAAGGAGCAACGGCCTTCAAAAAATGCATGGCCTGTCACGAAGTGACAAAGCCCGTCAGCAAGTTAGGTCCACACTTGATTGGAATCATGGGCCGTCCGATTGCCAGTGTGGAGGGCTACAAATATTCTGAAGCCATGACCGCTCATGCGGCCACTGTGCCTGTTTGGGATGAGGCGGCAATGGCTGCTTATCTTGAGAATCCAAAGACAGTGGTTCCCAAAACCAAAATGGCGTTCGGCGGTATCAAAAAACCGGAGGAGCGGGCCGACTTAATTGCCTATCTGAAAACCATAGCAGCACAATAGATGGCGTCCTGGAAGGGATCATGACAGACGATGTATTTCAACGCGTTGGTTTGTCCAGCCTGTAAAAATCAGCAATTGAACTCATTGGTATAATAACAGCTTTGTCCAACCAGAATCGCAATAAGCTAGATCTACGATCTTCAGCGTGGGAAGCTTTGGCATAATGTTGGAATCGTTGTCCTGCCTTCCCGCAGCAGGTCTAGTCGGTGAGATGGCAGGAAACACTGTGACCGCGTTTCGGTGCTAATTGGGGCGCAGTCTCGGTACATATATCTGTCGCGATTGGGCAGCGCGTTCGAAAGGTGCAGCCGCTTGGTGGTGACATGGGAGAAGGCAATTCACCTTTTAGGACGATGCGCTCGCGCTTCTGCAAAGGGTTAGCCACAGGTGTGGCTGAGAGAAGTGCGCGCGTGTAGGGATGGGTCGCCCTCTCAAAGATATCGTCGCGCGTGCCGTATTCTACAACGCGGCCCAAATACATGACCATGATGTGATCAGCGATGTGGCGCACCACTGAAAGATCATGGCTAATAAAGACATAGGCCAGTTTTAACCGCTCTTGCAGTTCAGCAAGCAAGTTTAAGATCTGCGCTTGAATTGAGACGTCTAAAGCAGACACCGGCTCATCCAAAACCAGAATGTCTGGTTCCAACATAAGGGCACGAGCGATAGCGATACGTTGACGCTGCCCTCCGGAAAACATGTGGGGGTATCGGTCGTAGTGCTCTGAACGCAACCCGACCATCTGCATCATGGAACGTGCTTTGGCGGTGCGTTCTTGAGCTGAAAGCGGAGTATTCACCAGCAAAGGCTCTTCAAGTGCGCGGCCAATTTTTTGTCGGGGATTGAGAGAGCCGTAAGGGTTCTGAAACACCATCTGGACACGCGGCCGTAACGCCTTTAATTCTTCTCTGCTGGCTCCAACGATGTTTGTTTCGGCAATGCGGAGGCTTCCAGCGGTCGGTGTTTCAATCATGGTAAGCAGACGGGCGAGGGTGGATTTGCCGCAGCCAGATTCCCCCACGACAGCCAAGGTTTTACCGCGCTCAAGCGTGAAGCTTACGCCATCGAGTGCCTTGAGTGTTGCAGGCTTTGAGGCAAAGCCGCGCGATACAGAATAATGTTGTTGCAGGTTGCGAGCGTCGAGCACTTTAGTCATGGTATGCGAGGGTCCGTCAGGGGGAAATGACACAGCACATCTACGTTAAGAGGCGGCTTAGAGGTGTGACATAAGTCCTGAACCATGCTGCAACGCGGCGCAAACAAGCAGCCGATTGGCCGATCAAACTGCCCGGGTACTGTGCCTGAAATCGACTGCAGCTGCCTTCCCGTCGCCCTTTCCGGTAGGGCCGCTAGAAGTGCAGAAGTATAGGGATGACGCGGTTGCGCAAAGAGTGGGACGACCGAACGTTCCTCAACTTTCTGCCCTGCATAATGCACACTGACCGTCGCCGCTGTTTCAGCAACCACTCCCATCGAATGGGTGATCAGGATCAGCGCTGTTTGTGTTTCACGTTGCAGCTTTGTCATAAGGTCCAACACCTGGGCCTGAATTGTCACATCCAACGCGGTTGTGGGTTCGTCTGCGATGATGAGTTTAGGTTTGCAAGATAGGGCCATGGCAATCATCACGCGCTGCGCCATGCCACCTGAAAACTGGTGAGGAAAAGCGGAAAGCCGTGATTGCGGATCAGGGATGCCAACCGCATCCAGCAATTCAAGCGTGCGAACTTTTCGCTCAGCTTTGCTCATGTCCAAATGAGCCTTTAAAGCCTCATCAATTTGGTAGCCTACGGTGAAGCAGGGGTTAAGGCTGGTCATTGGTTCTTGGAAAATCATCGCAATGTCTTTACCAATAATTTTGCGCCGATCTTGTGCCGTCATGTTCAGCAGGTCGCGCCCGTCAAACAGCACATGGTCAGCGGTCACTTTCGCAGTTTTTGGCAGCAGCCCCATGATGGCCAACATAGCCACTGATTTTCCGGACCCGGATTCACCCACAATGGCGTGAATAGAGCCACCATCAACATTGATTGACACACCATCCACGGCCCGAAACCAGCCAGAAGTCGTACGAAATTCCACAACCAGATTTTTGATGTCGAGCAGCGTCATGGCTCAACTCTTCCGCAAGCGAGGGTCAAGCGCATCACGCAAGCCGTCCCCCATTAAATTAATGGCCATAACGGTAACCAAGATGCACAAGCCCGGCAACGCCATGACCCAAGGGTGAGACATCATGAGATCGCGTGTATCAGCCAACATGGCTCCCCATTCAGGCGTTGGTGGCTGTGCCCCTAAGCCAAGAAAGCCTAACCCAGCGGCTTCAAGAATAGCATCGGAAACGCCAAGCGCACCCTGCACAATGAGAGGCGCCAAACAGTTTGGTAATACAGTGGTGGTCATCAGCCGCCATGGACCTACACCAGAGACTTTAGCGGCCGTGACATAGTCTTTCGATAACTCAACCAAAGCAGATGCCCGCACCAAACGCACATAGCGCGGCAAATAAACAAGCGTGACGGCAATTATGGTGTTGGTGAGATTTGGGCCGATGATCGCAATGATAAGAATGGCAAGCACGAGAGAAGGTATGGCGACGATAAGGTCCATGACACGAATAATGATAACATCCAACAAACCACCGAACCAGGCCGCTGCCAAGCCTAACGCCACACCGACGACCATCGACACTGCCATGACGGAAAGGCCGATGAACAGCGAGATGCGCGCTCCATACATAAGCCGCGAAAGCATATCGCGCCCAACTGCATCGGTGCCGAGAAGAAAGCGCGGGTCAGCGCCATCTGTCCAGAAAGGCGGCAATCGTGTTGCACCTTTGATTTGGTCAAGTGGATCATAGGGTGCCAGCACAGGAGCAAAGAGCGCCAACAACGATATGAGCACAACAAGAGCAAGCCCTATTACCGCGCCACGATTTTCGGAGAACGCATTCCAAAATGAGCGCCACGGTGTTGGTGGGACAACACGGTCTGTTGTGGCAACATTACCTTGCATGTCTGATCCGCGGGTTGATGAGGCCGTAAAGCAAATCGACAATCAAATTAACGACAATCACACAGGCTGCAATCAGCATGATGCCACCTTGCAAAGCAGGGTAATCACGTCGGCCAATTGATTCAACCAACCATTTTCCAACGCCAGGCCAAGAAAAAATACTCTCGGTCAAAACCGCACCTGCAAGCAACGTACCCACTTGCAAACCGATTGAAGTGACAACTGGGATAAGCGCATTACGGAGCGCGTGAACTCCAATGACGCGCCACGCCGACAAGCCCTTGGCGCGGGCAGTGCGAACGTAATCCTCTTCTAACACTTCAAGCATAGATGACCTTGTCATACGCGCAATCACTGCCAAGGGCACCGTGCCTAATACGATGGACGGCAAAATTAAATGATGCAAAGCGTCCTTGAATGCACCTTTTTGATCCGACAACAGACTATCAATCAATGCAAACCCTGTCACAGGTGGATAGAAATATTTGATGAGATCAACACGACCAGAAACTGGCGTGAGGCCCAGTGTGTTTGACATCACCAAAATGAGGATCAAACCCCACCAGAACAGGGGCATTGAGTAGCCTGCCAGCGCCACACCCATGAGGCTTTGATCATATATACCGCCACGCCGCGCCGCTGCAAACACACCAGCCGGAATTCCAATGAGTGTGGCAAACAGCATGGCGAAAAAGGTAAGTTCGAGTGTCGCTGGAAACAGCGTGATGAATTCATTCAAAATCGGTGTTTTGGAAACAATGGAAGTTCCAAAATCACCCTGCAAAATACCGCCAGAATAATCAATGAACTGCTTCCAAACGGGTTGGTCCAGCCCCATTTCTTTCAACAGCTCTGCATGCCGCTCCGGTGAAATACCGCGCTCGCCACGGCGTGCTTCCACAGGGTCGCCTGGCACCAGCCTGATCATCACAAAGGTGATAAACATGAGCGCGATGAAAGTCGGCACTGTAAGCGCCAGCCGTTTGAACAGGAAATAGATCATTTGACTGCAAGTGAAACGAGCGGAGTTTTCACTCCGCTCGCCTCATTTTCATTTATTCAGCCACATCCACATTTTGGAATTCATGGCTTCCAAATGGGCTGATCTTGTAGCCTGATACTGATTTCCGCACAGGTTCAAAAACAGTCGAATGCGCAACATTCAGCCAAGGCGTTTCAGCAGCAACAATCTTTTGCGCGTCTTGATAAAGCTTCGTCCGCTCACCCTGATCGGTGATTTCCGTGGCTTTTACGATAGCTGCTTGAAACGCAGTATTACACCACTTTGGAATGTTCTGTGCCGCGGGTTTTCCGTCCTTATCGCAACCCAAAAGCACTGCAAGGAAATTGTCTGGGTCACCATTGTCACCCGTCCAACCGAGGAAACCCATTTGGTGTTCACCGGCTTGCATACGTTTGCGATATTCACCCCATTCATAGGAAACAAGCGTTGCTGTGATGCCAACTTTCGCAAGATCGCCTTGCACCATTTCGGCCATGCGCTTTGCATTTGGATTATATGGCCGTTGCACTGGCATCCACCACAGATCAGTTTGCAGGTTTTCAACACCAGCCGCCTTCAACATTTCCTTGGCTTTTTCGGGGTTGTACTCGATATCCACTGTCGAGTCGTCATAGGACCACATGGTTGGAGGGATTGGGTTCTTCGCCTGTTGGCCTGCACCCTGATAAACTTCCTTCAAAATGGCACCACGATCAATCGCCATTGCGATGGCTTTGCGCACTTCCACCTTATCAAAGGGTGGCTTTTGCGCATTCATTGCCATGTAACCAATGTTCAAACCAGCTTGCGACATCAAATTGATATCGGCCTCTTTACCCATTGCCTCAAGATCAGCCGGGTTTGGCGCAATCATCACTTGGCATTCATTGGCTTTGAGCTTGGCGTAACGCGCCGTTGCATCAGGTGTTATAGCAAAAATTAAATCATCGATCTTTGGCTTACCTGCGAAATACTCGGCATTGGCTTTGTAGCGGATGACTGCATCTTTTTGATATGTGACGAAGCTGAACGCGCCCGTGCCGACAGGCACTTGATCAAACTGTTCAGGTGTTCCTTTTTTCATCAGATAGTCGGCATATTCTGCCGAATGAATTGTCGCAAAATCCATTGCGAGATTTGCGATAATCGGTGCATTCGGTTTATTGAGTTTCATCACAACCGTTAAGTCGTCGCCGCCTTTTTCGATAAAGGCCAAAAGGTCAGGCATGCTCATGTCATTGAAATAATCGTAAGCTCCGCCAGAAACTTTTGCATAAGGGTGGTCGGCCTTCCACATGCGACCGAAAGACCAAATCACGTCGTCTGCATTAAGGTCGCGTGTTGGGGTAAAGCCGTTCACGCCGGAATGAAATTTCACGCCTTTGCGCAATTTGAAGGTGATTGTAAGCCCGTCAGGCGAGACATCGTAGGATTCAGCCAAAGCCGGACCCGCTCTCGTGCTGCCGGGCGCAAATTCCACGAGTTTGTTGTAAACGGGTCGAGCAGCGTCAAACGAAGTGCCGGTTGTATTGATCGACGGCGTAAAATTTTCCGGCGAGCCTTCGGAACAGTAGACCAGTGATTTTGCGCTGGCTGCTGATGTCGCAAGCGACATCGCACCGACCAAAAGGGCTGCTTTCAAAACATGTGATTTTTTCATATTTGTCTCCCTGAAGACGTCCACCTTGAGTGGATGTATGTCAGATCAAAGCAGGTTCGTGGGTTGATGTGAAGAGTCAGATTTTATCGTTCAAGGAAACTGAAGCGGTTGAACGGAATCGGACCCTTGTAAGCAGCTTGGGAAGCTATTGAAATCGCTGTCCCTCGTTCTTCACACTAAGTTCCAAGCTACGTTACGCCTGAAAGGCCGATTACCAAGTCCGTTGCGTGGCCCTTGGTTTGACTGTTTTGCGTCCTAAAAAGAATTTCAGTTTATTTCGCACTTTGAGTTTGCTCGATAAGAAGCTTCAGAAATTGGGAACAGGTGGTCAGCTCGCTTTCTTCGATGAATTAATCTGGTTGGACTAGCCACGGTTTGATTCCGCGTCCTTAATGAGAAACGATAGCCATCAAGGAGAACGGTTATGGCAAATGTACACAATGACGATTTTAGACGTGAGGCGGTGCGAATTGCACTGACAAGCGGACAATCACGGCGGCAGGTGGCTGATCCAAGATAACCCTGCACGTAATGTCCGTAAATTTGCTGTCAACTCGGAAGGCTACCATTCATGGACGGAGGGCGAGGTTGCGGCGTTCGAAGCGCGACATTTGCCGGGTTCAAAAGCCCACCTTGCGCTTTCGCTAATGATTTACACTGGCCAGCGCCGCAGTGATATTGTGCGCATGGGCTGGCAACATATTAGCGGTGATACACTCGCTGTCGTACAGGACAAGACAAGGGGGTTTCTCAGAATTCCATTTCACCCCAAACTTGCGGCATCAATTGGTAAGCTTCCTCGTTTGAACATGACCTTTCTTTTAACCGAAGCTGGAGCACCGTTTTCCGCAGCGGGATTTGGTAACTGGTTCAGAGAAAGATGCAACGAGGCGGGTTTGCAACACTGCTCAGCTCACGACTGCGCAAAGCTTGCGCAACGCGACTTGCAAATGCCGGGTGCACGACTGAGCAAATCAAGTCCATCACCGGTCATCAAACGCTTAGCGAAGTTGCGCGTTACACGAAAGCTGCTGGTCAAGAACGAAACGCCAAACAAGCACTCGTTAATTTATTGAGGTCAGAAAGTGAACATCCATGTCCAACCTTTGACCCAAGGTTGGACAAAACAAACGAAAAATGATTTTAAATCAATACAAAAAAGTTGGGATGGCGTCCTGGAAGGGATTCGAACCCCTGACCCCCGGTTTAGGAAACCGGTGCTCTATCCTGCTGAGCTACCAAGACGTTGTTGGAAGTCTTAAATGTGTTCTGCGTTTGGGTCAAACTGGACCTAGAGTCATGCTTGGCATTTGTTTATGACGGTGGACTTTACGTCTCGGAGACAGACCCTCATGAAAATGACCACGGAAGAAGCCTTTGTAAAAGTGTTGCAGATGCATGGGATACAACATGCTTTCGGCATCATCGGTTCGGCCTTCATGCCGATTTCAGATATTTTTCCAAAAGCGGGTATCACATTCTGGGACTGTGCCCACGAAGGTTCCGGCGGCATGATGGCGGATGGTTTTACGCGGGCGTCGGGCAAAATGTGTTTGATGATTGCGCAGAATGGTCCAGGAATTACCAATTTTGTGACGGCTGTCAAAACAGCTTACTGGAATCACACGCCTTTGTTGCTGATCACGCCGCAGGCCGCAAACCGCACCATTGGGCAGGGCGGTTTTCAGGAAGTGGAACAGATGGCGCTGTTCAAGGATATGGTGTGCTATCAGGAAGAGGTGCGCGACCCCAATCGTGTGGCAGAGGTTTTGAACCGCGTGATTTTGAATGCCAAGCGGTTGTCGGCACCCGCACAGATCAACATGCCTCGAGATTATTTTACGCAAGTTGTTGATATTGATCTGCCAGCCATTGTTGAATTCGAACGTCCCACGGGTGGTGATGATGCGATTGCGGCGGCGGCGAAGTTGTTATCGGAAGCGAAATTTCCGGTCATTTTAAACGGCGCTGGCGTTGTCATCGGCGGAGCGATTGCGGCGTCGAAAGCCTTGGCGGAACGTTTGGATGCGCCAGTGTGTGTGGGCTACCAGCATAATGATGCGTTCCCCGGTGGGCATCCACTGTTCGCGGGGCCACTTGGTTATAATGGTTCTAAAGCTGCGATGGAATTGATCAGCCAAGCTGATGTGGTTTTGGCTTTGGGCACGCGTCTCAATCCGTTTTCGACGCTCCCCGGCTATAGCCTCGACTATTGGCCGAAGACGGCAAAAATCATTCAGGTCGATATTAACCCCAATCGCATTGGCCTCACCAAGAAAGTAGCGGTTGGCATTGTCGGTGATGCGAAGAAAGTGGCTGATGGAATTTTGACGAAGCTTGCGCCATCGGCGGGTGATGCGGGCCGGAAAGAACGCAAGGACTTAATCTCGACAACGAAATCGCGCTGGGCGCAGCAGCTCTCGTCAATGGATCACGAGAATGACGACCCCGGCACATCGTGGAATGAACGCGCACGGGCCGCGAAGCCCAAATGGATGAGCCCCCGAATGGCTTGGCGCGCCATACAATCCTCATTGCCGCGCAATGCCATCATCTCCTCTGACATCGGCAACAACTGTGCCATCGGCAATGCCTACCCGACCTTTGATGAAGGACGGAAGTATTTGGCGCCGGGATTATTTGGCCCTTGCGGCTATGGTCTTCCTTCAATCGTGGGCGCAAAAATCGGTTGCCCCGCTGTGCCGGTTGTCGGCTTTGCTGGCGACGGTGCTTTTGGCATTGCCGTAACTGAATTGACAGCGATTGGGCGGAAGGATTGGCCTGCCATTACAATGTTGGTGTTCCGCAATTACCAGTGGGGTGCTGAAAAACGCAATTCCACGCTGTGGTATGATGATAATTTCGTGGGCACTGAGTTAGACGAGCAAGTGTCATATGCCGGTATCGCGAAGGCTTGTGGCTTGCAAGGCGTTATCGCACGGACGATGGATGAACTCCGCGATGCGTTGGCCAAGGCGGTTGATGACCAGATGAAGCACGGCAAGACAACTCTGATCGAGGCGATGATCAATCAGGAGCTGGGCGAACCGTTCAGGCGGGATGCGATGAAGAAACCGGTTGAGGTTGCGGGGATTGATGCGGCGGATATGCGGGAGCAGGTGGGGGCCTGAAAGTTTCTGACATAAACCTTCGGTGACCGGATGAAGTTTGTAGCGGTGGCTGGTATGAGCGCCGCATCAATCATTTTGAGCGGAGCAACACAATGCAATTTTCCCTGAACCATATGGTGGCACCGAAGCTTGGGTATAATGCGTTCTTTGATCTGGCGTTACGGCTGGGTGTAAATGCGGTTGAGATCCGAAATGATATTCCTACTGCTCTCATGGGGAACAAGAATGCCAAGTTGATTGGTAAATTGGCCAAGGACAAGGGCATTACCATTATCAACGTCAATGCGCTTCAACGTTGGAACCAATGGTCAAAAGCCAAAGCGGATGAGGCCAAGAAACTTGCTGAATATGCGGCGTTGACGGGTGCTAAGAATTTGATTCTGGTTCCCACCAATGACAAGAAATTCCGTCCGTCTACGGAGGAACGTCTTGATGGATTGAGGGTCGCGCTTTCTGGCCTCAAAGGCATTTTGAAAAATCATGGGCTGATCGGTTGTGTGGAACCTCTGGGTTTTGAAGAATGTTCGTTGCGGTTGAAATCAGAAGCATTGGCTGCGATTGACGATGTGGGTGGGGCCAAGCGCTTCAAGGTGACACATGATACTTTCCATCATTTTGTTGCGGGAGAGAAAGAAACCTTCGGCGCACGTACCGGACTGATCCATGTGTCGGGTGTGGTGAATACCACGCACACGGTCGCCACCATGCGTGACCCACAGCGGGTGTTGGTGGATGCCCATGATATGATCGACAACAAGGGCCAAGTGAAAGTACTGATGGCAAGTGGCTATAAGGGCTATGTGTCGTTTGAGCCATTTTCTGCTGACGTCCACAAATCCAAGCAGATTGCCCGCGATCTCGCGCGCAGCATGGATTATTTGGAAGCTTAATTTCCAACGCGAGGTTTGCACTTGTTTGTGTGATCAGCAGCACCTAATTCATTACTTATGCAAACGCAGACGAAGCCTGTTCAATCCTCTTTGCAGGCTCGCAGACATAAGCGCCTAGCACGGGAAATTGCTTTACTTGAGGCAATGGACGCCAGTCTTTGGCGCAAGACCTGGTTCTGCGCTGTTCTGTATTTTATGGCGCAAATGGCAATTTGGGCAGCCCTTGTTGATGTCGTGTATGGAGATCAGCTGAACCTTGTGGCCCTCCTTGCGATCTCATTTTTCGGTGCGTTGTTCACTGCGTTTCTGGTTCAGGGCATGGGATATGGACTGGGCATATTCTTAACGATTTTAGTGGCTATTCTCGCAATCGCAATTCTTGAAGGGGACGCTGGCGTTGATTTGCCCTTTGAGAGCGTGGGCGGGGAATCAAATGAAGATTCAAAATCAAAGATCAAGCGTCGCATTGCGCGTGCGATTGGTATTCGAAAAGCGCAGCTACAGCAGCGTCTGGATCGTTTGACTTAGTCGCTCTAGCAAAACAAAAAAGCCCGCGTTGACTTTCGTCAACACGGGCCGCTTTAGACTTGGTGCTGTAATCCTTATTACGCCGCTTCGTCGGCTGTATCTTCTTCGACTTTTTCACCGGCTGCTGCACCGCGCTTGGCGTTGCGGGCGAGGAAGTCTTCGAGTTCCTTGATGCACTGATCTTCATCGACCTTGCGCACGGCTGCCAATTCACGGGCAAAACGGGCCAGCGCCTGTTCGAACAATTGGCGTTCGGAATAGGACTGTTCAGGTTGACGGTCAGAGCGATAGAGATCGCGGATCACTTCTGATACGGCAATCATGTCGCCAGAGTTGATCTTTGCATCATACTCTTGGGCGCGGCGTGACCACATGGTGCGCTTGATACGGGCGCGGCCACGGATAACCTTCATGGCTTGCTCGATCAAGGTGCGGTCAGCCAAGTGACGCATGCCTTTTTGTTCTGCGCGGTTGGTTGGAACCTTAAGGCGCAGTTTTTCCTTTTCGAAATCGACGATATAAAGCTCTAGCTTGATACCTGCAATTTCTTGCTCTTCAACATTGGTAATCTTGCCTACGCCGTGGGCTGGATACACCACAAGCTCACCCACTTTAAAGGATTGCTTCTTGGGTGCTGGTGCAGCGGCGGCCACTGGCTTTGGCGCTGGTGCGGCAGCCCTTGGTGCGGCAATTGGTGCTGCTGCAGCTGGCTTTGGTGCTACAACTGGCTTTGGTGCCACAATGGGCTTCACTGGCGCTGCGGCTTTCACAGGTGCTGCGACTGGTTTAGCCTTAATCACTGGCTTTGCAGCGATTGGCGCTAGTTTCTTGGCCTCTGGCTTTTTTGCAACGGGCCTCGCGACAGGCTTTGCTTTGGCCTTTACCACGGGCTTTGCGGCCACTTTTTTGGCAGGAGCCTTTGCAACGGGCTTCTTTTTCGCTGTCTTTGATGTGACCATAGTGCCTTACCCTTATGTTTCAGTGGGTTGGTTGGTTATTCCAGCCTAACCCGTTTTGTTGAGGGGTGCTTTGGGCGCAAAAAAACCGAGCCGCGACGCCCGGACACCCAAAAACCCCCTGTTTTGCTTACATGGTGACACCCTATCACATTTTTAAGGAAAATTAAAGGAAAAGCCGTCCGTACACGGCGCAATGCTGCGCTGTGTCTACAAGAATGGTTAATGTGGCAGGGTTTTAGTCGCCTTCGCCGGGATTTGGCGAGAATTGCGTAAGTTTGCCCGGTTTGCCGTCCTGTTCCTTGGCATCTGCGGGTGCATCACGCTTTATGGTGATGTTTGGCCACTTCGGAGCGTATTCCGTGTTCAGCTGCAACCAGCTTTCAAGGCCAGGTTCCGTATCGGGCTTTATGGCTTCGGCGGGGCATTCTGGCTCACATACGCCACAATCGATGCATTCATCAGGATGAATGACCAACATGTTCTCACCTTCATAGAAGCAATCCACTGGACAAACTTCCACACAGTCCATGTATTTGCACTTTATGCAGTTCTCGGTGACGATATAGGTCATGTCGGATCAGTCCAGTCGGGTATGTTTGGGGGCTTCCTAGCTGAGTGCGGCTTCGGATGCACCTGCTTTTTCAGCCGTGTTGAGTTGCAGGTAGAGCAGGCTTGCCTCTGACGCGGGGCCACGGCGCACGGCTTCGCCCAAGACTTTGACAACCTTGATTTGACCGCCGATATTGATGGTGAGGACGTCGTCTGGTTTTACAACATGGCTGGATTTGGCAACGCGTTCGCGGTTGAGGCGAACTTGGCCCGAAACAATCAGATCAGCGGCAAGGGCGCGGTGTTTTACAAAACGTGCATACACAAGCCACTTGTCCAACCGTTGTGCCAAATCAGTTTGATCCTTTGCCCATAGATGCTTTCAAGGCTGCAAGCGCAGCAAAGGGTGAATTGGGGTCCATTGGTTTTTCGGGGCGCTTCGGGCGTTCGATTTGCACGCGCTCTGGTTTTTTGCGATCGGACTTATCAAACCGCTTGTGCGGCTTTTTGGCATCGCGTGATGTAGCATCGTGTTTGGGTTTGTCGGTACGAGGAGGACGGACTTTGAAGGGGCCCATGTCTTTTGGCCACCAGACTGCAAGGTCAATCATTTCAGGTGGAACATCTGGTGTTACAGGAGCTGCTTCAGAAACTGATTCAACTGTCGGCTCGACTTCAGTAGCTGGTGTAACAGTTTCTGAAGTTGATTCAACGATCTCAGTCTTTACTTGAAGTCCTTGAACCGGTTTCGCGACTTGTCTGATTTGTGAGCGATATCCGAGGCTTGTGAGAATATCTTGAAAATCTTCACCAGAACAACCCACAACCGACATCATATCAGGCACAACAGTAAAGCCACCGCCTTCGAAGGATCCTGCTGGACGAAGTTCCTCAGGAATGCGCGGTTTCCAAAACAATTTATCGCGGATCATGTCGGCCAAGCGTTCCAACATATCAACACGAACCGCACGCTTTCCGGACGGGCGATATCCGCCCATGCGATAGAAACCTTGTGGCATCGCTGCGTCAGCAACCATTGATGTGAGGCCGTTGGGCGGAAGACTTGGCACGGGTCCTGTGACGAGGTCCTGCCTTGAGTTGTTCAAGCCACCACAACAGCATGCGAATTTCAGTGGGTGCTGGTTTTAGAAGGGCCGGGAGAAAAATCGTGTGGGCACCAAAGCGCACGCCAAAACCACGCAACTTGGCGCGATCCTCTTGTCCCAGTGCTTTTACTTCCTCAGCAACAGTCTCGCGGGGCAGAACACCAAAATGTTCGGCAATGCGATAGGCCAAGCCACGGGCAGCACCTTCTAGGCCTTCTGGTTCCTCGAGTTTGAGCAAAGGTTCAATGGCCGAGGCAATATGACGATCAATGAACTTTTGAAGACGCTGGCGCACGTCTTCGCGCAAGGCTGGCAACAGCAAATCATCGGCAATGACTTCGACGCGCGGTTTAAAGCGGGCGTCTCCGGCTTGTATGCGGCCAACGGGTTGGCCAAGCCAGATGATGTCGCCTTGGCGCGTTAAACGGAGTTCTGTGTCGGCCGTGGTTGCCAAGACAATGGCGCGGGCAGTCACTTCACTGGTGAGGGCCTGCACAGCGGCTTGCTTTAACAGGCGGCTTTCACCACCATCAAGCGCTTCGCCGGGCACAAAACTTAACCCCACAATTCGCCCAATCACTTCGCCCTCTACAGAGATGGCGCCATCTTCTTCTACACTCGACATTAAACCTTCCTTCTTGGCCAGCCTGCGCATCAATACACTGGTTCTGCGATCAATGAAACGCTGTGTGAGTTTTTCATGCAAGACATCTGAAAGCCGATCTTCAATGTCGCGGGCGCGGCCCTGCCAGTAGGTTGGTGCTTCCAACCATTCCGCACGATTGGCGATAAAAGTCCAGGTTCGAACATGGGAAATGCGTTGCGACAGGGCGTCAATGTTGCCTTCAAGATTATCGCAATAGGCGAGCTGTTTGGCAAACCAGTCTTCATCAATGACGCCCCTTCTGGCGTGCAGGAAGCCCAAGACCGAAGACACCAGATGGGCGTGTTCGGCAGGTGAAATGTTGCGATAGTCTGGAACCTGACACACCTCCCAGGCGCGCTCCACTTCAAAGGGTGACCGAATCATGTGGTGCAAGTTGGGATCACGACAAACGGCTTCGAGTGCATCAATGTCAGCTGTTGGTTGGGCGCGCGTCAGGCCTTGCCGCTCTGGCAGATGGCCCAAGGATTTGCGCAGGGCATCTAACGATCTGAAATCATGCTCGCGATTGCGCCACTGCAAGACGCGCAAGGATTCAAAATTGTGATTTTCCAAGCGGTCAATGATTTCAGGCTCAAAGCTTTCCGCTTCTCCGGTCACACCGAAGGTTCCATCGTTCATATATCGCCCGGCGCGCCCTGCGATTTGGCCCAGTTCTGAGGGGTTCAGCGAGCGATATTGAAAGCCATCAAATTTGCGGGTGGAGGCAAAGGCGACGTGATCAACATCCATGTTGAGGCCCATGCCAATGGCGTCGGTTGCGACGATGTAGTCAACTTCACCAGATTGATAGAGTGCCACTTGCGCATTTCGTGTGCGAGGGCTCAATGCCCCCATGACAACTGCTGCACCACCACGTTGGCGGCGGATCATTTCGGCAACGGTGTAAACCATTTCAGCGGTGAAGGCGACGATGGCGGAGCGGCGCGGCAATCTCGAGAGTTTGCGCGGACCAGCATAAGTGAGTTTTGAGAAACGCGGACGCGACACGAAGGTGGTGCCGGGCAAAAGTCTCTCGAGGATGGGTCGCATGGTTCCTGACCCCAACAGCATAGTCTCTTCAAGACCGCGCCTGTGCATGATGCGATCGGTGAAAATGTGCCCGCGCTCCAAGTCGCCTGCCAATTGCACTTCATCGATCGCTAGGAATGGCACGCGCAAATCAGGAGGCATGGCTTCCACCGTGCAGACCCAATAGCGTGGCTGGGCCGGGATGATTTTTTCTTCACCTGTAATCAGGGCCACAGCATGATCACCTGCTTTGAGGCGCACGCGGTCATAAATTTCGCGGGCCAGAAGCCTCAAGGGCAGGCCGATCATGCCGCCCGCATGGGCCAGCATGCGTTCAACCGCCAGATGGGTTTTACCGGTATTGGTGGGACCCAGCACCGCCGTTACAGGCGAGACCGGAGGGGTGGTGCGGTGGACGGGCATTTCAAAATTGAATTTAGTTGCTCCGCGCCAAAGTACAATGGCATGTGCTCGGTTTTAAGACAGTCAATTAACATTTGGATTCAAGGGCGAACGAAACACGCCCGAATCGCTGTTGGCCTGATTTTCCGCATTTGTTCCAAGTTACTTCGTTAGGGTTGAAGGCAGTTGTGGAATATGAACAAGCAGGAAATGCAGGCTTTGAGACTGCCGATTGTTAAGTGTTGACTTCAAGTGTTGCTAAAAGCTTAACGGCAAGCGCTTGTTTTGACTCACGTTTTTAACAAAGCGTTCCAAAGCAGAACAAACGCCGCCCGAATCGCTGATGGGGATGTTTTCTGGTTTTGTTCACGCTATAGGTGGTAGGGGGTGTGGGAGCTCACTACTGTTTTGTTCTAAGCCTGCGATGGTTGCACCTGCTGCAGCGGTGGTTTTCATATTAATATTAATCTGCTGTGCCGTAATGGGAAGTCAGTTTGAACGCACCTCAGCTGGTGGCAGGGAAGAGAATCGCATCCGCATCAAACCCATGCTTGACCCGCTAGGTCTTGCCCGCTAAGGAACCGCCAACTCTGCCGGTCGCAACGCGCGTCCGGCTACAATGTTTATGGAGATCAACATGTCGCGCCGCTGCGAATTTACGGGTAAAGGCTGGCTTTCAGGCCATCAAGTTTCCCACGCCAACAACAAGACCAAGACGCGCTTCATGCCAAACCTGTGTGATGTCACATTGATTTCGGATGCGTTGGGCAATTCCTACAAGTTCCGTATCAGTGCTCATGCCCTGAAGTCGGTTGAACACCGCGGTGGTCTTGATGCTTTCTTGGTCAAGGCCAAGGGCGAAGAATTGTCTTTGAAGGCTCGCAAGCTGAAGAAGACAATTCAAAAGAAGATCGAAGCCGCCAAGGCCGCTTAATTCTGTTTCGCATGAATTCACAAAGCCGCTCAGTGTTGGGCGGCTTTTTTGTTATGAGATAAGGCATGAAAGAACCACGTCGGCATTCCACCAAGGCCAGCCGCGACGGCGCACCGCGTGTGCATGCGACCGCGGAAGTACGTGATTGCATTTTAGGGCGCTTCACCATCGTTGGTGTGCGTGTGGTTCTCGCGGAATGTGTGCTTGGTGATTACAGCTATTTCTCGCGGGGCTCGGAAGCCATCTATACCAAAGTTGGAAAATTCGCATCAATCGCGTCCAATGTTCGCATCAATGCACTTCAACATCCCATGCACCGCGTCTCGCAACATAATATCACTTATCGCCCCAATGAATATTTCGTCGACGCAAAAATCGACAAAGGATTTCGAGAACTGCGCCAGAGCAACGCCGTGACCATCGGTCACGATGTATGGATTGGCCATGGTGCGATCATATTGCCCGGCGTTTCCATTGGTGATGGTGCCGTGATCGCGGCAGGTGCTGTGGTGACGAAATCTGTGGATGCTTATGCGGTTGTCGCTGGTGTGCCAGCAAAGCGCGTCAAGTGGCGTTTTGAAGCGGATGTTCGCGACGGTCTCTCGGCATTGCAGTGGTGGGACTGGGACCACAACAGGCTGGCGCTGGCCATTCCGGATATGCAAACGCTTTCGCCCGCAGATTTTATTGCGAAGTGGAAGCGTTAAGCGGCACCCGTATAAGCAACGGCTGCCATCATGCCACTGTTCATGTGATAAAGGTGGTGACAGTGGAATGCCCAAGTGCCCGGATTATCAGCGTCAAACTGAATGGCCACTTGCGCGCCGACGGGCACTAACACTGTATCGCGAATGGCACCTTCAAAGCGCTCGCCGTTGATACCGACGACGCGGAAATAGTGACCATGCAAATGCATGGGGTGGGCCATGGTGGTCATATTATGCATGATCATTTCGTAGCGCTCACCCTGGCGTAGGGTCAGCAATGTGTCATGCATCATGGGCGAGCCGTTAAAGCCCCAGCTGTAGTTGCTTTCACCGCCTGTGAGCATGACGATGTCGGTTCGAGAGACTGGGTTATCTGGCAGTTCCGCGATGGAGCGCAGACGTGGTTCCATTGATAAATCCAGCATCGGGGCGATGTCACCGCTTTCCGAGATCTTTTGGATCGTTGCATCACCGGACTGCAACACGATGCCAGAGCGCATGGCACTGCCTTCAACCGTAAACAAAATGGGGTAGGTGCCTGAACCGGACGGCAAGGACAGCCGCACATCGGCACGCTGGGCGATAGCGACAGGAAAGCGGTTGCCCTTAATCGGACGAATGCTGTTGCCATCAACGGCAATCAATTCGCCTTCAAGTGCGCCCAGTTCAATCCACATATTGCTTGCTGCAGCGCCGTTGATAATACGCAAACGAAAACGTCCGGCTTTTTCAGCTTTGACCACCTCAGGGTCTGCAAGGGTGCGATCATTGGCTAACATCGCGTCAAAGGCGATGTCATTGAGCATCATGCCGGTCGCAGACATTTCAGTGTCAGCGCCCATCTTATGTTCGGCATGGGGGTCTTTTTTGGCGGGCATGGCATGGCCTGCATGCAATCCACCACCGCCCTGCAGTTCAGCCAAAATTTCTTGCGGGTCTCTGAAAGTGAAATCATGCAACATCACGATATGCTCTTGTTCATCAACAAGGGCCGCGCCGTCTTCGGCGACGATGAGGGGGGCCGCCAACATTTGTTGCTCTTGCAGACCGACATGGGAATGCATCCAATGGGTGCCGGTACGCGTGTTTGGAAAGCGAAAATCGCGGGCTTGACCTGCCGTCAAAACGGGTCCCGAAAGCCCTGGCACGCCGTCTTGGGTCACAGGTGGAGTTAAGCCGTGCCAGTGGATGAGGGTGTCGTCCGCAATGCCATTTTTGACACGTACAGCAAAATCACGTCCGTAGCGGGTGTACAAGCCGCCAGATTTGCCATCGACGGTAAGACCAAACACTTTTGCGGCCTTGCCGTTGACCTCGAGAACGCGTGTTACCACATCAATTTGATGTGGTGCGATTTCAGCTAGTGATGATCTTGATCCGATGGAAGCCGCAACGGCGAGTGCACCTGCACCGTTGAGGAGAGTGCGGCGGCTCACATTATTGTTCAACATGGCACCTCTGCGATTTTCATTTTTCGTTCACCATATTCTACATCAATTTTGAAATATTAGGGAGTTACATTGGCGTAATAGTGGTGATGCGAAGTATTCCAAGAAGTCTGTAAAATTTTAAATGACGACTTAGCAGTTCGTAAGGATTTTATGCCGTAAGTTCGTAACAGATGACCATCGGCAGTCATCACAACGTGTAAAAATGGTTTGCTAAAATGACGAGAGTGTTCAAAGAACTATTTGAAAACGAAGATGGTGCTACAGCCGTTGAATACGGTCTCATTGCTGGTGCAATGGCAATCGCACTGATTCCTGTACTCAAAGTGCTTTCGAGTGACGTCGACGGGTTGTTCGGTGTTGTGCTCGAATTATTCGATCACCCATCACTGTCAATTTAACCCTTGGGTGCGCTAAAGACTTCGCCCAATTCCAAGAAACTTCTCGCGCCTTTGCGTTCGCAGCACTTCGGCTGAAACTCCAGCAAATCCATTCAGAGTGCGTGACACTGCTTCTGCCACATTGTTAATTGCTTTCTCCGGCTGACGATGTGCGCCACCCTGTGGTTCAGGGATGATTTCGTCAATGACACCCAGTTTTTTCAAGTCTTGCGCAGTAATTTTGAGGGCGGCGGCGGCATCTTTTGCACGTGCAGCGTCTCGCCACAAAATGGAGGCTGCGCCTTCCGGTGAAATGACGCTGTAAATGGCATGTTCCAACATGAGCACGGTATTGCCAGTTGCAATGGCAATGGCACCACCGGAACCACCTTCACCAATTACAACTGAAACCAGCGGCACGCCAAGCGACAGGCAGCAATCGGTTGATCGTGCAATAGCCTCGGCTTGTCCGCGCTCTTCCGCATCAACGCCGGGATATGCCCCCGACGTGTCAATAAGAGTGATGACAGGTAGGCCAAAACGGTCTGCCATTTCCATCAGGCGCACGGCCTTCCGATATCCCTCTGGCTTGGCCATGCCCCAGTTGTGCTTGAGACGGCTTTGGGTGTCAGAGCCTTTTTCCTGCCCAATGACGACAACGCCTTGACCCTTGAAGCGTCCAAGACCGCCTACAATGGCTTCGTCCTCGGCGAATTTGCGATCACCTGCCAAGGGTACGAAGTCAGTGATTAGCGCTTTCATGTAATCGAGCGCGTGGGGTCGGTCGGCATGGCGCGCCACTTGGGCCTTTTGCCATGGTGTGAGATTGATGTAGAGATCAGCCAAAATCTTGGCGGCTTTGCCTTCGAGGGATTTAACATCGTCGGCGATCGAAACCGAAGCATCACCCTGTGCGAGGGCGCGCAATTCGGCAATTTTACCTTCCAACTCCGCGACGGGGGCTTCAAAATCCAAAAAGGCCTGCATTCTCTCTCACTCTAATCCAATGGTCCTAAGTGGCGGCAGTGGACACGAAAGTCAACGTGTCTTGCGGGTGGAATTTGCAAGAGGATGATAGTTCTCCACGGTTGCGGTCAACCTGTCGGCCTGCACATGGGTATAAATCTGGGTTGTTGAGATATCAGCATGTCCCAACATTTGTTGTACGGCCCTTAAGTCGGCGCCATGGGCCAATAGGTCGGTGGCAAAGGCGTGGCGTAGAACGTGGGGTGAAATTTTGGCAGCGTTCAAGCCTGCAGTTCTGGCAAGAGTTTTCAACTCCAAAGCGAAATGCTGGCGGGTCAAGGCGCCACTTTCCCCGTGGGAGGGGAAAAGCCATTGTGGTAAGGCTTCGGATTGTTGTTTCAGCACCCCGATATAATCACGCAGAATGGTTTGCGCCCGTTTTGACACGGGAACCATGCGTTCTCGGCCGCCTTTCCCCTTAATGGTGAGGAAGTCTGTTTCAGATTTCACAGCGTTGAATTTGAGGCCTACAAGTTCTGATACGCGTAACCCGGTTGCGGCCAACAGTTCGACCAAGCATTGAAGTCGCATGGCTTTGAAACGGTGTTGGGGTTTGGCGCTTACAATATTTTGCGCAGCCGCCTCCAGCAGTTGCTGGACATCATTTTGCTGTATGATTTTTGGGATGTTGTCGTGTTTCTTCGGTCCTTCAACGGTTACTGCCGGATTCTGATCGGCTTGACCTTCGCCCTGCAAAAACAGGTGAAACTGCTTGATGGCGGACAGTTTGCGCGCCGTCGATGTTCTGGCCATGCCTCGTACTTCGAGATCGGCCAAATAAGCTCTGACATCGTCACTCGAAGCGGTTTTTGGATCTTTTTGTCGTGTTGCCAGGAAAGCAGAATAGTCTTCAAGGTCTCGACCATAAGCGAGGATTGAGTTTTGAGCTGCTCCGCGTTCGGCGCTCATCATTTCGAGAAAACGACTGATCAGCCTGGTGGTGAGCACGTTATTCCTGCCGCAGTTTCTCGTGGGGCAGGGCTTTTATGACTTCGGACTGCTCAGGAGGAAATGTGGCCAAGCCCCACACTGCACCATAGGATGCACCAGCAATCATGCCAATCACGAGTATAAATTTTACAGTATCTGGGATCACAACGGCTTCCTTCTTGTGCCTGTTTAGCTGGTCATGAGTGCAATGCCAAATGCTACGCTTTGCGCGGGCTGATAAAGCAGGCTATTGTGGCGTCAAGATCATGGACAAAAAGAACTTTACCCGCAGATTAGATGCGGCCATCGAAAATACTGGTCATCTGCCCATTGTTTTGGTGGGGCTGATGGGCGCTGGCAAAACTTCTATTGGCCGCCGCTTGGCAGATCGCTTGGATTTGCCATTCGTGGATGCCGATGTTGAAATTGAAAAAGCGGCTGGCAAATCTATCCCAGATATCTTTGCCGAGCACGGCGAAGCGCATTTTCGTGACGGCGAACGACGCGTGATTGCGCGCCTCCTTGAAAATGGCAAACAGGTTTTGGCCACGGGGGGCGGGGCCTTCATGAATGCAGAAACGCGCGCTGCTATTAAAGGCCATAGTGTTTCGGTTTGGCTGAAAGCTGATCTCGATGTTCTCTTAAAGCGCGTGGCAAAGCGTGGGGGTAGGCCTTTGCTTGAAAATAAGGACCCTGCAGTTGTGTTGCAGAATTTGATTGATCTGCGTTATCCGGTTTATGCGCAGGCTGACATCACTGTCGAAAGCCTCGATGTGCAACATAATCAGATGGTCAATGCCGTTGTCGATGCGTTGGCGAACTGGCAATCTCAGAAAGATTTAGCGCCCCATGTCTGACATGCGCATTGCCGCAACGGTACCTGTCGATCTTGGCCATCGCAGTTATGACATTACCATTGGATCAGGCTTGCTGCCCCATGCTGGCAGCTTGTTGTCGCAGCACTTTGCGCGCAAAACCACGGCAATCGTCACGGATGAAAATGTTGCGGCGTTGCATCTTCCGACGTTGCAAAAAGCTCTTGATGCTGTTGGCATCAAGCACCGCTCCATTGTGATGACGCCCGGGGAAGCCACGAAGAGTTATGCTGGTTTAGCCAAAGTCTGTGATGAACTTTTGGCTGCGGGCATTGAACGCAAAGACCAGGTGATCGCACTGGGTGGCGGTGTCATTGGTGATCTCGCTGGATTTGCTGCTGCAATTTTGCGGCGCGGCGTCAATTTCATTCAAATTCCAACATCGTTGTTGGCGCAGGTTGACAGTTCAGTGGGAGGCAAAACCGGCATTAACTCGCCACTGGGCAAAAATCTTGTGGGGGCCTTTCACCAGCCGTCACGCGTGCTTATCGATCTGGATGTGTTGAAAACGCTGCCGATGCGGCAACGCTCTGCTGGGTATGCTGAGGTAGCCAAGTATGGATTGCTGGGGGACCCCACATTCTTTCAATGGTTGGAGCAGAATGTTGGCGATGTATTAGATTGCGCCCAGGGAGCTGTCGACCACGCGGTGCGGGTGTCCTGTGAAACCAAAGCGCGCATTGTGGCTGAAGATGAAACGGAAACCGGTGTGCGTGCTTTGTTGAATCTTGGGCACACATTTGGCCACGCGCTCGAAGCATCAACCGGTTATTCCGACGTGCTTTTGCACGGTGAAGCCGTTGCCATTGGCATGGTGCAAGCTTTTCGCTTCTCTGAAATGCAAGGCTTATGCGCCGACGGAACAGCAGACCGAGTATCAAAGCATCTTGCGCGAGCCGGGCTTCCTACACATATATCGGCGATCAATGCTGTGTTGCCGCCGCCCCGCGAGTTGGTCGAGATCATGCGGCAGGATAAAAAAGCATCGGCGGGTAAGCTCACCTTTATTTTGGCGCGCGACATTGGGCAGGCGTTTATTGCCCGAGATGTCAGTGATGCAGATGTTCAGAGGTTTCTTGAAAAGGATATGCAAAGGCAATGAACTCAGAAATTGGTTATGCCATTCTCTCAATTGTTTGCCTGATTTTGGTGTCGGCGTTTTTCTCAGGGGCGGAAACGGGCTTGACGGCAACCTCTCGTGCACGTCTTACAGAAATTGAACGGCGTGGTTCGAAGCGTGCGGCCATCGCATTGAAGTTGACTGCTTACCCTGAGCGGCTGATTGGTTCGTTGTTGCTTGGCAACAATCTTGCCAACATAACGGCGTCAGCTGTGGCAACTGCTGCCCTCATCAAAATGTTTGGCGACAGCGGTGCAGTGATTGCCTCTGCCGTGATGACAGTGATCATTCTGATTTTCGCTGAGGTGATGCCGAAAACCTACGCAATTGCTTATCCTGAACGGGTGGCATTGGCGGTGGCACCGATCATGCGCGTGCTAGCCGCCATTTTGGGTCCGATTGTTTTAACCGTGGAATACATCGTCAAAATGACGCTCAAGCTTTTTGGTGTCAACATTGACGATGATGCCGGTGTGTTATCCGCCCATGACGAATTGCGGGGTGCCATCGCCCTTCACCACAAAGAAGAGACATTGATCAAGACCGACCGTGATATGCTCGGCGGTATTCTTGATCTGAAAGATCTCGAAGTGGCTGACATCATGGTTCATCGCACCAAGATGAAAACCTTGGATGGTGGCCAACCGATGAAAGATTTGGTGGCTGAACTGTTGGCGAGCCCGCATACGCGCATGCCAGTTTGGAAAGACAATGCCGACAACATTGTTGGCTTATTGCATGCCAAGACGCTGTTTTCAGCTTTGCAAAAGGTCAATGGTGATGCCACCAAAATTGCACTCGATGACATCATGACGCCAGCATGGTTTGTGCCTGATACGCGGCCGCTGGAGGATCAGCTCAATGCGTTTTTGCGCCGCAAAGTACAGTTGGCACTCGTGGTTGACGAATATGGCGAGGTGCAGGGTCTTGTGACACTTGAGGACATCCTTGAAGAAATCGTCGGTGACATCAAGGACGAGTTTGATGGCGTTGCCACGGGCGTGCGAAAAACCCGGGATGGTTCATATGTTGTAGATGGCACGGTGCCGATCCGCGATCTTAACCGTTCGTTTGATTGGCGTCTGCCGGATGAAGAAGCAACAACGCTTGCGGGTCTTGTGATTCACGAAGCACGAATGATCCCAGAACAGGGTCAGGCTTTCTCATTTCACGGCTTCCGCTTCGAGGTTTTGAAAAAGCGCAAGCAGCAGCTGACGTCGCTTAAAGTGACGCCGTTGCAAATTGCAGGTGAAGAGCCTGCATCAGGTTGACGGGATTGACACTTCAAGGGCAAGGGCGTGGACGCGGGATTTAAGCTCGTCCGCTAGCACGGTGTTGATAAGTCTATGCTGATTTACGCGCGAAACACCTTTAAAGGCCTCAGCCATGATTTTGACACGGAAGTGGCTTTCACCCAAGGGATGGCTGCCACTATGTCCGTGGTGTTGCTGGCTCTCGTCAATCACGCTAAGAGCAACCGGGTTAAATGCAGCCATCAATTTCGTTTCAAGGGTTTTTCCCACGGGCCCAAGTTCCATAGTGTCACGTCTAGCCTTTCAAGTTGAAGCAAAGTGCTTCTGCCATCATAATTGAAATCATGAAACTCGACTCAAAATATTTCGACAAAATCCGCGTTACGCCCAGAGGCTCCAAACCAGAGCCAAAGGCTGAAAAATCATGCGAATGGGAGGGCTGCGACAAACCGGCACGCCACAAGGCCCCGAAGGGCCGTGGCTTTGAAGGCCAGTTCTGGAGCTATTGTACTGCCCATGTGCAGGAATACAACAAGAGCTATAACTATTTTGCCGGAATGACGGATGGTGACGTTTCAGCTGCGCAAAGAGCTGCGCAAACCGGTGATCGCCCGACATGGAAACTAGGCGAGCGCGCCCATGCTGCAGCAGGCCCCCGGCGTGGTGCTGCAAAGGATATTCATGATCCTTTGTCAATTTTTGGCAAAGACGCAAAGCCTGCGCAAACCAAGCTCGGTCGCAACTTGCGTAAAAACGAGCTGCAAGCTTTGGTGACTTTGGGTTTGGATGAGAATGCAAAACCAGAAGATGCCAAGACAAAATACAAGATGTTGGTGAAACGATTGCATCCAGATGCCAACAACGGCAGCCGCGCCAATGAAGAAACGTTGAAAGCCGTCATCCAGGCCTACGACACCCTTAGGGCCAGCGGATTTTGCTAACTTGCGGGGGCAAGTTCAAACGACTAGAGAGTTCTCCCATCCACATCATAAGCATTGTTGAGTGACATGACATCGAAAGCCATTGGCAACCCTGCAGGCGAGCCAGACATAAAAGTTTCAGTTTCCAAGCTCTTCGGCTTTGAGTCGAACATGGATGTGCCGGCCTATGCGCAAGGCAGCGAACATGTGCCAGATCTTGATCCCGACTATCTGTTCAACAAAGAAACCACGATGGCGATTCTGGCAGGCTTTGCCTTCAATCGACGCGTCATGGTCACTGGCTATCATGGCACAGGTAAATCAACCCATATTGAGCAAGTGGCAGCCCGGCTGAATTGGCCTTGTATCCGTATCAACCTTGACAGCCACATCAGCCGTATCGACTTGATCGGCAAGGATGCCATCGTGCTGAAAGAGGGAAAGCAAGTCACGGAGTTTCGTGAAGGCATTCTGCCTTGGGCTTATCAACACAATGTGGCGCTGGTGTTTGACGAATATGATGCTGGCCGCCCCGATGTGATGTTCGTGATTCAGCGTATTCTGGAAAGTTCGGGCAAGTTGACGCTGCTGGATCAATCCCGCGTTATTCGTCCGCACAATGCTTTCCGTTTGTTTGCAACTGCCAATACGGTTGGTTTGGGTGACACCACGGGGCTTTATCATGGCACACAGCAGATCAACCAAGCGCAGATGGATCGCTGGTCAATTATTTCGGTGTTGAATTATCTTCCGCATGCGGATGAAGTTGGCATCGTGTTGTCGAAGAATAAGTCCTATGACACCGACAAGGGCCGCAAGATTATTGCCAACATGGTGCGGGTGGCGGATTTGACACGTAATGCTTTTGTGCAAGGTGATCTTTCAACCGTGATGAGTCCGCGAACAGTGATCACCTGGGCGCAAAATGCTGATATTTTCAGTGGTGATTTGGCCTTCTCCTTCCGGCTGACCTTCCTCAACAAGTGTGATGAATTGGAACGGCCGATTGTGGCTGAATTCTATCAGCGCTGCTTTGGCGAGGAATTGCCAGAATCTGCTGCACGCATCGCGATTGCCTGAGGTGATATGACCTCGCCCAAGGACGATCGCGCAGAACGTTTCAAGGGGGTGCTTGGCACCGCCATGAAAACCATTGCGCTGGATCCGGAATTGGCGGTGAGCTTTGGCAATGAACAGCCGATGTTGACGGGCCATAAAGCCAGGCTTCCACAAATCTCTGCCGCGACAACTTTGAAAGACATTGCGGTAACGCGAGGGCTTTCTGACTCCTTCGCGTTGCGCTTGGCCAACCACAAGGACGATGTGCATTCGCGCTACATGCCGCAGGGCAAGAATGCGCGGGCCATGTTTGAAGCCGTAGAGCAAGCGCGCATCGAAGCGATTGGTGCGAATGCAATGCCTGGTGTGTCGATCAATTTGTCTGCAATGCTGGATGATCGATACAGCAAGACGGTGGTGAACCGATCATCCAATCGTCGCGATACGCCATTGGAAGAAGCCGTGGCTTTGATATTGCGAGAGCGCCTCACGGGTGAAGCCCCGCCTGCAGCTGCAAAACCTTACGTCGATTTGTGGCGGCCTTGGGTGGAAGAAAAAGCGAAGGGCAATCTCAACACGCTTGGATCGGCGCTGCATGATCAACAGCAGTTTGCCGACTGACGCGCGATTTGATTGCAGCGCTCGATATGGCTGATGAGCTGGGTGAGGATCCTGACAAGGCTGAGGAAAACGAAGAGAACGAAGCCGAGGAAGATCAGGGCGAGCGCAACGAAACGCCTGAGGGACAAGAGCAAGAGTCAGAGCAACAAGCGTCTGAGGATATGCAAGAAGCCGAAGGCGAGAGTGAGTCGGCTGAGATGGAAGCTCAAGCCATCGACAGCGATGACTCACCCGATGATCAAGATATTGACGATGATACGGAGGGCGAAGAACCTTACCGCCCGCAGCTTCCGTTCTCGAACACGGCTTCGCAAGATTTTTATAAGGTCTATGCCAATAGCTTCGACGAAGTGGTGAGTGCGACTGATCTGTGTGATGATGAAGAATTGGCCAGGCTTCGCGCTTATCTCGATAAACAGTTGTCAAGCTTGCAGGGTGTTGTGGCGCGTTTGGCCAATCGGCTGCAACGGCGCTTGATGGCGCAGCAAAACCGCAGTTGGGAATTTGATATTGAAGAAGGCATTCTCGATACCGCAAAACTGATGCGCGTTGTTATTGATCCCATGCATCCTCTGTCGTTCAAAATTGAAAAAGATACAAATTTCCGCGATACGGTTGTGACCCTGTTGATTGATAATTCTGGGTCCATGCGCGGTCGACCCATTACGGTTGCGGCGACGTGTGCCGATATTTTGGCACGCACGCTGGAGCGCTGTGGTGTGAAGACGGAGATACTGGGTTTCACAACGCGGGCTTGGAAAGGTGGACAAGCGCGTGAGAAATGGTTGGCTGCTGGCAAACTTCCCAATCCCGGTCGCCTGAATGATCTTCGCCATATCATTTATAAAGCAGCCGATGAACCTTGGCGGCGTGCACGCAAGAACTTGGGCTTGATGATGCGCGAGGGATTGCTGAAAGAAAACATTGATGGCGAAGCCTTGATCTGGGCGCACAATCGTTTGTTGGGACGGCCTGAACAGCGCCGCATCATGATGGTGATTTCAGATGGTGCGCCAGTGGATGATTCAACTCTGTCTGTGAATTCAGGAAATTATCTCGAGCGGCACTTGCGCCAAGTGATTGGTGATATCGAGGGCAAGTCTCCAGTTGAACTTATCGCGATTGGCATTGGTCATGATGTGACGCGTTACTACAAGCGCGCTGTGACGATTGTGGATGCGGAAGAGCTTGGTGGTGCCATGACGGAAAAATTAGCAGAGCTTTTTGAAGACACAGCATCTCTGCCACCTGGTCGTCGACGTCGTGCCGCTTGATCCTCTTCAACCAGCGGCAAGTCCTTTAACCAGAGATTGCTTGCATTTGTTAAAGTGCAGGACTAACCTTTGATAGTCCCAGATTGTCACGGCATTATTGAGATAATCTGTATGGGTGGCCGCGTATTGTTGTGGCCTGTTTTTGCGAGGGGCGAAGTAGATCGCCGTGACGTTGTGTGTCACAGGCTCTCTAGCCTCATCTCGTAAGATTTGCGGCATGGTGAACCTGTTTTTCAACCCTCTGGTTTGCGGAGCATCCGCTGACCATGCAAAACAGGAGTACACATTATGCGTTACCTTTTCCTCATCAGCGCCCTTTTGACAACGACTATGACTCTGCCTGCGGAAGCAGTTAAACTTGATTGCAATCCAGCTGTACAGAATTGGCAGAACGGTTCGCGCACGACTTGCCCCTACAGCCCAAGTGGATACCCAGCAGATGTTGCCACGATTGTTGCAGCGCCGTCGCCTGTCGTAGAAGACGAGCCGGAAGATATTAGTGTAGAAATCCCTACGGACTTCCCAATCGACATCCCAACTGATTTTTCTATAGACGACGTGTTGCGTTGATATCGTCGATATCAAATTTGCAGTTCTTCTAATCCGTGCACGATTCCCATCGTGCACGGAATACTCAGACGTAAGCGCCGTGGCAGTGCTTAAAGCGCTTGCCCGACCCGCATGGACATATGTCGTTGCGCGCAACCTTGCCCCACGTCTCAGGATTTTTGGGATCGAGTTTTGGTGCCTTGGCTTTCGTTGTTCTTGCCGCCTTTGCAGGCTTAAGGATTGGCAGTCCTTCACCAACATCATCTTCGCCAGTCGTCGCATCAATATGATGCGCCACCATGTCGGGCAATTCGTCTTCGTCAGGTAACAAGTCATCGCCTTCCTGCTGATACTGGATTTCAACGCGCATCAGTTGTGACGTAACCTGCTCTTTCAAGCCCGTTACCAAGGCTTGGAACAGGTTAAAAGCCTCTGTTTTATACTCATTGAGCGGATCGCGCTGACCGTAGGAGCGCAGGTAAATCACCTGACGCAAATGGTCGATGGTGATGATGTGCTCACGCCACAACCGGTCGAGCGTGCGCAACAGCACAGATTTTTCCACCTGGTTCATAACTTCGGGGCCGTATTTCTCGCGCTTCTGGCCATAGAAATTGTCAACAGTTGTTGTCAGGCGTTCCCGAATTTCTTCGTCAGCGATGCCTTCTTCCTTGACCCATTCATCAGTTGGAAAGTCAATTGCAACGGCTTCGCGCAAGCGTTCGCGCAGGCCTGTGGCATCCCACTGTTCGGCATAGGCATTCTCGGGGATGTGTTTGGCGACCAGCTCGGTCACAGTATCGCGGCGCATGTCGTCGATGGTTTCGGCAATTTCTTCGCCGCGCATCAAACCAATGCGCTGTTCAAAAATGACCTTCCGTTGGTCATTCATTACGTTATCGAATTTCAGAATATTCTTGCGCATATCAAAATTACGCGCTTCCACTTTCTGTTGGGCTTTTTCGAGCGCCTTGTTGATCCACGGATGGATGATGGCTTCGCCTTCTTTGAGGCCAAGTTTTTGCAGCATGCCATCCAGGCGCTCGGAACCAAAGATGCGCATCAAGTCATCGTCAAGAGCAAGATAGAAACGTGACTGACCGGGGTCACCTTGACGGCCCGAGCGACCGCGCAGCTGGTTGTCAATGCGGCGGCTCTCATGGCGTTCGGTGCCGATGACGAAAAGACCACCTGCAGCAAGCACCTTTTGTTTGTCTGCCTCGACCGCTGCGGTGATGGCTTTGACGCTGGCTTGGCGAGCAGCACTGTCGGCCACTTCTCCGAGCTCATTGGCAATCAACATGTCTACGTTGCCGCCCAACTTAATGTCAGTGCCGCGTCCTGCCATGTTGGTGGCGATGGTAACCGCACCTGACGTGCCAGCTTGCGCCACAATTGAAGCTTCTTGCTCGTGAAAGCGCGCGTTCAGCACGTTGTGTTCAATGCCGTGGGATTTCAAAATACCCGACAGCACTTCTGATTTTTCGATCGAGGTAGTGCCGACCAGTACAGGTTGGCCACGCATACGTGCGTCTTTGATAGTTATGGCAATGGACTCGAATTTTTCTTGCTGCGTGCGATAAACTTCATCGTCTTCGTCTTTGCGGGCGACGCCAACATTGGTTGGAATTTCGAGCACATCCAAATTATAGATGTCCATGAATTCTTCGGCTTCAGTGAGAGCCGTTCCAGTCATGCCCGCAAGTTTGGAGTAGAGACGGAAGTAATTCTGGAAGGTGATAGATGCCATCGTCACATTTTCAGGCTGTACTGCCACGTGCTCCTTGGCTTCAATAGCTTGATGCAAGCCTTCTGAATAACGCCGACCTGGCATCATACGGCCGGTGAATTCATCGATGATGATGACCTGACCATCTTTAACGATGTAGTCTTTGTCTTTTTGGAACAGCGTATGCGCGCGCAATGCCTGTTGGATGTGATGAACGATTGTAATGTTGCCACCATCATAGAGGCCTGCACCTTTCAAAATGCCAGCAGCCCCAAGCGCCTGCTCAAGATGTTCGTTGCCTTTTTCCGTCAACGTTACAGAGCGTTGTTTTTCATCGAGTTCATAATCATCGGCCATAAGTCCGGGAATGAAAGGATCGAGCGTGTTGTAGAGGTCTGATTTGTCATCAACCGGACCCGAAATGATGAGGGGGGTACGCGCTTCGTCAACAAGAATGGAATCGACTTCGTCGACGATGCCGAATTGGTGGCCTCGCTGTACCATCTCTTCGAGATGATACTTCATGTTGTCGCGGAGGTAGTCAAAGCCCAGCTCATTGTTGGTGGCATAGGTCACATCACAGGCATAGGCCTTACGGCGCTCGTCATCTGACAAGCCGTGGACAATGATGCCAGTTGTCAAGCCCAAGGCACTGTAAACTTTGCCCATCCAGTTAGCATCGCGCTTGGCCAAATAATCGTTGACGGTGACGACATGGGTGCCCTTGGCTTCTAATGCGTTCAAGTAAACGGGCAGGGTGGCGACAAGGGTTTTGCCTTCGCCGGTTTTCATTTCCGAAATATTGCCTTCATGCAACACCATGCCGCCCAGCAATTGCACGTCGAAGGGACGAAGACCCAAGCTGCGCTTTGCAGCTTCACGGACAGCCGCGAAAGCTGGTTCTAAAATATCATCCAGTGTTTTGCCTGCAGCCAAATCAGCGCGGAATTTGACAGTCAGACCTTTCAGCTCATCATCGGTCAGTCGTTCGTATTCAACTTCATAGGCATTGATGGCGGCGATGCGTTTTTGATATTTGCCCAATTTCCGGTCATTGGATGTGCCAAAAATTTTCTTCGAAAGGGCTTTCAGTCCAAGCATAACAATTCACCTCAAAGGGTCGGAATCGACCCTGAATCACTTCAACCCCCTATAGGGCAACTGCATGCAAACGGGAATCACCCTGTTTCACAGCCCTGTGACAGGGCTTGTTGGGGTGCCAATTGGGAATGCTGCACACGAGATAGGGCAGGAAAGGTGCCAATTCAATCGTAGGGGACACGAATTTGTTGCAGTGATGCAACATATTACGGTGCTCAAGGGCTTGCGCTTGCAAGAATGCCTGCAGAATTGCAAAGAGAACTGAACTCAATTTTGTTGCGCTTTCAGGGCTTTGAGGCACATTCCTGCCTTGTTTAGGGGTCAAGAGCGGCGCTATTGGCAGCGGGCGGCGTATGCAGCGCCCACAGATTGGAAACGAATACTTATGACGCGTTCATTGCTTTCTCTCAAAACCACCCTTCTCGCAGGCGTTTTTCTGGGACTTACCAGCTTTGCAGCCCTTTCGCAGGAAACGGGCCCAGAAGGTGAAACAGCAGCGACAAAGGACGATAACGCCGTTGTTGCAATTGTGAATGGTTATGAAATTCGCACCTCGGAAGTGCGTATGGCTTTTGACGACGTGATTGGCCAACTGCCTAACTTGCCGAAGAAGTTGCGCTATCCCTTCGTTGTGGAATTCTTGGTAGAGCGCCATTTGTTGGCACAGCTTGCCAATAAGGAAGGCATTGCGGACAGTGATGATTACAAGCGCCGTTTGGCTGCCTATCAAGCCAAGGCTTTGCGTGACAGCTATCTTTCACAAGTTATCAGCAAGACGGTGACCGAAGACGAAATCAAAGCTGTTTACGCAGAAGAATCGAAGAAGCTTAAAGAAACTGAACGTATTCGTGCCCGTCATATTTTGGTGGCAACGGAAAAGGAAGCGCAGGCCGTTATTGCCAAGCTTGCCAAGGGTGAGAAGTTTGAAGCTTTGGCCAAGCAGTTCAGTCTTGATGGTTCAAAGGACTATGGTGGTGACCTCGGATATTTCTCTGCGGCTGAAATGGTTCCGGCCTTTTCGAAGGCTGCCTTTGCACTGAAAGCAGGCGAACTGTCACCGGCAATTAAAACAGATTTTGGCTGGCATATCATAAAGCTTGAAGACCGGAAGCAAGGTGCCGCTCAGCCCTATGATCAAGTGAAGAATGCCATTCGCAACGTGCTGGTGCGCCAAAAGGTGCAGGAAAAATTGGCGAGTTTAAAGGACTTGGCCAAAGTTGAAATTGTTGACCCCGATCTGCAGAAAGTGGCTGACGAAGCACAAAAACAACGCAAGTCGCTGCAAGATCAGGAAAAGGCCAACGTCAGCGTTGACGCGCCTGCCGATGATGGCTCTTCGGGCAAAGGCGATTTGCTGATCCCTGAAGAAACCCCGCAATAAGCACTTACTGACGATAACGGAGACGGGCGGCCATGGCGCATAAAGTTTCACCTCTTGCGCCGGTGGGCTTCCCGGACTTGGAACCAATTTCGGGCGTGCTTCTTGCCACGGCGGAAACGGGCATACGTTATAAAAATCGTCCCGATGTTCTGCTCGCCTTGTTGCCCAAGGGCACAACGGTTGCTGGCTGCCTGACGACTTCGAAATCAAGCTCAGCTCCGGTTGACTGGTGCAAGGTTGGTTTGAAGCTTGGCTCTGCACGCGCCTTGTTGGTGAATGCGGGAAACGCCAATGCCTTTACAGGCAAAGCTGGTGTTGCGACGGTGAAAGCCGTTGCCCAAGCGGCGGCAAAACAATTTGGCTGCAAAGCCTCGGAAGTGTTTCAAGCTTCGACCGGTGTCATCGGCGAACCGCTCAATCCAGCTTTCGTCGTCAATGCGTTGCCTGCCTTAAATGCTTCTGCAGCGGATGACCATTGGACTGCTGCGGCCAATGCCATCATGACCACGGATACTTTTGCCAAGGCGTCGGTTGCAAAAGCCAAGCTGGGCAAAGACACGGTGACGATCCAAGGCATTGCCAAAGGATCCGGCATGATTGCACCCGACATGGCTACCATGCTGGTCTTTATTTTCACCGATGCGGCAGTGCCTGCGAAAGTTCTGCAAAGCATGCTGTCGGCATCGGTTGCCAAGACATTTAACTGTATCACTGTTGATGGCGATACATCGACCTCTGATACCGTGTTGCTGTTTGCCACGGGTGCAAAAGGCAAAGTCACAGGATTGAAGACAGCTGCTGATGTGCGGTTGAAGGCATTTGCCAAGGCTCTGGATCAAGTGTGTCATGATCTGGCGTTGCAAGTGGCGCGCGACGGTGAGGGTGCGGAAAAACTCATCGAGATCACATTGACGGGCGCTGAGAATAATAGAGCAGCCCACAGAATTGCCATGTCGATTGCCAATTCGCCTTTGGTCAAAACCGCAATCGCTGGTGAAGACGCCAATTGGGGCCGTATCGTCATGGCCATCGGCAAAGCTGGCGAAAAAGCGGTGCGCGATAAAGTGAAAATCAAGATCGGTGGCATTCAAGTTGCCAAAAATGGCATGAAGGATGCTTCCTACAAAGAAGCTGAGATCATGCCGCACATGAAGGGCCGTCACATTATGATTGAAGCCGATGTGGGTGTGGGCAAGGGCAAGTCAACGGTGTGGACCTGTGATCTGACGCATGGCTACATCGACATCAATGGCTCGTATCGCAGCTGATGCGACTGGTACTGGTTGCTGCCGTTGCATTGATTGATGCTGATGGCCGCGTGTTAATCGCGCAGCGCCCTGAGGGTAAATCCCTTGCTGGCCTGTGGGAATTTCCGGGCGGCAAAGTGGAGCAGGGTGAACGACTTGAACAAGCGCTGGTGCGCGAACTGAAAGAAGAACTCAACATCGATGTGTCAGAAAGTTGTCTCGCGCCGCTGACGTTTGCATCTCATGCCTATGATGATTTTCATTTGTTGATGCCGCTTTATGTGTGTCGGCGGTGGAAGGGTGACGTGATTTCAAATGAAGGTCAGGCCTTGAAGTGGGTGAGGGCCAAGGCGCTGCGTGATCACCCCATGCCACCAGCAGACAAGCCGCTCATTCCGCATTTGGAAGAGTTGTTATAATGTGGTCGTGGGTCAGTTTGAGTTTCAAAGGTGCGTCATTGATGCAGGGTCTGCTGTGTCTGCTTTCGATAGAATAGCAGACGGAAAATCAGGGCGTAAAATCTGCCGCTAAGGGCCAAGAGCAGACGTTGAATTGAATCTGCCGCGGTTTTTTTGTTCGCGTGCATCTGGCGCAACTCAATGGTTGAAAAGCCGTTTCAAATTGCGAGACATCATGGTCTCGGCGAGGATTACCCACTTTGGAACGCACGGCCAACCGGCATCATTGTGCGCTGAACAACAATGTCAACGAGTTCATCTTCAAACTCCTGCGTTTCAAAATATTCTGGTCGCTCCAAAGCTACGGTATGAGCAGCACTCATGATTGCTGAGGCCAGTGTATACTGCGCATTCTCGGAAAGGCTGACGGCCCGATCCGGCCACCGCGCGGCCAAGGCTGAGAGCAGAAGCGTCAACACCTGCTGTCGCTCGCCGCGCGCCACTTCGAGTAACGTGGCATCCCGAAGCAGAATTTGCATCAGGTACTGCCGGACTTTTGAGCGAGCGGCGAAGGGGCGCAACGCGGAATGAATGACATTCCGAATGAGTGTTTCCGGCAACTCAGATGGAGAGCTGTCGTTGAGCAACAGTTGAACACGCTCCTGTTGGCGCGCAAATTCCCGCTGAGCCATGGCGCGCAGCAAGGCCGACTTGTCTGGAAAGTATCCATATAGAGTGCCGATTGAAACGCCCGCTTTCTCGGCAATGTGATTGGTCGTGAGGCGACCCTCGCTCCCTTGCTCCAAAATTCGAGCAACCGCCTCGTAAAGATATCCGACGGTTTCTTCAGAGCGCTTCTGTGTTGGAATTCGTCTTTTCATATCGACCACTTAGCAGTCATCCCATGGCAATCCAACCCAAGGGATGCGTGCGAGTAGCCAATCATCCACGACTGATTCAAACTGTGGTTCATCGCAAACCAACAAGGTGTCTAAATGCTCATTAAATCAACCCCTATCGCTGTCGCTTTGTGCCTCGCATCAAGTCCTGCGGCACTGGCGAACACTGACGTCGCAGCATGCGTTGCGAAATTGTCAGTTGACGGCCAACTCATCTTCAACACCGTTCAGCCGGAACTGGACGCAAGCATTGATCTCCGAAAGCTCGTACGCGCGAAAGCAATTGAATTGGTCGCGGCTGGAGAAATAAGTGAAGTGCTTGCGCCCGATGCGGCATTGGCCGCCGCTGCATGCCTGAAAATGTTGCGCAATTGACGCAGCAAATCCGCAAGATTTAACCAGCCGCACGTGAGACATAGTATGATCGAGCCCGAACCAATCAATCTCGCAAGCCCTGCGCACAAGGCCAGTGCGCATCAAATCTATACGAGATTGCGGGACAAGTCCCCCATCTGCAAGATCAAACTGCCGGCAGGACAAATGGGCTGGCTTGTCACCCGCTATGTGGATGTTTCACGCCTTCTCAAGGACGAGCGTCTGGTGAAGGATCCGGCCAATGCGCTGACGCCGGAGATGCTCGCCAAGCAGCCTCGGATCCCAGGATTTCTGAAGCCATTGACCCGCAACATGCTCGGTATGGACGATCCCGATCACGCGCGCCTGAAGAAACTGGTGCAGGCCGGGTTCACGCCCAAGCAAATGGATCGACTTGTCGGATTCACCGAAGAAATCACCGAGCGTCTGATCTACAATTTTAAGGGTCAATCCAAATTCGACCTCATCCAGGTATTCGCTCTCCCCTTGCCGGTAACGGTGATTTCTGAACTGCTCGGCGTGCCCGAAGCTGATCGCACCAAGTTCGCACACTGGTCGCAAATCCTGCTGAGCGCCCCGGCTGGATCGTGGCGTATCGTGTTGTCACTCCCGGGCATGATCAATTTCGTGCGCTATCTGCGCAAGCTCATCGCCATGAAGCGAGCCAAGCCCGCGAATGATCTCGTCTCAGCGCTTGTGGCGATCGAAGCCGATGGCGATCGGCTCAGTGGAGAAGAATTGCAGGCCATGATCGCCATCCTCCTGTCAGCTGGACACGAGACCACCACCAATCTCATCGGCAACGGGACGCTTGCTCTGCTGCGAGATTCACGCGCGCGCGAGAGGCTTGCAGCAGAACCTGACATTGCCAGTCACGCTGTTGAGGAATTGCTCCGCTATGACGGCCCTGTCGAGGCAACGACGTATCGCTATGCCCGCGATGACATTCAGCTTGCAGGGGTGAGCATTCGGCGTGGTGACATTGTGCTTGGTGCAGTTGCATCCGCCAATCGGGATGACCGACAGTTTACATCGCCTCATGCTCTCGATTTTGACAGAAAGTCAAACCGGCACCTCACGTTCGGAGAAGGCGGGCATTATTGCGTTGGTGCAGCTCTTGCACGGTTGGAAGCGCGTGTGGCGTTCAGCGCTTTGCTGCACTATTTTCCCGGCATGAAACTCGACATGTTGGAAACGGATTTGAAGTGGAGGCCAAGTCCAGTTCTGCGCGGCTTGGAGAAGCTGGTCCTTTCGAGATGATGAACCATGCTGGCCGCGCGAGCTTGCCATTTATCGCAGGATCAACCTCCCGGTGATGCTGTAGGAGGCAAAATAAGCGTCTGACCTGGTTAGAAAGCGTGTACTAAAGACCATTGAAGCGGACACCAAATCGTCAGCTTCAGTTCCTGCTCCTTCGTCCGCCCCGGGTCAAATCCAGACATATAAAGGTTCCATGCGTCTTCGTCTTTTGGACAAAGACCGGAAGTTCGAACTGACCGACGCGCTACAACTTCACTTCGTTGACTTTAAGCGCGTCAGCCAACCTGGCCTTGGCACTTCCTGGTTTCAAAGGCTGCTGCTGTGACGCATCTGGTTTCCAAGCTGTGGCCCAGGCTATTTCTATGGTTGCGGCGATACGACCATCGGCGGCTGCGGGATAGCTCGTCGCCACTTGAAACAACAGGCCGGGTGTGATGAAGCGTTTGGACCTGCCAATCAGGCAATTGGCAAACCCCAGCCCTTTGATTTCACGCATCAGAGTCATGGCATCGGCATAACGCAGCGTGGCACGATCCACATCCGCCACTGGCAGCGCAAGGCCTGCCCGTTGTAGCAATCCACCCGTCTCTTGAAGACCGATCATCGGGGCCACGCGGGGGCTGGCACCACCTGTGATTTGCTGTTCCGCAATCAGCCACGTCTCGCGCAACTCGCGCAACGTTTCACCTGCAAAAAATGCAAACATGGCAAGGCCATCAGGTTTTAAAGCACGCGCGATCTGCGCCATATATCCCGGCACATCATTAACGGCATGCAAGTCCAGCAGACTGAAGACGGCATTGTAAGTGTCAGATGGCAGGTTGAGGTTTTCTGAAACCAAAGGCGCAGCGCATTCAATTGCTTCACATTTTTCGGTTTGTTTGAGAGCCGCGAGAACCTGTTCATTGCGTGGCGAAATCAGCAATGCCCTATCAAAGGTGCGAATGATGAGATTGAGGCGGTCTTGCAATTCCTCTGCGATACGCGCGTCTAACAGCGACAACGCCTCACCACTGGCGTTGGATTGTCTCTCTATATAAAGTGCGCGGTTGAATACCTGTGGGGCGGTTGACATGGTGGATGAGCCGATAGCTGAAAACTCTGGCGCTATAAAGCCGCTTTGGCAATTTGCTGTGCGGGGTTGGGCTGCGGCTGTGGATTTTGTTACGCCACCCCTGTGTTTGGGCTGTCAAACGCCTGTCACCTCGGGCGCTGCCTTGTGTTTGACCTGCTGGCAGAAACTGCATTTCATTGATGACCCGGTATGCGCCGTGTTGGGTACACCTTTTGCCTATGATGAAGGGGAAGGTGTTGTATCCGCCGCTGCCATGGCTGATCCACCTCGGTGGGACAGGGCGCGGGCTGTTGTGGCCTTTGATGATGCTTCGAAACATTTGATTCATTTGTTGAAATATCGCGACACACATGAAGCAGGTTTGGCTATGGCGCGGATGATGGTGGGGGCTGGCCGCACTCTACTCGAAGACACTGATGTGATTGTGCCAGTACCGCTGCATCGTCGCAGGTTGTGGCAGCGGCGTTTCAATCAAGCCGCGTTTCTGGCCAGCAAGATTGCGGACGCAAGCCGCAAGCCTTGGGTTTATGACGTTTTATTGCGGCACGAGGCCACGACGTCTCAGGTGGGTTTGGATGCCAAAGAGCGCCGCAAGAATGTGCAGAAGGCCTTCGAGGTGCCGCCGGAAAAGCGCCCGATGATTGAGGGAAAATCAGTTTTGCTGGTCGATGACGTGAGAACCACGGGTGCCACCGCCAATGCCTGCGCTGAAACGCTGAAAAAAGCGGGTGCTGCTCGCGTCAATGTATTGAGCTTCGCTCTTGTTTTGGAGCCCACGCGATTGCATATTGAGGCTTGAGGACGCATCAATGCCAGATATTACGATCTACACCACACCGTTTTGCCCCTATTGCAGCATGGCCAAGGGTCTTTTGAAAAGGAAGAACGCGGCTTTCACGGAAGTTGATGTGAGTGGCGATCTGGCCAAGCGCGCAGCCATGATGGCACGTGCTAACGGCAAGCGGACAGTGCCGCAGATTTTTATTGGTGCAATCCATGTTGGGGGCTGCGATGACATTCATGCTTTGGAGCAACAGGGCAAGCTTGATGCTCTGTTGGCGATTTGATGAGTAAAGTTGGCATTGTTCAAATGCGTTCGGGCCGCGACATGGCGAGGAACCTTGTTGATGCGACGGCGCTGGTGCGCGAGGCCGCGGCCCAAGGGGCCACCTATGTTTTGACACCTGAAGTGTCGAACATCTTTGAACCCGACAAGGACCGTTTGAAAGCCGTGGCGATGCGGCAAGAAGACGATATTTTTGTGCATGGGTTTTCGGCGCTGGCGAAAGAGTTGAAGATTTATCTTCACGCAGGTTCATTGGCTTTGAATGCAGGCCGAGAAAAACTCGCCAATCGCAGTATGTTGTTTGCGCCGGATGGATCGCTTGTTGCGACCTATGACAAAATCCATTTGTTCGATATTGATCTGCCCAATGGCGACAGCTACCGCGAATTTGCGACTTACAATCCGGGTGAAGCAGCAGTGACGGCACAGTTGCCGGACTTCAAATTAGGCCTCGCCATTTGTTACGACATGCGCTTTTCCCGTCTCGCCAATGCGCTGGCCAATGCGGGTTGTTCCGTGTTGACCTATCCTGCCGCTTTCACGGTACCGACGGGGCAAGCCCACTGGCATGTGTTGTTGCGGGCGCGCGCTATTGAAACGGGAAGTTTTGTACTGTCAGCAGCACAAGGGGGCGTGCATGATTCAGGCAAGGCCACCTATGGCCATTCGATTGTGATTTCACCGTGGGGCGAAGTGTTGGCGGAATTGGGAGATGACCCCGGCGTTTTGGTGGTTGAGATTGATCCTGCACAATCAGCTGATGTGCGGGCGCGCATACCGGCGTTAAAGAATGCGCGTGATTTCGCGTTGAAGCAGGTCTGAGATGATCCGCTACGATTTACAGTGTCATAAAGGCCATGAATTCGAAGCATGGTTTTCCAACAGTGATGCCTATGACAAACAGGTAAAGCGTCACCTGGTGGAGTGTGCCGTTTGTGGTTCCATCAAAGTTGAAAAGCAGATTATGGCACCGGGCATTCCCGCCAAGTCCAATCGCAAATCCGACGCGGCGCAGCCCATGGTAGCAGGCCCTGTCGATCCGCGTGCGCAAGCCATGCTGCAAATGATGCGTGAGTATCGCGAGCATGTTGTGAAGAATGCTGAAAACGTCGGCGATAATTTCGCCGAGGAAGCGCGGAAGATTCATTATAAAGAAAAAGAGGCACGCGGCATCATCGGAAACGCCACGCCAGAAGAGGCGGTAGAACTTGCCGAAGAGGGTATCGAGGTGCATCCCCTGCCGGTGTTGCCGGAAGATGGCAACTGATCACTATTCAAACCAGTACCCGTTTTGAAAGCTTGGCTTGCAACACCACGACGACGAACAGGAACAATCCCCGCACCACTGATTGCCAATAGGCCGACAGCGAAATCCAGCCCATGCCGTTTTCAAAGTTGAGGATGGTGAAAATGATACCGAGCAGCAATGCGCCGGCCAATGTTCCGCCAATGGAACCATTTCCACCCGTCAGCAAGGTGCCGCCGACAACCACGGATGCGATGGCGAAGAGTTCCCAGCCCACACCCTCGATGGGTTGCCCCGCCCCAAATTGCGATGCGAGAATAACTCCCGCCAAGCCCGCCATGGCGCCTGAAATCACGTAGACACTGAAAACGGTGCGATCAACAGAGAGCCCCATCAGGCGGCTGGCTTCGGCGCCGCCGCCAACAGCCAGAACACTGCGGCCAAAGGCCGTATGATTGATGATGATGGCACCGACGATGTATGCAGCCAGTGCCATCCATGCTGGCGTTGGGAAGCCCAGAATGAAACCCAGCAAGCCGCCAAAGAAACCTGCGTCGTCAGCGTCCACCCATTCGGGGCGCATGAAACTGAGGAGATCACCTTGTCCTAAGGAAGTGAACGCCGTGTCGTAGGATACAGACACAGATTGATTGTTAGCCAACAGCAAAGCCGTGCCCGATGCCGCCAACATGGTGGCGAGCGTAGCTATGAACGGCATGATTTTAAGACGCGTAATGATCAAGGCGTTGAGGGTTCCGGCCAAGAGTCCAGCACACAACCCGCCCGCTAACCCCGGCAGCAAACCATAGGGGCTGAGATAGGCTGATACGACACTGGAAAACGCAGCAACAGATCCGACTGAGAGATCAATGCCTCCTGCCATAATCACAAAGCACATGCCAAGGGCAACGAGTGCAAACATGGAATTGTAACGCAAAACCGACTGCACATTGTAAGCGCCGATGAAGCCATCATAACGCCACGCGCCGAGCAGCGTCAGAATGATGAGTACGGCGACCACGGCAATGCTGGGGGAAATGCGAAAGCCCTTCATCATGCTTGCTCCTGGCGTTGGAGCCATACGGCAAGCACAATCAATCCGGCTTTCACCACCAGTGCGGCAGGGTCTGGTACACCATTGGCCAACAGCGTGTAGCGCACCAATTGAATGACCAGTGCACCTAGCAGCGTTCCCACAATTGTAGCGCGTCCGCCTGACAACAGTGTGCCGCCAACAACGACGGCGGCAATCGCATCAAGCTCCATCCCTAAGCCAATCAAGTTGGCGTCAGCAGCAGAATTCATGGCGATCACAATCAGCCCCGCAACACCACTGCACATGCCGCAAATGGCATAGACCAAGAATTTAATGCGGGTGACAGGAATGCCGGAAAGTCTTGCGGCTTCTTCATTACCGCCCACAGCCAAAACTTGTTTTCCAAAAACCGTGCGATGCAGAATGAACGCCGACACTGCCACAATCGCCAGCATGATCCAGACTTGGAAGGGCACACCCAAAACCCGGCCTATGGCGATGGCCTGAAATTCTGGCACTTTAAAAACTTGCAAGTCACCGTTGGTGGACACCTGCGCAATGCCGCGACCCGCAATGAACAATACCAGTGTTGCGATGATCGGTTGAATTTTGAAGTTGGTGATGAGCCAGCCGTTGAACAAGCCAAATACGCCCGCCGCGAGAATAGGGATGATGATGCCAACAGCGATGCCGACGTAAAGATTGGGCATGGGCAGCAATTGGCCCGTGAAGAACATCGGCGATAATGCCCCCGCTATGGCCATTAATGATCCCACGGAAAGATCAATGCCGCCTGTGGCAATCACCAGCGTCATGCCCACACCCACAATGACAATCGTGCAGATTTGCGAGAGGTTGACGGCGAGGGTTTGCGACGTTGCGAAATTTGGTGTGACGGCAAGATTAAACAGAATGAGAATGACAACCGCCAATGCCACACCATAGCGTTGAAAAAATGCAGCACGATCAACCATGGGCGCTTACTCCCTCCGTGGAGTCGGCGCTCGTCTCACTACCTTGGGCCATGGCATGCATGATGGCGGCTTCCGTTACTTCATCATGACCAAGTTCAGCCACGGTACGCCCTTCGCGCAAGACGAAGATGCGGTCTGCACCTTCGACGATTTCTTCCAGCTCAGATGAAATCATCAACACGCCCAAACCTTGGTTGGCAAGTTTGCGAATGAGATTTTGTATCTCGGCTTTTGCGCCCACATCAATACCGCGTGTGGGTTCATCGAGGATCAACAGTTTAGGATTCATGCACAGCCAGCGCGCCAACAAAACCTTTTGTTGGTTGCCGCCTGAAAGTTCCTTGATTTTTTGATCAGGCCCGGCGCACTTGATGCCAATGTCTTTAATGAAGCGTTCAACAATCTCGCGCTGCTTTGCTTCGTCCAACATGCCCGAACGCGTCAGTGCTGGCATTAGAGCCAAGGTCAGATTTTCAGCAACAGACATGCCCGGCACAATGCCTTGTGCCTTGCGGTCTTCAGAGCAATATCCCATGCCTGCGGCTATGGCTTCGGCCGGAGATTTATAGTCGGCGTTTGCGCCATTGAATTTCAAAGTGCCACCCGATTTTTTATCAGCTGCGAATATGGCGCGTGCGGTTTCGGTACGGCCTGATCCCAACAGTCCGGCAAGGCCAATGATTTCACCTTTGCGAATGTTGAGTGTGGCGTCCTGCACACGGTGGCCGATGGCGATGTGTTCGGCTGATAATAATTCGTCACCAATATTACCGACACCTGCTTCAAAGGCCGTGGCACCTTTTTTCTTCACTTCGGCCAAGTCGCGCCCCAGCATGCTGGCCACAAGTTGCAACTTGGAAATATCGGCCATGTTGCTCACAGCAACTGTGCGGCCATCGCGCATGATGGTAACGCGGTCACAGACTTTATAAAGCTCATCCAGTTTGTGGCTGACAAATATCACAGCCACACCTTCGGCTTTCAATTGCAGCACGGTGCGTAACAACACTGCAACTTCCGCTTCATCCAGCGAAGACGTCGGCTCATCCATGATCACCAACTTGGCGTCAAAAGACACTGCACGTGCAATGGCGACCATTTGTTGGATGGCGGTTGAGAAATTCTCCAGTGGTTCACTCACGTCAACTTTGACTTCAAAACGTGCAAGCAAAGCCGCTGCATCCCTATTCATTTTCGCCCAATCCAGCAGACCGAATTTACGCAGCGGCTCACGACCAAGGAAAATGTTTTCGGCGACTGAACGATAACCGATGAGGTTGATCTCTTGAAAAATTGTACTGATGCCCGCGCGCTGGGCTTGTTGCGGTGAACCAGCGGTCCAAGGTTTATCATGGAATGTGATGCTGCCTGAATCTCTCACATAAGCGCCATTGAGAATTTTGATCATCGTGGATTTGCCAGCGCCATTTTGGCCGACTAGCGCCATGACTTCGGCTGGCTGTACATCAAGTGACGCCTCAATGAGGGCCGGCACGCCGCCAAAGCTTTTTGAAATTGCTTGCATTGAAAGAAGGGAAGCCGTCATTGAACCTTCCGTGGGGCAGAAAAACCATGAGATGGCGGAAGCCCTCGGGCCTCCACCATCTGTGTTGATCAGGCGCTAAAACTTAGTAGGCTTCTGGCATATAGGCAGCAGCGTTATCCTTGGTGAAAACACGGTCGGTATTCACAAGGCGTGGCTCCAAGGTTTCGCCGTTGCCGTATTTTTCAATGGCGGCAAAAGCAGCAGGACCGAATTTGGGATTGCATTCCACCACCACAAGCACCTTGCCATCCATGAGCGCCTGGGTGGCATCCTTGGTTCCGTCAATTGATGCAATGATCAAGTCTTTGCCGGGAACTTTACCAGCTGCTTCCATGGCTGCGATGGCACCCATGGTCATTTCATCATTGTGCGAATAGAGGGCTGTTGCCTCTGGATGGGCTTGATAAAGCGTTTCAAAAACTTGGCGGCCCTTGTCGCGTGCGAAGTCACCGGACTGCGACGCAATGATTTCCATGCCCGGATGATCTTTGATGTAGGTCGCAAAACCCGACATGCGATCATTGGCAGGAGAGCTTCCTGTGGTGCCTTGCAGTTCGATGATTTTTGCTTTGCCACCAACAGCTGCTGTGAGAGCTTCTGCGGCTTGCACGCCTTCCTTGACGAAATCAGAACCAATGAAGGCGACATAGTCTTCGCCGCCTTTGGCGAGGGACTGATCAACGTTGCGATCAATCAGCAACAGTGGAATGCCAGCTTTTTTGGCTTCCATCACAGCGGGGATCAAAGGCTTCTCTTCGCGAGGTGCAAGCAAGATCACATCGACCTTTTGCGCAATCATCGAGCGCACGTCGGCCACTTGTTTTGCAGCAGAGCCTGCGGCGTCGGTATAGACCAACTGCCAGCCACGCTTTGCGGCTTCGTCTTCCATGCTTTTGGTTTGGGCCAAGCGCCAAGGATTATTGCTTTCGGTTTGGGCAAAACCGACTTTGTATTTGTCTTTCTTTTCGAGCTTGGGCAGCGCTGCGTAGGCTGGGCGGAACGTGAAACCACCAATGGTGATGGCACCTGCGGCTTTGAGAAGTGTACGGCGATTGAGTGTCATAGTGTATCCTCCATGAGGGTCACTGACTGTGAACGTGCAGCAGTGTGCCCAGTTCTGAGTTTTTTTGATGACGCCAACACCGCCCCTCAGGAGCGGCGTCACATTGCTATACGAGTCAAGATGCTCTGTTCTGTAAGGAGCCTCTCAGCCACACTAGACAAATTATCATACAAATAGTCAAGGACGACATGTTGTGCGGTGCAACAGTGGGTTCGCAATTGGAATTGAGTACCGAACATGTCGGCGATAACTGCGCTGGGGAAGCGCGGAAGAGTCACGACAAAGAAAAAAAGGCGCGTGGGATATTCGGAAACGCCACTCCAGATCAGGCATCGGAGTTGGTGGAAGAGGGTATTGAGGTGCATCCTCTGCCGATATTGCCGGAGGATGGGAATTGATTTTGGTGGTAATATTTGCTACATTTTCAGAATGAGTAAAACCGAAAAAGTCTCTATCGCACTTACGCCTGAACTGAATCAAATGATTATGGACGCAGTTGCGTCTGGTCAATACGCCACTGCGAGTGAAGTGGTGAGAGATGCACTTCGAGGCTGGATTCAGAATCGCTATGCGAGACAAAACGCGTTGGATCAAACGCGCGAAATGATTCAGCGTGGAATTGACTCTGGTCCAGGTCGCTTTGTGTCAATTGACGAAGTAATTTCTGAAGCTAAGACAAGGCGCAAAAACCTGCTGAAGAAATCTGCTTAATGACATTCCGCGTCCAAGTTAAGGCTGAAGCCGAAGAGGACTTGATTGAAATCTGGGGCGATATTGCGCAACATAACCCTATTGCTGCTGATAACTATTTGAAGTTGCTTGGCGATAATATCGACAGCCTTTTCGATATGCCTGAGCGCGGCTCGTTACGCGACGACTTGCTCCCAAATGTTCGGGTTCTGGTAGAAGGCAAGTACCTGATTTTCTATCGTGTAAATGGCAAAGCTGTTGAAGTATTGCGCGTGCTTCACGGTGCAAGAGATTTGTCTCAGATTTTCAACTGAGTTTTTTTGCCATTGAGAAATTGAATATTTTAACACCATCGCGTTCAAAGTCGTTGCGGGTCAGTGTTTCAAAGCCCCAATGGTCAAAGACAGATTGCGCCACGGCACTTGCATCTGTTGTCAAATATTCAATCTCATTATCTTTGGCATGAAGCTCTAGTGTCTTGTACAGTTTTGACATCACACCTTTACCCACATGTGACGGATGGCAAAACATCATGTCGATGTAACCGCTGGCTTTAAGGTCGATGAATGCAATAGGACTGTCGTTGTCATCTGTCGCAATCCAGACCGTTCGTCCATCACAACAGCGTTGATCGGTTTCCACTGCATTTGCGCCCCTGGCTGACCACGCTCTGACTTGTTCTGGATTGTAAAACTTCGGTGCCAAGCCATCGACAGCTGCGCGAAAGACTTGCGCTAGTGCCGTTGCATCGCGACTTTCATATCTCCTGACCGACGTCATTCTTTCGCTGCCACCACCATATAATTCACGCCCATGTCATTCGAGCGTCGCCATTCATTGGCGAGGGGGTGATAGGTGACGCCACTCTCCGCAACCATGTTCACGTTGTTGTCGAGGAGCCAGCCCTTGAGCTCAACGGGAGTGATAAATTTTTCCCACTGGTGTGTACCCTTCGGCAGCCAGCCCAAAATGTATTCCGCGCCGACAATGCCGAGCGCAAATGATTTCATCGTGCGGTTCAAGCGTGGCCACGAACATCAGGCCGCCGGGTTTCAGCATGTAACTGCAGGTTTTCACGAAGGCCGCAGGGTCAGCCACGTGCTCGATGACTTCCATGTTCAGGATGACGTCAAATTTTTCGCCCACGGCTTCTAGGTCCTCAGCAAGGCCTGCGCGGTAGTCGATGTCCAATTCCATTTCGAGGGCATGGACCGAGGCGGTTTTGATGTTTTTTTCTGACGGATCGACGCCCACAACCGTGGCCCCAAGCCGGGCCATGGGTTCGCACAGCAAACCGCCGCCACAGCCGATATCTAGAAAACGCAAGCCTTTGAAAGGTTCACGGTCATAGGGATCTCGGCCCAACCGGGCGCAGACTTGTTCCTTGATATAATCCAGCCGCACGGGGTTGAAGACGTGGAGAACGCCAAATTTGCCCTTGGGGTTCCACCATTCGGCGGCCATTTTGGAGAATTTCTCCACCTCCGCCGGATCAAGGCTGGGGGGAAGCGATTTTGTATCGATTGTCATGGCTTTAAGGTCCAAATTTCGGTTGTCCTTATATTGCATCCCGGGGATGCGTCCACTATTAGAACGGCCAGCCAGCGTCGGGGGTTCATCAGAAACTCAAGAGTGATGCGGGACATATTGTCCCGATGCGGGTAATTTTGGTTTTTTAGGGTTAAATTGATGGGCCGTTTGGTCATGAAATTCGGGGGCACGTCGGTTGCGGATGTTGAGCGCATCCGTAATGTGGCCCGCCATGTGGAACGCGAAGTGAAAGCCGGCAATCATGTTGCCGTCGTTGTATCAGCTATGTCTGGCACCACAAACCAGCTGGTGGAATGGTGCCGCCAAGCTGCGGCTGTGCATGATGCGCGGGAGTATGACGCTGTTGTTGCCACGGGTGAACAGATCACAGCTGGTCTGTTGGCGATCGTGTTGCAAGACATGGGCATCCCCGCGCGCTCGTGGGCGGGCTGGCAAATCCCCATTGAAACCGACGGTGTGCATGGATCCGCTCGGATGAGCGGCATCAATGGTTCAGAAATTTTAAAGCGCATGGAACAAGGCCAAGTGGCGGTGATCACGGGCTTCCAGGGTTTAGGGCCCGACAAGCGCGTATCAACACTTGGTCGCGGTGGCTCTGACACATCGGCTGTTGCCGTTGCTGCTGCCATTGATGCGTCATGTGATATTTATACAGATGTGGATGGTGTTTATACGGCCGACCCACGCATCGTGACGGCGGCGCATAAGCTTGATCGCATTTCCTACGAAGAAATGTTGGAGCAAGCCTCGCTTGGTGCCAAAGTGCTGCAAACACGTTCGGTTGAACTCGCGATGGTCAAGAAAGTACCATTGCAAGTTCGCTCGTCGTTTGAGGCACCCGACTCGCCCAATCAAAACAAGCCCGACGGTACGGGCCCTGGAACAATCGTATGTGATGAGGACAAAATCGTGGAACAACACGTTGTCAGTGGTATTGCTTATTCGCGCGACGAGGCAAAAGTCTCCATCCGCCATGTGAAAGACAAGCCCGGGGTTTCAGCGGCCATTTTTGGTCCACTGGCCGAGCAAGACATCTCCGTTGATATGATCGTGCAGAACGTGTCGCCCGATGGTTCGTTCACCGACATTACCTTCACCTTGCCGCGCAAGGATTTGCGCAAGTCCATTGAGATCATCAATGGTCTGAAGGACAAGGTTGAATTTAAAGACGTTGTGCATTCGGCTGATGTGGCCAAGGTGTCTGTCGTCGGTATCGGTATGCGCAGTCATGCCGGTGTTGCATCGAAGATGTTTACGGCCCTTGCGGACAAGGGCATCAACATTCAAGCAATCACAACATCTGAAATTAAAGTGTCTGTACTGATCGATGAAGCCTATACAGAATTGGCAGTTCGTGCCCTGCATACGGCCTATGGATTGGATAAAAAGTAAAATGGACATGTCGTGCAGCATTCTCGTCACCTCTCCCGTTTGCGGGCGAGGAGACTGACGCCTTAAAGACACCCGCTATGCCCAGCTCCGCATTTGGTCCGCGTGTCCTGCTCCGAAGACTCCGGGAAGTGATGGCGGAGCCGGAGACGGCTCAGGCTAAACTCGACAAGATCGTTCGCTTGATTGCGGCCAACATGGTGGCCGAAGTGTGCTCGATCTATGTGATGCGGGCTGGCAATGTGCTCGAGCTTTATGCGACCGAAGGTTTGAAAGCCGAAGCTGTTCACAAATCAGTCTTGAAATCAGGCGAAGGTCTGGTGGGTTTGATTGCCGAACAGGCCATCGGTCTGAATATCTCCGATGCACAACACCATCCGGCGTTTAAGTATCTGCCGGAAACAGGCGAAGAGATTTACCAGTCGTTCCTCGGCGTGCCGATCATGCGCGGCGGCTCTGTCATCGGCGTGCTTGTGGTGCAAAACCGCACGCAGCGGCATTACTCCGAAGAGGAGGAAGAAGCCCTACAAACCACAGCCATGGTGCTGGCGGAAATTATTGCGTCTGGCGAACTCAAAGAAGTGGCGCGCGAAGTTGCCATCGACGTTGCCCATATTCGCAGCCACCACATTGAAGCTGACAGTTTGGCCGAAGGCATTGCCTTGGGTTTTGTGGTGTTGCACGAGCCGCGTGTTGAAATTCACAATCTCATCGCAGAAAATGTTCCGGCGGAAGAAAAGCGGCTGACCGCTGCCATTGCGCAATTGCGTGCGCAGGTTGATGAGTTGTTGGACGGTTCTGACGCGCCAAGGACGGGCGATTATTCCGACGTGCTTGAAACCATTCGCATGTTTGCCCACGACAAGGGTTGGCTGCACCGGTTGCAGGAAGCCGTGCATTCGGGCCTCACGGCAGAAGCTGCTGTAGAACGCGTTCAAAACGACAATCGTGCGCGCATGCAGCGCATGCAGGATCCCTATCTGCGCGAACGCATGCATGACCTTGATGATTTGTCGAACCGGTTGCTGCGCATTCTCACAGGCGCACTGGCCACGGCGGCGCGCACGGACTTGCCGAAGAACGCCATCGTCGTTGCCCGTAATATGGGACCTGCTGAACTCTTGGATTACGACCGCACCAAGTTGCGCGGTGTGATTTTGGAAGAGGCCGGAAAAACCAGCCATGTCGCCATCGTGGCGCGCGCTCTTGGCATTCCCGCTGTTGGGCAGGCCACGGGCATTGTTGATCTCATCGACCCTGATGACGAAATTATTATTGACGGCAGCACGGGCGAACTTTTTGTGCGGCCCTCTCAAGATCTGCAAAAGGCTTATGCCGAGAAAGTTCGGTTTTACGCCAAGAAGCAAGCGCAGTTTGCAGCGCTACGTGATCTTCCCTCTGTCACCAAGGACGGCATCAACATCAGCCTCAACATCAATGCGGGTCTGATTGTGGATATGCCTCATCTGCATAAATCTGGGGCTGACGGTGTGGGGCTTTATCGCACCGAGTTGCAGTTCATGTTGGCGCATCGGTTCCCGCGCCTTGACGCGCAGATCAAGCATTACAGCCAAGTCATCGAACAGGCGCAGGGCAAGCCCATTGTGTTCCGTACGCTGGATATTGGCGCTGATAAAATTCTGCCTTACTTGCGGCAGCCAAAAGAAGAAAATCCAGCCATGGGGTGGCGTTCCATTCGCATGTCGATGGAGCGTCCGGCACTGTTGCGCTTGCAAGTGCGCGCCATGCTGATGGCGGGTGCGGGGCATGATATGAAAGTCATGTTCCCGATGATTGCCGACGTCTCGGAATATCGTCATGGCAAAAGCCGCTGTTGATAAAAGAAAAAGCCTATCTTGCGGCGCGCGGACATGCTGCTGCCGAAGTCGCTTGAAATAGGCGTGATGATCGAAATTCCGTCACTGATCTGGCAGCTTGATCAATTGTTGCCGATTGTAGACTTTGCTTCGATTGGCTCGAACGACTTGGTGCAGTTCCTGTTCGCGTCCGACCGCCAGAATCCAAAATTGTCAGGCCGCTATGACCCCTTAAGTCCCTCCGCTTTAAGCGCCATGCGCATGATCGTCGAAAAGGGCAAACAACATAACAAGAAGGTCACGCTGTGCGGAGAACTCGGCGGCCGCCCACTGGAAGCCATGGGCCTTGTCGGCATCGGCATGACCTCGATGAGCATGGTGCCCTCCGGCATCGGACCCGTAAAATCCATGATCCGCACGCTGGATCAGAAGAAATTGTGGACGTTCATGGAGCCGTTGCTGCGAAGTCCGGCGCATTCACTGCGCGGGGATTTGATGGAGTTTGCGGGGCGGAATGGTGTGGTGTTGTAGTGGGGCTTGGGGTAATTGGTTCAAAAGACATGGGAATTTGGCTTACTCTTTTAAAGTCAGCTGTTTGCTTCATCTGATCCTCCGTTAACTAGATTTTGCATAAGGCTATGCGTTTTTTAACTAAACATTGCATCGTCACAATTTACGACTACTTCACTTGTTGCGTTTATTTCGTTTATGGGCGATTGTTGCTCTAAGGCGCAATAGACGCTGATTAACTCTTTTCGGCCAACATCACACAGGAGGAATAAACCATGCTTGCGCTACTCGACCAAGGTCAAGGTCCGTTCGTGGCGAATGAAGCTGAGGCCACAATTGCAAAGGCTGCAGCTGATAAACTGCGAACCGTCGCAAAATCAGGCCACGATATAAAAATCAGTGTTCAAGGTGAGGCGGAAGTGATTGTGCCGCTGCCTGCGCGCGCCGTTGCTCTGATTTTCAGAATTTTGGAAACAATGGGCGAAGGGGTTCCGATTTCAGTGATCCCTCACCAAGCTGAATTGACTACACAACAAGCTGCCGATTATCTGAATGTGTCACGTCCGTTTTTGGTTCAACAGATTGAAGCAGACAAATTGGCCTACCGAAAAGTTGGCAGCCACCGCAGAATTAAATTTTCGGATCTTGTTGAGTTTGAGAACAATTCAAAGGTGAAACAAAGTGCGGCCATGAAACGGATAAACGATCTTGCTCAAGAGCTGAGCCTTGACTGATGATTTCAACTTTCACTGCATTCATTGACGCAAATGTTTTCTATGGGGCGAGGCTGCGAAGTCTCGTCCTTTTTGTGGCGCAATCCAAATTGTATCGTGCCCGATGGTCGGAACGTGTAAATGATGAATGGATTGACGCTGTTGTAAAGAAAGCAAAACGACCATCAGTTACAAAGCAATCGCTGCAGTCAACCCGCGACGCCATGAACGAAGCTATTCTTGACTGTTTAGTGGAGAATTATGAACATCTTGAAGTTGGCTTGCAATTGCCAGACGCAAAAGACAACCACGTTCTAGCTGCTGCGATACATGGGCATGCATCAACTATTGTCACGTTCAACCTCAGAGACTTCCCTAGTGATTACGTTTCGCAGTTTAAAATTCACGTCTCGCACCCAGACCAATTTTTGATCGACGCTTACTATATTTCGCCGGCTCACTTCATTGAAGCTGTAAAGCAGGACTTTACTCACTATAAAAATCCAAAGCTCGAATTTGCTGCATACATTGACGCATTAAAAAATGCTGGAGTGCCCAAGCTCGCAGAAATATTAGTTGAGCTTGAAGTCTTGATTGCGTGAAGGTTTACGGAAGTAAAAGAGCGCGAATTCTCCTAAAGCCATTCTTGTTCCTACAGCACGTTATCTCCGTGTAGAAACGTAGAAACGGGGACGTTTCCCTTTATTCTCCCAAGAGAAAGAGAAAAGGGGACGTTTCCCTTTATTCTCCCAAGCTGGTTTCCAAATCGCTCGTTCCGCTGCGCGACACTCGCGTTTGGAATGACGGATGGAATGGGAGCACGACTTTCCCGGAAAGAAAAGGGGACGCTTCCCTTTAATTGCTCCTCAAGCCGCATCCGGCACCTTCGCCGTCAACTCAATCCCAAGCGCCTTCATCACTGCTAGTGTTGACTTCAAAGTTGGATTGCCGTCTTCGCTGAAAGAGCGATAGAGTTGTTCGCGGGATAAGTCCGGTTTCCTCAGCAATCCCTGCCATGCCCTTTGCTCTCGCAACGACGCCAACGCATTTTGCGATATAGGACGCATCACCTGTTTCCAATGCTTCTGCCATGAAGAATGCGATTTCGGTGTCGTCAACGAGTGCCGAGGCTGGATCGTAAGTCGTGAGTTTCTCAGTCATGGGATGTTTCTACTAAAAACGATATCTCAATCTACTTTGATATCTCAATTCCCTCAACTCGTCATCCCGTCGAAGGACGGGATCAGGCTGGGTTACAATTGCTTATATCGAAAGCCTCGCCCCGGCCTGCGCCGGGGTGACGGTCGGTAAAATCAAATCCTCCCCCACGTCGTCTCCGTGGGATGTCGCGCATGGCGACACTTGCCCGAGACTTGTTGGGGTGGTTTTTGCTGGATGGTTTTCTGGAGTGTTGCAGAATCTACCCAAAACACCGTGCGGTGTCAAGTGTTATTTTCCTAGTTAAGGAAATCAATGGGTTGCGGGGGCTGCCTGCTGAGTGACTTTGCCGCCTGCGCCAAAAATTCACCCCGCGTTAGCCTAACATTCACCATTCTGCGCCAAAGTGGCATTTGGTTAGTCAAAGGTTAAGCGGAGCTTTCTTCGCTTGAAGGTGGGTTGAGTCATGAACGAGAATAGAATTGCGCCGCGTATGCCTGAGTTGAATGTGGGCGCTGCCCGTCAAAAACCTGATGGGATTATGGACCCCGCGGGGGAGGCCGGTTGGTTTTTGATGCGTGAACGCGAAGATCGCGGGCTGTCATTGGAGCAGGCGAGTGAGCAGGTCGGCATTCATCCCTATCACCTTGAAGCCATTGAACTTGGCAATATGACGAATATGCCGTCGCGTGCGGAAGCCTTGGAAATGATTGCGGCCTACGCCAATTTCCTGAGCTTTGAGCCAGAACCTTTGTTGCAGCATTATGTGTCGTTCCTGCCGGCACCACAAATGGCACCACGCCGCCATCCGGCCAATCCATTGCCACTGTCATCGGCCAAGATTTTGCAGTTTGGCAAATTTGTGAAACTGCCGCCTATCAATTTCAAATTGCCCAGCATGCCCAAATTGCCGCCCATGCCCTCGGGCAATAATGGCATTGTGGCCTCAGTGGTTGCAGCCTTTGTGCTGTTCTCAGGCGTGACGTGGATGTTGATGCCAGGGTCAAACACCGGCGTTGTCAATGAACAAGTCGCCTCGTTGGAAGCTGCTGATCCAATGCCCACAGCATCGACGGGCACAGACGAAGCCGTTATCAAAATTACCGAAACGCCGATGGACGGCGAGGCAATTGCTGTTGTGAAAGCCGAAGAGCCTGTGATTGCAGCACCTCCTGAACTGGACAAGGACGTGCTGGGCGCCTTCATCACTGAAAATGTTGCGGGCGCCAAGGAAGTGCCAGCGGCTGAACAACAAGTTGCTGCAGTTTCTGAGGGACGTGTGTTCGGCTCGCCTGATGCCAAGGTGCGGCTGGTGTTGAAAGCCAATCGCGACATTTGGTTGTTGATTGAAGATGGCAAGGGCAACCGCGTTGCCACGCAATTGATGAACAAGGGTGACCAGTTCCGCGTACCCAACAAGCCAGGTCTTGTGGCCACGGTGCAAGATGGTGGTGCGATCACTTACGTGATCGACGGCATTGAAAAAGGTGTGCTGGGCCAGCCCGGTGCGGTTTTGGCGGCGGAACCGCTTGATGTGACAAAACTCGAAGCCAAAGTGTAGTTCTTTGCCTTCTGGCGGCGGCTGGTCTAAACCCCGCCGCCATGTCGTCTATTTCAACGGAAAAACTCGAAAGAATCATCGAACGCTTCGCAGCGGTTGAACATGAACTTGCCTCTGGTGCTGGAGGGGAAACCTTTGTGCGCCTGTCGAAAGACTATGCCGAATTGGAACCCACGGCCAAGCAGGCACTGGCGCTGAAGGCGGCCTATGCCGAGCAGGCTGGCCTTGCTGATATGATCACAGCAGGTGGCGAATTGGCAGAGATGGCCGAAGCCGAGTGGCCCGTGCTCACCGACCGGATCGAAGCGCTCGAAAAGCATTTACGCATCTTGTTGTTGCCCAAAGATGCCGCCGACGAACGCAACGTGATTTTGGAAGTGCGGGCGGGTACGGGTGGCGATGAGGCTGCAATTTTTGCTGGCGATTTGTTCCGCATGTATCAACGCTATGCCGCTTCGAAAAACTGGCGCGTTGAAATTATTTCGACAAGTGATGGCGAACATGGCGGCTACAAGGAAGTCATCGCCAATATTTATGGTGCGGGTGCCTATGCACATTTGAAATTTGAATCCGGCGTGCATCGGGTGCAGCGTGTACCAGCTACGGAAACGCAGGGGCGCATTCACACATCGGCGGCAACTGTCGCGGTTTTGCCTGAAGCCGAAGAAGTTGACATCAAGATTGAAGACAAGGATTTGCGTATCGACGTTTATCGCTCATCAGGTCCCGGTGGTCAGTCTGTGAACACAACCGACTCGGCTGTGCGCATCACGCATCTTCCAACCGGACTTGCCGTGGCGCAGCAAACAGAAAAATCGCAACTCAAAAACAAAAATGCGGCGATGAAATTGTTGCGGGCCAGACTTTATGAAATGGAGCGTTCGCGTATTGATGCTGAACGTTCAGCCACACGCAAAGGGCAAGTGGGGTCGGGAGATCGTTCGGAGCGTATTCGCACCTATAATTTTCCGCAAGGCCGATTGACCGATCATCGCATTAATTTGACGCTTTATAAATTGCCGGAAATTATCGAGGGGCCAGCATTGGAAGATGTGGTGCAGGCCTTGGTGACGGAGCATCAGGCCAGCCTGATGGCAGAGCAAGATGCCAACGGCTGAAGCGCTGCTGCGATCAGCGCGGTTGCGACTCAGCCACGTTGATACGCCGCAGCTTGATGCGCGGCTGCTGTTGCAACATGCCGCCGGTGTGACGCATGAGCAGCTCATCGCTGATCCGCAGATGGTGATTAGCGATGATGTAGCAGTTCGTTACGAGACGCTGGTTGAGCGGCGGGTGAATTTTGAACCGGTGTCCCGCATTGTTGGGAAACGTTCATTTTATGGGCGCGATTTTTCCGTGACGCCTGCCGTGTTGGATCCGCGTGGGGATACTGAAGTACTCATTGAAGCGTGTTTGGCGCGCATGCCTGCAGGCGTGGCACAACGCATTCTTGATCTGGGGACTGGCAGTGGCATCATTGCGGTGACACTGTTGGCCGAACGGCCGTTTGCGACTGGTATTGCAGTGGATACATCCAAGTCAGCTCTTGAAGTGGCTCAGAACAATGCACACATGCATGCTGTTGATACGCGATTGGCATTCGTTGAGAGCGATTGGTTCGGGTCAGTAACTGGATCATTTGATATTATCGCCTCTAACCCTCCCTATATTGAGGCGGCAGAAATAGCTGCGCTCTCTAGCGACGTGAAAGATTTCGATCCTCACTTGGCATTGGATGGTGGCGACGATGGATTGGACTGTTACCGCGCCATTGCGAGTGGTGCCCCTCAGCATTTATCGCGCATTGGCCGGGTTATCGTTGAAATTGGTGCCGGACAACGGGATGATGTTACGGTGATTTTTGCTGAATCTGGTCTCATCCTTGAAGAAAGCCTGCGGGATTTGGCCGGGCATGACCGCTGTTTGGTGTTCAAAAGGTCTTAAATATTTCGCTTTGGAATCGCTTCGGCTTCGGCTATGCAGGCTTTTGTTACCCCTGCAATTTGTGAAGTTCTGAGTGCCAGTGTCGGCACGTTTCGCAAATGAGGACGCCGGAATTGCCTGCAGAAATGCGGGAACCGCAGGGTGCGACTGAAACCAGGACAAACAAACTGAACAAGCTTTTTCGCAGCTTACAACGACAACATCGCAACGGCGGTAAGACCATAAAGTGGTCATACACAGTTGTTGCGCTTTCACAGTGATAGTGGATTTCCATGAGAATCGGACAACACAACAACAACAATAAGAACCGCAACCGTAACCGCAATCGCCGCAACAGTGGCGGTGGCGGCGGTGGTCAATCGGGCGGTAGTGGTGCCAATCGTGTTTACGATTCCAACGGTCCCGACGTGAAATTGCGCGGCACGGCGCAAACAATTGCTGAAAAATACATGCAATTGGCCCGCGACGCTCATAGTTCTGGTGATAGTGTTGCGGCAGAGGGTTATTACCAATTCGCCGATCATTATTACCGGGTCTGGCTCGCTGCCCAACCCGTGGGGCAGCCCATTCAATTCTCGCGCCGTAATGCAGAAGAAGAATATGATGAAGATGGCAACGAGCAAGTTGCCGGTGCTGAAGGCGAAAATGCAGAAGGTGACGGCGGTGAGGCTGCAGGAGGTGCTGTTTCAGCTGAAGGTGGCGAAGGCCAGCCTGAAGGCGAAGGACAAGCACAGGGCTATCAAAACCGCGGGAACAACCGGAATTTCCGCGATAACAATAACAATCGCGAGGGCGGCAATAATCGAAACTTCAAACAACGCTGGCCGCGCCGCAATGACCGTTACAATCAAGAAGGTCAGGGTGCGGTAATGCTGTTGAAGGCCAAGTTGAGGCTGGAGAGCGACCGGAACGTCCAGAACGCCAAGAGCGTTTTGAACGCCCCACAGAAGAAACCGTGGTGGTGCAACGTGATGCCGAACCTGCAGAGGGCGGCAATTGGGAGGCGCCTTCTTTCTTGAAGCGGCCCACGCCGCTTGTGGCCGATGTGGCAGAAGTTGTTGTCGCAGATGATGCGCCCGTTGCGCGCCCACGCGGTCGCAAGCCACGTGCTGCAGCGCCAACAGTTGAAGACGCGCCACAGGACGAATAAGGCACTTGTAGCCTTAAAATGGCGTTCCCATATCCCGTTCAAGTGAGGATGGTTTATGGACTTTGAAAAATACACAGAACGGTCGCGCGGCTTTTTACAAGCTGCGCAGTCGCTTGCGTTGCGCGAGGGGCATCAACGTTTCACACCTGAGCATGTTCTAAAAGTTCTGCTCGACGACGAAGAGGGCTTGGCCTCCAATTTGATTAAGGCGGCAGGGGGCAATTCCGTTGTGGCTTTGACTGAAACTGAGGCGTCCTTACGCAAACTCCCGAAAGTTTCAGGGGGAGGGGCAGGACAGGTTTATCTTGCGCCGGAATTGGCGCGGGTGTTCGATAGTGCGCAGAAACTGGCCACGAAATCCGGCGATAGTTTTGTCACAGCCGAACGCTTGTTGCAGGCGCTGGCCATGGAAAAAAGCGACGCTTCGGCAGCTCTTAAAATGGCTGGTGTGACGCCACAAGGTTTGAACGGTGCCATCAATGATGTGCGCAAAGGCCGTACGGCTGATTCAGCATCGGCTGAACAGTCCTATGACGCCCTCAAAAAATATGCGCGAGATTTGACGGCAGCGGCGCTGGAGGGAAAACTTGATCCCGTCATTGGTCGCGATGAAGAAATTCGCCGCACCATTCAAGTGTTGTCACGTCGGACGAAGAATAATCCCGTACTGATCGGTGAACCTGGCGTGGGAAAAACAGCCATTGCCGAAGGACTGGCTCTGCGCATAATCAAAGGCGATGTGCCCGAAAGTTTGAAAGACAAAAAGCTCATGGCTCTCGACATGGGATCATTGATTGCGGGTGCCAAGTTCCGCGGCGAATTTGAAGAGCGCTTGAAGGCAGTGCTTTCCGAAGTCACGTCGTCTGATGGCGGAATTATTCTTTTCATCGATGAAATGCACACGCTTGTGGGTGCTGGCAAAGCCGAGGGTGCAATGGATGCATCAAACCTATTGAAGCCTGCTTTGGCACGAGGTGAATTGCATTGTGTGGGTGCCACTACGCTTGATGAATATCGTAAGCATGTTGAAAAAGATGCAGCCTTAGCGCGGCGTTTCCAACCAATTTTTGTGAATGAACCAACGGTTGAAGACTCGATCTCGATTTTGCGCGGCATCAAAGAAAAATATGAACTGCATCATGGGGTGCGCATTACTGATGCAGCCATTGTTGCGGCGGCGACGCTTTCAAGCCGTTACATTTCAGATCGGTTCTTGCCCGACAAGGCAATTGACTTGATGGACGAAGCGGCATCGCGGCTTCGTATGCAGGTTGATTCAAAGCCTGAGGAACTGGATGAGTTTGATCGCCGCATCATGCAGTTACAGATCGAGCGCGAGGCATTGAAAAAGGAAACCGATAGCGCCTCCAAGGATCGCTTGCTGAAGCTTGAAAAAGAACTGGCAGAGACGGAAGAAAAATCTGTTGTGATGACGCGCAACTGGCAGGCGGAAAAAGAAAAGCTCGCTTCAGCTTCAAAGCTCAAAGAAGAATTGGAAGCAGCGCGACATGAACTTGAAACGGCGCAGCGTAAGGGTGACTTCGCCCGCGCTGGTGAGCTGACCTATTCGCAAATTCCGGCCTTGGAAAAGAAATTGGCTAGCGCTGAAGCGGCTGGTGCGTCTGGTCTTGTCGAAGAGGCAGTAACGCAGTCCCATGTGGCGCAGGTCGTATCGCGATGGACGGGCATTCCGGTTGACAAGATGCTGGAGGGCGAGCGCGATAAACTTCTGCAGATGGAAACCGCTTTGCAGGCGCGTGTTGTGGGGCAGGAAGATGCTGTCATTGCAGTGTCTACGGCAGTGCGGCGTTCACGTGCCGGGTTGCAAGACCCCAATCGACCGATTGGCTCTTTTATGTTCTTGGGCCCAACAGGTGTTGGGAAAACCGAATTGACCAAGGCTCTTGCTGGCTATCTGTTTGATGACGAACAGGCGATGGTGCGCATTGATATGTCTGAGTACATGGAAAAACATTCGGTATCACGGCTGATTGGCGCTCCCCCGGGATATGTCGGCTATGATGAAGGTGGGGCATTGACGGAAGCTGTACGGCGTAGGCCCTATCAGGTGATCCTGTTTGATGAAGTGGAAAAAGCTCACCCCGATGTTTTCAATGTGCTGCTGCAAGTGTTGGACGATGGCCGCTTGACTGACGGTCAGGGGCGCACGGTGGATTTCAAGAACACACTGATCATCATGACCTCGAACTTGGGTTCTGACTACCTTGTCAATTTGCCCGAGGGCCAGGATGTTGATGTGGTCAAAGATAAAGTCATGGATGTGGTGAAGCAGTCGTTCCGGCCAGAATTTCTCAACCGTGTCGATGATATTATTCTGTTCCACCGGCTGATGCGGACGCATATGGGTGCCATCGTTGAGATTCAACTTGGACGCTTGCAAACATTGCTCAGTGAACGGAAGATTTCTGTTGTCTTGACTGACACTGCTAAATCGCTGCTGGCAGAAAAGGGCTATGACCCTGCCTATGGTGCACGGCCTTTGAAGCGCGTCATACAGAAACTTGTACAGGATCCTTTGGCGGAAGAAATTTTGTCGGGGCGGGTGACAGATGGCACTGAGGTTCAGGTTGATGTCGTTGCAGGTGTGCTGGTCTTCAATGGCGTTGCCGCGGGAACAAATCGGCCCGCTGTTGAGAAAGAGGCTTTGACCCTGCATTAAGCTTCATTGCCACGCTGAGAGCTCCGCGCTAACGTCTCCCACAAGGGGACGTGTAGCAGCGGAGTTTTGTAAATGTCTAAAGTCGTCCTGATCACGGGCGCCAGTGATGGCATTGGCTTTGAGATTGCCCGAAAGTCTGTTGACCTTGGTTATTCTGTTTTCATGCTGGCGCGAGACTCTGACCGTCTGCGGCGTGCGGCTGACAATATTATGGGGCCTATGCGGCCCCGTATCATGGCTGTCGATCTGACGGATGAACGTTCCCGCAAGGCCTTTCTGATTTTCATGGAAGAGGCAGAACTCGTGCCAGATATTCTGGTCAACAATGCCGGAATTGGTGTTGCGGGTGAATTTGCCGATGCCCCATGGGAGAAACTTGAGACGCTTTTTCGGCTCAATATGCTTGCGGTTGCGCATCTTAGTCACTGGGCCGTGAAGCGCATGAAAGCGCGCGGTTCAGGCGCAATTGTCAATATGTCGTCCGCGGTGGCCACGCGGCCTTCACCTTATTTTGCTGCTTACTCCGCGAGCAAGGCATTTATCAACAGTCTGAGCCAGGCCTTGCATGTTGAGGCCAAGCCCTATGGCGTATCTGTGTCGGTTGTGCATCCACCAGAAGTTCGGACGAGGCCGAATGTGAATCGGCAGAAGGCAGATCTGACCGGCACATTGGCTTTACGCCTTTTGCCCAGCATGGCTGACTACGCGGTGGCTAAGGTGGTACTGAAGGCTGCACATGGCGGGCAGCGGTCGGTGGCACCTGGCATTGTCACCTGGTTGGCCATGGCTTCGGCTGGAAAATTGCCGGAGTGGGTTGATCTGATGCTGATGGCCCAACTGTTCAAACAGCGGTCTTGGTTGCAGCCCAAGGATCCACCCTTACCGGTAAAGCCCAATGAACTGGTCTGATGCTAAGGTCTCGAGTTTTTTCCAATGATGAATCTTCAATACTTCAATGACTATTGCGGTTCACTTGCTCACACGGCTCATGTGGTGCAGTGGGGTGGAGTTCATGTATGGAAAGTGGGTGGGCCCTAAAGGCAAGATGTTTGCGCTAGCTTTTCCGGAACTGCAGAAGCAATTGGCTATTACTTTTAAAGTCTCAGTCATGAGTTACGACATCTTGAAAGAACAGCCGGGCTTGCGACCTGCACCTTATTTGGCGTCGCGCGGCATGACGTGGATACAACGGGTTGATCAAACGTCGATGGATGACGTCGCGCTGAAGGATTACCTGCGCGAGAGCCACAGGCTGTGTGCTGCGAATCTGTCGAAAAGCGAACAAGTCAAACTGGGATTTTTACGTTCGGATTTTCAGAAAGTGAAATAGTATGGCCGAAATTCGCAATATCGTTTCACGGAAGTGGACGCGGATCGTTGAGTTCGATGTTGACCGAAGTTTTACATGTAACCCGAGCCAGACGATTGCTGATGAAGCGGTCGTGTTAGGAGATGGGTGGAGTCTCTTTACGTATGATTTCACGCGCAACAGCGCGGTGTTTCTCCAAACGCCAGTTGAAACAAATCTGGCACTGGCTCCATTCGTTTATAACGCACAATTTGAACAAGCAAATCATGTCGCGATTGTAGGCTTCGAAGAGTTGCTCACGATCACTGAACGCCTACAGGACCTTCCGAATCTCGTGCAACTTTTCAGCACAGGGCATTGTGGTTCAACTCTATTACACCACGTTTTTAATCGTGTGCATGGCGTGTGGTGTGTTTCCGAGCCGATCACATTCAACGCTTTGGCGTTGAACGGTGCAGGGCATAAAGATGCATTAAAATTGGCACGTGGTGCATTGCGATTGCTTGCGCAATTTCCCGGAGCTGAATCAGCAAAGTGTATCGCCATCAAGCATTTCAGCCAATCAACACCACAGATCAAACTGCTAAGTGATGCGCAGCCACAGAGCAAAAACATATTCCTGTATCGCGACGCACTTGGTTGGGCGAATTCGGCCTATCACTTCGTGCAGAAATACGGCACGGGCATGATTGTGGCGAAAGATCAACGCACCCTGCTTTGGCGCTTGTTGTCCGGTGGCATGTCTGAATCTTATCTTCAAGGCATCATCGATTTAAATGCTGACGTGCTTACCTTTGACACACTGTCGGCTGTGGCGTGGGCCACGCAAATTCAGCATTATAACGAAGCACGCGAACAACAGGTGCCGCTATTTGCGCTGCGCTACAACGAGCTTATCGCAAAGCGCGAGGAAACTATTTCGCAGTTGTTTGATGATCTCGGTCTGCCACGCCACGCCGTGGCTTCAACATTATCCGTATTCGAAAAAGACGCACATGAAGGGACACGCTCGGCCCGCAGCAGAAGTGATCTGCACTTTGGCGAAGAAAATTATACTGCGGTCAAAACCGTCCTTGCGCACCCGCGCCTAGCAATCGATCCGAATGTGATTCTTGGATCACCCTGATGCTTACTGTCCCACTTGCGCCAACTGCGTCGAGGCTGGCGCTGTTTGCATCATGGCAACGACGCGCGATTTCATGACGCGGAAATCTTGCAGGTCTTTGCCTGCCAATTGCTTGCCGCCTGCTGCACGAATGGCTGTTGGGTTGACGGGGCGATCGTTGACGCGGACTTCATAATGCAAATGCGGCCCGGTTGAACGGCCTGTGGAACCCACGTAACCAATAATCTGACCTTGGTTGACACGTTTGCCTTTACGCACACCCGCTGCAAGTCTGCTCATGTGGGCATAGAGCGTTTTATATTTTTCGCCATGCTTGAGAACGATGGTGTTTCCATAGGCACCATGACGACCTGCAAGATCAATGATGCCTGAGCCAGCAGCACGAATGGGGGTGCCAGTAGAGGCACCGAAGTCAACGCCCGTGTGCATTTTCGAGTAGCGCAACAGCGGGTGCCGTCGCATGCCGAAACCTGATGTAAGTTTTGCGCCGGAGACTGGAGTTTTCAAAAGTGCGCGAGAGGCGCTGCGGCCCAATTCATCGAAGTAATCGGTTTGGCCATCGGTTGTGGTGAAGCGGAAATATTTCTTTGATCTGTCGCCAAAATTTAACTGCGCGTAGTGCAAAACTTTACGTTTGCTGGAGGTGCCTGACAGCGGCTTACCAAAGAATAATTCGAAATCATCGGAGGCTTCGATTTGATGTTGGAAGTCGACATCATATGAGAAGACGCGGGTAAATTCGGAGACGATGTAATC
>CAWKKP010000008.1:287500-887235 GCA_963850355.1 uncultured Alphaproteobacteria bacterium
GACCTACAGCTAAGGTCCCCAAGTTATGACTAAGTCAGGAAGGATGTGGAGATCCCAAAACAACCAGGAGGTTGGCTTAGAAGCAGCCATCCTTTAAAGAAAGCGTAACAGCTCACTGGTCTAAATAAGGGTTTCTGCGCCGAAAATGTATCGGGAGTTAAGTCATACACCGAAGCTTAGGGTGTAGTCCGCAAGGATTACGCGGTAGCGGAACGTTCCGTAAGCCTGTGAAGGCAGATCCGTGAGGACTGTTGGAGGTATCGGAAGTGCGAATGCTGACATGAGTAACGATTAACAGTGTGAGAGACACTGTCGCCGAAAGACCAAGGGTTCCTCCTTAAAGTTAATCTGAGGAGGGTGAGCCGGATCCTAAGGTGAGGCCGAGAGGCGTAACCGATGGCAACCACGTTAATATTCGTGGGCTAGTGGATAGTGACGGATCGTAGAAGTTGTCTGACCTTATTGGATTGGTCGGGCTTCCAAGCGGTTCCTGGAAATAGCTACCACATCAATCCGTACCCGAAACCGACACAGGTGGTCAGGTAGAGTATACCAAGGCGCTTGAGAGAACTATGCTGAAGGAACTCGGCAAATTACCCTCGTAACTTCGGGATAAGAGGGCCCCATTTATGGGCAACCATAGGTGGGGGGCACAAGCCAGGGGGTAGCGACTGTTTAGCAAAAACACAGGGCTCTGCGAAATCCATAAGATGACGTATAGGGCCTGACGCCTGCCCGGTGCTGGAAGGTTAAGAGGAGGGGTGCAAGCTCTGAATCGAAGCCCCAGTAAACGGCGGCCGTAACTATAACGGTCCTAAGGTAGCGAAATTCCTTGTCGGGTAAGTTCCGACCTGCACGAATGGCGTAACGACTTCCCCACTGTCTCCAGCATAGACTCAGTGAAATTGAATTCCCCGTGAAGATGCGGGGTTATTGCGGTCAGACGGAAAGACCCCGTGCACCTTTACTATAGCTTTACACTGGCATTCGTGTTGGCATGTGTAGCATAGCTGGTAGACTTTGAAGCGGGGGCGCTAGCCCTCGTGGAGTCGCAATGTGAAATACCAGCCTTGTTGTCATGGATGTCTAACCGCGGTTTCTGAATCGAGGCCCGGGACAGTGTATGGTGGGTAGTTTGACTGGGGCGGTCGCCTCCCAAAGAGTAACGGAGGCGCGCGATGGTAAGCTCAGGCTGGTCGGAAATCAGCCCTTGAGTGCAATGGCATAAGCTTGCCTGACTGCGAGACTGACAAGTCGAGCAGAGTCGAAAGACGGTCATAGTGATCCGGTGGTTCTACGTGAGGAGGGCCATCGCTCAACGGATAAAAGGTACGCCGGGGATAACAGGCTGATGATTCCCAAGAGTCCATATCGACGGAATCGTTTGGCACCTCGATGTCGGCTCATCACATCCTGGGGCTGGAGAAGGTCCCAAGGGTTCGGCTGTTCGCCGATTAAAGTGGTACGTGAGCTGGGTTCAAAACGTCGTGAGACAGTTTGGTCCCTATCTGCCGTGATTGTAGGAATTTTGAGAGGACTTGACCTTAGTACGAGAGGACCGGGTTGAACACACCTCCGGTGAACCAGTTATCGCGCCAGCGGTACGGCTGGGTAGCTATGTGTGGACGAGATAACCGCTGAAGGCATCTAAGCGGGAAACTCACCTCAAAACAAGAATTCCCTTGAGAACCGAGGAAGACTACCTCGTTGATAGGCCGGGTGTGGAAGCGCAGTAATGCGTGCAGCTTACCGGTACTAATAGTTCGAACGGCTTGAATCGCTCTCATTATTCATGGTCATCCAACGCGCTTGGCGTCTAGCCATTCGCGTCTTGAACAAAGTAATGAAGACGTAGATTACGTATATTGTAGGCACGATTGGCTTCTGGTCATTCGCGCTACTAAACAAATTAGAAAAATGTGCTCAATTCTGTTTTTCGCCGGCCTGGTGGCTTTGGCGGAGTGTCCATACCCGATCCCATCTCGAACTCGGCCGTAAATCGCTCCAGCGCCAATGGTACTTCGTCTTAAGACGCGGAAGAGTAGGTCGCTGCCAGGCCTGCGAAAAACAGGAACTTCATTCATTGATCAATTAAACCAAACCCGCCGAAGCAGAAATGCTCCGGCGGGTTTTGTGTTTTACCTACCAACACCGTCATCCCCGCAAAGGCGGGGATCCAGCTTTGGTGGTAGTTCCGTTCATCGTTGGCATGCTTGATCAGCCAATCCAGACTTCCCCACGGAAGCATAGTTGCTGTATTGTTCGATTGCCGCTTGGAGCGCTGCTACGATGAACATCAAAACCAAAACTATTCCCGCCTTCAAAAGTGAAGCTGATGAACGTACATTCTGGGAAAGTCATGACTCGACTGAGTATCTCGATTGGTCAAAGGCGAAGAGGATCTATTTGAAGCCATCTTCAACGTCCATTTCGCTGCGGCTGCCCAATGGTTTGCTGGACCGTATCAAGATCGCAGCTAACAAACGAGATGTGCCTTACCAGTCACTCATCAAAACTTGGTTGCCAGAAAAGGTTTGACCACAAATAACAAGATCAATTTGGACGGAATACACAATGGAAATTCAAAGCTTTGAAAGTGTCTGGGATGCAATCGAAGACACACCAGAAGATGCTGCTTTGATTGCGATGCGGTCTGAACTTCTGATTACGCTGACCGAACGGATTAAGGGTTGGCACATAACGCAAGCCGCAGCGGCAAAACGGTTGAACCTCACGCTGCCGCGACTTAGCCAACTCATGCTCAGCGGGATCAACAATTTTGAGTTGGAAGAGTTGGTGCGGTTGACCAGAACGTCTGGCCTTGTCGTGAAGTTATCGTTTTGTGAAGTTGCTGAAGTGAAATAATCCAAACAACCCCGCTGACCAGAAATGGTCGGCGGGTTTTGTGTTCTGCGACGATGGTGCGAACAAACCTTGAACATCAAACTGCCGCAAGCCATATAGACAATCTCAACGACCCTAAAAGTACTGAGGCTGATGATATGGTGAAGCAAAGAGAGTTTTCGGACAGCCCGATTTCATCCGTTGATCAGGATTTATTTGGGCACGATTCTTTTTCTGCTGCTTTGGCCCGAGCCCTTGAGCAAATGCCCAATCCAAACGGAACGGTAATAGCTCTCAACGGGCCATGGGGGTCAGGTAAGAGCAGCGTTATCAACTTGCTTAAAATGCATTTGAACAAAGCGGGAGCAGCGGATTCACTGAACGTGCTTTCATTCAATCCTTGGTGGTTCCGCGGCGAAGAAGCTCTTGCCGTTGCCTTCTTTCAAGAAATTGCGATTGCAAGCGGCCTCTCCTCTCGCGCTAACGCGAGGCATATCGTTGCCAAAATCGCAAGTAAGATACTTCGCTTCGGTAGTGCCGTAGCTCCCGCCGCTGATGTTGCGATTCCAACAGGGATGGGTATCGCTACAGGAGCGACGATGGGTGCGCTAGCCAGTTTTGTCGAAGATAACGATACCCTTGAAAAACTTCACGAAGAACTTGCACAGTTGCTGACTGAGAGCGGCAAACAATTCCTTGTTGTTATTGACGACATTGACCGGCTCGAGCCGAACGAGGCGCTAGCAATGTTCAAACTCATTAAGTCAGTGGGTCGATTGCCAAATATGAGTTACCTCTTGGCGTTCGACAGAAATTTGGCGGAAAAGGCTGTTGAAAGCAAGTTTCCGTCCGAAGGGCCGCACTACTTGGAAAAGATCATTCAAGTTTCTTTTGATTTACCAATGCCTGAGTATGACGATTTGGTCGAAATGGTCGGAACTGGATTGCATCAAATTGTGGGAGAAATTTCAGAAGCGGAAAATATGCATTCAGTGAATATGTTTCATGAAGTCGTAATGAAGGAAGTAAAATCACCAAGAGATGCTGTGCGCTATCTAAATGCACTTTCGGTCACTTGGCCCTCTGTGAAATGCGAGGTCAATGTGGGTGACTTTATAGCAATCGAGGCAATCAGAGTCTTTCAATCAGGGCTTTATCACTCGATTAGAGCAAACCCGCAGTTGTTGTGTGGCAAGGAAAACACTTCTTGTCATGGCGTTAGAACGGAAAAATCAGTTCTGGACGCGGCCCTTTTGCACTCTGTCGTGGACAAGGAAGATTATCGAAAAAAACTCATCAGGTTGTTTCCTAGACTTGAAGCTATCTGGGCCAATACCTACCATGGCGACTCCGACTGGAAGAAGCGAAGAAGAATATCTGTTGAAGAGCTTTTTCCGATTTATTTCAGGCTGTCTTTACCCGGTGGTTTAATTTCAAAATCTGAGATTGATGTGGTTGTTCAAAATTCCGGTGACGCAGAATTTGTCAAAAATTGTTTGGTGGCCGCGTCAAAAGTCCCAAACAAACGACGCGGAACACGTGTCGCAATATTGTTGGAATCATTGAGGGATCATGCACACGATATCCCTATCGGCAACGCCCAACAGTTTCTTGCGGGCGTGTTCTCTGTTGTCGATGACATTCACATTGAAGCTGACAAGGCTGCAGCGTTCTCGATTGCAGATAACCATTTCAGAGTCCATTGGTTATTGCGGGAACTTCTGCTTGATCGAACGACACTAAATCAACGCAGCTCGATTATTTCAAATGCCATGAAATCATCGACACTATTCTGGAGTGTTGATCTGGCGTTGTCAGCTTGGGATGATCATAATCCTTCTGGCGATAGATCAAAGACAGAAGAAAGCAAGTGTCTAACAACTGAAGCAGATGCAAATCTGCTAAAACAACAAGCGATCAAATCTATAATTGTTGCATCTGAAAACGGAACGTTGCTTGCAAACAATGAACTCGCTTACCTACTTTATAGGTGGCGTGATCTTGCTGGTGACAATGGCGAAGGTGTAAAAAAATGGACGTCTGAACAACTAGAGGATCATGAAGCAACAGCAAAAATTGCAAACGGTCTGCTTTCGACGTCTTGGTCACACTCTGGCAACGACGTGGCTGCGAAGCGACGTGAAGTTCTCCACGTTAGCAGTCTTGATAGCATCCTTAATACTGCGACTTTTAAATTACGACTTGAGGAGATGGAAAACACCCTCGAAGAGGCTAGTGAAGCAAGGTTAAGCGCCAAAAGATGTCTAGTCGCTTGGCGCGACTATGAAACTGAAGTGGCGCGAAAATCGAAGTATAACAAAGACGACGAAGGCCTAAACTGAGCCTACTTCGGATTAAGTACGCTTTTTACCTGCGTCCCCTCCGGAAACGGCACCATCAACTGCAATTCCCCGCCTTCCCCCAACCCCTTAACTGGGAAAAAATAATTCCTTGCAGGAACAAGAAATGTGACATAGCCTTTTGACCAATGGTCTTTCAACGTCATTGACCATGCGCAAAAACAATAATTCAGGCGTTTAATGGAGGGAAATGTTCATGACTTTTTACAAGAAATTGCTTTTCGTCGCTGCGTTCGGGGGAAGTCTTGCGGCTTCGTCTGTTGCCGGATTTGCTGAAGATTCCAAAGACCCGATCAAGATCATCACCAACAATTGGACCAGCCAATTGGTTCTGGCCAATGTTGTGGGACAAGTGTTGCAATCTCAAGGTTACAATATCGAATACAAGTCGTCTGACACGCAATTGCAATATACAGCGCTGCCTGCCGGCGACATGGACTTCCAGGTTGAGGTTTGGGAAGGCTCGCAAGCTGAGTCCTTCAACAAAGCCGTTGCGGCCGGTGCCATTGATCTTGGTGCGCACAATGCTGTGACGCGCGAAGACTGGTGGTATCCTTCTTACATGAACGAGATGTGCCCAGGTCTTCCAGATTGGAAGGCGCTTGATGCTTGTGCCGCCAAACTTGCAACAGCTGAAACTGGAGCAAAAGGTCGCTTTGTTGGCCCGCCAGCAGACTGGGGAAAACATTATTCGGAGCGCATCACAGCCCTCAAAATGAACTTCCAGGAAGTGCCAGTCGGTCAGGCTGCCACGTTGTGGGCAGAATTGCAGGCCGCCTATGATCGTAAAGAACCGGTCGTGCTGTTCAACTGGACGCCAAACTTTATCGAAGCAAAGTTCGAAGGCCAGTTCGTGGAGTTTCCGAAATATGAAGCCGCGTGCTTTACGGACCCGAAGTGGGGTTCAAACCCAGATGCAATCTATGACTGCGGCGCACCTGCCAGCGGTTATTTGAAGAAAGCTGGTTCCAAGCAGTTGGCTGAAAAGTGGCCAAAGGCGACGGAAATCCTCAAGAAGGTGAACTTCACCAATCCACAGATTGCAGCGGCTGCTGCCATGGTTGACGTTGATGGCATGACGCCAGAAGATGCAGCCACAAAGTGGGTGAAGGAAAACGAAGCTGTTTGGAAAGCTTGGTTGTAAGTCACCTGTGACGTGATTGCGCCGGGCCGGAATATTTCATTCTGGCCCGGCGTTTTGTTACCTTACATTCAAACGTGGCGTGGGCTAGCATGACGTGCTGGTCTGGAGGGGACATGACTGCGAACGCAAAGATTTCGTGCCGCAATTTGTGGAAAATATTTGGCAAAGATGCCGCAGATTTTCTGGCGCAGCACAAGGGTGCGCCGAGTGATGCTGACTTAAAAGCAGGTGGATATATTGGTGCCGTGCGTGATGTGTCATTCGACGTCCATGATGGTGAAATCCTGGTGATCATGGGTCTGTCAGGTTCTGGCAAATCCACATTGATTAGAGCGCTCACGCGCCTCAATGATGCCACCAGTGGTGAGATCGTTTTGGATGGCGTAGACCTTCTGAAAGTTTCTGAGGCTGAGCTCATTGAGTTGCGCCGCCACAAACTTGGCATGGTGTTTCAGAATTTTGGATTGCTGCCGCATCGTAACGTGCTCGACAATGTGGCGTTTCCATTGGAAGTGCGTGGTTCGTCCCGAGATGAACGCGAAACTCGCGCGCGAGAGATGCTAAAGCTGGTTGGTCTTGAAGGTCGTGAAACCTATTTTCCACGCGAGCTTTCGGGTGGTCAACAGCAGCGAGTTGGCATTGCACGATCTCTTGCAGTGGGGCCAGACGTTTGGTTTCTCGATGAACCATTTTCTGCACTCGATCCCTTGATCCGACGCGAAATGCAGGATGAGTTTTTGCGGCTGCAGCGCTTGCTCAAAAAAACCATCGTCTTCATCACCCATGATTTTGATGAAGCAGTACGCTTGGCTGATCGCATCGGCATCATGAAGGATGGCAGGTTGGTACAGCTTGCCACGCCAGAAGAAATGGTCACCCATCCTGCTGATGATTATGTGCGGGCCTTCACCAAAAATGCGCCGCGCGATAAAATTGTTTCAGTGGGTGCGATTGCGGTCGCGAAAAAACTGAAAACAACCGGCGAGCCGATCCTGTCATCCGCACGATTGGGTGAAGCAGCATCTAGGGTTTTGAATTCCGATGAGGCGGTTGCAGTTGTCGATGACAAGGGCAAAAGGATTGGTGTTGTGACACGAGACGCCATGATTGCGGCTCTCTATCCGGATGTTGCTCTATGACCGATATGGCCCAGCCAATGCGTTTTGGTTCTGGCGGGCAGAAACTGTCATTGCCGGTGGCAGTCATCAGCTTTGCACTCATCAGTATCCTGATCAGTAAGTTTATCCCGCCGTTAGATGATTGGCCCGCTGAATGGTTGGTGCCGGTGCGGGTGTGGGTTACGGATTTCTTTGTCTGGTTCAGTGCTTTCGCAAAGCCTGTGACACGCGCCATTTCATTTCTGTTGGCACAACCGCTCGCCGCAGTGGAAGCGTTACTTTATCGCGGCATCCCCAATCTCGGCATCAAGCCATTGCCGTGGATAGCGATTGTGTTCGGAACCGCCATGCTTGGGCATTGGATCGGTGGGCGAAAACTTGCGCTATTTTCTGGGCTGTGCGCGTTCTATCTCGCAATCTTCGGGTTGTGGACAGATTCGATGAAGACGCTGGCCATCGTTGTCGTGACCGTGCCCTTGGCTGCGTTGATCGGCTTGATGCTGGGTGTATGGGCCACGCGCAGCCCACGCATTGAACGCGGTCTCAACATTGTTTTTGATGTTTTGCAAGCCACACCGCACATGGCGTATTTGGGGCCCGTTGTGATCATGTTTGGCTTTGGTCAAGTGCCCGCCATGCTGGCCACACTTGGTTTTGCGGTGCCACCCATGGCGCGACTCACAGTGTTGGGCATTCGTAATGTGCCGTCGGATATTTTGGAGTCGGGCCAAATGTCAGGCTGCACGCCACGGCAGTTGTTGTGGAAGGTGGAACTCCCATCCGCTCAGCAGGCGCTGCTGCTGGGACTCAATCAAGTTGTGATGCAAACCTTGGCAATGGCGGTGATCGCGTCGCTTGTGGGTGCGTCGGGGCTTGGTGAAAAATTGTTGTTTTCGCTGCAGCAATTGCAAATCGGTAAAGCGGTTGAGCAGGGTATTGCTATCACGTTGATTGCAATGGTGTTGGACCGGATGACGCAAGCTTTTGTTCGGCGTACACCGCCGCGGTTTGCCGCCGGATACTGTTTGGCATCAGCGGCATTGGCACCTCACGGTGTTTCTGATTGTGACAGCACTTGCTGTTGTGGCCGCCACGCTTATTCCAGCGCTTGCGGTTTTGCCAAAAGAGCTGACATTTTCCTACGGCGCACCGATCAATGATGTTGTGAGATGGGTATCGAAAAACCTGTTCCCCTATGTGAAGCCGATCCGCGACACCATTACGATTTGGATGCTGTTGCCGATGCGGGATTTTTATCTGTGGCTGCCGTGGACAACGGTGATCGGCACGCTCGGTCTTGTGGGATGGTATTTGGGTGGTTGGCGGCTGGCGCTGATACCGATTTGCTGTTTGAGTCTCATGCTGATTGCTGGATTCTGGGTGCCGTTGATGCTTACGGTTTATTTGGTCACGGGCTGTACCATCCTCTGTGTGCTCATCGGTGTTCCGCTTGGCATCTGGAGCTCGCGCAGTTCAAGAGCGGCGCGGGTGATTTCCGGTGTATGTGACCTTCTGCAAACCTTCCCCAGTTTCATCTATCTCATTCCAGTGATCATGCTGTTTCAAACCAGTGATTTGTCAAACGTGATTGCCATGCTGTTTTACGCAACAGTCCCTGCCATTCGTTACACCTATCTCGGTCTGCAGCGCGTGCCGCAAACAGTGATCGAAGCGGCAACGGCGTCCGGCACCACGAAATGGCAACGCTTGTGGAAGGTGGAATTGCCGATTGCATTTCCTGAAATTCTGCTCGGCATCAACCAGACGATCATGATGGCACTGGCGATGGTTGCGATTACAGCGCTTATTGGTTCGCGTGACTTGGGACAGGAAATCTACAAGGCATTGCCCGGCGCTGATACGGGACGCGGCCTCTTGGCTGGGCTTGGCATCGCCTTCATCGGCATCATTGCGAGCAGGCTGATTGGCGCATGGGCCGAGAAGCGGAAGCGCGAGTTGGGGATGCTTGCTTAGTTAGGTGCCCAGCAACCCCTTGCGGCTCACGTCGCCCGTCCTTACCTTTGCCCCTGCACAATAGTGTGCAGCAGAAAAGGACTATCAACCATGGTTACACGTCGTAACTTTACGCTCTCCGTTGGAGCAGCAGCTTTAAGCGCTGTTGTTCCTGCACTTGCAACAGAGGCGGCAGCATTGCCAATTGCGGAAACCGTTATCGAGACTACCGCCCAGCGGCCCATCACGATCATCGTTCCCTTTGCCAGAAACGGCACCACGGATCAGGTGGCGCGGTTCATCGCCGAGCCGTTGGCCTTGGCACTTGGTGTTCCTGTCAAAGTGGAAAATATTACCGGTGATTGGGGTGCTACGGGATCAGTCATCGCGGCCAATGCCGCTGCTGACGGTCACACGCTGATCATGGGGCAGACTGGAACCCATGTGGTGTCAAGTCGATTGGGCAAGGCGCCTCGTTATGATGCTGTCGCGGATTTTGTGCCGGTTGGACTGGTCAGCATTTCGCCGATCACTTTTGTTGTTCGGAATAGCCTGCCGGCCAAAGATTTGGCCGACTTGAAAGCCTTGGTCGCGGCCGATCAACAAGGCCTTTCGATTGCCCATGGTGGCTTTGGCACACCGAGCCATTTCGGTGCGGTGAAGTTGAAGACGGCTTTGGGCGCAGAGCACTTGGTTGAGAAGACCTATGCGTCGACGATGGCAGTGTTAGAAGATATTGCGAACGGCGAGGCCGACATCATGGCCACGTCGCTTCCTCAGGCTTTGCCTTTCATCAAGGCGGGAAAGGTGAAGGCCCTTGGACTGGCGGCGATCTCGCGCAACACGGCGTTGCCTGACACTTATACGGGCACGCAACAAGGCTTTGCGCAACTCTGGGCTTCGCACTGGAATGGTCTATTTGCGCCAAAGGGTTTGAAGCCAGAAGTGCAGACTTGGCTTGCTGCAGCCTTGGCCAAAACCTTGGCTGATCCGAGCACACGGCGTAAAATGCTTGAGCGCGGCATCTATGTGCCGTTTGTGGAGCAACAGGGCCCGCAAGCGCTGGCCAATTTGCAACAACGTGAAATCGCAGAACTCACAGCGGTTGCATAAGATCTAAAACGTTGCAGGACCCCGTCGCTAGAAATGGCGGCGGGTTTTGTGTTTTGACGCGCATTGTGCTTTTGTTTGATGATGCAAAACCCCATCGCTGTTTCCACCTGGAGTCTTCATCACCACCTTGGCTATTCCTATGACAATGGGCCGGGGCGGGATGCGCCTTATGTGAAAGCCGACACATGGGGTGTTGGCGCTTTTGATCTTTTGCAGTTGCCAGCGGAACTCGCCAAGCGCGGATATTTTCGCTGTGAGATTTGTCATTTTCATATTGGATCGTTGGACCGTAGCGAACTGGAAAACATTGCGCGCGCATTTTCTAACGCTGGTGTTACGATTCAGACGCTGCTGATTGATGATGGTGACTTGACTGATGTTGCGACGCTTGATCGCGACAAAGCGTGGATTGCTTCGTGGATTAAAGCGGCCGCCATTTTGAAGGCGGAGAATGCGCGGGTGATTGCGGGGAAGTCTAAGCCGTCGTCGGAGACGCTTGCGCTTTCCGTTGCGGGTCTCAAAGAAATGGTAAGCTTGGGCGCAAAGCTGGGCGTGAAAGTTATCACCGAAAATTGGCATGATCTTCTCTCGACACCTGAGGCGGTTCACCATGTTTTAGATCATGTCGAAGGCCTAGGCTTCATGGCGGACACGGGCAATTGGTCGGGTGCATCGAAATATGACGATCTTGCTTCGATTTTTGTGCGGGCAGATCTTTGTCATGCCAAGGCTGGATTTAATGTTGGTTTAAAAATGGATGCAACGGATTTTTCAAATTGCCTCGCGGCGGCAGAACAAGGGCACTACAAAGGGCCGATGACGTTGATCTTCATGGACGCAGGAAATGAATGGGACGGACTTCAGTTGGAGCGCCAGTTTATCCAGCAACACGCTTCCGCCTGACGCGCAGTACCATGCGCCAGGCCACGATGATGAAAATCAACGCGGCTACCAAGGCCACATAGGGCAAGAGAATGGCGAGGAGCGACATTACAACTGCACCGAAAATTTCACCTGTGGCCACGGCGTGATTGCCAAGGCCCGCTGTTGTGACGGTGGATGCGCCGCGCAGTAGTGTGGTGGCACCTTGTGTGGCAGCGGCTGCACCGCCGCCCGCGATGATGGCGAGGGTCCATTTCATCATCGGTGGCATGTCACCCATCACGGCATAGGACATGGCCACACCAGCACCGATGGCCGTGGGGGTGGCAAGTCCGTCGAGCAGATTGTCAAAGACCGGAATGTAATAGGCGATGATTTCCGCTACTGCGGCCACAGCCAGCATGAGCAAGGCAGGCGTGGTGGCGATCCACTGGAAACCCTCGCTAATGGGCATGTAACCAGCCTTTACGGCAAGTCCTGTGGCCAGCAAGGGCAGGAACACACGAAAGCCCGCCGCAGATGCAAGGCCGACGCCTAATGAAACGGGCAGAAGATAGTCAAGTGGATTTTCCATAGCCTCAGCATAATGGAAGGCGGTGTTTCGTCAAACTGACAATTCATCCGGGCAGGTATCGGGTGCACCTTCGATGTGGGCGCGCGCGGTATAGCGTGGCTTATCACTGGGTGTGAGGGCTTCTTCGGTGCTGCCTGCAAGGGCAAAATAATCGAAGCAGTTGGCATTGACCTGTTCCACCCGAAAACAGCCACCACTCATTTCGCTGTCGTTGTAGAATGTGCAGAGCAGATTGTTTACGACGGACCAAGTGCCGGTGGTGCTGCGGTAGCTGTCCCAATAGTCGATGCCGCCGCCAACCTTGTAAGTCTCTTTGACCGGGGTACCGTCGGAATAAACGCCACTCACGGCTTTGCCGTCAAAAACTTTTATGATGCTGGGTCCGTCCAACACGACGGGTCCCTTGGGTTGTTCAGTAGCGTGAGCGGACAGGTTGAGAACAAGCCACAGGCCTAGTGCGATTATGCGTCGATGATTTTCCATTCGTGCTCGATCTTTGCCGTGAATTCGAACATTTTTGAGGCAGAGCAATATTTCTCTGCTGACAACTTGATGGCCCGTTCCACGCTGGCGGGTTTCAGGTCTTTGCCTTTCAAGGTGTAGATCAACTTGACGGCGGTAAACACCTTTGGGTCTTCGGTGGCGCGTTCAGCCTCCAATTCCACTTCGCAGCCCGTGATTTTTTCGCGGGATTTTTCGAGGATCATGACAACGTCAAAAGCGGTGCAACCGCCCAAGCCCAACAACATCATTTCCATGGGCGCACGCCGATGTTGCGGCCGCCTGCTTCAGGTGCTCCATCCATAACGACGGCATGACCTGATCCTGACTCGCCTAAAAAGGCGCGACCGTTAATCCACGTAATTTTGGCTTTCATGTTGTTTTCCTTTGGCGCGAATGCCTATCCGGCAAGCGCGCTAATCTCCTGGAGCGTTTTCGACATAGACTTCGAGTTCTACTTCACCCGCATTAGAAAATCCAGAATGAGTTTGAAGCGGCTTTCAATTTTCAAATCTTGGCGTAGTCCTGCAAGGCGCAAGTGAACGGCCTGCGGACGCATGGCGATAGGTTTGTTTTGCTCCAGTTTCAATTCCGTTTCTGCTGGATGATCATAACGGGCATTGCGGCGGAGTTCGATGAAAGAGCACATGTCAGACCGTGCGGCCACCAACGCATCGGCTTCGGGTGCCGTATTCAATAATGGCATAAAGCATTGGCCGTCTTGCCCAAGCGTCCCCGGTAGAGCCCAAGCATGGCCGATTTTGATTGCGCCATGCTTTTGGGAATGACCAAAAGCAGAGGTTGAAATGAATGGAAGCAAGAAGACAGCGCGGCGTTTCATGGGTTTGAATTGGCGGTTTGTCTACGACTTGTCAAAGCATAGCGAAGTGATAGCATTGTCGCATGGCCAAGGTTCATTTCACATCGAATTTGCGCAGGCATGTGGATTGTCCGTCTATGGCGGCTGGAGGTGTCGACTGTGCGCGCGGTTCTGGATGTCGTGTTTGCAGCGCATCCACGTCTGGAAACCTATGTGCTGGATGACCAGCGCGAGCTTCGAAAGCATATGCGCATTCTGGTCGATGGCCATGCCATCAGTGGATCGTGAAAAACAAAGTGATGCCGTATCACCCGACTAGTGAGGTGTGGGTGATGCAGGCTTTATCGGGAGGATAACATGCAAAAGACCGTGATGATCTCAACACGCAAAGGCTTGTTTGAAGCCACGAAGGCGCGTGGTGGCTGGAAAATTTCGGATCAGCATTTTGTTGGGGACAACGTGACCTTGGCCATGCGCGACCCGCGCGACGGCACGGATTATGCGGCCCTCAACCATGGGCACTTTGGCATCAAGCTGCATCGCCGGGATAAAGGCAAAAAGAAATGGGTGGAAATCAGCGCACCGAAATATCCGGAAAAGCCGGAAGGCCTTGTTGATAAAGACGGCTGGGGCAAGGATGTGAATTGGACGACACAGCTGATTTGGGCCCTGGAATGTGGTGATGGTCCAAAGGCCAAAGGCACGTTGTGGGCGGGCACCATGCCGGGCGGTTTGTTCAAATCCACCGATCGCGGCGACAGCTGGGAATTGATGGAAAACCTCTGGCGTCATCCCGACCGTAACAAGTGGCTGGGCGGTGGTGCGGATATCCCCGGCATCCATTCGGTCTGTGTTGATCCGCGTAATGCCAATGTCGTGCGTGTTGCAGTTTCTTGCGGTGGTGTGTGGCGCACTGAAGACGGTGGCAAAACATGGGCGCAAACTGCTCATGGCATGAAGTTCGACAACGGGCCAAAGTCTGAAGCAGAAAGCCCTGACGGCCAAGACCCACATATGATGGTTCAAAGCCTTTCGGATCCTGCAAGGTTTTGGGTGCAGCATCACGCCAGCATTTTCAAGTCAGTTGATAATGGAGTCACTTGGACAAATGTGAAGGCTAAGCCCTCATCATTTGGTTTTGGCGTTGTCGTGCATCCGAAAGATGCCGATACGGCATGGTTTGTGCCGGGCATCAAGGACGAGAAACGCATTCCCGTTGATGGCTGCATTGGTGGTGACGCGCACCAGAGATGGTGGCAAGACGTTTAAGAGTTTGAAAAAGGGCCTGCCACAGAAAAATGCCTATGACGTGGTGTTCCGGCATGGCCTTGCGATTGACGACAGTGGCGAGAAACTGGCCATGGGTTCGACCACGGGCAATGTGTGGGTGAGCGAGAATGGTGGTGATGAATGGGCGCAAGTGTCGAGCACACTGCCGCAGGTTTATGCGGTGAGGTGGGTGTGAACCAAACATCACAACCGTCGCGGCTTAGTCTGATCTTCGCTGCTGTTGTCATGGCAAGCTTTGGCCTTTTTACATTGTTGCAGGTTTTTGGATTTCTGCCTGCGCACTGGTTATCTCCCAACCCTAAAACACCAGCGATCGTGTTTGTTTTGATCAGTTGTTTTTTGCTGTTGGGTGCTGGCCTTGTGATGGGCAAACTGGTTTCTCTGCAGACGCGGCACATCAATGTGATGGGATGGGCTACCATCGGCATTGGCTGGGTATTGGCGCACTGGCTGGTGTTTTTTGCAGAGGATGCCCGTTGCAATTTGACAATCGACGCGTTCAGCTTTGGGGGTGTTGCGCTCTGCCAAAGTTTGGCAGCACTCGTATTGTTGGGATTTGATGCTCTGTTCTTGGGTATTGCCGTACAATGGTGGATGCGACGCACTGGTTAAAGCTTGCTCAAACGGCTTTAACATGACCCGCAAAATCACTCGATCCCATCAAGCGTTTGCACCTGTTGAAGCGGTTCAAGCGCATAGGCCTGAAAATCATCTGCCGGGTTTTGGTTGGCGTGTTGGATGAGGCCCCAGAGCGTCCATAGTAAATCGCACATGGCTTTGTAGATGACCATGCGGGCGTAGTCCTGGCGCGGTGGTTCGCCGTTGAAATAAGCGTAGAGCATTTCCAGGTCTTGCTCGTGGCTGAAGCCACCTTCAACCGAGAGATCGCCCAGGTCCCACATGGGGTCGTTCATGCCGGAATATTCCCAGTCGACGATCCACATGCGTGCTCCATCATCGAGGAAGTTTTCGCAGAGCGGGTCGCAGTGGCAGGGCACGAGCGGGGCTGGGTTTTTGGCGAGGGCTTTGCGAATGGTTTCGGCTTCGCGCACCACATCAGTGTAGCCATCGGGCAGGTCGACGTCTTTGGTGGACAGCACTTTCAAATAGTCGTCAATCATCGCAAAGAGTTCGAAGCGGAAGGGAAACACGCCGCCCGAGGTGTGAAGTTTGTGCAGCGCCATGCCAGCGCGGGCGGGCGCGCCAAGTCGGGACTTGAAATTTTCCGGCGTCATGGTCGCGGCATTGCCAACGAGGCGAGTAACCATCAGGCCGGTTGCCGCATCCGCGTAAAGTACCTCTGGGCTGACATAGGCGTCGGCGGCGATGCGGGCCGCGGCGGCTTCGTTGGCGCGGTTGATATATTCCTCGGTTCCTGGCCCCGGCACACGCAGCACGGCGCTTGAGAGTTGATAGACGCGGTTGGTGAGGCCGCCCAGCCGTGTCACCGGGCCCTTGTATGGCGCGATGATGGGGATGGATGCGATGATGTGGCGGACTTCCGTCTCTTCCTCTGGTCTCATGATCGGGTTAGGCTATCACGAATTGAAAATGGCGGAAGGGCAAAATGGCTAAACACGACGGGTTTCTGGGTGCTGTCTATGACGCGAAGGGCGCGGCAGACGTGGCAGCCCTCTATGACAAATGGGCTGAGACCTATGACGCCGAAATGGCGGCTGCTGGCTACCGCCACCCGTCAATTGCCTTGGCATTGTTGGCGCGGCACTTGCCCAAAGGTGCGGCCCCATTGTTGGATGCGGGTGCTGGCACTGGTTTGATTGGTCAGTGGTTGCAGATCATGGGTTACCCTCAAGTTGAAGCGCTGGATATTTCTGAGGGCATGCTGGCGGTGGCGCGGACGAAGAAGTGTTACAGCGCTTTTCATGTGTTGGCGTTGGGTGGGCCTTTGCCATTTGCTGATGGGCAGTTTGCTGGCATTATTTCTGCGGGCGTTTTCACGTCAGGGCATGTGGGCGTGGAAGGGCTGGATGAGTTGGTGCGGAGTTGTGCCGAGGGTGGTGCTGATCGTGCTGACTGTTAAAGGCGCGTTGTGGGATGGTGGCTTTGCTGAGCACTTCATAGCGATCGCACGCATTCGTATTGTTGAGGTGACGGAGCCTTATGTGTCGATGCCGGGCGAGACGGCTACAACGCCAAGCCGCGGCGTGGTGTTAGTGAAAGTCACGTGACTTCGGCATCACTTTGATATTTCTGGGATGCCGCGTTGAACTTTGTTGATAATTGGCGGGGTCCGGCCCTGGTTTTTTCACCTCATCGGCTCTGGCCAAAACACCACGCATGGTAATCCCATCTTCCGTCAAGTCCGCCAACCAGTGGGTTTTGTCTTCGATTGTGTTGGCGACCACATGGATGATCTCGCCTTGCTTTTGCACACGGCCTTTGATGACCATCAAACGCGCACCCATAACGATGGCACGGTGCGCCTCCAAAATATCTGGCCAGATCACCACGTTGCAAACTGCGAATTCATCTTCGAGCGTGAGGAATACAACACCCTTAGCTGAACCCGGACGCTGACGCACCAGCACCACGCCAGCGACTGAGACAAAGCGTCCGTCTTTGATGGATTTGAGTGCGTTGTTGTCCGTGACGCGTTCAGCATCAAGCCGCGCGCGCATGAATTCCAGTGGATGGGCTTTGAGCGAGAGGTGGAGGGTTTGATAATCATTCACCACATGTTCGGATAATGGCATTTCAGGCAGCGTAACGGATTGTTCCGTACCCTGATCTTTTTCATCCGCATAGGCAAAGAGTGGAAGTGGTTTGGATTTGGTCAGGGCTTTGACCTCCCAGAGTGCTGCACGGCGATCGAGACCGAGTGAGCGGAAGCAATCAGCAGCGGCGAGTTTTTCAAGGGCGGGGAGGGGGAGGCCGCGACTTACATAACCGCTAAACGTTTCCCCTCCCTTGAGGGAGGGGTTAGGGGTGGGTGTCAGCCCCGAACTCGCAGCTGACACCCTCCCCCGCCCCTCCCTCAAGGGAGGGGAGAGAAATAGGTCGTCTTGCCTCAATCCATCCACCTCTCTTAATCCCAAGCGCAAGGCACGCCCTTTTTTCTCCAACGTCGAATCCCAGCCGGAATAACTCACATCCGGCGGCAGCACTTCAACACCGTGCTCCCGCGCATCCCGCACAATTTGTGCTGGTGCATAAAAGCCCATGGGTTGGGAGTTGAGCAGGGCACAGGCAAAGACTGCGGGGTAATGGCATTTGAGCCATGATGACACGTAAACCAAATGGGCAAAGCTTGCGGCGTGGCTTTCGGGGAAGCCGTATTCGCCAAAACCCTTGATTTGGTTGAAGCAGCGGGCAGCGAAAGTGGCGTCATAACCGCGCTCGACCATGCGGCTCACCATTTTTTGTTCAAGCCTGCCAATGGTGCCGCGCCGCCGAAACGTCGCCATGGCTTTGCGCAATTCATTGAGTTCGCCCGGTGTAAATTCCGCCGCCACCATGGCCAATTTCATGGCTTGCTCTTGAAACAGCGGCACACCTTTGGTGCGGCCCAGCACCTGTTTCAATTCATCAGGGTCACCAAAGGCAGGATCAGGCGAGGGGTAAAGTTCAGGTTCCAAGCCATCGCGCCTGCGCAGGTAAGGATGCACCATGTCACCTTGAATGGGGCCGGGGCGGACGATGGCAACTTCGATGACCAGATCGTAAAAGCAGCGCGGTTTTAAACGCGGCAGCATGTTCATTTGCGCGCGGGACTCGACTTGGAACACGCCTACTGAATCGGCGCGGCACAGCATGTCGTAAACCACTTGGTCTTCACGCGGTACGGTGGCGAGGTTGAAGTGCAGACCATACCATTGCTCAATGAGTTCAAATGACTTGCGAATGCAAGTGAGCATGCCCAAGGCCAACACATCGACCTTCAACATGGCAAGGGTATCAATGTCGTCCTTGTCCCAAGCGATGAAGGTGCGGTCGTCCATCGCTGCATTGCCGATGGGCACGGTTTCATCGAGGCGTTCGCGCGTCAGAATAAAGCCGCCCACATGTTGCGAGAGGTGGCGCGGGAAGCCAGCGATTTCGTTTGTCAGTTCCAGCGTGCGTGACAGCAGCGCATCATCAGGATCAAGGCCGATTTCGCGCAGGCGCTTTTCCTGCATCTCCTCCGGCATCATGCCCCATACGCTGCCTGCGAGTGCACCCGTCACATCTTCCGACAGTCCCATGACTTTGCCGACTTCGCGCAAAGCTGAACGCCCCCGGTAAGTGATGACGGTGGCCGCAAGCCCCGCCCGTTCACGGCCATAGCGTTCATACAAATATTGTATCACCTCTTCACGGCGCTCGTGTTCAAAGTCAACGTCGATGTCGGGTGGTTCTTTACGCTCTTCGGAAATGAAGCGTTCGAACAGCAGATCAATCTGATTGGGGTCCACGGCGGTGATACCGATACAATAACACACGGTGGAATTGGCAGCGCTGCCGCGACCCTGGCAGAGGATGGGTTTTTCGCGTGACCTCGCGAATTTGACGATGTCGTAGACAGTGAGAAAGTAAGGTGCGTAATTCAGTTTCTCAATCAGCACCAGTTCTTTTGCAATGTTGGTTTTGACTTTGGCGGGAACACCTTCGGGGTAGCGCCCCTTCGCCCCTTCCCACGCCAGATGTTCGAGATAGGCTTGCGGGTCCATGCCTTTTGGCACGGGTTCTTCGGGGTATTCGTAGCGCAATTCATCCAGCGAGAAGGTGCAGGCGTCGGCGATCTTCAGCGTATTTGATAAAGCCTCTGGGTAGTTGCGAAAGAGACGCGCCATTTCATCGGGGGTTTTCAAATGCCGCTCGGCATTGGCTTCAAGTTTGAATCCTGCTTCGATGATGATGGTTTTTTCGCGGATGCAGGTGAGTACGTCTTGTAAGGGGCGGCGGGCGGCGTGGTGATAAAGCACGTCGTTGCTGGCGATGAGTGGGGTTTTGTGTGTCTGTGCGATTGCAGCGGCGTGGGCCAAGCGTGTCTTGTCGCGGCCATCGTAGTTGCAGGAGAGGACGACGTAGAGCGGGGCCTTCAGGTGTTGCTTGATGTGGGGGAGATGTTCGATATTGGTTTGAGGCAGGGCGAAGATCATGCCGTCTTGGTGGTTGCAGACATCTTCAAAGGTAAGGATGCAGTCGCCTTTGATGGCACGGCGCTGACCCAGTGTGAGCAAGCGGCAGAGACGGCCATAAGCGGCGCGGCTGGTGGGGTAGGCGAAGAGGGAGAAGGAAAGGACCTCACCCACCAGGCTGACGCGCGGTCCGCCCTCTCCAGAGGAGAGGGAAGAGGAACCATCGTCGCTTCTCCCCTGGAGAAGCTGGCGCGCCGCAGGCGTGACTGATGAGGTCCCTTGAAGCTCCAACCTACACCCCACCACAAACTTCAACCCTCCATCCTTCGCTGCCCCATGCGCCCGCACCACACCTGCGAGACTGTTATGGTCTGTCACAGCAATTGCAGAAATGCCGAGATGCTTGGCTTGCATCACCAGTTCTTCCGCATGGGAGCCACCGCGCAAAAAAGAAAAGTTTGAAACACAACAGAGTTCGGCATAGGCGGTCATGCGGATAATCCGTGTACGAACCATTTTGGTGGTATGGCATCGTCTTCGCCGTAAAGACCGTCGCGGTATAGCCAATAGCGGCGGCCTTGGTCGTCTTCGATGTGATAGTAATCGCGTGGGCGCTCGCCTGGTGTGAGGTTCCACCATTCAGGGGCAATGCGTTCGGGGCCTTGTGAGCGCACGATCTTCCGCGTGACGCGCCGCCAGGATAACCGCATGGGTGGACCATCAGGTACAGCGGCGATGACGCGGGCGGGTTCTGGGGGATCGAAGATGAGAAGGGGGCGGGTAGGGACCTCACCCACCGCGCTGTCGCGCGGTCCCCCCTCTCCAGAGGAGAGGGAAGGTTTTTTCTGTCGTCGCTTCTCCTTTGGAGAAGCTGGCGCGCCGGAGGCGTGACTGATGAGGTCCCTTGCCTCCCTTTCCGCCCGTTCCGGCACATGGCTTGCCACCGCCTCTAATGTAGTCAAGCCCGCGCGCCTCGCGGTTCAGCACGCGATCGTTCAACTCAGCCAAGGACGTGGTCTGGTCGCTTTCCATAAACCCACCTTGCTGTGCCACCATGCCTGCGGTTTCCCGCGCTTCCAGTGTCATGGCGTCGATGCCGAAGCCTGCATCGAGCGTGTCGAGCTTGGGGCGCAGCAGGCGCAGGATATGTTTGGCGTCATGGCTGGGAGCAGAAAGCCCGGTGGGAATTTGGGCGCGGCCACCATCGGTTTTAAAGAGCTTGAGAATAAGACGCAAAGCCCCTTGGTTCTTGGCTTCAAGATCGCGGGTGAGGGCGTGGCAGAGGCCTGTCAATACCACATCCAGCCCTTCGTGACTGATCACAGGTTCCATCAAAGCCCGATGCGCCATAAAGGAAGACGGCGGGTTGATGGCGTTCAGGGCTTCGTGGCGACTGCCATCAAGCTCATCCAAGCGCAGTAGCACATTTTCATGGATGGATTCGCCCCGAAACCGACGGGCGAGGGATGAGCGAGGCAGGGCGAGGAGTGAACCGATGGTTTTCAAACCGAGACGGCGCAAGGTGCGGGCGGAATTGGCATCAATGCGGAGAGCTTCAATGGGGAGGAGGCTGAGATGAGTGACCTCACCCACCACGCTGACGCGCGGTCCCCCCTCTCCAGAGGAGAGGGAAGAGGCTCTATCGTCGCTTCTCCTCTGGAGAAGCTGGCGCGCCGTAGGCGTGACTGATGAGGTCCCTTGGCTCGCAAACCGTGCCAGCGCCCAAGCCGCACCTATCGTCTCCGCCACAGCAGTACGAGTTGAAAACCCATAAGTTTCGAGTCGCTTTTGAATGTCCTTCAGCATTGGCGCTTCGCCACCGAAGAGATGCGCCACGCCAGTCGCATCCAAAAGTAATCCATCTTTACCGTCGGGGGCGATCCAGGGGCTGTAGCGTTCCATCCATTGGGCAAGGCCTAAAAGGCTGGCTTGATCTTTTTCCGGCTCATATTGCTCGGTCAGCAGGTCGGGTACGGCGGCGCGGGCGTCGGCTAATCTTTGACCTGCTGTCAGGCCAAATTGCCGTGCGGCAGCGTTGACGGCAGCCAGACGCGGGCCTTTCATGCCCTTATCAACCAGTGCGAAGGGCAAACCCTTGGGCGGTATCATCAAACCCAGCTTCCGCCTCTCCCGGAGAAAACGCTCTACCGGAAACTGTGGGAAATAGACTGAAATGATGCGGCGCATGGTGAGGTGGGGATGATTTCATGTTGTGTTGCGGGTGCCAAAACAGGGTCCAGTGACCGGGCCTGCCGCTTCGGATGCGCGACAGGGTTACGGCCCATGTGGGATAACCGGGTGCCGCAGGGTCCAAAACGCGGGGTAGCGAAGGGCATGCTGCGACTTTCCAACGACTGGCACTGGCTGTTGCTGTGTCATGGTTTCGGTTAAATACTAAAAACCCTGCTGACCGCCCTTCACTGGCCGAAAGACTAAAACGGCGGGTGATGGTGAGGTCGGTTTGTTGCGATGCAGCATCGCTGATGACGCTGGAGAAGCAGCCGGACTTGAGCGCCTCTTCCATAACCCAAAACAAGGAAATCTGCTTTTTCAGCACCAAAGTCATAAGATTTTCGCGGTGTAAACCCTAAGCTGTTCAGCCCGTGCCCATAAAGTTTTCCATGCTCTTGGCATTCAATAGCGGATCGACACCATAAAATTGGACGTGTGCGCCGATCGACTTCCAAGCGGCGGATGGCGAGGCTGAGCGTAAAGCCCATTGTGGCTGGCGTATCGCCATATTGGGCGGGGGCAAGATCATGCAGAGCGTTTCGCGCCAATCCCTGTTCGGGGAGATGAGCGTCAACCGCCGCCAGCCCAAGGCTGCCAGGGGCTTTGGGGTTTGTTGCTCCGGGTTTGCGGCGTGCGGCGGTGCTCCAATTGATGGCGCGTCTCTTCGATGCGGGCGATGTGATCCTTCAGTCGGGCCACCAGGGCCTTGGCCCGCACCTGTTCGTCCGCCTGTCTGATCAAGGCGGGGCTAGATGGTGTGGCGGTCAAAGAGTCGGGTGCAGACAAGCCGCCCCCGACCGCAGCCACAGAGGGCAACGGATGGCTACGCATGACAATGGGCTTTCCGGATTAATGTTTCTGTTTTGTTCTCTCACATGAGAATGTAAGAGTCAAGCAAGAAAATGTTCACAAGATATAGTGTGTGTTGCAATCTAAGCTACAAGGCATAAAGGCCGGTGGTGATACGTTGCAGAAGCCTAATTCAACTTCTTCACATCAATGATTTCGCCAGATGCAGCTGTGAGCTGGATCTCATAAATCTTGCCAGCACGTGACGCGGTGTAGGCATAGGTGGCACCGGTGCAGGCCCTTGGCTTCACTTCGCCAAAGCCATAGCCCGTGACAACGGCGGCACCGGCAGTGCAGCCGATGGTCTTGCCGACCACGCGTGGCTTTTCTGTCACGACGGGCTTGCCAAGGCTTGCGGTTTGAAGCTTGGGCTTCACAACAGGCTTAGAGGTTTTACCAGCGGCAACGACGTTCGACTTCGATGGTTGCGCAATCGGTTTGGCTGCAAGCTTAGCTTTCGGTTTCGCGGCAGGGGCCACCGGATTAAGTTTAGCTTTTTTCACAGCGGGTGCAGTTTTCCGCTTCTTTGCGCGCTGCTCAAGTTTTTGGCGCGCGTTATCTTCCAACCACCAGATTTCGTCTTCCTCAGCCCGTTGCGCCCGCTTTTGGCGGCGACGGTCTTGATAGATGGCTTCTGCTTCATCCTCGGTGTCTTCGTAATAAACGACGTCGTCAGAGTCCTCTTCCCAATACACAGTGCGCTCTTGCCAAGGGGCGAACTTGCGATACTTCCAGCGGTGATCAGCCTCAGCCGAAACAGCTGAAAGCGACACAAAGGCCAAGGCGGCCAGCCCGACACATAATTTCATTTCGACGTCTCCCACCGCATATTAACAAATTCTAAAAACAGATCATGGCCAAAACATGCAGAACGGCGCTTGCGCGCCGTTCTTTGTTGTGACCATTTTGTGGCAAACGGCGTTACCAGGTTTCCTGAACCGAGATAATGTCGCCACTGCGACGCGAAACCTTGACGATGAAGGTATCGCCATGCTTGCGGGCGCGATAGGTGTAGCGGCTGCCGTTGCAGCTAATCGCACGTACTTTGCGGAAGCCCGAATAGCTTACCTCTTGACGTCCCTGCTCGCAGGAAATGCCGTAGGAATGATGGCGGCGTGGCGCTTCATAGTCATCTTCATCATATGACGGATAGCGTGGCTGCACTGGCTCATAGTAACCAGGGCCAAAACCACCAATATAGAGGTCAACATTGACCTTCGCATTGGCGGGTGCAGATGCGCCAACTGCAATGGCAGTTACGGCAGCAGCGGCAATAAGTGTCTTGGTGATCATAGTGTGCTCCTCGCGATAGACAAACTCAGGGACGGCCGAGATTGGCCATCATTGAGACGGGTTTTAGACCACCCAAGTTGAACGAAAACGGAAGGGTCCGTTCATCTCCGGTTCATGTTCGGGGCAGTTTCGGGGCAAAAGCCCCCTTGAAGCGCCAATTTGGAACACTACATGGGCTGTGCGGGTGCCAATCGGGCCCGTAAAACCCAAAGATCCGGCCATCACAGGCGGGTCGCACAACATTGCTTTAAGGAGAATGTTATGATGTTTGATTACACCCCACTTTATCGTTCCAGCGTTGGTTTTGACCGCTTGTTCCGCCTTTTGGACGAGGCACAAAATGTCGAAACACAATCGTACCCGCCTTACAACATTGAACGCCTTGGCGAAAATGCTTATCGCATCAGCATGGCCGTTGCTGGCTTTGCACAGCATGAAATTGCCATTGAAGCCAAGGGCAATTCATTGACCGTTACAGGCAAGAAGGACGTGAAGCCCGAAGCAGTTACGGAATTCCTGCACCAAGGCATTGCAGCCCGCGGATTTGAACGCCGCTTCCAGTTGGCTGACTATGTTGTTGTGCAAGGTGCCGACCTTGACAATGGCCTGTTACACATCTCGCTGGTGCGCGAAGTGCCAGAAGCGATGAAGCCCCGGCAGATTGCGATCAATGCTGGCAGCAAGCCAAAAACCATTGAGGCCAAGGCAGCCTGATTGGTACTCTAGAGTGAACATGAGGCGGTGCCGCGAGGTGCCGCCTTTTTTATTGCTTCATGACCTTGCGGCAGGCAGGTGCTGCGATACGGCCCAAACTCAGCACGATCAACAGCAAGGCCGCAAAAGACACAAAGGCACAGGCCGCAAAAACAGCGGATACGGAATAGTTTTGCGCCAACAGTCCCAAAATCCAAGGCAATATGATGCGGGGCACACCACCGACGGATGCCATATAGCCCATCGCGGCGGCGCGGGCGTTGGGAACAAGTCTTCCTGTCAAAGAAAACAGGCAGGGGAATGTGACAGCCAAACCAAACCCCACTGCCGTAAATGCAAATACCGAAGGCCAAAAGCCTGGGGCCAAGCCCAGCACGATGAAGCCTGCAATGGCCACAAAAATGCTGACGGACATCAAGCGCAATTCACCGAAACGCAATCGCAAGCTGTCACCAAAAAATCGCATGGTGCCGCCGCAGACGCCATAGAAGGCGACGCCCAAACCGGAAATTGCTGCAAGTTCTGGAGCAATCGATGTGAGAAGTTGTCCTGCCCAGAGAATGGAAGCCGCTTCACAGGCCACATTCAGCCCGGCAGCGACGCCTACCAATGTTAAAATGCGACGTGGCAGCTTTACTTTTGCTGGTTGCAATTCGGAAACAGCCGTATGGCGCTCGGGAATGGTCTTGTAAATTGCGGCCCAAGTGAAGGCCACCAAAGGCGCTATGACGAGAAGCGCAAACCAAGGCTGCAATAATACGGCCATTAAACTGCTGATAATTGCAAAGACTGCCAGGCTGAATGAAACAGCACCGTGATACATATTGAAAACGGGTCGCGCCACGTCATGTTCAACGGCTGAGGCTTCAGCATTCATGAACAGGTCCAGTGTACCAAACACGAGGCTCATGAACACAAATGACAACACAAAACTGCTCACTGAATTAACAAGTAATGCATAGGCCAGCGCCGCAAACAAAAGCGGGAAACATACCAACATGACCTTGCGATGGCTGGTGTAGCGGCTGAGCATTCCACCAAGTGTCATGCAGGATATGTTCACCAGCATGCCGATGGCACCGACGATCCCATAGGCAAGTGGTGAGATTCCAGAATTAGCAATCAAAACTGGCATAGCACCGACGTGAATGCCAATCACCGCGCCAAAGCACGCGAAGACCACCAGTATTGTGGCATGCGGCGTAATGCGCACATCAACCCCGACCGACGAAAGGCATTTTGGTGGCCATGATCGTCATCGACAAGATATTCACCGACAAGGGCAAGCTGGCCATGTGCACCACGGCGCGGGCCACTTCGTTCACATCCATGGTGGGTTCGGGTTTCAAGGTGCCATCGGCTTGCGGCACGCCGCCGGACATGTTCGCGAGTCATAGCGGATGCGGCATTGCCAATGTCAATCTGCCCACAGGCGATATCATATTTGCGGCCATCAAGGACGGTGGATTTGGTCAGGCCGGATATGGCGTGTTTGGTTGCAGTGTAGGGCGATGAATTGGGGCGCGGTGCTGTGGCTGAAATCGAACCATTGTTGATAATGCGGCCACCCATGGGGGTTTGCGCCTTCATGATCTTGAAGGCTTCTTGCGTGCAGAGGAATGGGCCGGTGAAATTGGTATTCACCACATTGGTCCATTGTTCGAAGCTCAGGTCTTCCAACAAAATAGTACCGGGTGCGCCCGTGCCTGCATTGTTGAACAGCACATCCAGTCTGCCGAATTTTGTTTTGGTCTGGGCGAAAAGACTTTGCACGGAAACGGGATTGGTCACATCGGCTGACACACACAGGGTTTCGCCCTTGCATGTGCGAGGCGGTATCTTGCAGTTTGGCCAAATCGCGCCCTGCCAAAACAACGGCATAACCTGCTTCGCCCAAAGCCATGGCGCAAGCGCGGCCAATGCCCGAACCTGCACCCGTCACCACTGCAACTTTCATTTATCGTCCCTTTGCGCTCGTCCAAGCGGCCACCAACGTGCTGGCTGACGCAGACACGGCCGTTAAACTCATGCCCTGCTTATAAAGGCTGGAGCCAATTCCGAAACCCTGAACGCCACATGCCAGCCATTCCGCCATGTTGGACGGCGTTACTCCACCGACGGCATGCACCTGAACATGTTTTGGCAAAACCGCGCGCCAGGCTTTGACGGTTTGGGGCGATGCCACTTCAGCGGGGAATAACTTCAAATGCTGTGCCCCCGCACGAATGGCGGCGAAGGCTTCCGTTGGTGTGAAAACACCCGGCAAAGGGTCAAGCCCCAATTGAATGGCGCGGGCAATGGTTTCGGGGTTGCAATCAGGTGACACAGAAATGCTGCCGCCCGTTTCTTTGAGCATGTTCACATCCTGCACACTGAGCACGGTGCCAGCGCCCACAACCATGCGTGGTCCAAAATGCTTTGCGAGTTTGGCGATAGAGGTGAAAGGGTCTGGTGAATTGAGTGGCACTTCGACAATGCGAATGCCAGCGGCGTAGAGCGCATCGCCCACAGCGACCACTTCATCGGGTGTTACACCGCGTAGGATAGCGATGATGCCACAGGTGTTGAGAGCGTCATTGAGGGTCATCAGATTAGTCCTGCTGCTTGGGCCACGGCGCGTTCACCTTTGACGATGGCAAGGGGATCACCCATCGTCACGCGAAGGCCTGCATGTTTCATCGCCGTCATATATTTTCCACCAATGCCCGCCGACGCGAGCACCGCGTAATGTTGAGTTGAATCGCGCATTGAAATGGCATGTCCCACTTCCGCGCCGATGATCAAGCCTGAGAGGTATGACGCAATTTTTTCAGGAGCGAGTTCATTGTAAAGCGCTAGGCTGCGCGCTGAAAACAGATTGTGCAGCAATCCTGCGGGATCGGCGAAGGCACGGTCCAAGCCGTCGAGAAACACGTGCTCATCATCAACATCACTCGCCATTAAACGACCAAGAATAGAATGCGCCTTCATCACAGCAAAGGTTTCACCTGTGACATAAGTTGCGAAGTTGATGATCTTGCCGCCTTCAACGTCAATCCACTTGCTGTGGGTGCCGGGGGTGACGAAATGCTTCGCACCAGAGTCCATGGCGCCAAAAACTTGCGTCTCTTCCGAACGCATCACGTCATGGCCGAGCGAGGGGCTCTTGAGGTGGAGCCCGGTCAAGAAATGAATCTGGCGGCCCGAGGACAGAACTTTACTGTGAATGGATTTGGCCAAGTCTTCAGGCCCGGCAGGACAATCGACATAGGGCAACTCCACCCAGCCCTGCCGCGACGTGATCATGCCTGAGGCGATGACCGGAAGCGTTTTATCCCAGGCACCGACGTGCTGTTCGAGTGCGGCTTCAAAGCCACCATCTTTGACGGCGAGTATGCCTTCAGGTGCCGAGACTTGGTCCGTGACTTCGCCTTCGCCGTTCACGAGATAGGCGCGGAACGATGTGGTGCCCCAGTCGAGGCCGATGAAGGGTTTGGAATTGCTCATGCCTGTCGCACACCACCTGGTTTGAAACTCTGTTTCATCGCTTTTAGAGAGTTGCGCAAGGGTGCACCAAAGGGTTCAGCTTCAATTTCAAAAATATCACCGTTTTGCGTGTTGATACCGTCTGCAATTGAAAGTGTTGCGGTGCCGAAGAAGTGGATGTGCAGGTCACCCGGCACGCGGAAGGCATCATATTTGAAATGATGGTATTCGAGATTTTCAAGCGTGTGGCTCATGTTGGCTTCGCCCGTGAGGAAGGGTTTTTCCCAAATCACCTCGCGGTTGCGGATGATGCGGCTTTTACCTTCAATGTGTTTGGGAAGGGCACCTGTGATCATTTCAGGGCCGATGGCGCAATGGCGCAATTTTGAATGGGCGAGGAAGAGATAATTTTGCCGTTCCGTGACGTGGTCTGAATATTCATTGCCGAGTGCAAAGCCCAAGCGCACGGGCTTTCCATTGGCATCAATCAAATAGAGACCTGCGATTTCGGGTTCTTCGCCACCGTCCAAGGCGAAGGAGGGTTTTGGCAGGGGTGCGCCGGGGGCTACGAGCCAGCGACCATCGCCTTTATAAAACCATTCGGGTTGTACGCCGGCTTGCCCCTTTTTGGGGCGGCCGCCTTCAAGGCCCATCTTGAACATTTTGAGGGAGTCCGTGAGTGCCGCTTCGCCACCGTCCAACTTTTTATGCATGGAGTCTCGGGCGGATGCGGAACCCAAATGAGTGAGGCCGGTGCCGGTGATGATGCAATGAGCCGGGTCGTCATGGGTGACAGGGGGAAGAACTCGTTTTTCTTTAAGTGCTGCTTCATAGCTTTCTGGGCGTTCTGATGACAGCTCCTTGGCTAGACTGGCAAGTTTCTTTTTTTCTTTGAAAGCGCGATTGGCGAGTGCGATGGTGGAGGTCACTCCCTTTAAAGCATGCAAGCCATCGCCAGCAGCGACGGCAACACTTCGTTTTCCTTTTTCATTGAAGTATTGGACGATGTTCATGGTGAACCCTTTCAAGCAGCAAATTGATTTTTTAACACACCCTTCACGCCGGGCTTAAACGCGAACACACCGCCCTGATCAGGGTAGTGGGCAAGGGTTTCTGCACTGACATGGGCGCGGGATGTTGTTAGGTAAAGTATATCCAAATTCTGTCCGCCGAATACGGGGCATGTCACGCGGGTTGCCGGGATTTTGACGATGCGATCGATGCGGCCTTTGGGGTCGATGCGCAGCACGCATGAGCCTTCCCAGCGGGCAGACCAGATGAAACCCTCCGCATCAACGGTTGCGCCATCGGGGTAGCCATAGTCTTTGGTGTCATTGAAGATGCGGCGTTTGCTGATGTTGCCTGCGTTGCCATCAAAGTCATAAGCAAAGATCACTTTGTTTTTAGAATCAGAGAAATAGAATGTCTTTCCATCAGGCGACCAACACGGGCCGTTTGAAACACCAACGTGCCGCTCCATTGGTTTTGATTGGCCGTCTGATGTGACGCAGAACAAGTTGCCAGAATCGGCCGTGATGTCGAGGTCTTCGCCCTGTGGACCAATGTTTTGCATCATTGAACCAATCCAGAAACGCCCCTGCGGATCGCAAGCGCCATCATTCATGCGGTTGTGGGGTATGTTAGTTTCAGGTTTGCAAAAAGGCGTGACAGCGCCTGTCTCCTCATCGAAATTGTAAACGCCGTCTTCTCCACCCACAATAAAGCCGCCGGAATTTTTCTTTGCGATGGCCGTCAGCAGCATCGTTGAAGTCCAGACTTTATGTTCACCTGTTGCAGCGCTCCAGCGCTGAATGCGGGTGGGGCGTGCTATATCCAGCCACCACAGGCTTTGGCTTTCAGCATCCCACAAGCAGCCTTCGCCAAGCTTGTCTTTTGATGGAATGATACAATGAATGTCGTCGTTCATGGCACAATTCTTAGCGCAGTTCATTTGTAATACAAATATCGAATTACAAATCTTTAATTTTCACCGGACTTGAATTGTCACATTTCGCTCCCACCTCAAAACAATGGTGCCGGGCCCCTCTGGCATGATCGTTTGGTCATGCGATGTCGGAACCATGATCTTGAAACAATCATCATGGAGCCCGGAATGGAGCTGTTACAAGCCACACTCACCGCCGATTTATTCGGCACCCCCACTTACTATTGGCTCGCTTTTGTAGGGATTGTTGTGGGCCTGCTGGTGTTCGACCTTGGGGTTTTGCACAAGGAGGACAAAGAGATTTCGGCCAAAGAGAGTTTCATTCTCTATGCCGGATATGTTGCGATTGCGTTGGCCTTTGGGGCATGGGTGTGGTGGTCGCGGGGTGCGCAATCGGGGCTCGAATTCTTCACGGGTTATGTGATTGAGCAATCGCTGGCGATGGACAATATTTTTGTGATTGCCACGATATTTGGATATTTTGCAGTGCCACGGGCATATCAGCACCGGGTATTATTCTGGGGCATCATCGGTGCCATTGTCATGCGCGCGATCATGATTGGTTTTGGTGCGGCGCTGGTGACGCAGTTCAGTTGGATACTCTATCTGTTTGGTGCATTTTTGGTGTTCACCGGCATTAAGATGTTCACAGCAACGGATGAGGCCACGGACTTCGATAACAACAAAATCCTCGTGTGGCTGCGCAAGCGTTTCAACATCACGCGCGAATTGCATGGTCACAGTTTCACGGTGAAATTGCCAGATCCAAAGTCGGGTAAAATCGTGACATGGCTGACCCCGCTTGCTGTGGCCTTAATCTTGGTTGAGTTTGTGGATTTAATTTTCGCTGTGGACTCGGTGCCAGCTATTTTCGCCGTCACGCTGGATCCATTCATTGTCTACACGTCAAATATATTTGCCATACTTGGCCTGCGTTCTTTGTATTTCGCGCTGGCGGCGGCGATGCACCGGTTCAAATATTTGAAAGTGTCTTTGGCTGTCATTCTCACGCTGGTTGGCATCAAGATTTTCCTCGTACCGCTGGGGATCAAGATTGACACCTTGTTCTCGTTGGTTGCCACTTTAGGCATTCTGGCAGCTGGCATATTGTACTCGCTGTGGAAAACGCGGAATGACGTGGTCGAAACGGTCTAGTTCCTAGGACACTTGTGTTTTATGGGTCTGGCGTTATGAAAGCGGCAGACCCATTTATTTTGAAAAGAATCAAATGAAACAGATCGAGCATTTCATCGAGAATATTATCATTTCCGCAAGGTGGATTTTGGTGGTGTTTTATGTGGGCCTCGCGGGTGCCCTCGGGTTGTATGCAATTAGTTTTATGCGCAAACTTTGGGAATATGCATCAAAGGTGATGGTGATTGAAGAGACTGACGCCATTCTGAAAATTCTCAGCCTGATTGATGCGTCGCTGGTCGCCAGCTTGGTTGTGATGGTGATGATTTCTGGCTACGAAAATTTTGTTAGCCAGTTTGATAATGTCGACGAAAAGAAAACGGAGCTGGCGTGGCTTGGCAAGATTGATGCAAGCTCACTCAAAATCAAAGTCGCTTCGACCATCGTTGCAATCTCATCAATCCATTTGTTGCAGGTGTTTCTCAACGCCGACAAATATACAGACGGCAAATTGATGTGGCTCACAATCATTCACATGGCGTTTGTGTTTTCGGCTTTGTTGCTGGCTTTCATTGATAAAGTTTTGACCGATACTAAAAAGACAAAAGATATTTGATAGGAAGAATTCATGTCGCGCATCACTTATGTCAATGGAAGTTATGTTGATGAATCCGAAGCCAAGGTTTCGATTTTTGACCGGGGTTTTTTGTTTGCCGATGGCGTTTATGAAGTCACCCCTATCGTCAACGGCAAGTTGGTAGACTTTGACGCGCATATTGAACGGTTGGATCGGTCTTTGAATGAATTGCGCATGGCTTGGCCGTGTACCAAGGCTGAATTGAAGGCCATGCATGTTGAACTGATCAAGCGCAACAATCTGAACGAAGGCATTATTTATATGCAAGTCACGCGTGGCGTGGCAGACCGCATGTTCAACTTTCCAAAAGATATTACATCGTCGCTGGTGGCGTTTACACAAGTGATGTCGCTGGTTGAGAATGTGAATGCGCGCACGGGCGTGAAGGTTGTGACCACGCCCGATATTCGCTGGCTGCGCCGCGATATTAAATCCATCATGTTGTTGGCCCCAGTTTTGGGCAAGCAGGATGCTTATGAAAAAGGCGCCGCCGAGGGATGGATGGTTGAGGATGGTTTTATAACTGAAGGCACATCGTCCAACGCCTACATCATCAAAAATAACACCGTGATTACGCGGCCATTGTCGAACCGCATTCTGGCGGGATGTACCCGTCGCGCACTGTTCCGCTTGTCAAAAGAACATGGCGTGAAAATAGAAGAGCGCTTGTTTACACCTGAAGAGGCATATGCCGCTGATGAAGCCTTCCTCACGTCAGCTTCGCAATTCGTGATGCCGATTGTTGAGATTGATGGCAAGCGCATTGGTGGCGGGCAGCCTGGCCCGATCTCTCGCAAATTGCGGGAATTGTTCCTTGAAGAAGCTCAGGCCGAGTGACGGATAAAGTGGGTTTCGCTGCGCGCACGACGGTGGGCGCGAACGGCATTGCCAAAGGCTGAAAATAGTTTCACTGAATCTGGGTTTTCGGCCGCTTTAAATTCCGGGTGCCATTGTGTTGCAAAGGCAAAGGCTTTCGCCCCCTTGACAGATACCGCTTCCACAATGCCGTCGGGTGCAGTGGCTTCAACATTCAAGCCGTTTCCGAGTTTCTTAATGCCTTGCCGGTGGATGGTGTTGACCTGCGTTTCAGATTTTCCAAGCATCTGTGAGAGCATACCGCCCTTTTTGATTTCAATGGCATGGCGCGGCGCATAGCGCTGGTTGATGTCGTCAGATTTTGGAGCGCGGTGATCAAGCCTGCCTTCTCCGCGTTGCAATTCCGTTTCCAGCGTGCCGCCCATGGCCACATTCAATTCCTGAAAGCCACGGCAAATGCAGAACAGGGGAATGCCACGGTCGATGACGCGACGAATGAGTTGCAACGTTATGGCATCGCGGTGGTGATCATAGGGTTCGTGGTCTTGCGTCGGCTCTTCGCCATAATGAGGCGGGTGTACGTTTGAAACAGCACCCGTCATCAACACTCCATCGAAATGATGTAACAGTCCATCGAGGTTATTTGGGTCGATGGCATTGGGAATCATGACGGCTTCAACATCAGCAACTTCGGTCAGGGCGCGTACATATTTGTCGCCTAGGGAATGGTACAGAAAGCCATCTTTTTCATAAGTATCTGAAGGAAGGCCGACCAGTGGGCGAATGTGAGTCATGATCCTGCTTATCAAATCAGTGTGCGAAGATTTTGCCATAATAGCCCAGCCACGAGTCCTAAGGCCAGCGTTTTGAGAATACCCGCCTTCAGTTGGAGCAGGACAAAGCCCAACCCGACGGCAACAACAAGAGCAGCAAGATCAATCGTTGCGAAATCGGGCCGCCAGATCGGTATGGCACCCGGCATACGTTCGACGCGGCCGAAGATAACGTGAAGGCCAAACCACAGCGACAGATTGAGTATGACGCCCGTTACCGCTGCTGTTATTGCGGCGAGAGCAGAACGCAAACGCGGCCATGAATTGAGCCATGAAATCCAGGGTGCGCCTGCAAGGATCCAGAGAAAGCAGGGCACAAAGGTCATCCAGAGGAAAATGACGCTGGCAAAAACGCCTGCCCATAGGCTGTGTTGCACGTTATTGGCAGACGTGAAGGCCACGAATTGCCCGACCAAGATCAACGGACCCGGTGTGGTTTCGGCAAGGCCAAAGCCGTCCATCATTTGTTGCGTCGACATCCAATTGGATTGTTCCACAACCGTTTGCCCAAGTGATGCCAGCACTGAATAGGCGCCGCCGAAAGTGACGACAGCAAGGGTTGAAAACATGTTACCCAGCTGCGCATACATATGGCCGGAGCCAAAAGCCATATTGAGCGCCAACAGTGGCAGCAACCAGATGGTGAGCCACATCGCAATCGTTGTAAGGCTGTCGCGCCAAGAGGGTTTGTTGACTGCTTCAGTACGCACTGCATCTTGTTTGAGAAAAAATCCAAACACGGCTGCGGCGGCAACCACGAGAGGGAACGGAAGTGCAAAAACAAACAAGGCGATGAAGGCTGCCGCTGCGAGCATCCAATCGACGAGTCGCTTCAAGGCTTTCCGCGCAATCTTCAGGAGGGCTTCGAACACGATAGCGAGTACGGCGGCCTTCACGCCCCAGAACAAAGCTTGCACCAGTGGCAAATTTCCCACCAGTGCATAGAGCAGAGACAACGCCAAGATGAGGCAAGCGCCCGGCAAGACGAAAAGAAGCCCGGCGACGATACCGCCTTTTTGGCCGTGCAATTTCCAACCACAATAGGTGGCAAGCTGCATCGCCTCAGGGCCCGGCAGCAACATGCAGAAATTCAGGGCGCGGAGGAACTCGTCCTCCTCGAGCCATTTTCGCTGCTCCACGACTTCCTTGTGAAGAAGTGCAATCTGCCCTGCGGGGCCTCCGAAGGACAAGACACCAATACGGGCCCAGAGCCTGGTCGCCTCTGCAAATGAAACGCTCATGATTCAGGCACTTTGGCTGGTGTCCACGAATGTGACTCATCAGTGGCGTCGCGACACCAACGGTAGAGTGCGTCGTAAATGCTCATTCCAGCTGCGAGCTGATCGATGTCGTCACTGTATTGTCGGGACAAACCCAGCGAGATAGCCAATAGACCAGCTGCTTCCGGCGCGTCGTGCAATTGTGATGTGTCGGCAGCGCGCACGATACGGGCAAGATGCAACAGCGGTTTGGTTTCGAGATTAAAAGCGTTTAACATTTTGTCAAAGGTGCAGCGATCGCCTTCATGTGTCCAAAATCCTGTTGGCATGTCGAAGGGCATTGCCGCGAAGCGATCGGCAACACCTTCAACATGTTCGGGCGGCACAAACAGAAACTCCGCTTGCGGATCAACAAAACGTTTGATCAGCCACGGGCAGGCGATGCGATCAATCTTGGGGCGATGACGGGTGACCCAGCGAGTTTTACCTGTGGTCGTGGTTGTCGGCAGTATTGCATGTGGAATTGCTGGAAGGCCAGCGGCGCGCCAGGCTTCAAAACCACCCGTGAGGGACACAGCGTTATAGCCTTGCAGTCGAAACAGTGCTGCCAAACCGTGACTGAGCTTGGCACCGCGCTGGCACACAATGACCACCAGTTCATCGGTAGGGTCGAGCAGCGTTGCAATGTCTATGAGATGACTGCCTTTGCGGCTGGCGGGGATGAGGCAGGGATCCAGGGCGAAGTCTTCTGGAATACGAATATCAATCAGCACTGGTGCTGACGGTGTGCCAACCAACTTGGAAAGTTTTTCAATAGAAAATGATTGCGGTCCAGACATCGTGCGCCTCGCTAGAAATGTGATGTGATTGCGATGCTGTGGCGCGGAGCCTTGAGAAGTGTTCGCTTACCCCTGCAAACACAATCGCTTTCCAAGTGCGCGTTGTCAAGTTGAGCGTGCAACATGACCAACAATATGCGTGGCAATCCGTGCTGCAGTGTAAGCGGCAGCTTGATGCAGAGTCTTTTGCGGGCACAAATTCAACCATTGAAAATCCAGCGATCCTGGCTTTGGCAGCAACACCTGCAATTAAATCGGTGACTTGAATGAAGCTCAATCCACCGGGTGAAGGGTGGGCAACCGCAGGCATAACAGCTGTATCCAGCACATCGAGATCAAGGCAGATGACGCAGTCTGAACCTTGTTCGATATGGGACAATATGTGTTGGACACCTTGTTGGTGAATATGTGGGGCAGGAATGATATGTGCCCCCCAGTTTCGCGCTGTGACAACTTCTTCTTCGCGGGCCGATCCTATGCCATGGGCGCCTGCTTGAACGATACGCCACACATGCTGCATTTCCGAGGCGCGGCGCATGGTTGATGAATATCCAAAACGTTCCTTTTCGCGCTCTTCGCGCCAGTCAATGTGAGCATCTATTTGCAAGACCGTTATGGGGTTGCCGCCAGAAAAGGCATTCAAAAATGGAATGGGCGTTGAATCATCGCCGCCAAACATGATGGGTACTGCACCCGTGGCGAGACAACTGCGTGTAGCCTTTTCAATCAACACACGGTTGCCCTTGCCATCTCGTGATTTGGTTTTGAGATTGCCAAGATCAACGGCATTGAAACTCGCGTTGGGAGTGAGCTGCGCGTCGAAATCAAAGTCCCAGTGGTCCAGCCATGCGGCGTCACCCTTGATCGCCTGGCGGAAAGCGTCAGGTGCCTTCTGGTGCATGCGGTTGTCGATGCTACGATAGGGTGTGCCGTGGGGCGCACCAAAAACCGCAAGCCCTGCCGCCTTGGGACTAGCGGCAGATTTGCACCCCATGAAGGGCATGCGGGTTTTCGTAAACATAGAAGCCTGCGTCATAACGGGCATTGTGTCGCAAAGTATGGGCGAGGGCAATCAGGCGACGTTTTGTATTTCTGGCTGCTGTTTGCTGGGCCAATGAACGCGTTTTGCAGGCAGGATCAGTCGAGCCGTAGTGCCGGCGCCAACCGCACTTTCGAGGGTTACGTCGCCATCATGCAGACGGGCAATGCGACGGGCGATGGGCAAACCCAATCCGGCCCCGCCATATTGCCGGGAGTGGCCTTCGTCGCTTTGTACGAATGGGTCGAAAACGCGTTCCAAGTCTTGTTTCGGAATGCCAATTCCAGCATCCTTGATATCAAGGACGAATTCACCATCGCTGCCGCGTTGCATTTCAACATTAATGATACCGCCTGCAGTTGAAAACTTGATGGCGTTGGAAAGCAGATTGCTGATGGCTTGTTGCAATCTCGTGGCATCGCAATGGATTGCAATTTCATCGGACAGTTTTGCAACGATACTGATATCTGATTTTTCGGCGTGGTTTCGGCAGCGTTTGATAGCAGCTTCGGTCAATTCAGCGGCGTCGGCGTCTTGCTCTGCTAATTTTAGCGTGCCGCGCTCCATGCGCGCTGTGTCGATCATGTCGTTGATCAAGGCCTGCAAGCTGCGCGCACTTGTCAAAATTGTATCAGCGAATTCTTTACGCGATTTCGGGTTGAGGGATGCAGCGTTTTCTCCGGCCAGTAATTCGGAAAACCCAATGATGGAATTGATTGGGGTGCGCAATTCGTGGCTCATGACAGCGAGGAAATGTGATTTTGCTGTGCTTGCGCGATCACTAGCGTCCATCGCTGCTTCCAGGCGATTTTCAGATTGATGAGCCTTGGTGATATCGCGACACACGCCGCGATGACCAATATGTTGACCATCAGCATCTTTCAAGGGTTGGGCTGAAAACCGCCAGACATATCGGGTCGTGTCAACGGTGAGGGGAATGTCAATGTTTTCAAATGCAGTTGCCTCTTCAAACGCAAGATCAAGTGTTCGCAGTTCCGTTGTGGGCGCATGGTCGACAAATAGTTGTTTCAGGCGGTGACCCAGAAGTGCTGACGTGTCGATGTTCAAACATTCAGCTAGACGACGTGCGGCGTAAGTAAGCTTGCCCTCGCCATCTGTTTCCCACAGCCAGTCTTGGGTGCCTTTTTCAAAATCATTGAGTAACAATCGTATGACGTCATTCTGGCGTGATATTTCGATTTCGGCATTGGTGCGGCGTCTAAAGTCCAAATGACTGTTGAGCGTTATGCCAACGAGGACGAGGCAATAGCACACGCACAACAGTGCTGCGATGAGCTGATTGCTTTCGAGGCCTTGATAAAGCGCGCGTGCCAATGCTGCGGACACCAAGCAGAGAATAATAACAGTTCCAGCAGGCAGCCTTACGAGAGCTAGAGCAGCGATCCCCAGAACTGCCAACGTGATGCCGGTGATTGGAATGATACTGGCTGACAAGTCATAGTAAGCAGCCGACGTGATTGGGAGTGCCCAGATGAAGCCAAAAGCCAAACACATCACTTCGAGCGCACGGAGTGCTTTGAGTGGCTGTGGGTTCCAGCGACCTTTACGCCAGAGAACAAAGACAGCTGCAAAAGCTGCAACGATTGCAACGACTGCCGTTTGCCATATTGCTGTGAATGTTTGTGATGGGCTGAAACCAATCAGGCTGCTCAGGCAGAAGGCGGCAGCTGCATGAAACATGACGAGGAAAGGAATAGAACGCACAATCTGATTCACTTGCGCGCGGTGAATGCCAGCGTCGTGCTCCGTGTCCTGTGACATCACATTGAGGGCGTCTGAGGTCGTGAACTCACGATAAGCCGACCTTCCGCTGTTCTCGACAATCGGTGTCGTCGGTGCCTTCAGTTGTGTCTCAGATCTATTCAATTCCCCACCGAATCAGTTGCACTCCCCCTGGGATTGATAGCATGGGCAAAGCGCGCCAAAAACCGTATGTGACCTCAGTGCGTTCAAGCCTTAGGTTTGACTTTATTGATATACCGCATATTGGACTGGGCATGAGCAAAATTGAACATTTAGAACACCCTGTGTTGCCGCCCGGCCATCCACCTATATTGCCATCGCGCATCGGCGTGTTGTTGGTCAATCTTGGAACGCCTGAGGCCACGAGCTATTGGCCCATGCGGCGCTACCTGAAAGAGTTCTTGTCGGACCGTCGCGTGATTGAGACAAACCGCGTTCTGTGGTGGTTTATTTTAAACATCATCATCTTGAGTTTTAGGCCGACCAAAAGTGGGCATGCCTATGAAGCGATTTGGAACAAGGACAAAAACGAGTCACCTTTAAAAACCATCACCCGGGAGCAGGCGCTGGGTGTTGCTCAGGCTTTGGGTGAAGTCGTTGAAGTGGATTGGGCGATGCGATATGGCCAACCGCCTATCGCCGAGAGATTGCAGGCATTGAAGGATAAGGGTTGCGACCGGGTTTTGGTATTCCCGCTATATCCACAATATTCTGCTGCAACGACGGCTTCGGTGATGGATAAGATTGGGAAAGCGCTCGAAATCCATGCGCTGGCAGCCTGCCATCCGTGTTGTGCCACCTTACTTTGCACAGAAATCCTATGTGGAAGCCGTGGCTTCGAGTTTGCAGGATTACCTTGATCAAATGACGTGGAAGCCTGATCGTATTCTGATGGCGTTTCATGGCTTGCCGCGCGAGTATCTCGACAAGGGTGACCCCTATCATTGCCAGTGCCAGAAGACAGCGCGACTGGTGCGCAATCATCTGGGACTGTCGTCTGATTATTTACAACTGGTGTTTCAATCCCGATTTGGTCGGACCGAGTGGTTGAAGCCCTACGCGCAAGACACCGTGGAGGAGCTTCCGGAACAAGGGGTCAAAAATCTCTTGATCATCTCCCCGGGGTTTGCATCTGATTGCGTGGAAACCTTGGAAGAGCTTTCCCTTGGACTAAAAGAGACCTTTGAGGAAAAAGGCGGTCAGAATTTTGCCGTGGTTCCATGTCTTAATGCCGCTCCGCGGTCGATTGCCATGTTGACGGGCCTGATCCGCAACGAACTCAAGGGATGGCTGTAAGGCTTGCAGACGGCTTATAAGCTCCCCATATGCAAATCATCGCTGGGGAGTTCTCGCCATGTTTGAAGGCTTGGGTATTTTCGTCTTGGTGTTTTTGGCCGTGGTGCTGTTTTACCTGTTGCGGGCCATCCGCATGGTGCCGCAGGGCTACAACTATACGGTTGAGCGTTTCGGCAAATATGTGCGCACGCTGTCACCGGGTCTGGGCCTCATCGTTCCGTTCATTGATCGTATTGGCCACAAGCAAAACATGATGGAACAGGTCATGCAGGTGCCATCGCAAGAGGTGATCACGCGTGACAACGCGATGGTCACAGTGGACGGCGTAGCGTTTTACCAAATCATGGATGCAGCCAAAGCGGCCTATGAAGTGCAAGACGTGCAGAACGCCGTTATCAACATGACAATGACAAATATCCGCACGGTGATGGGCTCCATGGAGTTGGACAGCTTGCTGTCGCAACGTGATGAGATCAACCATCGCCTGCTTGGTGTTGTGGATCAGGCCACGCAGCCATGGGGTGTTAAAATGACCCGCATCGAAATCAAAGACATCAATCCGCCGCGCGATTTGGTTGAATCGATGGGTCGGCAGATGAAAGCCGAACGTGACAAGCGCGCAGCCATTTTGGAAGCAGAGGGCATGCGCAGTGCTGCGATTTTGAAAGCTGAAGGTGAGAAGCAATCGGTTGTGTTGGAGGCAGAAGGTCGTCGAGAAGCGGCTTATCGTGATGCTGAAGGACGTGAACGCGCGGCAGAAGCCGAAGCCAAAGCCACGCAAATGGTGAGTGACGCCATTTCAAAGGGCAATGTGCAAGCCATCAACTATTTTGTTGCTAATAATTATGTGAAAGCACTTGAAGCTTTGGCCAAGTCGCCAAACCAGAAGGTGTTGATGATGCCGCTGGATACATCTTCGTTCTTGGGTTCAATCGGCGGCATTGCCGAAATTGCCAAGGAAGCGTTCGGCAACGCGTCCAATGACGTTGCAAAGCGCAACGGGCCAAAAATGTGAGGGGCAATTTGATGTCTGAATTCCTTTCGCTTTCGGGACCTTGGTTTTGGTTCATTGTGGCCGGGCTATTGCTGCTCGGCGAACTCATGTCGCCCGGTGTATTCTTGATGTGGCTGGCTGGGGCTGCTGCTTTGACGGGCCTTGCGGATTTGTTTTTGGGACTGAGCTGGCAAAGTGAAGTGGCGTTGTTTGCTGTCCTTGCGGTGCTGCTGGTCTTTGCATCTTGGAATTGGGTGAAAGCCCAACGTGCGCCAAAATCTGATCAGCCGCATTTGAATATGCGTCATGGAGCCTATGTGGGACGGGTCTTCGTGTTGGATCAGGCCATTGTAAATGGTGCTGGAAAACTCAAAATCGAAGACGCCCTGTGGGATGTTGATGGGCCTGATTTGCCTGTGGGTGCGCGCGTGAAGGTGACGGGTGTCAATGGCCTGCGGTTGCTTGCTGAGAAAGCCAGTTAGAGGCAGCTCGATAATTCATTCAGGCTGGTGATGAGACGCGCGGGTTTGCCCGGTAATTTGTCGTCTTGCCTTGGTGTTCGCGCAATGCGCACGACTTGAAATCCGAATTGTGCGGCGGCTTGGGCGTCCCAGGTATTGGCCGATACAAAGCAAATCGACGGTGCATCCTGAATGTGGAACTTCTGCATGGCCAAGCGATAGACGCGTCGCGATGGTTTGTAGATACCAACTTCCTCTACCGACAATACATGTTCAAAAGTCTTTTCCAATCCGGCGTGGCGCACAATCGAGTCTAACATTGAAGGGCTGCCGTTGGAGAGAATGGCCAATCGCTTGCCGCGTTGCCGTAGGGCAGCGAGTGCTTCGACAACGTCTGGAAATGCATCGAGCTTCAAATAGAGTGTCATCAACTCATCGGCCAATCCGCTTTCGTTGATGCCAAGGTCGGCCAGCGCGAAATCCAATGCCTCGCGGGTGACAACCCAAAAATCAGCATGGGTACCCATCAGACTGCGAAGCCAGGTATATTCAAGCTGTTTCTGCCGCCAAAGCACACCGAGCGCTTTGGCATTTTCACCAATTTCACCTGCCAGTTTGTCAACAGGTGAATGAATGTCAAACAGCGTGCCATAGGCGTCAAATACGACGGCTTGTATGCCTTCCAGTTTGTTTGGCAGTGTGGTCATTCCAACAGTTTAAAACATATTCAGCCGATGGAGGCAAGTCCCGGAAAATGTTCCAGCAGCCAATAGGAAATGTTCTGCATCCATCCGGTCAGGAACATGATGCCTGTCAACACGAGAAGTGCGCCCATGACTTTTTCGAGAAGCGGAATGTATTTTCGAAAGCGTCGTGAAAATCCGAGAAAGCTTTCAATGCTAAGGGCGGCGATGAGAAAGGGGACACCAAGTCCGAGCGAATAAAAAGCAAGCAGCGTCATGCCGCGCCATACGCTCTCTTCAGAACCTGCTACGGATAAAATTGCTGCCAACACAGGCCCGATGCAAGGGGTCCAGCCAAAGGCAAAGGCCAGACCGATAACGTAGGCGCCTGCATAGCTTGCGGAGTCTTGCACATGTTGGAAGCGTGCTTCGCGGCTGAGGAAGCCAAAGCGAAACAGTCCCATAAAATGCAGCCCCATGATGATGATAGTGACGCCTGCAATTTGCGACAACAGGGGAAGGTTTACCCGCAGAACCTGCCCCAGAGCAAAAGCCGTTGCGCCCAACAACACAAACACCGTTGAAAATCCAAGCACGAATAGCAAAGCGGAGAGCATGACCCGTTGGCGATGTTGGGGCTTAGTTTGGTTTTCTGCGTTGCTCAGGTCTTCCAACGAAACGCCAGACATATACACCAAGTAAGGTGGCACCAGCGGCAACACACATGGGCTCAAGAAGCTGAGCGCACCCCACAAAATTGCCGATAGATATGAGACGTTGAGATCCATTAAATCTTAGTGACAGGCTGGAGGTTGTTGTGCAAGCCACGAAATGTCACGCTTGTGTGTATGCTTCACTTTTCTGCCGTATTGGTCGATCATGGAGGGGTAGGAATCAATATTGATGTTGAAGAGACTATTATTAACCCTTGCTGCATATGCCGCTTTTGTGGTTTCCACAGAGGCGCATCCGCATTTGTTTTCGACCATGCAAACTGTCGTGATGACAACTGCCGATGGGAAAATCTCTGGACTTCGCATTCGTTGGAATTTTGACGAAACCTACACGCAATTTTCGTTGGAGGGTTTGGATGTCAACAACAACGGCACCTATGAGCCCGAAGAAATTAAACCGCTTACGGATGAAAATATCAAAAGCCTGGTTGAGTCAAAATATTTTACGGCGGCCAAGCATGGCGCAACTGAAATACCACAAGGCGCTGTGACTGTGTATGGGCAGGACATGGTGGATGGAAAACTATCGCTCTGGTTTGAATTGCCGTTTGCTGCTCCAGTTGATCCCAAGGCGGCAGCTTTTGAAGCGCGGATTTATGATCCTGATTTTTTCATCGGCTTTGATTATTTGACAGAAAAGCCAGTGCTGTTGGAAGGTCAGCTCGCTGCTGGTTGCACGATGGAATTGAAACCCTTGCCCACAACCGAAGAACTTGATCAGACGCGTGCCATGCTGTCGGATAAGCCGCAGGATTGGAAGCCAGATCAGCCCACGGATTTTGGCTCGATGTTTGCACAGCCCTTGGTCGTGAGCTGCCAATGATCATCCGATTGCTGGTAAGTTTGATGCTGGCATTGTTTGTTTTCATGCCAGTGGCGCAAGCGCAAGAGACGGCAACGGAACCCACAAAGAAATCTGTCGTCATCGATAAGCGCAAACTTTTGGTGCAGCCCCGCAATGCCGATGGAACTGTTATTGAGACGGCGTTTCTTGAAGACCCCGTGTTGTGGATGCGCACGAAACAGCAGAATTTTTATGGCCGCATGGCCAATTCTATTCGCCAGTTGAAAACCACATCGGCGTCGGCTGCTGCCTGGACCTTGCTGACGATCAGTTTTTTCTATGGCGTGTTTCACGCGGCAGGACCGGGGCATGGCAAAGCTGTTGTCACGGGATGGGTGTTGGCGACTGAGAATGAATTGAAACGTGGCATTATCATTGCGTTTCTCAGCGCACTGATTCAAGCACTTACAGCAATCGTCGCTGTGTCATTGATCTTGCTTTTCGTGAATGGTGCCGCAGCCATGGCCAAAGATATTGCGGGATATTTGGAAAGTGCCAGTTACCTGATGATTGCGGGGATGGGCGTATATTTGATTTGGAATGGCTGGAACAGTTTTAAGTCAAAGCCTGCGCGTGTTGCTGGTCCATTTGAAATGTTGTCGCGACCTGACAATGGTTCGAAATTTGACCATCACATTCACGATGAGAATTGCGGATGTGGTCATGGCCATGCACCAGCCGCCGCTGAGGTGCGCGGCGAATGGACATGGACGAGGGCTTTCGCGATGGCGTTTGCTGTCGGGATAAGGCCATGTTCAGGTGCGATCCTCGTTCTCGTAGCGTCACACACACTTGGACTTTATTGGGCGGGTGTGTTGTCCACGCTTGCCATGGGGTTTGGCGTGTTTCTAACCATCGCGACCATTGCGTCATTGGCAGTGTTTGCAAAATCCACAGCTACAAGGTTGGTGAGTGCTGACAACCGTTGGACGGGGCTTGCGGTGCGATGGGGTAAAATCAGTATTGGGCTTGCCATTGCGGCCTTTGGTGGATTGCTGTTTATGGGGTCTTTAGGTTCTACGAACGTGGTGATGTGATGAGCAAGTGGTTGGCGTTGGTTGGGTTTGTGGTGTTGTGCTTGGTGGTGGGTGGACTGGCTGGATACGTGACGGCGCAGCCCGTTATTGAATGGTACCCATCTTTAGTCAAACCCTCTTGGCGGCCGCCGAACTGGTTGTTTGGTCCGGTCTGGACTGTGCTTTACATCATGATTGGTGTTGCTGGTTGGCTGGTGTGGAAGGCCGGAAATTCGGGCACTGCTTTAACACTTTGGGGTGGGCAGCTGCTTCTTAATTTGGCGTGGTCAGTGTTGTTCTTTGGTGCGCGCTCACCACTGTTGGGACTGATTGATATCGCGTTTTTGTGGTTGGCAATTGCTGCCACGATTTTTGCCTTCTCGTTTCGATCACGCCTCGCTGCTTTCCTGATGGTGCCTTATCTGTGCTGGGTTAGTTTTGCTTCGGCATTGAACGCTGCAATATTCATGTTGAATTGAGCAATCTGGTATTCCGCTTGGCAATCCTTTAAAGCCCCGTGGTGACTGGGGAATTATCTGCATGGAACTTTACGAAACAGCGGAAAACCGAATGCCGAAAGGCACTGAGGTGTTTGCCGTGCGCAGCAAGGGCAATACGCGCATCCGCGCGATGACAGCACCTCCGTTGGGATCTGAAAAACGCGGCACAGTGGTTATTCTCAACGGTCGGGCGGATTATGTTGAGCGCTATTTCGAAACCATGACAGATTTACAGAGGCGTGGTTTTCATGTGGCGGGCTTTGATTGGCGCGGGCAGGGCGGATCCCAACGCGCATTTCGCGACAGTCTGCGCGGACATGTGCGTTCCTTTCGTGAATATGATGATGACCTGCAAGCCGTTATGGAAAGTGTGGTGCTCAAAAACTGCCCCGGCCCATACTATGCCATCGGGCATTCGACGGGTGGCCATGTTTTGCTGCGATGTTTGTCCAGGCAGAATTGGTTTTCAAAAGCCATTGTCACATCGCCGCTGATGGAGCTCCAATATGGAAATTGGCCCAAGAGCTTTGCCTTCACACTTGCCGCCATCGCTACCGCATTCGGATTTGGTTGGGCCTATCTTCCCGGTTTCAAAGCGCCGCCATTTTTGCTGCGTGGTTTTGAAGGAAATTTCTTGTCAAGCGATCCCAAGCGTTGGGCGCGAGACAAACAGATACTGGAAGAGCATCCGAACCTTGGTGTTGGCGGTCCCACCTATGCGTGGTTGGTGGCAACGATTTTAAGTTTGAAGGATTTGCATAGCAGGCGGAAATCTCAAGGCTTGAATTGCCCGGTGATGATGGTGCTGGCCGGACGCGAAAGCGTTGTTGACAATCGTGCGGCGCATGCCTTCGTGGCACATATGCCCGGTGTTGCTGTCGTCACCATCCAACAATCGCTGCACGAAATTATGTTGGAATGCGATGCTGTCCGAAAAGAATTCTTTGCAGTGTTTGACAGTTACATTGGTTCAGCTTGAAAGCTGCTGGTAGGCCAAGTTGATCCGGGCCTGCATGGCGGCGGCGTAGTCTTTCATCTCCTGAGGCAAATCAAGACCGGCGAAGCGATCGGGGTGATAGGATTTGACCAGCGTGATATAAGCGGTTCTGACGTCGTCCGCACTCGCCGATTTCTCGACGCCGAGTACGGCATAGGGGTTGAAGCTGGCCTTGTCAGATGAACGTCGCTGTTGGTTGAGTGCTGCTTTGGGAGGATCCAAGGGTTCGGCGCGGTTGATGAAGGACTTATTCAAGATCTGCTGCTGGCCGTCGCCGGTGATGATGTCGACAAAGGCGTCGGGATTGTTGAAGGCTTCGACCAATTTGCCCGAAAGCGGCAGTTTTATGCTGACAACAAGCTTTTTACCGTCGGCCAGAAACAGGGTGGCAAGACCGCGTTGGGTTTGACTGGGGGATGAAAACATTAGAACTCGCTCAAATTTGTGACATTTGGCCGTGATTTAGACCGAAAACCCTTTCCGCCAGATAAATTGCATTGTGCGGTGCGGCATGCTACAGCCCGCCCAATTCCTAAAAACGCTTTTGAGAAAGACAGGCGCACCCCATGAATTTGCGCAATATTGCTATCATTGCCCACGTTGACCACGGCAAAACCACTCTGATTGACCGGTTGCTCAGCCAATCCGGCACATTTCGCGACAATCAGAAGGTTGGCGAACGCGTGATGGACTCAAATGACCTCGAGCGCGAACGCGGCATTACGATTTTGGCCAAGGTCACCTCGCTGCAATGGCATGATACCCGCATCAACATCGTTGACACACCGGGCCACGCCGACTTTGGTGGTGAAGTTGAACGCATTCTCAACATGGTTGATGGTTGCGTGTTGCTGGTGGACGCCGCTGAAGGCCCCATGCCACAAACTAAGTTCGTACTGCAAAAGGCCTTGAAGCTTGGCTTGAAGCCCATCGTTTGCATCAACAAGATTGACCGCCCGGATGAGCGCCACATTGAAGTTGTGAATGAAGTGTTTGATCTTTTCGCTGCCCTTGATGCGTCAGAAGAACAGCTCGACTTCCCGATTATTTATGGATCAGCCAAGCACGGCTGGATGGCCGACAAGCCCGAAGGTCCGCAAGAGAATATGGACCCGCTGTTTGCCCTCGTGGTCAGGCATTTTGCGCCACCCGTTGTTGAGCCGGGCGAGTTCCGCATGTTGGCCACGACATTGGAAGCCAACGCTTTCTTGGGTCGTATTCTCACAGGTCGTATTCGTTCAGGCTCCGTGAAACCCAATCAACAGGTCAAAATTTTGGCGCGTGATGGATCCGTGGTTGAAACCGGTCGTGTATCGAAGGTGTTGTCGTTCCGCGGCATTGAGCGTGTGCCCGTTGAAGAAGCCCATGCAGGTGACATCGTTGCCATCGCTGGTTTGGTCAAGGCTACTGTGTCTGACACGTTTGTTGATCCATCGATTACCGAACCCATCGCTGCAACGCCAATCGATCCACCAACGCTGGCCATGGCCTTTCGCATCAATGACGGGCCATTGGCAGGCAAGGAAGGCGACAAAGTACAATCCCGCGTTATCCGCGAACGCTTGATGCGCGAATCCGAAGGCAACATTGCTTTGCGTGTGACGCCATCCGAAACCGAAACCGACGCTTTCGAAGTGGCGGGCCGCGGTGAATTGCAGCTTGGCATTCTCATCGAAACCATGCGCCGCGAAGGCTTCGAACTCACGGTGGGTCGCCCGCGCGTGGTGTACAAGACCGACGAAGTCACCGGCGAGAAGATGGAGCCCGTCGAAGAAGTCATCATCGACGTCGATGAAGCCTATTCCGGCGTGGTTGTGCAGAAGGTGTCGGAACGCAAGGGTGAGCTCCGCGACATGCGCCCTTCGGGTACCGGCCGCCAGCGTCTGGTGTTCCATGCGCCGACGCGGGGTTTGATTGGTTATCAGTCTGAACTGCTGTCAGACACGCGCGGCACCGCCATCATGAACCGGCTGTTCCACGGTTACGCGCCCCACATGGGCGAAATCGCAGCCCGTCACACAGGTGCCCTGATTTCAAACGGTGAAGGTGAAGCGGTCACCTATGCCATGTTCAACCTGCAGGATCGTGGGCCCATGTTCATTGAGCCCGGTGCTAAGGTTTATGCCGGCATGATCATCGGCGAACACACGCGCGGCAATGACCTTGAGCTTAACGTGCTGAAGGAGAAAAAACTCTCCAACGTACGTTCAAAGGGCTCAGAAGAAGCGCAGATTTTGACGCCGCCGATCAAGATGTCGCTGGAAAAAGCGCTCGCCTATATCGGCGAAGATGAGCTGGTGGAAATCACGCCCAAGTCCATCCGCCTGCGCAAGGCGATCCTCGATCCCAATGAACGCAAGCGCCTGTCGCGCACCAAGGAAGCTGCGGCTTAAGCCGCCGTCAAAGATGCGTAGTGGCTTCTGACCATCCAGTCGCCAATTGAACGGACCAGGCTTTCGTCACCGACGAGTTCGATATTGCCTTGGTTGATCTCGGCTTGCAGTGTGGACATGCCCATCCACGCCGATGTCATGGCGCGCAGATCTGCGGTGACATAGAGATCAACGTCGTGGCCCGGGTCGTGCATGCACATGTCAACGGGGTGGCCTGGCTTTGAGATGAGCCAGTAATTGCGCTCTGCTTCCGGCAACTCTGCATAGATAAATTGAATTACGCAACTTCGGTTGCGTGGCAGTACCGCTGTGTTCACCTTGCGCCGCATGTTCCACATCAACACGCGGGCATCAAGCCGCTCTAGCTTTACCTCAGTCTCGATGTTGCGATGGGCCCAATCACCCAATTGCTCGATGATGGGTTCAAGCTCTTTGGCCGTACGGGTGAGATGATAGGTGTAAACGCCACTGTTCTTGTCATGCACTCGCGTCAGCAGGCCATGTTGTTCCAGTTGTTTTAGCCGCTTCGACAACAAGGTTGGTGAAATGGCAGGCACACCGCGGCGGATATCGTTGAAGTGCGTTGAACCGCTCCACATTTCACTGAGGATGAGAAGCGTCCAGCGCGGTTCAAGAATCTCGCAGACTTTGGCAACAGGGCAGAAGCTGACGTAACAATCGTTGGTCATGTTGACCTCCCATGCATGTCACTTAAGGGCGTTCGAATAGCAAATGGCTAGTCCATAAACTGTACCGGATCTGGTTCAGTTTCTACACTTTAAGTCCGGGGGCGTGCGGATGCAAATGACAGTTACGGACCAAGGGCCGTTCTGCTGGCCCTGCGACACCCTTCAATCAAAGGATGGACACCATGACCAACACAGCAACTTTACAACCCATTCCAGACTACGCGGCCATAAAACAGCGGCAACAGGCGACCTGGGCTTCCGGCGATTATGCCGTCATCGGCACCACACTACAAATCGTCGGCGAGACACTTTGCGAAGCGCTTGATCTTTGCGCAGGCGAAACTGTGCTTGACGTGGCAGCCGGCAATGGCAACGTAACACTGGCAGCGGCGCGCCGACGTGCCCACGTAACGTCAACTGACTATGTCCCTCAATTGTTGGCGATCAGCAAAAAACGCGCAGATGCTGAAGGCTTGCATATTGATTATCGCGAGGCTGACGCCGAAGCGTTGCCATTCAAAGATGGAACCTTCGATGTTGCTGTCTCGACATTTGGCATCATGTTCACGCCAAATCAATCAAAGGCAGCTTCTGAGATTGCACGCGTGGTGCGAAAAGGCGGACGCATTGGCATGGCCAATTGGACACCTGAAAGTTTTATCGGCCAACTTTTCAAGACCATCGGCAAACATGTTCCGCCCCCAGCTGGTGTTTCGTCACCCTCACTGTGGGGCAATGAAGCGAAACTGAAAGAGTTGTTTCCTGGAAAGAGTATGTCAGCGGCCAAGCGCATCTTCAACTTCCGTTATGAATCACCGAAGCATTGGCTGGACATTTTCCGAACTTTTTATGGTCCGACACACAAAGCCTTTGGTGCCCTACCGCCGGAAGGTCAGACCGCGCTTTGGAAACAGATATCCTCGCACTGGTGCAGCAATTCAATCGCCGGAAGGATGGCAAGATGGTTGTGCCGAGTGAGTATCTGGAAGTGATCGTTACTGTTTGATCAGCACTATTGGCCACAGCCATCGTTGGCTGCAATGCCAGAGGTGGCTGTGTCAACATTGGCAATGAAAATGGCCTTGCTGGTTTTGCATGAAAATTTTTGGGCCTGTGTGTCTGCAAACTCACGGGCCTTTTCATTTGCGTTTGGATAAGCGCCTTCAATGTAACCCATATGGCAGGATTGATCGTCTTCGAGTTTTGTGACGACGAGCCAGGTTTTGGTTTTGGATGAATCTTCGGGGTCGTAAGACACCGTCCAACGCAGGATCGTGGCGAAGGGAATACCGTCTTTCATGCGCCATTCAATCTTATTGCCGACGCTGTTGAAGCCCGAAAATGTTTGCTGGGCTGCACAGTGATCGCCTGTGTTTTTGCCGAAGGATACAAAACTGCGCAAATCGCCTTCTGAGAATGTTACGACATATCCAGCATGGCCAGCGCACTCGAAGGTGCCGCTGCTCATGCCTTCGTCGCCTGGTTCGACTGCGCTTACGAGTGTGCAGGATTTTTTATTTTCGAGATTGAAGTCTGTGTAAGTGCTGTCATTTGCGGCGAAGGCTGGTGCTGCCAATATCAACGCCAAGAGAGCGACGAGGCCGCGCATCGTCACACCGCATATTTCAGCATCATTTCAACGACGAACTGGCGCAGAAACTCGAGGCCCAAAAGCAGGATAATGGGGGAAATGTCGAGGCCGCCCATGTTTGGCATAATGCGGCGGATGGGTGCCAGCATGGGTTCAGTCACGCGAGATAAGCCATAGGCTATCTGTCGCACGGTCGGGTTGTTGACGTTTACGATGTTGAAGGCAAAGAGCCAGCTGAGAACGACGGAGGCCAAGATCATCCACCACACCAGAGAGAAAAGCTGGTTGATGAGCCAAATAAACGAAATCATGTGCGATATCCCTGTTTGCAACGACATGTAGTGCCTCTGGGTGTATCGCGCAAGACGATGTGCAAGACGGATTTTATGTGATAATCCAAGATAGGAAAATAACGCTTGACACCGTACGGTCGATCGGCTATTCTTTCATATACTCCAGAATTGCATCAGTACTTTCGCACTCCCTAACAACAGTCTTGAGCCCATCAGGAAGACGACGTTGGGGTGTGGTGGGAGTTTGTTTGCTTGGGGACAGTGAACTGGGAGCTGTCAATTTGACCCGGATGAATTTGCGCCTATTGCAAACCACTTCGCATTTAACAATAATTGCCGAACGATTTTGGAGACTAAGGCTGATGAACAGACGTTGTTCTACTGGTTATGCAGTTTCAATTGCGGCTGCACTATTAGGAGTTGGCCTAATATCGGCCAGTGCAAAATCTGCTGATCTGGCAGGCGCATATGACATCACAGTAAAATGCTCACTTGGCAATGGTTACGGGAAACTGAAAATTACTTCTGCTGGTGGAAATTCTTATCGCATTATCGGTCAATCTCGAGGTGGAACTTACAGCGGGTCGATTCGGGGTGGACAGTTCTCAATGCAGTTCAGCGGTTCTGGAAATCTCGCGATTTTCACCGCTTCAAATATCCAGCCGGGAAAAATTTCAGGCAACATGACGCAGAAATCCAGCTTCGGCGGCTCCTGTGCTTGGATTGCAGCACGCACTTCGAGTCCAACTGAAGAGCCAAAAAAGTCGGGATCAAAGTCAAATTCCAAACCCGCGCCAAAAGTCTTTTTCGAGACCGAGGAAGGCCAACAGATATTGAAGAGTGCAAAGTCAAATGAGGCTGCGGCCAGAGCTTTGCTCAAGTCCTACAATTGCTCCAATCTCAGGAAAATTGACACGCTCATTGCAAAAGCTGCAGTGGACTACAAACGTGTTGGCTACAGCGAAAAGTCTGCAGAGATGAACAGGTTGGGTGAAAAAATCAGTGGAGAGGGTGGCGCTCTTGATAAATGTCAACCGCCACGGGTGAACAAGGTGCCTGGCAAGCCAAAGGTGGGAACTTTGACACGCAGTGAGAAAGAAAAGATGAAACAGGCTTGTCTCAAGGGAACATCGACGCTTGCTGAAATGCGCGCAAATGGTTTGGACGAGAAACCATTGCTCAAGAAACTGATTGCGATGGGTTGCGCAAAGAAACACTAAACATCGATCCAGTGTCACATCCAGACTCTCATAAGTGCATTGCGGTGACGTGCGTGCGTGCGGAGTTTGTTGCTTTCGCGTGCGCCGACCTCGCGGGCAGGAAAAATATTTCGGTAAAACTTGGGGCCATCGTCCCGCGTGGGATTGTGCGCTATAGTGTCTAATCAAAGACCACTCTGGAGAAAATAGACGATGCTTCGACACATAGATCCCATCATCACTGCCGAGTTGCTTTACGTGCTGATGTTGATGGGGCATGGTGATGATATTGTGTTGTGTGATGTCAATCATCCGGCGGTGACGATTGCCAAGGAAACCACTTATGGGTCGCTGCTTGATTTGGCGGGATGTTCTATTCCGCAGGCCACCAAGGCGATATTGTCGTTAATGCCGCTTGATACGTTTGTTGCGAATCCCGTGATGCGCATGCGTGTGGTGGGTGACCCGGATGGCACTGTGCCGATTTTTGCTGCCATGCAGTCAACGCTTGATGTGTGTGAAAAACGCGTTGTCGCTATGGGAGCCTATGATCGGTTTGATTTTTATGCGGCGGCAAAAATGTCTTTCGCCATCGTGCGGACATCGGACCCTGGGCCCTATGGGTGTTTCATTTTGCGCAAAGGTGTGATTGCGCTTTAGGGATTGAGGTTGACATATCACGTGACCTGCTCTGTCGAGAACATAGAGCAAACTCTCATGCTGGCATGAAAAATTCAGCGGCCCGTTGATTGGCAACTCACATTGTCTCAAAGTGTCTCACCACCATCGATCACATTGGCCTGGCCGGTGGTGATTATCCACACGGCGGACAGTAATTGAATCTCTGCCTGAATGATCGCCCGGACTCTTCAGATACTGCATGAGTGGGCGTGCAAATCAGAAGGAGAAAGCGGCAAACGTGTCGCGGCTCTGATCAATGTCGCCAGAAAACTTTAGGCTATCGAACGTGAGAATAGTGAGTAACGTCAGGCCAATAAGTTCCTGCTCAAGACTTGGCTTAATTTTGCTCAAGCAGCGTGTAACGACCCGCCAGCAGGAATACATCCCAATCACTATGATCTAGCGCTTCCAGAAGTTTGAAGTCCGAATAACTGAAATAAAGCGATGCGCGAATGACTTTGCATCAAGCCTTGTTATCTTCAAGTTGGAAAGCCGATTGAAGCCGTCCTTACCGGCAACTCCATCGCCGCCGTCAAATGCGCGACGTCGGCTGCTGCATTTGTATAGAGGAAATGGAGTGCAAGGTGTTTGCATGCTTCTGCATGTTGGTCAGTGTTTTCATCTCCGGCTGCTCGCAAGAGGTAGGCCGATCCTACAGTGGCGCTTAATGCCCGAAGGTAGGAAACGGAATGCGACAGGGCAAATGAAACATCTGCCTTGACGATCGTTGCTGTGTGTAAAGCCACGCCTTCCAGAACGTTCTGAAATTTGAGTGCCGCATCACGCAAACAAGCCCGTTGTTCAAGATCTTTGATCATGTTTGCGCAATCCTTGAACAATGCTGCTGCCGCCGCACCGCCATCCAATCGAATCTTACGCATCACCAGATCAGCTGCCTGAATGCCATTTGTACCTTCATAAATCGGCAAAATTCGAGCGTCGCGCAGGAGTTGGGCAGCCCCTGCTTCCTCAATGTAGCCCATGCCACCATGGATTTGCACAGCAAGCGACGCCACTTCAACGGCGATGTCGGTGGCGTAGGCCTTGGCAAGCGGGGTCAGCAATGCTGCGCGCGCACTTGCCGTCTCATGCTTTGCGCCATCAGACAAAAGCTTGGCTTCATCCATGGCCGCCGCCGTTGCCATGCAGACCATGCGGGCAGCCATTGTCCGCGACTGCATGTCCAGCACCGTGCGCTGCACGTCCGGATGTTCGATGATGGCGCTTTGGCCATGGGTTCGACCGGGCGCGCGACCTTGTTTGCGCTCGTGAGCATATGCCACAGCCAATTGTGTGGCCCGTTCAGCAATGCCAACACCTTGCACACCAACCAGTAGCCTTGCATTGTTCATCATTGTGAACATGCAATTGAGCCCCCGGTTTTCTTCACCTATGCGCCAGCCCACCGCTCCTCCATTTGAGCCATAGATCATGGTACACGTGGGGGCCCCGTGCATTCCGAGTTTGTGTTCAATGCCGCTGCAAAGCACGTCATTATGCCCACCATCAGGCAATATTTTGGGGACGATGAAAAGTGTGATGCCTTTGGCACCTGGCGGCGCATCACCCAAGCGGGCAAGAACGAGATGAATGATGTTCTCTGAGCAGTCGTGCTCGCCATAGGTAATGTAGATTTTCGTGCCGGAGATCCTGTAGGTACCGTCTGACGCGTGTTCTGCCTTGCAGCGTAGCTCCGAGAGATCAGAACCCGATTGTGGTTCTGTGAGGTTCATGGTGCCAGTCCACTTGCCAGAAATCATGTTTGGCAAATAGAAATTTTTCAACTCTTCGGTTGCGTGGGCCGAGATGGCTTCAATGGCTCCGTTTGTGAGCAATGGTCCCACTGCGAAAGCCAGGTTCGCAGCATTCCATAACTCCGTGCATGCCACCGTAACGACCATTGGAAGTTCCTGACCGCCATAGGCTTCGGGTCCATTCACACTGCTCCAACCAGCGTCACACCACTTGCGATAGGCATCTGGCCATCCCGGTGGTGTGGTCACGACGCCGTCAGCAAGTTTCACGCCTTTGGCGTCACCAACGCGATAGAGTGGTGCAAGAACCTCGGCTGCGAAACGACCAGCTTCGGAGACTACTACCTCCGCATCAGTATCGGAAAAGGTTGAATTGCTCTTGAGTTGCCCCGCGATGCGCAAAGCCTGCATCAGTGCCGAAATGGGCGGAACAAAGTTCATGCATCTGGTTCCAGTCGTTTCGTCTGCTTGCCAAAAAAAGAGGAAAGGCGCTCCCGAATGTCGGGATTGGTTTGAACTGCGGCTTGTAGCAAGCCCTCGGCAAACAAGCCGTCTGTTGCGGACATGTCGTTGATGCGGGCAATGCCCGTGGTGATGGCAAAATTGGTTGTCGGAGGATAAGTCGCAATCTGCTTCGCCAGCACCTTGGCGCGCTGAAGCCCTTGACCTTCATCGACCAATTCGTGGGCGAGACCTAGCTCCAGCCCTTTGATGGCATCGTAAGTTCGCGCGGCCAACATCATGTCGACCATGCGTGGTGCCGTAATAATGCGAGCCACGCGAACCGTTGCACCGCCCCCGGTGAAGATACCGCGCTGACCTTCTGGCAATGCGAAGAACGTAGATGGCTCAGCAATGCGCACATGGGTGGCTGCTGCCAGTTCAAGTCCACCGCCCACGACCGCGCCCTGCAAAACGGCGACAACGGGCATACCGCCCAACTGGATCTGATCGAACGCTTTGTGCCAGTTCTGGCACACACGCATAAACTCAATAGGTGAGCGATCCTTGTCAAAATGTTCCTTCAGATCAAGCCCTGCGCAAAAGTGCTGGCCTTTGGCTGCAAGGATAAAACAGCGCGTGCCTTGCGGCGGTTTGCGAAAGACGTGATCGATTTCCTCAAGCATGTCTTCGTTGATGCAATTGCGCTTGTCTTCACGGTTCAAGGTCACTGTTGTGACCGCATCATCTTGCACGATGGTGATGAATTTTGTTGTCATGTTGACTGTCCCTGTTGACGCACACGTTGGCGCAATTTGTATTTTTCGATTTTGCCGGTTGCAGTTTTGGGGATTTCTTCAAAAAGATATGTCTTCGGCACCTTGAACCCTGCGAGGTGTTGACGGCAGAAAGTATTAAGCTCCGCAGATGTTGCTGTTTTCCCCTGCTTGAACTCAATCACGGCGCAAGGTGTTTCGCCCCATTTGTCATCAGGCTTTGCCACAACAGCCACCGTGTGAACCGCTGGATGTCGGTAGAGGACAGCTTCAATTTCGATTGACGAAATGTTTTCACCACCGGAAATGATGATGTCCTTGAAGCGATCACGGATTTCAAGAAATCCATCAGGGTGTTGGACGGCCACATCACCGGAATGAAAAACACCACCTGCGAAGGCGGCTTCTGTCGCAGCCTCGTCCTTGTGATAGCCTTTCATGATGGTGTTGCCACGGAGCACAATCTCACCCATCGCTTTGCCATCCTTCGGCTGGGTTTTCCCCGTATCCGGGTCTTGGATATTCGCCGTTTCCGCCATGGGAAAACGAACACCTTGGCGTGCCTTGAGCTTGGCACGTTCAGAAAAATTGAGATCGTTCCATTCGTCTTGCCAGATGGATTGTACCACATGGCCATATGTTTCAGTGAGGCCGTAAACCTGCATCACATTGAAACCAAGCGCCTCGACCTTTTCGAGGATGGTTGCAGGTGGTGGCGCACCCGCCGTCATCGCATGAACCGTGTGAGGCAAAATTGGACGTTCAAGCTCAGCCGCTTCAACTAACATTCCTAATATAATGGGTGCCCCACCAAAATGCGTGACACCATGCATGTTGATCGCGCCGAAAATGGTTTTCGCAGATACCTGTCTGCAGCAGACAATAGTGGCTGCCAAGGCCGTCATGGTCCATGCGTGGCCCCAGCCGTTACAATGAAACATCGGTACCGTATAGAGATAGGTAGGATGACCCGACAGACCCCAACCAGCCACTGTTCCAAGTGCCATGAGGTAGGCACCGCGATGATGATAAAGCACGCCTTTAGGCCGTCCACTGGTGCCTGATGTGTAGTTGAGGCATATGGTCTGCCATTCATCATCAGGTCGCAGAGGCAAAAAATTAGCTGTATCAGATCTTGCCAATTCAGAATGCACAATGCTGTTGGTCGGAGCATCGCCGGGTCCACCCAAATCAATGATGATTGGAGATCGGCCAGAGATGCGCTTCAATGCGGTTTCGGCCAATGTTGCAAACTGTCGGTCGAGGAGAAGTACTCGGGTCTCCGCATGCTCAAATATATATGCGACGGTTTCCACGTCGAGGCGTGTGTTGATTGTGTTGAGCACTGCGCCTGCCATTGATACGGCAAAATGGGCTTCGAACATTTCTGCTGTGTTGGGGGCCAGCACGGATACAACGTCACCTGGCTTTACACCGAGGCGCACAAGGCCTGCTGCAAAGCCAATACATCTCTGGTGGACTTCAGCCCACGTAAAACGACGTTCATCGTCTATGAGTGCAAGACGTTCTGGATAAAGCTCTGCTGTCCGCTCGAGAAAGGATAACGGCGTTAACGCCACAAAATTGGCGGCACGGGGGCGAAGGTAAAGAGCGTCTTTCATAGGAATGGCAATTCAACCAGTTTCGCTTCAATTGGGCCAGAGGTGCGTTGAATGATGACGTTTTGCCCGACATCGACGGACGACAAGACCAAAGCGAAGCCGATGTTGGCTTTGAGCCGGGGGGACCAAACACAATTGGTCATCTTGCCTATCGTTCTACCATCGTGAGCGATGTCTTCCAACCGGAAGCCGAGCGGTGCAGGCTTGTCCCCTTGAAGTATGACACCCAGCTGATGTCGCTTTATGCCTTCTGCTTTGATGCGCCGCAGCGCCTGAATGCCGACAACTTCATCTGGGACGTTGAGATCTACATACTTCCCCAGACGCACTTCAAAGGGATTGGTGTCAGCGTCAGTGTCACCGCCGACGGACACAAGCCCGCTTTCAACCCGTTCGGGTGTCGCGGGCGCTCCAGGTCCAATGCCCCAGGGTTTTCCAGCCTCTTTGAAAATGTTCCAAAGTTTAGTGCCCATATTTCCATCTTTCAGGTAGATTTCGAACCCGCCCTGTTTAGACCAGCCTGAACGTTGCACGGCGACCGGAATGCCTTCAATCTCCGCGTCCTTGAACCAAAAATATTTGAGGTCGCGCACCCAGTCCCCGAACACGTTGGCTACAACCTCTTCCGCCTTTGGGCCCTGCAAAGCCATAGGCGAGACATCTGGTTCGCTTATTTCGACCTTGAGCCTGCGTTCAGCCGCAATCGCACTGGCCCAGAACCAAATGTCGCTGTCAGCAATTGAGAGCCAATACAGATCGTCTGCGTGCTTTAGCAGGATAGGATCGTTGATTACGGTGCCTCGATGGTTGCACAGAGGCACATACTTGCCTTGACCGTGTTTGCATTTGGAAAGGTCACGGGGACTAAGGATCTGTGCAAGCCGGCCCGCGTCCGGTCCTTTGAGTTGAACTTGGCGTTCGACACCTACATCCCATTGCGACACGCCATTGATCAGGCGCCAGTATTCCTCTTCAGGTTTGCCGAAGGATGTCGGCATGATCATGCGGTTGTAGACATTAGCTGCAACCATGCCTTCTGCCACCGCGGCTTCAAAAAATGGCGAGGGACGCACGCGCGCTGTCGGAGAAAAAGAAAACATCGAGTTTTAACCTCTAAGACGAAATGCAACGATGATTTCTGACAGTCCTTGCGTCAAACGATGGTTTCCACGACTATGGCGTCGTTTTTGTTATGCATAAGTTGGAAGTTTCACATGAGATCTGAATTGCCGCCGTTGGTTTGGTTGCGCGCCTTTGAAGCCGCAGCGCGACATCTCAGTTTCACGGATGCCGCTCGGGAACTGAACCTGACACAAGCGGCGGTCTCAAAGCATGTCAAATCTCTGGAGCTTAGCCTGCGCCACGAGCTTTTCATTCGGCGCACACGCAGCTTGCAATTGACCAAATTGGGAGAGGCCTATGTCCCAAAAGTCCGAGATGCGTTCGAGCGACTCGCCGTTGGCACACATGAAGTCTTTGGGGGACGGCGCTCTCAAGAACTGACGTTGCGTTGTGCCGTATCGTTTGCTGTCAACTGGCTCGCTCCGCGTTTGCCTTCCTTCCTGGAAAAATACCCCGACAAGGAAATCAGGATTATCTCAAGCGTTTGGAACGAAGTCCTTGACGCCGACACGTATGATCTCGACATTCAATATGGACGTGAACACACGCAAGGTGCGCGCAGTCATCGGCTGTCGTGGGAAACGATTACGCCACTCTGCGCACCATCTCTTCTCCCTCTGTTGCAATCACCTGAAGACCTGAAGTTCCATAGGCTACTTCACGTGATTGGTTATCAGGAGGGATGGGGCACATGGTTGCAAGCAGCTGGCACCAAGTCCGTTAATCCGGGGCAGGGCCTTCAGTTTGATACGTCTCTCGTTGCATTTGAGGCCGCCGCAAATGGGATAGGTGTCGCCCTTGGCCGTCGTTCGCTGGCAAAGCGTGAACGAGAATCCGGCAGACTGGTTGCACCATTCGAATTGGAAGTCCCGGTCAATGAAGCGTTCCATTTGTTGGAACCAATCGGGCGGGATACGCATCCTGATGCATCATTGTTTGTTGAGTGGATAACGCAAGTTGCTGCGCAAGACTGATAAATGACAAACCGATGTCTTGGACAAGAGTGGTCCACACCGCTGAAAATCATCGCATGAGATTCAAGTTAAAAACCCAAATAATAGCAAGGTTACCCTTTTGGCACGCGCGATTGACTCTTTGAGCTGTCCTTTCGGGTCTCGTATTGCTTGTTAACCCGTAACCCAGGTGTAACCCAGAGCGACTTTTGTTCATGCCTGAAAATGGAAAACCCGCCGTCTCATTGAGACAGCGGGCTTTTTTTTGGTTGCGGGAGCCAGATTTGAACTGACGACCTTCAGGTTATGAGCCTGACGAGCTACCGGGCTGCTCCATCCCGCGTCAAAGTGTAGGAACGGTGACGTTCAGACGCGAGGCGGGGTGTAGCAGTGCTTTGCGTGAATGTGAACCCCTAACAAATATATATTTTTTGCACTGCAAAAACCTGGAATTTTTCGTGAACCGTGTGCCGTCGTGACACATCTGCGTCGTGGTCGCACAGTCTGGTAAGGCATTGTTAAGTGGAATTTTTTCAGTTGGAAAGGGTTTCGAAACCACCTTGCGCTAATCTGACCTCACGACATGCGTTGCCTCTTAGCGGGGAAGTGTCATCGGTTTTTCGGGATTAGGTACTGCGTACCCGGATGCCAGTTTGTAAAAAGTGGGGAGCTTCCTTCCGGGACGCTCCCCATTTGTTTTTGTGCAGTATTCTTGCCTGTGCCAGCCTAGTTATGCTTATTGTTTTCAACAGATGAAAAAGCGTGAGTTTAGGTTGGTATGATGGTTGATCGCAGGCGTTTTCTCGCGTCTACAAGCTTGGGCGTTTTGGCCGCTTCCCTTTCGAACAGCAGTGGTTTTGCTGCGCCACAGCGCACGCAAGCGGTTAATGTGCTCTATGAGTGGTATGAGCTGACGCTGGAGTTGGTGCGGCACACGGCGACCTATTCGCCGCCTGTTGCCAGTCGGGCCTTTGCTTATCTTGGCCTTACGGCATTTGAAGCCGTGGCGTCGGGTTCTGCAAAGTTGGTCACACTTGCCGGGCAGCTGCCGCAATTTTCGGCCGTGCCACAGCGTCAGAAAAATTTAAAGTATGATGAGGCGGTGGTGTTGCATGCGGCATTGTCTGCTGCCGTTCACAACTTCTTCCAAAATACGGGACCCACTGGCAAGCGTGCAATATCTGCTCGGAGTGCAAAGTTAAGTGCCGACTTAGCCGCATCGGTTAAAGCCTCAACGCTGAAGAATAGCACGGAATATGGCAATGTTGTCGCGTCACATATTCTCAATTGGTCGCTGTCTGATGGCGGTGCCGATGTTCAGCTCATGGGATTTGCCAGTGACTATAAAATTGATGCAGCGGCAGGGCATTGGCAACCTACAAGTGCGGTTCGATTGCAGCAATTGCCACTGCTGCCAAAGTGGGGCAGCAATCGCAGTTTTGCGATAGCGGATGCGGGGGCATGTGCATTGCCGCCGCCACCTGCCTATAGTGAAGATAAGGCATCGGCGTTTTATAAAGAAGCGCTTGAGGTTTATGACGTTACAAAAGTCCTGACGCCGGAACAGAAATTGATTGCGCGGTTTTGGTCGGATGATCCGATGTTGTCGCCAACGCCGCCGGGGCATTGGTTTTTTATTGCCCTCAATATCGTGAGCAAGCAAAATTCAAGTCTCGAGGATAATGTTGATCTGTTGGCGCGATTGGGAATGGCGGTGTCGGATGCGTTCGTGGCGTGTTGGAAAAGCAAGTATGAATATGATCTGTTGCGCCCTGTGACCTACATCAAGAAGGTCATCGATAAGGATTGGGAGCCACATTTGATTACGCCGCCGTTTCCCGAATATCCTTCGGGTCATAGCACGCAATCTGGTGCGGCTGCAGTTGTCATGACGCAGTTTTTTGGTGAGAATTTTGCTTTTGAAGACAACACGCATGTGCGGGAAAAATTCAAAGGACGCCCGTTCAATAATTTCTGGGACGCTGCAAATGAGGCGGGCATTTCACGGCTCTATGGCGGTATACATTTCCGCGCTGCTGTAGAGCGCGGGCTTGATCAGGGCCGCTGTGTAGGTGCTGCTGTCAATGCGTTGAAGACAAGGCCGACGGCATGATACGGATTTTTGGTTTGCTGGTTGTTGGTTTGACTGCGCTCGTATCAACGGCACGGGCCGACGATGCAACGCCTGCATTGCCAGTCTTCGAAGAGGTCACGCAATCGGCTGGCATTTCATCTGTCTATGCGGGTGAATATTTCTTCATGGTCGGCGGTGGTGTTGCCACGTTTGACTGCAACAAGGATGGCTATCCCGATATGTTCACGGCGGGCGGAGAGGGCAGGGCATCGTTCTATCGCAACACCTCACAGCGCCGCGGAACTTTGAGTTTCAAAAAGCAAAAGAGCGGATTGGAATTTGACAAGGCGACCGGCGCTTACCCCTTGGATATTGATGCAGATGGAAACGTCGATCTTGTGGTGTTGCGTGTGGGCGAAAACAAGGTCATGCGCGGGCTTGGAAACTGTAAATTTGAAGTGGCCAATAAGCGCTGGAATTTTGATGGTGGCAATGCCTGGTCGACGGCTTTTGCTGCAACTTTTGAAAAAGGCGCATCATGGCCTTCGATTGCCATTGGCAATTATATCGACGCGAAGGAAGAGCTTTCACCGTGGGGTTCGTGCACCGACAATTGGCTACACCGGGCGCGCATTGATCAGAAAAAGCCGCCATTTGCTTTTACCAAACCTATCGCATTGACGCCGAGTTATTGTGCGCTGTCGATGATGTTCACGGACTGGAATCGGTCTGGCACGCCTTCGCTCCGAGTGTCGAATGACCGGGAATATTATGAAGGTGGCGAAGAGCAGATGTGGAAGCTTTCACTTGCTGAAGCGCCAACGCTCTATTCGGAAAAAGATGGTTGGAAGCGCTTGCGCATTTGGGGCATGGGCATTGCTTCGCGTGATCTCAATGGCGATGGCTTTCCTGATTATTATTTGACCTCGATGGGCGATAACAAGTTGCAGTTCCTGAAACAGGTTCCAGCTGATGGAAAGCCTCAGCCAGATTATAAAGACACGGCATGGCCCAGTGGCGTTACTGCGCATCGGCCGTTTACGGGCGATGATCTGCGCAATTCAACGGCGTGGCATGCACAATTTGAAGACGTGAACAATGATGGTTTGGCGGATTTATTTGTGGCCAAGGGCAACGTTGCGGAGATGCAAGACTTCGCAGCGAAGGATCCCAATAATCTTTTGCTCGGCAAGACCGATGGAAAATTTATGGAAGTGGCTGATAAGGCTGGTGTGGCCAGCACAGAAATTGCGCGTGGTGCCATGCTTGTGGATTTTAACCTCGATGGCTTGATGGACTTAGTCGTAGTTAATCGTGGTTCGCAAGCACAGGTCTGGCGCAACACGTCACAACAAGCGGGGCATTGGTTGCAAGTGAAATTGGAACAAGAAGGCGCCAATCGCGATGGCATCGGTGCATGGATTGAAGTGAAGCGGGGCGGGGTGATCACACGCCGCGAAATTACCTCTGGTGGTGGGCATGCGTCGGGGCATTTGGGTTGGTGGCATTTCGGATTAGGAAATGCCGACAAAGCCGAGGTTCGCGTGGTGTGGCCCGATGGCACTGAAGGGGCCTGGCAAACTGTATCAGCTGATCACTTCTATCGGCTGGGCCGTGATGGTACGCCTCAGGTATGGACGCCGAAATAACGGCTCAGTTACGTATTGGTTCCACATGAACCAATTTGTCTGACTTCGAGTCAAAGGTTTCCTCGTAAAATTTGACTTGCGCGTTCAAAGCGGTGGCAGTGTTACGCATGAGAATGGAAACGGTCACAGGCCCTACGCCGCCGGGGACTGGTGTTATCCATCCTGCAACGTCAGAGCATGAAGCATAGTCAACATCGCCGACGGTGATGGATTTTCCGTTTTCTTCGATCTGGTTGATGCCAATATCGATGATGGCTGAACCCGGTTTAATCATATTTGCAGTGATGAAGCGCGGTTTGCCGACGGCTACAAATACTGCGTCAGCGGCCCTTGAGTGTACGGCGAGATTGCGTGTCATGTGGTGACAGACGGTGACGGTTGCCCCTTCAGCCATCAGCAGGAATGCGATGGGTTTCCCGACGATTTCTGAATGACCAATGACAACCACTTCCAAACCTTCGAGTTTGAGGCCCGTTTGCTTCAGAAGTTCAACGGAGGCTGCTGCAGTGCAGGGAGCAAGTGAGACGTCTTTGTAGACGATATTGCCAATTGACGTAGGATGCATGCCCTCAACGTCTTTTAATGGGTGAATAGCCGTTTGAATTTCGCGGATGTTGAGATGTTGCGGTGCAGGGCGTTGGATGATGATGCCGGTGACGCGAGGGTCGGTGTTCAGCGCCTCTATAATGCCTAGCATTTCGACACGGGAAATGGTGTCGGGTAAAATGCGCTCTTCAAATTGGATGCCGGCTTTCTCAGCGCCCTTGGCTTGGTTGCGGACGTAAAGATTTACGGAGGGGTTATGGCCGATGGAAATTGATACAAGTTTTGCGGGCCAACCTTTTTGAAGCAGGATTTCCAGCTTTGCATGTGTGGACGCCAAGATGCCGTCGGCAACAGGGCGTCCCATGAGGGCGCGGTTCGATGGCGGTTGGTTCATTCTTAACTCCGGTGGTTCGCTCGTGCTTGTAGCGAACAGTATTGAATTTTGAAAGCAAGACTAGCAGTTGCAAGTGAAAGAGAGCGAAGGCAAAGTACGGTGATGATGTCCGCACCTGCCTTTGATCTCGTCATATTTGATTGTGATGGCGTTCTTGTTGATAGCGAAATGCTGAGTGCTCAGGTGCTCATGGGGCAACTGGATGAATTGGGGATTGGGCTGACCGTTGAACAATTCCGATCTGAATTTCTGGGTCGTAGCTTTGCCTCTGCCGCGGCACAATTGAAAACGCGGACTGGTCGTGACTTGCCGGATAATTTTGCCCCAAATTATTTCATGCGACTTAACGCCCTTTTTGCCACGGACCTCAAACCCATGCCGGGTGTAAAGGACGTTTTGAAATCTTTGAAGGTTCAGCACTGTGTGGCGTCGGGCTCGATTCCTCCGCGGCTTGATTTTTCATTGAAAGTTTGTGGTCTCGATACACATTTTGGTTCACGGGTTTATTCTGCCGCCGTTGTAAAAAATGCCAAGCCCGCGCCTGATCTGTTTCAGCATGCAGCTGTTGCTCATGGGGTTTCTGCGTCACGCTGTCTTGTGTTGGAAGACAGTGAGATGGGCGTGAGGGCGGCTCACGCTGCTGGTATGGAGGTGTGGCACTTTGCAGGTGGTGCCCATGTGAAAGCGGGGCAAATTTTGCCACCTGATCTGCGCATTGACCGTGTGGTGCAAGATATGGCGGAAGTGTTGCACTTGTTCCAGGAAGCTGGCCTTTGCCAAGTTGGCAGTGTAGCAACTCAGGCAGAATGAGGATCGACAGCTGTGGCACGCAAACCAGAACCTGAAAAGGAACGCCTTGATGATGCGGGTCGTGCGGGCTGGCTTTATTACATCGCTGGCAATACTCAGGACGAAATTGCAAAAAAGCTGGGCGTGTCCCGGCAGACGGCACAACGTTTGGTGTCGCTTGCTGTAACCGAGCGCTTGATTAAGGTACGTTTTGACCATCCGCTGGGGCGTTGCCTCGCCTTGTCGGACCGTTTGAAGGACAAGTATGGTTTGGACAGCTGCGAAGTGGTGCCTGCTGATCCAACGTCCAATTCAGAAACGCTTGGCATTGTCGAAGCAGCAGCAGCTGAGATGGAACGCTATCTTGTCTCGCGCCATCCCGTCATCATTGGTTTGGGAACAGGGCGAGCTCTGCGAGCAGTGGCTGAACAGATCAGTCCCATGGAATGCCCACAGCACAGAATTGTTTCGATCGTTGGCAATATTGCTCCCGATGGCTCGGCCACGGTGTTTGAAGTGTCTTCGCGCGTTGGTGACCGCGTGGGAGCGCCCCATTATCCCATGCCGTTTCCGGTGATCGCAGCAACAGTGCATGAGAAGAACCTGCTGGTGCAACAAAAGTCGCTGCGCAATGTCATGGATCTTGCTGCCCAAGCAGACGTGACCTTCGTGGGTATTGGCACAGTTGATGAAACAGCTGCCCTGCTGAGGGACGGTTTTGTGCGACCGGACGAGTTGCGCGCCATGGTCAAGGCAGGTGCTGTCGGCGAAATTACGGGCTGGAGTTTTGATGCTGCTGGCAAGTTGATTGATGGACTTGTCAACGACAGGGTGCTGAGCGTTCCACTCGATGTACCAGCTAAACGGCGGATCATCGGGGTTGCCATGGCAGCGGGTCGATTCAAGGCCATAAAAGGGGCCATCACTGGCAAATTGGTCACGGGTTTGATCACCAATGAACTCATGGCTGGGCAATTGCTAAACAATTGAGCATTTATTCGATGTCTTTTTTAATTATTTTTTTCAATGCGTTACCGCAAGCGCTTTGATATGATTTTGCATTGCAGCGACGAATTTGGCTTGACTCATCTTTCGTTAAGGTGTGACTTATTCCCGTGACGTGGGCAAAAGCCCATGCGTATCCACCTGGGAGGACTATCTATGAAATCCATCGTTAAAGGCGTCTTGGGCGCTTTCGCGTTTGCTGCCCTTGCCACGTCGGCTTTGGCTGAAGACGTAACACTGACAATCGCCACCGTGAACAACGGTGACATGATCCGCATGCAAGGCCTGACGGATGATTTCACATCCAAGAACCCCGGCATCAAGCTGAACTGGGTGACACTGGAAGAAAACGATCTTCGTCAAAAAGTAACCACCGACATTTCGACCAAGGGCGGTCAGTTTGACGTGCTCACCATCGGCATGTACGAAACGCCTATCTGGGGCAAAAAGGGTTGGCTCGTAGAGTTGCAGGGTCTTGATGATCCAGCAGACATTCTGCCAGCTGTGTCGGGCGGTCTTTCTGCTGATGGCAAACTCTATGCTGCGCCATTCTACGGTGAGTCGTCATTCGTCATGTATCGCAAGGACTTGATGAAGAAGGCTGGCCTCGAAATGCCAGACGCGCCAACTTGGGACTTCATCCTTGACGCTGCCCGCAAGATGACCGACCGCGCCAATGGCGTAAACGGCATCTGCTTGCGTGGTAAGGCTGGCTGGGGTGAAAACATGGCTTTCATTACAGCCATGTCCAACTCGTTTGGCGCTCGTTGGTTCGACGAATCATGGAAGCCACAGTTTGATTCACCAGAGTGGAAAGACACCCTCAACACCTATCTTTCGATCATGAAAGAAGCAGGTCCAGAAGGTGCATCGGGCAACGGTTTCTCTGAAAACCTTGCTCTGTTCCAATCCGGCAAATGCGGCATGTGGTCAGACGCAACGGCTGCTGGTTCCTTCGTGATCGATCCGAAGGCATCTTCAGTTGCTGCAGAAGTCGGCTTCACGCTGGCTCCAGACAAGGGCCTCGGCAAGCGCGCCAACTGGCTCTGGGCTTGGGCTCTCGCTATCCCTGCAGGTTCGCAGAAGGTAGATGCAGCGCAAAAGTTCGTTTCGTGGGCAACCTCGAAGGGCTATGGCGATCTCGTAGCTTCGAAAGAAGGCTGGGCTGCTGTGCCTCCAGGCACACGTACATCGCTGTACAACAATCCGAAGTATCTTGAAGTGCCATTTGCAAAAATGACATTGGACTCAATGAATGCTGCTGACCCAACAAAGCCATCGGTAAAGCCCGTGCCTTATGTTGGCGTGCAGTTCGTTGCCATTCCTGAATTCGCTGGTATCGCGACAAAGGTTGGTGAACTGTTCTCGGCAGCGCTGGCTGGCCAAATGACGGCTGATGAAGCCCTCGCTCAGGCCCAGACTTACACCACTGACGAAATGACAAAGGCTGGTTACATCAAGTAATCTGCTGAGAGGGCGGTCTTTGGGCCGCCCTTTTTCTATTTTTCCGTCCACACAGTTTCCGTCATCCCGGCGAAGGCCGGGACGAGGCTCGGTAACAACCGACATGGTTGCAAGCCTTGTCCCGGCCTTCGCCGGGATGACGGAGCTTGTATTGGGATTGCAAGACATGGCCACGCGGCAAGCACAAAGACTGGCAAGACTCGCCCTCGCACCGTCGATTGGTGCTCTTTCCATGCTTGCCTTTGTGCCATTGGCGCTGGTGTTCTATTTCGCTTTTCTGCGATACAGTCTGCAAGACCCTGAGAATTTGCGCTGGTTTGGCTGGAACAATTTTTATTACTTCCTGAAAGACCCTTACTTCCTCAAAAACCTCATCAACACTTTGTTGCTCGTGGGCGGCGTCATTGTCACGACTGTGATTGGCGGCATTGCACTCGCAATTCTTTTCAACCAAGATTTTTGGGGGCGTGGTATTGCCCGCGTTTTGATGATCTCACCCTTCTTCATTTTACCCACCGTGTCGTCCATGGTGTGGAAAAACCTGATCATGCATCCACAGTTTGGATTGTTCACCGAGATTCAGAAATGGTTTGGAGTTGAACAACCCTTCCGCTGGTTCGAACAGGCCCCATTGTTTTCTGTAGGCCTCATTGTGGCGTGGCAATGGTTGCCTTTCGCGGCACTCATTTTGTTAACGGCCATGCAGTCTTTGGATGAAGAGCAAAAAGATGCAGCGGCAATGGATGGCGCCAAGTCTTGGAATTTTTTCTGGCACATCATCCTGCCACATCTCGCGCGCCCCATCACCGTGGTGGTGTTGATCCAAACCATATTCATCATGAACACTTTTGCAGAAATCAAGGTAACGTCAGTCGGCGGCTTTGCGGGCAACCTCACCTATTTGGTATTCTCGCGATTGCAAAATGACAATGATGTGGGTGCAGCCGCCGCTGGCGGTGTGATTGCGGTCATTCTCGCCAACCTCGTTTCAATCTTCCTTGTGCGCCTCATGGGCAAGAACTTGGAGAACTAAAGAATGGCACAGAAAATCTCTCGTCGCCGCACCATTGTTCTCGGCACACTTCGCTTGGGCCATCGGCTTGCTGATGTTCTTCCCGATTTTGTGGACGGCGCTTGCATCATTCAAAGCGGAATCTGATGCCTATGCCCTGCCGCAAACATTGTTTGTGTCGCCTTGGACAGTCGAGAATTTTGGCGAAGTGCAGCGCCGTTCAGATTATGTCCGGTATCTAAGCAACACCCTGATCATTTCTGTTTTCTCAACTTTACTGGGGCTCATCTTCGCCGTGCCCGCTGCATGGTCTATGGCCTTTGCGCCACGGGCAGAAGCCGCAGGAAAGCTCAACGGCATTACATGGCTTGGCATTATTCTGGGGTCCATCGCTCTGGCTTTTGCAATTCTTTATTCCAACGGCTGGGTTGTCACCAATCCTCTGCTTGGCATTGCCATGTTGTTGCTGGTTGTTATTCCGGCAACAGCGTGGGTTTGGTCGCGCAACACCAAGGATTCGCTGCTCTGGATTCTTTCGGTGAAAATGATGCCCCCCGCAGGCGCTCTCATTCCCATCTTTTTGATCTTTGGTCGCAGTGGTTTGGTGTTCGACAATTGGGGCGAGGGCTGGGATTGGCGCGAATACAATATCTTCGACAGCTTCTGGGGCATGATTCCCCTGATGATGCTGATCAATCTGCCGATCATGATCTGGATGCTCTACACTTACTTCAAAGAAATTCCTGGTGAAATTCTGGAAGCTGCACGAATGGACGGTGCCAATCTGTGGAATGAATTATTCCGCGTCCTGACACCGATGGCCATTCCCGGCATTGCCTCCACCTGTTTGCTCAGTTTTATTTTGGCGTGGAATGAAACCTTCTGGACGTTAAGCCTCACCACCAAATATGCGGCTTCACTCGGTTTCTTGATTTCGGAATATTCAAACCCTCAAGGCCAATTCTGGGCCAAACTGTCAGCGGCCTCCATTATGGCCGTCACACCAATTCTCGTCATCGGCTGGTTCTCGCAACGGCAGCTGGTGCGCGGTCTCACCTTCGGAGCGGTCAAGTAATGTCACACATCTCTCTCAAAAAAGTCCGCAAGGTATTTGGTGACGCGGTCATTATTCCGGGTGCTGATCTTGACATCAACAAAGGCGAATTCGTTGTTTTCGTCGGCCCTTCCGGCTGCGGCAAATCAACGTTGCTGCGCATGATTGCGGGTCTTGAAGATACAACATCCGGCCAAATCGTGATCGATGGCAAAGATGTATCAGATGTTGGTCCATCAGAGCGCGGCTTGGCTATGGTGTTTCAATCCTATGCGCTTTACCCGCATATGAGTGTGCGCAGGAACATCGGCTTCCCTTTGCAAATGGCAAAACTGCCGCAAAGCGAAATTGACGAAAAAGTTTCAAAAGCCGCAGCCACACTCAATCTCACGGAATATTTAGATCGCAAACCCGGCCAGCTCTCAGGCGGCCAACGCCAACGCGTCGCTATTGGTCGTGCCATTGTGCGCAATCCACAAGCCTTTCTATTCGATGAACCCTTGTCGAACCTTGATGCAGCACTGCGCGTCAACATGCGCATCTTCATTATGCAGCTGCACAAGGATTTAGGTTCTACCAGCATTTACGTCACCCACGACCAAGTGGAAGCCATGACCATGGCGGACCGCATTGTGGTGTTGAATAAAGGTGTTATCGAGCAGGTGGGTTCGCCGCTCGACCTCTATAACAAGCCGAAGTCAATCTTTGTCGCTGGATTCATTGGCTCTCCAAAAATGAACTTCATTGAAGGTGCAGAGGCAGTAAAGTTTAATTCGCACACGCTGGGTATACGGCCAGAACATCTTGAAATTAGTGCGGGCAAGGGCAGCTGGAAAGGCTCTATTCTTTTGACTGAACACTTGGGGTCCGACTCATTCCTGCATGTTGATGCTGGTGATCTCGGACGGTTGGTTGTACGCGCACCCGGCGAATTTGCAGGCAAACCAGGAGACAAGATTTCCCTGCAGCCCATCGTCGAACGGTTGCATCGCTTTAATGACAAAGGAATGGTCATTGCAAAGTGACGACGTCATTTGACTATATCATCGTGGGCGGGGGCTCAGCTGCCTGTGTTGCCGCATGGCGATTGGTCAAACAAAAGGGGATGCGCGTTCTCATGTTGGAACGCGGCCCTGCTCAAGCATCTGGGCTGTCGGCATTCTACCTCCCTATGCCGGCAGCCTGGATGAAGGGTATCCAAGGCAGCCCAATTGTTGAAATGCATCAACCGGTCCCGCAGAAACACTTAAATGGTCGCGCACCCGGCGTCGGGCAGGCTGCAATATTAGGTGGTGGTTCGTCTGTTAATGCGATGGTCTACACACGCGGCCAACATGAAGACTATGACCACTGGGATGCGTTTCTTGGTGGCAATCAAGGCTGGTCATTCAAGGACATGCTGCCGCATTTTCGGGGCTTAGAATATAATCATCAGTTCAATGATGAATGGCACGGCGTCGGTGGCCCAATGCATGTTTCAGGTGTGGGCAGCACCTGTCAACTGACGGAAGACTATATACTCGCGGTGCAGGGTCTTGGCATTCCTTACAACCGTGATTTCAATGGTGCAAAGCAACGGGGTGTTGGCACCATGCAATATTCTACTTTGCGCGGCAGACGGTGGAACGCCGTTGACGGTTTGTTGGCAGAGATCAAAAATAATTCTAATTTTGAGGTGAGAACGAACTGCACCGGTCACCCGGGTGTTATTGCAAGGACAGCGTTGCATTGGCGTGGCCTATGTCGAAGATAAACAAGAACACACAGTACACTGTGGCGCGAAGTGCTTATGGCCGCTGGCACTTATAACACGCCCAAAATTCTCATGTTGTCTGGCATTGGGCCTGCGTCCCATTTGCAAAGCATGGGCGTGAAGCCGTTGCATGCATTGAATGGTGTTGGTGAAAACCTGCAAGACCACCATGAGGTTCCAGTTGTCGCCGCCACCAATGGTCATTTTGGTTACCATGGCGAAGACAAGGGCTGGAGGGCATTGCGCAACGGCTTGCAGTATATGATGTTTGGCACTGGGCCCGTGACAAGTTCCGGCGTTGAAGCTTGCACTTATATGGATCCCGATGGCAGCGAGCGGCCGTCGATTAAACTTTACTGCGTGCCTGCGGTCTATCTTGATGGTGACATCAAAGGCATCAAGCAACAGGAGGGGGTGACCTTGAATGCCTGTTTGCTGCGGCCCAAATCAAGAGGCACCGTGCGGTTGCGTTCAAGCGATGCGCTTGCCAAACCGATTGTCGACAACAATTATCTCGCTGAGCCTGAAGATTTGCGTCTTGAAATTGCTGGACTGCGTTTTGCCCGCGAAGTGCTGAAGCAAAAACCTTTGGCGGGTCGGATCAGTGTAGAACTGTTGCCGGGTCGTGATGTTCAGGATGATGAGAGCTTAGCCACCCATTGCCGCCGCACGGTGAAGACCAACTGGCACCCTGTTGGAACCTGTCGCATGGGGCGAGATGGTGATGAAATGGCCGTGCTCGACAATCAACTGCGCGTACGTGGCATTGATGGCCTCAGGGTTATCGATGCATCGGCGATGCCGTTTGTTCCCTCTGGTAATACGAACGCACCAACGATGGCTTTGGCCAGCCGGGCTGTGGAGTTTTTGTCATGAGACTGCAAGGCAAAACAGCCATCATCACAGGTGGTGCACGCGGCATTGGGGCAGCTGTCGCCGCTGCATATGTGAGTGAGGGCGCGCGCGTCTGCATCGCTGATATTGAATTAGAAGTGGCGCAAGACACGGCAGCTCGCATTGGCGGCGCATCTTTTGCGTTTCATCTTGACGTCACCAAACTCAACTCGATTGAGGCTTGTGTCAAACACGTGGAAGCCACCACAGGGGGCGTTGACATTCTCGTCAACAATGCCGCGATTTTTGATATGGGGTTGTTTCAGGATACCACTGAAAAAAGCTACGACCGCCAATTTGCCGTTAATGTGAAAGGCACGCTGTTCATGATGACGGCTGTATCGCGCTCTATGATTGCGCGTGGCAAAGGCGGCAAGATCATCAATTTTTCTTCGCAAGCGGGGCGGCGCGGCGAGGCTCTTGTGGTTGTTTATTGCGCTTCTAAAGCCGCAGTGATTTCCATGACGCAGTCTGCGGGCCTCGCCCTCATCAAGCACGGTATTAATGTCAATGGTATTGCGCCAGGGGTTGTTGATACGCCGATGTGGGATGTCGTTGATGGCCTGTTTGCCAAGTACGAAAATCGGCCACTCGGTGAAAAGAAACGGTTGGTTGGTGAAGGCGTTCCCTATGGTCGGATGGGGAAGCCCGAAGACCTCGTTGGCTGTGCGGTTTTTCTGGCCAGTTCTGAAAGTGATTATATTGTTGCCCAGACATTCAATGTCGATGGCGGCCAATGGATGAGTTGAAACAATGACAAAACTGAATTTGATTACAGTACGGGGCTTGCGCGCCGAAGTAACGACACCGCGTTATTCGCGGACGTCCCTCACGCCGGGTATTGTTCATTTTGGTGTTGGCAATTTCCACAGGGCGCATCTTGCTGTTTACCTCGATGACCTATTCAATATGGGACTCAATCATGATTGGGCCATCATCGGCGCAGGCGTGATGCCATTTGATGAGATGATGCGCGAGAAACTGTCGTCGCAGGATTACTTGACGACAGTGGTGGAACAGGACGCGAATTACTCCGCGGCGCGTGTCACGGGTCCAATGATTGATTTCATTCCGCCATCTGAACGCGCGCGTTTGATGAAAACCTTGGCTGATCCGAAAATTCGCATCGTTTCGCTGACAGTGACGGAAGGCGGTTATATGGTTGATCCGGCCACCGGCAAGTTTGATCCGCAACACCCGGCGTTGCAGCGTGATGCGAAAAACCCGGATGATCCCACCAGTGTTTTTGGCCTGATCTTGCATGGATTAAAAGCTCGTAAGGCTGCGGGCGTAGCGCCCTTCACCGTCATGTCGTGCGATAACGTCCCGCACAATGGCGTGGTCACGCGCAATGCCGTTGCTGGGTTAGCGCGACTGATGGATGCTGGCTTGGCGCAGTGGGTTGAAAGCAACGTGGCGTTTCCAAATGCCATGGTCGATCGCATCACGCCTGCCACGTCAGACCGGGAACGAAAAATTGCCTCTGACATGTTTGGCATCGAAGACAATTGGCCGGTGTTTTGTGAAGAGTTCAAACAGTGGGTTTTGGAAGATCAATTCCCATTGGGTCGGCCTGACTTTGAAAAAGTTGGTGCGCAGTTCGTTGATGATGTGACGCCCTTTGAATATATGAAAATTCGCATTCTCAATGGCGGCCATGCTGTCATTGCTTATCCCGGTGGTTTGATGGATGTGCATTTTGTGCACGAAGCTATGGAGCACCCTTTGATCAAAGGGTTCTTTGATAAAGTACAGCGGGAAGAAATTATCCCCACGGTGCCGCCTGTGCCCAATACTGACATTCTTGACTATTTTAAACTGATTGACCGTCGCTTCTCCAACCCAAAGATTGGCGATACGGAGCGGCGGCTGTGCTTGGACGGTTCGAACCGCCAGCCCAAATTCATTGTTCCGGTGATTGCGGATAATCTGGCGGCGGGGCGTGGGATTTCGGGCTTGGCTTTGGAGTCCGCTCTATGGTGCCGTTACTGCGCGGGAACCACGGATTCCGGCAAGGTCATCGAACCCAATGATCCGTCGTGGGACCGCTTGCAGGCCTTATCACTGAAAGCGAAAGCTGATCCGCTGCAATGGTTGAGCATGGATGATATCTATGGCGATGTGGCCAAGAACGAAAGCTTCCGCACTGCTTTTACAGGCTGGCTGACGATGCTTTGGCGCGATGGAACTGCGAAAACGCTGCAGCACTATCTCTCAAATGGCTGAGTGCCCGTGCAAGTGGGGCATGGCTTTTCTTTTTGCGCCGTGACAGCGGTTTGGCCTATCTTTCATCTAAACTGAATTGGAGGGTCTTATGAAAATTGCTTTGGGTGCCGACAGTGCTGGAAAACCTCTGCTTGATGTTGTTGAAGCGCACCTGAAAGCCAAGGGCGAACACTCCGTCACGAATATGAGCGAAAGTGGGTTTTACGCTGATCTTTCAGGCAAGGTGGCGCGGGCTGTTAAAGATGGCGAACATGACAGGGCGATTTTGGTTTGCGGTACCGGCATTGGCGTTTGCATTTCAGCCAACAAAGTTCCGGGCATTCGTGCGGCTTTGACCCACGACACTTATTCAGCGGGAAAAGCCGCAACATCGAACAATGCGCAGATTATCACCATGGGTGCGCGGGTGATTGGGCCTGAATTGGCGAAGGCCATTGTCGATACCTGGTTGGCGTCGACGTTTGACCCCACGGGTGCTTCAGCCTCCAATGTTGATGCGATCAACAAACTTGACGGATCTTGTTAATCGACCTCTGGAAAGACTCTTCGCTTTGTGGTTGATTGTTTGTGCAACACCAAGATTGCACGGAGGATCCATATGGCAAAAGCATCTAAGAAGGCCGTGAAGGCCAAAGCCAAAGGCGAAGCCCAAAGCAAAGGCGAAAGCAATTTCCTTGCACCCCATGATCGACAAGGGCGTGTTCGGCAAGGCGAAGAAAAACTTCGCAGGTGGGACACTCACTTGTAAGTGCAGTGTAGACCCGGTTGTCGTCGAAATTAAGGGCCAGACCGCACATAACCATGCTTGCGGCTGCAGCAAGTGCTGGAAGCCAAAGGGCGCTCTGTTCTCCGTTGTTGCTGTCGCGGGACGGGACAATGTAAGTGTCAAGGCCAATGGCGACAAGCTCAAGATTGTTGACGCAGGTGCAACGATTCAGCGCCATGCCTGTGTTGAGTGTGGCACGCATATGATTGGCCGCATCGAAAACACCAAGCATGGTTTTTATGGCCTCGACTTTGTGCATACGGAATTGTCGAAAGACAAGGGTTGGTCGCCGCCTGAATTTGCGGCCTTCGTGTCTTCGATTATTGAACAAGGTGCAGATCCTGCCATCATGGGCGCTGTGCGCGCACGGCTGAAGAAAGTTGGATTGGCACCGCATGATTGTCTGTCGGCCCCGCTGATGGATTATCTGGCCACCCACGCCGCCAAGCAATCGGGCGTCATCAAGTCCTAATCGTTTTCGCGCGCGGGGTGGGGCCAAGCTCTGCCTCGCGCGTTGTTTTACATTTAATCTCGGAGAACACCCATGAAGACCCGCGCCGCCGTTGCCTTTGAAGCTGGCAAGCCCCTGGAAATTGTTGAACTGGATTTGGAAGGCCCCAAGGCGGGTGAGGTGCTGGTTGAAATTATGGCGACGGGTGTATGCCATACCGATGAGTTTACAATTTCGGGCGCGGACCCTGAAGGCTTGTTCCCCGCTGTGATGGGCCATGAGGGTGCCGGCATCGTGCGTGAGGTCGGCGCTGGTGTGACCTCGCTGAAAGTCGGCGATCACGTTATTCCATTGTATACGCCAGAGTGTCGGGAGTGTGAGTATTGCCTCAACCCCAAGACCAATCTGTGCCAGAAGATTCGGTTGACGCAAGGCAAGGGACTGATGCCGGATGGCACCTCGCGCTTTTCTTACAAGGGCAAGATGGTGCATCATTATATGGGCTGCTCCACCTTCTCGAATTTTACCGTGATGCCCGACATCGCCTGGCCAAGGTGCGCAGCGACGCGCCGTTTGACAAGATTTGTTACATCGGTTGCGGCGTGACCACGGGTGTGGGTGCTGTCATCAACACGGCCAAGGTTGAGATTGGCTCGACGGCGATTGTGTTTGGCCTCGGCGGTATTGGTCTTAACGTGTTGCAAGGTTTGCGGCTTGCGGGTGCGCGCATGATTGTGGGCGTGGATTTGAATGACGATCGCGAAGCGTGGGGCCGCAAGTTTGGCATGACGCATTTTGTCAATCCGTCGAAGGTGACAGGCGATATCGTGGCGCATCTGGTGGAGCTTACGGGTGGTGGTGCGGATTACACGTTTGAATGCATCGGCAATGTGAAGGTCATGCGGGTGGCGTTGGAAGCGGCGCATAAGGGCTGGGGCCAATCCATCATCATTGGTGTGGCGGGTGCGGGCCAGGAGATTTCGACCAGGCCGTTTCAATTGGTGACCGGGCGTTCGTGGCGGGGTACTGCCTTTGGCGGTGCGCGCGGCCGCACCGATGTGCCGAAGATTGTGGACTGGTACATGGACGGCAAGATCGAAATTGATCCGATGATCACCCACACGCTGCCGCTGGAGCGCATCAACGAAGCGTTTGATTTGATGCACCGGGGCGAGAGCATTCGCACGGTGGTGATGTTTTAATCTGTGTACTGACGAATTGGCGGATGCTTCATCACGCCGCTTGACTTGAATGCGCCATAGAGGGCGTCAAGCTCGCCGGCTTTCCAACGCTTCGTCATGTGGGCCCGGGCGGATTCAGCTTCTTCCAGCCGCATATCCAGCATGATGCGGTGGGCTTCGACTTGCAGGGCCTTCGGGTTTTTCGGCAAGCGCGGAAAGTCCTCCAGAATTTTGCCAACACAGGATTGCGCAAGGCTTTGGTGGCTGCGCTGGCAATAAAGCTTGTCGTGGGCGTCTACGCAGGCCTTGGCGCGGCGGCACGCGGCGGAGGGGCAGCGGGCGAGGGGCGTTGCGCGTTTCCGCTCTCGTGGCGTGAAGCCGACCCAAGGTGTGGTGGTCAAGTAGGGGCGAGGGGGCATGGGGTGGCCTTTCATAGGGTGCGTTGCGGTCCCTCTCCGTCTTGCGCTGGCGCGCAATCCACCTCTCCCGCAAGCGGGCGAGGAAACGTGACTGTGCCTTCTTCTCTCGCAATCGGGCGAGGAAACGTGACTGTGCCTTCCTCTCTCGCGAAGCGGGAGAGGTGGACATCGCGACAGCGATGGACGGAGAGGGGCTTCAAGGTGGTTTAAGAATGAGGGGAGGGAATGTTCCGGTCCTTGCTCCAAGCCAGCATGCGGTTGTGTGGTAAAAATAGTGGATTTGGCTCAGAGCCTCTTCACGAAACGCAGCGATTTGTGCCGAAATTTGGGGATGACCTGTATTTCCCATGCTTTTCACATGGGCAGTCAACCAGGGTTCGCTCTTGCAGAGGCGCATACTTTCGCAGCGCGGGTTGCTCGGCCTCCAGTGCGCTGGAGTCATTATTGCTCCAGGGTCTAACCCTCGGCTCCCGGGAACACTCGCTACTTCAACGAACATCCGCAGGCGCTGCACATGGTTCTGGCAGAATTGATAAGTTAGCAAATCTGATCCCTCCATTCCAAAACCATCGAAAGCAGAAATGGAACATAATAGGAACATTGTCAAGAGGGTTAGGAAAATAATTTGCGGGTAGGTTTTCCCCTCCCTCGAGGGAGGGGTCAGGGGTGGGTGTCAGCCTTGGGTGACGACAGCACTTGCAGCCCACACCCGCCCCGTCTCGCAGGCGCATAGCGCCTGGCGATCCACCCCGCCCTCAAGGTCGGGGAGAAGGACGCCGCTTTATTTAACACTTAAAACATCCATTGCAGGCGCGATGTCTACGTATGCCCAGACGGTCCGTGATATGATCAAACTGATTGAAACTGATGGCTGGGAGTGGGTTGCAACGCGTGGCAGTCATCGACAATATAAGCATCCCAGCAAAGCAGGTCGTGTTACCGTCGCAGGAAAGCCTAGAGACGATATTGCACCGGGCACCGAAAGCAGTATTCTAAAGCAAGCCGGATTGAAGGAATAAATGATGCGCTACGCTATCGTCATTGAAAAAACCGCAACAGGCTTTTCAGCCTTCGTGCCGGATTTGCCGGGATGCATTGCTACGGGGCGCAGTCAAACGGAAATCGAAGGTGAAATAAAAAGCGCCATACGATTTCATATTGATGGATTGAAAGAAGACGGCTTGCCCGTGCCGCAGGCGACGAGTATTGCGGAATATGTTGATGCGTGACGAGATTGTCGCACAGATTAAGAGCTTCGCTTTGGCAAACAATGGAATTGCACCTGGTCAAAGAACTTTTGAAAATGAAACGGGAATAGGACGTAGTGTTTGGCTTGGAAAGTTTTGGGCAAAGTGGAGTGATGCGGTCAGAGAAGCTGGAGTAACTCCACTTGAGCGTAACAAGGCGATTCCAAAAGATATAATCTTTGAAAACCTGACAAAAATCGTGAAGCATTATCAGCGTGAACCTACCCGCGCTGAATTCGACATGTATCGAAATGTTGATACTCAACTTCCTTGGTATCAAACTTTGATTGAAGTTTTTGGTTCAAAGGCGTCCATGTTCGATCAGTTTCGAATTTGGCTGGAAGCAAAGGAAGGCTCTAATGAAGTGTTGGCACTTTTACCTTCGATAGACGGACCTCCTAGACTCGTCCCGCAAAACAGCAATGATGGTTTTGTCTATTTGCTGAAGTCTGGAAAAAACTACAAAATTGGCCGAGGGGAAAATCTTGAACAAAGAGTGAAGCAAATTAAAGTAACTTTACCTGACAGAACTGATCTGGTTCACGCGATTCGAACTGATGACCCGTCAGGCATTGAAGCTTACTGGCATCGCAGGTTCGACGAGAAAAGAGCGAACGGAGAAGGTTCAAGCTCAATTCTGCAGATGTTGCGGCGTTTAAGAAAAGAAAGTTTCAATAACTTCTCAGTTCAATTGCCACTCACATCTCCGGCGTCTTCACACCCTTGATCGCACAGGCGGCGCGCACCGTATTGTAGAGCAGGCACGCAATCGTCATGGGGCCTACGCCGCCGGGGACGGGGGTGATGTGGCCTGCTACTTCTGCGCATGACGCGAAATCGCAGTCGCCCACCAGAATGTTTTTGCCGTCGCGTTCGATGCGGTTGATGCCGACGTCGATGACTGTGGCGCCGGGTTTCAGCCAGTCGCCTTTCACCATTTCCGGGCGGCCCACGGCGGCGATGACGAGGTCGGCTTGGCGCACGATTGATGGCTAAGTCCTTCGATTTGGAGTGCGCGATTGTGACTGTGCAGTTTTCCGCCAGCAGCAATTGCGCCACGGGTTTGCCCACGATGTTGGAGCGGCCGATGACCACGGCGTTGATGCCGTCCAATTTGCCCAGCACGGCTTTGGCCAGCATGACGCAGCCCGTGGGCGTGCAGGCGACGAGGGCGTCTTGACCCGTGCTCAGGCGGCCCACGTTGACGACGTGAAAGCCGTCGACGTCTTTGTCGGGGTTGATGGTGTTCAGGACTTTGGCGCTGTCGATGTGTTTGGGCACCGGCATTTGCACCAATATTCCGTGTACGGACGGATCGTCATTGAGCTTTTGCACCAACGCCAGCAAGATCAGCTTCGGAGGTATCGGCGGGGAGTTTGTGTTCCCACGAGTTCATGCCGACTTCCACCGTCTGCTTGGCCTTGTTGGCGACATAGACTTTTGATGCCGGGTCTTCCCCCACCAACACCACGGCGAGGCCGGGGGTGAGGTTGTGGTCGGCTTTCAGTGAAGCGACTGCTGCGGCGATGCGCACGCGAAGCGCTTCGGCAGTGGCTTTTCCGTCGATGAGTTGGGCCATAGGATTAGAACAATCCTTCAATGCGTCCCGTTGCGTCCAGCCCGATCACTTCCGCTGATGGCACTTTTGGCAGGCCGGGCATGGTCATCACGTCGCCGCAGACGACGACGATGAATTCGGCCCCTGCCGACAAACGCACTTCGCGGATGGGCACCATGTGGTTTGTGGGTGCGCCCTTCAGGTTTGGATCGGTGGAGAAGGAGTATTGCGTTTTGGCCATGCAGATCGGGAATTTGCCATAGCCTGCGGCTTCGTAGGCTTTGAACTGGTCGCGAATGGATTTGTCGGCGGCGATGTCATCGGCGCGGTAAATTTCTCTCGCGATGGTGCGGACCTTTTCGAACAGCGGCATGGTTTCATCATAGAGCGGCTTGAATTGCGCCGAGTCCTTATCGGCCAACATGGCCACGTGTTTGGCCAAGTCTTCAATGCCTTTGCCGCCGTGGGCCCAATGGGTGCACTTGAAGGCTTCAACGCCTTGCTCTTTGCAATAGGCTTTGACGGCGTCAATTTCGGCTTCGGTGTCGGCGATGAAGTGGTTGACGGCCACGGCAATCGGCACGCCAAACTTCTTGATGTTCTCGATGTGACGACCCAAGTTGGCGAGGCCTTTTTTCAGGGCTTCAACGTTTTCGGTTTTCAGGTTTTCCTTGGCCACGCCACCATGCATCTTCAGTGCTCTTACGGTTGCAACGATCACCGTGACCGCTGGCGTCAATTCGGCTTTGCGGCATTTGATGTCGAAGAATTTTTCAGCGCCAAGATCAGCGCCGAAGCCTGCTTCGGTGACCACATAGTCGGTGAGCTTCAATGCGGTTTTGGTGGCCATGACTGAGTTACAGCCATGGGCGATGTTGGCGAAGGGGCCGCCATGCACAAAGGCCGGATTGTTTTCCAGCGTCTGCACCAGGTTTGGCATCAGCGCGTCTTTGAGCAAGCACGACCATGGCGCCGGGGGCTTTGATGTCCTTGGCGAGAACGGGGGATTTGTCTTTTTTATAGGCCACAACAATTTGGCCGATGCGGCGTTCCAAATCTTCAATCGAGTTGGCGAGGCAGAGAATGGCCATGATTTCGGAGGCAACAGTAATGTCAAAACCAGCTTCACGCGGATAGCCATTGGCCACGCCGCCGAGCGAGCAGACGATTTCGCGGAGTGCACGATCGTTCATGTCCATGACGCGACGCCAGACGACGCGGCGGGTGTCGATGCCCAGTTCATTGCCCCAGTAAATGTGATTGTCGATCATTGCCGACAGCAAGTTGTGTGCGCTGAGGTGATGGCGTGGAAGTCGCCGGTGAAATGCAGGTTGATGTCTTCCATCGGCACAATTTGCGCATAGCCGCCGCCTGCGGCACCGCCCTTCATGCCAAAGCAAGGGCCGAGGGATGGTTCACGCAAAGCGACCATGGCCTTTTTACCGATGCGATTGAGACCATCGCCCAAGCCCACGGTGGTGGTGGTTTTGCCTTCGCCTGCAGGCGTTGGGTTAATTGCTGTGACGAGGATGAGCTTGCCGTCTTTTTTCTTGGCTTGCTTGTTGATGAAGTCGAGCTGGATTTTCGCCTTGGTATGGCCGTAGGGGATCAGATCGGCGGCAGGAATGCCCAGCTTCGCGCCAATTTCCATAATTGGCTGCATTTTGGCTTCGCGGGCAATTTCAATGTCGGATTTAACGGTCATGGCGGGTCCCTGTCGTTTTTATGCGTTATGTCGCTGTGATAACATGACGCGGACATAGCAGAATAGATTATTCGCCACAGCAGCGATGATTCACGACATCGAAGATTGTGTCAGAAAGTTTCAGGGGGATGACCGGTTCGCGGTTTACAGAAGTCCGTGGGCGTGATGTTCTAGAGGTATGACCGTCACAACAAAATCGCCAAAGACTGAACGAGATCACGATACTGTAAAAATCCTGCTCGCCGCAGCGGTGTTTTGGGCGATTGTTGGGGTAGGCGTTTGGCAGGTCAAATCCACCTTGTCATGCGTGTTTGAACTTGGTTCTGACTTGACGAACAGCTGTGCTGCCGCCCTTGAGGAGCCTTTCGTCATAGGCCCGCTGCACGCCCGTATTGCCAATGCCCAAGCTAACCGACTGTTTGACGCCGCCGATTATCAGGGGGCGATCTCGGTCTCAGAAGAGTTGGCGAATGGCAAGTTTAGAACTCATGAGCTGCATAATTTGCGCGGTCGTGCTTTTGCGGAACTGCAAGACAATGACAAAGCGCTTACTGAATACAAGAAAGCCTTTGCGTTGCAGCCTGACAACGAGAGCTATTTCAATGATGTGGTGTCAAACTTGCGGGAGTTGAAAAGGCTTGATGAAGCCGTCAGGGTGACATCTGATTTTGCATCACGAAATCCTGAATCCAGTTATGTCTTTTACTGGTGGGGGTCGCTGGAAGAGGATCGTGGCAATGCAGACGTGGCAGTTGAAAAATACAGCATTGCAATCACGCTTGATCCCAATGATCACTATTCCATGAAGGGCAAAGCACGCAATCTTGTTGTGTTGAAAAAATATGACGAAGCGCTGGCGGAATATGGCAATGCAATCGTTGCCAGCAACAATGACACGTTTACGATAACCAACCGTGCAAGTCTCTTTGAGCGTCTCGGCCGGTATAAGGAAGCGCAAGCGGATTATCTCAGCATATTGGAACGGGAGCGACCGACAGAGGTTTTGGTGTCGCTCGCCGAGAATTACACGGAGGAAGGCAATTACGCCGCCGCAAAGCCGCTGCTGGATGAGGCTTTAGCGCTTGGGTCTGACGACGCGCGCAATCATATTGCGATGATCGAATTTCAATTGGCACAACGCCAGTTTGAAGCAGCATTGAAAGGTGTTGCGAAGCTTAAACCGATTTCTGAGCTTGCCGCCATTTACTGGCAGGCCCGCATTGATGCGGATATGGGGAAGCTTGAGAGTGCGATAGCAGGGTATCAGTCTCTGTTGCCTATCTGGCTCTCTGATTCTGATGTTCGTCGTGATCTTGGACATGCTTTGATTGATGCCAATCGTGCGGCAGAAGCGCTGCCGCTGTTTAGCGAAGCTATTTCCTTCACTCCAAAAAACTTCTCACTTTTTGAAGGGCGGTCGAGGGCATACTTGAGTCTGGGGAATTGGGCCAGTGCAGTCTATGATGCTACGACAGCTATTGATCTTGCCCCCGGGAGTGGCATTGCGTTTGCATACCGTGCCATGGCCTTTGGGAACTTGAAAAACTATGAAAATGCGCGACAAGACTTTGAGCGCGCTGAACTACTGCGGCCGGAGGTGGATTGGATATTCGCGGCGCATTTTGATATGTTGTTGATGAACAAAAAGCTTGTGGAGGCCGCACAGTTTGTTGCCGAACTTGAAAAATCTAAACCTGGACTTGAGAATTTGCAGGCTTTGAAAGAACGGTTGCTGCAAGCACAGAGCACTGACGTACAAGCTACAGCTCCCGTTTTAGCAGAAGCAACGCTCAACTATGTTGATGATCAGGACCAATCAGAAAAAGCACTCGGACTTATCATGGGACAAATCCTTGTTGTGGGATTGGAGAAGGCCTGCCCGCAAGTGCGTGATATCATGAAAACGTCGAAGCCCGATCAGATCAACCTCTTATTGGCAGATGAAAATGTTTCAAAGTTTTCCAGACAGGAGTGCATTGGCCAGTGTGATATTTTGCAGATGAACAATGCTCTTGTCGCATGCAAAAAAATGAATGGGCGAGAAAATTGCTTTGTTATCGGGGCGGCGTTTCAAAACTCGTTTCACATTCTGGCGGTTGATGCATATGCGAAGCGACTGCAAGATGTTTGCAAGTGATGTGATAAGACGTAGACGTGCCGTCAAGCCAAATTCGTTTGACTTGTTTGAGGCGCGACATGAGGAGACCTGAATGAACGCCTCACGCTATTGCTCAGTGGTGATAGCCACGCTGCTTTTCGTTCCTGTCATTTCTACAGCTGTTGCTGCCGAAACGACGGGGAAAGCTTTCGTTTATGTTGATGATCAGGATCAGTCACATCGCATTCTTGGACTGGGACGGGGTAAAGTCATTGTTTTTGGTCTTTTAAACGCATGTTCACATGTTCGCGAGAATTTCAAAACAGCGAGACCTGAGCGAATTATTGTGTTGCTGGCTGACCGGAAGCTTTCAAAATTCTCGAGTGCGTCGTGTGTTGGCAAATGCGACCTGTCGCAAATGAATGATATTATTGCGCGGTGTCGGCAAGATGACAAGATTGAAGGTTGTGTTGCCTACGGCGCAGTTTTTGAAAACAAAGTTCATGTGCTGGCAATTGATGGCAGTGGTGCAACTTTGCAAGAAAGCTGCAAACCTGAAGTTGGATCTTCATCCTAACGCCCGCTCGCCGATTTTTTGATTGACCATCACTAAATATCCATCGGGATCTTGTACCAGAAACTCGCGCTGGCCGCCTTCGCGGTCGCCCCAGTGGCGCCATTTCTCTCGGAGTTCCACGTAACGCGGGATATCTGCTGCGACGATAGCGTTGTAGGCGGCGTTGATATCTTTGACACCCAACTGGATAATGGCACCGCGACCCAGAGGTAATTCAAAGGGGCCCGTTTCCCAATCACCGTCGCGTTCATAGAACATCATTTGTGCACCATCCGGATGTTCGAGATAAGCGAATTTCATCGAGGGGCGGGTGTAGCAAACGGAGAATCCCATGGGCCCGGTCCAGAATGCAAGGCTCTTGTCGTAGTTGCCGACAATGAGTTCTATCGCCATGGCTGCGAAACCGGATTTGGGTGGGGAACCTGTTGTCATCGTGATTTATTTTCCTCACTTGTCGAATGTGTTCGAAGGGACCTCATCCGTCTCGCGCTTTGCGCGATCCACCTTCCCCAGCGGGGAAGGGACAAAGTGTATGATGTCGCTTCTCCTTTGGAGAAGCTGTCGCGCCGCAGGCGTGACTGATGAGGTCCCATGCTTACACATGCAGCCCCGGCGCTTCGTAGCCGACGCGTTCCACATATTCTGTATATCCCCCGCCGTATTGGTGGATGCCCTCTGGCGTTAATTCCAGCACGCGGTTTGACAGGGCAGCGAGGAAGTGGCGGTCATGTGACACGAACAGCATGGTGCCTTCGTAGTCGGACAAGGCCTTGATCAACATTTCCTTGGTGAAGAGATCGAGATGGTTTGTGGGTTCGTCGAGCACCAGAAAATTCGGCGGATCATAAAGCATTCGCGCCATGACGAGGCGGGCTTTTTCGCCGCCTGAGAGCACGCGACATTTCTTTTCTACGTCATCGCCAGAAAAACCGAAAGCACCTGCAAGGTTGCGGAGGCTGCCTTGCGTGGCTTGCGGGAATGCACCTTCGAGCGATTCAAACAGCGTGTCTTCTCCGTCAATTAATTCCATGGCGTGTTGAGCGAAGTAGCCCATTTTAACCGATGCGCCGATAGTGACTGATCCGGTGTCAGGTTCGGTGGTGCGGGCGATGAGTTTGAGCAGCGTGGATTTTCCGGCACCATTCACACCCATGATGCACCAGCGTTCGCGGCGGCGGATTTGGAAATCGAGATCAACGTAAATCGAACGATTGCCATAGGCCTTATGAACCTTTGCGATGCTCACAACATCTTCGCCCGAACGTGGTGCTGGTGCAAAATCAAAGGCCACTGATGTGCGGCGCTTGGGCGGTTCGACGCGGTCGATTTTTTCAAGCTTCTTGACGCGGGATTGCACTTGTGCAGCGTGGGACGCGCGGGCTTTGAAGCGGGCGATGAAATTAAGTTCCTTGGCCAACATGGATTGTTGGCGTTCGAAAGAGGCTTGTTGTTGTTTTTCATTGAGCAGGCGTTGTTGTTCATAGAATTCATAGTCACCGGAAAACGTGGTCAATTCGCCGCCATCGATTTCAACAATCTTGGTGACGATGCGGTTCATGAATTCGCGGTCATGCGAGGTCATCAACAACATGCCGTCGTAGTTTTTGAGGAAGTCTTCAAGCCAGATCAGGCTTTCGAGATCAAGATGGTTTGAGGGTTCGTCGAGCAACATGGCATCAGGACGCATGAGGAGAATGCGGGCCAAGGCAACACGCATTTTCCAGCCGCCAGAAAGCTTGCCCACATCACCGTCCATCATTTCTTGGCTGAAACTGAGGCCCGCCAAGACTTCGCGGGCGCGGGCGTCCTGCGCATAGCCATCAAGCTTTTCAAAATGCGCCTGCACCTCACCATAACGTGCGATGATGTCGTCCATCTCGGCCATGCGTTCGGGGTCAGCCATTGCGGCTTCAAGGTCGGCCATTTCGGCAGCAACGGTGCTGACAGGGCCTGCGCCATCCATGACTTCTGACACAGCACTGCGGCCCGCCATTTCACCAACGTCTTGGCTGAAATAGCCAATAGTGATGCCCTTGTCGGTGGAGACTTGGCCTTCGTCAGCTTCCTCTTGGCCCGTGATCATACGGAACAGGGTGGTTTTGCCGGAGCCATTGGGGCCAACAAGGCCAATTTTCTCGCCACGGTTTAAGGCTGCGGAGGCTTCAACATAGAGAATTTGGTGGCCGTTTTGTTTGGAAACAGATTCAATGCGGATCATGATGGGCGGGGTTTAGGGGACAGGCTTATGTAAAGGAAGCCCCTCAATTCCCGAGCAGCGGTTTACGCAACTCACCGACGGCATTGCCATGGGCGTCGAAGCCTTCGTAGTCGGCGAAGGTTTTGGCGTGAGGGGCGAGTGTGTCGTAGCCTTGCTTGGTGATGTTGACGATGGACGTGCGCTTCAAGAAATCATGCACCGATAGCGCTGAGCCGGTTTGTGCCCAGCCGCCCGTTGGCAGCACGTGTGATGGACCCACGACAAAGTTCGCTAGTGTTGAGGGCGCATATTCGCCCAACAAAATTTCGCCTGCGTGGATGATCTTGTCGAGATAACGTTCTGGTTGCTTTGACAGGATTTGCAAATGCTCTGGCGCATAATCATTGATGAAGGCGATGGCATCTTCCTCATTGGCAGCAAGAATGACGCCGCCGAACGGGCCTGAGAGAACGGTTGAAGCGTATTCTACGCGCAGCGCTGACATGTGTTTATAATATTCAGCGATGGCGGCAATGGCTTCTTGGGCAATGCCCTCGTCCCATGTCACGAGATAGCCTGATGAGTCAGGGCCGTGTTCGGTTTCAATTAGCAGATCGAGTGCCGCAAGTTTGCCCGAGGTTGTGTTGTCCGCCATCACGATGGACTCAGATGAACCTGCTGGTGTTCCCACATCGACGAAATCAGCGACCAAGCGTTTGGCAGCGCCAACCCAAGGCGAACCGGGGCCTACGATTTTTCTGACGGGTGCGATGGTTTCAGTGCCATAGGCCACGGCAGCGATGCCTTGCGCGCCACCTGCTTTATAGACCTTCGATACGCCTGCCAGTTTTGCTGCAACCAATGTGGCGTCGTCGATGTGACCGTCGGGGCCGGGCGGTGTGATGATACAAATGTCTTTCACGCCAGCAACTGTTGCAGGAATTGCGGTCATCAACACGGAGGACGGAAATGCGCCTTTGCCGCGTGGCACATAACAGGCGACGGAGGGAATGGGGGTGGTGCGGTCACCAGCAAAAACACCAGGGCGCATTTCCTGCATCCATTGCTTTTCCGGCATCTGTGCCTTGTGAAAAGCAGTGATGGAGTCTGCTGCAAATTTCATCGCTTCCAACATTTTGGGATCGAGGGTTTTTGCGGCGCGGGCAAAATCATCTGCTGCTGCGGCGATACTGTTTGCCTCGACGGGGGCTTTGTCAAATTGACGGGCAAAGCGCGCAAGTGCTGCGTCGCCCTCCGCTCTCACCGAAGCAATGATGGGTTTTACTTTTTCTGTGAAACTCGACAGGTCGGTTTCTGTGCGCGCAAGCAATGCTTTTCTCTGTGCAATTGAAAGCTGGCTGAGCACATGCAAGTTGACGTTGTTTTTTGACATGACGCTGTGTTTAGCAGCTTGAATTGCGACGGCAAGTCTTGTGCATCTAAGAATTCCTCGTTGATGGCAAAATCGTGACACAACGCTGGCCTCACATGAACTTGATCGGGATGCAGTTATGCGATCACAACATCGTTTGGCATGACGATGAAACCTTTTTCTGAGTGAGATCGTTATTACATCAAGGTCACGGCGTTGACCTGATAACTTTAAATCTTAGTAAGGAGAATGATTATGAATACACGAATTTTGGCAGCATCAGTTCTTTCACTTGGTTTGCTTTCGTCTGTGTCGTTTGCCGCAGAAGGTGTGCGCTTTGGCAATTGTCCAAATGGCGGTACCTATGACCGCGATTACAATGTTTGCCTAGACAGCCGTGGTGTTGAAATCACGGATACCGCAGGTTTCAACGTTCCCGGTGGCAGCGCTGCGCAAGTTGACAAGCGCTCAGTTGGTGACTTCATTGACGAAACAAAAGAACAGCGTAATCAACGCAGCAGCAAGTGATTGATCAGATGGATGTGACATGTGGGGCGTGGCTGATATTCGGCCGCGCCCTCGTGCGTTTCATCGATTGATGTTGAGATTTGGGTGCAGTTGCGTCAGACTCTGATTTGCAGTGCAAACGGAGGTGATGCGATGCGGAGTCTTGTAGTTTTTGGTTGTGTGAGCGTTGCGTTGCTATTCCCGATGACGGCGCAAGCAGAGATCAAGGGCTGCTATGAGCGCGTTTACGAGAAGGCCTATCTCAAGAAAAATCGGAAGCAGGACGTAATTAAAATGCGCCTGCAGATTGGCGTGGGGCAGGGCACTGACGGTGCGTTTGAATTGCTTGATCGCGTGGATGCTGGATTTCGCAAGAAGCCGATTTATCGTGGCGGCCTTATCAGTTGCAAAACTGAAGGTGATGAACTGGCGTGTAATATTGAAGCGGATGGCGGTGGGTTTATGGTCACGGACCGTGGTGAAAACAGTGTGCGCATTACCAACACGTCTGAAATGCGATTTGGTGACGACGAGGATGGCATAGTCGTTAAGGGCAAGGGGCAGAACCGAGAGTTCCGCTTGTTCCGCGTGAGCGAGGGCAGTTGTCCTTGACACTATAACAAGTCCAGTCCGCCTGCAGGTTTGCATTTTAGTTTCGAGTTCAGGAATGATGGCATAGGCATTCGGCTGGAGAACGCTGTGGCCTGATAGCAGCAATGCTTCTCGTATATCGTAGAGGCTGTTGTCGGTCATAACGGTTTGCAGCGCTTCCTGCAGCTTTTGCACGCTACCGCCACGGGTGACGAAGGGCAGGCCGGGCACTTGTGGCGAGCGGGCAATTTCGACGAGGCCTTCCAATGCAGCTGGGCGGTATTTGCGGGCATAGGCAACTGTTACGCAGTCAATTGCGCAGATGTCGGCTTTTTGCTGTTGAACGGCGAGAAGGGACGCGAAGTGACCACCGGTTTCGACGGTGTTTGAAAAGTAGCGACCGTTTTTGGCGAGGGGTGCGAAGACCAGTTTCAGTGCCAACATGCCCGACATTAAATCACGGGAATTAAACGCTGCAGTTTTGCTTTCGAATGCTGAGAGGTCTTGTTTGGTGCGGGCAAAGAGGATGGAACGATAGAGTGGGCCGTCGCAGCCGTCGGAATTGTAATGCGGTGTGGCGACGTAGGTGAGTTGGTCTTTGAAGGCGTGGGTAAAGGGATAACCACAGGTTTGGCTTAACAGCAGCTCGGGGCTGTGCCAGGCGGCATTCCACTTCGTTTCGCGGCTCAATGGGAAATTCACATCGAGAGCTTTGGCCAATGCTGCCCAAAAGGCGTCGGTGGCGTCCCGCATTTCTGGCAGGTCGTACATGGGGAGGCTGGCAAGCATGGTGGGGTCCAAAAAATTCAACTGGGGTGTCGCTGGGGGAGTGGAACAAATTCAATGTGATCTGTAAACTGCTGAGTTGATGGATGGTAACACTCACATGCGCAGAGTTGAATGGCCCACGATTTTTGTGATCGCTGTGGTTTACACGGTTTTGGGCGGTTTGGTGTGGTTTCATGCTGACTTGCCGTGGTGGGTGATTTTGCCCGTGGGGTCTTACGCGGCGGCGTTGCATTCGTCGCTTCAGCATGAGGTGCTCCACGGCCACCCGACGCGGTCTGGTTTTTTGAATGAAGCGCTGGTGTTTGTGACGCCTGCGCTGTGGTTGCCGTTTCAACGTTATAAAGAAACTCATTTGTTGCATCACAACAATCAGCATTTGACGGATCCGGAGCGCGACCCGGAGTCCTATTACATGTTGCCTGAGGCATGGGCCGCATTGCCGGGCGTGAAGCAGGTTTTATATCGAATGAACCACACGTTGGCGGGTCGCATGATGATCGGGCCAGCGATTTCGGTTCTGCAATTTTGGTCTGAAGATATCATGGACGCTGTGAGGGGTAACCGCGGCAAGGCACGGGCATGGGGTGCATTTGCAGTCGCCTGTGCGATCACGCTGTCTTATGTGGCGTGGTGTGGCATGCCGATATGGAAGTATATTTTGTTGGTGGCTTATCCCGGTGTTTCACTGGCTTTGGTGCGATCTTACTGTGAGCATCAAGCGGCCGATGCGGTTGAGCATCGCACCATTATTGTTGAGTGTTCATGGTTCTGGTCGCTGTTGTTTTTGAACAACAACTTGCATGTGCCGCATCATGAGCGGCCTTCGCTGGCGTGGTATAAGTTACCCGCCTATTACCGGTCTGAGCGTGATACTTTGATCCGACAGAACAATGGTTATCTGATGAGTTATGCCCAGATTTTCCGACGCTACTTCCTGGTGGCGAAGGAGCCCAATGCGCATCCACGTATGGACTGGTTGCAGCGGTGACGCGCGCCTCACCTTTGCCGGAACAGTTTTGGCGCAAAGCAGCGCCTGTTCCTGTGGAAGCGCCGCGCTTTGTGGCTGTCAATCATCCGTTGGCGGAGCAATTGGGGCTGACGGCGGATATTTTTGAACGACCTGAAACTTTGAACGCGCTGGCGGGAAATGCGGCGTGGGAAGGTTTTGAACCTGTATCACTGGCTTACAGTGGGCATCAATTTGGGCATTTTAATCCGCTGATGGGCGATGGCCGGGCGCATTTGATTGCAACACTGGAAAGCGGCTGGGAACTGCATTTGAAAGGCTCCGGTGCCACGCCGTTTTCCAGAAATGGTGATGGTCGCGCCGCGTTGGGGCCGATGTTGCGGGAATATATCGTGAGTGAAGCGATGGCGGGCTTGGGCATTCCCACAACGCGTACGCTTGCCGTGGTTGCCACGGGAGAAATGGTTTATCGGCGGCGGCGGGAGCTCGGCGGCATTGTGGCGCGTGTGGCCAAAAGCCATGTGCGGGTGGGGACGTTTCAGTTTGCGGCAGCGCATTTGGGCAAGGAGGGTGTTCAGATTTTGTTTGAACATGAGCGGGCGCGCAGTCATCCGGATGCCGAGGATGGGCGGGCGTTTCTGGCCAGTGTGATCGCGCGGCAAGCGAAACTGATTGCGCAATGGATGTGCGTTGGTTTTATTCACGGCGTGATGAATACTGATAACATGGCGATTTCGGGCGAGACGATTGATTTTGGCCCCTGTGCTTTCATGGACGTATTTCATCCGAAAAAGACTTTTTCATCGATCGACGAATATGGGCGCTACGCTTGGGACCAGCAGCCTGCAATTGCGCTGTGGAATTTGACGCGCTTTGCTGAAAGTCTGTTGGTGTTGTTGCATGAGGATACGGATCAAGCGGTTGAATTGCGCGGGCGGAATTGGAGAAATTTTACCCGCAGTTTGAAGCTGCATTTGAAACGTGGGATGTTGCAGAAATTTGGGCATTGCTGAGCGAGAGGCAGATGATGGTGCATTCATTGCGGACATGCTCCGTATACTGATGGATGAGAAGCTGGACTTCACGCTGTTCTTTCGAGACCTTACGCGGGGTGGTGAGGGTTCAGTTGCGGCGAAGGCGTTGTGGGAAAAACGATTGGCTGGGCAAGCTGCGGATTTTGAAATGATGCGCTGCGCAAATCCGATTTACATTGCGCGCAACCATCAAGTTGAGGCGGCACTGCGCGAAGCAGAGTCCGGTGAAATGACGCGGTTTGAGACGCTGGTGGAATTACTGAAGACGCCGTTTGTTGAGCGCGAAAATATGGCCGGGTTTGAAGCTGCCCCCTTGGAGGAAGAAGTGGTGGGGCAAACTTTTTGCGGGACTTGAACGCGACCGACTAACCCACAAAAGCGCGTTCGACGACGAAGCTGCCGGGTTGGTTATTGGAGCCCTCTTCGAAACCCATTGGTTCAATGAGGGCGCGCAGATCTTTCATGAAGGCCATTGAGCCGCAGATCATGATGCGATCATGAGCCGGATCGAGGGGAGAGATTTTGAGGGTTTCGAAGAATTCGCCCGATTCAATCAGATTGGTGATGCGGCCCATATGCTCCGTCTCCTCGCGGGTGGTCGAGGGGAAATAGCGCAGTCGGCCATTGGCGAATTCACCCACGAGGGGGTCGTCCAAAGTGGCCTTCACGGTGTCATCTGAATATTTCAGTTCATTGCGCTCGCGGCAGGTGTGGGTGGCGATGACGGTTTCAAATTTTTCGTAAGTCTCGGGATCGCGGATCAGTGATGCGAAGGGCGCAAAGCCCGTTCCGGTTGAAAAACAGAACAGGCGCTTTCCGGGCAATCAGGGCGTCGTTGACGAGGGTGCCCGTGGGCTTTGGGCGCATGATGATGGTGTCGCCCGCCTTGGATTTTTTGCAGGTGCTCCGTGAGGGGCCCACCCGGCACTTTGATGGAGAAGAATTCAAGCTCTTCATCCCACGAGGGAGAGGCGACGGAATAGGCGCGCATGACGGGTTTTGTGGCATTGGGTAAGCCAATCATGAGGAATTCGCCAGAGCGAAAGCGCAAGGATTGCGGGCGCGTGATGCGGAACCGGAACAAGCGGTCAGTGTAGTGCTGAACCTCGGTGACTGCTCGGCAAACATGCCAGCGGGAATAGCGTGAGGTGCAAGTGCAGTGTCAGTCATCATCCATACCGTTCTTTATAACGAACGACATAGCTGAAATGACGGCCCACCGCAAGTGCGAAGGGAAGACCCCTCATCCGGCGCAAGTGCGCCACCTTCTCCCGTTTGCAAGGGCAAACGGGAGAAGAGGGGTTTGCATTATACCGTGCGTAAATACCAATCAAAGTCGCGCTTGAAGGGCTCTTGGTAGAAGCGGTCGGCTTCGACTTCTTTCAGGGTGCAGAAGGTATCGACAAAGGGTTTGCCGAAATATTCCTTGAGAATCGAAGCGCGGTAAAATGCATCGATGGCTTCATACCAATTGCCGGGAATATGTTTGGAGCGGCGCTCGTATCCATTGCCGACGATGGGGTTGCCGGGGTCCATTTTTTCGGTGATGCCATAATGCATGCCGGCCAAAATGGCTGCCATGACCAGATAGGGGTTGGCGTCGGCACCGGATGGGCGGTGTTCGATGTGGCAGGCTTTTGGTGCACCTGCTGGAATGCGCAAACTGACGGTGCGGTTGTTGACGCCCCAATTTGCGGCGACTGGCGCATAGGAGTTGCGACGGAAGCGGCGATAGGAATTGGCGTTGGGTGCGAAGATCAGCATCGATTCTGCCATGGCTGCTTTGAGGCCGCCAATGGCATGCATGAGCAATTGATTTTCTTGCGGGTCTTCGGCGGTGAACAGGTTGTTGCCTTGCTCATCACCCAAGCTGACGTGAACATGCATGCCAGAGCCCGTCCATTCGGCATAGGGTTTGGCCATGAAGGTGGCGCAGAGGCCGTGCTTTTCGGCGGCAGCCTTGATGACGCGCTTCAACATGATGGCTTCATCGCAGGCTTTGAGCACATCATCGCGATGGCGCAACACGATTTCCATTTGCCCTGGTGCATATTCTGCAATCAAGGTTTTGGCGGGCAGGTCTTGAATGTCGCACCAAGCATAAAGGTCTTTGAAGAAGGGGGCGAAATCATCGACGTCCTGCAAATGATAGGGCTGGTAGTGTTGCGGGCGTGCCTCGTTGACAAGAGATTGAGGTGCACGTGGATTGCCTTCCAGCGCTGACTTTCGGTCCATCAAGAAAAATTCAAGTTCGACAGCACCGACGGGTGTCATGCCAAGATCGCTTTGGAATCGTTGCACAATGTTTTCGAGGGCGTTGCGCGGATCGGCGTAATGCTGGATGCCTTCGAGATCGTGGATTTTTGCAACGTATTGCGCCGAGGGTGTGTCCATCCACGGAATGCGCTTGATGGAACCAGGCACAGGCCAGAGCAACAGGTCACGGTCGCCTTCATCAAACACCAAACCGGTTTCGGGAACGTCCTGTCCGGTTGCATCCAGCACAAGGGCTGAGATGGGGAAGAAGCGACCATCTTTATAGGCGGGGATCAATTCATCGCGGCGCAGCACCTTGCCGCGAACAATGCCGCAAAGATCGGTCCAGACAATGTGGATGCTCTCGATATCAGGGTTGGCATCCAGAAAAGCTTGGGCTTCTGCGCCTTGCTTGGGGGTTACATATTGGGCCATTTATTTCACTCCAACTTCGTTTCACAGCAAAGCGTTCAATGCGTCAGTTCGCTTAAGCAGCTGTCGAGCGTGTTTAGCAAGTTGATCGACATTGTGTTCCGTTGTTGCGGGGCAAACCAGCATCATGTTGTGGAACGGCGTGATCACCACGCCGCGGTTTAAAAGGTAGTGATGCACCGCCACATCAATGGGCTGGTGGATCACTTGTGACGCCTCATAGCCATTGCGTGGAGGCGATTTCGCAACACATGAACTCCACGCGGGCACCCACGCGGGTCACGTGCCAGTCCAGTTCATATTTGATGATGACATCAGCAACCCCTCGTTCCAGCCTGCGCGCAAGAACAATGAGCGGGGCAAAAGCCTCCTCGGTAAAATATTCGGTGAGAACAGTTTTGATCAGCGCCAGTTGAATGCGTGATCCCGAAAGTGTGGTGCCAATGCCGGAGCGGCCTTCGCCGTTGTGGCTGAGGAAATTGCGGAATGCGCTCTGCAACTGCTGACGAAAAACCATAGGCTGCTGCCGGAATGCCGCCTGCAATGGGTTTGCCGAAACACCAAACCATCAGGCACGATGCCATGTGCACGGGCATAGCCGCCGGGGCCGGATGACAGTGTGTGGGTTTCATCGAGGATGAGAAGTGTGCCCGTTTTTTCCGTCAGTGTACGGAGGGTTTCCAGAAAGCCCGGTTGCGGCAACACCATGCCGATGTTGGTCATCACAGGTTCGGCCAGCACGCAAGCCACATCACCGGGTGCCAGCGCTGCTTCAAGGGCTGCAATATCGTTGAACTCAACAACCTTGGTGTGGGCGGTCAAGATCGCGGGGTTCGCCGACAAGTCCGTCCACCATTTTGACTTTGCCATGGTCAGCGGTGATGAAGGTGTCGTCAACGCAGCCATGATAGCAATGATTGAAGACCAGGATTTTTGTGCGCCCCGTGATGGCGCGGCACCAGCGGATGACAGCGCGGTTTGCGTCGGATGCTGTGGCCGTGATTTGCCAGACGGGTAGGCCAAAGCGATCTTCCAGCAATGCTGCCAACGTCGACTGCGTCTTCTGATGGCAGCATGGTGGTGAGGCCCGTTGCACCTGCGTGTGCCAGTGTATCTGCGATCAGCTTTGGGTGAATGGCCAAACATGGCGCCGGTGTCGCCCAAGCAAAAATCAGTATACTGATGATTATCAGCGCTGGTGAGGGTGGTGCCTTTGGCCTTGTTGATAAAGAGCGGAAAAGGCAGGCCCCAATCCACCATCCAGTGCATGGGAACGCCCCGCAGCCAGTTTTTTGATGCTTGTTCGGAAAGTGCATGCGACTTGCTGTTGCGTTGAATATAAAGGGCTTTTTCCCTTTCAAGCAGCGCCGAAATGGATTTTTCCGAAACTTTTACACGCAAGATTTCCTCTGGTCGCTGTTGGCGATAGGCCACTCTAGCCAGTCTGACACGCTGGAAAACAACCCCCAGACGTTTGGGGTATGCAAAGCCCGTTTTAACTCACGCCTTCGCGCAACAAATCATGGATGTGGATGAGGCCTTCTGGTTTTCCGGCTTGCATCAACAACAAACACGGCGGTGATGCGTTTGGTGTTGATGAGGTCGATGACTTCGCCAGCGAGGATGATCGCCAGAAATAGTGGTGGGATTGCTGGTCATGATGTCTTCGACTTTGCGTGACGCAATGTCTGGTCCCAAGATGACGGCGCAGATCACCATCGGTGATGATGCCGGTGAGATATGCCGCTTGCATTGACAACACCAAGGCAGCCGAACTTTGCTTTCGGTCATGGCGGAAAGGCCTCGATGCAAGCGATGAACCTTCGACGGCCAGTGGCAACGCATCGATTTGTGCATGATGTCGTGGGCGTGTTTGATGCGTGCGCCCAGTTTTCCGCCGGGATGATAATTGCGGAAGTCATCGGCTGAAAAGCCTTTGGCTTCGAGCAGCGCCATCGCAATCGCATCGCCGAGTGCGAGTTGCAGCAGTGTTGATGTTGTCGGGGCCAAGGCCATTGGGGCAGGCTTCGCGCACTTTTGGAATTTGCAACACGATGTCAGCGGCGCGGCCCATGGTGCTGGATGCATTGGCTGTGATGGCAATCATCGGATACGGAAAAACGCGCGCAATAATTCAGCATGTCTTTGAGTTCGGCAGACTCGCCGGAGTTTGACAGCATGATCACCACGTCATTGGGTGTGATCATGCCGAGGTCGCCGTGGCTGGCTTCGGCAGGGTGCACGAAAGAGGCAGGCGTTCCGGTTGAGGCCATGGTGGCTGCAATCTTGCGGGCGACGTGGCCGCTTTTGCCCATGCCCGAAACAATGACGCGGCCCGAGGCCCTTAAAATGGTTGCGACGGCGCGTTCCAGAGGCTGGCCGAGATCGCCATCCAGCGCTTTGGTGAGGGCCTGCATGCCCTCAGTTTCGATGGTCAAAGTGGTGCGGGCGGAGGTGATGGCGGATGACGCGGGCATGATTGGCTTTTCAGTTGGAAGAATTGGAACAGGCCCTCAATAAACCGTTAACCATAAAGCCGCTAGGGTTTCGTGCGTTATGGTGTGTTTGAGGACCTTGGTTGTTTGGCCTTTGGCTTTTGTGCTGCTTTCAGGAGCGGCCAGCTTTGGCGTGGCCCAAGAGGCCGAAGATGATGGTTTGCGCAAAGGCACCATGGTTGACGAGGAGGTTGCCACCCCCAGCACCGTTCCGCCGCGCATCACCATTGGCGATGATCAAGAAGACCTTGTTGTTCGTCGCCGCCGTGTTGCGGTTGATCCTTATGCGCAGCAGGGCATTGATCTTGGTGCATTCAGGCTGTTGCCCAGTCTCGAAATCAGCGCTGTGGCTGCGAGCAATCCCGGACGGCAGACGGACAACCCTGATGGTGATGTGGCACTTAAGCTGAAGCCAACGTTGCGGCTTGAAAGCGATTGGTCACGCCACAGTCTCACAGGCACAGCATCAGTTGATGCAGAGCGTTTTGCCGACAATGAAGATTTGAAATCCAGCAATGCTGAACTTTCGGCTGCCTTGCGGCTTGATGTATACCACACGACCCGGGCTGATATTGACGGCTCTTACACGCTGACCTCAACGGGTGGCGGCAGCAGTGGTGTGCCGTTGACGGCCATTGGCAAACGGTTGGACAGTGTGGTCAGAGCTGGCAGTGGTGTGACCCATGATTTTGGTGGCATTGATGGCACGCTGCGATTGGACTTGCGCACAGCAGTTTCAGTGACGTTGAGCTTGCAGGTGGCGGCGAAGAAGACAATTCCGACCGCGACTTTACAGAACTGACAGTGGCGGCGCGGGCGGCATTGCGCACGGTGGCGTGGTGCAGCCTTACGGCGAAATTGCCTACACGCCACGCTTTCATGATGAACAACGAGACCGCAACGGCGTTGAGCGCAATTCGCAAGGCTTGCGCCTTTCAGCGGGTGTGACGTTTGCGGATGATCCGATCTGGACGGGTGATATTGCAGCGGCACTTGAGTTGCGGGACTATGCTGACGATAGCCTGAGCAGTGTGGTGTCGCCTGGTGTGGTGGCGAATGTGACGTGGCGGCCAACGGATCTGACGCGGTTTGAATTTAATACGGGTGCCACTGTCACCGAAACCATTACGGCGGGTGAATCGGCACACGCAATCATGGACCGCTGGCGTGACGGGGCGGCATGCGTTGCGCGAGAACATTGAATTGGTAGCGGGTTTGCGGACTGCGATAGAGCGGACGTCTGATGATACGTCCTTGACGACGACGGGTAATCTCGGCGTGAATTGGACGCTCAATCCCCATGTGGTGTTGAGCGCTGGTTATGAAGGCACGTTCTTCAATGGTGCCACAGCAGCCAGCGATTATAGTGACCACCGTCTGCTGACGAGCATCATTTTGCGACGCTAGACTTACGCCGATTTAGACAGTTCAACTTCCGATTTCTGTTTCTGTCGGTTGTCCGCGTTTTAGAATGTCCAACATTTCGCTGAGGGTCGGCGATGAGCTCCAGCGCAGGAAGCCGCCGTGGGTGGCAATGGTTTGTTCCAGTGCAAGGCGGAAGGCAGCGCCCAAGGTTTCATGTTCCAAAGCAAAGGCGACGTTGGCGGAGAGAAAGCCAATTTTATCGCCGCAGTCATAAGTGATGCCCGTTGTATTTCAGCCGTGGAAGGGTTGCGTTTGCATCAAGCGGATCATGGCGTCGGTGATTTGAATCTCACCGCCCGCGCCCGGTTCCTGTTTTTCAATTTCCGCAAAAATTTCAGGTTGCAAAATGTAGCGGCCAGAGATGATGAGATTTGATGGCGCAGCTTCGCGCTTCGGCTTTTCCACCATGCCGTCGATCATGAAATGATTGTCTTGCCAGTCCTTGGGCGAGACGATGCCGTAACGGTGCACGTGTTCCCATGCGGTTTCTTCCACCGCGAGCACATTGCCGCCGCCACGTTCGTGATAAACATCAACCATCTGTTTCAAGCAGCCGGGTTCGGCTTTCATAATCATGTCAGGCAGCAACACAGCGAAGGGTTCATCGCCCACCAGATTGCGTGCGCACCAAATGGCGTGGCCCAAACCCAAAGGTTCTTGTTGGCGGGTGAAGCTGGCTTGGCCTGCACCCGGCAAATCCTGCTCGAGGAAATCGAGTTCGATGGATTTGCCACGCTTGCGCAGTGTTGATTCAAGTTCGTATTGTTTGTCGAAGTGGTCTTCGATGACAGACTTGTTGCGGCCCGTGACGAAAATCAAATGTTCAATGCCGGCTTCGCGCGCTTCATCGACAACGATTTGAATGAGAGGGCGGTCAACGACCGTCAGCATTTCCTTGGGCATTGCCTTGGTGGCTGGCAAAAAGCGAGTGCCAAGGCCAGCGACAGGAAACACGGCTTTACGGATAGGACGTTGCATTTTTACTAAACCTTAACTCACAAACAAGTCGTTACGCGGGAGTTAACCCACTTTCGTTCAAATTGTACTAAACGTGTCGTTATTGATTTCTGGTTAAGAGGAATTGACGATGACGGTTCTGGTGACGGGTGGTGCAGGCTATATTGGCAGCCACATGGTGTTGGCGTTTGACGGATGCTGGTATCAATACGGTCGTTGTCGATAATCTCTCAACGGGATTTGTCTTGGGCGGTTTCGCCTGCTGCCAAGCTGGTGCGCGGCAACATTGGCGATGAAGGCCTGATGATGCAGGTGATGAAAGAGCACAAGGTGGAAGCGGTTGTGCATTTTGCAGGCTCGATTGTTGTGCCGGACTCCGTGTCTGATCCACTTGGCTATTATCTCAACAACACCGTCAATTCGCGAAGCTTGATGCACTCGTGCCGTGAAAGTGCGGTGTGAAAAATTTCATTTTCTCATCAACGGCTGCGGTTTACGGCAATCCGCGCGTACTGCCCGTGACGGAAGCTGAAATGCCCGCTCCGATTTCGCCCTATGGCACGTCGAAGTGGATGACGGAGCAAATGCTGCAGGACTCGCATTTGGCCTATGGTTTAAATTATGTGGCGCTGCGCTATTTCAATGTGGCGGGCGCTGATCCCAAGGGCCGTTCTGGTCAGTCAACGCCCAACGCGCCACGCATCTCATGAAAGTTGCGGCGCAAACAGCGCTGGGCCAACGGCCCGTCATGGAAGTGTTTGGCACTGACTATGACACGCCAGATGGCACCTGTGTGCGCGACTATATTCATGTCAGCGATTTGATTGGCGCACATGTGGATGCATTGGCGCACCTGAAAAGCGGTGGCGAAAGTCGGCATTTTCAATTGTGGCTATGGCACGGGCTTTTCGGTGCTTGGATGTGATCAAGTCGGTTGAGCGGGTGCATGGCTCAAACTGAATGTGAAGTATGGACCACGCCGTGCGGGTGATCCTGCTGGCATTGTGGCGGGTGCCGACAAGGCGCGGCAAGTTTTGGGCTGGGTGCCAAAACATGCTGATCTGGATTTCATCGTTGAATCCGCTTTGCGCTGGGAACAGCATTTGCAACGGCGCAACGCTGCCTGATTTGCGGCGCATTTTGTAGCGACAAGAAATCTCCTGTAGGTATTGGGAACGGCATCGGGCGAATCGGTCTTTGCCGCGACAGGAGTTTTTGATGCGAAAATCGATTGCAGTGGCACTTGGTGGCTTTGATGTGGGCAACAGGGCCTGCTGTTGCTGATGCGAAGTTTGAAGCCTTCATCCAAAACAGCATTTGGCCGCAGGTGAAAGCCGCTGGCATTTCGCGTGCTTTGTTTGATGAAGCTTTTGCCGGCATTACGGAACCTGATCAGACGGTTTTGAAGCTGGCGAAAACCCAGCCTGAATTTACTTCGACGACAGATGCCTATCTGGCCAAGGCCGTAACACCCATTCGCATTGAAACGGGTCAGGCAATGAAGATCGAGAATGCCAAGCTCATGACTGCGATTGAGCAAGAAATATGGCGTGGACCAACATGTGCTGCTGGGCATTTGGGGCATGGAGTCAAATTTTGGCAAAGACAAGGGCTCGATGAGTGTGATGCGCTCGTTGGCCACTTTGATTTATGCCGGACGCAAGCGTGACTATGCGCGCGGGCAAATTGTTGCGGCCTTCAAGATTTTGCAGAAGGGCATTCGCACGCCGGATAATTTCACGGGCTCTTGGGCTGCGGCCATGGGCCATACGCAATTCATTCCGACGAGTTACATTTCCTACGCCGTGGATTGGACGGGTGATGGCAAGCGCGACATTTGGGGATCAAAGGAAGATGCCTTGGCCTCAACCGCAAATTATCTGGCCAAAGCGGGCTGGCGGGCTGATCGGCCGTGGGGCTGGGAAGTGACATTGCCTGAAGGCTTTGATCGTGGATTGATTGGGCGCACGCACTGGAAGCCCGTGGCGCAATGGACAAAGCTTGGGCTTAAGCCTGCAACGGGTGGCAAGTTTGGCGCGCCACAGGCGGAAGCCTTTGTGATGATCCCACAGGGCATTGATGGCCCTGCGTTTTTGGTCACCAAGAATTTTCTGGCGATCATGGATTACAATCTTTCGCATTCCTATGCGATTGCGGTTGGGCATTTGGGTGATCGCATTCGGGGCGGTGCTGGCATTCAAGGTTCTTGGCCCGCAGTGAATTTTGATTTGAGCTTTGAAGAACGTGTGGAAATGCAGAAGCGATTGTCAGCCAGGGGTTTGAAACTGGTGGATCTGATGGTCGGTTTGGCGCGCGCACATATGAAGCGGTGCTAGGCTTTCAACGGGCCGTTGGCATGGATATGAATGGTACGCCATCGCGCAAGGTGCTTGAGCGTTTGCGCAAGGGCAAGTAGCATCACTTCCATGATGCGGTTTTTGGTGTGGCTCAGTTTGGTGTTTTGTCTGTTGCAGGCTGGTTTAGCCATGGCACAGCAGGCTGAACCGTTGATGGGTTCGGAAGCAACACCTGCGCCCGCTCTCGCGCCGACGGCTGAACCAGTGCAAAATGTCGCCCCAGGATTTGGTGGCGAAGATGGGGTCTACCGTATTCTTGTGGTGGGTGATGCTTTGGCCGGGGGCCTTGGCAATGGCATGATGCGCATGATTGAGGGCGATCCGACTTTTGAAGTCCTCAATCGCTTTAATGAATCATCAGGTTTGGCACGGCCTGAGTTTTATGATTGGTCGGCAGCCATTCCAAAAATTGTTGAAAATGCACCTGTGGATGCCGTGGTGGTATTGGTCGGGGTGAATGATCGACAGGGCATTCGTGACGGCAACATTCGCCATGTGTTCAAAGCGCCGGGTTGGGAAAAGGCCTATATTGCTGCCGTGGACCGGGTGTTGGCGTCGGCCAAGCAGGTCAATGCAAAAGTATTTTGGATCAGCTTGCCGCCGATGGCCAGTGCCAGTTTTGATGCCGATATGCGTTATCTCAGTGATCTGCATCGTCAACGCGTCGCGGCTGTTCAAGGAAATTTTGTAGATGTGCGGCCGTTCTTTCTGGGGCCAGACGGCAGCTTTATTGATCGCGGACCTGATGATTTGGGCAATGATCGTAAGCTGCGTGAACGCGACGGCATAAAATTTATGAAGGTTGGCAACAATCGGTTCGGGCAATTGGTGTTGGGAGCCGTGAAAGCTTTAGAGGCCAATGCTGTTGCACCTGCTGTTGCTGTTGCACCTGCGGATCCTGCAGCGACGGCAGTGGTGGCAGCAACTCCGCCCAAGCTCGAAAGCATTATAACGGTGGTGCCAGTGCCGCCCAGCTTTGGGCAAGAAGACTTTGATGGCGAGGACTTAACGTTTCGGGCGGATGTTGTACAGCCCATTGTGAAACCGCCTGTATCTGTTGCAGCGCGGACGGCTGCTGAAACACCTGCTGTTGCGGCGGCGGCGTTCAAAGTACAATGTGAAATCGGGCACACAGGCGCAACAATTGTTTGTAGAGGGCATAATATCAGCCGCACCAGCAGGGCGGTTTGATGACTTCTCGGCTGCAGGCGCGCAGTAGGGCTTCGTTACTTCACGATAACTTTGGTGCCGATGGGCACCCGCTCAAACAAGTCCGCCACATCAACATTCAACATGCGCAGGCAACCTGATGATACGCGCTTTCCAATGGTGAAAGGCTCTGTGGTGCCGTGAATGCGGTATTGGGTGTCGCGGTTGCCTTCAAACAAATAGAGGGCGCGGGCTCCGAGGGGATTATAGGGGCCGCCGGGATAACCGTCAGCCCATTGCTTGTAATTCGGTACACGTTCGATTTGTTCTTTGGTGGGCGTCCACTTTGGCCACTTGGCTTTGCGCTTGATGGTGGCGGTGCCTGCCCAGCGGAAACCATCTTTGCCCACGCCTACACCATAGCGCCGCGCCTTGCCGCCGTCGAGAATGAGGTAGAGAAATTTCTTGTCGGACTCGATGATGATGGTGCCGGGCGCTTCAGTGGTTTTGAATGAAACTGTTCGCGGGCGATATTTGTGCTGCAACTTTTTCGCGGTCGTCATAGTTGATTGGGAACTCTTCAGCATGCGCTGGTGGCGCCGTTGTTACAACAAGTGCAGCAAAGCCAAACAACACATCTCGTCGGTTCATCATCATAGCTCAGAGCTTAGCGTGGAAGTGTCGTTGATCCCATCAAAAATTCGTCAACAGCGCGGGCGGCTTGGCGGCCCTCACGAATGGCCCAGACGACGAGGGATTGGCCACGGCGCGTGTCACCAGCGGCGAAGACTTTTTCAACGGAGGTTTTGTAGTTCAGCATATTGGCTTCGACGTTGCCGCGCGGATCAAGCTTTACACCAAGGTTCTTGATCATGCCGTCGTGAACGGGATGCACGAAGCCCATGGCGAGCAAGACGAGGTCAGCCTTCAACTCAAATTCTGTTCCGGCGATGGGTTTGAAGTCAGAACCCGCTCTCGCGCACTTTAAGGTTTTCACTTTTCCATCTTCGCCTTGCAGAGCAACCGTTGCCACGGCGAAATCGCGGATGGCGCCTTCAGCTTGAGACGAAGATGTGCGCATTTTCATGGGCCAGTTGGGCCAGGTCAGTTCCTTGTTTTCCTTTTCAGGAGGCGCTGGCATGATTTCAATTTGTGTGACGGACAAGGCACCTTGGCGGATCGATGTGCCGATGCAGTCTGATCCCGTATCACCGCCACCGACGACGACGACGTGCTTGCCATTGGCCAAAATCGGGTGATTGTCTTGCGGTGACTCTTTCGACACGCGGCGGTTTTGTTGTGGCAGAAATTCCATAGCGAAATGCACGCCAGCGAGGTCGCGACCAGGGATTGGCAAGTCGCGGCCTTTTTCGGAACCAGCGCACATCAACACAGCATCGAATGAATCCGTCAGTTGCTTTGCATCTTGCGTCACGCCGATGTGGGCACCGTAATGGAAGGTGACACCTTCGGCTTCCATTTGCGTGACGCGGCGGTCGATCAAATGCTTTTCCATTTTGAAATCAGGAATGCCATAGCGCATCAAGCCGCCAACCTTGGCGTTCTTTTCGAAGAGGTGCACATTGTGGCCTGCGCGGGCGAGTTGTTGTGCTGCGGCAAGGCCTGATGGACCACCGCCGATGACGGCAACTTTTTTGCCGGTCTTTTCAGAGGCGATGATGGGCTTCACCCAGCCGTTTTCCCAAGCCTTGTCGACGATGGCGCATTCGATGGACTTGATGGTGACGGGCACATCTTCCAGGTTCAGCGTGCAGGAAGCTTCGCAAGGTGCGGGGCACACACGGCCCGTGAATTCCGGGAAGTTGTTGGTGGAGTGCAGGTTGCGCGAGGCTTCTTCCCAACGGTTGTTGTAAACCAGATCATTCCAATCGGGGATCTGGTTGTTCACCGGGCAGCCATTGTGGCAATAGGGAATGCCGCAATCCATGCAGCGCGCCGCTTGCTTTTTCGTGCCTTCGTCACCCAACGGAATGACGAATTCATCGTAATGGCGCACGCGGTCGGCTGCCGGCGCATATTTCCGGTCCTGACGGTCGATTTCGAGAAAACCTGTGATCTTGCCCATGTTTACACCTGTGCTGTTTTATGATATACATTGTGGTCAAATGTATATCCAAGGAGGATATGATGAAAATTTCGAAGTGGGGAAATAGCTTGGCGATCCGCATTCCTGCTGATGTGGCCGCGCAACTCGGCTTTGCTGAAGGGGATCAAGTCAAAATCGAAACCGTTGACGGCAAGTTGGTTGCTGAACGGGAAAAGACGCTTGAAGAAATGTGGGCACGATTTGAGGAAATCCGCAAGACGGTAAAGGTTCCTGCTGACTACAAGTTTGATAGAGAAGAAATTTACGACGAACGTTTCAAGAATTGGCCGAAGAATGACTAATGCTTGCGACACTAATATTCTATTGTATTTAATCTTGCCGCATAGTCCTAAAAGCCGAATATCAAGAGACATCGTCAGTGCTGGTGGCATTATTAGCGTGCAAGTGCTCAATGAATTTGTTGCAGTAGCAAGACGCAAATTGAAAATGAACTTGCAAGATGCTTTGGATGCGCTTGCACCAATCCGACAATCATTTGAGATCGTTCCTATCACAGAAGGCACACATAAACTTGCAATGGCCATTGCTGCAACAACCAACTTCTCAGTATACGATTGCAACATCATCGCCGCCGCCGAACTAGCAGGCTGTGATGTTCTGTACACGGAAGACATGAACCACGGCCAACGTGTCGGACAAGTCACCATCATCAATCCATTTTTGGCGGTTTGAAGCGTCACCTGATCAAGCGCTCCGCTTTACGCCGACCGTGAGGCCGTCGGATGTTTCTTGCGCTTTTTCCAACTCTGCCAATGCGCGTGCATATTCTACGGGCATGACCTTTACAAACAGCGGCAAGTAATGCGACCAGTTGGCGAGGATGGTTTTGGCTTTTGACGAGTCTGTGTATTTTACGTGACGTGCCAGCAATTCATGGATGCGGGTGGCGTCATGCTTGTCCATGCCTGACGTAATATCCACGAGGCCGTGATGCTCTAAATCGCCGCCGTGGTGTTGGTGTTTTTCGAGGAGTTCTTCTTCTTCCGGTACCGGTTGCAAATCCACCATGGAAAGGTTGCAGCGCTTTTCGAAAGTCTTGTCTTCGTCGAGCACGTAAGCCACACCGCCGGACATGCCGGCTGCGAAGTTGCGTCCCGTGTTGCCGATGACGAGCACACAGCCGCCCGTCATATATTCGCAACCGTGATCACCCACACCTTCGACAACAGCAACGGCACCGGAGTTGCGCACGGCGAAACGTTCGCCTGCAACACCACGGAAATAAGCTTCGCCCGTGATGGCACCGTAAAGCACGGTGTTGCCAATGATGATCGACTCTTCAGGCTTGAAGCCGATGTTGGCTTTTGGCTTGATGATGATCTTGCCGCCGGAGAGACCCTTGCCAACATAGTCGTTGCCTTCGCCTGTGAGATCAAGCGTCACGCCATGGGCTGCCCACGCGCCGAAGCTCTGGCCGGATGAGCCGTTGAGCTTCACGTGGATGGTGTCTTCGGGCAGGCCCCTGTGGCCGTAGCGCATGGCGACGGCACCTGAAAGCATTGCACCCGCCGTGCGGTCGGAGTTGCGGATGGCGGTTTCGATGACGACTGGCGTGCCGCTTTCAAGGGCTGATATGGCTTCAGCAATCAGCTTGCGATCCAGGATTTTTTCAAGGCCGTGGTCTTGCGTGGTGACGTGCTTGGTGGCGACACCTTCGACAACGTCTGGCTTTGCAAACAGCTTCGAGAAGTCGAGGCCTTTGGCTTTCCAATGGGTAATCGCCTTTTTGGTATCGAGCCATTCGGTGGCACCTGTGAGGTCAGTGAAGTTTTTGACACCCATCGGCGCCATCAGCCCGCGCAATTCTTCTGCAACGAAGAAGAAGAAGTTGATGACGTGTTCAGGTTGGCCCTTGAAGCGCTTGCGGAGTTCAGGGTCTTGCGTGGCAACGCCGACGGGGCAGGTGTTCAAGTGACACTTGCGCATCATGATGCAGCCTGCGGCGATCAAGCGGTGCTGTTGCAAAACCAATTTCGTCAGCGCCCAACAGAGCTGCGATCAACACGTCGCGACCTGTGCGAATGCCGCCGTCGGCCTGCACGGCAATGCGGCCGCGCAGGTCGTTGGTGACAAGGGTCTGTTGGGTTTCAGCGAGGCCGATTTCCCATGGCGAACCAGCGTGCTTGATCGATGTCAAGGGCGATGCACCCGTGCCGCCTTCGTAACCAGAAATCGTCACGTGATCGGCATGGGCTTTGGACACGCCTGCAGCAACCGTGCCAACGCCAACTTCTGACACCAACTTGACCGAGACTTGCGCCACGGGGTTGACGTTCTTCAGGTCGTAGATGAGCTGGGCCAAATCTTCGATGGAATAGATGTCGTGGTGTGGTGGTGGTGAAATCAAACCCACACCCGGTGTGGAATGGCGCACCTTGGCGATGGTTGCATCAACCTTGTGGCCGGGCAATTGTCCGCCTTCGCCGGGCTTTGCACCCTGCGCCATTTTGATTTGCATCATGTCGGAGTTGACAAGATATTCCGCCGTCACGCCAAAGCGACCAGATGCCACTTGCTTGATGGCAGAGCGCATGGAGTCGCCGTTTGGCATTTTCACGTAACGATCAGCTTCTTCGCCGCCTTCACCCGTGTTGGACTTGCCGCCAATGCGGTTCATGGCGATGGCCAGCGTGGTGTGGGCTTCGCGCGAAATGGAGCCATAGGACATGGCACCCGTGGCAAAGCGACGGACGATGTCTTTGGCCGATTCCACTTCCGAAATATCAATCGGTGTGTTTCCCATTTCCTCAGCCGACTTGATGCGGAACAGGCCGCGCAAGGTTTTCAGCTTTTCGTTCTGCTCGTTGATGAGGCGGGCGTATTCCTTGTACTTGTCTTGTGAGTTGCCGCGCACGGCGTGCTGCAGCGTCGAAACAGTTTCAGCGTTCCACACATGGGCTTCACCACGAATGCGCTGGGCGTAATCGCCGCCCACTTCAAGCTGTGTTGAAAGCACAGGGTTCAAACCAAATGCATCGGCGTGGCGTTGGAAGGCTTCTTCCGCCACTTCAGCCAAGCCAACACCTTCAACGGTGGTGGCGGTGCCGGTGAAATATTTCTTCACGAATTCCGACGACAAGCCGATGGCGTCAAAAATCTGCGCGCCACAATAGGATTGGTAAGTGGAAATGCCCATCTTCGACATGACCTTGAGCAAACCTTTGTCTACCGCCTTGATGAAGCGTTTCACGGCTTCATAGGCCGAGACTTTTTCATCAAGCGTGGGCAACATGGCTTCCAAGGTTTCGAAAGCCAGATAGGGGTTGATGGCTTCTGCGCCATAACCTGCGAGCGTTGCGAATTGATGCACTTCGCGCGGTTCACCTGATTCAACGACGAGGCCCACGGATGTGCGCAAGACCCTTGCGGATCAGGTGATGATGCGTTGCTGATGTGGCGAGCAATGATGGAATGGCGACACGTTCAGCTGAGACGGCACGGTCTGACAGGATGATGATGTTGTAACCATCCTTCACAGCGCGTTCGGCTTGTGCGCCGACGGCATCCAATGCGGCTTCCATATAGTCAGCGCCGTTGGCCACATCATAGGTCACGTCGATGGTGACGGTGCGGAAGGGGTTTTCGCGCACTTCACCAATGTTGCGAATGCGCTCCAATTCTTCGTTGGTCAGAATGGGTTGCGAGACTTCAAGGCGCATGTGCTTCGAGGTGCCTTTGAGGTCGAGCAAGATTCGGACGCGGACCAATGAAGGACACCAGCGACATCACCAGTTCTTCGCGGATCGGGTCAATTGGCGGGTTCGTGACTTGCGCGAAGTTTTGCTTGAAGTAAGTGTCGAGCAACTTGGCACGATCAGACAAGGCCGATACGGGCGCGTCGTTGCCCATGGAGCCAATGGCTTCCTGACCTGTTGAAGCCATCGGCTCCATCAAGATTTTCAAATCTTCCTGGGTGTAACCAAAGGCCTGTTGGCGGTCGAGCAATTGGGTTGTGGGCTTTGGACGAACAGTCTTGGCCTTTGGCATGTCGCGCAGCACAACTTGCGTCTTCTTCAACCAATCCTTGTAGGGATGAAGAGTCGAGAGATGCTTCTTCAATTCATCGTCAGAGATGATGCGCTTTTGTTCAAGGTCGATGAGCAGCATCTTGCCGGGCTGCAAGCGCCACTTGTGGGTGACGTTGGCATCATCAATTGGCAAGCAGCCCATTTCTGAGGCGAGCAGCACAAAGCCGTCATCGGTGGTGAGATAGCGGGCAGGGCGCAGCCCGTTGCGGTCCAGCGTGGCACCAATCACCTTGCCATCGGTGAAGACCATGGCGGCGGGGCCGTCCCAGGGTTCCATCATGGCGGCGTGGTGCTCGTAGAAGGCGCGGCGATCTTCATCCATCAGCGGGTTTCCAGCCCAAGCTTCCGGGATCATCATCATCATGGCATGGGGCAGGGAATAGCCGCCCATGGTGAGCAGTTCCAAAGCATTGTCAAAAACGGCCGTATCGGATTGGCCTTCATAGGAAATGGGCCAGAGCTTGGACAAGTCTTCGCCCAAGACATCCGACTGCATGGTGGATTGCCGCGCTGCCATCCAGTTGAAGTTGCCGCGCACGGTGTTGATTTCACCGTTGTGGCAGACGAAGCGATAGGGATGGGCCAAGGGCCATGACGGGAAAGTGTTGGTGGAGAAACGTTGATGCACCAACGCCAAGGCCGAAGTGACGCGCTCATCCTTCAAGTCCAAATAGTAGTGATCGAGTTCAGCACCGAGGACCAAGCCCTTGTAAACGATGGTGCGCGATGACACTGAAACCGGATAATAGGTGCGGGCTTTGGCGCCCAGCACTTCGATGATGCGGTTCGACACCACTTTGCGGCAAACGAACAGCTTGCGTTCAAGATGCGCTTCGTTGCGAATGGTCGGGCCCTTGCCGATGAAGACCTGGCGGTGCACGGGTTCAGTGCCCTTCACCGAATAGCCGAGTACGGACTTGTCCACTGGCACATCGCGCCAGCCCAGGACCTTCAAGCCTTCTTCGCGGGCGGTTTCCCACCAGATGCGTTCGATGTCTTGGCGATAGATTGTTTCTCTGGGCATAAACAAATAGCCGACGCCATATTGGCCAGCGGCTGGCAGGTCAAAGCCGGAGCGCTTGGCTTCTTCAGCAAACAGTTCATGCGGGATTTGAATCATGATGCCAGCGCCGTCGCCAGCTTTGGGGTCGGCACCCACGGCTCCGCGGTGTTCGAGGTTCTTCAGAATGCCAAGTGCATCCTTGACCACGCGGTGGCTTTTGATGTTGTTGATGTTGGCGAGGAGGCCAATGCCGCAGGCGTCATGCTCGTTCATCGGGTTGTACAGGCCGTGGGCTTCCGGTGTGCCTTCGGCACGGAAAACATGGGCGGGCACTGGCTTGTTCATGGTACTTCCTCCGACACGAATAGCCGACTCTGGGAATCGGCATATAGGTCAACATCACTGTCCTTTCTAAAAGCAGGAAGTGACGGGAGACGCAAGTTAAGAATCAAAAATGGCAGAAATTCGAAATATTATTGCGCGGAATTAGGGTAATCCCTTGTAAATTGTATACGCGCCAACGCCCAGAACGAAGATTGCGAAGAGGCTTTGCAGGATTGGCTTGTGATTGGCCAAGCGCCGCCCCAGAGCTTGCCCTGCGAGGCTTCCAAATATGCCGCCGACAACGAACAAACCAACACTGCGCCAGACCACTTCGCCTGCGAGGGCATAGCTTGAGGCGGTGACGGCACCAAACACGGTGATGGCCACGAGGGATGTGGCGATGGCGCTGGAAATGGTCATTCCGGTTGCGAGCATTAGGCCCGGCACGATCAAGAAGCCGCCACCAATGCCAAAGAATCCAGCCAAGCTGCCAACGGCAAGGCCTGTGCCGATGAGCCAAGGTGCCATGTGGCGTGCGGTTTTGAGGGTGAGGCGCACGTCGGGGTCGCCCTCCGCGTTTTTTCGTAACAACATCAAGGTGCCGATAACCAGCATCAGGCCACCGAAGAGTGCGAGGATTTTGGCACCTGGTATTTGCAAGGCGAGATGTGAGCCCGCAATGGAACCCGCAACGCCCGCAGCCGTGAACACAAGTGCGCAAGGCCACTTCACCAGTTTTTGTTTTGCAGCCGCGATCAGGCCTGAAAACGCACTGAGGCTAACAGCGACGGCGCTGGTGCCGATGGCAGCGTGAACGGATGGCATGCCGACAACATAGAGCAACAATGGCACGGCAATGATGGAACCGCCGCCGCCGATGAGGCCCAAGATAATCCCGACAAGGCCGCCGCTTAAGACTGTCCAGATATCTGCTGTCATTGACGCCTCAACAGAAAATGGTTTTGAGAGTTTTAAGAATGCGACCCACGTTGGCGTCGGCGATACGATAATAAAGTGATGCACCTTCGCGACGGAAGGACACGACGTTTTGTTCGCGCAGGCGGGCCAAGTGCTGGCTCAGTGCAGATTGGCTGAGATCAGCCGCTGCTGTTAGTTCGGCGACGGTCAATTCGCGCCGATCAATCAGTGCGCATAAAATCATCAAACGCTTTTCATTGGCAAGTTCTTTGAGCAAGCTTGCCGCAGCACCTGCCTGTGCCGCAAATTCTGCCATGTTTTGTCGTTGTGATGTCATTGGCGACGATCGAGGTGGCATCGCGCGTACTCCTAAATTAGATATTGCTAATATTAGCAATATCTAATATATGTCAAGCTGTAATTTCCGGAGTCTTACAATGTCCTCGCCTGTCATTCACGCCTTCTTTGATACAGCTACCAATACTGTGACGTATTTGGTGGCGGACCCAGTGACAAAACAAGCAGCCGTGATTGATCCGGTTTTTGATTATGATCACAAGTCTGGCAAGGCTTCGGTTGAATCGGCTGATGTAGTTTTACGCAAGGCTGAAAGCGAAGGGTTTTCGATCAAGTGGGTGCTTGAAACCCATGTGCATGCTGATCATCTGTCGGGTGCGCCCTACATCAAACTGAATACAGGTGCGAAGGTTGTCATTAGCGCTGGGATTTGTAAGGTACAGAAAATTTTCCGTCCAATTTTTAACGCGCTGGATGTGTCGGGCAAGGGCGTGGAGTTTGACCGGCTTGTGACCGACGGCGAATTCTTCAACATTGGTGAATTGCGCTGTGAGGTGATCGCAACGCCCGGACATACGCCCGCGTGTGTATCTTTCAAAGTTGGTGATGCTGTGTTTGTTGGCGATACACTGTTCATGCCGGACTATGGCACGGCGCGGGCGGATTTTCCGGGTGGTGATGCGCGTCAGCTCTATCGTTCGATCAGAAAGATTTTAGCGTTACCTCCTGAAACCCGATTGTTCATGTGTCATGATTATCTGCCGAAAGAGGGCCGCACGGATCATCGCTGGGAAACCACGGTGGAAGAGGAGCTTTCACGCAACATTCACGCCAATGCAAACATCAGCGAAGACGCATTCGTTGCCATGCGCGAGGCGCGAGATAAAACGCTTGACGCCCCGACACTGCTGTTGCCGTCGATCCAAATCAACATGCGAGCCGGCAAACTGCCGCCCGCTGATAGCAATGGCATTCATTATATCCGCGTGCCGGTGACGCTGCCGAAGCTGGCTTCAAGTTAACGCGTTTTAGCCCACGGCCTTTTTAGCGAGGGCGGCACTTTCCCTTTTGATGGGTCGGGCGACGGGGCACACGTCTTGAACGTACCCGTTCAGAGTATTCACCAGACTTTCTCGTACCAAACTGTAGTGCACAAATTGGCCTTTCTTCTCACTCGTAATCAATTCCGCGTTTTCCAGCACGCTCAGATGCTTTGACATCGACGGCTTAGAGATGTTGAAGCGATCGGCGATTTGTCCGGCGGTGAGGCTGGTTGAAGACAAATAGGCCAGAATTTTGCGGCGGGTTGGATTGGCCAGCGCTTCGAAGACTTTGTCCATTGACATGATATCTACCTTTTTTAACTAAATGCGTATTTAGCGTATTGACTAATTATATGCAAGTGCTATGAGTATTTCGTCAAATAACGAAATAGATAATTAACAAATTAGAGGACAACATCATGAACATCGTTTTGTGGACATACATCATTTATCTCGTCGTCAGCCTGAGCATCACCATCTGGGTGGGGCGGACCTTGCATAAGAATGGCCGCATTTTTCTGGTTGAGAACTTTGAAGGTCGTGAAGCCCTTGCCGATTCAGTGAACCATTTGCTGCTCGTCGGATTTTATCTGCTCAACTTTGGTTTTGTGTCATTGGCCTTGAAATATGGTGACAAGCCGTTGGATGGCGTGAGTGCGATGGAATTTCTCAGCACCAAGATTGGTATTGTGATTGTGGTAATTGGTGCCTTGCACTTCTTCAACATGCGGTGGTTGGTGTCATTCCGCAAATCCAGCTTGTTCACCAGCTTGAACAAAGCGGTTGCAGTGGAGCCAGCGCGTTCTGCCATCACCTAATAAGCAGTATATAAAGTGCAAACCCGCGCCGTTCACGACGCGGGTTTTTGCTTGCCCGACGCATTAGAAGTTGTGCTAGCGTGCACGTGCGGGGGCGCAAAAAGAATACGCTGGAGTGTTCATGCGTGACTTCGATGTGCTGGTGGGTGCGATCTATGATTGCGCCGCCAATCCGGGACTTTGGCCAGATACCCTCGCAATGATCTGTGACGAGTTGAATAGTGCTTATGTCATGGTTGGATTGGCGGATATGAGCCCAATTCAATACCAGCTGCCTCCAGTGTTTACATTCCAGCATTCGCCTTGGGATCGTGAAAAATTATCGCAACTCGCGGCCTTGTCTCACGCTGTGCCGGGCGGTGAGAAAGTTACAAACGGCGGCATTGACCAAGCTTGGACGCAGATGGCGCAAGTCTCGCGTTCAGAATTTGAAATGACCCATTTCAATCAGTCTTGGTCAGGTCCTCAAGGGCTCATGGACGCTTTGGTCGTCCCTTATCTCAGCAAACAAAGTGTATTTGGGTTGCTATCGTGTGCAAAGCACAGGGATCAAGGGGACGTCTATCTTGAAGCCGAATGCCGTCTGGCTGAGCGACTATCACCCCACATTCGACGTTCTGTGATGATCAATGATTTGGCAGACAAGGGCAACATGGCGATGACACTGTATCGTCAGGTGCTGGATGCCCTGTCGATTGCGGTATTTGTAGTAGGGCTCGGCGGACGCATGGTGTTTACCAATGCTGCTGGTGACACCTTGTTGTCAGAGGGGCAGATTTTATCTTTGCGCGCTGGTGTGCTGCAAACGGCTGGACCGAACGGGCAGTCGCTGGCATTTGAAACGGCTATCAGTCGCGCTATCAAAGGCGATCAAGCCCTTGGCATTGCTGGCATTGGCGTGCCTTTGTATGGGCCAACTGGAGAAAAAGCCGCTGCCTACGTGCTTCCCGTTGCGGGTAATGATGTGCGAGGTGCTATGGGCCCCGGGCACTGTGTGGTGTTTGTGGCACGGCGCGGCGAACAATTACCAATGGCTGTTGAAGTGTTGCGCACGGTTTTTGATTTGACGGCGGCAGAGGCACGGGTTGCCACGATGATTGCGCGGGGTGATGGCCCTGCTGCAATTGCCGAAGGACTAAATATATCCGTGAACACCGTGCGCACGCATTTGAAGCACGCTTTTGCAAAAACCAGCACAGCTGATCAGACTGCGCTGGGTGGATTGGTCAATGACATGGTTTTGCCCTTGGCTTGATCTGCGCAAAGCAACAGGCCTTGCGTTGTGGTTCAGGCAGACTATGACTGCCTAAACTGATTTTGCAGACGGACCGCATGCCCCTTTCATCCAATCTTCGCGGCATTATTTATATGGTGCTGGCCGGTGTTACTTTTGTCAGTTGTGACAGTTTTTTGAAACTGATGCTGGTTGAAGTGCCGCCGATGCAGTCGTTGGTTTTGCGTGGAATTTCTGCAGCGATCTGGTGTTTTGGTCTGCTCGTTCTCATGGGCCAGATTAAACACCTGCCAGCAGCCCTTGGTTTCTGGACCGTGATGCGGTCGCTCACGGAAGTGGTGGCGGTTTCGGCATTTATTTTGGCACTGGCGAATGTGCCGCTGGCTGACATTACAGCGATTTATCAAGTGGCACCTTTGGTGGTTTTGGCAGGTGCCAGTTTTATCTGGGGTGAAAAAGTTGGCGTGTTGCGCTGGTTGTTGATTGCGCTCGGGCTTGCAGGGGCGCTGGTGGTGGCACAACCGGGCCGTGACGGCGCTTCACCATTCGCGCTTCTCGGATTTGTGACGGCATTTGGGTCTGCCGCGCGGGATCTTTTATCGCGGAAAGCCCCCGCCAATGTGCCGGGTCTTGTGATCACATTCAGTGTGATTATCGCCGTGTTGATCACTGCGGTTATCAACAATCAAATTTTTGAAGGTTGGACGCCTGTGAGTGGCCGGACTTGGCTCTATGCGATTGGCTCTGGCTTCTTTGTCATGTTGGGGCATTTGTTTGTGTTTCTGGCGTTTCGACATGCCAGCGCACGGGCCATTGCACCCTTCTATTATTCATTCACTTTGATTGCCGTGACGTTCGGTGCCTTGTTTTTTGGTGAATATCCGAACATGTTGTCGCTGCTTGGCATTGCGATGATTGTGGTGTGTGGACTTGGGGTTTTGTATTTTGAACGGGAAGGCGTCAAAAATTGAATTTTGCTTCTGACAATGTGTATGGCGTTGATCCGCGTATTCTGCAGGCCATGGTTGAGGCCAATGGGCGACTTGACGGATGTTTCCTATTGCCATGATGTTGGTTCTAACCTTGTCGATCTGACGCTTTCCATGATTTTTGAAACAGAGGTGAAGTCATTTTTGGTGGTGAATGGCACGGGGGCAAATTCGCTTGCGCTCTCGGCCATGTGCCCGCCTTTTGGTGGTGTTTTTTGCCATGTTGATAGTCACATCAATACTGATGAATGCAACGCGCCCGAGTTGATTACGGGCGGCGCAAAGTTGATAACGCTGGGCGGGGAAGGCAACAAGCTGCGGCCAGATACCCTCAAAAACAAGATCGGGCAGTTCCTGCATGGTGAGCATGGGGCGAAACCATCGGCCTTGTCGATCACGCAAGCAACGGAGCTTGGCACAATTTACAGCTGTGATGAGATCAAGGCGCTGGCTTTGCTGGCGCACGGGCATGGGATGAAAGTGCATATGGATGGCGCGCGTTTTGCCAATGCACTGGTGTCATTGGGCTGCACACCTGCCGAAATGACATGGAAAGCTGGTGTCGATGTATTGTCGTTTGGGGGCACTAAAAACGGGGGCATGATGCTGGAGGCCGTGGTGTTTTTTGACACAGCATTGGCTCAGGATTTTCTCTATCGCCGCAAGCGAGCGGCACAGCTGGTGTCGAAGGGACGCTACCTGTCGGCGCAAATGTTGGCTTATCTGAAAGACGATGTGTGGCTGCCCAATGCAAAGCGTGCCAACGCACTGGCGCAGACCTTGGCCAAAGGGCTTCAACAGTCAAACCGGGTTCGATTGAGCAATCCCGTCGAGGCCAATGAAGTTTTCGCCATCATGCCGCGGACAATTTTTAATCGTGTCTCGGCGGCGGGGGCACATTTTTATGAATGGCCCATGGATGGCTTGGCTGAGGACGAAGTGCATTGCCGTTTTGTGTTGTCCTTCGCGACACCGGAAGAACATGTTACGCAGTTCTTAGCTCTAATGCGGGAGCAGGCTTAAGTATTTGGCCACGTATCGCTGACTTTATAACCACTGGGATAGGGATCATCAGGGTCAAGCAACAGAGTTGTCTTACCGCTGATCCAAGCGCGGCCTGTGATTTGTGGGGTTATGGCTTTGTGATTGCCCACCGTGGTTTCACCTGCAATGCGGCCTATGAATTTTGAATCAATGACGCTGCGGCCAATGTAAGTATCACCCACTGCCATCAAGCCCTTGGCATGTAAGACGGCCATCAGTGCTGAGCAGCCTGTGCCCGTGGGAGAGCGGTCAAGTTTGCCGGGGTTCACAACGCAGGCGTTGCGTGACGTCAGAACGCCGTCCTCGCGTTCCAGTTTCTCGCGCATGAAGCAGAATGAATAATGTTTCCATTCTGGTAACGTTGGATGGTGGAAGGGAAGGTGTTGGTTTGCGGCCTTCACAATTTTACGACCCAGTTCAGCAATGACGTGGGCGTTGCGCGGCGTGATGCTCAAGCCGAAATCGGCGACATCCGCCATGACAAAACTGTCGCCGCCGAATGCTGTGTCGACTTTCACCGTGCCGTGGCCTTCGACTGCTAAATCTACGCCGATGTGTTGTGCAAAGGCTGGAACATTGGTGAGGGTGATGCTTGTTGCCTTGCCATCTCGGCATTGGGCAGAAACTTCAATCAATCCGGCGGGGGCTTCGAGCGTGAGGTGGGTGACGGGCTCTGTCATTGGGATTAACCCCGTGTCGAGCAATACAGTTGCCACGCAAATGCAGTTGGAACCCGACATGGGTGGCGTGTCTTCCGGCTCCATAATGATGAAGCCCATTTGTGCTTTCGGATTTATCGCTGGCACCAATAAATTGACGTGGCGGAACACGCCACCGCGTGGTTCATTCAAAACGAAATTTCTGAGGGTTTGATCGCGCGCAATGTAACGGGATTGTTCCCAAATCGTGTCGCCAGGCGGCGGCTCAACACCACCCACAATCACATCGCCAACCTCACCTTCGGCATGGCAGTTGACGATGTGAATGGATTTTGTTGTGCGCATGGGTTGATCAGAGATCTCCAGCCACGCATTTTTTCGCCAGCGTCTTGTATTGCTTCACCGTAAAGGCCACGGGATTTGCGGCATGGGTTAAATCTTTGTGGGCCATTTCGGCCACTTCATCGAGGCGTTTGGTATCAATGCCAATGCCGTTCAAGCCATGGGGAATGCCACACTCTTTGCGCAGCGCCACGACGAATTTCAGGAAGCCGTTGAAGCCGCCCTTGATGCCAAGATAGGCGGCGACGCGCTCAATTTTCTTTTCAATCTTTTTGCGGTTGGCCTTCAACACATAGGGCATGATGATGCCGTTCAGTGTGCCGTGATGCGCGTCATACAATCCACCAAATGGATGCGACAGGGCATGGATGGAGCCCAAACCTTTTTGGAACGCCGTGGCTCCCATCGATGAGGCCACGAGCATGTTGCCGCGTGCGTCCAAGTCTTTTGGTTTCTTCACGGCTTTGGCCAAATTTTCTTTGACCAGCCGCATGCCTTCCAATGCAACGCCTTCTGCCAGTGGATGATAGAACGGTGCGCAATAGGCTTCGAGGCAATGGGCAAAGGCGTCAAAGCCAGCGCCCGCCGTTAATTTGGGCGGCAATCCAACCGTCAATTCAGGATCGAGAACGGCAAATTTCGGCATCACGTCGGGGTGGAAAATGATTTTCTTCTCGTGAGTTTTCGGATGGGTGATGACGCCTGCACGGCCTACTTCGGAGCCGGTGCCAGCCGTTGTTGGAACGCAAATATTGGGTGCAATTTTTGACGCGTCAGCTCTGGTCCACCAGTCATCGATGTCTTCGAGATCAAAAATCGAAATTTTCTGAGCGTGCATTAATGCCACCATTTTGCCCGTGTCGAGGGCAGAGCCACCGCCAAAGCAAATCACGCCATCATGGTCGCCAGCACGGAAGGCTTTGCAGCCTTCGAGTACGTTTTCTTCTGTTGGATTGGGGCGCACGTCGGAGAACATCGCGACGCCTAAACCTGCTGTTTTCAAGTTGGCCAAAATATCAGCCACCATGGCAGAGCCTGCGAGGCCACGGTCTGTGACAAACAGAGGCTTTTTCATGCCTGCGGCTTTGCAGAAATCTGGAAGCTCTTTCACCCGACCTGCACCATAACGGATGGGATTTGGGAAACCGAAGTTGCGATTGGGAATCATCTGTTTTTCTTTCTCTTAATATCTCTCAAATCCGCGCTTCAATTCCAAGTCAGTGATGCGGCGGTCGAATTCGAATTGTTCCCATTTGCCGGTGTGGACGTAGTGATCAACCACATCGTCGCCCAAGGCTTTCCGCAAGAATTTGGAATTATCCAAAAGATCAAGACCTTCACGCAGGGTCTTAGGGATTTCACGCAGTTGTTGAGCAGCAGAATAGGCGTCGCCGCTAAATACTGGTTCCAATTCCATTTTCTTGTCGATGCCATCGAGACCTGCGGCCAGCAATGCGGCGAAGGCGAGGTAGGGGTTCAAGTCAGCGCCACCGATGCGGCATTCAACGCGGATGGCTTTGGTGTCGGCACCACAGAGGCGGAAGCCTGCCGTGCGATTGTCAAAACTCCACACGGCTTTGGTGGGGGCAAAGGTGCCGACCATGAAGCGCTTGTAAGAGTTGATATAGGGGGCGAGAAAGTAGGTGAGTTCGCGGGCATGGGTGAGCTGGCCCGCAAGATAATGCTGCATCATCTTCGACATGCCGTGGTGGCCCTTTTCCTTGTCGAAGAAGTGGGGCGTCTTGCCATCAGCTGACCAAAGCGATTGATGGATGTGCGAGGAGTTTCCCGCCATGCCATAGTCCCACTTCGCCATGAAAGTGATGGCCTTGCCGAGGCCATAGGCAATTTCCTTTGCGCCATTCTTGATGATGGCGTGGTTGTCGGCCATGGTCAGCGCATCGGAGTAGCGGACGTTGATTTCTTCCTGGCCCGGACCCCATTCGCCTTTGGAATTTTCAACGGGGATGCCTGCATTGTTGAGGCCATTGCGGAGGGCGCGCATGTAAACCTCTTCCTTTGAGGTTTGCAGGATGTGGTAGTCTTCGATGTAGTAGCCTGCCGTTTTCATGTCGCGATAGCCCTTGCGATGGCAGGTTTCGAAGTCGTCATCAAAGAGGAAGAATTCAAGCTCAGACGCGAAGTAGGCTTTCAGCTTCATGTCATCGAGGCGCTTCAATTGCTTTTTCAAAATGGCGCGGGGTGAATGGGGCACATCTTCGTGGGTGTGATGATCGAGAACGTCACAGAGCACCAGAGCGGTTTTTTCCAGCCATGGGGTTCGGCGCAGGGTGGCCATGTCGGGCTTTAGTACAAAATCGCCATAGCCCTTTTCCCATCCTATGGCTTTGTATCCCGGCACAGGTTCCATTTCGATATCAACGCCGAGCAGATAATTGCAGCCGTGGGTTTCTTCATAGCCACCGTTGACAAAAAACTCAGCGTGGAAACGTTTGCCAATGAGGCGGCCTTGCAAATCGACCATGGCCGCAACGACGGTGTCGATGCTGCCTGCTGCAACTTCTTTTTTCAGTTCAGCGAGCGTGAGCATGCCTGTGGTCATGGTTTCCTCCGAGAATGTTTACGGCCTGTGCAAGGGGAACCGATAAATGGTTCGCCCAAGTGTTTTGGCCGGCGTGGTCGGCAATGAGATCATTGCGGATTTCGATCATCACATGTTTGAGGCCGCGTGGGGCCGCATGTAGATTGGTTGTATGCATAACACCGTCTTTCGGGCCGTAGGGCTCATTCAGGCGGGCCTTGTCGGTCGGAAATGCCTTGATCAGAAAATTGGCAAGCCAATTGTCGCGATCAAACAAAAAGCCCACATCAAAATCGCGGGACTTGCCCTTATAAATCGGCGTGAAGGAATGCATGGTGACGATAATGGTTTGGCGCTTTTCCGCCGTGCGTTGGTCAATGTAATCTTCAACAGCACGATGGAAGGGGCGATAGATTTCACGTGTGCGGGCCAAACGGGCAGAGGGCAGCAAATTTTTGTTTCCGGGAATTTCAAAGACTTCGCTCATTTCCGGCATGGCACCTTCGGCTTCGGGCGGGCGGTTACAGTCATAGGCCAGCCGCGAATAGCGTTGCAGGATCAAGGGTGCATCGAGCAGCTTTGACAGAATGCGCGCTGTGCCTTCAGCGCCAATGTCACAGGCGATGTGGCGCTGCATGTCCTGATCGGACAGGCCCAAGCGTTCCCAAAGACTTGGGCAAGGTGTTGGAGGCATGTTCACACAGCAAAACAATGGGCGACGCGCCATTTTCATTGTGGAATATGGCGGGGTGGCCTTCGCCTTCTCCCAAAAGTTTATTCATGTTGCCCTGCAGAATTTTGACCATCTAATCAGGTTTTGAGGTGTATTGTCAAAACCAGCTGTATGTTCCCCACAGGACCATGGTTTTCGAGAGGGTGCCGCTGGCAGACTCTGGCATGACGTTGGTGGTTTTGAATGGCGACATGATCAGTGCTTTAAGCGACACACGATGACGGACGAATTTGATCATATTATTGTAGGCTCTGGCTCTGCCGGATCCGTGATGGCGCTGCGACTGGCGGAAGCCGGGCGCAAAGTGTTGGTGTTAGAATATGGCGGCACGGACCGTGGCCCGCTGATTCAAATGCCGTCAGCACTTTCCATTCCCATGAACATGAAGCGCTATAATTGGGGCTTTGAAACCGAACCTGAACCGCATTTGGGCGGGCGTCGATTGGCCACACCGCGGGGCAAGGTTGTGGGTGGTTCGTCCTCCATCAATGGCATGGTTTATGTGCGCGGGCATGCCCAGGATTTTGATACGTGGGAAACGATGGGCGCCAAGGGTTGGTCCTACAAACACGTGCTGCCCTATTTCAAACGCATGGAAAATTCCCACGGTGGCGAAGAGGGTTGGCGCGGTGTCGATGGCCCTATGCATGTGAAGCGCGGATCGCGGCTGAACCCGCTCTATCAAGCCTTCATCGATGCGGGCCACGAGGCTGGTTATCCCGTCACGGATGATTACAACGGCAGGCAGCAAGAGGGCTTTGGCCCGATGGAAATGACTGTTCACAATGGCTTTCGTTGGTCCGCCGCCAATGCTTACTTAAGGCCTGCGCGCAAAACCAAAAACGTCAAGCTCGTTACCCATGCCCATGTGCAGCGCATTTTATTGGAAGGGCGCAAGGCCGTTGGCGTTCAGTATCGGCGCGGCGATACGATTACAGAAGCGAGGGCGCGGCGCGATGTGATCATTGCAGCATCCCCAATCAATTCGCCGAAGCTATTGCAGCTCTCAGGCATTGGTCCGGGGCAGGTGTTGCAAACTGCGGGCATTCCAGTTGCCCATGAATTGAAAGGTGTGGGTGAAAACCTGCATGATCACCTCGAGATTTATTTCCAAGTGAAATGCAAACAGCCAATTACACTGAACGGCAAATTGAACCTGTTGTCGAAAGGCATGATTGGGGCGGAATGGGCGTTGCTGCAAACCGGGCTTGGCTCCACCAATCATTTTGAAAGTTGCGGCTTTATTCGCTCTGCGGCTGGTATTTCATATCCCGATATTCAGTTTCACTTTTTGCCAGCCGCCGTGCGCTATGATGGCAAGGCTGCCTTTGCTGGGCATGGCTTTCAAGCCCATGTGGGGCCGATGCGCACGAAGTCACGTGGCTTTGTGCGGGTGACATCATCAGACGCCGAAATCAGCCCGCGTATTCTGTTCAATTATATGTCGCATGAGGATGATTGGAAAGAGTTCCGCGCCTGCGTGCGCTTGACGCGCGAGATTATCTCACAAAAAGCGCTGGAACCCTTTCGCGCTGAAGAAATTCAACCGGGGGCGAATGTGCAAAGCGATGCTGAGATTGACGACTTCATCCGCCAGCATTGCGAAAGCGCCTATCACCCCACAGGCACCTGCAAGATGGGTGCGGCTGATGATGCGATGGCGGTGGTTGACAGTGAATGCCGCGTGTTTGGCATCGAGAATTTGCGCGTCGCCGATTCATCGATCATGCCGCAGGTGACCAATGGCAATCTCAATGGGCCGACTTTGATGATTGGGGAAAAAGCGTCGGATCATATTCTGGGACGCGAGCCATTGCCGGTGTCGAATTTGGAGCCGTGGATCAATCCCAAATGGCAGACGAGCCAGCGGTAAGTGTGGCCCTTGCAGGCGGGCCACACCCGTTTTTCAACTTAGCCGCGACACTCGGCGTGTTCTTGGTAGTCGCCTGCATCATCGCAGCCGCTGCCACCGGGAACGCGCTTCTTGCGGCGAACGTCCTGTTGATAATTGTCTTGTGTCGACTTGAATGTTGGCTCGTCAAATTGTGGGCCTGTTGATGCCGTCACCATGCCAGTGCTGGCGATGACGAGAGCCAATGCGGCGAATAGTGTCTTGGTCATATTAACCTCCATTTGATGTCGTGCTGACGCATTCAACACGCTGCTGACCATGCAACCTGTTGGCTTGCAAAAGCCTGCGCGACTCTGTCAGCCAACTGTCAGTTGCACAAATGCGGAGCGATGTTTTCTGAACACTGTCAACAATGGCGCGATAGACTTCTGAGACGCGCCGCGTGTCATGCGTGTCAGGGTGTGACATCAGCCAATAGGTGCGTGAAAAGCGCATCTCAGGCAATACGCGTACGAGATCAGGATAAGCCGCTGCCGCATAGTCATGCAAAATGCCAACACCTTCGCCAGCCCGCACGGCTTCCATCTGTGCAATCACCGAGCCACATTCATAATGTCGTGGCATCAGCTTTGCAGAGGTCGGCGGTGTAGTCCAAGCGCGCGGAATAGGCGATGTCTTCGACATAGGTGATGAAGAGGCGGTTCTCCAAATCACTCCGTTCACGGATCAATCCGGTCTTCTCGAGATAGGATTTTGAGGCATAGACGCTGAGCGAATAATCGGTGAGCTTTTTGATGATGGCGCGGCCCAGTTTTGGGCGCTCAATGGTGACGATGATGTCGGCTTCGCGGCGTGACAGCGAAAAGGTGCGGGGCAGGGGCACGAGTTGGATCGTGAGTTGCGGGTGCTGGTTGGCAAGCCTTGCCAAATGTTGGGCCAAATGAAACGTACCAAAACCATCCGGCGCACCCACACGCACCACGCCATCGATGGCATTGGAGGCGGTGTCCGCCTGCAGCAGTTCCGACTCCATGCGCTCGACACGGATCAGCAGTTTTTCGCCCGCTGGCGTGAGCACTGGTTCCGGTGGTGCGGCGTTCGAACAGCCGCGTGCCCATGCTGTCCTCAAGCGCATCCAGCCGCCGTGCCACCGTGGCATGGTTCAAATGCAAAGCCTTCGCCGCCGCGAGAATTTGCCCGGCGCGGGCGATGGCGAGGAAGATGCGAAGATTGTCCCAGTCCACTAACGAACCAGAAGCAAGCGAGCGATACCTGGTAAATCGTTCCATGCTCGATCTGTGGTGACGGCAGTTGCATCATAGTGAGCAGCGAGTGCTAGGCAGGCACGATCTCCAAGTGAAAGGCCGCGCGACCGAGTAGCTTGCCGGAGTTTCCCAGCTTTGTCGGCTTGTGCCTTGTCAAAGCTTATGACTTTAAGGTCCAAATCGGCAAGAGCAGCATCAATTGTTTCATCAGTGCCCCCTCGTTCCTGCAATTTTGAAATCACTTCCGCAACGTTCACAGCGCTGACGACTGCGTGTAGTAAAATGGCATCGACTTCATCAGCGCCGTCTTCGTTTCCCAGCAGAACGAGGACAGCTGAAGAATCGAGCACATAGCGTTCACTCATTCTCTGCTTCCTTGCGACGATCAGCAATCAACTCGTCTGAAAGGCGGGTTCCATCGGCGGGGATCAAATGCCGCAAGCGTTCTTGCGCCCGTCGAACACCTTCGCGCTGTGTGCGCACACGCAGTTCATTGTTCACGACTTCCATCAGCACGGAATCACCTTCTTCGAATCCCAGTCGCTTGCGTAAATCCGCAGGAAGTTGCAATCTGCCGCCACTGACTATTTTGCCGCGCTGTATGTTCATGCACGAATTCTCCATCTATACAATAATAAATAGTAGTACATTTTTTGTTGAAATGCACCAAATTTTTGAATTATAAAAATCGCACAACGAAAGCGCAATCCTTGATGTTGCTGTGCGTTTCACAAAAGCGCATAGACCACTCATCAACTGGGAGAAAACAACATGGTCAAAACCATCAATCATTGGATCAACGGCAAAGCAGGTTGCGGGCAAGGGCACGCGGAAGTCGGCTGTGTTTAACCCGGCCACGGGCGAGCAGACGGGCGAAGTGGTTCTGGCCACAACGGCTGAAATGGATGTGGCTGTGCAAGCCGCCCGCGCCGCTTTCCCAGCTTGGGCCAACACCACGCCGCTGCGCCGTTCGCGCATCCTCAACAAGTTCCTCGGCATTATTGACTCCCGCGCCAAGGAATTGGCGGCTTGCATTACTGCCGAACACGGCAAGGTTTTGTCGGACGCTCTTGGGCGAAGTGCAGCGCGGTGCTGAAGTTGTGGAATTTGCAACTGCTGCTCCCACACTGCTGAAAGGCGAATACACTGAAAACGTAGGCACCAAGGTTGACTCATGGTCAACACGCCAGCCGCTGGGTGTTGTCGCTGGCATCACGCCTTTCAACTTCCCGGCCATGGTGCCGATGTGGATGTTCCCGACGGCCCTCGCCACAGGCAACTGCTTTATCCTGAAGCCATCGGAGCGTGACCCTTCTGCCTCGCTGCTGATTGCTGAATGGTTGAAAGAAGCTGGCGTTCCCGACGGCGTGTTCCAAGTGGTGCATGGCGACAAGGAAGCTGTGGATGCGATTTTGCATCACCCCGGCATTTCGGCTGTGTCCTTCGTCGGTTCAACGCCGATTGCAAGATACATCTATTCAACCGCCACTGCCAACGGCAAGCGTTGCCAAGCTTTGGGCGGTGCGAAGAACCACATGATCATCATGCCGGATGCCGACATCGACCAAACCGTCGATGCGCTGATGGGCGCTGGTTATGGCTCTGCCGGTGAGCGCTGCATGGCGATTTCTGTTGCTGTCACCGTGGGTGAAGGTACGGCTGAAAAAGTATTGGCCAAGCTCGAACCAAAAGTCCGTGCACTGAAGATCGGACCCGGCACCGATGCCGATGCTGAAATGGGTCCGCTCGTCACCAAGCAGCATTACGACAAGGTGAAGGGTTACATCGACACAGGTGTTAAAGAAGGGGCCAAGCTGCTCGTCGACGGTCGCGGCTTCAAGATGCAGGGCTATGAAGGTGGCTATTTCCTCGGCGGTTCGATCTTTGACAACGTCACCACCGACATGACCATCTACAAGGAAGAAATCTTCGGACCCGTACTGTCCTTCGTGCGCGCCAAGACCTATGACGAAGCCGCCAAAATGGTCAACGATCATGAATACGGCAACGGCACCGCTATCTTCACCCGTGATGGTGATGCGGCGCGCGAATTTGCCCAGAGCATTCAAGTCGGCATGGTTGGCATCAACGTGCCAATCCCTGTGCCAATGGCGTTCCATTCCTTCGGCGGTTGGAAGGCCTCATTGTTCGGTGACCACCACATGCACGGGCCGGAAGGCATTCGCTTCTACACCAAGCTGAAAACTGTCACAGCCGTTGGCCAACTGGCATTCGCTCAGGTGCTGAATTCGTCATGCCGACGATGAAGTAACTTTTGTGTTACGAGGATGACAAATCAATCGCCCGGTGGCAAAACGCTTCCGGGCGAATTCATTTGGAGGCACTTGATGCGCAGCGTTATTCTTGGATTAGCAGTTTCATTTTCCGTTTTGGCAACACCAGCACTGGCGGCGCGGTGTGGCAATACCAGTGCAGGGTTTGAAAGCTGGAAGTCCGAATTCGCGGCTGAAGCAAAAGCCAATGGCGTGAATGCCAAGGCCATTTCCGCTTTGATGGGTACGAAATATGCGAACGCCACGATCAAAGCTGATCGCAATCAGAAAAGTTTCAAATATTCCCTCGCCAAGTTTTGGCAGGTGCGCGGTGCTGACACCATCATCTCGCAAGGCAAGCGTCAGAAGTCGGCCAATGCCGCCTTGTTCGCATCCATCGAAAAGAAAACAGGTGTTCCCTCTGGTCCACTGATTGCCATCTGGGGCATGGAAACGGCCTTTGGTCGTTTCTCGGGTTCGCAGAACGTGCTCTCGGCCACGGCGACACTGGCCTATGATTGTCGCCGCACGGAATTCTTCCAAGAGCAACTCTACGCCATGTTGAAATTGGTGGGCTCAGGCAGAGTGTCGGCGGGTGCCAAGGGTGCCATGCACGGCGAATTGGGACAAACCCAATTCATGCCAAAAAATGTTGTGCTTTATGGTGGTGGCGGAAACCTCAACAACAAGGAAGCTGCCTTGATGGCAACGGCGCGTTTCTTACGCGGTCACGGCTGGGAACCCGGCGAAGGCTATCAACCGGGCCAACCCAATTATGGCGCAATTCAAGGCTGGAATGCTGCCAAGGTGTATCAGCAGGCCATTGCCAAGATGGGTGCGCGGATTGACGGGAACTGACCATGGCAATTGATTTCGGCAAAACATTCGAACGCACGCCGCAGGGCCTCGAGGCGATGACCTGGGTGCTTTACATTGTGTCCTGTGGTCTTGCGGCGTTTACGCTGGGTGAGATTTCCGGCACGCTGTTGTTCCTCGGCTGTATTGCCGTGATCGTGTTGGCTTCTTCGCGGGAGAAAGATGCGGCGGGCACGATTTATGCCAGCCATTTGGCCAATGTGCGCAAAGTCATGACAGTCAATTTGGTCGTCGCTTTGATACTGATTGCCTTCACATGGTTGACCCTCGGCATCGGCATTATTCTGACCTGGCCGATTTATCTCTGCTTCTTGATCTGGACTGGTTTCAAACTGATCAAGGGTCTGATGAAGTTGAATGATGGTGTTGATTACGCGTGAAGCCATCATAGGCATTGCGCTCCGGTGATGACCAATCCACTGGCTTTAATGTGGGCGCATAAACCTCCACCAACAATGGCGCACATTTTGCGGTGTCGCTGGAATGCACTTCGCCGCAATCGCCGCCGGGGCAGGCTGAGAGTGCGCCGAGCAGATCAATCTCAGCAAAGAACTCGATAAAGTCGCCGGGCCGTACGGGTGTTGCTTTCATGAAGTATTGCCCGGTATCGCGTGTGAAGCCCGTGCACATGAAAACGTTCAGCACATCATGGATGAAGGGTTCGGCGTTTTTTAAACCACGGCCCGTGTGTTCAGCGAAGGCTGTTGTTAAGTTCGAGTGGCAGCAGTGGTGATAGTCACCGCCCGACAAGAGCTTGTGGGTGTAGGGGTCGCAGCGCGTGCCGATGACGTCATGCACCGCGCCGCCATATTCATCAAAGCCATACCAATCCAATGTGTCTTCGGTGATCGTCGCCATCGGGCGCAGGTAGGGCAGGCTGGACCACATGCGGTCCCCGGTTGATAAATGCGTGCCATGCAGTGCGCGGGTTTTGCCAGAAAAGAACCGTTCGGCGTGATCAGCAGCATTCCACAAATTGAGATCCCCAACTTGCGGGCCCTCCACACTGATGATGCGAAAGAAATGCCCTGCTGGAACGGTAAAGCAGCGGGCTTCTCGCGGTGGGATCAGTACCTCTGCCGATTTCGTCCACCCCTCACGAACAGCGCGATAACCTGCAACATCAGCCGCCTTTAAATCATTGACGGGATAGCAGATGACGGGTTTCACCTTGCGGCGGGCGTCGGCATCGATTGGTTTCGAATGTTCAGGGCGTTCAAGTTTCATGTCACGCCCAGTCCAAAACAACCTTGCCACAACTGCCTTGCTTCATCAGCGCAAAACCTTGCGCGTAATCAGCTGCCTTCATGCGGTGGGTGATCACTTTGCGCACATCCAATCCTGATTGCAGCATGGCGATCATCTTGTACCAGGTCTCAAACATCTCACGGCCATAGATGCCTTTGATGGTGAGTGATTTAAAGATCACCTTGTTCCAGTCCACTGTCGTCGGCACAGCGGGAATGCCGAGCATGGCGATTTTTCCGCCCATGATCATATGGTCAACCATCTGCTCAAAGGCTTTTGGTGCGCCTGACATTTCAAGCCCAATGTCGAAACCTTCATGCATGTGTAAGCGCGCCATCACATCGCGCAGGTTTTCTTTCGACACATTCACAGTCACGGCGTCGGTGACTTGGTTGCAAAGTTCCAGTCGATAGTCATTGATGTCGGTCACCACCACATGCCGCGCGCCGACATGGCGGCACACGGCTGCGGCCATGATGCCGATGGGGCCAGCCCCTGTGATCAAGACATCTTCGCCGATCAGATCAAACGACAGTGCCGTATGCACAGCATTGCCGAGGGGATCGAGGATGGCACCAATCTCATCGTCCACTTCGGGCGGCAGGTGAATGGCGTTGAAGGCGGGCAGTTTTAAATATTCGGCAAAGGCACCGGGCAAGTTTACGCCAATGCCCTTGGTCTCAGGGTCCAAGTGAAAATGCCCGGCGCGGGCCATGCGGCTTTTCATGCCGATCAAATGGCCTTCACCCGAAACGCGATCCCCCACTTTCACGGTGCGCACATGGGAGCCGATATCGACAACGACGCCTGCAAATTCATGTCCCACCACCATCGGCACGGGTATGGTTTTTTGTGCCCATTGGTCCCATTTCCAGATGTGCAAGTCGGTGCCGCAAATTCCGGTTTTCGCAACTTTGATCAAAATATCATCTGCACCAATTTCGGGAACTGGTTCTTCACGTAAGACAAGACCTTCTTCAGGTGCAGCTTTCACCAATGCTTTCATGATATTACGCCCAGTTTTTGCGCTACTTTGGTAAACGCTTCAGTTGCTGATTCAATGTCTTCAACCGAATGCGCAGCTGACATTTGTGTGCGAATGCGGGCTTTGCCTTTTGGCACAACGGGAAAGAAAAAGCCCGTTACGTAAATGCCCTCAGCATAAAGTTCGTTCGCCATGCTTTGTGCAAGTGCCGCCTCTTCAAGCATGACGGGGATGATGGGGTGTTCGCCCGGCAGCAATTTGAAACCGGCCTTGGTCATGGCGCTGCGAAAGTGCTTTGCGTTCTGGTTCAATTTTTCGCGCAAGGGATCGCCAGTTTCTGCGAGGTCGATGGCCTTCAAACTTGCGGCAACGATGGCGGGCGGCAGCGCATTCGAAAACAAATAGGGCCGTGCGCGCTGGCGCATCAAATCCACGATTGGTTTTGCGGCTGCAATGTAACCGCCTGCCGAGCCGCCCAAGGCTTTGCCGAGTGTGCCCGTGAGAATGTCAACCTTCACACCCGCGCGGGCTGGCGTGCCGCGCCCTTGTGGACCGACAAAGCCTGTGGCGTGGCAATCATCGACGAGGATCAAGGCATCATAAGTGTCGGCGAGGGCGCGGATGGATTTCAAGATCAGCGAAATAGCCATCCATCGAAAACACGCCATCAGTGACGATGATGATGCGGCGCGCGTTCTCGGCTTTGGCTGCCTTCAATTGTGCTTCCAGATCATTCATGTCGCCATTGGCAAAACGGAAGCGCTTGGCCTTCGACAGGCGAATGCCATCGATGATCGATGCATGGTTGAGGGCGTCTGAGATGATGGCATCTTGCTCACCAAACAGGGGCTCGAACACGGCACCATTGGCATCAAAGCAGGCGGCGAATAAAATGGAGTCTTCCATTTCGACATAGTCAGCGATGCGGGCTTCAAGCTGGCGGTGCAAATCGGTGGTGCCGCAAATGAAGCGCACCGAGGCCATGCCAAAACCGTGGGAGTCGAGGGCTGCCTTCGCCGCTGCAATGATATCGGGGTGGTTGGCGAGGCCCAAATAATTGTTGGCGCAGAAATTCAAAACCTCACGACCACCCGCCACTTTGATGTGGGCGGATTGCGAGGAGATAATTTCACGCTCAGTCTTCCACAGGGATTGTGCGTGGATGGCTTCGAGTTCGGATGTGAGGGATGTTGTGAAAATAGACATGACAAGAACTCCTGGCACGTAACATAACGCAGCGCTGCCTGTTCATGCAGTGAAAAACATAAACCTGCGGCGCAGGGTTTTAAAACCGTTCAGCGCTGGCAAGGGCCCAGGCGTCGGAATAAGCGTGTTTCGCTTTGCTCTTCAACAATTGTCCAGGTGCGAGGAATTGAAATTGATCGGCAAAAGTGAGGATACGACCGTCGCCGACACGGCGGCAGATGTGATGCGGTTTGAGTTCAGACGGTGACGTCATGCCGACAGCGGCCAACATTTCAGCGAGGGATTTGACCGTTTCGCGGTGGAAATTGCAGACGCGTTCAAGTTTGTCTGTCACCACAATAGCACGTTGGCGCTTCGGGTCTTGCGTTGTCACCCCCGTCGGGCAATGGCCGGTGTGGCAGGTCTGTGCCTGAATACAGCCTACGGCGAACATAAAGCCACGCGCCACGTTGCACCAATCAGCGCCCAAGTGCATGGGCGCGGGCCATGTCAAAGCCGGTGATAATTTTTCCGGCACAGCCGACTTTAATGTGGGGGCGAAGGCCGGCACCTGTGAGGCTTGAATGGACAATGGCCAAGCCATCGCGCATGGGCATACCAAGATTGTCGATGAATTCAGCAGGGGCGGCACCCGTGCCACCTTCCTTGCCATCAACCACAATAAAGTCCGGCAAGATTTTGGTGGCGAGCATGGCTTTGACGAGGCTTAGAAATTCGGTGGGATGGCCAATGCAAAGTTTAATGCCTACGGGTTTTCCACCAGATTGTGTGCGCAATGTTTTGATAAAGGCCAGCAATTCCATTGGTGTTGCAAAAGCAGAATGCCTTGCGGGAGAAATACAATCTTTGCCCATTGCAACTCCGCGAATGGCTGCGATTTCTTCTGTCACTTTTGCGGCTGGTAACACGCCACCGTGACCAGGTTTGGCCCCTTGCGAGAGTTTTATTTCGATCATTTTGATTTGCGGATCTTTGGCCGTTTCAGCAAACCGTTCTGCTGAAAATGTGCCATCAGGGTTGCGGCAACCAAAATAGCCAGAGCCGATTTCCCAAATCAAATCGCCGCCGTTTTCGCGGTGATAGGGGCTGACGGAGCCTTCGCCCGTATCATGGGCAAAGTTGCCTTTCTTGGCACCACCATTGAGGGCGCGAATGGCATTGGCCGACAGGGCGCCATAGCTCATGGCTGAGATGTTGAGCACTGAGGCGGAATAGGGTTGTTTGCAATTGGGGCCACCGATGGTGACGCGAAACAGATCTTTGGCAACTTCAGCTGGTAGCATGGAATGTAGCATCCATTCAGCGCCTTCGGCATAGACTTCGCTTTGCGTGCCGAAGGGTTTTTTATCGAGCTGGTTTTTGGCGCGTTGATAGACAATGGCGCGTTTTTCGCGGGGAAAGGGTCTGCCATCGGTATCGGCTTCAAAGAAATATTGGCGCATTTCCGGGCGAATTTTTTCGAGGAAAAAGCGGATATGGCCGATAATCGGGTAATTGCGGAGAATGGCGCGCTTGGTTTGGGTGATGTCATGAATGCCGACGGCGACGAGCATCGCTGCAAAAACCAAGGGAAGCCAGAGATAGCCCGCGAGTAAAGGCGACGTTGCTAGAACCACAAGCAACCCGAGAACTGCCAGTATTGCCAGCGTTAAAGCAGCATACCGACCTTCAAAAACATATCCCATCGCCCGTCTCCTCCATACCATCACCATGCAGTGTCGCAGATGATTATGGCAATAGGATGACAATCCTGAAATAGACTATCCGCCCGGCACCCGTGGTAACAGATATATCTCTGAGTCTTGCGGCAAGCTGGTGTCCCACTGGTCGCGGTAAATCTTGCCATCAATGGAAACCGCTACTCCACGTTTGATATGAGGCTCCATGCCGGGGTAACGTTCAATCAGTATACGGAATAATTCGCGGATGGTCTTGGCATCCACGTCAACTGACGAGGCGCCACCCGCAAATGGCCGCAGCGCCCCCCAGAGATGGACGTTGAGGCTGTGCTGCTTTTCAGAGATCATGTGGAGAAAGTCCGGTTTGCTTGGCCAATCGAGACAACATTCTTGGACCAATTTCGATGTTGTCGTGAAATGCAAAGACCACATCGGGCCAGCCATCGCGGGCCAGTGTTTTGTGAGATCCAGTTTGACGCTTGATGATCCAGCCCAATTTTAGCAATGCGGCCAAAACACGTTTGGCTTTTACCGCTGGAAATGTGTTCATTCCGCCGCGATGTGGACATTGATCGATAGCGGAGTGGTTTCTCCATTTTCGATTTGTTCAGCCAGCGTCCGCAAAGCAAGAGCTTCTGCATGACCAATTGCTTCACTTTCGGACGCACCATACGCCAAAACGCCGGGAAGTTCAGGCACTTCTGCGATCCAGCGACCATCGCTTTCTTGTTCGGTTTCGAATGTGATGTTCATGATGTCACAATAACACAATATAAAAGGCGCGAAAAGCCGTTTGACCTTTCGCGCCTTTTTGTGAATTTGAAACTATTACTTCTACTTCGCTTTCAAGCTTTTCAGCACGCGTGGCGGCGACATGGGAATATGGGTTTGCCGGACGCCCGTTGCGTGAGAAATTGCGTTGGCAATGGCACCCAGTGGCGGCACGATGGAGGTTTCACCAACACCGCGCACACCATAGGGATGATGCGGATTGGGGATCTCCAAAATCTGCGTATCGATCATCGGCAAGTCCGAGCACACGGGGATGCGGTAATCGAGGAAGCCTGCATTTTGCAGGCGGCCATTGGCACCGTAGACGTATTCTTCGTTCAAGGCCCAGCCGATGCCTTGTGCGGCACCGCCTTGGTATTGGCCCTCAACATAAGACGGATGCATGGCTTTGCCGGCGTCTTGAATGACAGTGTAACGCTTGATCAAGCTCCGGCCAGTTTCCATATCGACTTCGACATCGCAAATGTGGGTGGCGAAGGATACGCCTGCGCCATCAGCTACGATTTCTGAGTGACCCGCAATCGGACCGCCAGTATTGCCAGCACCTGCTGCCAGGTCTTTCAGCGTCAGCGTTTTCAAGTTGCCATATTTGGAACCCACGGGTGTTGCTTGGCCATCTTCCCAGGTCACATCTTCAACCGGGATTTCCCAAGTTTTGGCGGCGCGTTCTTTGAGGATGGTAATCGCTTTGCGTGTGGCATCAACAGCCGCCATGGACGACGAGAAAGTGCCGCGTGAGCCGTCGGTCATGTCGTTGTGGCCGAGCGACGAGGTATCGGCGACGATGACGCGGACTTGCTCATAGGTGACGCCCAGTTCTTCAGCGACTGCCATAGCAAGTGAAGCGCGTGAGCCGCCGACGTCAATGGTTCCAACAGCAACTGTCACGTTGCCATCAGGGGTCACGTTCAAATCAACACAGGTTTGGCCACCGAAGTTGAACCAGAACGCACAGGCCATGCCGCGGCCCATGTTTTTGCCGAGGGGTGCTGCCATGTGCGCATGGTTTTTGGCGGCCACCAATGTTGGGCCAATGCCAATGGGGCCGTAGACTGGGCCATAGGAGGATTGTGTGCCCTCCTTCGCGGCGTTCTTGATGCGGAGATCAACCGGGTCCATGCCGATGGCTGTCGCAATCATGTCCATCGTGCTTTCAACGGCAAAGGCCGCCATGGGGGCTGATGGCGCGCGATAGGCGGCGGATTTTGGACGATTCACCACCACGTCTTTGGCGACGGAGCGCACATTTTTGAGATCGTAACAGGCCCAGCAGGTCATGGCACCAAATTCGGCCCAACTCGCGGGGTATGCGCCACCATGATAGCGAAGTTCAGCGTCGGCGGCGGTGATGGTGCCGTCTTTTTTGACGCCGATTTTCACATCAATCGATGTTGATGATGTTGGTCCGGTGCAACGAAAGACTTCTTCGCGAGACATTGTCAATTTCACTGGGCGGTTGGCCTTGCGCGATAAGGCGAGGGCCACAGGCTCGGCCCAGATGTGGGTTTTACCACCAAAGCCACCACCAATTTCAGAGGCGGTGACACGCAGCTTGTTGGCGTCCATGCCGAGCAGTTGGGCGCATTGATTGCGATAGACGAAGTGGCCTTGGGTGCAGACCCAAAGCTCAGCCGTGCCATCAGGGCCAACATTGGCGAGGCAGGAATGCGGCTCAATGTAACCTTGGTGGGTTTGCTCGGTTTTGTAAGACTTTTCGATGATCACATCGGCTTCTGCAAATCCCTTGGCCAAATCACCATGGCCATATTGCGAGAGCTTGTTCCAGTTCGACGGTTTGGTTGGCTTAGGATCCAAGCCTTCGGTGAAAATGTCATCGTGCAACAGGGGCGCGTCGGGCTTCAATGCGTCATCAACTTCTGTCACGTGCGGCAGAATTTGATAATCCACCTTGATCAGCTTCAAAGCTTCTTTTGCCGTATGCATATCAACTGCGGCTACGGCTGCAACGGCATGGCCGTCATAGAGCACTTTGGTGCGGGCCATGCAGTTTTCCAGAATGTCACGCATGGCGCGGTCGCCATTGGTAAGGTCTGGCATGTCGGCTGCGGTAACAATGGCTTTCACGCCGCTCAGCTTTTCAGCCTTCGACGTGTCGATTTTTTTGATCCTGGCGTGGGGGTGCGGCGAGCGCAGCACGAGGCCCACAAGTTGGCCCGGTGCAAAAGCATCAGCACCATATTTGGCGCGGCCTGTGACTTTATCGACGCCATCGGGGCGCGTGACACGGCTGCCGATAACCTTGAATTGCTTGCGGACGAGGTCGGTATCGAGTGGCATGTTAAGCACTCCTCATTTCTTTAGCAGCGGACTGAACGGCCCGCACGATTTTGTCATAGCCGGTGCAGCGGCAAAGATTGCCTGCAAGACCAAAACGAATTTCTTCTTCTGATGGATCAGGGTTCTTACGCAGCAGCGCTTGTGCCGCCATCAAAAAGCCCGGCGTGCAGATGCCGCATTGGAGAGCAGCACCTTCGATGAAGTGGCGTTGCAGGGGATGTAGCTTCGCACCGTCGGCCATGCCTTCGATGGTTTCAAGCTTTTTGCCATCCATTTCGGCACCCAAGACCAAGCAGGCGCAGGTGAGGCGGCCATCAAGAATAACGGAACAAGCGCCACAGTCGCCCGTGCCGCAACCTTCTTTGGCACCCGTGAGACCAACGCGATTGCGCAACACATCGAGCAGGGATTCATCGGGCTGGCAGGCAAATTCGACCACATCGCCGTTGATGGTGGTTTTAACAAGTTGTGCCATGATTATTTGCCCCCTGCGCGTTTATACGCAATTTCAGCAGCGCGCTTGGCCAGCACGCCTGCGACGTCGGTTCGGAATTCTACTGTGCCGCGCTTGTCGTCAATTGGCTTGCAGGCTGCCGATGCGGCGGCGGACAGTCTGGCCTTTGCAGCATCATCAAGCTTTGAACCGATGATAGCTGCTGCAGCTTCTTTGACGAGTAACACGGTTGGCGCTACGGCACCCAAGGCGACGCGGGCTGCGGTAATCACACCTTTGCCGTCAATCGTCAGATTGATGCCGCATGACACCACAGCAATGTCCATTTCCGTGCGCGGGATAAAGCGCAGATAAGCATCGCCTGATTTTGGCTTCTTTGCGGGCAGAGTGATCGACTCGATAAACTCGCCCTTTTTCAAGTTGGTGCGACCAACACCTGCTGGTACATCTTCGACGGCCAGTTTGCGCTTGCCTTTGGGGCCCGCAATGTTGACCTTGGCATTTGCTGCAACAAGGGCTGGCACAGAGTCAGCGGCAGGTGAGGCATTACACAGATTGCCTGACATGGTGCAGCGACCCTGCACTTGCTTTGAGCCAATGAGATTGGCAGCTTCCACAACACCCGGCCAAGCTTTTGCAAGGGCCGCGTTTTCATTCAATGCGGCGCAGGGTGTGCCAGCACCGATGGTGAAACCAGAAGCAGACTTCTTGATATCAGCCATGCCTTTGATGCGCTTGATATCAACAACAAGATCAGGCTCCAGCATGCCGGCCTTCAATTTGACGAGGAGGTCAGTGCCACCTGCGAGAATAAAAGCTTTGCCTTTTTCCTTGGCGAGAAGGGCAACGGCATCTTTCACCGTTGCTGGAGATTCATAGCGCATCATTCACCTTTTGGATTGATATCGAGAGTTTGCTCTTATTTTTAGCAATTGGTCAACAGGGGTGCGGCACTTGGTATTGCAATTGTCGCGATCTGGTTTGTAACTAAACAGATACTCAAGGTGATGCAACGACCAAACGTGTGCCATTGTCACGCAGGCAACCGAAAAATTCAGGCTCCGGTGACCTTTCTGTCACGATGACTTCAATACTTGCGTAACTGCAAACGCGAACAAAGGCTTTTTGACCAAACTTCGAGGAGTCTGCGAGAATCACGCGGTGTGTGGCACAGGAGACTGCCATTGATGCAACTTCGGCTTCTGCCAGTGTCGCGTCCATGGGGCCAGTTAAAGTGTCCAAGCCACTAATGGACAAGAACGCATGTTTGACGCGAAAGCGCGCGATGAAATCAACAGCCGTTGGACCATAGGCGGCACCGCTGTTGGCTTCCATCTCACCACCCGCCAACAAAACCTTATTGCCAGCAACACCTGACAGCGTGCGTGCGATTTCTGTTGAATTCGTGATGACGGTGAGGTTGCGACGTTGCCGCAATTCACGGGCAAAAAAAGTTGTGGTTGTGCCGGTATCGATGATTAGGCTTTCGCCGTCATGCACCATGCTTGCCGCAGCGCGCGCGATTGCAAGTTTTGCCGGTGCAAACTCGCGCATGCGGCGCTCAAAGGTGGACTTCGCCCATGTTGTGGGGCAGGGCGAGAGCACCGTGCAGTTTCAAAACCTGGCCGCTGTCCTGCAGTTCGCGAGCATCGCGCCGGACGGTTTCTTCTGACACGCCCGTCAGTGCGGCAGCTTCGGCCACCGACATGTTGCCATGTTGACGGAGTGCCAATACGATTTTGGCCTGTCGTTCGCGGTTTTTGAGGCTTTTCATGCGGTTTTGTTGTTTTGAAGTGATTTCAAGCGCTTTAAACCCGATTAAAACCATATCAATCATATAAAATCAACAAAAATCCACATTTAATTTGACTGTTTGTTCAACTTGTAGGATACTGTGGGCTGTGTAAGGTTTCTATGAGACCAGGCACATAGGCGGCCACCCGCCACGTGTTCGTTACGGCGTTTACCCACCAGCCCCCGGGGGGAGAGTGCCGCATCGTATCGCGACTGGTGGCCGCTCTCTCACCTCAGTTTGATGCAGCTCTGGTAACGCTTGTTGACACTTTCAGCAAAGCGCTTGGTGGTAAAGCTGCGCTGCAATTTCGGACTGTTCAATGCAATATCAGGCACGGCTGCGAATGCGGCTGGCTTGTTTTGTGACAATGGCATAGCGATCGCGCAAGGCTATGAAGCTGCGCGTTGAGGTGAAGCCCAAATCTTTCTCTTTCAGCAAGTCGCGCCTGATCGAGGCGTCGTCGAGACCGAGCTTGTAACGCGCATTGGCGCGCCGCACAGCGGTTTCAGTTGAAGTGACAGTTTTCAGAGGAATGCCATCGCGGCCATAGCTCAACAGATCGCCATCAATGGCAAGCTGCTGGCCCGAAAGTTTGGCCACCACCTGCTGGAAGGCAGCGTTGCGCGAGGCGTAGCGGCCTGCATTGAAATCAGCAAAGCGATAGATTTTCTGATTATATCCGGTGTCATAACCCAGCAATTGTTTGACGCCGTAGTACATGCCGCCTTGGCGGGTGTAGAGATGGTCGCGCACGCCATAAACATCGTCCAAGGTCATGGGCAGCCAGCGGCGCTTCTTGGCTTCGCTCAAAGCGAACTTGACCGAAACTTGCATGGATCCTGCGGTGTCGATTTCATTCTTATCTTCAATCAGTTTGTTGAGCAGACCCAAGCGCAGCACCATGTCCAAGCTGGTGGTTTTTCCAGCGTAGTCCACCAGCGATCGATAGGCCAGGTCAAGATCGCGTTCGGTTTTGGCGTTGCGGATACGGGCCATGAAACTTGCATTGGGGGTGGGGTTGTTTTCCAACCACTTCAGCGCGACGGCTCCGCCGATAGGAATTCTTCCCAAACTTTTCACGCAATGCGGTTTCCGATAACTTCCCAAGGCCCGGCACCTGTGGATCGGCCACAAAGCCTGACTCCTGATCGATGATGGCGATCGCGGCGCAAATGTTTTCTTTGGTTTGTGGAAAATCATGTTGCTGCAACACATCATGCATATCGATGGCCCAGCCTTGTGGATCAATAACCGATTTTTCAGCTGCGCGGATCAACTTCGTGGTGGTGCGCAACATTGATCTCAGTGTCAGCGGCAGCAAAATTGATCCAGCAAGAAAGTGCGAAACTGGAAAGGGCAATGATTTTCAACATGGTCCTGCATATACCACGAGGATTATGAGAAAATCATGATCACCATTGCGGCTTGTGCTGCGACATTGCTTTGTGTTGCCGACGTTCGGGTTTGCCATTGCCCAGCCTCTTTGTCGCACAAGACAATGCCACGACGGTCTTGCCAAAAACTGATTTTATCGCATAAGTTGCGCCGGAGGGTTGGTCAATAGGAGTAAAACGTGATGAAGTTTTTGAGTGGATTGATTGTCGCCTTAGCCGTGTTGGTGTCCCCCGTCGAAGCCATGCCGACGATGCCACAAATTCCCGCACCTGATGCAGGCACGGGCATGATTATCAAAGTGGCGACAGCGTCACAAAAAGCGGCAGCGCGTCGCACGTGCCGGGCGCAATATGGTTCACGACTGGCCTATGTTTCGTTTACGCGCAATCGCTATGTCTGCCACTTCCGCAAATCAAATCGGAAGTTGACCAACGAAGCGGCACGCAGCTGCCGCAAAAGCGGCATGCGGTTGTCCAAAGTCAATTCGATCCGAATCAAGGGCAATCGGTCGATCACGCGCTTTACTTGTAAGCGTCGTTGAACCTCACGCGTCAGACAAGGTCGGCTTTTTTGTCTGACGCAATCAAAGCCTTCGAGCGTGTGGCTGCCAAGCCAAAGCCGCCACCGCCCGGCAGTTCAAGAATCAGTGAATCCGCTTTTGCAATGATGTGGACGCCCTTGTCTTTGAGGTGTGCACCAGACTTGCGATAAGCGGCACCCGCTTTCCCGGGCTTGCCGCCCTCGCGGCCTTGGGCTGCATGGCGGATGCGGTCAAACGTGGCAGCTGAAATCACAAAAGGTGCGTCCTCGCGGTTCAAGACTTCAATGCGCTGGCCAAGGCCACCGCGATATTCTCCCTCGCCGCCAGAGCCCTTGAGAAATTGCTTTTGCTTGAACCACAGTGGGCATTGTCCTTCAGTGATCTCCACAGGGATAGAGCCCACGCCCGACGGAAAGGCCATGGTTGACAGGCCATCTTGCCCCGGTCTGCCGCCGATGCCACCCAGTCCAATTGAAATCACACCGAATGGGGTTGCAGTTTTGGTTTGTTCAGGTGGCACTCGTCCGTGTGCAGATGAAAGCGACAAAATCCAGATGGCGCCAGCACTTTCAGCCTGCACTTTTCCGGGCAGGGCTTGCGCCAAGCAGCCAAACACACAGTCAGCCAATTGCTGGCCCAACACATGCCGTGCCGTGACGGGTGAAGGACGGATGGGGTCAACGCAGGAACCCGCTTCGGTGATCATGTCAAACACCGAGAGTGAGCCGATGTTATTTGGTACGTGGGGTGCGATGACGGCTTTCAATGCGAATACGGAATAGGCCAATGAATAGGTGCGCGGCGAATTGATGCCGTAAAGCGAGGCGGGAGACGTGCCCGTGTAGTCCAACAACACTTTGCCGTCTTTGATCGAGAGCTTGCATTTCACCAACAGAGGTTGCTCATAGCCATCGAGCGGCATTTCATAGGACCATTCACCATTTGGCACTTCGCGAATGGCGGCGCGGGCGGCCTTTTCAGATGTGGTGAGGATGTGTTTTGCCAGCGGTTCCAACGTCGTGAGTTTGAATTCCGTCATCATGTCGACGAGGCGTTTAGCACCGGTGTCATTGGCGGAAATCAGTGACAATAAATCGCCACGCACCTCAATGGGGTAACGTGAGTTGGCGAGGATGACGGAAATCAAGTCCTCATTGAGTTTGCCCTTCCGACGTATGGGCAAATGCGGCACGAGGGTGCCTTCTTCAAAGGAGGAGTTTGCATTGGCCGTCATGCCAACGCCGCCGACATCGATGACGTGGCAGGTTGAGGCGAAGAAGGCGACGAGTTTGGACTTTAAGAACACTGGCGTAAGCATGACGTAGTCAAACAAGTGGCCTGTGCCGAGCCAGGGGTCGTTGGTGATATAGACATCACCGGGCTTCATTGAAGATGGCGGATATTTCTCAAAGAAATGCGCCACAGCGGTGGCCATAGTGTTCACATGTCCGGGCGTGCCCGTCATGGCTTGCGCAATCATGTGGCCTTCAACATTGTAAACGCCAGCCGACAAGTCGCCTGCTTCGCGAGTGATGGTGCCAAAGGCTGTGCGCAACAGGGATTGCGCTTGTTCTTCAACCACGGCCACGAGGCGGTTCCACATGACCTGCGTGCGAATGGCATCAAGAGAGGATTTGCTCATGCTCAACGCTCCAAAACAATATTGCGGAAGGCGTCGATTTTGGCCGTGAAGGCCGAGCCGACAATGGTTGAGGTTTCGTGTTCAGCGATGATGGCAGGGCCTTTGAGTTTGCTTCCGGGTGATAAATCAAAGCGCCAATAGACGGGCGCCTGCACTTGGCGGCCAAGACGGGCGTCGAACAGTTTGAGTTTGCGAATGGCCTTGGGCTTGGTCTTGCCAGTTGCACGGGCAGGTCTTTGCGCTGTCGGAACAGGACCCGACACCGTGACAGACCAAGTGATGGCTTCGGCAGCTTGTCCCGGAATGGTGAGACCGTAAACTTGCGCATAGGCTTTCTCGAATGCGGCCTTCAAGCTGGCACCATCCTTATTCGTCAGTGTACGGACGGGAATGGGGACGCGAATTTCATGACCCTGACCGACGTAGCGGCAATCCGCGACGATCGACAGCTTTGGTTTCGTCTTTCCAAGAGCTGGTGCCACAACAGCGCTGGCAGCGCTGGCCATCTGTTTCAGGAGCGCATTTACTGCCGCGCCATTGAAGCCGTCGAGACTTTGTATGTTGCTCCGGGTGATTTCGAATGAAATGGGCGCTTGCAAGAAACCAATGGCAGACCCCACACCAGCACCGACGGGGACTACAATGCGGGTAATGCCGGTTTTTTCGGCAAGGCGTGTGGCGTGTAGGGGTGCGCCACCACCAAAGGCTATCATGGTGCAGGCTGCAATATCGCGGCCCAGCTCAATGGCGTGGACACGGGCGGCGTTGGCCATGTTCTCATCGACGATTTCAGCTACACCTGCGGCGGGCCAAAAATCCTTGAGGCCTAATTTATCGCCAATGTTTTTTTGCAATGCGGTTTTCGATGCTGCCATATCAAGTGCAATTTTTCCACCGGCAAAAAATGCTGGATCGATTTTACCCAGCACAACATTGGCGTCAGTCACGGCAGGTTCAGTGCCACCGCGACCGTAACACACGGGGCCGGGGGATGAGCCTGCACTGTCTGGCCCCACGGTGATGCGGGAGAGTTTATCAACGCGGGCAATGGAGCCACCGCCTGCGCCGATTTCCACCATTTCAATCACAGGAATGCGCACGGGAATGCCGGAGCCTTTCATGTCCTTGTAGGCTCTGGCAATTTCAAAGCGGTGGGCGCGTTCAGGTTCGTAGTTTTTGAGCAGGCAGATTTTCGCCGTGGTGCCACCCATATCGAAGGACAGCACATCGCGAAGCTTTAAGGCCTCTGCCATGCGCGATGCGAGAATGGCACCACCTGCAGGGCCTGACTCCACCAAGCGGATGGGAAAGCGGCTTGCGGTTTCCAGTGTTGTAAGGCCGCCACCCGACATCATCAAATACAGGGGCGCATGCAATTGCATTGCGGCCAAGCCGTCTTGCAGGCGATTTAAATAGCCTGCCATCAAAGGCCGCACATAGGCATTGGCGACAGTGGTGGAGAAACGTTCAAACTCGCGCACCTCAGGGGCCACTTCGCTGGACAGGCAAATGGTTACGTTGTCTGGCAACAATGGTTTCAACAGTTCGCGCAGTCGACGTTCGTGCTGATCATGGGCATAGGCGTGCAAAAAGCCAATGGCGACGGCAGCAACCCTTTCGGCAATAATGTTTTCAGCAAGCGCTGGAATGGCTTGCTCATCAAGCGGGATCAACACATCGCCATTGACGGCGAGGCGTTCTTGCACTGTCAAACGAAGATGCCGTGGCACCAGTGGCGTGGCGCGGTTGATGTTGAGGTCATAGTGATCAAAGCGTTTTTCATAGCCCTGCTCAATCACGTCACGAAAGCCTTCCGTGGTGATAAAGGCCGTGGTGGCACCTTTACGCTCAATCAAGGCATTGGTGGCCAAGGTGGTGCCGTGAATGAAGACACTGACGTCCTGCGGACGAATGCCAGCCTCAGCAATCAACTGTGCGGCCCCTTCCAACACCGCCACTTCGGGGGCATGAGTGGTGGTGAGCAGTTTGCCGCTCCAGCGCTTGGCGCCAAACTCGAGCACAATATCGGTGAAGGTGCCGCCAATATCGGCGGCCAATTTATAAGCAGTGGCCATGTTCTGCACATGCACCGTTCGAAGGGTGTTTGACAAGTGGCCAGCGCTGCGCTTCAACCATGCCAGCATGACAAAAATTACGATCCAAGATGTGGCCCGCCGCGCGGGTGTAAGTGTGGCAACGATCGACCGGGTGTTGAACCGTCGTCCGGGGGTGCGTTCGCAAACCGTCGAGAAGGTTGAAGGCGCTATTCGCGAGTTGAATTATCAACCCGACCGGATTGCAGCGCGGCTGGCACGCGGGCGTGAATATCGCTTTTGGTTTATTCTGCCCAATACGGCAGGAGAGTTCATGCAGTCGATTGTGCAGGAAGTGGAAGACTCTGCCCACCGCATGAGCGCTGAACGTGTGGCCATCATGGTCAAGCGTGTGGATGTGTTCGACGGCGAATTGTTGGCGCACACGCTGGATGAAATGGGAGAAGACGTTGATGGCGTTGCCGTGGTGGCGTTGGATCATCCGGCCGTCAGAGAATCGATCAATGCCTTGGTGGCGCGCGGCATTACAGTCGTGACATTGGTGTCTGACGTGCCAGGCTCCAAGCGCACGCATTTTGCTGGCATCGACAATTCATCGGCGGGCCGGACGGCTGCTGGTTTGATGGGGCGCTTCCTCAAAGGACAAAAAGGCAAGGTCGGATTGTTTGCGGGGTCTTTGTCGCTGCGCGATCATATCGAGCGCCAGTTTGGTTTTGAGCAAGTGATGGCGCATGAGTTTCCGCAGTTTGAAATTCTGCCCGTGCGCGAGTCGCGCGATGATGTGGAAAAAACCGCGTCACTGACGGCGCAGATCTTGAAAGAACATCCTGATCTTGTCGGTATCTATAACGTTGGCGGTGGCACCAAGGGCATCGTGGAAGGGTTGGATGCTTCTAAACGCGCAAAAGACATTGTGTTGATCGCTCATGAAGTGACGGAAGGTTCGCGCCGTGCACTTATTCGCGGCACCATTGACGCCATCATCAATCAAGACGCCGGCCACGAAGTGCGCTCGGCTGTTCGTGTTTTAATTGCGAAGGCGGATAATTCACCACTGGTGGAAGCGCAAGAACGCATCAGGATCGATATTTTCATGCGAGATAATTTGCCTTAAAGGCAGGCACACTCAAAGCTTCTTCAATCCAGCCTCAATCTGTGTGCGCTTTGCTTCCAAAAACGGTGGCAATGACAGGGATTCGCCCAGTGTTTCCATGGATTCATCCGCTGCAAAGCCCGGGGCGTCGGTTGCGATTTCGAAGAGAATGCCGTTGGGTTCGCGGAAGTACAGGCTCTTGAACCAGAAGCGATCAACAGGGCCTGAATTGGGCACGCGGAACTCTTTCAGGCGGTTGGCCCAAGCATTATAATCTGCATACGGAATATTGAAGGCCACATGGTGCACACTTCCTGCACCTTGTTGCGCCGGGGGCAGCAAGGGCTCAACACGCACATGAAGTTCTGAAACTGGTCCCTCAGCATTCATCTTGTAAACATGCAGGCCGTCGTCATTCTTCATCAGGGTCATGCCCATGACGTGTGTGAGCACAGCGTCCGTTGCGGCAATGTCGGGCACACTTAAGGTGATAGGTCCTAAACCTTGAATTTGGTGTTCGGCGGGAACTGAAGATTTTTCCCACACGGCAAAGCCAGTTGCGCTTTCATCATTCACAAGGCTCAAGCGCTGGCCTTCAAAATCTTCAAAGTCCATGGTCAAGCGGCCTAGGCGCTGGATAGGGTCTTTGAACTTCACGTCGTGTTTCTTGAAGTGGTCTGCCCACCAGGCAAATGCATTTTCGCCTTTGATGCGAAGGCCTGTGCGGATGATGGAATGGGTGCCCCGTTTTTCGGGGCCAGTGGGCCAATCGAAAAACGTAATGTCGGTGCCGGGATTGCCTTTGCCATCTGCGTAAAACAAATGATAGGCGCGCACGTCATCTTGGTTGACGGTCTTCTTGACCAAGCGCAGGCCTAAAACCTTGGTGTAAAACTGGTGGTTCTTGGGCGCGTCCGCGGTGACGGCGGTGAGGTGGTGAAAGCCTTTGAGCTGCATGATGTCTGTGCCTTTGTTTTCGGCACATCTAACACAGGCTTTAGGTTTCTTCTACGCCTTCAGGCTGGCCCAGTATGAAGCCGGTGCCGTCCAAGTTATAAATGTCAGGGCGGAAGTTGACGCGACCGTCTTCGGTGGCCCATGCGGTCAAATACATGAAGCGCACATCGGCTTGGCGGCGCACGGGCATAACATGGGTTTCTTCACTGGCTGTGATCATTTCAAACTGGGCTTCGTTGAAGCCGTCCTGGCCCGACAAGATCCAGTCGATAAACAAGCGCACATTGTCAACGCGCACACAGCCTGAGCTTTCGAAACGGGAATTGATTTGGAACAGTTCGCGGTGAGGCGTGTCGTGCATATAGACCATGAACTTGTTGGAGAAGTTCACCTTCACAGTGGCCAATGAATTGTGGGCTCCGGGCTCCTGGCGGAAATGAAAGCGATCAGCCGGGGTGATTTCCCAATCCACACTTGATGGTTCAATTTCTGGTCCACCGACACCATCGAACACGCGGATATGCATTTGGTCGAGATAGGCCGGGTCTTTCAAGTATTTCGGAATGATGTCTTTGGCAACGATGGAGGCAGGCGCATTCCAATAGGGGTTGAACGTCACGTCGGTGACCTTGCTGGCCAGCGTTGGTGTGGGGCGCGATACACGACCGACTACAACGTTATGCCGGGCATAGACGCGGCCGTTCTCGACAGTTTCAAGTTGGGCAGATGGAATGTTGACGAGGATATTCCGCTCGTTCAGGTCTTGGGCATAGGTTGCAACGCGCACCTGATTTTCTTGCAATTGGAACAGGCGGTGGCTTGCCGCAATGTCGAGTTCACCCCGGGTGCGGCTGTCAACTTTTCCAGAAGGTGCAATGCCGTGGTTGATTTGAAATGCCCGTACGGCGCCAATCAATTGACCATCGTAAACATCGGGCTTGGCAATCGAAAGCGCGTCGATATCGAGATAGCCCTCACGCACCAAGCGCTCTCTGAGCGCCAGGACGGCAGGACCCTTGGCGGCTTTTTCTAATTTACCCTTGGGCAGTTTGCGCCAGCCACCACCCGCAACAATTTCCTCATACAGCGAAATAGCACCCTGCATGGCTTCCAGAGAACCGGCTGTAACCATTGCAGCTTCGTTCTGTTCAGAAATCACACCCGTGCGCGTGGCCAGTTTGCCGCGCAGATCAATCTGGGGGGCAATGGCAGCAATGGTATCGGTTTGCTGTGCTTGGGCATGCGTTGGCACTGCCACCAAGGCTGCAAAACCGGAGAGGAGAAGGGCGCGGCGAGACAGAAAGGGCGACACTGGCTTTGATACTCATGAAAATTGACGGCCCAGACTCGCTTGTTAGGGTAAATGTCGCCTTAAGAACCGGTGACATTATTGTGAGGGATTGCAAAATACCCCAAAATCAGGGCAAAACATGATTTGGGATTAGCGGGTGCTGTGGGTGTGAACCCGGAACCAAGGGGCAAATATGAAAAAGACAGTTTTGTGTGGCGTTTCAGCATTGGCATTTGCAGCTTTGGCAGGTGATGCACTGGCTGGCGGCTTTGCCATCCGTGAGCAATCGGTGAAGGGGCAGGGATCATCCTTTGCGGGTGTGGCAGCGGGTTCCGGCGGCCTATCGTCAATGTTTTGGAATCCGGCGACAACTTCGCTCTACAATCAATATGGTTTTATCTCTGAAACCAACCAATCGCTGATTTTGCCCAATTCGGAATCGGCGCTGAGCAGCGGCAACATTGGCGTACCGGCGATCGTGCCCGCACCGGCATTTGTTTATGGTTGGAATGAAGCCATCACACTGGGTGCTTCGCTCAATGCACCTGTGGGATTGACCACCAATGTTCCTGATTTCTGGGTGGGATCAGCCCATGGCGATAAATCGGCGGTGAAGACTTACAATTTTAGTCCCAACGCCTCTTACAAGCTGAATGACATGTTCACTATTGGCATGGGCGCGCAAATCGAATTTATGGAAGTTGAATTGACTTCGCGCAGCCCTGCATCGGGCGCTGAAATCTTCAACGTTGACGGTGATGACTTGGGCTTTGGTTTTACGGCGGGTGTTTTGTTTGAACCGACCGACACGACAGATATCGGCATTGGTTTCCGCTCATCGGTTAATCACACGTTGAAAGGCGATGGCTTCCGTGCACCTGCATTTAGCGGTCCTGTCTCGGCCAAATTCAAATCTCCAGAAATGGTAACCCTCGGTATTCGTCAGCAGGTGTCGGAAGAACTGACGTTGCTCGGCGGTGTTGAATGGACCAATTGGAGCCGCTTCAAGGAACTGCGCATTGTTGATGCGACGGGTGCAACAGTTGGATTGACGCCTGAAAATTGGGATGACAGCTGGTATTTTTCAGCAGGTGCTGAATATGCCTATAACGACGCGCTGACATTGCGGGCCGGTGCTGCCTATGAAAAATCACCAGTACCTGACGCATTCCGCACCCCGCGCGCCCCTGACAATGACCGCATCTGGCTGTCTGCGGGTGCGTCCTACAAGTTCACTGAAAACATGACCGCGCATCTGGCCTATAGCCATGTGTTCATGGATGACGGCGATGTGAATCTGACGACGCCAACGCCATTGAACACCACATTCAAGCAGCACCTGGACATTGTATCCATCGGTCTGACCCGCGACTGGTGAGTTTATCAGGCCGCTGAAACGGCTCTGAGCCTTCACCCAGCGTAACTTCAGGCATGTCTTCGGCCTTGCGGCGGATGATGACGATGCGTGGATTGTCGATGGCTGGAAGTTCTTCTGTTTCAGCGATGGCCTCAACTTCAATGTTTTCTGCTGCTGCTACTTCCGCAAAAGTCGGCGCGGCAATCGCTTCTTGTTCGATTGGTGCAGCGCTGGATTTGCGGATCGTGAGTTTGGCACCTGTTGGTGCTGGCTCTTCCTTTGGGGCAACAACAACCACGCCAGCTTGCACGGCGGGCAATTCAAGCTCTGTGGTTTTCACCAACATGGGCTTTGCAGGTGCGGCTGGGCGCTCAAACAAATTGGCGTCGGCGTTGAAATACTGAGCCCCACGATCTTCCGCTGGTGGAAAGGTAATGGTGCGGTCGATTTCTTCAACCAGCTGCAAGGTGCGCACAATGCCTGCATTGCTGTCGATGGCGACGGGCATGGTTTTGCGGGCCATTTCGGCAAGGCTGGCGAACAGGCGGCCTTCGGCTGATAGCTCATCTTTGCCCAAGCCCAGCTTGATCAGATCACTGCGGGCGTTGGCAATGGCGGATTTGACCTTTGAAAGCTCGTCGCCGGTTCCGGGCTGGCTGTTCAAACTGTCCATGCGGGTTTCAAGCCGCGCAATGGCTTTCAAAACCGATTCAGAACTTTGCTTTTGGATGCGGCTTTCGAATTCCTGCAGGAACCAGCGGCCCCGCTTTGAATCCTGCACGGCTTCCAAAATGTCATCGAAGCTCAAACGGGTATCAACCGCTTCGAGATTGGCCATGAACGCAAACTCCCACACACAAACACTGGCGAAGCCGCAATATGCATGGCTTGCCTGCAAGCATATTCGTACAAAACGGTGAATGTTTGGTTTAGATGCAGGCCATGACGGCACGTGTTTTTGGTATTCGCATTTCCTTGGCCTATGTCCTGTTGATGGTGGGATCTGGCGTGCAGCTGCCATTTTTACCTCTGTGGCTGAAAGCCAAGGGCATTGATAACGCCGGAATTGCAGCCATTGTTGCAGGCATGATGGCGGTTCGGGTGATCGGTGCGCCATTGTTTGCCTGGATTGCCGATCATTTTGGCAATCGCAAACTGGTGATCCAGCTGTGCGCGGGTTTTGCCTTTGCTGCCTATTTGCTGTTGGCCATCAGCAATGGTTTTGGCCCGATCACCACCATGGCCTTGATTGCGGGCTTTATGTTCGCCCCGGTTTTTCCGCTGACAGAAGGTTTCAGCGTGGATGGCAGTGCGGCCCACGGCCTTGACTATGGTCGATTGCGCCTGTGGGCGTCGGTCAGTTTTCTGGTTGGCAGTTTGGGATCTGGTGCCTTGTTAACGGTGCTTGATCCGTTGACCACGGCTTGGCTGATTGCTTTTGCGCAAGGCCTTGCGTTTTTGGCCACGCTGTTGCTGCCGGATGAGCCCGACGTTGAACATGCCGTGAGTGTCGATGATGACAAGATCAGTCGCGCCCGGGATTTGTTTTTTGGTTCAAGCTTTCCTTTGTTGATGCTGGCGGCGGGATTGGGTCAAGCCAGCCACGGCATGATTTATTCGTCCAGTTCTTTGCACTGGACGGCGCTGGGGTTTAACTCGTTCGATATTGGATTGCTTTGGACAGCGGCTGTGAGCTGTGAGGTTTTGTTGCTGGCATTTTCAAATGCGCTGTTGTTGCGTTTTGGTCCATCACAATTGTTGTTGATTGGGCTTTCCGGGGGAGTGTTGCGCTGGTTGATGATGGCCAGTTTCACGAGTTATAGCGTCATGCTGGTGGCGCAAATGTTTCATGCTCTCTCATTTGCTGCAGCACATCTGGGGGCCATGCATTTTATCCGGTTGATGGTGCCTCCGAATATTCGCAATCGCGCGCAGGGGATTTATTCGGCCATGTCAGGTGGCATTCTTATGTCATCGACAGCTTGGGCGTCGGGGCGGCTTTATAACGAAATGGGTGGCCAAGCCTATTATCTCATGGGTGTTGTATCGCTGGTCGCTCTCGCACTGACTTTGGCCTTGTTGCGCTTCAGCCCCAGAGTGCGCGCGGTGGGGGCTGCATAGCACTGCCGTTGTACTGAATCGCGGGGCTACGATCTTTCGCCAGCAGCAGAGGTCCGTCGAGATCAACGTAGTCAGCAAGCTGCGCCACCAATGCGGCAGGTGCCATGGCCAGTGATGTGGCGAGCATGCAGCCCAGCATGATTTTAAAGCCATCGGCTCTTGGCTTGCTTTGCCATGGCAAGAGCAGGTGTCAGGCCACCGGTTTTGTCGAGCTTGATGTTGACGGCATCATATTTGCCGATGAGCGCTTTGAGGCTGTCGATGCCATGCGCGGATTCGTCCGCACAAATCAGGGTGCTGCGGGAAAGACCACGCAAGGCTTCATCATCGGCGGCGGGCAGGGGTTGTTCCACAAGTTCAACGCCGTACTGGGCGCACGCTGCCAGCATGTTTGGCAGCGTTGAAGGGGTCCACCCTTCATTGGCGTCCACAATCAATCGCGCATGGGGAACGGCGTTTCGAATGGCGGCAAGGCGTTCAACATCACCATCGCGGCCGAGTTTGAGTTTCAGCAAATTGCGCCCGGTTGCTGCCTTGGCGGCGGCGGCCATTGCGTCAGGCGTATCAAGGCTCAAGGTGTAAGCGGTGGTAAGGACCTTTGGTTGCTGCAGCCCAAGCAATTGCCAGACAGGTGTCTTTGCTTTCTTGGCCGTAAGATCCCACATGGCGCAGTCCAACGCATTGCGGGCGGCATAGGGCAGGTCGAGGGTTTCGATGCCTGCTGTTGATGTCAGCTTCTCGATGCGGTGCCGGGCGCATTTCCAAGGCGGCAATAACTTGTGGCACGGTTTCATTGTAGCGCGCATAGGGCACGCATTCGCCGTGACCCGTTACGCCATCTGCTGAGAGCGCCACCACCACCACATCGGCAGCGGTTTTACTGCCGCGGGCAATGGTGAAACGGCCTGCAATGGGCCAGCTCTCGTGACGACAGCTGAACTGCATCACCGATCGGTCAAACGTCCTGCCGCTTCGGCGAGAGCGATATAAACCTCGCCCGATTGCGACGCGAGTACGGCATCCACTGTTGAAGCGCCATTTGGCATTTCCGTCAGGCTATCAAGCAGTTTTTCAAACTGCCGGATATAGCCGGTGACGCGGCTGCGCAACAAACGCTCCTGCCGATAGCGATTGGCCAGAACCGCAAGCGCGCGCTTGCCACGGTTGTCGTGCAGGCGTTGGGTGTAAACGCCGGGATCGCTGCCATTGTAACGCTTTTCCAAATCGCGGGGCAGACCGTCATCCAAGGCTTCCACCACTTCGCGAGACGCGGCATGGAGCTTGGTGGTTGCGGCTGCAATCTCACGGGCGGCTTGCGCCGTCATGGGATCAGCAACAGCTTCTTCGCGGCGGGCGCGGGGTTTTGCTGCACTGCTGCCGGACAGCGCTTTCACACTGGCTGCGATTTGGGCCATGGTGCCTTCGACACCATTGTTCCGCTCAATCTGGGCTTTCGGGGTGCTGGTCGTTCCGGAGGTTGGAGCGGAGAACGAGGCACCCTCAGATTTTCCCGGCGCGGACCCTCGGGGGGCGATGTATCCCGGCCCTGAGAAATCAAGCGTACCGCTTTGACGGCGCACCACATCGGAGAGCGCATTCAATGCCGCAATCTGGTCGGCCACCACTTTGCGCATGGCGTCGGCGTTGTTACGGGTTTCCTCTGGCAGATCAATGACGGCGCGTTTCAACTCACCACGGGCAGAGTCGATGTCTTTCACCACTTGTTGTGCGGTGATGCGCATGTCTTGTGCGGTTTGCTGGAAGTCGCTTGCCGTAGACGACAACATTTCATTCATGCTGGCCAAAGCACGCTCATGCTGCTCGCGCAACACGCGGGCGGCTTGGTTGACTTGCGATGCTGACGAGCCTTCAAGCTTTTTCAGCTCTTCTTCCAAGCGCGACAGCGATTGGTTGGTCTGATCGGCCACAATGCGGCTGATGTCGCGCGAGCGGGTTTCTGCGGTGTTCAAGCTTTCTTCGATCAATGTCATGTAGCTGGTCATGACGCTGTCAATTTCCTTGGCACGAGAGCTGGCATCATTGACCAAAGCATCCATCGCGTCGCGCCGGCTGGTCAACATGGTTTCCATTTCAGAATTGAACTTGTTGACGGAGCGATCAACCAGGGCTGTCACATCATCCAAACGTTCCGACATGCGGGTGCCCGTCACTTCCAATTTGCCCGTCAACTGCATGGAAACTGTTTCCAGCTTTTCGTCCATTTCGCAAGCGGCCGTTGCCACTTGATCGGCGAAGTAGGTGTTGGCGTTTTGAATGTGACCCGCAAACTTGTTGCTGGCTTCATCCAAGGTGCGCGTTGATGTTGACGTGACGCTTTCCAGATTGTTGGCAAAGCGCACATTGGCATTTTCAACACCGCTTTCGAAGCGCGACTGCACATCATCAAGTGCCTTGGTGGCAGACGCTGTAACATCGACCAACTGCGAAGAGTAAATCTTGCTGGAGTTTTGCAACGTGCCAGCAAAATCTTATGGGCTTCGTCGAAGTTTCGGGTCGACATGTTGGCGGCGGCGTCAAAGTCTGCCGTAGCCTTGTCGATGCGATCCACCAGCAAGCCGGTTTCTTGTTCAAAGCGGCCACTGATTTGCATCGTGGTTTGGCCAAGGCCTTCCGAGAAGGCGTCTTGCACGCGATCAATGCCACTTTCAAAGGTGGATTGTGCACGGCCAAGGCGGGTTTGAATTTCGCTCGAAGCGTTGTCCAGCGCATCAACAAAGGTGCTGCTGGTCGAGGACAGGCGGGTTTGAATTTCGCTTGAAGCGTTGTCCAACGCATCAACAAAGGTGTTGCTGGTTGAGGACAGTCGGGTTGAGACGTCTGTGGTGACAGCTTCCAGATGGGTTGTCGCAATGTCGAGGCGCTCGCCCAAGTCGCGGGCAGTGGCACCCAACTGTTCGGTCATGCGGTCGGTGTTGCTGCTGAACAGGCCCGTGAGATCGGCTGTTGCTTGATCCAATTGCGAGCCAATGCGGCTTTCAGTTTGATCCAGCAAACTGCCAAGCGTGGACGACGACACGTCGAGTTGTTGCGTCAGCTTTTCTGTGACTTCAGCCACACGCGAGGTGACGGAACCTGCCGTCAAATCGATGTTCTCATTGACGCGCAGGGCAATCGATTCAATTTGATCGCCCACATGCGTCGAGACTTGTTCAAGGCGGGCAAAGAGTTGCGTGGTTGTGCCTTGCAGTGTTGAAGTGAGGTCGCCGGTTGAACTTTCCAGCACTTGCAGCATGCCTTCGCGGGCGGCCCCCAAACGATCAAGGAAGTCACCGGAAATGGTGAGAATCTTCTCTGTGACCAAGCCTGATGATGTTTCGATGTTCTGCGTCACGGCCATGCCGGTGTCTTGCATCTGGCGTGTGACGATGTCGGAGGACTCACGCAGATGGGCAGAGATTGTGCCGCTGGTTGAGACCATCAAGTCGTTGATCGTCGCTCCAGATGATTGCATTTGGTTGACCACAAGGCTGGCGCTTTCGGCAACGCGTTGACCAACTTGGTCAGCGGCGGTTTCCAACGCACCTGATGCGGTATGGAAGCGTTCCATGGCGCGGTTGTAAGCACCATCGAAGGTAATGGTGAGGGCGTCTGATGTATTGCGGATGGTGTCGGCCACTGCACTTGAATATTGGCCAAGATCAGCTGACAGGTTGTTCGACGCTTGGGCAATACGATCGGTGTATTCGGTGCCGCCGGATTGCAGATTGAGCAACAGGTTCTTTGACGTGGTGTCGAAGTTGGCCATGATTTGCGCAGCCGACTCTTCGATTTTCGACGTGTAGATATTCGTTGTGTTGCCGACAGTATTGGCAACCACTTCGGCATGGTGGCCGATTTGGCTGGTCAAATTGTTGGTCGCAAGTTCAATGCGGCCCACGGCGCCAACGCTTGTGGCATCCAAGTTACCGATGAGTGCGTTCGTTGCTTGTTCAATGCGGGTTACAACGTCAGAGCCTGACGAGGTCAAATTGTGCAACATGCCGCTGGCAACATTTTCGAAGCGACCTGTAAGGTCTTGGCCAGATGTATTGAGGCCCGACAACAGGTTGAGCGAGGATTTTTCAATGCCAGTCAAAATCTGGTTGCCTGCACCGTCAATGCGCTGAGTATAAGTTTCGGTGTTGATGACCATGGCATTGGTGACGTTTGCCACCTGCTGGTTCATGTGTTCTGTAAGTGCGCTTGAAGCCTCGGTGATGCGGCCCGCAAAGTTCGCACCCGATGAATTCATTTGTGATAGGAACTGGTTGCCGGATTGGTCGAGGCCCGCCAGCATTTGTGATCCCGTCAGGTTAACGCTTTCGGCCAAACGCGCCGTTGCATTGTCAAAGTTGCTGGTAATCTGGCCAGCAGCTTGATCAACATATTGCGTCAAGTCAGTGCGGGCCTGGCCCACCTTGCCGACAAAGTCGCCGACAATGCCTTGCATGCCTTGCGTGACAATGTTGCGGCTGTCTTCGATGCGCTGGGCTGTTTCAACACCGGACTTTTCAATCAGGCCAGCGATTTCGTTCGATGTGGCTTTCAAGTGGTAGGTGATGTTGTCACCAATGGTGGTGACGGTGTGTGAGAGTTCGCCAGCGGCGTTGCGAATATCGGAAGCTGATGCTGTGCTGAGGCGCGTAATGGTACTGCCCACTTCAGTATTAGCGGCTGTCAACTGATCAGCGCTTTGGCGCAGCAGGTTGATGAGGTTGGCTTCCATGCCTTTGACTTCGCCGCCGAACTTGGTGGACTCGCTTGAAAGCGCTGATGCAGCGCCATTCAGGGTTTGCACATAGTCTTGCAATTGCGAGGAGAAGCCTTGGAAGTCGCCCAGCAGCATGGTGGACATGCGTTCAAACTGCGCACTTTGGCTGCCAATTTCATTACCCGCCATGGAGGCGCGTGCAGATACGTCATCAATGGTGCGTGCAAGTTCCGATGAAGACACCTTCAAACCGGATTCAAGACGTTCAAAGGTTTGTAACGCCAGGCCAATGACTTGGTTCAAATTGTTGGTGTTGCTTTCAAGCCGCGTCAACAAGGGCGCTGCTTCGCCACCCACAATTTGACTGGTTTGTTGAAGGGCGACACGTTGGCTTTCAAGCCACTCACCAGACCGCGGATACGGTCTTCATTGGCACCAAAGGCGCGCTCAACCGCAGACATTTCCTTGTGAACGATTTCTTCCAGCGCGGAGGCGCGTTGGTAAGCGTGTTCAACACCACCCACCAGCAGATCGACTTCATTGCGAACGGCTTGGGCGATAGAGGTTAGATTTTCAGATGCGATATCTTGTGGGCGCACCAAGCGCAAGGCCGAGTGCATCAACACTTCCGACACCTGGCGCAATTGTTGGGCGCGCCAGAGGAAATAAGCCATCACCCAGATGAGTGCGATTGGCACAATCAACAGTGCAAGCGCACGCATGGCTTCTGGCATGGTGGGCGCTTGGTTGTTGGCGGGGAAGAAAATGGCGTTGGAGTTGATCAGCATCCAGCCGAACATCCACACCAGTGAAAGGGCGAATGCGCCGTAATAAACCGCATAGCTGGGTGGGCGGCGGAGTTTGGCCAGCATCATTGCCGTGCCGGGATCGTTCTCATTGGCAGGGCGGTTGCGCAGCGGCGTGCGGTCGGCCATGGCTGATCCACCTGCTGCTTGCAGCCCAGGTGAACGGTCTTGACGGTTCCGGTCTGAAATTCGTGTTGCCATGTTACTTCCGCACTTCCACTGATGGCGGTGCCCCGCCGACCCCAAATTGCTCCCTGTTAGTGCCTGAATCTGATGTTTTCTCGGTTCAGGGGCCATCACGCCCAAGGGACTCCAAAAAACATAGTAAACCAATGGAGTCCGGACTTGAACCGTCAAAGGCCTTTCGGCGGTGGATAATTGAAAGTTTGGTTAAAATTGTGGATCAAATTGAATCGATTCAATAAATTCCTCCTTTTCCATGTTTCTTGAGCCGATTTCAGGGTTTTGCTGGCAGTTTCAAGCCCTGAAGAGACGTCCTGTGGGAGAGGGTGTATACGATGGGTCAATCGCAAAAGTTGCACAACTCGCCAAATGGCACAACCATTGAGGGTGTTGTCCTTGATGTGAACTATCTCAACCACGCCACATTTGGTGATAAAGCCTTGCGGGTGGAAATTCTGGGGCTTTTCCGGGCGCAATTGGATGGTCTCGTCAAAAACATCATGTTGCCAATGGACGCGCAAGGTTGGCTTTTCCTGACCCATACTCTGGGGTGCTGCTGCCGCCGTCGGTGCGCAACACATTGCCCATTTGGCCGAGCAGTGGGGGCAAATGCCGCGCACCACAATCAGCTGAAGCCCGTTCAGCCGTTGTCTTACAATTGAAGACTGCCATCACAGACTTTGTTGGCGTCGCCTCCAAGCTGCAATAACAACCGATTTGTCGCATTTGCCAAGCAGGGTCAGTTCTCCTAAGAGGACGCCGACACACGCAATCGGATGTATCTAGACATGGCCAAGATCACTTTCATTCAACACAACGGCACGGAAATCGAGGCCAATGGCATTACCGGCATGACGGTGATGGAAACTGCGGTTAAGAACAATGTGCCGGGCATTGACGCCGATTGTGGCGGCGCCTGCGCTTGCGCCACTTGTCATGTTTACGTTGAACCGGAATGGGTTGACAAGCTCGCTGCACGTAATCCGATGGAAGCCGACATGTTGGATTTCGCTTTTGATGTGCGTGACAACAGCCGCCTGTCATGCCAAATCAAGGTGAGCGATGCGCTGAACGGCCTGCGCGTGAGAGTACCGGAAAAGCAGTTTTAAGTTTCAGGCTTTGGGGTTTGGTTTCAACCGATCCCTGGCCTTTGCCACTTCAGCGCGGCGGTCGGGCCTGCCCAACAGTTTGCGAGAAACGTCGCGTCTTTCATGCACGGCGGCAATCGCCAGCCCCATTGGCAATCCGGTTTCCACCAAAATGGCTTCCGCGAGTTGCAAGCTTGCTTCAATGGTTTCAGGCACAGCTTCTGTGACGCCTGCTTCATAGAGTTTTTGCGCATGGCGCTCATCACGGGCGCGGGCGATGATTTTTAAATCTTTGTATTCTGAGCGCACTGTTTTCAAAATTTGCTCCACACGCGATGGCGCATCCATGGTGATGGCAAGCGCCTTTGCATCCGCAAGGCCACAGGCGTTGAGGAACGGCAACTGTGTTGCATCACCGAAATAGACTTTGTAATTGATTGCGACGCCCGCGGGTGACGTTGTCGATATCAAAATCCATCGCCACATAGTCGATAGTCTTGTTCCTGCAGCATATCAGCCACCATGGTGCCAACGCGGCCAAAGCCTGCAATAACCACGTGGGATTTCACCTGTTCGGGCGGGGCTTCCATTTTCAAGGGTGTTGGTGTGTTGTTCTCAAGCGCACGGCGCAAGCGCGCTGCAAGTTTTGCCAGAACCGGAATCAGCATCATAGTCAGGGTGACGAGCAACAGGGTTGCTGCAGTTTCGCCTTGTTGAAACAAGCCAGCCGCCGTGGCTGCGGCTAACATCACAAATGCAAATTCACCACCCGGCCCCAGCAACATTGCTGACTTCCATCACCGACCGGCGCGGCAGTTTGAACAGCACGCCCAACAGCATGATGATAGCAGTCTTAATGGCCATCACGACACAGGCCGCAAACAAGATCATCAGGGTGAATGTAGCAGCAAGCCCAAATCCAGATTGAGGCCGACCAGCAAAAAGAACAGTCCCAGCAACAAGCCTTTGAAGGGTTCGATGATGGTTTCAATGGCGCGGCGATATTCAGTTTCTGCCAGCACCAATCCTGCAATGAAAGCACCCAATGACATGGATAGGCCTGCAAGTGTTGCCGCCGCACCCGTGCCCACGGCGATGAACAAGACAACGGCCATAAACAAATCAGGGCTTCTGCTGGAGGCTACGAGGCGCAACAGCGGCGTTAAGGCATAGCGCCCGACAAGCACAATCAAGGCAGCGGCCAAACAGGCTTGCGCCAAAGCCCAAGTCAAATTGCCAGCAAGGCTGCCGCTATCGGGTGCTGCAAGTGCCGTGACCAACAACAGCATGGGAATTACGGCCACGTCTTGCATCAGCAAAACCGCAAAGCTGATGCGGCCTGCTTGCGAGCCTAGACGTTTCTCGTCAGAATATAATTGAATGATAATTGCCGTTGATGACAAGGCCAGCGCCATGCCGATGATGGCGGCTTGTTTTGAGGAAAAACCCCAGGCAGCAGCGGCAAAGCCGAGCAGCAGTGTGGAAAGCGCAACCTGCAACCCGCCAAATCCAAACACCAATTTGCGCATGGTTTTGAGGCGCTCGAACGACAGTTCAAGCCCAATCAGAAACAACAAAAACACGACGCCCAATTCGGCCAAGCCTTCAACGCTATGGGAATCACTTAATGACAGGGCCGAGAGTGACGGCACGGATTGCGCGATGCGGCCCAGCACGTGGGGACCGAGCATCAGCCCAACGACAAGGTAACCCAAAATACTGCTCACGCCCAAACGCAGCAACAACGGGATCACAATGCCCGCAGCACCCAGCACGATCAGAATATCTTTGTATGTGGAAAACGATTTACCCGTCATGGCGGGATTGTGGACAATGGGGACGACACTGTACATAGGTTTTACGGGAGTTACGCTTCATGCCTATAAATCATTCACATTCTGCCAACGGTCGTGTGCGGGCGCGGGGTTTGGGCATTGCCTTTGAGGGTGATCCTGGACCCCACAATGCCATCACAGATGTGGCAGGGATTGAGGTGGGTTACACCACGCTGATTTCGGGTGAAGGTGCCTTGCGTCCCGGACATGGGCCTGTTCGTACGGGTGTGACTGCCATTTTACCGCGTGGCCGCGCCATGGCCTACGTGCCGTGTGCGCTCGGGTCCTTCAGTATGAATGGCAATGGTGAAATGAGCGGACTTGCCTGGATCGAAGAGGCGGGCGAGTTACAGACGCCGATTACCATTACCAATACGCATTCTTGTGGCGTCACCCGCGATGCCACGCTGCGCTGGATGTTTGAACGGAAGATTGGATCAGGACAGGACTGGGGACTTCCCGTAGCGGCTGAAACCTATGACGGCGAGCTGAACGACATCAACGGTTTTCATGTGCGTGATGAACATGTGTTTGCAGCGCTTGACATGGCACAAGGTGGCGCTCTTGCGATGGGGAATGTGGGTGGCGGCACCGGCATGATGACCTATGATTTCAAAGGTGGCAGCAGCACAGCGTCTCGTCGTATCAAAATCGACGGCAAGGACTTTACGCTGGGCGTGTTCGTGCAATCGAATTTTGGCAAGCGCGAAGATTTGATGGTGCGAGGTGTGCCCATTGGAAAACACATCACGCACGGCAAGCTGCGCGGCAAAGAGCAGGGTTCAATCATTGCCATCATCGCTACCGATGCGCCGTTGATGCCGCATCAACTGAAGCGCTTGGCACGACGTGTGCCTCTGGGGTTGGCGCGAACGGGCACCATAGGCGGCAATGGTTCTGGCGATATTTTTTTAGCGTTCTCAACGGGGAATGCGGTGGGGTATTCCACTTCGGGAGCAATCCGATCTGGCGAATGGATTTCGGGGCCTGCCATCGATCAGCTTTTCCGCGCCACGGTTGAGGCGACGGAAGAGGCCGTTGTGGATGCCATGATCACTGGCGAAACCATGACAGGGCGTGATGGCAACACCAGCATTGCCCTGCCGCATGATCAACTGCGTGAAGTGATGGCGCAATATGGCCGTTGATGTAGGCAATCGCCCATTGATTTGGGTGCTGAAAGGTTTGCGTGCTGGTGACAATGCGCAGGCCATGGAGTTGGCCTTGCGGCTTGGCGGTCGCGTTGAAAGCAAGCAATTGGTTTTCAACGGACTGCATCGGATTCCAAATTGGCTTGGTGGAGCTTCGCTTCGGCATGTGACGGCGGCAAGTGCATCGCAGTTGCGACCACCATGGCCTGATCTTGTGGTGGCAACGGGACGGCGCACGGCGGCGGTTTCATTGTGGATTAAGCAGCAATCAGACGGGCGCACCAAGTCCGTGCAGATTGGTAGGCCGCGCATGGATTTGCGCTGTTTTGATCTGGTGGTGACAACGCCGCAATATGGCTTACCTGCGTTGGACAATGTCGCTGTGGTGTCATTGCCTTTTGCTGCGCCAAAAGCAGTTGCAGATACAGAGCTTCGGCATTTTGAGGCACTTTGGCAGACCTTGCCGCGCCCGTGGATCCTCGGGGTTGTTGGGGGTGCAAAGTTTCCACTGCGTTTGAATGATGACGATCTGCGTGGTTTTGGACGTGCGCTGGAGCGGGCAGCGGCTGATGCGGGCGGCAGTGTTATTCTGTTGGATTCGCCGCGCTCACCGACAGCTGCGCTTGATAAGATCGCAACAGAATTGCGCGCGCCACACTGGATCTATCGCCGTGGTCAAAGTGACAACCCTTATCAAGCTGCATTGAAACTTTGCGACCATTTGATGGTGACATCTGACAGTGTTTCAATGGTCGGGGAAATGTTGCAAATGGAAAAACCTGTGTGGGTATACGATCTGCCCACTTCATCGCTGGTGCCGCGTTGGTCTACGGCTTCAGGCGTTGGAGCTTGGCTTGCAACACGTGGCATTCTGCATCCGCCACGCCGCGTGGATGATTTCATCCGTATGCTGAAGGATAACGGATTGATCGGTGACGCCCAAACTGGCCAAGCTCCGACGCTCTCTTATAATGACGAAAGAGAGCATTCCGAAGTTGTGAAGCGCATTAAGCTTCTTTTGTCGGCTTCGCGCGGCTGAACATGGATTTCAGATTGAGCTTGCGAAGTGTCGACGCATCAAGGCTGTAGTATATCTTGCGCAGCACTGGCCGGATGGTGCGGATATAGACATGGCCAACAACGGCACCCTGCAATGACAGCGGCAAATAGTAATCATTGGTGTCCATAGTACCTGAAGACCACGACTCTTTGTGCGCATCATTCGGCACCATGAGATCATACTCGGTCATGCCTGCTGCGAGACAGGCGCGTTGCGACATGTCCATATGCAAGCGACCGGGTGAAAGGTCCGTATGCTTGTTCATGTGTGATGTGATGTAGCCGTAATGTTTGCCCCGATGGCGGAAGCCCACTTCCCATGACACGGCTTCGTCCCCCGCTTTCAATTCGGTCACAACCACCTCCACTGTGCCAGCCATTCTGCGTGACAGGTTTTTGAGAAAGGCCCAATGGCCGGGGCACCCCAGCACACGGTTGATACGGCCACGGTCTGCCAACCAAGCATTCTTCTCGTCAATGGCCTGGCGCATGGCGGTATCGGTCAAAGTGCCATTTGGCAATTGGGTGAATGTAACCGGTCCCAGCTCTTCAAGGGCCTTGCGAATTTTTTTGCGGCGCTTGCGCTGCACGGGTGTGTAGCGCGCGTCATAGTCAGCATCTGTTGCGAAGCGGGTCAGATCAAGCGACGGTGCTTTTTCTGGCAAGTCTCGCGTCATTGAGGAGATGGGCGGCGTGAACGGCCAAGTGGCTGTCGGCGCGCACATGGCGCAGGCGCAGGATGTCAACGTCTTTCAGACGCTTCATGAATGCGATGCTACCCTCAAGCCATTGTCGCGGGCTGTAGCCTTTGCGGCAGAGAATATCGCCATATTGACCAAAGGGGTCAGACAACCAGGTGAGGACGGAAAAGCCTTTGTTGCGCGCACGCATCAGCGGCCAAATGAACACCAATTTGTCTTTGTCATAGCCAGCTAGAATATGAAGTGAGGTGTTTGAGGGAGTGGCCACATAAGTTTCTGCCCAAGCCATCACCCAATCAAAGGATTGGAATACGCTGTTGTGGTCTTGACTGTCGGCTTCTAGGTCGCGCCATTGTGTCTCCATGCTGCGCAAAGAGGACAGGGACGTGACAACGGTCAATGAGCTCGACGTGTTCGCCGCATTGCCGAAAAAACAGTTTCTGTGCTGTCAGCAATGCTTGCTGCAACGCGCAATGACTTCAACATCGTTCGACCCTTGTTGGTAACGTAAATGTTATGATGCAAGTTTCGGGTAGAAAGATGAACGCCGCACCCCTGAGTTTAGCGGGTGGTAAACAAGTCCTTAACGCTCAATAGTAAACGCCCAGTCTGTGCCAGCGGATTTTGTGGATCAGAAACTTGCGGCACGAAGGACGTTTGAGGCTTATCAGTATTATGGCGCACGATGATTTGTTCAGCATCCTTGCCGCGCAAAGCCATGAGTTTTGCGATGCGATCCTCGGTTTTGGGGTGCGTTCGCAACAGCGACGGTTGTGGTAAACGTGAACCCGGCAACACCAAGCCTTCCCATTTTCCGCCTTGGCGTTCTTCCAGAATTTTGAGTGCGGAGGCCAGGCCTTCCGGGTCACCGGTTAACGTGGCCCCGTCCAAATCCGCGTCATATTCACGGGCACGCGACAGGCCAAGTTGTAACAATCCGCCCAATGTGGGGGCCGCAATCATTAACGCCAGTCCCAAAAAGGGTACATTAATACCAGTGCCAAACACCAAGGGAACGCCGATCAGCCCGATGTTGGAGAGTATGCTGGTGATGCGATTAAGCACGTCAGCGAGCCCCATCACTTTCAAATCACCACTTTTGATGTGCGAGACTTCATGGGCCAAAATTCCCGCGATTTGCCGCATGTTCATGGCCCGCAACAGGCCGTCTGTGACAGCAACAGCAGAGTCGTCAATGCGCCCGACGGCAAAGGCGTTCATCATTTTCGTCGGCACGTAATGCAGAGTCGGTACAGACGGAAGGTTCGCGCGCTTTGAAAGCTCACGCATAATGCTGTGCAGCTCTGGCGCTTCGTGTTCTGCAAGCGGTCGGGCCTTATACAGACCCAGCACCATTTTGGGAGAGACACGACCTAAACTGGCAATACCAAAGGCCCCAAAAATGCCAGCGCCTATCAAGCCAATCCAACCGAACATCAGTGTAAGCGAGTGCGCCCATGATAAGGCCAGTGCCCACCACCAGCAGAATGGTATGCAAGGTGTTTCTCGTGTTGTGGCGGCTTTGAACCGCTTGATCAATCTTTGTCATCGGCCTCTCCCGGGGCAAGCGTCTTGTCACCAAATGTCATGACTTCCTTCAGAAGACTCGTCAATGTGTCACGTGTTGCTGTTTCTCTCGGTATGGGTCGGCAGACATCTGTGGCGGCAAGGCCAATGCGGGATGTGAGAATGCCGTTCACTGCACCTTCGCCAAAGCGTGCAGAAAGTTTGCCCAGCAGGCCTTTGCCAACGAAATGCTGGATCAGGTTGTCGGACAGGGCCAAGCCACCCGTCACTGCCAGATGTGTTGCCACCATGCGGGCCAAGCTGCAATGTGGCGATGGTTGATGGACGTCCACCATAAAGCGTTGCCAATTCCCGCAGCATGGCCAAGTTTTGTGCGGCAACAAACAGAATGTCGAGGGCCGCAGCTGGGGTCACGGTGGTGAGTAAGGTGACGCGCCTTGCACGCCGCGCAATAATCTTGTGCGCCATTTCATCAAGCGGTTCCACCAACAGTGAGTTCAGCCAACTTCATGCGGTCACGAGGATCAAGAATGTCATGCTTATGCGACGCAAATTGCTGCAAGCCCCAGGCAGAATCGGCACGCCCTGCATAAATGGATTGTCAATTCTGCGCAGGCCTCTTCGGCGGAACTTCGCTCATCCAAGTTGATGGCGCGGGCGGCCTTTTCTTGCAGCGCTTCAATTTTGTTGAGCCGCCAAAGACCAAAGATTTCTCTGAAAATAATGGCAAGAGCGGCAAAGCCAGCGAGCCCCGCAATGACCAATGCCATCCAACCGAGAAAAGCGTTGCGCGCAAAGAAGCTTTCAACAAGCTGCACAATGGCGAGGCCTGCCCACATGGTGAACAGTGCGAAGAGGGCTGACACAAGTAAGGCCAACCAGCGAAAGCGGCGCGGTGCGTGCATTTTTGCAGTGCGCGGAACTGTTACCACATCGGTGTGCTCAAGCTCTGGTTCAAACACCAGCTTTGGCGCTTGAACCCGCTTTTTGGTTTTTGTTGCCGACACAGCATCGTCTGCATTCGGCAACACAAAGGCTTGGGGTGCGCGTGCGTCTTTGCTCATGCGAAACGATCTCCAAGCAGAAATTCAATGGCCTTATCGAGGCGGATATGGGGAAAAGTCCCATCCTTCAACTGTGGTGGGCGGAAGCGCACAAATTTGAGCTTGCCTTCCAAGCGGCCATCCAGAGCCGCTTGCGGATCCTCCGGCAGATCACCCGGAAAAATGGCAGCTTCTTTGTTGCCGTCAAATGTCAGTGTCGCCAATCACTTCGTGCTGTTCAGGCGTGCCTACAATGCAAGCGAGGTCTTCGCCTTTTTGTTGCAGCGTTGCTTCTCGTCGTGGCGCGGATGGCCGAAATGGCCGCGACATCGTAGCGCGCACCCGTTGCATCGGCGCGGGCAGCGGCTTCATCAATCAGTGTACGGAGAATATTTTCCAGACTGATCATGTCCGGTATGATGCAGCATGTCGGCCTTGGTGGCCGCGAACAACACACGCTCTACTTTGCGGCCAAAGAGTTCGGTGATGAAAGTGTTCTCGCCCATGCGGAAACAGGACAGTACATCGGTAAAGGCTTTGCGCAAATCCGCCACGGCGGCAGGTCCGGCATTCAACGCAGTCAATGTATCGACCAAAACGATCTGCCGATCCAGCCTTGCGAAATGGCCAAAGAAAAACGGTTTTACAATTTTTGCAACATAGGAGTCATAGCGTCGTTGCATCAATGCGCCCAAGGACCCTGGCATAATCTCGGCATCGGCGCGCATATCGAGTGGTGCAAAGGATAAAAGTGGCGAACCCGCCAAATCTCCCGGCAATAAAAACCGACCTGGTGGCAAGGTGGATTGTGACACATCGTTCTCGCGGCAACGCGCCAAATAGGCTGGTGAAACGCTTGGCAGCTTCAACTGCGATCAATTCATCCGGCGCTGCGTTCGCTTCCGTCATCACCACATGGTCGAGCCAATCTTTCGCGTGTTTGATGCGGGGCAGCTTTCGCGCTGCGTCCAAAGTGGAGGCAGACCATTGCTGATAGGTTTGCGCCATCAATGGCAAATCGAGCAGCCATTCACCGGGGTAATCAATAATGTCGAGATGCAGTTTGCCACCATGCAGGTTGCGCGCGATCAGGCCTTGCGGTTCATACTCGATGGTCAGGCGCAACTGGCTGATGCGACTTGTGCCTTCGGGCCACTGGCGGTCTTCTGCTGTCAGCTTCGCCAAATTTAACTCATAGGGAAAGCGTGGCAATTCATCGTTGGGCTGTGGTTCCAAATAGCAGCGGCTAATGCGGCCCTTGGCATAGGCGTCAAACACGGGGAGGCGCGCGCCTTTCAACAGAGCATGCACAAGTGCAGTGATAAACACGGTTTTGCCGGAGCGCGACAGACCCGTAACGCCCAAGCGCAGTGTGGGATTGACCAAACCTGTGGCGAAATCCTTTAAACCACTGGCTGCAATGCGCCCTGTGTCCATCACATCTTGAAAACCCGCCACTTCGCCGTCCTTTCTTTTCACGTCAGAAGATAGGAATAAAAAGTGGCAGGTTCAAGGTCTGGGCGGAATTATTTTCAACCGATATCGTTCACGTCAAAGGGCGTGGTTTGATAGACGTCGTTGATCCAGTTGCCGAACAACAAGTGGGCATGGCTGCGCCAACGGTTTTCCGGCGGGTTTTTGGGGTTATCGCCGGGATAGTAATGCGCAGGGATCGCGATCGCTTTCCTGGCCGCCACATCGCGTTCATATTCCTCGGCCAGTGAACGCGTATCATATTCGATGTGGTTGAACATGTAGAGTGCGCGGTGTGCCGGGTCATTGACAAGACACAATCCCATCTCATCGGACTCCATCAACACTTCGAGGCCATGATCAGTTGGAAGTTCAGCGCGGCGCACTTCTGTCCATCGTGAAACCGGCATGGAAAAATCATCGGAAAATCCGCGTAGATAAGTAGAGGCCGGATTTAAATTGCGGTGGCGGTAAACCCCAAAGGCCTTTTGGGCGAGGGGATGTTTGTTGACACCGTGGAAATGGTGGAGGGCTGCTTGTGCCGCCCAGCAAATGTGCATGGTGGAATGAACATGGGTTTGTGTCCAATCCAGAATTTTGGTCATTTCATCCCAATAGGTCACGTCTTCAAACGGCATTTGTTCAATTGGTGCGCCGGTGATGATCAGTCCGTCAAACTTTTGATCGCGTACATCCTGCCATGTGTCATAAAACGCCAACATATGATCTTGCGACGTATTCTTTGGTGTATGGTTGGTGATGCGCACAAGCGTGAGCTCAACTTGCAAAGGTGACGCGCCAATCAGCCGTGCGAATTGGGTTTCAGTTTTGATTTTGTTTGGCATCAAGTTGAGCAGTGCGATGCGCAATGGGCGAATGTCTTGACGATCAGCCGAAGCTTTGGTCATGATCGAAACGCCTTCTTTTTCAAGAATGCGGCGGGCCGGCAATTCATCGGGAATACGAATGGGCATTGGGTTTACTTTTGTTCGATGGCAGTGGCGACAAGATCAATGAACTTGTCTTCGGTTGTCACATTTGGAATGTCACGCATTCGAACCGTATAGCCAAAATTTTTTGCGATTTTTTCGTAGAGCGGAATGCGATGATGCAACAGTTGCTCAAAGCCCCAGACAGCAAAAGCATCGGGGTCCACGGCATCATCATCGCGGATTTTATTGATGGTCTTGAACTCAGCCCAAGTCTTTTCGAGAAATGCTGGTTGATAATACATGGGCTTTGGATTTTTGCGGAAGCGCTCTACCAGCATGCGGGCGTGTTCTGTTGTGCCCTCAATATAAAGTAACAAGGTGTGTTCGCTAAGGGCCGTTAACACTGGGTCGTTCGGATTGTCTGCATCCACCACTTCACACAAGCTGCCACCGGAATCACAGATGAAATGCTCGTAGCCATAGATGTCGCTGGCACGCGCAATGAATTCCGGCACATCAAGCAGAGCGCGGATTTCAGCGTCACGGTGTTGGGCCTGCCGGCGCTTGTATTCTGCAAAGGGAATGCCGCCTTTTTCAGGATTGCCAGGCTTTCCAAGATAAGTTGAAAGCGGCGCTAGATTGTCGAAGGTAATATTGGAGCGCACATAAATCGAGTCCGAACGCAGAAGATCGCGCAGAAACGGATTGGTCATGGCTTCGCGTTTGAAGTTATCGACAATGTACTCATCCATGTAGCGGGTGCCAATGCGGTAATCGACTGAATATTGAAACCAACCTGAATTCATCAACAAACTGGCCAAAGTGGTTTTGCCAACACCGGACATGCCAAGGACTGTGACGGCCTTGTGCGGGAGTTTTTTGAAATCGAGAGCAGATTTAAAACGCATGGCCGATGCTTTAGCGGGGCCGAAGCGCGACGGCAATGGCCTCAGAAATCCTTGGTCAACCGCATGTCAACGGCGTGGTTGTCGTAGTCATAGTTGTCAGCGTTAGAGAGATTGTCGGTATAGCTGTAGGATACGGACGGGGCGAAACCGAAAATATTGAAGTCGCGCTTGGTCAGCTCGATGGAGCCCGTCAACCGCTGATCGGCCCGCGTGAGTGCTAAAATGCCATTATAGCCTTCGAAGTCTGACTGCGTATATATACCTGTGACATTGGCCGTAATGCCGCGGGGCAATTCTTTATAAATCGAAAGCCCACCGGAAAGTGACCGGTAAGAGGTTTGGTCAGAGTTTGTATTTATAACGTCGAGGCCTGAAAACAGAGTTGTCGTGAAGCTGGAGTTCCACGCGTGAGTCCATGCAGCATCAAACATGAGCGCCGTGCTTTGCGAATTCGCTACATCCAATGTTTCGCGCCATTCATGAACGACACCGCCTGTGATGTGGTCTTTTGCAGTGACTTGTAAGGACGCTGAAAACCGTGGTCCAAATGAGATGTAACTAGGGGCATAGTCGGTTGTGTCCAAGGATTGGCTTGAAACGCCACCAAAACCAAAATGTCCGTGCTTTACAAGAAAACGCAGCTCTGCGGTTTCGCTCAAGCCATAACTGTTGAAATCGCTGTTGTCGTAGAGGCGCGCATTGGCATTGCCTGCAGTAACAAACATGAAGTCATTGCCCAAACGTTTGGTGTAGGCAGCATTTAAGCCACCGGCAACGCCAAGTCCGCTTTTGGCTTTGTTGGCGTCGTCAATCACGAGATTTGCATTTAGGACTGGCGAGTAGACAGTATCGTTCTTGCTACCGTTGTTGAGATTTGTTGATGGCGCGAAAGATACATAGCCGCTGAATTTAAAGGGTGTGCGGCTGTCAACTTTATCAATGAAAGAACGGATGCCGGATGCGGCAGCTTCGGACGGGGCCTCGGCTGCTAAGAGCTTTAAATGGTGTTTTGCGCTATCATCTTCCTGCAGCGTCACCAGAGTTTCTGCAAGTTCGGCACGCACCAAGGTTAAGCTTGGATCAGCGGCGAGTGCGCCACGGAATTTTTCTGCGGCCTGTGTCAACCGACCTTCTGACTTTAGCAACAGACCGTCAATGAAGAGCATACGATTGGTCGCATGCGGACCTTGCAATGGATATTGCGACAACAACATGCGCACATTTTCAACTTCGCCATTTTTAGCCAGAAAAATAAGCAGCTTCACGCGCTCAACTTCAGAAGCGGCTTCGTATGCCACCAACTGCTGGGCATTTGGCGTTGTTGCTTGGGCGTGTTGTGTTGCGAGGGTTACAAAAAAAGCCAGCGCGCAGATCGAAGCGCGCTGGACGATTTTAGAACCGAAAGTTTTTACGGTGCGCATGCCGCCGATACGTTGCAGTTGCCGTTGAACGAGCCATTTATGATAACTTCAGCGCCACGATTACCAATAAGTGCAGCACTACCGCCCACGGGGTTAACCAACTTGCCTTTGGCGTTGAAAATGCCAGTGACTTCGTCGCCGTCTGCGCCGAAGAAGCCACCATACATGGGGTTGTCTGAAGTTTGATATTCATTGCCGAACGATGCAGTACCTTCAAACACATTTTTCTGGGCTGTTGGACTTGTTGTATCGCCCGCCTTGATTTTGGCGTCGAGAGAAAGTGCAGAGGTGTAGAACTGGAATTCTGGGTTTGCTGTCGTAGCTGAATCTGGACTACCGACGATGTTGCCTGTCGTTGGAATTGCAGCATCGCGCGTCGTCCAAGTGTGATAGCCTTTTAATGTGGTTTGCCAAGACGTCCAAGTTTCTGGAGTTAGCGTGCCACGGATGCTGCTGGCAGTAAAGTCTGCAATCACGTCACTGCGACCCTGTACCATCCAACTGGCATTTGGATCAATGTCGGAACCATCAGGCTTGATAAAGTTAGAGGTTTTTGCAGCGCCTACCCAACGGCCAGCGTAGCGCGCTGTGCCGCCTGTCGGCATGGCTGTGGCTTTGCGCCCGCCAAAACTCCAGGCTTGTTGCTTTGGATCATCGCCGCCACCAATACGGTTTTCATAGTTGATGGAATAGCTGTCGCCCCAGGCCCAGACCTGCAACAACTCATCGCGCGTGTCCAGATTGTTATCAACGTTGATTCGATATTCGCGGTAGGCGTCTTTTGTACCACCGTTGGCTTTGCTGCCCATGTAGGGAACAACCTGCGACCAATAGAAGTCGTCGTGCATATCAACCGCGTCGCCGACATTGTGTACACCGGTTGGGGTTGTGTGCAGTACTGTGTAGTAAAAGTTGTTGCCATTCCACTGTACCGGGTTACCCGCAGTGTCAACAATGTTGAATGCGGCGGGGTTTACAGTCGTGTGATTGCGCTTAATCCAGGTCAAGTCTCTGGTGCCGTTCAAGAATTCGGTTTGCATTGTCGGTACAGCCCATTGGCTGTTGGCTGCAGTGTTCGTGTCCACCGCAAACTGCATGGTCTTTGGCTTGGTGCTGGGTGAGAGTATATTGATTACTTGGCTTCAGTTGCCGCAAATGTTGGCGCTTCTGCTGATACAACTTGCGACAAGGCGACTGTGCCGGGTGCGGGTTTATCGAGAACGAATTGTCGAATCGCAATGGTACGATTGCCAGTGGCCACACTTGTTGTGTTACCGCCTGCTGCACCGCCAGTCGTGCCATCTGTGTCAGTTGCATCAGGCGTGCCGTCGCCGTCAGTGTCCGGTGCCGCTGATGCTGCTGGTGTTGGCACGCATGATGGATCATTGATTCCGCAAACTGCACCGATTGCTGCGCGTTCAGCCGAAGCTGAAAGCACACCACTGCCGCTGAGCGAGCCGCCGCCACATGCTGCGAGCGCAAAAGCAGAAGTCATAAGGGCAAGAACAGGAACCAGACGCATGTGCACAACAATCCAAAAATTGACCGATTGCATCAAATTGCACGGAGTCCGCTAATTTTGCGTTAAGTGTAGTCATTAAGGAGTGTCTTGAATTGGAACAGAGCATTAATCTTCCGTTAAGTTGGTATGAAGCCACTGCAAAGCGTGGGGCGGCGTGTGAGCCTTTGCGACAAAACGTTCAAGCAGACGTTTGCGTTGTTGGTGCTGGATTTTCTGGTTTGACGACGGCACTGGAATTGGCGCGCGCGGGAAAGCGTGTGACATTGCTGGAAGCATCGCGAGTGGCCTGTGGTGCATCAGGTCGCAACGGCGGCTTTGTGTCGAATGGTTTTGCATTGGGTTTAGGCGAGATCGAAAAACATGTGGGATATGAGAATGCCAAATCTCTTTTCCAACTCTCAGCTTTGGGTACGCAGTTTGTGCGGCGGACGATTGAACAGCACGATTCCACAATTCTGATGGGGCAGGGCCTCCGCCTGTGTGTGCGCTATGACGATGGCGGGGGATTGCATAAGTATGGTCGTGATTTGCAGTCGCGATTTGGTCAGGACATTGAATTCTCGTCGACGACGCAAACGCGGAGTGTCCTAAAATCACAACGCTATTTTGACAGTATTTCATTTCCGAACGCGTTTCATATTCATCCGCTGAAATATGCGTTGATATTGTCGCGACTTTGCCGTGAAGCTGGCGTGTCAATATTTGAAAATACTGCGGCCCGGCGTATTGTACGGCGGGGCAAGGACTTTTGCGTTGTAACCGATGCGGGGCAGGTGAATGCTGAACACGTTGTGCATTGTGTGTCAGCGCTGGACCGCAAGCTGCACGCACCAAGTGGCCGGGCTGTTTTACCGGTGGCTACTTACATCGCAGTCACAGAACCATTAAAACAAAACAGCATCGCAACCAGCGAAGCCATTGCCGATACGCGGCGTGCTGGTGATTATTATCGTCTGTTGGGGGATGGCCGGATTTTGTGGGGCGGTCGCATCACCACGCGCGTTAGCGAACCGGACCAATTGGCACTGGCCATGCGCGGAGACATGCTTTCAACATTTCCAACTCTCGGCACACCGCGCATGGATTACGCTTGGGCGGGGCTGATGGGATATGCGCTTCACAAAATGCCGCTGATTGGGCGTGATGCTGAGGGGCAATGGTTTGCAACGGCCTTTGGTGGGCATGGGCTTAACACCACGGCGATGGCTGGGCAGTTGATCGCGTCAGCCATTGCAGGAGGTGATGATCGCTATCGGCAATTCACACCGTTTGCACCGCGCTGGGCTTTTGGGCAGTTGGGAAGGCTTGGTGTGCAGGGCAGTTATTGGCTGATGCAGGCCAAGGATAGGCTGGACGAAGCGCTTAAAAAGCCTGTGCAGCAGTGATTCCATCCAAATTCTAGGGTTGGGCGGCAGAGCGAATATATCAAAACCAAATAAATTCAAAGGATTAAGACCTATTGAAAGGGGTGTTGTGTCGGCGCTATAAGCCGCCGCAACGACGGTGGAGAGAAGCGTCTATGTCCCTTGTGTTAGATCAAGACTATCAGCCCAGCGATAATGAGCCGTTTATGAATGAACGGCAGGTCGAATATTTCCGACAGAAGCTTTTGAACTGGAAAGAAGACATTCTGAAAGAGAGCCGCGAAACGCTAGGTCATCTTCAGGAAGAGAACCACGTTCTTCCAGATGTTGCTGATCGTGCCTCATCAGAAACAGATCGTTCGTTGGAACTGCGCACACGCGATCGGCAGCGCAAACTGATTTCCAAGATTGATGCTGCATTGAAGCGCATTGCCGATGGCACCTATGGCTATTGCGAAGAAACCGGTGAACCCATCGGCCTGAAGCGCCTAGATGCGCGTCCGATTGCAACGCTGTCCATTGAAGCACAAGAGCGTCATGAAAAGCGCGAACGGGTCTATCGCGACGACTGAGTTTGCGTGATCCCACTGCGATATGCTGACGTAGTACATCCCAGAGGCCATTCATGCGACAGTACATTTTGCAATATCTTATCGTCTTCGCGGTTTTTCTTGCGATTGATTTTGTCTGGCTCAGCAATGCTGGGCGATTGATTTATCGCCCGGAAATCGGCGCGTTGTTGCGGGACAAACCAGACTTCGTTGTCGCCTTTGTTTTCTATGCGTTTTATGCGTTGGGCTTGCTGGTGTTCGTCATCGTGCCGTCTCTGCCTTATCCAGGCTTGGGCAAAGCAATCTTATATGGCGCATTCTTCGGCTTCGTTGCCTATGCGACCTATGATTTGACGAACCTTGCAACGCTCAAAGGCTTTACGTTTCGTATCGCGATGATTGATCTTGCGTGGGGAACAGTATTGTCCGGAACTGTGAGCGTCGTTGCTGTTTGGTTGATCCGATTATTGAAGGTTTAAATTTCAGCGCAACTGCGGGCTTTGCCTTCGCGCACCAATGCCTGACACTCTGCCAACACCGCAACCGTTGCTGCAGCCAACGCATTTTCGTCGCGTCCTCGTAATACCAGATTGGTGTTGAAGCCGCGTTCGCTTTCAAAAGGATAAGAGCCTATCGACAGCATGGGGTACTGCTCTTGTATTTCTTTCAATGGTTTTGCAATGTCGCCTTCGCCACCTTCAAAACGAATGGTGCGGCTTTGAATGGGTATACCGCTGATCAGTGTTGGCGCGATGGCATCCATCATGGCGTTCATCACTTTGGGTACGCCGGCCATGACGAAAACATTTTCGATGCGAAACCCCGGTGCCTTGCTGACACTGTTTTCAATCAGTGTTGCACCGTGGGGAATGCGGGCCATGCGCATGCGGGCTTCGTTTGGTTCGCGGCCGATGGATTCAAAGTGCTTGATGAGAATTGCACTAGCTTCGGGGTGGTGTGAAATCTCAACGCCAAAAGCCTTGGCCATGCAGTCTGCAGTGATGTCATCATGGGTGGGGCCAATGCCGCCTGTGGTAAACACATAGGTATAGCGTGCGCGCAAAGCATTCACGGCGGCGATGATATCAGCTTCATCATCGGCGATGACGCGGGCTTCCATCAGATCAATGCCAAGGGCGGTCAAGTAATCTGCGATGAATCCCAAGTTCTTGTCTTTGGTGCGGCCCGAGAGCACTTCATTGCCGATGAGCAGCACGGCAGCCGTTGGGGCGGTGGACATAGGGCAATCAACTCCGATTTCTGCTGGACTTCTGGCACTCGTCGTGGTCCCTGTCGAGCATGGAATTTGGTCAACCATTGCAGCGCGGCACACTGATCAAGCGCTATAAGCGGTTTCTCGCTGACATTACGCTGGATACGGGGCAAACGATCACAGCCGCGTGCCCCAATACCGGAACCATGTTGGGCCTCACAACGCCGGGACTTCCGGTTTATGTATCGCGCTCCGCCAGTCTGACACGAAAATACCCGCACACCTTGGAGATCGTTGAAAGACCCGATGTGGGAATGATTGGTATCAACACCGGGCATCCCAACAGGTTGGTTGAGGATGCTATTAAAGCTGAACGTGTCGCAGCATTGCGTGGCTATGGATCACTGCGGCGGGAAGTGAAATACGGGGAGAATAGCCGGATTGACTTGCTGCTGGAGGAACAGGGCAAGCCTGCCTGCTATGTCGAAGTGAAAAACGTCACACTGTATCGTCAAGCAAATTTGGCGGAGTTTCCGGATTGTAAAACCGAGCGCGGCGAGAAGCATTTGCGGGAAATGGCTGAAATGGTACTGCAGGGCAGCCGGGCGGTGATGGTTTATTGCATTCAGGGCGGTAAGCCTCAGTCATTTACGCTGACCCCTGACCTTGATCGAGCATATTTTAACAGTTTTTTGGCCGCACGGCAGGTGGGGGTTGAAGCGATTGCATTGACCTGCCATGTCAGCCCTGACAGAATTGAAATTGAGGGCGAGGTGCCCCTGTTGGACTTGTTATGAATGATCTTGATGTGAGTGAACGCAATCCGCGCATCCGCCTGCATACGAAGGACGACTTTGTGTCCATGCGCAAAGCTGGGAAATTGGCGGCGGAATGTTTGGATGTTTTGGTCGCAGCAGCCCAACCTGGGGTGACAACGGACGCGCTTGATAAACTCTGCACCACTTTTGCACGGGACAATAAGGCCATTCCTGCTACCGTGAATTATCGCGGCTATAAGCATGCCTTGTGCACTTCGATCAATCATGTGGTGTGCCATGGCATGCCCAATGACAAGCCGCTGCTGGATGGTGACATTGTCAACATTGATGTGACCTTGATCGTTGACGGTTGGTTTGGTGACACGTCACGCATGGCAAATGTTGGAAATGTGTCGCGGAAAGCAGAGCGCCTGGTTGAGATTACCTATGAGTGTTTGATGCGCGGTATTGCTGCTGCAAAGCCGGGCAATACACTGGGCGATGTTGGACATGCTATTCAGTCTTACGCTGAGGCTGGAACGCTGTTCCGTTGTGAGAGATTTTTGCGGTCATGGTTTGGGCCAAGTGTTTCACGATCACCCCAATGTGTTGCATTACGGCAGGCCGGGTGAAGGTGTTGTTTTGAAGCCCGGCATGTTTTTCACGATTGAGCCGATGATCAATTTGGGAAAACCCCATGTTAAAGTTTTGTCTGATGGCTGGACAGCGGTGACGCGGGATCGTTCGCTCTCGGCGCAGTTTGAACACAGCATTGGCATTACGGAAACGGGCTGCTGAAATTTTCACGCTGAGCCCGAAGGGATTACATCATCCCCCCTACAAGGTGTGATGCGATGGTGAAGCCGCCTGCCAAAGGTTTGGAAGAAGGCTTGCCGCCACTGCACCTTGGGCACCGGGAACGCTTGCGTGATCGTTTTCTGGTGGGTGGCGCTGACGCCATGCCGGACTACGAGTTGCTGGAAATGGTCTTGTTTCGCGCCAACAAGCGCGGCGATACCAAGCCCACGGCCAAGGCACTGATCGCGCGGTTTGGAAGTTTTGCCGAAGTGATTTCAGCACCTGCCAATTTGCTGATGGAAGTCAAAGGTGTTGGCCCCGGCATTGTCACCGAATTAAAACTCATCCGCGCTGCGGCTTTGCGTTTGACGAAGGGCGAGGTCATCAATCGTCCGGTGCTCAATACATGGAATGCCATCATCGATTATTGTCGCGCTGCGATGGCTTTTGAAGATATCGAAACATTTCGCCTATTGTTCCTCGATAAGAAGAATCAACTCATTGCCGATGAACAACAACAGCAGGGTACGGTTGACTATACGCCGGTTTACACACGTGAAGTTTTGAAACGCGCGTTGGAACTTTCAGCTTCGGCCATCATACTGGTGCACAATCACCCCTCAGGTGATCCCACACCGTCGTTGGCGGATATCGACATGACGAAGAAAATTATTGTGGCAGCAGACAAGCTCAACATTCTGATTCACGATCACATCATCATCGGCCGCAAAGGCCATGTGAGCTTTCGGAATTTGCAGTTGATCTAGTCGGTTTGTTTGCCGCCTTACTTCTGGCACTGGTCAGGTTCGAAGAACTTCGCTAATGCAGTTTCATGTCGCCTCAAGATATTGAAAATCTGATTACGCGTGCTGGTCTGGGTGACCGCTTAGCGTTTCGTTCACTCTATAGCGCGACATCAGCGAAACTATTTGGCGTCTGTTTGCGTGTCTTAAAAAACAGAACGGATGCAGAAGACGTGTTGCAGGAGACTTACATCAAGATTTGGCACAATGCCGCGAAGTACCAAGTGTCGGGCTATAGCCCCATTACCTGGCTCGTGACGATTGCGCGCAATCAAGCGATTGACCGTTTGCGCAGCCGTAAACCTGAGACAGGCGAACTGGAAGAGGCTGATGATATTGCTGACCTTTCAGCAACGCCTGAGCAGAATGTTGTATGTGGGTGGCGAGGTGGAGCGTTTGCGCTTGTGCCTTGAAAAACTATCGCCGGGCCGTGCCGAAGCCGTGAAAGCCGCCTATATGGAAGGCTACAGTTATCAGGAGCTGGCGGACCGTTTGCAACAGCCTTTGAACACGGTGCGCACGTGGCTGCGCCGCAGCTTGATCAGCTTGAAGGAGTGCCTGTCATCATGACGAAAAGCACCTTCACATTGAGCGAGAGAGATAACATCACTGCTGCAGAATATGCACTTGGCGTGATGCAGGGTGAGGCGCGCGTTCAATTTGCAAAGCGCATGGCTGAGGATGCCACGTTGGCCGCCGCCGTTCGCCATTGGGATGAGCATTTTGTTGATTTTTCCAGTGACATTGCAGCGGTAGAACCACCCCGTCATATTGCTTCTGCATTAGAGAAAACCTTGTTTGCAGGCACCGCGCAGAAGTCGTCGTCTTGGTGGGATAGTCTCGGGTTTTGGCGCGGACTTGCAGGTGCTGCACTGGTTGCCGTGATTGGCATTGGGCACATGGACGCTGCTTCCGCCTGACGCAGCAGGCAATTGATGGCGCTCTGGTGGCGCAAGTTGCGGCGGCACAGGGCGATTTTAAACTGGTGGCTTATTATGACGAAGGCAAAGGCGAGCTGCGCTTGAACCGCGTTGGTGGAGTGGCTGCAAGTGGTCGCAGTCTCGAGCTGTGGTTGATTGCGGGGCAAGACGCACCCGTTTCGCTTGGTGTATTGCCAGATGCGACAACCACGCGCGTCAACGTGCCTGAAGCGCTGACGGGCCAAATTTAAAAATGGCGTCTTGGCCGTGAGTGATGAGCCTCAAGGCGGGTCACCAACGGGCGTTCCAACAGGCGCTGTGCTGGCGACTGGGCCGCTCACTGCGGTTTGATCACGAACCTGTTACCAACAGGCGTTCGAATTTTTGAAACTTAATTGAAGTGTCCACCGTGACTGCAAGTGTACCCCGCGACCGGGGATACCAACATAAAGTCAAACGGAGAACCTTCATGACAACCATTCGCACCGCCCTTTTTGCCGCCCTCATGTCCATCAGCGCAACATCAGCCTTTGCCGCAAACCCTGACGTGGGTGGTGCGCCGATGTTTGAAAACAAGAACATTGTTGAAAATGCCGTGAACTCAAAAGATCACACCACACTTGGTGGCTGCTGTGAAGGCTGCTGGCTTGGTTGAAACCTTGATGGGACGCGGGCCCATTCACAGTGTTTGCTCCTGTGAATGATGCCTTTGCCGCTCTTCCTGCTGGCACAGTTGAAAATCTTTTGAAGCCAGAAAACAAAGCAACGCTCACCAAGATCCTGACCTGCCATGTGATTGCTGCCAATGCGATGGCGGCTGATGTTGGCAAAATGGCTATGGCTGACGGTGGCATGCATGAAGTAACAACCGTTGGTGGCTGCAAGCTCAAGCTGTCGGTCAAAGACAATGTTGTCATGATCACCGACGAATCAGGCGCTACTGCCAAGGTCACCATCGGCGATGTCAAACAGTCCAACGGTGTTATTCATGTGATCGACAAGGTTTTGCTCCCGAAGATGTAAGCCCCTGCACGCATGAATGACGAATGGAACGCTCTTGGCCGGGACGGTCAAGGGCGTTTTATTTTTCGAACCGCGTTATCACAAACTCGTGAAGTGAGACTTGAAACTAAATCTTCACCACATGCCGTGACTGCGCATGACCCCAAGCAACAGGGGCAGTCAAACACACTTTTGAACGGAGAAACTCCCATGAACACTTTGCGCCTGACACTTATCGCTTCCCTTATTGCTGGCAGCGCCAGCCTTGCCATTGCGGCCAACCCGAAGGTGGGTGGTGCTGCAATGTTTGAAAACAAGAATATCGTTGAAAACGCTGTGAACTCGAAAGATCACACCACGCTTGTCGCTGCCGTCAAAGCCGCTGGCCTTGTCGACACACTGATGACGCCTGGTCCTTTCACTGTTCTGGCACCCGTCAACAAAGCCTTTGCAGCCTTGCCAGCAGGCACAGTTGAATCACTGTTGAAGCCAGAGAACAAAGCCACGCTGACAAAAATTCTGACCTGCCACGTCATTCCGGCCAAGGCTTTGAGCACGGCCATCAAGAAGATGGTGAAAGATGATGGTGGCGAGCATGTTGTTAACACCGTTGGCGGATGTAAGCTCGTTTTGTCCCTGAAGGGCAACAAGGTGCGCATCACCGACGAAAATGGCAACGTGGCCCGCGTAACGATTGCTGACGTGAAGCAATCCAACGGCGTCATTCACGTTATCGACAAGGTTTTGTTGCCGAAGGGCTAAGACTTCACATGAACTGATCTCTCCGGTTGGCTTGGTACCAATCGGAGAGCAACTTGGCTGCAATCGGGAGCACCATCATGGCGATATCACACAGACAAAAGGCCGCCTCATCAAGCGCCAAAAACTCACAACCCGCGTGACCCATTGGATGTGGGCGGTGTGTTTGTTTTTTCTGCTGCTGTCTGGCCTGCAAATTTTTAATGCCCATCCCGCACTTTATATTGGCGACCAGTCAGGCTTCACGTTTGAGAATGCTATTCTTGAGCTTGAAGGCTTTCCGTCGTTGTTGACTATTCCTTCGACGCAAGATTTGGCAACGGGGCGTGTGGTGCATTTTTTTTTCGCCTGGATTTTTGTCGCAACGTTGTTGCTATGGCTCGTTACCTCATGGCGCAACCGCCATATTCGCAAAGACCTTTTGCCGACGGCCAAAGATGCGAAAAATTTTATGCCTGATGTTCGCGATCACTTGAAACTAAAGCTAGTACACACTGTACGTTATTCGCCTTTGCAAAAGCTGGCTTATGGCGGCGTTTTGTTTGTTCTGTTTCCGCTGATCATTCTCACTGGGCTTTGCATGTCGCCCGGTATGAACGCGGTCTTACCGTGGTTGCCTGAAGTGTTTGGTGGCCGGCAAACGGCCCGCACGATCCACTTCATTGTGATGGCTTTGCTGGTGCTGTTTTTTGTCGTGCATATGGCCATGATTGTTTTGGCTGGGCCGCTGAATGAAATTCGTTCGATTGTCACAGGCCATTATCGCCTGTCCGCAAAACCCAAAAAGGACGACGCTCATGTCTAAGCTTGTTCTCTCCCGTCGCTCATTGTTGCGCGCCAGTCTCGCCTCAGCTGCAGCCTTTCCGCTTGTCGGTTGTGACGCCTTTGATTTTTTACGCGAGCGCGACAACGCCATGCGTGAATTCATGATTAAAATGAATTCGCTGACCTATCGGGCGCAGCGCTTGTTGTTGTCGGCGGATCAACTGGCACCGGAATTTTCCGTTGCGGATATTCAACAGGACATGCGGCCCAATGGTTCCACCGAGCCAGATACGGATGACTATCTGGCCTTGCAGGAGAAAAGCTTTGCGGATTATCAGCTGCAAGTCGATGGCTTGGTCGAGCGCCCTATGCGCTTTACGCTAGATGCCATTCGCGCTTTACCTTCTCGCACGCAAATTACCAGACATGATTGTGTGGAGGGGTGGAGCTGCATTGCCAAGTGGCAGGGTGTGCCGTTGCAGGCTATTCTCAGCCATGTGGGTGTGAAGCCTGAGGCGCGCTATGTGATGTTCCATTGCTTTGATGCCATCGAGAAAAGCTTGAGTGGCGAAGTATTTTATTATGAATCAATCGACTTGGTTGACGCGCGCCACCCGCAAACAATTTTGGCCTATGCGATGAATGACAAGCCGTTGCCGGTTGAAAACGGGGCACCTCTCCGCGTGCGCGTGGAGCGACAACTGGGATACAAAATGGCAAAATACATCAAGCGGATTGAGGTGATTTCGGATTTTGCAAACATCGAATTGGGCCAAGGCAGCTATTGGGCTGATCGCGGCTATGAATGGTTTGCAGGGATTTAGTCTGTCGTCATTAAAGCTAATGCATGTTCGTACAATGCAGGTGTTGCGGCGGCAAGAATATGGCCACCCTCTTTTGGATTTTTGCCATTCCACGTTCCAACTGTTGCGCCAGCGCCGCGCATGATGGGGAGCAGGGCCGCGATGTCGTAAATTTGCAAACCTGCATCCATGGCAATATCGAGGTGACCTGCGGCGAGCAGTGAGAAGAAATAGGCGTCGCCCCCGTAACGGGTCATTTTCACGGCGTGGCGCAAGCGTTCGAAGCCCATGCGGTCTTTGCCTTTATAGAGATGCGGTGTGGTGGTGCCGAGCATGGCATCGTTCAAATTTGCGCAATGACTGACGTGGAGTGTTTCAATCTGCCCCCGGTGATTGAGCCAGGCGCCATTGGGATTGCCATAGAACATATCGCCGATGAAAGGCTGGTTCATGACTCCAAGGCAGGGTTCGCCGTTTTGATAGAGGCCGATCAGCGTGGTCCAGGTGGGCAAACCAATGACAAAGGCACGGGTACCATCAACGGGGTCTAAGACCCAGGTGAATTCCGAGGTGCCTTCCTTGATGCCATACTCTTCGCCAATAATGCCGTGGTCGGGGTAGTGCTGTTCAATCAAGGCGCGGATGGCGCGTTCGCCCGCCCGATCACCTTCAGTGACGGGGTCCCAGCTTTCGTGTTCTTTGACATCGATTGGGGCCTGTTTGCGAAAATGGGGTAAAATGGCTTGGCCCGCGGCCTCGCTCAACTGTTGCGCAAAGCGGGTGAGGTGGTCCCAGTCGGGTGATTTTGCCATGATGAGAATGAGATTTAGAGGGTTTGTTGGTTCTGGCAAGAGAGGTGGCGTTGCGCAATTGCAACACTGGCGACGGATTATGGTGCATTGCAACAAAGATGTCGAGATATGCAAAACTTGCATATGTTGAGATTCTCAGTATTTTATGGTTATATATCAGAATCTTAAATGGTATTTTGCGACAGAATTGCTGCGCGCGCGTTTATTTCTTGATCTGCTGGTCAAAAATAGCTCTTGAAAGCTGACAAGGGCAATGCCAAATTCCAATCGTGAGCTTGAGGACGATTTGTTCTCCCTCACAGCCCTTTTTGGGCGTTTCCTCCCTAGACTTGGGCCGGTCACCTTGGTGTATCGGCCCTTTTTTTATTCTGCCGCAGCCAATTGTGAATGTTGCGGTGCAATATGACTTGCGAGGGAAAGCGTCAAAGAGCTGAGCAGTTTTTGCAGGGCTTCAAAATTGGCGCTGCGTTGGCGTGTGGCCTCGTTCATATAAAGTGCACGGTTGATTTCGATTTGAATGGCGTGGCGGCCATGGCGGGGGCGGCCGTGGTTTTCTGTAAAGAATCCGCCGGAATAGGGCTTGTTGCGGAGGACATTTAAACCTGCCGCAGTGAGATGTTGCTCGACCAATGCCGTCAGCCTTTCGTCACAGGCACTGCCAAAACGGTCACCCAGTACCACGTCCGGCCCGCCGTTTTGAGATGAACGCATTTGCGACACCGCACTTGAGGGCATGGAATGACAATCGACGAGTAGGGCCATTCCTGTTGAGTTATAAGCCTCGTCGAGCATGGCGCCGAGGGCGCGGTGGTAGGGTCGATAATAGGTTTCGATGCGTTGCAACGCGTCGGCAAAATCTAATGGACCGTTGTAAATCAATAATCCGTCGCCAACGGTGCGGGGAATGGTGCCAAGGCCAGATGCAACACGCGGCGACGTGCTGTTCACATAGGCTGGCAGTCGATCGCGAAACATGCGGGTATCGAGTTCAAAGGGTTCGCGGTTGAGATCCAAGAAACTGCGGGAAAATAAGGCCCGCATGAGGGGCGCACCTGCATCAACACAGCCTGAAAACAGCTCGTCCACATAGCTGTCTTCCGAAGCGCGCAGTTGACGTTCCGTCAATTGGCATTGGCTCCGAAAGGCTTCTGGCAGCAATTGGCCACTATGGGGCGAATTAAACACCATGGGAGCCGACCACTGGGTCGGAGCCAATATATCGAGGGCGAGCGCGCTTTCTTCCAGCAATGGCATTGTTCTCCACAGACTTTATGAAACAGAACGCGGTGACTGTCCATCACCTGAAATTTAAGAGCTGTTTACTCCTTGGCACGTAAATTGCTGGTCTGAACAAGGATTGATTGGCGGCGCGTGCCGTCGCATAGTGATACAGGAAGACAACGTGACACAGGCCATGGCCCGCATTTTACTCGCTGAAGATGATGACGATCTGCGCCGCTTTCTGGTGAAAGCTTTGGAAAAGGCTGGCCATACTGTGACAGCGTTTGGCGAAGGTGCCAGCGCCTTTGAAGAAATCAAACAGGTGAACTTTGATTTGTTGTTGACCGATATTGTGATGCCGGAAATGGATGGCATTGAATTGGCCAGGCGCGCGGCAGAACTTGATCCTGCACTTAAAATTATGTTCATCACCGGATTTGCCGCTGTGGCTCTCAATCCGGATTCAGGTGCTCCGAAGGATGCGAAGGTGCTGTCGAAGCCATTTCACCTGCGCGACCTCGTGAATGAAGTGAACAGGTTGATGGCGGCTTAAAACCGACTCAAGTTTTGCGACGCTTGTTCTGACGATATTGATCGATGACAACGGCTGCAACGATGATGAGGCCTTTCACAATCTCTTGGTAGTAAGCGCCCACCTTCAAGAAGGTGAAGCCAGACGTAACGACACCAAGAATGATGGTACCAATGACGGTGCCAGTGATGCGGCCAACGCCACCTGCGAGTGAGGTGCCACCGATAACGGTTGCGGCAATGGCGTCCAATTCAAACGCCACACCCATGCCTGGCTGCGCAGATTGTGCACGGGCTGCCAGCATGACGCCTGCAAGACCAGACAACAAGCCTGCAACGGCATAGACCTTGATCAGGTGTTTGCCGATGTCGATGCCTGATACGCGGGCTGCAAGAGGGTTGGCACCGATGGCGTAGGTGAACTTACCATAGCGCGTATAGGCCAACATGACATGGCATATGGCCGCTACAATAAAGAATACAATCACGATGCGCGGCACCGGAAAACCACCGACGTCAAAGCTCTGGCCGAACCAGGCGAAGTCTTCGTTCAGCAGCGCCACAGGTTGACCGAGCGTGTACCATTTTGCGAGGCCGCGTACGGACACCATCATGCCCAATGTTGCAATGAAGGGTGGGATGCCCGTTTTGGCAATGACGATGCCGTTGAGTATGCCGAGAATTAATCCCAAAATGAGTCCTGCCGCGATGGCCCAGAGCGGGCTTGAATCAATAAACCAGCCAAGCCCCATCCAAGCGAAATCAGGTGTGGCGAATACGGCGCGGGCGTTGGTGGCGGTTTGCGCAAAGCTTGCCGCAACCATAGCGATAAATCCGACCATGGACCCTGACGACAAATCAACACCACCTGTGATGATGACTTGCGTCACGCCCACAGCAATGATGCCGATGATGGCGACTTGCAAGACGATGATGGACAGGCGCTGTTTTGATGCGAGGAAGCTTTCGCCTACAAATATCCAGCCGAGAATTTCAAACACCAGTGCAATGCCTGCGAGTACCAGCAGGATCGAAACTTCGGGTGGCAAACGCTTGACCTTCTTCAGGCCTGTCGTTGATGTGTTGCCGAGTTCATTTGACGTGTCAGTCATGTCGTGCCGCTCCTCGATGCATCGCTACTCAATGCGACGCCAATTCCATAATTTTAACTTGGTCCGCTTCGCTGCGATCCAAGAAGCCCGTCACACGGCCTTCATGCACCACCATGATGCGGTCACTCATGCCCAACACCTCAGGCATTTCCGACGAAATCATAATCACCGCAACGCCTTGTCCGGCAAGTCGCGAAATCAGTTTGTGAATTTCAGCTTTGGCCCCCACGTCAATGCCGCGCGTGGGTTCATCCAAAATCAAAATTTTGGGCTCGGTCAAAAGCCAACGGGCAATCAAAACTTTTTGCTGATTGCCGCCCGAGAGATTGATGACGGGCTCTTGCATGTCGGGTGTGCGGACGCGCAGGCGGTTGGCCATTTCCGTTGAGTCTTTGGACAGTTGGCTCTGCTGCACAAATCCGTTCTTGACGTATTTGTTTTGCAGCACTGCAATCTGCGTATTGTCTTGAACGTCCAGCAGCAGGAAACACCCGGTTTGCTTGCGATCTTCCGTGAGGAAGGCCATGCCATTTTCGAGTGCAACACTTGGCGACGACATGTTGATGATCTTGCCATCAATCGAAATTGTGCCTGAATTAGCAGGCGTGACGCCGAAAATGGTTTCTGCGATATTCGAACGTCCTGAACCAACGAGGCCCGCGATCCCCAAGATTTCGCCCGCCCGTACGTCGAAGGACACGTCGTTGAAAATGCCTTTCAGCGTGAGATTCTTTACTGACAGCACGACGTCTTTGATCGGAACTGTTTCCTTGGGAAACATTTGGGTAATTTCGCGTCCCACCATCATGTGGATGATTTCATCACGCTTGACTTCAGTTGACAGTTTCGTTGCGATGTATTTGCCGTCACGGAAAACTGATACTTCGTCGGCGATCTCAAACAGCTCATTCATCTTGTGAGTGATGTAGATGATGCCTTTGCCCTCGGCGCGGAGTGAGCGAATAATTTTGAAAAGGTGATCAACCTCTTTTTCTGTAAGTGCGGATGTAGGCTCGTCCATAATCAGCACATCAGAATTGAAAGATACCGCTTTGGCAATTTCGACCATCTGACGATTGGCAACGCTAAGTGTTCCAACTTCGACATCAGGGTCAAGATCGATATTCAATTTCTTGAACAGTTCCGAAGTCTTGCGATGCATTTCCGTATGGTCGATGAAGCCAAACATATTTGTCGGCTCACGCCTGATCCAGATATTTTCTGAGATGGTCATCGGGTTCATCAGGTTCAATTCCTGGTGAATCATGGCGATGCCATTTTCAAGCGCGTCCAGCGGATTTTTGAGGCGAATGTCTTGGCCGCGCAATTTGAAAGAACCGGAATCGGGGGTGTAAATGCCTGCCACGATTTTCATCAATGTGGACTTGCCCGCTCCATTCTCGCCCATCAGGGCGTGGACGGTGCCGGGGCGCAGTTTGAATTTTACGTTATCAAGCGCCACGACGCCCGGGAATTCTTTGCGGACATCATCGACTTCGAGAATGTAGTCAGCCGTCGGCACTGCACCGCTTTCACGGACGGCCTTCATCGTTTGAGGACTGACTGCTGTTGTTCTTGACATTGTGCCCACCTAAAAAATGCGCCACCTCTCTCAAGGTGGCGCATTCCAGCTTAATTGTCGATTAGTTCTTGGCCATGAAGCCTTCCATGTTGGCAGGTGTAACCAACTGGAACGGGATCCAAACCTTGGTTTCAACCTTTTCGCCCTTGGCAAGTTTCATGGCAGCATCAACTGCACCACCACCTTGGCCAGCAGCATCCTGGAATACGGTGATGTCGAGATCGCCAGCCTTCATGTAAGCCAATGCTTCCTGGGTGGCGTCAATGCCGCCCACGATAACCGTCTTCATGTCCCAACCGGCAGACTTCATGGCATTGATGGCACCAATGGCCATGTTGTCGTTGTTGGCAATCACGGCGTCTGGCTTGTGGCCAGCAGCGATCCAGTTGGTCATCAAGTCTTGTGCCTTAACTGGATCCCAAACAGCGGTTTGCTCATCGAGAACATTCAATTTGACGCCGCAATCTGGTCCGGCGTTTACGTCATGAATGTCCTTGGTGCGCTGGACAGCAGCTTGGTTGGCCAAGTCGCCGACCATGATCAAGATGTTGGCTTCTGTCTTGCCTGCTTCTTTCAGGAGGCGACAAACTTCTTTGGTTTCGAGGGTGCCGGAGTCAACTTCGTTTGAAGCAACAAAAGCGCCTTTGCCGAGTGCGTCAACGTCAGCTGGCTGACGGTTGACGTAAACGATTGGAATGCCTGCGTCGTTGGCAAGCTTGGTCATTGGTGCAGTGGCCGAAGTGTCAACGGCGTTGACGATGATAGCATCAACCTTCGAAGCGATGAAGTTTTGAATTTGCGAGAGCTGCTTCGAAACGTCGTCATCGGCAATTTCGATTTGCACGGGCTGGTTGGCAGCGCCCGCAGCAGTTTCAATGCCCTTGCGCAATACTGTCAAGAAGGTGTCTGAGTTGGCCATCGATACACCGATGTTGCCAGCAAATGCTGTGCCCGACATCAAAGCGGCGGCAGCGGCAGCAATAAGAAATTTCTTCATTTTGAGCTCCTAGATGGTGGTGTCCGGCCGCACCTTGTTGTTGTGCCAGAGTTGCCCCGAAAGAGGCGCAGTGTGTTTGCCGCATCGTCTTTTCGATGAGTCAGATCATGTGAAGCTGTTCAGGCACAGGGTTGCCTGTTTTTCCTCCCTTGATCCGCTCGTGCTTCTTGTGGCGCGATGCAGTTGCTGAAAATGGAATTTTTATTTCATTTTTCAGCGAATGAGTTAAGACTATTCCAAGCGTACCAAGAGTCAATCGTTTGGCTGGTTTTTGCAAGAAACCTATCATTTAATATCAGACTTTGAAATTTGCTGCACGGCAGCATCTTTCAGATGTTTTCTGGAATGAAAACATCAGGCGGTAAATTCAGGGGGCGGAGGTGTGGCATGTCCTGGCTGGTGGTGCCTTTGGCCATGGCTTCAACCACCAGTCGTGCGATTGACGCAAATGGTGTGCCCAAGGTCAAATCTATCACGCCATCGTGCAATGCCGCGCGTGTGGCAGGGGTGAGTTCGTTGCAAACTGCAACCAGCTGACGGGGCGTGCAGAACTCACGCAAGCCACGGATCAAACCTTCTTGTCCACCGCCCGATACATAGATGCCCACGAGATCTTTGTTGCTGGCAACCATTTGGCTGACAGCTTCATAGGCGATGCGTTCATCATCGAGATTGATGATGGGTTCGAGCAGTTGAAAATTGGGTGCGTGTTCGCGCATGTAAGTGCGGAAACTGATTTCTGAAAGCTCTTGATTGAGATAGCGGTGACTGCCGACGAGAATGCCAATTTTGCCGGGTTTTTTGGCCAGTCGGCTGATGGTCCAACCTGCAATTCGTCCACATTTTCTCGAATCTGCACCAAAATGTCCGGAGCAGGCCGGACTGTTGATATTGCTCAGCAGTGTGAATACGGGTTTGCCTTGTGCGATAATCGTTTCAACCGCTTCAATGACAACAGGGTGATCCATGGCAACGACGGCCACGGCATCCGCCTTTTTGGAAATCTGCAACAGCCGTTCCGCGATAATGGCTGGCACCACGTCATCCACAAATTCGACGACGGGCTTTGCTTCAACAACATGGCTTGCCCGGCTTGCATTCACCAGTTCCTGGCCCAATTGTTTGTAGAATGCATCGGGCTTTTGCAGCAGAAAACCAAAACGGCGCACGGGCATTTCCTGTACGCGGCGCTTCAGCAAACTGGTGGCGTGATAGCCAATGGATTCAGCAGCTTGAACGACCCGTTGCGAGGTGTCGTCGCTGACCGGCAAACGGCGGTTAATAACGCGGTCTACCGTGGCAATGCTCACACCTGCCGCTTTCGCGAGGTCAAAGAGAGTAGGGCGCTTCACCATTAGACGTTGCCTTTTGCCGTGATGGAACATGATGAGAGATGATATGATCTTTCATTAGCGCATTGCCGAAACGAAACAAGTGTTCTATTTCCCTTGACGCAAGAGGATTGTTCCATGAGCACCAGCACACCCACTCAAAATTATGGCCACCGTGATTACGGCATGTTGGGACGTGAAGCGGACGACGCTGTGAAAGCCGGATTAAAGTCAGCGGAATGGTATCACAGTGAAGTTGCCCGCAAGGATATGAAGGAGCTGATGAAGCGCGTTGATGGCCCGGCCATACGCGATACAGTTCTCTGGCTTGGGTTGATGATTTTGTTTGCAGCCCTCGCGATTTACCTGTGGCCAAGTTGGTGGGCTGTTTTACCTTTGCTTGCTTATGGTGTGCTTTATGGTTCAGCCACAGACTCGCGCTGGCATGAATGTGGTCATGGCACCGCTTTTAAAACAGCTTGGATGAACGATGCAGTTTATCACATCGCCTGTTTCATGATTATGCGAAACCCAACGCGCTGGCGCTGGAGCCATACGCGCCACCACACGGATACGGTGATCGTTGGGCTTGATCCTGAAATTGCTGTGATGCGTCCGCCCGTCGTGGTGAAAGTGTTGCTTGCCTATGTTGGTGTTTTGGATGCGTGGGAGGCCATGAAGATGATGGTGATCAACGCGTTTGGTAAAATTACCGCCGAAGAGAAAACCTTCATTCCCGACATGGAATGGTTCAAGGTCATTTTGGTCGCGCGTATTTGGGTCGTGATTTATGCAGCGACAATTGCTGCGGCTTTCTATCTCAATTCTTGGCTTCCAATTTTGTTGATCGGCACGCCGCGGCTTTATGGAGCGTGGCATCATGTGCTCACGGGGTTAATGCAGCACGGCGCTTTGGCAGATAACGTGCTTGATCATCGGATGAATTCACGCACGGTTTATCTTAATCCGATCTCGCGTTTTATTTATTGGAACATGAACTATCACATTGAGCACCACATGTTCCCGATGGTGCCCTATCATGCGTTGCCACGTTTGCACGAGATGATCAAAAATGATCTTCCAGCACCCAGCCCTTCGATGTGGGCGTGTTACAAAGAGATGATTCCCGTGTGGGTGCGGCAATTTAGGGGGGAAGATTATTTTCTCTTGCGCGAACTTCCCGCAACGGCAAAACCTTACCGACCTGAGTTGCACGGTCAGGCATTGCCGGTAGCAGCAGAATAAAGAGGATTTAGAAATGTCGACATGGATTGAAGCTTGTGCAGCCGATGATATTGCGAACGAAGACGTTTCTCGTTTCGATCACGGTGGCAAAACTTATGCACTGTATCGCTCGCCTGATGATAAATATTACGCGACGGATGGTTTGTGCACGCATGAAAAAATCCATCTGGCTGATGGTTTGGTGATGGACAATATCATTGAATGTCCAAAGCATAATGGACGGTTTGACTACACAACGGGTGCGGCCAAAGGTGCGCCTGTGTGTGTGAACCTCAAAACCTATCCGGTTAAAGTTGAAGGCGGAAAAGTTTTCATAGACGTTGCTTGATTATCTTTTTTGTGGTGAAGGCAGCGGCTTCAAGAAATAAAAACACTGATGTGGGATGAAAACAATGGCGCGCAAAAAACCAACGGTTGCTGATATTCGTGCGAACAAGGGCAAATATCAGTACACGATGATGCGCACTGAAACCTGGGATGAATTGGCAGCAGCCCAGGCAGCTGGCATCGATATGGTGTCAGTTCCACCTGAAATGCTGGTGCAGAAACACTTCCGCGATGTAGCACCAACACTGTTTGCTGTACCGGGGATGCCATTATACGGCGCGCCCGCTTCGCAAGATGCTTACATGCAATGGGCCTTCGACATGATGCATGCGGGGGCTGATGCGGTTTATTGCGCGGCGTCGTTTGATACGGTTGAGCGCATGGCGAAAGACTATATCCCTGTCATTGGCCATGTCGGTTTGGTGCCACATTATTGCACGTGGACGGGTGGCTTTAAGGGTGTTGGCAAAACAGCTGCATCCGCCAAGGATGTTTGGGAGCGTTGCAAACGCTATGAAGAGGTTGGGGCTTTCGGCGTTGAAATCGAAGTGGTGCCACCTGAGGTAACGCAAGAAATAGCCAAGCATACCAATCTGTTCTTGGTTTCCATGGGTGGCGGCAAGGGCGGCGATTGCCAGTATCTTTTTGCTTGTGACGTGCTTGGCTACAACGGCGGGCACGTGCCGCGCCATTCCAAAAAATATGCTGACCTCGCAAAAGAATACGCGAAAATTCAAGACATCCGCATTGATGCCTTCAAAACATTCGTAGATGAAGTGCAATCAGGCGCGTGGCCAACCGCTGAATACATTGTGGCGGCACCGAAAGACGAAATGGATGCCTTCAAAAAGTTGATGGCGAAGTAATCACACAGAACAACGGAGAAAACTCATGATCAGATTTGGCGTCATTGGCGCTGGCCGCATTGGCAAAGTGCACTCGGCCACCATTGCAAACAATCCGAAAGCCAAGCTGGCCTATATCGCTGATGCGATGCCAGCTGCAGCGGAAAGCTTGGCCGCCCAATATGGTGCCAAGGTCGCATCCGTTGATGAGATCATGAAAGCCAAGGATGTTGACGCCGTATTGATCGGCTCGCCTACGGGTTTTCATGCCGAGCAAATTCAAGCGGCATCGAACAATGGCAAGGCCATCATGTGCGAAAAGCCCGTGTCATTGGCTGTTGAGGCTATCCATGAAACCTTGAAGGTGGTGGAAAAGAACAAGTCCACATTGATGATCGGTTTCAACCGTCGCTTTGACCCCAACTTTGCAGAACTGGAACGCCGCGTTCGTGCTGGCGCAGTTGGCGCTGTTGAATTGGTCACCGTCATTTCGCGCGATCCTAATCCACCGCCACCATCCTATGTGAAGGGATCGGGCGGTTTGTTCCGCGATATGATGATCCACGATTTCGACATGGCCCGCTTCCTGATGGGTGAAGAATTCGTCGTGGTCCAAGCGCTAGGTTCATCACTCGTTGACAAGGGCATTGGCGAAGCAGGTGACGTTGATACGGCTGCTGTGCAAATGCAAACCGCTTCGGGCCGGATTGCTGTGATCACAAATTCGCGCCGCGCCACCTATGGCTATGACCAACGCATGGAAGTGCACGGTGCAAAGGGCATGCTGACGGCTGCCAACGTGCACAACACAACGGTTGAACTGCACAACGGCGAAGGCACGCAAGCTGACCCGGTGCAGAACTTCTTCCTCGAGCGCTATTTCCAAGCCTACACCAACGAGCTCAACACCTTCATCACGGCGGTTGAAAGCGGTGATCGCAATCCAAAACCATCGGGCTTTGATGGTTTGCAAGCTGGCATTCTCGCCGATGCTGCAACCGTGTCGTGGCAGACGGGAAAACCTGTGAAAGTTTAAAAACTGGCTCGTGACTAGAACTTGAAAAGGTCTGGGTGGTTGCTCCTCCCGGACTTTTATTTTCAATTCTTACTTCAGATATTCTCGCGTGTGTAAATTTCAAAAGGCAATATTGTTGTTTGTCGCCCGATCTCGTCTGGCGTTTTGCAGGCGCGGATCATTCCAGCCAATGTCTCATTGACGAGCTGGTCGAGCGGATCATTGAGCACAACAGACAGGGTGCCATCGAGCAGCCCATTTCGTGTATTCTCCATTAACTGATGGCCGACGGTGATGATACTGCGCGCTTTGCCAAAGGAGCGCAGTGCGTTCATGGCACCCGAAATGCCGCCACCCGCAATGAACAGGCCTTTAAGGTCGGGATGTTCGCTTAAGAGTTTTTCTGTGATTTCTTCCGCAACTGCACTGGTTTCGAAAGTCGATAGCGGTTCGAGCAGGGTGAATTCAGGGGCATGTTCGCGGAAGTAAGAGCGGAAACCGCTCTCGTTCATTTCCTGACAGCGATAGCGGTGGTTGCCGACAAGTATACCAATTTTTCCGGGTGACTTGCAAAGATTGGCGATCGCCCAAGCTGCTGTGCGCCCAACTTTCCAATTGTCTGCGCCTACATAGTTGACACTGCCAGTAGCCGAGAGTTGCGAGATCAATGCGAAGACAGGAACATGTTTTTGTTCCAGCGCGTCAACTGCTTGTGACACCAGCGGATGTACAGCGGCGACAACGCCCACAGCATCACATGTCTGTCCGAGCGCCAACATTTTATTGGCAAAATTCTGGGGAGAAAGATCTTCGGCAAACAGCACTGTCACCTCTACGTCACTGTCAGCAATTTTCTTTGCTCCTTTTTCAAGTTCAGAAGCCAGCATTTTGTAGAAGGTGCGCGAAGACTGCAGCAGCAGAAAGCCGAAACGATACTTGGGGCGCTTTGCGATGAATTGGGACCGAATGGAACCAAGCCCATAGAAGCCGATTTCTTCCGCTGCTTCCTTCACCAACAGAATGTGGGCGCGCGCACGTTCGCAGCACCTGCCAGAACTCGGTTGACCGTGGAGACTGAAACACCAGCCGCACTGCCAAATCATTGATGGTAGGTCGTGCCATTATTGTGCTCCGCAAACGTCATTTCATCTCAAATATGTGCGTTGCAATGACATAAATGAGATGAAATGAATGAACTAATTCATCTCAGATTGATTCATTCATTCCAGCATGTCAATTGGCTTGAGACAGGACATTTTTGAGGACAGCAATGGACGATCTGACAATTCGGAACACGTAACAAGCGCGGCGATTGGGCTCCCAGCGCTGTGCCGCAGATTGCGTTTTTCTGGAACCGTCCGTTTGATCTCAAAGCGTGGGTGACGTTTCTGATTGGCTATGTCTGGCCGTGGAACGTCTTCCACATGGCGGTGACACTGCTCTACTGGCATTTCATTCTGCCCGATTTCGAAACCATGAAAACCCTGAGCTGGGGTTGGGCGCTCTGGCTTTATGCCGTCAACTGCGCTGGCATCTTCCTGATGTATGGCTCGATTGAGTTTTTCTACTATTGGAAGCGGAAGCAAGGTACGCGTTTCAAATACAACGCGAAGTTTCCGGGCGAGCAGCCATCCGATGTTTTCTGGTTCAAGAGCCAGAACATCGACAACGTGTTGCGCACGTTTCTGTCGGGAATCACCATGTGGACACTCGTGGAAGTGCTCATGCTGTGGTGCTTCGCCAATGGCTATGCGCAATGGATCAATTGGTCAGAGCATCCTTACTGGCTGGCGTTCTTGTTGTTCATGACGCCTGATGATTCACGAATTGAATTTCTTCGTCATCCACCGCACCATTCATATTCCAATCCTCTACAAGTGGATTCACTCGGTGCACCATAATTCGGTGAACCCATCGCCGTGGTCATCGTTGTCGATGCACCCCATTGAAACATTCTTGTATCATGGCGTGGTGTGGTGGCATCTCGTGTTGCCGTCCAACCCATTGATCGCTTTGTTCCAACTGCACATGGCAGGTTACGGTGCAGTGAATGGTCATATTGGCTTCGACAAACTGGAACTGACCGAAGATACGGGTCTCGATAGCCACGCATATCTGCATTACTTGCACCACAAATATTTCGAAGTGAATTATGGCGGTGATGGATTGATCCCGCTCGATAAGTGGTTTGGCACTTGGCACGACGGCACCAAAGAGGCGCAGGCGCGCATGGACGAACGCTACGCCAAAAAAGTTGCACGCATAAACGCAAAGACTTCCTGACGGGCAATTCCGCGCGTCAGTAAATGAAAACCCGTCATAAGACGGTAATTGGGAGGAACTAAAATGAAGTTGATGAAAAAGTTGGTTGTCGCCGCTGCATTTGTAGCCATGAGCGCTACAGCATCGCTGTCGGCAAACATTGCAGTTGTTGGTGGTTCAAATGATGATGCGTTCTGGAACCTGATCAAGAAGGGTCTCGATGATGCACGTCCAGCGATTGTAGCCAATGGCGGTTCAGCGTCAATTATCTGCGTCTGCGTCAACTATGACAATTTCGCGCCCGACGTTGTGGGCTTGATCCGCACCGCGATCAGCCAGAAGGTTGACGGCTTGGTGATTCCAAATTGGGTGCCAGAAGCTGAAGACCCAGCCATCAAGGACGCCATGGCTGCTGGCATCAAGGTCATCCTGATGAACGCTGGTGGTGCAGAAAAAGCCAAGGAATTGGGCGCCATCAACTATGTTGGTTCTGATGAATATGTTGCAGGTGTTGCTGGCGGAGAAACATTCGCAGCAAAAGGCTCCAAGAACGTTCTCTGCGTCAACACCATTCCAGGTGCTGCAAACCTTGAAGCCCGTTGCAAAGGTGTTATGGACGGCATTACAGCAAAAGGTGGCAAGGCCACTCAATTGCCATTGCCATCAACAGCATTCGGCAACGCTACGGCTGTTGCAGAAGCCATCAAGGCTGAACTGATCAAGGACGGCACGATCGATGGCGTCATCACCATTTCAGCCGGCGATGCTGACTCAGCTGCCATTGGCATTCAACAAGCAGACAAAGTTGCAGCCGTAAAGCTCGGCTCCTTTGACTTGAACAAGGCTGGTCTGGATCGGATCAAGGGTGCAACACAAGCTTTTGCAATTGACCAACAGCCATACCTGCAAGGTTATCTTGCAACGTCATTGTTGGCTTCGGCGATTGATTTCGGAACCAGCTTGCCAACATTCCCAGTTTTGACGGGACCTGGCATTGTTGATGCATCGAACATCGACGCAACATTGGCAGGTGTTGCCAAGGGCGCACGCTAAAAACGCTGGCGTTTAGGCGAAAGCAATTCCAACAATCTCGTCATCCCCACGAAAGTGGGGATCCAGACTTTCAAAACTTGAATATGCTGAAAGTCTGGTTTCCCGCATTCGCGGGAATGACGAAACTGCTGGAGTGAGTGAGAGAATACTGTTCAAGCCACAAGGACGTTTGCCATGACATCAAATTTTTCGCTCATCGGCCTGTTGCGTCGCCCCGAAGCAGGTGCCTTGCTTGGCTTGCTCGCTGTTCTCATTTTCTTTGGAATTTTCGGTGGCTTGAGCTTTCTTAAGATCGCTGGCATGTCGAGCTGGCTGAATGTTGCTGCAAGCTTGGGCATTATTGCTATTCCCGTCGGTTTGCTCATGATTGCGGGAGAGTTAGATGTTTCCGTCGGTGCCATGGTGCCAGCAGGTGCCATGTTAACTGCTGTGATTGGCGGCCACTATGGTCTCCCGGTTTGGTACGGCATTATCGCAACACTGGCGTTTGGCTTGGTTGTTGGCTTGGTCAACGGCCTGATGATTGTGCGGACTGATGTGCCGTCACTTATCGTCACACTCGGTACTCTTTTTGCTGTGCAAGGTATTCTTCTCGGTCTCACGGTTTTGGTGACAAAATCCACCAACGTGGCGCTGCAGGCTCAAGGACTGCGAAATCCATGTTTGGTGATTTTATTTCTTTCGGCGGTATTTTTCCACCCGGACAACTTCAGGTGATTGTGATTTGGTGGATTATTTTCACTATCATTTACGTCTTCTTCATTCACTATTCGCGCTTTGGCAACTGGATATTCGCCATGGGCGGCGACAAAGTGAGTGCGCGCAATGCTGGTATCCCCACCGATCGTATGACGATATTGCTTTTTATATTGTCTGCCGTGTCAGCAGCCTTTGTCGGCATGTGCCAAGCCATTCTCTTCAACTCAGCGCAAGTGGGCGGCGGGCAATCTTTCATTTTCAACGCCATCATCGCTGTTGTTGTCGGTGGTGTGTTGTTGACCGGTGGCTTTGGCTCCGTCATCGGCATTTTCTTCGGCACAATCACCTTCGCGATTGTGAACCAAGGTATTTACTACACGGACTTTGATCGCAACTGGTCGAGCCTCATCATCGGCGTGTTGTTGCTCGCCGCCGTGTTGATGAACAATACCTTCCGCAAAATGGCGCTAACTTATTCGCCGAAGAAGAAGTGAGGACAGACCCATGGCTGTTTCAACCACCGCGCCCATTCTTGAACTTAGGAACGTCAACAAGTCTTTTGGACCCATTGAAGTGTTGAACGACATTTCGCTCAAAGTGCGGGCGGGCGAAGTGCTGTGCCTGCTTGGCGACAATGGTGCGGGTAAATCAACACTGATCAAAATCATGTCGGGCGTCTATATCCCCAGTTCCGGGTCGGTGTTGATGGACGACCAACCTATCGCTTTCAAAACCCCTCGGGATGCGAGTGAACGCGGCATTGCAACAGTGCACCAGTTTGGCGGCACTTTTCCTTTGATGAGCATTGGCCGCAGCTTTTTTGTGGGCGTTGAGCCGACCAAGGGTTGGGGACCATTCAAGATTTTTGATCGCAAAAAAGCCAATGCGATTGCTGTGAAGTCTGTGCAGGATTTTGGCATTACCCGTATTGATGATGGTGATCGGTTCGTGGGCGGACTTTCAGGCGGTGAGCGACAGTCACTGGCGATTGCGCGTGCTGTGCATTTTGGTGCGCGCGTGTTGATCCTTGATGAGCCAACTGCCGCCCTTGGCGTCAAGCAGGCCTCGCACGTGCTTCGCATCGTGAACCAAGCGAAAAAGCGTGGTCTTGCCGTGATCTTTATTACGCACCAAGTCATGCATGCCATGGCGGTTGGTGATCATTTTGCCGTGCTCATTCGCGGCTCTATTGCCGCTGACTTTAAAAAAGGTGAACGGTCACGCGAGGAGATCACCGATCTCATGGCGGGTGGTGAAACCATGGCCAATCTTGAAGCCGAAATTGCAGCCAATGCTGCTGCCCACTAAGAGTTAGGATTTCCCCATGACATTTACACTCGCTGCTTGCGCCGAAATGTTGTGGCGCGGTCGCCCCATTGAATGGCGTTGTGCACGCTTGACGGAAATGGGTTTCCAAGTTGGCTTGTGGAACTGGCCTGACCATGATCTGGTGAAGCTCGAAAAATCAGGTGCCACATTCTCGATTATGAACGGTTACTTGCGCGGTTCGCTGGCGGATGACGCGGGTGCGGATGAGCTTTTGAAAACAGCGCGAGAAACCGCACAGGTGGGAAAGCGCTTAGGCGTGGCGCGTTTGAATTTGCACGGCACAGGCCTTGGTGATGGCGGCATTCCTATTCTGCAAACGCAAGTGGTGTCGGGCGCCATGTGGATGAAAGCCCGTGATACGCTGAACCGCATCTGCGATATGGCCGAAAAAGAAGGCGTGGTTTACACGCTCGAAAATCTCAACCTGCTTGATCACCCCGGATGCCCATTTGGGTCAACGGGGGATGTGTTGGCGCTGGTGTCCTCCGTCAACCGCCCTCAATTGCGCATCAACCTTGATCTCTATCACACGCAGATTGGCGAAGGTGACTTGGTGCGCTGGTGTGAAAAATGTTTGCCATGGATTGGTGAAGTGCAAGTGGCTGATAATCCCGGACGCTGCGAACCGGGTACGGGTGAAATCAATTATGCTGGCGTTGCGCGCGCACTGAAAGCCATGAACTATTCAGGACCCGTTGGCATGGAAGCCAATGCTGCTGGTGATGATGAAAAAGCACTGGATGCTTTCCGTAAGGCCTTCACCGTTTAACTCAGCAGCTCAGTGTCGATTGAAGCCCGTGTCAATGTGGGGTTCCCAGTAAGCAACAAATTCCCGGATCATGTCGACAACATTGCTGTCTGTCGGTTCTCGTTCGCGGAATGACAGTTCCATGCAAATCTCCGTATCATTTCCGCCGGCTTTGCGAATAGTGTCGATGAGTTTTTCCGGTTGAATGCGGCCATCCTTGTTGTGTTGTGCGGTGAAAGGCCAGTGGCCACCCTTGTTCATTGATGACTGCTTGACGTGAATGATTGGGGATTCTGTGGGGAAAGCTGCGGCCCAAGCATAGGGATTGATGTCGTCGGGGTTGGGTGAGGTGACATCGCCGTGATCGATATCAACAATCATCTTAAATGGAATGGCGAGTTTTGCAGCAGCGAGGCGTTTGTCGAATAAACGGCACTCGGCAATCGTATGGCCAAACTCACGGCCCACGGACATAGGTTCCCAGAAAATATATTTGAGACCTTGCAGTTTGGCGTGTTCTGCAACCTCACGCCAGCAGTCAATCACGATGTCGATCAGCTCTTCGCGACGCTTGGGATCATCATAGTCTTTCTGCGTGAAGATTGCGAATTGCGAACCCATTGAGTCAGCACCCACAGCAGCGGCAATGCTGGCGAGAGTTTTGAACCACTCGACATAATAGTGGCGCACCTCTGCATCCGGATGACCCATGTGGTTGAGGCGCGAGAAAGTGCTCGTCATCACGGACGTGGCGCGCATGCTATTGCGTTTGAACGCTTTGCGAAATTGTTGTTCGCGTTTTGAAATCGTTGCAGCGGGCCACGAGGGGTTCAGCAGTTCCGGCACCAATTGAATGAAACCAGCTCTGATTTTGTGGGCGAGCGTATCGCATAGATCGTCAGCGTCAGCGAAACGATTGACCAGCGGATTGGTATTGAGAGACAGGCGCATTGCCATCGACTTATTCCTTATTGTGCTTCAATTGCCAGGACTATCCAGCACTGCGCACAGTTTCAGCGACAAGTTTTGCGGTGAGTTCGGCTGCTTCAAGCTGCGGAAGGTGTCCGACCTGAGGTAAGTGGTGAATGCCAACGTGTGGTGGCGCTGCCGTAATATGAGTGGGTGGGACAATACGATCATCGCTGCCGATTATTGCACGAATGGGGCCTGTGAACTTATCGAGCGCATCTTTGATAGAGAATAGCTGTGTGTTGCCAGCAAAGAGGCCGACTGAAACTTTCTTTTGATTGGCGATCATGGCTGTGCCATCGCGTGCGGTGAGTGTGGCTCGCAGCAAAGCACCAGGTAAGCTGGCGGGTTTGTGCACGAGAACTTCAAGCCAGATTTTGAGTACGGCTTCCGTGTTCGCTGAAAGGAAGCCTTCGATGTAGTCCCCGTTGATTTGTGGGCCAAGTCCGGCGGGAGAAATCATGGTGAGGGATCGGACATCGAGGCCGCCATGTCCCGTCAAGTTTGCGGCAACGGCTGCCCCAACAGAATGGCCAGCAAGATGCAAGCGGTTGATGCCTGCTGCTTTGATGGCAGAATGCACAGCAGCAGTGAGGGCGTCAAAACTGTCAACCGCGACATCGGCGTTGGAACCGTGGGCGGGAAGGTCGAGTGCTAAGATTGGATTATCAAGTGCGAGATGCAAAATGAAGGGCCGCCAAGCCGAGAGATCAGCGCCAAAGCCGTGGATGAATACCAATGGATCGCCAGTGCCGGGTCGTAGTGAACGCACACCTGTGTTGGAGGTTTGGAAGGTCGCGATGCTGGCACTGCCCTTGTGTGCAGTCACATCTTTCATAACAACTGCGCCACCGGGGCCAGTGCCAGTAATTTTCCGAATGTCGACACCGGCTTCGCTGGCAAGTTTGCGGGCCAGTGGTGAGGAACCCGCCGCACCGTTTATTTGAGGTGTTGGTGCTGCTTCAGCTGGCATTGCAGTTTTGACTTCAGCTTTTGCCTTCGCAGCTTTTGGCGCAACGCTTGCAACTTCATTCTCATCGCCCACCATCATGATGGGTTGTAGTACTGTAGCGATATCGCCAACGGCATAACGCATTTCGATGACGGTTCCAGTTTCGAAAGCTTCGACTTCGAAGGTCGCCTTTTCGGATTCCACTTCAGCGACGATGTCGCCTTTTTTGACCTTGTCGCCAAGCTTTACATTGATCGCGACGATCTTGCCTTCCGTCAGGTCTTGGCCGACTTGCGGCATCAGTATGGGGCGTGCCATGGCTGTACCTTCTCGTTATTCAGCGGCGAGTGCCAGCGGCTTCAGGTGCAGAGTTCGACGTGCTGCGTCAACGATGTTGTGAACCTGCGGCACGCTCGCTTTTTCCAATTCGAGATTGAAAGGAACGGGAATGTTAAGTCCCGCCACAATCTCAATAGGTGCGTCAAGTTGGTAGAATGCTTCCTCTTGAATAATCGACGCAATGTCTGAGGCTACACCACCACGGCGCACAGCTTCCTGCGCAATTACGACACGGTTGGTTTTTGCTACCGAAGCTAAAATCGCTTGCTTGTCCAGCGGCACCAATGTGCGTGGGTCGAGCACTTCCGCCTCAATGCCTTGATCGGCAAGTTGTGCGGCTGCTTCCAACGCGCGCGGGATCATATTTGACCATGCGATGATGGTGACGTCTTTGCCGGGGCGTTTGACGTCAGCTTGGCCGAACGGGATGATATGTTCTCCGTCCGGCACCATCCCCTTGGTCATATAGAGATGTTTGTGTTCCAGAAAGATCACTGGGTCTTCTTGGCGCAACGCATATTTCAGCAGGCCCTTTGCATCAGCCGGGACAGAAGGCATCACCACTTTCAATCCGGGGATATGATAAAACAACGCTTCAAGGCTTTGCGAATGTTGGGCCGCAACGCCACCGCCAGTTCCGCCTTGGGTGCGCATGACAAAGGGTACGCGTCCATCACCGCCTGTCATCAAGCGGAATTTTGCGGCCTGATTGACCAGCATGTCCATGCCGAGCATGGCAAAGTCGACATAGAGAATTTCAACGATGGGCCGTGCCCCTGCGATTGCCGCACCCACACCCACACCAATCATGCCCGCTTCGGCAATGGGTGTATCACGCACGCGCGTTGGGCCATATTTTGCAAGTAATCCTTCTGTAACCTTGTATGAGCCGCCGCGTTCCGCAATGCCTTCACCAATGATGAACACGGTTTTATCGCGGGCCATTTCTTCATCAATGGCTTCGCGCAGCGCATCGCGGTACATAATCTCTCTGGACATTTTACGTTCTCACCTCATGCGGCTCAATAATCTGCGGCGAATTCTTCAAATTCAGCCATGGTGATTTCGCGGCTTGCTTTGGAAAATTCTACGGCGTCTTCAAATTCTTTGCGGATATCGTTTTCGATGGCTTCAATGGCAGAAGCCTCAATGCCTGACATGGCAATCAAGTCATTGCGGGCGCGATCAACGGGGTCACGCTCTTTGTAGTAGGCCAGCTTTTCGGCGGGCATGTACTTGCCGGGATCGTTCACATGGTGGCCCATGTGCCGATAGGTTTTCGCTTCGATGAGAATTGGCCCTTTGCCTGCGCGGCACTTGGCGGCTGCATCCAGCATCATTTCATAGACGGCTAGCGGATCATTACCGTCGACCTGATGGCTTTCAACGCCAATGCCGATGCCACGCTTATAAAGATCGGGTTCGCGCGTTGACTCTTCAATGGTGGTTGAAACAGCATACTGGTTGTTCTCAACCACAAGCACGAAGGCAAGATTCCAGATGGCTGCCAGATTAAGCGATTCCAAGAACGTGCCGTTGTTGGAGGCACCATCCGTCGAGAACGTCACGGTGACTGCGTCTAAGCCCTTTATTTGTGCTGCAAGTGCCGCACCAACACCAAGTGGTGTGCCAGCGCCAACGATGCCATTGGCGCCAAGGTTGCCATTATGAATATCTGCGATGTGCATGGAGCCGCCGTAGCCACGGCAATAACCCGTTTCTTTTTGCAGCAGTTCCGCCACCATGCGTTTAACATCAGCACCCCAGGCAATGCAGTGGCCGTGACCGCGATGGGTTGAAGCGATGTAATCACCTTCGCGCAATGCGGCGCACACGCCGGTCGCAATGCCTTCTTGTCCGAGATAGGGATGAAAGTAGCCACGGATCAAACCTTGGCGATAAAGCTTGATGCCCTCAGTTTCGAACACGCGGATTTTGAATGCCGTTCTGAAAAGTTTTTCCAGAAGTTCACGAGACGGAGCATTGGCTCCCTTTGGCTGTGCTGACATGGACTTTCGACACCCCAATTTTACGCTAAAAATTGCTCTTACTTTGTCACTATCACTCGCGAAAATGGCTGTCGAGGAAAATTGTCTACAAAAATGGAGGGTGTGCAAGAAAAGTATGACACTCTGTCATCATTCTTATTTAAACATATGTTATTTATGTATTAAAATACACTTGATGCGAGCGAAGGGGAGCCGCAAAATACTGTATCTGGTTGGGAAAGTTGCCGTTTCTGGGTAAATATATGCTATGATAGAATAGCTTTTGGAAAACTTTCGACATGAGCTCATGGCGTGAGGAAGGCGCGGTAGGAACTTTTCTTCATTTCAGGGAAGTGCTAGCGAAAGAGTGAGGGTATTTTCATCAACACGACTGGCGATTGGACCATGGTATGACGGAGCATCATGAGGCGCTGAAGCCGCAGCGGAGAAGCTTGCTCGAGCGCATTCAGGAACACTATGGCACGCTGCGAAAGTCAGAGCGGATTGTTGCCGATTATCTGCGTGAGAATGCGGGAACGCGATTGGACTCCTCCATTACAGAACTGGGGCGTACGCTTGGCGTAAGTGAAGCCACGATCAGTCGTGTCAGTCGCGCGTTAGGGTACGAAGGTTATCCTGATTTGAAACTCTCGATGGCCGAGGGTGCTCGCGTCAAAAGTTCATTCGCTAACTTGCCGATTGAAATAGACGAGAATGATTCACTGATCAGCACTAGCGGAAAGCTGGTTTCCGTTTTGGTGTCTGGGCTTGAGCGAACACAGCGCATGTTGGACGCGCATCGTTTGGAGAAGGCAGTTGAAGCTTTGCACAAGGCTGGAAAGATTGTTTTCGTCGGTGTTGGTGGTGGAGCGGCAATTGGCGATGAAGCAGCACATATGTTTCTGAAAGCTGGCTTTGATGCTTCAAACTACAGTGACAGTTACACTCAAACAATTATTGCGGCTCAGTTAAAGCCGAATGATGTGATGGTGGGCATTTCACACACCGGCACCACAGCAACTGTTGCGGATGCAATGTTGCTGGCACGAGACAATGGAGCCACCACAATTGCAATCACGAGTGACGAAGAGTCAGATGTTGCAAGGGCGGGCTCTGTTTGTTTGACTACTTGGGGAGCCTCACAACAAGTCATTCCCTTATACGGCGACTTCCTCGAAGGGCGGGTCAGTCAGCTTTTTCTGATTGATCTGCTTTATGTGGGTGCATTGTTTAAAGCTGGGGAGACGACGGCTAAAAATTTACGTCTCACGGGTGCCGCACTTGAGAAGAGGTTCAAGCAATCCACAAAAGCCGGAAAATCGCGCTGATTGATTGACGGGCTGTTTTATGCGGTGCCTGCAATAATGGCCATGCATTGTGGAATGTCGATGCCCTCATCAAGGGTGTTCACCACTCTGTCGGCTAGGGAGAAATCTTCATCGGTAGTGTAGGATGATTTGGTGACGACGCAGCGCATGCTTGCAGCCTTTGCGGCTCGCAAGCCGTTGTTGCTGTCTTCGATCACCAAGCACAGTGAAGGCGTAAGTCCTAGTGTTTTTGCTGCAAGATTATAGATATCAGGTGCGGGTTTTTTGGCAGCCACAGCATCGCCCGCAAACACAGTTATTTTCTTTGAGCGCTCTGGCCCCAACATCACATCAACAACCTTTTGTACCGCGCGTTCATTGGATGTTGAGCAGACCGCCAGTGTGATGTCGTTTGATATGGCCTCATCGACAATGCGTTGAACGCCTGGGCGTAAGGGAAGTTTTCCTTGTGCAATGAGATCCATGAAGAGATCGGTTTTTTGCTTGTGCAGTTGTGCAATCAGACCATCACGGTTAGGGAATTCCATAGGCCAACTCGTTTCATCGAAATGTCTGCGCATGCGTTCTTTACCACCCGCCGTGAGCAAGAGTTCGCCGTAACGCTCAGGACTCCAATTGGTTTTCAATCCCGCTTGTTGAAATGCAAGATTGAAAGAAACGCGGTGACCGTCAAGTTCTGTATCAACCAACACGCCATCACAATCAAAGATCAGAGCTTGCATCATTCAAGCAGACTTTCCTAAGGCGTGTGCGGCTTTGCCCTTTGAACCGAAAGCTATGATCATATCGCACACATCTTTTTTCATGGCATCATATTGGCCAGCGATGTAGGGCAGTGGTTCCTGTTGTTTGGGATTGTTGCGGCCCACATCCATGAAGCCTTCGATAAAGCGGTGCTTGTGCATGGTTGAAATATTGACCTTGGCGCAGCCTGCGGCGATGCATTTGTCAAACTGGTCCTGACTCAAACCCGTACCGCCGTGCAATGCAATTGGAATAGGGATGGTTGCGGTGATCTTCTTCAAAAGATCGTATGCGATTTTGGGTTGACCTTTGTAAAAGCCGTGCGCTGTGCCGATGGCAGGTGCAAAGACCGCGAGGTTTGGCATGTTTTCGACAAAGGAAATGCATTCGTCAAAATTTGCAAGAATAGCAGCGTCTTCGGCCACGAACTTGTCGTCTTCAACACCCCCAATGGCGCCAATTTCTGCTTCAAGGCCAACACCCGCGGCTTCAGTGATTTTGTAGATCTCTTCGGACTTTATTTTGTTTTCGGCAAAGGGCAAAGACGATCCATCGAACATCACAGATGTCCAGCCTGCATCAATACAGCCTTTGATCGTGTCGATGCTGTTGCAATGATCGAGGTGAAGGGCTACTGGCACGTCTACACTTTCAGCCAGCATGCGCACCCAGCTGCCGATGGGTTTGAAACCCCAATGCTTGATGGTTTTGGTTGAAACCTGCACGATCATCGGCGCATTAAATTCTGCTGCCGCTTCAACTACGGCACGCGCGCTGTTGTAGTCGATCATGTTGAACGCCGCGATGCCATATTTACCAGCTTGTGCGCGTTTCAACATTGGTCCCATGTTTACAAAGCTCATGATCGTTTTGTCCTGACTTGGATTTCTCTTGCGTGTTGGAAACGCCGCCCGAATTTTTCATCCGGGCGGCGCATGTTCTGAACTTTTCAGTTCAGGCAGACTTTACTTCTTCTGCCAGGACTTGATGAGCTCGTCGTAGTTTACTGTGATCGGCTTTTCCTTTTCGTTGGCGATTGGAAGCTGCGGAGCAAGGCCACCGGCCGCTACTGCTGCTGCATTCCATGTTGCCAAGTCGCTTTCGTCAGCAAGCTTCGGTCCGATGTCACCCTGAACGCCAGCTTTCTCGAGGCGGGCGAGCACTTTTTCTTGCTCGGCGCACAGAGAATCCATGGCTTCTTGTGGTGTTTTGGCACCCGATGACGCGTCACCGATGTTCTGCCACCAGAGCTGAGCCAGCTTTGGATAATCAGGAACGTTGGTGCCGGTCGGCGACCATTGCAGGCGGGCTGGTGAGCGATAGAACTCGATCAAACCACCAAGCTTTGGTGCACGGTCGGTAAAGTGTTGAAGGTCAAGCGTGGACTGACGAATGAATGTCAGACCAACATCAGACTTCTTGCCATCAACGGTTTTCGAAGTGACGAACTGGGCATAGAGCCAAGCTGCTTTCGCGCGATCATCTGGTGTCGACTTCAGAATGGTCCAAGAACCTGCGTCCTGATAACCAAGCTTCATGCCTTCTTTCCAGTAAACGCCGTGTGGTGATGGAGCCATGCGCCACTTTGGTGTGCCGTCAGCATTTACAACGGGCAAGCCTTCCACAACCGTACCGGCTGTGAACACTGTGTACCAGAAGATCTGCTGTGCAATGGCACCTTGGGCGGGCAGGGCACCGGCTTCACCGAATGTCATGCCTTGTGCTTCAGGTGGGGCATACTTCTTCAACCACTCAAGATACTTGGCGATCGAATAGACTGATGCTGGGCCGTTGGTGTCGCCACCGCGTGCCACGCATGAGCCAATTGGCTGGGATTTATCGTTTACACGAATGCCCCATTCGTCAACTGGAAGGCCGTTCGGAATACCTTTGTCGCCGTTCCCGGCCATGGAGAGCCACGCATCGGTGAAGCGCCAACCCAATGACGGATCTTTCTTGCCGTAGTCCATATGGCCGAAGACCTTTTTGCCATCGATTTCGCGACCGGTGAAGAACTCAGCGATATCTTCATAAGCAGACCAGTTCACTGGAACGCCAAGGTCATAGCCAAACTTGGCTTTGAAATCGGCCTTGTTCTTTTCATCGTTGAACCAGTCGTAGCGGAACCAATAGAGGTTCGCGAACTGCTGGTCAGGCAGTTGATAGAGATTGCCGTCTGGAGCCGTGGTGAATGACTTGCCAATAAAGTCATCAATGTCGATGCCAGGGTTGGTCACGTCTTTACCAGCATTGGCCATCCAGTCGGTCAAGTTGCGGGCTTGTTGATAGCGCCAATGGGTACCGATCAAGTCGGAGTCGTTGACGTAAGCATCATAAACGTTTTCGCCAGACTGCATTTGTGTTTGCAGCTTTTCAACTACGTCGCCTTCACCGATGAGATCGTGCGTCACCTTGATGCCGGTGATTTTTGCAAATTCAGCCGTCAGCAATTTCGATTCATATTCATGGGTCGGAATGGTTTCCGACACCACCTTGATTTCCATGCCGGCAAAAGGCTTTGCCGCATCGATGAACCATTGCATTTCCTTTTCCTGATCAGCACGTGACAGTGCTGAGAGGCCCTTGATTTCGTTGTCAAGGAACGCCTTGGCTTCGTCCATCCCGGCATAGGCTGGGCTGCACAATGCCATTGCGAGTAGTGTTGTTGTTGTAAACAGGTGCTTTCGCATTATTTCCTCCGAATGTTAGCGACGCAACAATTAGAGTGGATCAGCAAATGCCAGGCCACCCGCCAGTTCCTGTCTAGACGTACCTGAACACGCAAACTGCATAGATCAGAGACAAGACAAGAGCCCACCACAGATTGAGGCTGGTTAGCCCCAACCACGCGATATGAATAAACGCACTTCCAAGAAGTGATACGAAGAGACGGTCGCCCCGTGTCGTCTCAAAGCGCAACACGCCAACACGGGGATTGCCGCCGGGAAATTTGTACTCCCAAAATCCCATGCCCAGGAGCAGGCAAACAATTGTTCCGAAGAACAGCCCCGTCGGCAGTGTCCAAGCCATCCATGACAAATCCATCAGACGCGCTCCTCAAACTCGACCAAGGGCAAAACCCTTGGCAATGTGATTACGAACAAACCAGATCACGAGAGCACCCGGTATCAAGGTAACGGCACCTGCCGCTGACAACACGCCCCAGTCCATGCCGGTTGCTGAAACTGTTCGCGTCATGGCAGCTGCAATGGGCTTGGCGAAGGACACCGTAAGTGTTCGAGCGATCAGCAGTTCCACCCATGAGAACATGAAGCAGAAGAAGGCCGCCACACCGATGCCGGATGCAATCATCGGAATGAAAATTTTCAAGAAGAATTTTGGAAAACTGTAGCCGTCGATATAGGCGGTTTCGTCAATTTCCTTCGGCACGCCCGACATGAAGCCTTCGAGAATCCAGATGGCCAAGGGAATGTTGAACAGGCAATGTGCCAAAGCAACAGCGATATGCGTATCGATCAGACCGAAGGCTGAGTAGAGTTGGAAAAACGGCAACGCAAACACAGCACCCGGTGCCATGCGGTTGGTCAAGAACCAGAAGAAGACGTGCTTGTCGCCCAAAAACCTGTAACGCGAAAACGCATAGGCTGCAGGCAGCGCCAAGAGCAATGACATGATCACGTTTATGACGACGTAGATCGTGGAGTTGATGTACCCCACATACCAAGAGTAGTCGGAGAAGATCACTCCATAATTTTTCAACGTTGGTTCTTGGGGAATGATCGAGAATCTGTTCATGATCTCGTTGTTGTCTTTAAAGCTCATCACGATGAGCCAATAAATGGGTATCAACATGAAGAGGATGTATAACGTGATGATCAGAAATGACGCCCAGTTGCTGCGCTGCTTCACAGGTGCCGCGCCGAGAGAGGTTACGGGGGTTTGCGTGGTTAGAGCGGATGACATATTTTTTGAACCTCACGCTTTTTCATCTGTGTTGGTCATGACGGTATAGAAAATCCATGACAGCAACAGGATGATCAGAAAGTAGATGATGGACATGGCGGCAGCGGGGCCCAAGTCAAATTGTCCAATTGCCATTTTCACGAGATCGATTGACAGGAAGGTTGTTGAATTTCCCGGTCCACCACCCGTTGCCACAAAGGGTTCTGTATAGATCATGAAGGAATCCATGAAGCGAAGGAGGAAGGCAATCATCAACACGCGCTTCATCTTTGGAAGTTGAATGTAGCGGAACACTGAAAAGCGCGAAGCACCGTCAATACGGGCGGCCTGGTAAAAGGCGTCCGGAATTGACACCAGCCCTGCATAGGCCAGCAGCACGACAAGACTGGTCCAATGCCACACATCCATCATGACAACGGTGATCCACGCGTCAATAGGTACAGCTGCGTAGTTGAAACTGATCCCCATTTTCGCAAGGGCATAGCCGACGAGGCCGATATCGGAGCGGAGCAGCAGCTGGAAAATGGTGCCAACGACATTCCACGGAATCAACAACGGCATGGCCATTGTGACCAAGCATATGGGAACGCCGATGCCCTTCTTGGGCATGTGCAAAGCGATGAATACGCCCAGCGGAATTTCGATGAGCAGGATGATAGCCGAGAATAGAAGATTGCGGCCGAGTGCACCCCAGAAACGGTCTGAGTCCAGAACGTCGGTGAACCACTCCGTGCCTGCCCAGAAGAACTCGTTGTTACCGAAGGTGTCTTGGACTGAATAATTAACGACGGTCATCAATGGAATGATGGCTGAGAAGGCGACGACCAGAAAAGCTGGAAGCACCATGAACCACGCTTTATTATTCCAGGTTTTATCCATGATCAGGCCTCCCGTCCGACACGCCAAGAGTCAGCGTAAATGTTGATGCCTTTGTCTGTGAATACGGCATGGGGGTTTGCCGGAATTTCTTCGTCTTCTTTGACGACGATTGAAACTTTCTGCCCGGCCATGCTGGCCCGAACGATGCGCAGACGACCGATGTCTTCAACCTTGTTGACCGTCAGGGGCAAGCCTCTGCGCGAAATTTCAATAAACTCAGGACGGATGCCCAGTTCAGTTTTTTGACCCTTTTGAATTTTGGGTGCGAAACCAAGATCAATCTGCATATCTCCGACGCGGGCTTTGCTGCCTTGCACGTCAACCGGAAACACATTCATGCCGGGTGAGCCAATGAAGTAACCAACGAAGGTGTGCTTTGGTTTCTCAAACAATTCGGCAGGTGTGCCGATCTGCACAATCTGCCCGTCATACATGACCACAACTTTGTCAGCGAAGGTCAAAGCCTCTGTCTGATCATGGGTGACATAGACCATGGTGAAGCCGGACTGGCGGTGCAGGGTTTTCAATTGCGAGCGCAGTACCCACTTCATGTGAGGATCAATCACTGTGAGAGGTTCGTCAAACAGGATGGCATTGACGTCAGAGCGGACAAGACCCCGTCCAAGCGAGATTTTTTGTTTCAAGTCGGCAGTCAGGCCGCGTGCCTTTTTGCGGGCGCGGTCTTTGAGATCAAGCATTTCAAGAATTTCACCAACGCGTTTGTCGACCTGGGCTTCACCAACACCGCGATTGCGCAGTGGGAAAGCGAGGTTGTCGTAAACCGTCATAGTGTCATAAACCACAGGGAACTGGAACACTTGAGCGATGTTGCGTTCCTCCGTTGACAGTTGCGTGACGTCCTTGCCGTCAAACAGAATGCGACCTTCAGACGGGCGAACAATACCGGATATAATATTGAGCAATGTGGTTTTGCCGCAGCCCGATGGACCGAGCAGCGCATAGGCTCCGCCATCATCCCATTCGTGATGCACTTCGCGCAATGCATAGTCATTGGGCGATGTCGGGCGAACACCGTAAGCGTGGCGAATATGATCGAGGTTGATTTTTGCCATTGTCTTACCCTCCGCCAGCGCGCGTTTTTTTCAGAGGTGCTGCCCCAGACAGTGCCTTGCCGTCTGTGCCAAAGGCCAGCAAGTGACGCGTATCGACGAATATTTTGACGTCAAGGTTCGGTTCTAAATTGACGACGCCATGTTCCAACATCACCCAGCGTGATTGCGCATAGGTCACGTGGACAAAACTTTCTGACCCTGCGATTTCGGAAATCAATGTCCTAGCCTTCAGCGATGGCGCATTGGCGAAGGGTGCTTCAAGTGAAAGATGATGCGGCTGAAATGCGAGTGTCACCTGTCCATCGTGAATGGCGCTCAAATGTTCAGGCACTGGCAGAACGCTGGCTTTGCCCGATGTTGTCGAAACATCCACTGGAACAAACTGATTGCCGCGCTTGTTGAGCACGATGGTGTTGAGTGGCGGGTCAGCAAAGGTTTTTGCGGTGATGAGATCTTGAGGTTTGCGGTAGACATCAATCGTCTTCCCAAACTGGCTGACGCGACCTTCATGCAAAGTTGCAGTGTTTCCGCCGAGCAGCAAAGCTTCTGAAGGCTCAGTTGTGGCATAAACAAAGATTGATCCAGAGGCTGCGAAAATCTTTGGCAGCTCTTCGCGCATTTCTTCACGCAGTTTGTAGTCCAGGTTGGCGAGGGGTTCGTCGAGCAACACAAGGCTGGCTTTTTTGACGATGGCGCGGGCCAACGCGCAACGCTGCTGTTGACCACCAGACAGGCTGAGCGGCACACGATCAAGCAACGGCGTCAATCGCATCAACTCTGCGACCTTCTTTACTTCGCGGTCAACGACGTCTGCGGCTTCCCCCGCCACTTTCAAGGGCGAGGCAATATTGTCGTAGACCGTCATCGACGGGTAATTGATGAATTGCTGATAGACCATCGCAACATTGCGGCTCTGCACAGGAACGCCCGTCACATTCTTGCCGTTGAACCGCACTTCGCCTGATGTTGGTTTTTCCAATCCTGCCATCAGCCGCAAAAGTGTTGTCTTTCCCGAAAGAGTAGGGCCGAGCAAGACATTCAGCGTTCCGCGCTCCAACACCAGACTGGTGGGATGAACATGCGTCTGGCCAGCCAGCACTTTAGTGACATCAATAAATTCAAGCATAGAGTGCCATACCTCTCGGCTTATCTGAATAATGTGTAACGGATTGCGTCATGCAGCTGTTGCCCTTTTGACACTGACATGTGCCGCCTGTGATTTTTTCCACGCCTCGACGCTGGTTTCTATCGACGCGCTATAGTCTGCAAATTTTGCAGTGAGTGCGTTGCCGCGCGACTTGTCGGGTTCGAAGCGGTTCTCGATTTTGACCATGTGCTTGATGGCGTCAGAGACACTTGCATAGGCCCCCGTGGCAACCGCGGCACAAATGGCACCGCCCTTTGCGCCAAGTTCACTGCCATTGGCGATTTCAACGGGCATGCTAAGACCGTCAGCAAACATTTGCGACCAAACGGCACTGCGCGATGGTCCGCCTGCAAATCGAATGACATTGGGTTTGGCCGCATCTGGGCCTGTCAGCAAATAGTTGAAATCAGCGCGATGGGCGAACACCACGCCTTCGTATATAGCGCGCAAAAGATCAGCCATGCTTGTTGACGCTGTCATGCCTGAGAAGCCTGCAGGTGCACCTCGAGGGCCGTCATAAAGAAACGGGAAAAACTGAATTTTGCTGTCTTTGGGCATGGTGCCTGCAACCATTTCATTGCAGATTTCATAAATGCTGCGTCCGCTGGTCTTTGCCACTTCGGCTTCAGCTTTCATTGCGGTTTTGCAGAACCACTCCAAATTGCTGGCGGATGTTGGGGTTGCCGTTGTTGCCAGAACAAGTCCGGCAATAGGGTAAGGCGTTTGAATATGCGGCATCGGATTGAGTGCCGGCTTTTTGTGGAGCGTTGAGTGAATGCTGAAGGTGCCGGCCACTGCGGCCAATTGGCTCGCGTTTTCTACCCCTGTTGCCAGTGCACAACCCACAACATCATAAACGCCGCGCACGACAGGTGTGCCAGCTTTTAATCCGGTCGCGCGGGCAGCAGCTGCTGAAACCGTCCCCGCAATTTCTGTGGGTGGAGCCACGCGCGGCAGCTTGGGCAACCATGCCGTTAGCGATGCCGCTTCAAATGCTTCTTTTGAAATTTCGGAACGGCTGACGTTGAGAATGCCTGCACAGCCTGCGTCCGTAGGATCAGTTGAGATGTCGCCACAGAGGCGCATGCGCAGATAGTCTTTGCACGACAAGACATGGGCCGTGCGGTCGGCGGCAGCAGGTTCATGTTCCTGCATCCATGCCAAAAGGGCCAGGGTTTGGCCCGGCCACACAAGTTGCTCAATGGCGTCGGACACGTCTTTGCGAATTCCGTTGGCGGTCCACTTGTCCAGCAAGGGAAGCGATCGGGTGTCAGTCGATACCAAGGCGTTCCGCACGGGCACGCCATCGCGGTCTACGAGATAGACTCCACCACCGTAGCCTGACGGCGTGACAGCGACGACATCAGTAGAATTGGTGTTCGTGTTTTCGAGTAAGGTACGAATGGATAAGCAGGTTGCGGCCCACATGCGCTCAGCGTCGCGTTCTGTCCAACCGGCATGCGGCATCAACATAATGTTGGGCTGCCTTTCGCAGCCAAGCTCATTGCCTTGCAGATCGAACAACACAACTTTCGTCATGGTGCCGCCCGCATCGATGCCAATTAAACGCTCACGCATACGACCTCCCTTCCGCTCGACGCCTGCTGTTTTCACAGTCTTTGACGGGAACCCGCGTTCCATTTCGGGCTTGAACTAAAGCAAGCTATTTGAAGGGAGCGAATTGTCAATCCATCTAAAAAGAAAATTTTTTTCACGACTATATTGTTGTTTTAAAACGATTATATTTCTAACAACTTCTCGGAATATAAATTTTTGATCCGCATTCGGTAATAAAATGCCATTTTGATGTCTGCGCTTGAGAGTATCGAACGCGACATTCCTGTCGTCGGGCCCGACCTGAGTGATTTTGCTAGTTTAGATCCGCAAAGTCAGCGTCGATTGCGTGCAGTTACGAATCCCTGCGTCTTGCGTGTTTCGGCAAGCACACTGGCTGTCTTGATGACGTTCGCAATCAACCTTGCTGCAATTCAACAGGGACTGCGTGAATGACATTATTCGGTTTCATGGCCACTTCTCCGACTTGCAAAAGCTCTGCATCTGTCACGTTCTGCAAGCCGAGATCTGACAGTGTGGTGGGTAGGCCCAGGTCGTTGCAAAAATCGATGGCTTCATTCAATTCTTCTTGCCCTCGATTTTCAAGGACCAAAAGACAGATTACACCGAAGGCAACTTTCTCGCCGTGAAAGAAATGATGGGTTGGTTCTAGAACCGTCAGCGCATCGTGAATGCCATGGGCTGCCGAGACGCCACAATTTTCAAAACCAAGGCCAGAGAGCAGCGTGTTAGCCTCAATGATGTTTTCAACGGCAGGTGTCAGGCAGCCTGCTTTGGCGGCGGCGTAGGCCGCGCGACCATCTCGCATCAACACATCGTGGCAGACGCGGGCGATTTGTGCGCCTGCCAACGTGGCGGCATAGCCATCACCAATGTAGTTCTTGGAGCGGCTTTCCAGATTTGAACGTGCTTCGAACCAAGTTGAAATGCATCACCAATGCCAGCTGCCAGAAACCGCACGGGAGCTTGAACGATCACAGCGCTGTCGATCAACACCACATCAGGATTACGCCCGCAGCGCACCACGCGGTCATACACGCCATCAGCGGTGTAGATGACACCAATAGACGATGTGGGTGAATCGGTCGAGGCGATGGTGGGAACAGTGACGATGCGTGCGCCAATGTTGAAGGCGGTGATCTTGGCAGTATCAAGGGTTTTTCCACCGCCAATGCCGATTACAACTTCGAGCGCCATTTGCTAAGGCAGTGCAGCGCGTAACTTCAGCATCTGTTGATTCACCATTGAAGCGCGCGAAGACGGCGGTTACACTTGCAGCACTTAAACTTGTTTCAATGGCTGGCTGACGGGTGTCTTGGATAAAACTGTCGAGGATCACCAAGGCGCGCTTTCCGAGTGGTGCGACGTAGCGACCGAGATCGTTGAGAACGCTAGGTCCTTGAACATAACGTAAGGGGCCACCATAGCCGCGTTGTGTCATTTCACTCTCCTCGTCTCAACGCAATGTGAGGCCGCCATCGATAGTGATGACTTCGCCAGTGGTGAAGCTTGCGGCATCCGAAGCGAGATAGACTGTGGCTCCCACAAGCTCTTCAACGGAGCCAATGCGATTCATCACGGCGTCTTTCGCCCACTTGTTATTCACTACATCAGGATGTTCGCGCAGCACCTCTTCCGTGAGTTCAGTGCGAATGTAACCGGGGGCAATCGCGTTGACACGAATATTATGTTCTGCCCATTCGGTGGCCAGCCCCTTGGTCAACATATGAACGCCCGCTTTTGATACGTTGTAGGCGGTGTGCCGGAAAGGCCAATTGACAATGAAGCCTGACATTGACCCCACGGTGATGATGGAACCGGATTTTTGTTTGATCATGTGCTGGCCAACTGCGCGCGACATTAAAAATACACCGTCCAAGTTGACCGCCATGGTGCGGCGCCAATCATCAAGGGTGTATTCCTCGGAACTTCCTGGAAAGATAACGCCAGCATTGTTGATGAGAATATCAATGCGACCCCAACGTGCAATGACCTCGTCGATGGCGCGTTTGATGTCAGCTTCGTTGGAAACATCGGCCTTGATCACCATCGCATCGCGGCCCGAGGTGCGGATGTCATCTGCCACGGCCTCTGCGCGTTCAACTGTTGATCGCACAATAATCGCGACATCGGCGCCGTGGGCTGCAAGACCTTCCGCCAGTGCCTTGCCAATGCCACGAGAACCTCCTGTGACAATTGCCTTCTTACCTTCGAGGTTGAAGATTTTACGGTAGTCGGAGATTTTTGACATATCATCCTCGCGAAGTTGTTGGGTAAGACCGAGTGTCGCCCAATTGGTAAAGTTCAATAGGCCTCACGCATAATGCTCAAATAGTCTTCAGCCGTTGCAAGTCTGGGATTGGTAGCGTGACAATGATCCTTCAGGGCTTCATGGGAAATGCTTTGCATCATCTCCTCTGTCACACCCATCGCACCAAGACCTGAGGGAATTCCAATTTTGCGATTGAGGGCGTTGATCGCGACATCAGGCGCTTGACCAAAAAACGCCGAAAGCGTTTTCCATTTTTCGCCAATCACGTCGCGGTTGAAACGAAGAACAGCTGGCATCAACACGGCATTCAATGTGCCGTGATGCATATTGAGTGAGCGTATAGCACCCAGCGGATGGGTGAGTGCATGCACAGCGCCGAGCCCTTTTTGAAATGCCATGGCGCCCTCAAGCGCACACACCATCATGTCATTGCGCGCTTCTTTGCTTTTGCCATCCGCGACGGCGTTGGCCAACGAGCGCCAGCCGCGCGCCAAACCGTCTAAGGCAATCGCATCGGCAGGCGGATTGAAAGCCGACGCCATAAAGGTTTCAAGGCAATGGGAAATCGCATCCATGCCTGTTGCTGCTGTGAGACCAGCAGGCAGACCATAGGTTAGTTCTGGGTCACACAGCGCAATCGACGGCAACATGTGCGGTGAGATGATGCCAAGCTTTCGCCCTTCTGCCGTAATGATGACAGCAGCGCGCCCCACTTCTGATCCGGTGCCCGACGTTGTAGGAATGGCAATCATGGGGCATATGCGGCCGTGAATGCGCGACAGGCCGCCTTCAACCAAAGCGTATTGACCTAAAGGCGCCGCGTGTCCCGTTAACAGGCGTACACCTTTGGCGAGATCAAGTGCTGAACCACCACCCAATCCGACAATGCCGTCACATCCATTCTTCACGTAGATTGCATGCGCTTCAATGACGGCTGCTTCTGTTGGGTTTGCAGGTGTACCATCAAAAACTATGACGGCACGATTTGCGATGTCCACCACTTTCTGTACGAGGCCCGTTGCAACCAGCCCCTTGTCCGTCGCGATTAAAGGCCGCTTGATGCCGAGGGCATCCAGAAACTCCGGCAAGCGCGCGATCTGGCCTTCGCCAAACTCAATACGCGTGAGATAACTGATCGTACTCATGTTTCACCCAGCATAGCGCTTGGTCTTGCGCTTCAAACTAATATATGAGTTATTAGGCGCAGAAGGGCTGAACCTTGTCAATCCGCCTTGGAATACTTAATTTCGAATTGAAATGACGGTTTTAAGGCAAGCACATGCCAATCAAAGCACTCGCTAAGTCCGAACAAATATATGAGTTTTTGCGTCGCGCCATTGTGCGACTGGATATGGAACCGGGCTCTGCAGTGTTTGAAAAAGAGATTTGCGTCCGTTTCAACGTATCGCGCACGCCGGTGCGTGAGGCGTTGCAGCGGCTTGTGGAGGAAGATCTCGTCACCGTTTTTCCTCATTCGGGTACTTTCGTCAGCCGCATTTCGCTGAAGCTTGCAGAGGAAGGCTTCATCTTGCGTCGCGCGTTGGAAATTGAAAGCGTGCGGAAGGCCTGTGAGCTGATCACGGAGGCTGATGCAGCACACCTCAACAGCATCATCACGCGCATGCGTGCTGTGCTGAAGGACGATCGCTTGGAGGACTATCTCGAAGAAGACGATGCATTCCATGCTGCGATTGCAAAGATCAGCGCTTACCCCCGCATCTGGAAATTCATCACCATGTCGAAGGTTCACTTAGATCGTATGCGGCAATTAAGTGCGCCAGTTCCTGGTCATCTATTGGAAGTGACAGAACAACATGCTGCTGTGGCTCTAGCCTTGCAGCGACGCAATGCAGCGCAAGCGGAACTTGCCATGCGCATTCACCTTGATAGTTCTTATGCGGTTATGGTTGGTATGCACCGTGATCAAGCCAAACTGTTTACGGATGAGACGCGATAGAATTGGCTTCAGCTGCTATTCGGTTTTTACGATCACGATTTCCTGTGGCTGCAACAGCCGTTTGCCAAGCAACACTTTTCCGGGACGTGTGAGCTTCCAAACTTTCTTGCCGTAGTTAAATGCAAATAGTAGATCGCCGCGCGTCCGCAAGCGTATGCCCTCTGGCAGTGTCGTTGTGTTAAGCTTCGCCTTGGTGGTGACATGTTTCACAACTGCACTTAACAATTTGTCATCGGGCCAGCATGCAAGATAGTAATGTTTACCCGAGGCTACAAACGCGGCTTTGCCTGACTCAAATTTAGCGAGAATCTCTGCTTTTTCTGCGTGTAGATGTTCGGACCAGCGTTCAGCATTTCCGACAACTTTACCTTTGACCTTGTGGCGCAGGCCAGGCCGCATCGACGAGACTTCGAGTACACTTGCTTTTATTAAACCTTGAAGTGGTCCCGGTGGCAAATTGGCGGGGATGGTGTGGTGCCGGGTTTTGGAACCGGTGCGCGGACCATATAGCACAACGCCGTCAGCCGCAGCGAAGGCCCGCTCGGCGGCATCGTTGACGTGAGGCATGGTGGGAACCAGAACGAGCTTGTAGCCTTTGAGGTTGCCGCCGGGCGGCACAAAATCCACGTCGAGGCCTAATTTGCGCACGGCTTCGTACCAACGGAACATCAATTCCGAAAAATCGAAGTCTTTGCCTTGGGGTTGAATACGAGTGATCCACGAGGCTTCGTAGTCATAAATCATGGCTACGGGTGCTTGCGTGGTTTTTGGCAGGGCCCCAAGTTTTTTGAGCTCATCACCAAGTTGCACGGTTTCGCGGCCACCTTGCGACCATTCATGCAAGCCCGGTAAATTGAGACCCGCATGCATCTGCTCTTGGCCTGATACGGCCTGACGCCAGCGGAAGTAACTCACCACTTCAGCCCCATGGGCCAAAGCTTCCCAGCCGAACAACCTGATCATGCCGGGTTTTGGAATGGGATTCCATGGTGCCCAATTCACAGGGCCAGGCTGCAACTCCATGACCCAGAAGCGACCACGACCAACGCCGCGGTAGAGATCATTATACATGGGCGCAATATCAGGGTGGGCGGTTTCCGCCCATTTTACGTGGTCCTCTTCGCTGAACGGAAAACGCTCGGTGAAACCTACGGGGTAGGAATCCCAAGAGGCAATGTCGATGTCTTTGCCTAACTCCCAGTGATCATACTCATTGAAAAAGCCCATCATATTGTGGGTGATCCAACGACCGGGCGAATGGGCGCGGATGATGTCGCACTGCATGCGATTGTAACCTGCAACTTGCTCGGAATGAAAACGCCAAAAATCAAGCTTTGCCGCGGGGTTGGTTTCAGTCACCGCCAAGTTTGGCAAGACCACTTCATCGAAGCTTTGCATGTCCATTGACCAGAAGGCATTGCCCCAAGCTGTATTCAATTGATCCGTGGACTGATAATGTTGGCGAAGCCATTGTTTGAAGCCTTTGAGGTCTTCCGGTCCCCAAGATAAAATGGTATCGTGGCAGCCATATTCATTGTCGGTTTGCCAGCCGTCGATATATTTGTTTTCGCCATAGCGCTTGGTGAGAATTTCAACGATGCGTTGCGACTCCAGCCAATAATTTTTGGAAGAAAATGTATAGTGGCGGCGCGAACCGAAGCCACGGGGGCGGCCTTGATCATCATAGGGGATGATGTCCGGAAATTCGTCAACCAACCATTTTGGGGGCGTGCAGGTTGGCGTGCCGAGCACGACTTTCAGGCCCGCTTTTCCGAGCACATCAATGGCGCGATCGAGCCAGCCCCAGTCGAATTGATTTCGTTTTGGCTCGTAACGTGACCAAGCAAATTCACCAATGCGCACATAACTGATGCCAGCTTCGCGCATGCGTGCTGCGTCTTTGCCCCACCACTCCTCAGGCCAGTGTTCAGGATAGTAACAAACGCCGAGCATTATCTTGTCAGGTCACCATTGTGGATTGTTTTGCCATCGGTGTTGAACAAGTGGCAAGCTGCAGGCGGCAATACCAAGTTCAGTGTGTCGCCCGATTTTTCTTTGGCCAAGCCGCCAGCTTTCACTGCAATGTCGCTGCCATCTGCCAATGTGGCATAGAACATGGTTTCAGAGCCCAGGTATTCTGCTGCCCGTACTTTGGCTTTGACAGTGCCAGCACCTTTGCCACCCAATTCAACATGCTCAGGTCTGACACCCAAGGTGAGCTTGCTGCCTACTGCAGGCATGTCGCCTGTGAGCGGCACTGCTACTTTATGGTCGCCCGGCAAAGTGAAAGTGGCAGTTTTGCCTTTCACTGCTGCGACCGTTGCAGGAATGAAGTTCATTTTGGGCGAGCCGATGAAGCCCGCGACGAACAAATTATTGGGGCGATGATATAGTTCGAGTGGTGAGCCCACTTGTTCGATGATGCCACCATGCAGCACCACAATTTTGTCGGCCATGGTCATGGCTTCGACTTGGTCATGGGTGACATAAATCATCGTGGTCTTGAGGTCGCTGTGGAGCTTGCCTATTTCGATGCGCATTTGCACGCGCAATGCGGCGTCAAGGTTTGACAAGGGTTCATCAAACAGAAACACTTTGGGATTGCGCACAATCGCGCGGCCAATCGCTACACGTTGGCGCTGACCGCCGGAAAGTTGCGACGGCTTTCGGTCCATCATTGGGCCAAGCTGAAGCATATCAGCTGCAACTTTCGTGCGCGCTTCGATGTCTGCCGTATCGTGTCCCGTCATTTTAAGGCCAAAGCCAATGTTGTCGCGCACCGTCATGTGGGGATAGAGCGCATAGGACTGGAACACCATGGCCACGCCACGGTCAGCTGATTCAACATCGGCCATTTCCTTGCCGCCAATTTGCAAGCTGCCGGACGTGAACTCTTCCAATCCGGCGATCATGCGCAACAAAGTGGATTTGCCGCAGCCCGATGGGCCTACGAAAACGGTGAATTCACCATCTTTGATGTCGAGGTCGATGCCCTTGATGATCTGCACATCGCCGAAACTCTTGCGCGCGTTTTTGAGCGTGACTGTGGCCATGATTTATCCCTTTGTGGCGCCGAGTGTGAGGCCGGCAATAAAGTGTTTTTGCATCAAGAAGAACATTGCGACAGGCGGGAGAGCCGCGATGATGGACGCAGCAGAGATTAATTCCCAGGCCACTTTCCATTGGCCTTTCAGCTCACTCATGCCAGCGGTTACGGGGCGGACTTCGGCGGAGTTGGCCATAACAGTTGCCCAGAAATAATCGTTCCAGATGAATGTGAAAATCAGAACAGAAAGCGCAGCAATGGCAGGGCGCATCAGCGGCATGACAATGTGCCAGAAGATTTTCCATTCATTGACGCCTTCAACCCGCGCTGATTCAATCAGCGCAAAGGGAAGTCCCTTGATGAAGTTGCGCATGAACAAAGTGCAAAAGCCGGTTTGGAATGCTACATGGAATAAGACCAGACCCGTTGTGGTGTTGTATAAGCCCATGCCTTGCGTCAAATCGCGAACCGGAATGGCCAAAATCTGGAACGGCACAAAATTGCCAGCCACAAACATGAAGAACACCAGCAAATTGCTTTTGAATTTATAAACCGCAAGCGCGAAGCCAGTGAGGCACGAAAGACCCACAGCGCCAATGACAGTGGGGATCGTCACCTTGAAAGAGTTGAGGATATACCAGCCGATATTGCTGTTTTCGAACACAGCAGAATAATTTTTAACGAAGTCAAAACCCGACGGCATACCGAAATAGTTGCCTGCCGCAAGGTCAGACGACGGACGAATTGACGTGACGGCAATTCCGATGAGCGGCAGCAACCACAAAATCAACGCAACTGGCAGCAGCAATTTGTAGGCGATCTGGACCCAAGGTTTGGTCCGCGCAATGGGGGTCGGAAACATCAGCTGTTCCTTTCTTGGCCTAGCATGCGCACAATGAAGATTGAAATGAACACCAGCATGATGGCGAACAGCACAACTGCAATTGCGGCGCCATAGCCCATGGCATATGCCATATTCTGAAAGCGCTTGTTCATACATGAAGTAAGACAGCACACGGGTTGAACCATAAGGGCCACCCACAGTCATGATGGAAATCAGATCGAAGGAGCGCAGAGCGCCGATGACGGTGACAACCAAAGCAATGAATGTGGCGGGCCGCAGTTGTGGAATGATGATGTGCCAAAGCATGGACCAGCCCTTTGCATTGTCCATGCGGGCGGCTTCCACTTGTTCGGAGCTGATGTTGTTGAGGCCCGTCAAATAAAGGATCATGCAATAAGCAATCTGCGGCCAGAGGCCCGCTGCGATGACGCCATAGGTCGCAAACCGATCATCAGCCAGAATTGCGGTTTCGGTGCCCGTGAAAAAGCCGATGCACTTTCGGCAGCAAACCAAAATCAGGCGCGTAGAACCAACTGAAGATCAAGCCCACAACTACCTGGCTGATGACGAAGGGAAAGAAGAACAGCGACTTATAAAAGCGGATACCAGTGACGGTCTGGTTCAGGAACAGTGCCACGGCAAGACCTGCCGGAATGGCGAGAAGATAGAGGACGAGCCAGATCAGATTGTTTTTCAGTGAAACGTAGAAACAATCGTCATCCAGCAAATCGATATAATTGCCCAGGCCCACCCAGTTTTTTGGACCAAGGCCATCCCACTCATAAAAGCTGATCCAGAATGACTGGGCGATCGGGAAGATCACATAGAGCAGAAAGATCAGAATGCCAGGTGCAAGAAACAGCCAAGGCGCGTAGTCGCGCTGGTTCCAACGTTTGATGGAGTGGTGCTCATGTGTGTCCGTCCCGTCAGAATTAGAGGGTGGAGAATGTTGAAACAAAGGTACCTCATCCGTCGCCTACGCGCACCATCTTCCCCAAGAGGGAGAAGCGATGACATGGTCTGTCTCTCGCTTCTTCTCTGGGAGAAGGTGGCTCGCGAAGCGAGCTACGGATGAGGTCCCTTGTTTCAACGCAAAGAACAAAAAATTGGGAGGGGTCGGATGTGATGAGCATCCGACCCCGTGTGGAGTGCTTATTTATAAGCCTTCCCACGGACCTTCTCGAGACGTTCGAGAATGGCGTCGATGTTTTCTGGCTTGGCCATGAACTCCTGGAAGCCTTCCATGCCAGCCTTTGCCATATCGGCAGGGGCGTCACGGTCGAAGAATTGTGCAAGGGCATAGGCCGATCGACAATGATTCAAAACCAGCTTTGATGAATGGATCGTCGCCAACTGTGGACTTGTTGTTCACAGGCAACTGGCCGAGGGTGGCGTTCATTTTGGTTTGGGCTTCAGGCGATGCAATGTAAGCCAAGAACTTCTTGGCATCGGCCTTGTTCTTGGCACCTGACGGAATGTGGAACGTATCCGTTGGGGCTTCTTCAGCACGTGGAATTCCAGGGGTAATTTCCGGGAATATCATGTAGCCAAGGGTGTCGTTGGTCATGCCGCCTTCTTTGAAGGTGGCAACAGCGAAGTTACCCATGACATAGTTGGCAGCCTTGCCTTGTGACAACAATGCAGCAGCGTCTTGCCAATCGATGGCAGCAGCGTTTGCCGTGATGTATGGGGTGATCTTGGCCCATTCAGCAAATGTCGCTTTTACCTTTGCATCGGTCCATGCCACTTTACCTGCGGTCAAGTCCATGTGGAACTCATAGCCGTTGGTGCGCATGTTGATGTAGTCGAAAATGCCAGCGCCAGGCCACAGAGCCTTTGTACCAGTGGTCAAGCAATCAACACCAGCAGCTTTGAACTTTTCGCAAGCAGCGACAAATTCAGCCCAGGTCTTTGGCACTTCAACGCCAGCTTTTTTGTAGACGTCCTTGTTGTAGTAAATACCCCACTGATAGTAGGTGTAGGGAACGCCCCACTTTTTGCCATCTTGAGTGAGCGAAGCAGCAGCCGACTTCAATTGATCATTGAGGCCATTGGCTTCCCATACGTCCGACACGTCTTCGAACAGGCCAGCTGTAACAAATGGAGCCATGCGGTTGCCAGCATACCAAGCTGCAACGTCTGGCGCATCAGCGGTCAGGAAGTTGCGGATGGCGGACTTGTAACCTTCGTGGTCGAAGTTGTTCCACTTTACCTTGATGTCGGGATTGGCGGCTTCAAAGCCAGCAATCAATTCTTCCATGGCCTTCTTGGGTGCTGGATCGGATTGGTCCGAGTTCAGAACCAATTCACCGGCAAGTGCCGTTGAAGTTGAAAGTGCAAGGCAAATGCAAGCCCGCAAAGGCTTTTCATCAATGTCATAGGTAGTCCTCCCTGGATTGCCGCCACCATGACGGCAGAATTTTCATGTGGCATTCTTTTTATACTCACACGTTAGTATTGACCTTCACTGGTTTTTCAACAAGTCTCTACCGAAATTACACTTGTCACTTCCGGATTCCTAAGCACCCATGCCGACAATCACCACTCGGTCGCCTGCCTACAAGGATGAAAGCGTCCCCGCTCATCCTGAGATGGACCGTGGCTATCCCGTTGTTATTTTTGGCGATCATCGCTTTTGTGCTGGCAGTTCATTGATGGTCCAGCCCATGCCGGGCCCTCATATGCACAGCCAGGTGGAATTGAACTTCGTACTGACGGGCAGCATGACCTATTGGTTTGACGGCCGCTTATTGACGCTAACGGCTGGGCGTCTGGCCTTGTTCTGGGGCATGATCCCGCATCAAGTTACCGAGTGCGAGGAGGGTACAAGCTTTGTAGTTCTTTACGTGCCCATGGCAGTCTTTCTTGAACTGCCCACATTGAGCGAATTGCGCGCTGCCATCTTCCGTGGTGCTGTTGTTGAAGCTCTGGATATCAAGCACTACGACACGGATTTGTTTTTGCGATGGCGCGAAGATCTCCTGCAAGCAGACTCGCAATTGGAACAGATCGTTAAAAGCGAAGTGACTGCGCGCGTGCGCAGGCTTGATCGTGCGGGTTGGCATGATTTACGTGATGTGTCACCGCTTGTCGTGCAAGCTGCACCATTAGGCCACGATCATGATCGCGCCTTTAAGGTGGAAGGCATGGCGCAATTTATTGGTGAACATGCACTTGAAGATATTTCCGCCGATGATGTTGCCAAGGCAGCAGACCTGCATCCCAACTACGCCATGACCCTTTACAAGCGGGCCATTGGCCTCACCATTAAACAATCCATCACACGTCATCGATTGGATACCGCACAATCCATGCTGATCGCCTCTGACCTGCCTGTGGCTTCAATTGCCTTTGATTGCGGCTTTGGTTCGCTATCCAGTTTTTATGCGGCATTCGAGCAACGTTTTCACAAAAGCCCAGCGGCGTTTCGCCAAACCTACAATCGTATTACCAAGGCGTCTTAAACTTCTCAACTTGAGGCAACATCTGGTTTATGAAATTCACAATTAAAAAACGGAATGATCGCCGCGTTCGAGATGTATTTTCTCGGCAATCAGATCAGCGTAGAAGTCGAAAAGAGTTTCTGCGCCCGTAGAGGGGGTTGCTGCGGCGTCATACTGATTGGTCTCGTGATTGAATACCAACATGGATTCCGTCGCGTAATAACGGCCGATGCGCGCGAGTTCGGACTTTCTTGCACATGCGGGGATCACGGCCCCAAGTGTAGACAGAGTCCAAATGATTGCTTCAAGTAAAGCGACTGGCACATGCGAATAGTGCGGCGTGCGGTTTAGCAATGCACATAGCATTTCTCCCTGTTGTTTAGGCGTAATGGCAGGGCCAGGACCACCGATGGGCAAGATGCGGTTGTGGCGGGTTGGGTCTTCAAGGCACTGGACAATATAGTTGGCGAGATCGCTGTCGCTGATGGGTTTACATGCTGTCAGTTCGCCGTTGCCAAACACCAAAAAGGGTTTCCCCTTTTTCAACCTTTCAATCTGGCCGCTGAGGGATTTGAACAATGCTGTTGGTCTGACGATTGAATAGGTGAGACCCGACTTTATCAACAGTTTCTCGAATTCAAGTTTCGCATGTTGAAATTGCAACATTGGTTTTTGAACGCAGATGGCCGACAGCAAAACCATCAGGCGGATGCCAGCGTCCTGCGCGCAAGTCAGAACGTTGACATGGGCTTGATGGTCGATTGCCCAGGCATCAGCTGGCGCACCAGTGCGGGATGCGAGGCATGACACCACAGCATCAAAGGCTTCGCCGCGAAAGCCATTATTGCGCAGAGATATTATGTTTGTGATATCGCCAAAGCGAAATTCGACTCTGTGATTTTGGGAGAGTTTTTCGGCGATGCTTGGCTTTTGACGTACAAAGCAAGTTACATGATAGCCGTGTTGCACCAAAGCCTGTAACGTGGCGCGCCCGACGGTTCCGGTCGCCCCTAGAAGCATGATGCGCCTGGCGTGACTGTTCTTAGAATTTTTCATGCGTCTTTTAGGCCAACCTCATCAGTTGCTGGTTTCAACTGTCAATTCAAGTTGGGATAAATGTCAATCAAAATTGACACCCCATTGCCATTCCGAACATGACAGCATAGCTTGTGTGGAGTTTTGGTTTGAGAACACGTTGTGATGGGAACTGACAAGAAGACGAGTGCTGGATCTGACTACCAACGGATTGTCTATCCATTTTCAGCCGTTGCCGGGCAACAAGAACTGAAAACCTGTTTGGTGCTGACGGCGGTTGACCCGACGATAGGCGGTCTGTTGGCCATGGGAGATCGTGGCACGGGGAAGTCGACCACGGTGCGGGCCTTTGCAGCGTTGTTGCCTGCCATAAAAGCCGTGAAGGGCTGCTCCTATCACTGCGACCCCGATCTGCCGCAGAGCGCCTGTGATCAATGCCGGTCAGCCGCAATCCTCAAAACCGAGATCATTAAAGTGCCGGTGGTGGATTTGCCTTTGGGTGCCACAGAGGACCGTGTGGCGGGTGCGCTGGATTTGGAACGCGCATTATCTCGGGGGGAAAAGGTGTTTGAACCCGGCCTCCTCGCCAAGGCTAATCGCGGTTATCTTTATATTGATGAAGTCAATTTGCTGGAAGATCACCTTGTTGACTTGTTGCTTGACGTGGCGGCGTCAGGTGAGAACTTGTTTGAACGTGAAGGTCTCAGCGTGCGTCACCCCGCGCGTTTTGTATTGATCGGCAGTGGTAATCCTGAGGAAGGTGAGCTGCGCCCTCAACTGCTTGACCGCTTTGGACTCTCGGTGGAAGTGAAGACGCCGCAAGATGTCGCAAGTTGGGTCGATATCGTTAAACGCCGCGATGCCTACGAGTGCGACCCACAAAAATTTTATGCTGAATGGGAATCAGAAGAGAAAAAGCTACGACAACGCATTCAAGCCGGGCGTAAACTGTTGCGCGATGTGGTGGTGCCGGATGCCGTGCAAGAGAGTGCGGCTGCTCTTTGTTTGGCATTGAAAACCGATGGCTTGCGTGGACAATTGACGGTGATCCGCGCAGCACGCGCACTGGCCGCTTTTGAGAAGCAGAAAACGGTTGGCCTCAGCCATATCAAGCGCATGGCATTGCCTGCCTTGCGCCATCGGTTGCGCCGCAATCCACTTGAAGAAACCGGTTCTGCTGTGCGCATTGAACGCGCCATTCAAGATGTGTTGGGGCCATGACCTACAAAAACCTGGCTGACGCTACGTGGGTTGCAGGGCTTCTCGCGCTGTGCGGCCCTAGGCTCGGAGGTGCAGTGGTAGCGGAGGATGTGGCTGAGAATTTCTTATTGGCTTACTCACAAGCTGCTCATACTCGAGATGGGTTCCGCACCATTCCCTCATCACTGACGGCGGATGCTTTAACGGGTTCGATTGATCTGGCGGCAACACTGTCTTTGGGCAAGCCCGTTTTGACGCAAGGTTTGTTGCATGACGCAGCGCGGCTGCTGGTGCGCCGGGCGGAACGGCTTGATGTGGCTTGTGCGTCGCTTTTGGCGCAAGCACTGGACCAAGTTTCATTGATGTTGATCGCGGTGTTGAACCCGCATGATGCTGATGCTGTGTTGGCCCCAAAACTAGACGCGCGACTGCCGTTTCGTGTAGAGGGTTCGGCGGAAACGCATTGGACCTCGGCGCAAATGGCGCGGTCGAAAAATCAATTGGGTGCACTCACTATTGATCCCAAATGGTTTAAAGACTTGTGCGAGGTCGCAGTATCACTCGGCGTTGAATCGCCGCGCGCTGTATTGCAGGCAGTTGCTGCTGCGCGGGGGATTGCGGCACTGCAAGGTCTGAACGTGGTGGATGAAAGTTGCGTGGCACTGGCGGCGCGTTTGGTGTTGGCGCACAGGGCGCAGAATGTGCCGACACCCGATCAAGAGCAGTCGCAAGAACAAGCGCCGCCCCCACCGCCACAGCCTGCTGACAATGATGCAACAGACAACACTTCACCGCCAAAACCTGCCGATGCTGAGGTTATTCTTGAGGCCATCAAATCTGCGTTGCCAGCCCATCTCCTCGACATGGCAACGGCGGGTCTTGGAAAAAAAGGCGCTGGCCGCAATGTGAAAAGTAATGCGCCGCGAAAAGCAGGTGGTCAACGCGGGCGACGTATTGGCAACAAGCGTGCATCATCACTCGCAGGGCAACGCCTCGATATCATCGCCACATTACGCAATGCCGCCCCGTGGCAACCATTGCGCCGCAAGTTTGCTGGCAAAGATCGAATGATCGTCACGCGCGATGATTTCCGCGTGTCGCGCATTAAGCAGCGCAATGAGGCCACGGCGATATTTGCGGTTGATGCATCGGGCTCGACCGCGTTTCAGAGGTTGGCGGAAGCCAAGGGTGCAGTTGAAACCATACTTGCTGAATGCTACGTGCGCCGCGATCGCGTCGCACTCGTGTCATTTCGAAGCAAGAAGGCGGAGGTATTGCTTCCGCCAACACGATCGCTTGAACGCGCCAAACGTGCCCTTGCCAGTTTGCCTGGTGGCGGTGGAACGCCTTTAGCAGCTGGACTTGATGAAGCTTTTGCACTGGCCGTTCAGGTTCGCCGTGCTGGCGGCAATCCCATTGTCATCTTGCTGACAGATGGGCGTGGCAATGTTACTCGGGATGGTGAAGGCAATCGTGTCAAGGCAACCGAAGAATCCTTGTCTGCTGCAAAACTTTTTGCCTCAGAAGGTTTTGATGCGATGTTGATTGATGTGTCGCCTGAGCCGCAAAAAACTGCCCGTGCTTTGGCCGCTGCAATGCACGCCACGTACTTGCCTATGCCCCGCGCCAGCGCAACTGATATTGCGCGGCCTATCAGCAGGGCGTTACAAAGTGCCGCCGCATGAACGCGCCGAAGAAAATCTTGGTTGGTGGCCTCCATTGGAATGTCGTTGAGGCAGGGCAAGGCCCCGTTGTGTTGTTGGTTCATGGCACTGCAGCTTCTGTGCATTCTTGGCGTGACGTCATTCCGCTGCTTGCCGAAACTCACCGTGTGATTGCAATGGATTTGCCGGGGCACGGCGGCACCAAGCTCCGTTCAACCGCGGATTTGAGTTTGGAAGGAATGGGCAATGGGGTTGTTGCGCTGCTGCAAGCGCTCGACGTCTCTCCTAGTATTGTTGTGGGGCATTCGGCTGGCGCTGCGATTTTGGCTTGGGCTTGCGCCCATAAATATTTGACGCCAGAAACGTATATATCTTTCAACGGTGCCTTTTATCCTTTCGCTGGCTTGGCGGGAAGCTTGTTCTCACCGATTGCAAAGCTTGTTGCTATAAATCCGTTGGTGCCGCGACTGGTTTCCAACATCGCTTCCCGAACCAGAGTTGAGAAACTGTTGAAAGACACTGGCTCGACGATCAGCGCTGAGGGCGTTGAGCTATACTTGAGCCTTTACAAAGACCCCGCGCACGTCTCTGCAGCGCTTGGCATGATGGCGGCTTGGGATCTGCGCGGAATGGAAGATAATCTTGTGCGCATTGACGCAGATTGCCTGTTTGTGGCGGGCAGTAGTGACAAAGCCGTGCCGCCAGAAACAGCAGCGCGGTCTGCTGCCCGTTGTCGCAAGGCAAAACACTTGCAGTTTTCCGGATTTGGTCATCTGCTACACGAGGAGAATCCGCAACTCGCGGCAGATTTGATCAGAGGTCACCAAACATGATTGCGCCAAGTATGATCTTACCGGGAGATCATCCCTTACGCCGCACTTTGAATGATGAGGTGCATGCCAGGCCGCCGGATAGTTTGGAAGCACCCGTCCGCTTGTCTTATTTGGTGCTCGTGGGGTCTGGCGGCCGCGCCGATGATTTGGCACAATTGGCGCGTTTGATTGAAGGGACGGGTGCCCCAAAGCCGGCGGCAGATGCCAGCCATTACAGTGCTGACTTGGGCTCGCATCGGATAAAATGGGAGCGCCACACGGAATTTTGCCGCTACACGATTTACGCTGTGGGCGTTGAAAAAAAACCTTTTTCAGAACCGGCGATTTCGCTCGTGCCACAGGATTGGTTGCGTTCCCTAAAAGGCCAAACCATCGCTGCGATCCACGCTAATGTGGTCAAAGGTGCAAAGGCACCTGACCTTGTGCGCACATCTGAAACCTATTTCAATAGTAATACCATAATCGGGTCGTTGATTTCCGGCGGCACGGGTCGGGCTTACACTGATTTTCGCATTCATGCCGATGGTTTTGGTCGGTTGTTATTGTGCGACAATAAAATGACGCCGCGCCAAGCGGGGCGTATTGTGCAGCGGTTGTTGGAAATTGACACTTATCGGATGATGGCGCTGTTGGCTTTGCCTGTGGCGCGTGAATTGACGCCGCAGCTCAATAATGCCGAACGCGAACTTCTTGAAATTATGACAGCAATGCAAACGGCTGGAGATGCTGAAGAGCCGATTCTACTTGATCGTTTGACCAAGCTGGAGGCTTCAGTTGAACGTCAGTATACGGACAGTCATTTCCGCTTCTCGGCTGCTGACGCCTATTATGATCTGGTGCAGCAGCGGATTGACGAATTGCGTGAAGAGCGCATTGAAGGCTTCCAAACCTTCCGCGAATTTAACGACCGTCGCTTTTTACCTGCTATTGCCACATGCCGAGCAGTATCAGCACGGCAGAGTGCGTTGTCAGAACGCATTGCCCACGCCACTGTGTTGTTGTCGACACGGGTAAGTGTGTCACGCGAAAAGCAGAACCAATCGATTTTGCAGTCAATGGACCGCCGCGCCAATTTGCAGCTGCGCTTGCAGCAGACTGTTGAAGGTCTGTCTGTCGCGGCCATCACTTATTACATCGTGGGGCTGGTCTATTATGCGGCGAAGGGTTTTTTGCCCGTGGGATCAAGGTTTTCGCCTGAGTTTGTAGCGGCCCTCGCTATCCCATTGGCGCTCGTCGCCGTAGGTTTTGGCCTGCATCGGTTCCGCAAATCTCTGGATGAATAACGCAACCTCTTGCGTCAGATTTAATTGCAGTCTCTAATGTCAATAAATGTTGACAGCAAATCCCATGCCCCATGCGGTGGTTGTTGGTGCCGGACTGGGCGGGCTAGCGGCTGCGATCAGGCTGGGTGCGCGGGGTTACCGCGTAACGGTTGTAGACCGCCTTCCAGTGCCCGGCGGTCGCGCAACAGTGTTTCGGCAAGACGGGTTCACTTTTGATGCCGGCCCCACCATCATCACAGCGCCTTTTGTGTTGGACGAACTCTGGCGCTTTGCGGGGCGAAATTTCTATGACGATGTTCACCTGAAGGCGCTTGATCCGTTTTATGTGATCCGCTTTAACGATGGCAGCACCTTTACCTGTCGTGGCGAAGTTCAGGCGATGCGCGAGGAAGTCGCGCGTTTTTCACCGGATGATGTGGCTGGCTATGAAGATTTCATGCGCGAGAGCGAAGCCATATACAAAGTGGGTTTTGAACAATTGGGCCATGTGCCTTTTCCAACGCTCGGTAGCATGGCCGCGTTGGTGCCTGACTTGTTGAAAATCAAAGCGTGGAAATCCGTGCATGGCCATGTGGCATCGCACGTGAAGCATCCGAAACTGCGCATGGCCTTGAGTTTTCATCCCCTGTTTGTGGGCGGCAACCCTTTTCGCGCCACTTCGGTTTATAGTATGATTGCCTATCTTGAGCGGCAGTTTGGCGTACACTGCGCAATGGGGGGAACAGGCTCAATCGTACAGGCCATGGTCAAGCTCATCCAAAGCCAAGGTGGTGATGTCCGCTGCAACAGTGATGTGGCTGAAATCACAACATTAAAAAACCGTGCAACAGGCGTGCGCCTTCAAACAGGTGAGTTGATCCCCGCTGATATTGTTGTTTCGAATGCGTGCGCTGCCTATACCTATACAAAGCTGATTGCAGGTGGTGCCCAAAAACGATGGACCAAAAACAAACTGGCGCGCGCGCGGCATTCCATGTCTTTGTTCGTTTGGTATTTCGGCACCGACAAGAAATTCGACGACGTGCCTCACCACACCATCGTGATGTCTGAACGTTACCGTGCGTTGATTGACGATATTTTTGAGAACAAGATATTGGCTGATGATATGAGCCTCTATCTGCATCGACCCACGGCAACTGATCTTTCATTGGCACCGCAGGGTTGCGATAGTTTTTATGTACTGTCACCCGTGCCCAATCAGGATTCTGGCATTGATTGGAAAACCATGGCGGAGCCCTATCGGCAACGTATTGCCAAACGCTTGCACGAGACCATGCTGCCGGGTTTTGAACAACACATCATAAGTCAACGCGTGATGACGCCTGATGATTTTGAACACACGCTGCTGTCCTACAAGGGTGCTGCATTTGGGCTCGAACCGGTGCTCACACAAAGTGCTTGGTTTAGGCCGCACAACAAAAGTGAAGAATTCGAAAATCTATTTCTGGTCGGGGCCAGCACGCATCCGGGTGCTGGCATTCCAGGTGTACTCTCAACGGCCCGTGTGCTGGACCTTGTGGTGCCGCCGGCCGAGGCTTTTGCCCATGCTGACACCTGATTTTGCCACACCAGCAGACTTGGCCCACTGCCGCCAGATGATCCGGCAGGGATCAAAGAGCTTTCACATGGCGTCGTTGTTGTTGCCCGTCGCCTATCGTGAACAGGCGCGCGCACTCTATGGGTTTTGCCGCATGGCCGATGACTTGGTGGACCACGCTGCAACGCCACATATTGCAGTCAAGGAATTGGCTGATCGTCTTGATCGAATTTATGCAGGAAAACCTGACGACGATCCTACGGATAGGGCCTTTGCTGATGTGGTGCATCGCTTCGCCATACCCCGAGCTGTTCCTGATGCGCTGATCGAAGGTTTTGCTTGGGATGCTGAAGGGCGGCATTATCAAACACTCTCTGACGTCACAGCCTACGGGGTTCGTGTTGCAGGAACTGTAGGCGTGATGATGTCGTTAATCATGGGAGAGCGCCGACCCAATGCACTGGCGCGGGCCATTGACCTAGGTGTGGCCATGCAGTTCAGCAACATCGCACGTGATGTCGAGGAAGACGCCGGGTTGAAGCGGACTTATTTGCCTGCGTCATGGTTACTTGAAAACGACGCCGACACAGCCATTGCTGCCAGTCGATTGGTGGATGTTGCTGAAACAACATATTTGCGCGCCGAAGCTGGCATTGCGATGTTGCCACGTTCGTGCCGCACCTCCATCAATGCGGCACGCTTGCTCTATCGAGACATTGGCTTGGAAGCAAAGCGTATCAATCATCACGGAAGGGCTGTGGTTTCTTATCAGCGCAAACTTGTTTTGGTGATGAAAGCCATTCTGCAAACGCCATGGCTTTCAAGACACACAACAGCCGCTTGTTTGCAGGAAGGGCAATTTCTGCTTGATGCCGTGGCTCAAACCGCGCCGCCCCAAGCAGCTTATAAAGGGCTGAGTGGGCAGTTGGATTGGGTAATGAAGATGTTTATTGCCGTGGAGACTCGCAGACCATGAGCAGTGGCACACTGATAATTCTCGAGATGACAATCGCGCTGGTTGCGGTCGTTGGTTGGGGCGTGTGGGAACTCTATAAGATAAAAAAAGGTCGCTGACTTAAGCGAATCTCGGCATGCGGAAGGGCAACATGAGTTGCACCACTGGATTTACAAAGCGATCCAATGACAAGCTTTCGTGATAGGCCTCGCAAGGTTTGCCATCCAGCGTCATGGCAATGTGGTTGCGGGTATAAAATGGAGCATCTTCAAGTCTCGAGATAAGTCGCGGCGGTGTTTCGGAACTCACATCACGTGACATTCCCCATAACCCACGTTGCAGTGGTTTTAATTCTGGCACGTCGCGGATTTTCACGTCGCCATTTTGGAATGCGCGCCCGAAAGAAAAGTGTGACCCGTCGCGGCGTGTCACATCATACAGCACCTCGGTTCCGCGTGTTGTTTTGGCGCGCAACCACGTCCAATGTTTGAAGCCTTGCTCCAGCGGTTCATCACCCCAATTCATGTCGTGATAGGCGTCGCCGGACCATGAAAGTCTTGGATTGTCAAATGTAACACTGATGCGACCATGGGGGGCAACGGCTTGCCAATAGTGTTTGCCCGCGTCATCGAGTTGCACTGGCGCATTGTAAAAGTCGTCAGGTGTTAAAGTAACCTGGCCGCGCAAAGGGAATGGCAACGGCACACAGCGTTCGTTGATGTCGATTTGAAGTGATCCATTCACCCAGCCCATTGCCGATGGGCCGACGCTGAACTGTTCTGCAGTTCGCGTGACACGCTTTGTGCCTCGTTCTGTCATCGCCCATCGTCGTGGTGATCCGTAAAGTGCTACGTTCATGGCGCAATAGTCTTCCGCTGCAACGGGACCCTTCTTGCGGGCACGAGCGTAGTAAGGCGAGAATACACTGCCGACAAAGCCGATGATTGTCAGTCCGTGTTTTCCGTCGTCACTGGTGGCGTCGATGTACCACCAGCGATAGCCATTATCGCTTACAGCTACGTCGAATTGAGGTCTTGCAACAGAGCTTCCGCTGCCCGCATGCCTGCCAGCGCCGCCATCGGCACGCCCGGCCCCGGGTGCGTGCTGCCGCCTGCGAGGTAAAGCCCCGGAATCTTGGTTCGCGCTTGTGGTCTGAGAAATGTTGCTAGCCATCCGTTTGAGGCCCTTCCGTAAAGTGCTCCCGATGTGGCGGGATAGAGTTCTGCAAAGTCTTTGGGGCTGCGCCGCAAAGCATGTGTTTTATCCATGTTCAGCGTCAAACCGCATTTTGACAAACGATTTAACACGCGCTCGTCAACGTCATCGGGCGCAGCAGTGCTATCTGCGGGCGAATTGACCAGCAACAGCTTACGTCCATCACCCTGATCACAAACATAAACTGTGGGATCAAACGCAGGGCCGTGCGCCAATTCTGCAAACTCTTTTTCATAATCATCAGAAAAGAAAACCGTATGATGATCAAGTGGAACGCCTTTGTCCTGCGTCGTCGCGCACCAGACTACGGCAGAAAGCGAGCGATCTTTTTTGGACGTATAAGATGTTGATTTCACAACATTGACCCCGAGTAATCCTGTGGCAATAGCAGCGCTATCTGCATTGACGACGACGTTCGAACAGGGGTGGCGGGTATTATCACTTGCAATTACAGCCGTGACTTTCGATCCACTGGTTTCAATGCGATCAGCTTTGCAATTGAAATTAAAAGTGACACCCAGTCGTCGTGCCTGTTGTTCGAGCGCTTGTGCCAAGGCCGCCATGCCGCCTTCAACGCGCCACACTCCAGAGGCCTCTACATCTGCCACCAACATCAACGTGGCGGGCGCTTTGAATGGAGATGTTCCGCAATAGGTGGCGTAGCGGCCAAACAATTGGCGCAGTCGCGGGTCTTTGAAGTATCGGCCCAGTGCGTGCCAATAGTTTTCGAAGGGGTTGATGCCGAAAACATCACGCAATGGCATGGCAGCTGCCAGACTCCAAGGTGTGGGGCGTTGGCTTTTGAGGAACGGTTGCAACAACGATTGATGAATACGGCGAGAGGCAGAGGCAAAGGCTGTGTATCCCTCAGCTTCAACTTTGCCTGCAAGGCGGCCGATGGCGTCCACGGTTTGTTGCTGGTTAGCGAAGAGATCTAGCGTTGCGCCGCCCGTCCAGTAATGCCGTGCCAAGGTGTCGAGCGGTTTGAGTGTGACGTGGGACGAAAACGCTTCGCCGCATTGCGCGAATAATTCATCAAACACCCAACGCATCGTCATGACAGTTGGACCGCTGTCAAACTGCTGTCCATCCAAGTTAACAGGCAACAGCTTGCCGCCAGCGCCAGACTGGCTTTCCAGTACGGTTACTTCTTCGCCTTTTGCTGCCAAAGCGATGGCCGCGGAAAGCCCGCCAATGCCTGCGCCAATAATCACTGTTGCCATGACGATTGCCAAGGTCTCCAAAATATGTCAGTTTACATTGACACTTAAACAAGACAACTAAAACTGTCAGACTGTGGAGGCGCCGCGATGGATGCCGAGAACCCGATCGAAAAGGCCCTTGCCGCTGCATTGAGCGCAGCCTGTTCCGCCGATTGTCCACCAAAGTTTTCCAGCGCGTTGCGCTATAGCGTGTTCCCGGGTGGTGCGCGTGTTCGCCCGAAATTGGTAATGGCCGTCGCCGGTGCCTGTGGTGATGCCGATGCAACTGCTGCAATGGCCGGGGCTTGCGCCATTGAGATGTTGCATTGTGCATCGTTGGTGCATGATGATCTCCCCTGTTTTGACGGTGCTGCTTACAGGCGCGGCAAGCCTTCCGTACATGTGGCCTATGGTGAACGGCTTGCTGTGTTGGCTGGCGATGCCTTGATCATCGAAGCCTTTGCCGCCACTGCGGCATACCCCGTGATTACACGCATCATCGCGAAATCGGTTGGTGCGCCCAACGGTATTTGCGCTGGCCAAGCGTGGGAATGCGAATCGAGTATGGACCTTGTGCGCTATCAACGCGCCAAGACGGGCGCGTTGTTTGCTGCTTGCACCATGGTGGGTGCGGCTTCGGCTGGTCGCGATTCTAAACCATGGTCGGCCCTCGGCATGTTGATTGGTGAAGCCTTCCAAGTGGCAGATGACCTCCGCGATGTGGCGGGCGTGTCAGGTGAGATTGGAAAACCCACAGGACAAGACGCCGCCAATGGTCTTCCCAATATGGTATCAACCCTTGGCTTTGATGGGGCCATGCAACATCTCGACCTTCTCTTGGAACGAGTCGTCAGTAACATTCCCGACTGCCCCGGACGCGCTGCTTTAGGGCAACAGATTGTAGCCGTGTCACGCGCCATGGTGCCAAAACAGCTTGCCCGTGGCGCTGCCTAGTTTTCTATTACGCCTGCGCAACAAACTATTGGCCGATCCGAAGTTCCTGGCTTTTGCGCAGAAGTTTCCCTTGTCGCGACCCATTGCGCGTCAAAAATCAGTGGCGTTATTCGATCTTTTAGCGGGTTTTTCATATTCGCAGGTGCTCTATGCTTGCGTGTCGTTGCGCGTGTTTGAGCACATCGGGCAAAACGCTGTTAGCGTCGCGGAACTTGCTGGTCGCATTCAATTGCCACTGGATAAAACTGAAGTGCTGGTGCGGGCGGCAGTGGCATTGGACCTGTTGGCGCGTGATGGAGGGCAGGTGATTCTCGGTCCTCATGGCGCAGCACTCTTAGGCCAGCCGTGGATTATGCGTTTTGTCGAGCATCATAAATATCTCTACCGCGACCTCGAAGACCCCGTGGCCATGTTGCAGGGGCAAAGGCTTGATGGTGGTTTGTCTAGCTATTGGTCTTATGAAAATGCCGGGGCTGATAAGTCAGCCTATTCGGCTTTGATGTCGGCATCGCAGCAGGCCGTGTCGCAACAAATTCTCGGCGCCTATGATTTTGGTAAACATCGGAACATGCTGGATGTGGGTGGTGGATCTGGTGCCTTCTTGCGTGCCGTTGGCGCAGCCTATCCAAACCTAGCACTCAGTCTTTTTGATTTGCCCGGCGTTGTGACTTTGGCCAAGCCCAGCGATGGTCCCATGATTTCACGTCATGGCGGAGACTTTCGACGCGACGCATTGCCAAAGAATATGGACGTCATTTCCCTTGTGCGCGTTGTTCACGATCACGATGACGACGTTGTGCTGGCATTGTTGCGCAACGTTCGGTCAGTTTGCGCTGACACAACAGTGTTGTTAATTGCAGAGCCTTTCTCAGGCTCCACCGCAACGGCACGCGTGACTGATGCTTACTTCGGTATGTATTTCGCGGCGATGGGTCAGGGGCGAACCCGAATGCCTGCTGACATCGCGAAACTGGCTGAACAAGCGGGCTTTCATCGCCCCAAGCACTGGCGCACCAATATGCCCTTGATATCAGGGCTGATGACTTTTCATCCAAGGCCGGAAAAAGTGTAAAAGAATGTTGACATTCGAAAGTGTCAGGATAAGCTGACAGTTAGGGAAGTCCTGTTAGAATGACAGGATAGGGGAAAAAGTGGAGGCGCACGATGGATACCACGGCTGTGGTCTTTACGGCTCCGGGGCAATTGGCGCTCCAGGCTCTTTCCCTCATTCCCCCTGATGAACCACATGCAATTGTCGATGTCAGCTTTAGCGGTATCAGCACTGGGACCGAGCGGTTACTGTGGACAGGTGACATGCCAGGTTTTCCGGGCATGGGTTATCCCTTAGTGCCAGGCTACGAAACAGTTGCTCGAGTCAGTAAAGCTCCCAAGGGTTCGGGTCTGGCTGAAGGCGATCTGGTTTTTGTGCCGGGCGCCAATTGTTATGGCCAAGTGCGCGGGCTTTTTGGCGGAGCTGCCAAACGCATCGCGATTGCACCAACAAAGCTTGACGAAAATTGATGAAGCATTGGGTGAAAACGGTACGCTACTGGCCTTGGCAGCAACGGCACATCATGCCGTTACACTCAGTCGTTTGCCGGACTTGATTGTTGGCCATGGTGTAATGGGTCGCTTGATTGCCCGCACTGTGGTGGCTTTGGGCGGCTCACCTACAGTTTGGGAAACCAATGCAGCACGCCATGACAGCACTGAGTTTTACAATGTGATTGCGCCATCGGAAGATGCCCGCAAGGATTACAGCTGCATCGTGGACGCAAGTGGTGACACTCATATTCTCGACTGTTGCATGAAGCACCTCGGACGCCAGGGTGAAATTGTTCTCGCTGGTTTTTATGCTGAACCGCTGCATTTCGTATTCCCGCCCGCATTTTTGCGCGAAGCGTCTATTCGCATCGCCGCCCAGTGGGAGCCTAAAGACCTCGCGGCCTCATTGGATTTGATCGCAAATGGCAAGCTTTCGCTCGAAGGACTGGTCACCCACCGCAGCCCAGCCACTGATGCGCACCAAGCCTATGACACTGCATTTAATCATCCCGGCTGCTTGAAGATGATCCTCGACTGGAGAACATTTCAATGAACTCGTTCAATCATAACTTCCTCACGGATGCCGAACAGCTGAAAGCTGAAGCCGCGATTGAGCCTGATCCCGTGCACACAGGCGAAGTGAAAAAAGAAACCCAGATCATTGCCATCTACGGCAAAGGCGGGATTGGCAAAAGTTTCACGTTGGCCAATCTGTCGTACATGATGGCGCAGCAAGGCAAACGCGTGTTGTTGATCGGCTGTGACCCGAAGAGCGATACGACGTCGTTGTTATTTGGAGGCAAGGCTTGCCCTACCATCATTGAAACATCATCTAAAAAGAAATTGGCTGGGGAAGAAGTAAAAATCGGTGACGTCTGCTTCAAGCGCGATGGCGTATTCGCCATGGAACTTGGTGGGCCTGAAGTGGGCCGTGGTTGTGGTGGTCGTGGCATTATTCATGGCTTCGAACTTCTTGAAAAATTGGGCTTCCATGAATGGGGCTTTGACTATGTTTTGCTCGACTTTTTAGGCGACGTGGTGTGCGGTGGCTTCGGCCTGCCGATTGCGCGTGACATGTGCCAGAAAGTGATTGTTGTTGGATCAAACGATTTGCAATCGCTTTACGTCGCTAACAATGTTTGCTCGGCCGTTGAATATTTCCGCAAACTCGGCGGTAACGTCGGTGTCGCCGGAATCGTCATCAACAAGGATGATGGCACAGGCGAAGCCCAAGCCTTTGCCGAAAAAGTCGGTATTCCAGTTCTTGCTGCCATTCCTGCCAATGATGACATTCGCAAAAAGAGTGCGAATTATGAAATCATCGGCACCAACACCAGTGAATGGGGTCCGTTGTTTGAAGCACTCGCTTTGAATGTGGGCGAAGCCCCACCGATGCGCCCAACTCCTTTGACGCAAGATGGTTTGCTGGGCCTGTTCTCCAGTGATGTGACCGGCCGCGATGTGGTGCTGTTGCCTGCGAGCCAAGAAGACATGTGCGGTGGCACGCTGACGCAAAAAGCCACCCTCGAAGTGATCTACGACAAGGTGTGATGGTGTGACCGTTGTGATTGACCATACAGGCCCCAAAATTCTCCCCGCTCTCGAAGGCGCTGAGAAGGAAGGCGTATGCACCAACAAGTCAGAGCTGCACGAAGCAGCAGCCAAAGCTGGTAAATCTGAAATTCTTGCACAATATGCAAAAGACTATCCAGTTGGTCCGCATGATCAACCACAAAGCATGTGTCCCGCATTTGGTTCACTGCGTGTGGGCCTTCGCATGCGACGCACAGCAACTGTTTTGTCCGGCTCAGCCTGCTGTGTCTATGGCTTGACGTTCACGTCGCACTTCTACGGCGCAAAACGCAGCGTTGGTTACGTGCCGTTCAATTCGGAATCGCTTGTGACTGGCAAGTTGTTCGAAGACATCCGCGATGCTGTTTATGAATTGGCCAAACCTGAGGATTACGACGCGATTGTCGTTACAAATCTTTGTGTGCCAACAGCATCGGGTGTTCCGTTACAAATTCTTCCCAAAGAAATAAATGGTGTGCGCATTATCGGCATTGACGTGCCGGGCTTTGGCGTGCCGACCCACGCGGAAGCCAAGGATGTATTGTCCGGTGCGATGTTGAAATATGCAGCGGGTGAAATTCGCAATGGTCCCGTTGCAGCACCACGGACCAAAACGGAACTGCCAACGGTCACTTTGCTGGGTGAAATGTTCCCAGTCGATCCAGTTATGATCGGTCGCATGCTGGCACCTATGGGTTTGGCCGCAGGCCCCGTCGTTCCGACGCGGGAATGGCGCGAATTGTTTGCGGCGTTTGATTGTGCTGCCGTTGCCGCTATCCACCCTTTCTATACCGCCAGCATCCGCGAGTTTGAAACGGCTGGCCGCAGTGTCGTGGGTTCCGCCCCTGTTGGATATGACGGTACGGCTGATTGGCTTGAGGCCATTGGCAAGGCCTGTGGTGTTTCGGCTGAAGCGCGCGCTGCCGCACAAAATGCAATTCTTCCCGCCATTAAGGGTGCGCTTGCGCAAAAGCCAATCAAGGGTCGGATCACGGTTTCTGGTTATGAAGGCTCGGAATTGTTGGTGGCGCGTCTGCTAATCGAGAGTGGCGCTGATGTGCCTTACGTGGGCACCGCAACACCGCGCACCCAGTGGTCTGATGCTGATCGCACCTGGCTCGAAGCCCGTGGCGTGCATGTGCAGTTCCGGGCGTCGCTGGAAAATGACATCTCGGCAATGCTTGAACATCAGCCTGATCTTGCCATCGGCACTACGCCTGTGGTGCAAAAAGCCAAATCACTTTCTATTCCTTCTTTGTATTTCACCAATCTCATCTCGGCCCGTCCGCTCATGGGCCCTGCTGGTGCTGGTTCACTGGCCCAGGTCATCATGGCGGCGATTGGCAACAAGCACCGCTTTGATGACATGAGCACTTTCTTTGAAGGTGTGGGATCTGGCCATGCTTCAGGCATTTGGCGCGAAGTGCCTGTGGACCGGCCTGAGTTCAAGAAAAAATATGCCGGCATGTTGGCTGCAAAAGCCAAAGCCGAAGAATCGGTTGGAACATAACCATGCTGGTTCTCGATCATGACAGAGCTGGCGGATACTGGGGTGCGGTTTACGTGTTCACCGCCATCAAAGGTTTGCAAGTCATCATCGATGGTCCAGTAGGCTGTGAGAATTTACCCGTGACGTCCGTGCTGCATTACACCGATGCTTTGCCACCGCATGAACTGCCGATTGTCGTTACGGGTTTGAGCGAAGAAGAACTGGGTCAACACGGCACCGAAGGGGCCATGCGCCGCGCTCACAAAACGCTTGATCCGGCGTTGCCGAGTGTGGTGGTGACGGGTTCCATCGCTGAAATGATTGGTGGTGGTGTGACACCACAAGGAACAGGCGTTCAACGCTTCCTTCCCCGCACAATTGATGAAGACCAATGGCAATGTGCCGACCGGGCCTTGATGTGGTTGTGGACTGAATTTGGCGCAAAGAAAAAGAACGCCACGCAGCGTAAGCCGAAAATCGATGGTGAACGCCCTCGTGTCAATATCATCGGCACAATCTATGGCACGTTCAATTCTGCTTCTGATCTTACTGAAATCACACGACTTGTTGAAGGCATTGGTGCAGAGGTTAATCTGTCATTTCCCATGGGCAGCCACTTGGCCGAAGTGCCACGTTTGGCCAATGCCGATGTGAACATCTGCATGTACCGTGAATTTGGCCGCAAGCTGTGTGAACAGTTGGATCGTCCGTATTTGCAAGCGCCGATTGGACTGCATTCGACAACGAAATTCTTGCGCAGCTTGGGTGAACTTCTGGGTCTTGATCCTGAACCCTTTATTGAACGTGAAAAACATACGACCATCAAGCCGTTATGGGATTTGTGGCGCTCGGTGACGCAAGACTTTTTCGCAACCGCCAGCTTTGGCATTGTTGCGAGTGATACCTATGCCCGTGGCATCAAAAACTTCCTCGAAGAGGAAATGGGCTTGCCCTGCCACTTTGCTGTGTCGCGTGTGGCTGGTCAAAAAACTGACAATGCCAATGTGCGCAGAATGATCAAGGACAAGCCACCGTTAATTTTGTTCGGGTCGTTCAATGAACGCATGTATGCCGCAGAAGCTGGTGCGAAAGTCGCTTACATTCCAGCCTCGTTCCCCGGGGCCATCATCCGCCGTCACACCGGCACGCCTTTCATGGGCTATGCGGGTGCAACCTATCTCATTCAGGAAGTGTGTAACGGCCTGTTCGACATGCTGTTCAACATCATTCCCTTGGGCACTGACTTGGACAAAGTCGATGCAACGCCTGCCACCAACAACCGCATGATGGGTTGGTCTGAAACTGCAAAAGCCATGCTGGACGATATCGTTGAGAAGCAACCTATTTTGGTGCGCATCTCCGCTGCGAAAAAACTGCGCGACAATGCCGAGCGCCTGGCGCGCATGGCAGCTGCGGAGCGGGTTGAAGAACAAGATGTGTTGAAGGCCAGCCGCGTGCTGGCTGGTGTTGAATAATTTTGGAGGGAACGCTGATGGCAACGAAACATAAGCGCAAGGACGGAGAACTGGAATTCAAGTTGCTGATGGCAGCGACCTTGCCCGTGTTCTTCTTAACAACACTCACCAAGCGGGCCATGCCGTGGAATTGGGGGCGTGACAAACGTTCACTGTTCGAGGCCACGCGTTGTGCTGCTTACAACTCAATTCCGTTCGCCTTCATGTGAAGGTTGAACGGTAAGCCTTTCATCCGGGAAACTGGATGAAATCCCGCCCCGGGGATTGCCGGGGTAATTGGGTCCCGCAAGGACCCCAGCCGGAGGTATTTACAAATGGCTGATCACAACCGGTCTGGCAGCATGTCAGGCCTATCAGAAGCGGAAGCCCGCGAATTCCATGGGATATTCGTCACGAGCTTCATTGCCTTCACGGTTATCGCGATCATCGCGCATTTCCTGGTTTGGCAATGGCGTCCGTGGCTCCCAGCAGCAACGGGTTATTCCACAATGCAAATAGAAGACATCTTGCCAGCGGCTTTGCAGCCGACGGCGGATTTGGTTTGAGGAGATTAGAACATGTGGCGCATGTGGCTTATGTTCGATCCAAGGCGGACCTTGGTGGCTTTGTTCACCTTCCTGTTCGTTCTGGCAATCGTCATCCATTTCATCCTGTTGTCAACGAGCCGATTCAATTGGATCGAAGGCCCGGTCAAGGCAGCAGCGATCGATGTCAAAACAACCGAGATGATCGCTTAATCAGCGATGACTCACATTCTGCGGGCGGGGCAGGCAACTGTCTGCCCGCAGACTTCCAATTCATTTGAGAGTGGAGACTCGTCATGGCAATGCTCAGCTTTGAACGAAAATATCGCGTCCGCGGCGGCACTTTGCTTGGCGGAGACCTTTTTGATTTTTGGGTAGGCCCTTTTTACGTCGGGTTCTTTGGTGTTCTGGGTGCTTTTTTCACACTCATTGGCATCGCCCTGATTGCCTATGCCGCGTCGCAAGGTCCGACGTGGAATTTCTGGCAAATCAATATCGCACCCCCCGACATCAAGTATGGCTTGGGACTGGCACCTTTGCGTGAAGGTGGCTTTTGGCAATTCATCACATTCTGTGCTGTTGGCTCTTTCGTGTCTTGGGCTTTGCGCGAGGTTGAGATATGCCGCAAATTGGGCATGGGCTTTCATGTGCCAATCGCCTTTTCAGTGGCGATCTTTGCTTATGTAACGCTAACAGTGTTTCGTCCGATTTTGATGGGCGCGTGGGGTTATGGTTTCCCCTATGGCTTTATGAGCCACTTGGAGTGGGTGTCGAACACCGGCTATCAATATGCCAACTTCCATTACAATCCTGCGCATATGATCGCGATCACATTCTTCTTCACGACGTGTTTGGCGCTGGCATTGCATGGTTCTCTCATCTTGTCGGCGACAAATCCGCAAGCGGGTGAAACTGTGAAATCAGCTGAGCATGAGAACGCCTACTTCCGTGATATTATCGGCTACTCCATCGGCACGCTCGGCATCCACAGGCTTGGACTTTTTCTCGCTCTCAGTGCCGGCTTCTGGAGTGCTGTCTGCATCATCATCAGTGGTCCCGTCTATGCAGGCTCGTGGCCTGAATGGTGGAACTGGTGGCTTGAACTTCCAATCTGGTCCTGACGGGAGACAATCATGTACGAATATCAAAATATCTTTACCCGCGTTCAGGTTCATGGCCCCGCCGATATGGGTGTGGCGCTGCGACACACGAACTTCACCCGCCAGGGAACACCAACATTCAACCGTTGGCTTGGCAAGATCGGTGACGCGCAAGTGGGTCCAGTTTATTTGGGCTTCCTTGGCATGGCGTCGCTGATGTGTGGATTTGTGGCGATTGAAATCATGGGTCTCAACATGTTGGCGTCGGTCAACTGGAGCCCGATTGAATTCATGAAGCGCTTTTTCTGGCTCACGCTAAATCCGCCTGATGCGAAGTATGGTTTGTCGCTTGCACCATTGAAAGAAGGGGGCTGGTGGCAAATCGCTGGCTTCTTCCTGACGGCATCTGTTTTGCTGTGGTGGGCGCGCACCTATCGTCGTGCCCGAGCTCTCGGTATGGGAACCCATGTGTCCTACGCCTTTGCAGCGGCCATCTGGTTGTTCCTTGTGCTGGGTTTCTTCCGTCCGCTCCTTATGGGCAATTTCAGTGAAGCCGTGCCATTTGGCATTTTCTCACATCTGGAATGGACGAATAACTTTTCCGTTGTCTATGGCAACCTATTTTACAATCCCTTCCATATGATTTCGATTGCCTTCCTCTACGGCTCAGCTCTGCTGTTTGCCATGCATGCGGCAACCATCCTTGCTGTGTCGCGTTACGGCGGTGAGCGTGAAATTGAACAGATCGTGGATCGTGGTACGGCTTCTGAACGCGCAGCCTTGTTCTGGCGCTGGACCATGGGCTTCAACGCTACGATGGAATCGATCCATCGTTGGGCTTGGTGGTTTGCGGTGCTCTGCCCGATTGCTGGTGGCATCGGCATCCTGCTGACAGGTACTGTTGTGGATGATTGGTATGGCTGGGGCGTCAAGCATGGTTTGTCGACGGGTGCGCCCTATGACATGACAGTGCCTTCAACTCTGCCATAGTCGACAAGCGTTACTTCAAAACTGAGATTGTTGCCGGTTCCACACATTATCCTATCCCCCGCGTGTGGAACCACCCTAACTGCCTTGAGCACCCCGGCGAATTTTCATATTCGCCGGGCTTTCTATTGTGTGATGTGATGCGCAAATAAAAACGCCCGAAAAAATTGTTCGGGCGTTTTGCTTGCTATCGGGTATGAATTACGGTGCGGCAGCTTTTGCGAGTTGGGCGGCAAAGCGCTTACCAACTTCACCTGGCAGTTTCAAAGCCTTGATATCATCAGCGATCGGTGCTGTCCCAACTTGTACCATGGCCACCATGCCCATGGCGTAATGCGGTGTGCACTTGAGGCCGTAGACGCCTTCTTTGTCTACGGTAAACACCAGCTCAGTGTTCATTTTGCCTTTGACTTCAGCAACACCTGCGGGCCAAACCTTTGGCAATGGAACGGCAAAGTGTCCTTTGTCGACCGGCACCACTTTAATGGTGTCACCAATTGCGGCGCGTACGAAGTCGGGTTCAAACACCATGGCTTTGCCATCAGCACCCTTGTTCAACATGTTGATGATGTGCTCAGCGGCACCGGCTTCTGCTGCCGCGAGGCTCAATGCCACCAGGCTTGCCATTGCAAGTACAGTTTTTTTCATTCACTACTCCTGTTGTATTTCAGAGAACGACTTGAGTTCTTGTTGTCATTTACGGCCACGTTTAATGCTGAGATCACTCGTGCACCGGGATTTTGTTTAAGCTGTGTCGATCGGTGGCGGCTGTGCAGTTTGTTGTAAGGGGGCTTTGCGTAATGCTGCCAAGTCTGCGGAATTGGTACAAAAACAACTGATGCGGAGGGCTTGGACGAAAGCTTGTATTTTAGCAGCGACTTGTTCAGGACCTTGCGTGGCGGCCTCCAGCAGCGCTGCGGCCTGACCAACGAGTGAAGCACCTAGCCGCAAGGCTTTGGCACCATGTAAACCATGCTGAATGCCGCCAGACGCTATCAGGGCCATGTCCGGCAATGCGGCGTGAATGCTTGCAACAGCGCGGGCCGTTGGAATGCCCCAGTTGCGGAAAATTTCAGCCGTGCTCTGGTCCTGAGCATTGGTTGTGCGCCGCCCTTCCACAGCCGCCCAGCTCGAGCCGCCCACACCTGCAACATCGATTGCGGCAATACCGCAGCGGGCCAAGCGCTCGGCTACGGCAACAGAAATGCCAGCCCCAACTTCTTTGGCGATGACGGGCACACCAATTGATCTGCATACGGAGGCAATCGCGGCTTCAACACCTTGCCAATTGCGATCACCACCGGGCTGCAAAGCCTCTTGCAATGGGTTGAGGTGCAAGATCAGTGCATCGGCTTCAATCAAATCCACGGCGCGGCGTGCGTCATCCACCGTCATGCCTTGCGTAAACTGCACGGCACCCAAATTAGCGTAGAGTGCAATGTCGGGTGCTGCACGACGGATGGATTTGTCCAAGCCACTGGCTTTGCCGCCACCCAGGGCAATGCGTTGAGAGCCCACGCCCATCGCAAATCCTAGCGCTTGTGCCGCCTCCGCTATGGCCAGATTGATGCGGCCGCCGCTATCAGGTCCGCCTGTCATCGACGATGCGAGGAATGGCAGCTGTAAGGATTTGCCGAGAAAGCTGGTGGACAAGTCAATGTCATCGAGGTTGATGTCCGGCAGGGCGCAGTGTTCAAATTCAAATCCATCAAAGCCACTGTCTATTGAGTGTTTCGCCGCACCCGACAAAATGATGTCGATATGATCTTTCTTGCGCTGCTCAATATCGTGCTTTGGTGCAATCGAAGACCCGCGCGTCCGCAATTCATGCACCACACGCGAAGTTATTGAGGTTGGTGTTTGAGGAGACGAAGCCATTGCCGAATTTCCGTAATGTGAAAGACGAAACTGAGAGATAGAAAAAGTGCAATCATGGCCCAACCCTGTTGCAGCAGCGCCGCCCGCAAAGCCAAGACCAAACATGCTCCCGCACCGAGACCAGCAAACATGGCGGGCAGGCGTTTGAAATAGCGCGCAAGAAAGATGCCCTCCAGCGCCATAATAGCGAGAATGATGAAGGCAATATGGCCGGATTGAAATAGGGCTTCAAAACTCATGCGCGGTTCAACCTCACAATAGTAAAGTTCAATACACCCGCCGTTGTGACCCAACAAATATAGGGCAGCAGTAACAATGCAGCTGTGCGAGTTACACTGCCAAACACATAAATCAGTGCCAAAATACTGAACCAGAAAATGACAAGTTCAACGAAGGCGAGAGTTGGATTTCTCATCACGAAGAAAATTCCACTCCAAGCAATGTTAAGCGCGCCATTGACGCCCAACGCCCACAGCATCAGCTCGCGTTGCGAGGATGATGCGACATCCCACGCATAAGCTATGGCAAAGGTGAGGCAAATAAACACAAGCGTCCAGATGGGCCCAAAGGCCCAATCAGGCGGTTTCCAAGTGGGTTGTCGCAAGGCGTGATACCAGGGCGTGAGCTTGGTCAACATGCCTCCAGCAATTGCAAGCGCTACACAGAAAATGGCGCCGCCCAACAATGCCTGCCCAAAGGCCGAAGCGGGCATCATGGCGCCACCAATCCGAGCAGATGCGCCATGTCTTTGACAAAAATGCGCACATGCGCCATTGGGTTTGCACGGTGCATTTTCTTTTCAGTGTAAGCAGCCCAAGTCAAACGTTGCACGTCCTTGTCGCGACACATGCTCACAAAACGTTCGCGGCGTTTGTCACTGCCGTACCAGAAATGCTGCATCACACTGAGGATGCGGAAGATCATGCCATGGGCGCGCATGAAGCGCTTGCGGGCTTGGCTCAAAACGCGGGCATCGGCAGTGGCCAAAAATGCAAGTGCCGTGTCGGCTGCCAACTCTCCGCCCAACATAGCGTAGTAGATGCCTTCACCTGAGGCGGGCGCAACCACACCTGCAGCGTCACCTGCCAACAACACATCGCGGCCATTGTCCCAGCGCTTCAAAGGTTTCAATGGAATTGGTGCGCCTTCTTTACGAATGGTTTTGCTATTGGCCAGCCCCACATCTCGGCGGAGTGTGGCTACGGCTTCGCGCAACGCGAATCCTTTGTAAGCACTGCCTGTGCCAATGCTGGCAGTTTTGCCGTGGGGAAAAACCCAAGCGTAAAAATCAGGGGAATAGCGGGAGTTATAATAAACATCGCAACGCTCAGGCGCATAGGTCTCGGCGTTGTCAGGGCGCTCGACGATTTCATGATAGGCGAAAACCAATTTGGTTTTGTGGGCATCTGGAATGTGGTCGCGGCCGAGTTTCGACAATGCGCCATCAGCGCCAATTGCCAATTTGGTGCGGGCTGATGCTACGCTTCCGTCTTTCAATTCATAGTGAATGCGCAATCTGCCATCATCATCGCGGGTTGATTTTGTGTAGGCACCTGTGATGCGCGCGGCACCTTCTTCCGCTGCGCGGTCACGCAGGTATTCATCAAACTGTTCACGATCAACCATACCGACGTAGCTGCCATCAACGGGCATATGGGCAAGGCGACCGGTGGGAGAGACAATGCGTGCAGCATCAATGCGTGCCACGATCAAGTGCGCCGGAATGTCATAGTCGCGGATCAGGCGCGGCGGAATCGCACCGCCACAGGGTTTGATGCGTCCACCCTTGTCGAGCAGTAAAACCTTTGCACCCTGTTGCGCGATGTTATGGGCTGCTGTCGCACCAGCAGGACCTCCGCCAACAACGATGACATCATAGGTTTCTGTCATGCTGATGTACCCAAATCATGTTGCGCAGCCAGAACAAATGGATTTGCTTCATTGCGTTTAACGCCAAGGCGCATGGCCATCAAAGAAGCGGCGATAAAGAGTGCTGCTTCCAATCCGAACACTACGCCATAGCTGATGGCGTTTGATTGTGTGAAAAATTTCAACACATCTGCCAGCACCGTGCCAATAAAACCGCCGGCGCCAAAAGCGATGGCTTGTGAGGCGCCGAACAATCCCATGCGGACACCCTCTTGCGATTTGTGACCCATGGCGGCCGAAAACATGGAGCCTATGGCCGCTACGGCAAATACGCCATTGGCAAAGCCGAGAGCAAAAACTGTAGGCTTTAACGGCCATGCTGGCCCAACACGTGCCGCTGCAACAAGTGCTGCAAGGGCGAGTGCGGAGCCCAGGCAACCTGCAACACTCCAATTGCGGAGCGCTAAACCATTAGCCCGGCCAAACCATGTAGCGGCAGCCCCCACCAAAATCATACCCAACAATACGCCCATGTTTTGCGTGCCCGAAAGCGAAGTGGATTGTCCAGGCGTGAAGTTAAACACGAGGCCGGCAAAGGGTTCGAGGATCAGATCTTGGGCACTATATCCCAGCATGGAGATGAAAATGAAAATCGCAAAATTGCGTGCATCACTGTCTTGCCACACGCTCGAAAGTGCTGTTGAAAATTTTGGCCTCGTTTCTGTGCTTGCGGGAGATTTGGCTTTGCCATGATTACGTTCAATACCCCAAACCGCAAGCACACTCACGATGAAGGCAATCGCGGTAACAGCGGCAGCGACAATGACCAGTCGTTGCAGCGTGAAGGGATCAAGGAAGCGGCCCGCCAAAACAGTTGTCACGATGAAGCCAACAATCATCATGGTCCATACGATGGTGGCAGCGGCTGCACGTTTTGTGTGTTCAACGGTTTCTGCCAACAACACCAGCATTGAGGTTCCTGCAGCACCAACACCAATGCCAATCAGTGTGAAAGCCAATGCCGCCAATGCAAGGCCGGCCCAGAATATGCTTGCAGCAAGCCAGACCGCTACTGCGGCCAAAAAGCCGCCAAGTGCGAGAATGGCCATGCCGCTGATGATCCACGGAGTACGCTTGCCGCCCGTGTCAGATCCATGGCCCCATTTTGGTCGGAGGATTTGTAAGGCGTAATGCCATGCCACGAGAATACCGGGAATGATGGCGAGAAATGAAAGCTCAACAATCATCACACGGTTGATGGTGGACGTGGTGAGAACGACGATGGCACCCAATGCCGTTTGTACAAGGCCTAATCTTGCTATGCCAAGCCAGCCCAAGGATTTCTCTTGCATCAGAGTCCTCCTCGAATAGCGATGGCGGAAGCCAACATGCCCAACACATAAAGCGTCACACCTGTGGCGTTATACCAAGGGGCAAATTTTTTCGGATCTTTCAGTAAACTGCAGCATGCAGAGAATTTGCAACAGCAGCGATGCGGCAACGAGGCCCGCATAGAGTGGCCTGTTCCACTGCAGGAGCAGAGCAATGACAACAACTTGCGGCACCGCCATCACTACACAGGCAAGTTTTGCAGCAACGGCTTCACCCAAGCGTACGGGCAGTGAACCAATGCCCATTTGCTTGTCACCTTCAACGGCTTTGAAATCATTGAGCGTCATGATGCCATGGGCGCCAAGGCTATAGAGCAGAGCGAGATAGATGATTTCGACTGGCGGGCGCATTGCAAGCATGGCCGCAGCGGCCGTGAACCAAGGAAGGCCTTCGTAGCATAGGCCAACGGCACTGTTGCCCCACCAGCCATTCATTTTTAGGCGAAATGGTGGTGCGCTGTAGGCCCATGCGGCCACAAGCCCAACGATGGTGGCATAGAACACCCATATCCCCAATGTGGCTGCAACAAGCAATGACAAGACAGTCCAGATGACGGCGATGCCGAGCCCCCAGCGACCGGGAATGCGACCTGAGGGGATAGGGCGGTTGGGTTCATTGATGGCATCGACGTGACGATCAAACCAATCATTCACTGCTTGCGAAGTGCCACACACCAGAGGGCCGCAAAGTGCCACGCCAGCAAACAGTGTCCACAACTTGTCTTGTACTGGTACGCCAGATGAAACGATGCCACAGCCAAAGGCCCACATGGGTGCAAACCATGTCACGGGTTTCAAAAGTTCGAGTGCCGCTCGTGGTTGCGGATAGGTTGTGGTGGGGGGTGCTGCAATGGAGCGGTCCATGCGAGAAACAATAGGGCCGCGACACGTCTAGTGTCAATTCAGATTTACACTTTAGGTGTCAATAAAATTAGTCACTGAGGTCTGGTGCGTCGATGCCATAGCGATGCAGTTTGACGTAAAGACTCTGACGCGACAGGCCGAGCATTTCAGCGGCACCGGCACGGTTATCACCGTTCATTTGCAAGGCCGCTTCGATGCACAAACGTTCGATGATGTCGGTTGACTCACGCACCAGTTCTTTCAACGGAACCTTGCCAACGAGCCTTGTAAATTCATCAACAGAACGCAGCAGGCCTTGGTCTTGCTTGGTACTATTGACCTTCTGACGGCTGATCTGATGCAGCGCAAAACCAAAGCAGGGTGTTTCGCCTTCTTTGACAGCGACGGCAGAGACTTCGACATCTTCCATAGCACCAAATTGGCCGCGCATAATCGTTTGGAAATTTCTGATCTCGCCTTTGTCTTGCAACTGGCTGTGCATCAAACCGATATCAACGCCTTGACGACCAAGCCAACGTTCCAGAGAAATGCCACGGGCCTGTTCTTCAGAAGCCAATTGAGCAAATTCTAAGAAGGCGGAATTGGCTGTTAGTACTTTCATGTCTGTGTCAGTGACAACAAAGCCGTCAGGCATTTCGTTGATGATCTTGACAACCTTCGACTGAGCGCGCGGTAGCACTACGGCTGATGTGCCAACGGAGTAGGGCACCATGCGCAACAGGAAGTAATTTGTGCTCTCCTGACGGAACATGCTGAATGACATGACAGCCTGTTGTTGCTCAACTGTCGGACGCAAGACCAGATCATCGGTGCGGCCGACACTGCGCAAAACCTCAAGTGCTGATCGCACTGCGTCTTTGTCTGAACCTGAAAACAGATCATCAATCTCGGCACCTTGCAGGCGCTTCAGTGGACGATCTAGCAATTTTGCGGCAGCGATGTTGCACTCCGCCACGCGTTCGGTGCGGGCATCGACAATCATGATCGCATCAGTTGCTGATTGCAGGAGTACGCGGAAGCGCGTTTCGGCATTGCGCAAGCGCTGATATTCTTGTTCGACGGATTGTTCAGCAGAAAGCAGGCGCTGCTGGAGCATGGCAACCGTGCTCATATCGCGGCCAATGGCAATGATGTGGCCATGAGGACCAGCGCGCACAGCACTGTAGCTCACGGGAATGTCTTGACCATCGCGCACGGGATGATTCACTTGGCGCCACCGGGGCGGCATGCCACTGCGGGTTTCACCGAGGAGCTGCTCAATCTTGGAGCGGCTTTCAATCGTTACGGTTTCTGAAAGGGACTTGCCAGGCCAGCCGGTAAACATGTTGCGAGGCAGTTCCGGACTTGCGATCACTTGATCGCAGATGACGCCGTCTGCTGTCATCAAAACGGTGACGTCGACAGCGGTCGCCAAAATAGCGGCGACCATTGCAGGGTCCTGCACCGTCAGACCAGAGTCCTTGGGCGTATTGCTATTTACCGCGAGGGTCATAGTCAAAGAGTTATCCTTTCACGTCATGTCACGACTGAGAGCTTGTTAACCCAGCCGTTTACGATGCGCACCGTCGATGGAGCATCTGCGCCATAAGCATCTGCGCCGCAAGTAGAAATAAGTTCTGGACGCTCAATAAACAAGTGTCCTCCTACAATTATCTTAATATTTGAATTCAGCGAATGCGCCCTGATGGACGCAATAGACGACATAAATGGCTCGATCATGGTTTCGCCGCTGAGTGACAATCCAGCGATGTCGTAATGGTTGCTGCGCAACACGGCTTTCAATTGATCGGGACTATGAACAGGGCGGTTGGTGACTTCCCAGCTTTCTCGCAAAAGGAATTCTTGCACCAGTCTGAGGCCGAAGGTGTGTTGTTCGCCAGGAGCCGGTAATAACAAAGCGTGACGGCCCGCGCCTGATTTACTCCACATATGTTCGGGTACACCGTCGAATTCGCGTAAGATTCGGTGCATGCGGGCGACGCCGAGCGTGACCTCAACAAAGCTCATGGTGTCATTGACCCAGCGTTCGCCCAGTTCACGGGCGGCCGGGGCCATCAAGTCCAGAAGGATGCGCTGGAAGGTGACGCCTTCATCGAGAAGCTGCTGCACAAACTCAATGGCCGCATCTGGTTCGTGGTCCATGGTCAGGCGGATAAAATCTGGTACGCCTAAGTTTTTTGTGACGGCGGCGTCGGTTTTTGCCGCCACATTGCTGTGGACATGGCTCATCAGAAGCCGTGGCACAATGATGTTTTCAATAACTGCAGCAAATTCCTGCAAATGGCTTTCATTTGGACTGGCCACAACGGGCGACAAGGGATCCGTGAAATTACGCACCTGTTCCCATTCGGGTTCAAGCTGCACGTTCTGGCTCCACTGCATATCACTTGACATGATTAGACCCTCCCAGGACGGCCAATCGTTAATGCGCTGGCTTGTTCCTTATACACAATACACACACCCATCTTTCCAGTGCGTCAAGTAAAATTGACACATGTCAGGACGGTCGACAGTCCAGCAGATACTGTCAATTATCTTGGACGTCAAGTTTAGTTGACACTTTGATGAAAGTCGGTCTAACCTGTTTTCGAAGCCCCACTCAAAACAACCTCAAAGTGGAAGTGGGCTCGGGGAAACGTTAATGCAGCAGCCGAGACACATGTCCGGACAAAAGGCTCTCTACAGCGCCGAGGAACGTCGTCGTCGTGACGCTTCGAAGTGGACGCTGGTGCAGGGTGTTCTTGCAGCCTTTCAATTCATCGTTTTCGCCGTGAGCTTGGTACTCGTTATGCGCACACTGCTGACGGGCGAGGGCGTACTTGCAGCCAATCTCTCAGTTGTTTTCAAAACCGTCATACTCTTCACGATCATGGTCACGGGCTCCCTGTGGGAGAAAGATGTGTTTGGGCAATACCTGTTTGCGCCTGCCTTCTTCTGGGAAGATGTCGTCAGCTTTGTCGTAATTGCTCTGCACACGGTTTATGTGGTGGCGCTATTGACGTCAGCGCTTGATGTGCAAGGCCTGATGATGTTGGCCTTGGTGGCCTACGCAACCTATGCCGTCAACGCCGCGCAGTTTCTTTGGAAATTCAAGTTGGCGCGTAAATCTGCCCCGCAAACCTCTGGCTTGGAGGTTGGCGCGTGAATATTCCTGTGGATATCAAGACAGCAATTTGCGGCGCACAACCCATCCTGCGGGAGCGTGGCCAGCGGGAAGTATTCTGTGGGCTGACCAGTATTGTTTGGCTGCACCGCAAAATTCAAGACGCGTTCTTCCTTGTCGTCGGCTCACGTACTTGTGCGCATCTGGTGCAATCTGCTGCTGGTGTGATGATTTTCGCGGAACCCCGTTTTGCTACCGCCATTATTGATGAGCGCGACTTGGCGGGTTTGGCTGATATAGATGAAGAGTTGGACCGCGTTGTTAACAGGCTCTTGGAACGCCGCCCTGAAATCAAAATGTTGTTCCTCGTGGGGTCGTGTCCGTCGGAAGTGATCAAGTTGGATTTGAAGCGGGCTGCCGCACGGTTGAACCGCGAACATCTGCCGAATGTCCGTGTACTGAATTATTCCGGCAGCGGCATTGAAACCACATTTACCCAAGGTGAAGATGCGTGTCTGGCCAGCTTGGTGGCTGATCTGCCGGATGCTGGCGATGCAACAAATTTACTGATCGCAGGTGCACTTCCTGATGCGGTAGAAGATCAATTTTTGCGCCTGTTCAACGACATGGGGATTGCGTGTTCATTCCTGCCCGGTCGCAAATCCAACGCCATGCCAAAAGTCGGGCGCAACACCGTGTTTCTGATGGCGCAACCGTTTTTGGGTGATACGGCGCATGCTCTGAAAGAACGAGGTGCCAAGTCAATACTTGCGCCATTCCCTATTGGTGCCGAAGGCACAACGTTGTGGCTCAAAGCAGCGGCGGAGCATTTCGGCGTTTCTGATGCCGTGTTTGAAAAGGTAACAGCTGCGCCCCGCCAACGGGCTACTATCGCTTTGAAGGCCCAGCGCGAAAAGCTCGCTGGCAAAAGCATTTTCTTTTTCCCAGACTCTCAACTGGAATTGCCGCTGGCCCGCTTTGCCTCGCGTGAACTTGGCATGGAGTTGGTGGAAGTCGGCACACCTTACTTGCATGCCCAGCACATGGCGCAGGAATTGGCTTTGTTGCCGACAGATACCTTCTTGAGCGAGGGGCAAGATGTCGACAAACAGCTTGATCGTTGCCGCGCTGCCAAACCTGACATTACGGTGTGTGGCTTAGGCCTTGCCAATCCATTGGAAGCAGATGGCTTCACCACCAAATGGTCTATCGAACTCGTGTTCTCACCGATCCATGGTTACGAACAAGCAGCTGATCTTGCTGCTTTGTTTGCAAGGCCCTTGACCCGGCGCGAAAGGTTGGCGGTGTAGCATGCAGCTGACCCTGTGGACATATGAAGGCCCCCCCCACATTGGCGCCATGCGCGTGGCCACCGCCATGAAGGGCCTGCATTACGTTTTGCATGCGCCACAGGGTGACACCTACGCGGATCTTCTGTTCACCATGATTGAGCGGCGCGGCCAACGCCCACCTGTGACCTACACGACTTTTCAAGCCCGCGACTTGGGGAAAGACACGGCTGATCTGTTCAAAACAACCTGTGCTGCAGCTTATGAACGCTTTTTGCCGCAGGCGATGATTGTGGGAGCCAGCTGCACAGCGGAACTCATCCAAGATGATCCCGGTGGATTGGCCAGCACCTTGGGCCTGCCCATTCCAGTCATTCCATTGGAACTTCCAGCCTATCAGAAAAAGGAAAACTGGGGCGCATCAGAAACCTTCTATCGTTTGACGCGCGCCTTGGCCAAGCCTGGCACAAAAGCCGGACCGAAAACTTGCAACATCCTTGGCCCTTCTGCACTAGGATTTCGCAATCGTGACGACATCGTAGAAATCACTCGCCTTCTGAATGCGCTCGGTGTTGAAGTGTTGGTCACGGCACCGATGAATGCAACGCCTGCTGACATTGCGAAACTTCCAGAAGCAGCATTTAATGTGTCACTCTATCCTGAGGTGTCAGATGCTACGGCACGCTTCCTTGAGAAGAATTTCGAACAAAAGTTCACAACAACTATCCCAATCGGCGTTGGTGCTACGCGCAAATTCTTGACGGAAGTTGCAGAGCTTGCGGGGCTCGACGCAACGACACTGATTGCCAGCGAAACTGGTAGGTTACCCTGGTATTCGAAATCCGTCGACTCGACTTATCTCACGGGCAAGCGCGTGTTCGTGTTTGGCGACGCTACCCACGCAATGGCCGCCGCCCGCATGGCGAAAACTGAACTCGCATTCGATGTTGTTGGCATCGGTACTTATTCACGCGAATTTGCAAAACCAATGCGTGAACTGGCCGTCGAACTGGGCATCGAAGCGCTGATCTCCGATGACTATCTTGATGTGGAAGCCAAGGTGGCGGAATTGCAACCTGACCTCGTGCTTGGGACACAAATGGAACGCCACATCGCAAAACGCCTCGGCGTTCCTTGTGCCGTGATTTCGGCGCCTGTGCATGTGCAGGATTTCCCCGCCCGCTTCTCACCGCAGATGGGTTTTGAAGGTGCCAATGTGATTTTTGACACATGGGTGCACCCGTTGATGATGGGCCTCGAAGAACATCTGCTGCATATGTTCAAAGATGATTTTGAATTTGCTGATGGTGCGGCGCCCTCGCATCTTGGCCATCAAAAACAAGAAACCCCTGCCACCGTCGTTACTGCCGATGAAACACTGCGTTGGCTGCCGGAGGCCGAAGCCGAACTAAAAAAGATCCCGTTTTTTGTCCGCAAGAAAGCCCGCCGCAACACCGAGACTTATGCCGCCAATCATGGCTTAAACAATATCAGCGTTGAGACCCTGTATGATGCAAAAGCGCACTTCAGTCGCTAACCCCGTCAAGGTGGTTATAGTCACGCTGGATCATCATCTAGCCAGCGCGGTTTCGCGTGTCAACGCAGCTCTTGAAAAAGTAATACCTGGGTTCTCGCTTTCGCTGCATGCGGCGTCCGATTGGGCCGCGCGCCCGGCAGCGTTGAAGGCATGCCTCGATGATTTAAATGCGGCTGATGTCGTCATCGCCAATATGCTGTTCATGGAAGAGCATGTGAATGCCGTGCTGCCAACACTGCAAGCACAGCGTGAACATTACAAAGCACTGGCGGTGTTCATGTCAGCAGGAGAAGCCATCAAGCTGACGCGGGTTGGTAAATTTGATATGGGTGCCAAGCAAAGCACGTTTATGACTTTGCTGAAAAAACTCAAAGGTTCAAAGACCGAAAAAGCATCCTCAGGCGAGCGGCAAATGGCGATGTTGAAGCGCCTGCCGCAAATCCTGCGCTTCATTCCGGGGGCCGCACAAGACGTACGTGCTTACTTTGTAGCAATGCAATATTGGCTGGCGGGTTCGGAAGAAAATGTTGAGCACCTCATCCGCTTCCTGGTGCAACGCTATGTGCCAGGCTTTGAAAAACTGCCTCACACGCCACCCCAAAGTTATCCTGAAGTTGGTGTTTATCATCCCGCAATCAAAGGCCGGCTGAGCGAAGATCAAAACCTTCTTCCGCATGCAGGTAAAAAAGGCACCGTCGGTTTGCTGTTGATGCGGTCGTATGTGTTGTCGAAAGACTCCTGCCATTATGATGGTGTGATTGCGGCACTTGAAGCCCAGGGGCTCAACGTCATTCCCGCTTTCGCTACAGGCCTTGATTCACGCCCAGCCATTCGGCAATTTTTCCTGAAGAACGAAAAGTCGGTTGTTGACGCTGTTGTCTCGCTGACAGGTTTCTCGCTCGTCGGTGGCCCAGCCTACAACGATGCTAAGGCCGCTGAAGACATGTTGGTGCAGCTTGATGTGCCTTACTTTGCTGCCCAGCCCGTCGAATTTCAATCACTTGAAACCTGGGAACAATCGGAACGTGGGCTTCACCCCATCGAAGCCACGATGATGATTGCCGTTCCTGAAATTGATGGCGCGATTTCACCCATGGTGTTTGGTGGCCGCAGTGAAGCGGCGGGTGCTGATAAACCCATGACGGTGCATGCTGAGCGGGCCGATATGCTGTCGCGTCGCGTGGCGAAGATGGTGGCGTTGCGCCGCTCGAAAGCAGCTGATCGGAAGATCGCGATTACGCTGTTCAACTTCCCACCCAATGCAGGTGCCACAGGCACAGCAGCATTCCTCGCAGTGTTTGAATCGCTTTACAATACTTTGGGCGGCTTGAAACAGGCAGGGTACACCGTTGACATGCCAGCCAGCGTAGACGCACTTCGTATTTCCATTTTGGAAGGCAATGCCGAACGTTATGGCGCTGATGCCAATGTGGTTGCCAAGATTTCAGCCGATGATCATGTGCGGCGTGAGCCACACTTGGCTGAAATTGAAAAGCAATGGGGTTCCGCCCCCGGTCGCAAACAAACTGATGGCTCTAACATTTTAGTTTTGGGTCAAATGTTCGGCAATGTGCTTGTCGGCATTCAGCCGGGTTTTGGTTATGAAGGCGACCCGATGCGCCTGTTGTTCGAGCGTGACTTTGCGCCGACACATGCCTTCTCGGCTTTCTATCGGTATCTGCGCGAAGATTTTGGCGCTCATGCGATTTTGCATTTCGGCACTCATGGTGCGCTCGAATTCATGCCCGGTAAACAAGTCGGCATGAGTGCTGATTGTTGGCCTGATCGTTTGATTGGTGCCACACCCAACATCTACCTCTATGCCGCCAACAATCCGTCAGAAGGCACCATCGCCAAGCGTCGCAGCGGTGCCATTTTGGTGAGCTATCTCACACCACCCGTCACCCATGCCGGTTTGTATCGCGGGTTGATGGAACTCAAATCATCGCTGCAGCGTTGGCGCGCGTTAGAAGACTTTTCGCAAGAGCGTCCAGCCTTGGAAGAATTGATTTTGGCACAGGCCAAAACCGTTGACCTTTCAGAAACCGATGTCGGCAAGTTGACGCAAGTTGTGCATGAACTTGAATACACGCTGATCCCCCATGGTTTGCATGTGGTGGGAACGCCGATTACGGATCAAGAGCGTGTGGAACTCTTGCAGCACGTCGCGGAAGCCGCTGACGGTCGCGACATTGATCTGGCCCACATGGATGCCATGTTGCGTGAAGACCATGAAGTCGATGGTTTATTGCGTGCGCTGGATGCGCGATTCATTCGCCCGGTTGCGGGTGGCGATCTTATTCGCTCACCTGAAATGTTGCCAACGGGCCGTAACATTCACGGTTTTGATCCGTTCCGCATTCCCTCGGCTTTTGCTGTTGCTGATGGTGCGCGACAAGCGGCTTTGGTGCTTGAGACCCATATGGAAAATGGCAATGCCTTGCCTGAAACCATTGCGATGGTGTTGTGGGGCACGGACAATTTAAAGTCAGAAGGTGGGCCGATGGCACAAGCGCTGGCTCTGATGGGCGCTGCACCACGCTTTGACTCCTTTGGTCGCCTCGCTGGTGCCAAGCTCATTCCGCTCGAAGAACTGCGCCGCCCGCGCATTGACGTGATGCTCACACTTTCAGGTATTTTCCGTGACCTGCTGCCGTTGCAAACCAAAATGTTGGCGGAAGCTGCGTGGCTTGCGGCCTCTGCTGATGAACCGTCAGATATGAATTTTGTCCGCAAGCACACCCTAGCGATGGTGGCTGAAACCGGAGCGACATTTGACGACGCAGCGCTTCGTGTGTTCAGCAATGCCGATGGCGCTTATGGTGGTCACGTTAATCAATTGATTGAGTCAGGTGCTTGGACCGAAGAAGAAGAACTCGCCAACATGTTCACCACGCGCAAGTGTTTTGCCCATGGTCGCAGCGGCCACACGTCAGCACAAAGCGCTGTGATGAAATCAGTGTTGAAGCGGGTTGATCTGGCCTATCAAAATCTTGAATCGATAGAACTCGGCGTCACCACGGTTGATCATTACTTCGATTCACTTGGCGGCATTTCCCGTGCAGCGAAACAAGCGGGTGGCATCGACATTCCAGTTTATATAGGTGACCAAACCCGCGGCAAAGGCCAAGTGCGCAGCTTGGCAGAGCAAGTCGCTTTGGAAACCCGCACCCGGGCGCTGAATCCCAAGTGGTATGAAAGCATGTTGAAGCACGGCCATGAAGGTGTGCGGCACATTGAATGCCACCTGACAAACACCATGGGTTGGTCGGCCACCACGGGGCAGGTTGAACCTTGGGTCTATCAGCAGTTCAGCGAAACCTATGTACTGGATGATGCCATGCGCCAACGCTTGGCGGATTTGAACCCGAAGGCCGCAGCGAAAGTGGTGCACCGTTTGCTTGAAGCCTCACGCCGCGATTTTTGGAAACCCGACGCCGCAACGCTTGAAGCCTTGGAGCGCGCCGGAGAAGAACTTGAAGATAGACTAGAAGGAATTGACACTCGAATGGAGGTCGCAGCATGACATTGGTACTCGACCGGACACCCGTCCGCCACAAACAACCTGATGGCGCAGGCAGCGTGCAGGTTCACATGGACCCCAACATCACCATCGGCACCGCCAAAGTGTTTTCAGTCTATGGCAAAGGGGGCATTGGCAAAAGCACGACATCGTCCAATCTGTCCGTCGCCTTCTCAAAACTGGGTAAGCGCGTGTTGCAAATTGGCTGCGACCCAAAACACAACTCTACATTTACGCTGACAAAGCGTTTGGTGCCGACCGTCATCGACGTATTGGAAACTGTGGATTTTCATTCCGAAGAACTCCGCCCCGAAGACTACGTCTTTGAAGGCTACAACGGTGTCATGTGTGTGGAAGCCGGTGGGCCACCTGCAGGCACGGGTTGTGGCGGCTATGTGGTTGGTCAAACCGTGAAACTTCTGAAAGAGCATCATCTGCTTGATGATACAGACGTTGTGATCTTTGACGTGCTAGGCGACGTGGTGTGCGGCGGTTTTGCAGCGCCACTCATGCATTCGCATCAATCGGTGATCGTGACTGCCAATGACTTCAATTCAATTTTTGCAATGAATCGCATCGTCGCGGCGATCACCGCAAAAGCCAAGAACTACGCCGTACGCGTGGGTGGGGTGATTGCCAATCGCAGCAAGGATACCGATCAGATCGACCGCTTCAATGAAGCCATTGGTTTGAAGCTGTTAGCGCACTTCCCCGATCTCGATGAAATCCGGATGAGCCGCTTGAAGAAGCGCACATTGTTTGAAGTGGATGAAACACCCCAAGTGCTTGCCGTTCAGAAAGAATATATGCGGCTTGCGGCCCAGCTGTGGGCGGGCGTTGAGCCACAAGATGCAAAGCCGATGAAGGATCGTGACATATTTGACTTCTTAGGATTTGACTGATGTCCACACCGTACCTCACGCGTCGCACTGAAATTGAAACGTACTTTGATCGTACGGCGGTTGGCGCTTGGGAAAAACTGACGTCGGATGCTCCCGTCTCCGGCGTGCGTGCACGGGTGCGGGCCGGGCGCGACGCAATGCGGTCAACACTGTTGTCCTATCTCCCAAGCGACTTGCGTGGCGTTACCATTCTGGATGCCGGTTGTGGCACTGGCGCGCTTGCGGTTGAAGCTGCAAAGCGTGGTGCCAAAGTCACGGCGATTGATCTTTCTCCGCAGTTGGTAGCGGTTGCGCGTGAGCGTTTGCCTGCGGGCTTGGATGTGACCTTCCTTTCTGGAGATATGCTCGACCCTGAATTGGGCGTGTTTGATTATGTTATCGGCATGGATTCCATCATTCACTATCCGACAAAGGACATGATCAACATCATTGAAGCCTTGTCGCGCATGGCCATCAAGGCGATGATCTTCTCTTATCCACCGCGCACGGTGCCGCTGGCCATTCTGTGGGGGGTGGGCAAATTATTTCCACGCGGCGACAAATCACCCGCGATCGAACCGCAGCCGCCGAAAAAGCTACAGAACGCATTGGCTAAAATCGAAGGTGTAAAACTGGGGCGCACGCACCGCGTGGCCACTGGCTTTTACATTTCGGAGGCCCAGGAGCTGCTTCGGACATGAAACGCGCGGCGACCATATGGCAAATTCTAGGCCCGCGTTTTTTGCCTTTCGCAGACGCGGCTTCGGTTGAATTGCCTTTAGGCCGCTTGTTGCGTCTATCTTTGTTTCAAGTTTCCGTTGGCATGGCCATGGTGCTGTTGACGGGAACCCTCAACCGCGTGATGATTGTGGAATTGAATGTTCCAGCATGGCTTGTAGGCCTTATGGTTTCACTGCCGTTATTGTTTGCGCCATTCCGCGCATTGGTTGGTCATAAGTCAGACACCCATCGTTCGGTGTTGGGCTGGCGTCGCGTGCCTTATATTTGGTTTGGCACGATGATGCAGTTTGGTGGCTTTGCCATTATGCCCTTCGCTTTGATCTTGCTGTCAGGTGACAGCAATGGCCCGGCGTGGATAGGCCAAGCGGGTGCAGCATTGGCCTTCTTGCTGGTGGGGGCTGGTATTCATACAACACAAACGGCTGGCCTTGCCCTTGCCAATGACTTAGCGCCTGAACATGTGCGGCCCCGGGTTGTGGCATTACTCTATGTGACACTGTTGTTAGGCATGGTTGTGAGTGCAGCAGTGTTTGGAAGTCTGCTGCAAGACTTCTCGCAGATCCATTTGATCCAAATTATTCAAGCCGTCGCCGTGGTGACTGTTGTGCTGAATTGTACTGCCCTGTGGAAGCAGGAAGTGCGCAATCCGCAACTGACATCTCATGACAAGCAGCATCAGAGTTTTGCGGAGGCCTTGGCGGCTCTGTTGAAAACCGACCGCGTCGTGCGGTTACTTATCGCACTTGGCTTGGGCACTGCCGGCTTTGCCATGCAAGATATTCTGCTCGAACCCTTTGGCGGGCAGGTGTTCAAAATGAGTGTGGGACAAACCACATGGCTTACGGCTTTGCTGGCCATGGGCACGCTCAGTGGTTTTGCAATTGCAGCACATTACTTGACGGTTGGAAGTGATCCGTGCCGCGTTGCCGCCATTGGAGTGGTGATTGGAGTCTTTGCATTTGCTGGCGTTGTGTTCTCGCCCGCCATCGAGTCCATCAACTTGTTCTGCACCGCTTCTGCCTTCATCGGTATGGGCAGCGGTTTGTTTGCAGTTGGCATGCTCACGGCATCTATGGAGATGGCGGAGCACGCTGACTCTGGCCTCGTTATTGGCGCATGGGGTGCAGTGCAGGCAACCGCAGCAGGACTCGCCGTCGCCTTCAGCGGTGTATTGCGCGACGTGGTTGGCAGCTTCGCGCTTCATGGTGACCTCGGCACAACACTGCAACAGGACGCAACGGGTTACAGCTTCGTCTATCACACGGAAATTTTTCTTCTGTTTGTGACACTCATTGCACTTGGGCCCTTGGTTCGGGTGCGCAATCCATCAACACCAATACCGAATGTCAAATTCGGACTCGTTCAACATCCAGGATAATCTGAAAGGGAGCATAACATGACGACAGCTTTCACATCTTACATCGATTTGGCACAGGTGGTGTTATATCTGTTCATCGCCTTCTTCTTGGCGCTGGTGTATTATCTCCACCGCGAAAACAAGCGCGAAGGCTATCCGCTGGAAAATGAGCGTTCGGGTGCGATTACTGTGCAAGGCTTTCCACCCGTGCCGAGCCCAAAAACCTATAAACTTGCTGATGGCTCTTCGGTGCAGGCACCACGTGCCAATCCGCATGACTCCCGCGTTGTGAATGCGTCGCCTGCTGCGAATTTTCCGGGTGCACCATTGGTGCCCCATGGCGACCCAATGACCGCTGGTGTCGGTCCTGGTGCCTATGCAGATCGCCTCGACATTCCAGACACCACCATTCACGGTACACCGAAAATCGTGCCATTGCGTGCAGCTCCTGATTTTTATGTTGATCCAGAAGATCCAAATCCAGTCGGCATGACAGTAGTAGGTGCTGATGGCGAGGCGGGCGGCATTGTGCGCGACGTGTGGGTGGATCAAGCGGAATATCTGGTGCGCTATTACGAAGTTGAAACAGGTGAAAAGGGCAAGAAGCGCAACGTGCTGTTGCCTGCAACACTGGCCCGCGTTGTGGGTGATGCTGGGCAAGTGCGTGTGAAGTCGATTCTGGGTCATCAATTCGCATCGGTGCCAACGCAGAAGAAGCCAGACATGGTGACACGTCTCGAAGAGGAAAAAATCTTCGGCTTCTATGGTGCCGGTACGCTTTACGCCACACCACAACGGTCGGAGCCATTGCTGTGACAAACCAACCCGACATCATCCCTGAAGGCCTGCCGGATCATTTGCCGGAAGGTGAAAACCTGATCTGGCAGGGTAAACCCGATTGGAAAAACTTGGCCATCAACGCCTTTCATGTTCGTAAAGTCGCTGCGTATTTTGGCGTCGTGATTTTGGGACAAGGTGCTTTGCGATTGGCCAATGGCGCGTCATGGGCCGAGGCGCTGCAAGCCGTGCCTGTGCTTACAGGACTTGGGTTTGCGGCTTGTGCCATTCTTGTGGCCTTGGCCTATGCCAGTGCCAAAACCACACGCTACACCCTGACCAGCAAACGTGCCTTGATGAAAGTGGGCATTGCCTTACCCGTCATCATCAACTTGCCGTTTCGACAGATCGATGGCGTGTCCTTCGCCAACACGGGTTCTGGCTGTGGCACCATCGTTTTCAAAACCGGTGGTGAAACACGTTTGGCTTATTTGTTGCTCTGGCCCCATGCCAAGCCTTGGCACTTGACCAAACCACAACCGGCCTTCCGCGACATTTCTGATGTTGAAACTGTGGCATCGCGCCTCGCTTTCGCATTGGGTGGGCATATGCCTATTGTTGAAGCGAAGCGTGATGTTGCCCACGGCAATATGGTTCCTGCGGAGTAATCGAGATGTCTGACACCACTGTAACAATGATTTCAACAAAACCATTTGCCGCCATTTTTGTAGGTTTGGCATTGACGGTTGGTGTGATCGGCGCGGCGCGGTTGTCTGGCTATCAAGCACCTTCTTCTTTACCGCAACAGGTTGCAGATGAAACACGTGTGCTGAAATTTGAAGATGCGCCGCAGGGCACGGTCAATGTGCGTGATGCCAAAACAGGAGAAATGATTGCAACATTTGGGCGTGGCGAAGGCAGCTTTGTGCGCGCAACCCTCAGAGCCCTTGTCAATGATCGCAGACACAAGGGCATTCCGCTGGAGGGTGATTTTCGGTTGGAGCGCCATGCAGGCCCTCAGCTGTTTCTGATTGACGAGGCCACAGGCAAAACAATTTCGTTAAATGCTTTTGGTCCGTCGAATACCGCGGCATTTGCTGCGTTCATGTCCAACACTAACAAAGGAGAGGGTCTATGATGAATCCCTTCGCCACTAAAGTGAGCGAACACGTCATGTGCACTGTCAATGTCGTGAATACGTTCGAATTTCTATCCGCCCATGTCGTGCTTGATGGCGATGTGAAAATTCAACCCGGTGATGAAGTGCTGGTGCACGGCAAGGAAATCCGCGTGCCCTATGGCGAAACGCATTCCGAGCGCCGCCAAGCCACCATTCAACGTGCTGGGTGGTTGGAGCGCAAATGGACCAAACTCACTGGCAATCTGGAATATATGGAATTGCTTGAATTCTCATTCTCTGAGGAGAAAGCGCTATGACCATTGAACGTTTGGGCCTGAAGGCCAAAAGCACGACGGAAATGGCAACCACAACCACCGCGTTGAGTCCACGTTTCTACACCACTGATTTTGACGCCCTCGACAAAATGGACGTGTCGTCTGTGCGTGAGGAGTGGGACAAGCTGTTGCAGGAAATGAAAGACGATCCCAATAAAACCCATTTCCGCCGCTCGGAGGAATGGGACAAGGTTTCACTGGATGATTTGGAGCCGGGCCTTCGCAAAGAGTTTGTGGATTTTCTCGTCAGCTCTCTGACGGCAGAATTTTCAGGATGTGTGCTCTACGCTGAAATGCGCAAGCGCGGAAGCAATCCGGATATCACGGAGCTGTTCAAATATATGTCACGTGACGAAGCCCGCCATGCCGGCTTTATCAATGATACATTGAAGGACTTCGACATTGGCGTTGACTTGGGCTTTCTTACCAAGGCCAAGAAATATACCTACTTCCAACCGAAGTTTATCTTCTACGCAACATACCTGTCAGAAAAAATTGGCTATGCCCGCTACATCGCCATCTTTCGGCATTTGCAGGCGCATCCTGAAAAACGCTTCCATCCAATTTTCAAATGGTTTGAAAAGTGGTGCAACGACGAATTCCGCCATGGTGAAGCTTTTGCACTCTTAATGCGAGCCAATCCAAAACTGCTAACAGGTCTCAACAAGTATTGGGTCAAGTTTTTCCTGCTGGCTATTTTTGCAACCATGTATGTGCGTGATCATCAGCGCCCACACTTCCACAAGGCCTTGGATGTTGACCCGACGGAGTATGGCATGAAGGTTTTCCGCATCACCTCGGAAATTTCGCGCCAGGTTTTCCCATTGGAAATCGACATCGACAATCCAAAGTTCTTAAGTCTATTGAACAAGCTGATCGACATCACCAACACGGCTGCAGAACAACAAGCCAAGGGCGGGTTGACGGCAAAGTTCAGCAAGCTCACCACGAGCCTGAAAGCTGGTTGGGTGTTCTTGCGGCTTTACACGTTGCCCAGCAAACAGAATGAACTGCCCGTCAATATTCGTTTGGCACCGGGTTATTGACCGATGATGTTGCTTGCTGCCATCGCTTTTGTGGTTGTTTTGTGGGGCATGTCCACGGCTGTGATTTTCTATCTTGACAGTCTGGCCCCCAAAACATTCCGCTGGAGCATGGCAGCTGCCACTGTGATCTTGATGGTTTGCGCCTTCGCGATCGTGCATTTGCGCGGTGACAATTCCACCCTCGCAATTGGCACAAGTTTCGCGGCGGGCTTACTGGCTTGGGGCTGGACTGAAATGTCGCTTTACATGGGCTACATCACAGGACCTCGTAAACATCGCTGCGCCGAAGGATGTTCGGGAGTCCAACATTTCGGTCATGCTGTGAGTGCCAATCTCTGGCACGAACTTCTTGTCATCGGATTTGCAATCTTAATTTGGTTGAGCGGCAATGAAACGGCTTTGCGGTGTTTCGTCATGTTGTGGCTGATGCATCTGAGTGCACGCCTCAATGTGTTCCTTGGCGTTCGCAATGTCAGTGCGGAATTTGTGCCGGAGCATATGGATGTGCTCAAAGGTTTTCTGCGTCGTCGCAATATGAATGCGCTGTTTCCGTTTTCAATTTTTGCATTGACCGCTTTGACACTTTATCTGGCGGTGCAGCCCCAAACTTTCTCGATCACCATGGCAGCAACGCTTGCAGCCATCGGTCTTCTGGAACATGTCCTCTTGATGTTGCCGCTGCCGATTGAACGACTTTGGCATTGGTCATTATCGCGCAAAGCCCGCTCCGACATTTCCAATAAAAATCAATCTTCACATCAACGCATCGCTGTGGGAGTGCTGCCATGACTTTTGACCACCAATCCTTTTTCTCGAACGAGCTTGAGCAATTGCGCGAAGAAGGCCGTTACCGTGTGTTTGCCGAGCTTGAGCGGAAGGCCGGACACTTCCCATCAGCCCGCCGTTACAAAGATGGTGAGACAAGCGATGTGACGATCTGGTGTGCCAATGATTATCTCGGCATGGGTCAGCACCCCAAGGTGATTGAAGCTACTTGCGCAGCACTCAAAGCTTATGGTGCAGGGGCTGGTGGCACACGCAACATCTCTGGCAACAGCCATGAACATGTGTTGCTTGAAAATGAACTCGCGGATTTGCATGGCAAAGAAGCAGCGCTGCTTTTCACCTCTGGTTATGTATCGAACTGGGCGGCGTTGAGCGCTCTCGCTGGTGGTATTCCCAACTGTGTTGTGTTGTCAGACGCCGGCAATCACGCTTCGATGATTGAGGGTATTCGCCATAGCCGGGCCGAGCGGCGCATTTTCAAGCACAATGATCTTGTAGATCTTGAAAAGCATCTGAAAGACATTCCGCTCGATCGACCAAAGCTCATCGCATTTGAATCCGTCTATTCGATGGATGGCGATATCGGCAACATCAAGGGCATCTGCGACCTTGCCGATAAGTATGGCGCTATGACCTATCTCGACGAAGTGCATGCGGTGGGCATGTACGGGCCACGTGGCGGTGGCATTGCTGAACGCGAGGGCTTGATGGATCGCATCACCGTGATTGAAGCCACACTCGGCAAAGCTTTTGGCGTCGTTGGCGGTTACATCGCGGCATCGCGCCAACTCTGCGATTACATTAGAAGTTTTGCCTCAGGTTTTATTTTCACAACGGCCTTGCCACCTGCGATTGCTGCGGGTGCCCGTACCGCCGTTGCGCATTTGAAGCAGAGTGATTTTGAGCGCCAGCGCCAGCGTCGTGCGGTTGCGAAAGTGCGGGCAGCTTTGAAATCGATCGGTATTCCCGTGATGCAGAATGACAGCCACATTGTGCCTGTCATGGTTGGAAATGCTGCGAAGTGTAAGATGATCAGCGATGTGTTGATGGACCAATATGGCATTTACATTCAACCGATCAATTATCCAACCGTACCCAAGGGCACGGAACGTTTGCGCATTACACCTTCGCCCTTTCACACCGACGAAGATATTGCAAAACTGGCGCGCGCCTTGTCTGACCTTTGGAACCAGTGTGCCTTGAGCCGTGCTGTTGCCTGAATGATGTTGATTGATGCGTCTATTCACGTGCCATCCCCGGCGCGGGCCGTAACAGGTCTTATTCGTATTGGGACGCGCGGTTCGCCTTTAGCGCTGGCGCAAGCGCACGAAACGCGGCAACGGTTGATGCAGGCGCACGGTCTTGAAGAAGCGCAGTTTGAAATCGCTGTGATTTCAACCACGGGCGATCGTATTTTGAATCAGCCATTGGCGGAGATTGGCGGTAAAGGGCTGTTCACGCAGGAAATCGAAGAAGCACTTCTCGCCGAAACAATTGATCTTGCCGTGCACTCGATGAAAGATATGCCATCGGCTTTACCCGAAGGCTTGGCTTTTGCGGCAGTTTTGCCCAGAGAGGATGCGCGAGATGCCTTTGTCAGCCTCGCTGCGAAATCATTGCGTGACTTGCCCGAAGGTGCGGTGCTCGGGTCGTCATCTGTGCGGCGCAATGCACAAGCCTTACGTATCCGGCCAGACCTGCGACCCGTTCAGTTCCGTGGCAATGTACAAACGCGCATGCGCAAGCTGATTGATGGCGTTGCCGCAGGAACATTTCTGGCGGTGGCTGGTTTGAATCGCTTGGGAATGACGGAACACATCAGCAGCATCATGGATATGGACGAGATGTTACCAGCCGTGGCGCAAGGTGCCATTGGCATTGAAATCAAAAGCAGCAATAAACGCGCGCGAGCGTTAGTCGAAGTCATTCACCACAACACAACGGGCATAGCAATTTCCTGTGAGCGCGCTTTCCTCGCAAAACTCGAAGGGTCGTGCCGTACACCAATTGCTGGCCATGCCATGGTTGAGGGCAGGGCGTTGAAATTCCGCGGGCAAATACTGTCACTTGACGGGCGGGACAGTGTTGCGTGTGATATGGATGGATCAGTTGACGACGCTGAAGCGTTGGGTGTGGCTGCCGCAGATTTGCTTCTTAAAAAGCAAGCGGCGTAGGGTTGAAGTGGGCCTGTTACACGACGCTTTCGACGTCGGGTTTAAAATTTTTATGCCGCTTGCCTTGCCAGTTTTCTCCCCCTATACAGCGGCCTCCGCAGTCAAAGTGGGTGGTTAGCTCAGCGGTAGAGCACTACCTTGACATGGTAGGGGTCACAGGTTCGATCCCTGTACCACCCACCATTTTCTCTCTTAATTTCAAAATATTACGGGTGAGTTTGGCGTTGCTGCCATGCAGCAAAGTGAAAACTTGGCGGAAACTTGGCGGAAGAATTTGAAGTGGCCTTGTTTCGAGTGTGCTTGAACGCCCGATTTCTCCGCCAAGTCGATATGAATGTAATGCTAAATATTTGTGAGTTTTCGCAAGTGCACAAAATGGTTCGAATGGTCAATTGCCTCGCCGAGAGACGTGACTAGGCTGCACGTCCCTTAGCAGTGAACTTCTGCACTGACTTCACGTTTGAAGGCAACAATTTGCGCGTCATCAAATTGTTCAACTTGTCGATAACCAAGTCCGTGGCCATGGCGCATTCTCGCAAGAACTCAGGGTCGTGGGTTTCAATGTGTTTCGGCGTGCAAAATTGACCCACTAGGCACGGGAATCGGCATCCAAAAATGACCCACCGTGCTGTTGCTAGACTGCCTGCTTTTGGAATGAGCAGGCGGTGTTGGGATGAAGAGTGTGGACACAATTGCACGGGTTCGACGGGAACATTTTATCAGGCATCGGTCGATCCGTGAGATCAGCCGTGACTTGAATGTATCGCGCAATACGGTGCGCAAGATTTTGCGCAGTGGTGCGACGGAGTTCCAGTACGAGCGCGAGGTCCAGCCCCTGCCGACGATTGGTCCTTGGCGCGAACAGCTGGATCGGCTTTTGATGGCGAATGAGGGAAAGGCGACACGGGAACGCCTGACGCCTGATCCGAGTGTTTGAGGAGCTGCGTGAGGCAGGCTTCAAGGGCAGCTATGACGCGGTGAGGCGCTATGCGAAGGCGTGGGGCAAAGAGCGCGGTTCGGTCACTGCGGATGCCTATGTGCCTTTGTCCTTCGCAGCAGGCGAAGCCTATCAGTTTGACTGGAGCCATGAAGTCGTTCGCATTAATAACGCGACGGTTGTCTTGAAGGTTGCCCATGTCCGCCTGTGCCACAGCCGGATGTTTTTTGTGCGCGCTTATCCCCGCGAGACCCAGGAGATGGTGTTTGATGCTCACGATAAAGCATTCGCTTTCTTCAGGGGCACCTGCACGCGCGGCATCTACGATAATATGAAGACGGCAGTGGATGCGATCTTCGTCGGCAAGGACCGGCAGTATAATCGTCGCTTTCTGCAAATGTGCAGCCACTACCTCATTGAACCCACGGCTTGCACACCAGCATCCGGTTGGGAGAAAGGCCAAGTGGAGAACCAGGTCGGCCTGGTTCGTGAGCGGTTCTTTACACCCATCCTGCGGGTCAAGAGCCTGGAAGAGTTGAACGGCCTGCTGCTCGACAAGTGTATTGCTTACGCCAAAGCCCACAAGCATCCGGAGATAACCGATCAAACGATCTGGCAGATGTTTGAAGCCGAAAGGCCGCATCTGGTTCCAAGCGCTGGCTGCTTCAATGGCTTCCATGCCAGCACGGCAGCGGTATCGAAGACCTGTCTTGTGCGCTTTGACAACGTCAGATACTCCGTCATCTCGCATGCCGTGGGGCGGCCTGTGGAAGTACAGGCCTATGCTGATCGCATCATCATCCGTCAGGATGGTGCGATTGTTGCTGAACATGTCCGTTCCTTCACACGCGGAGATACCATTTATGATCCCTGGCATTATGTGCCGGTTCTGGCCCGCAAACCGGGGGCTTGGCGCAATGGTGCGCCGTTCAAGAACTGGGTTCTGCCATCCGGATTGGAACGTGTGCGACGCAAACTGAGAGGGTCAAATGATGGCGACCGCCAGATGGTGAAGGTCTTGGCCGCTGTCCTGACAGATGGTCTTTCAACCGTTGAAGCTGCCTGTGCCGAAGCGCTCGAGCAAGGCACCCATTCAGCCGATGTGATCCTCAATATCTTGAGCCGCAAACGTGACACGCCGCCACCCATGACGATCATGACGCCAGAGGCTTTGCGCCTTCACCATGTCCCGATTGCCGATTGCACCCGCTATGACAGCCTGAGGAGGATAGACTGATGGAAAGAACCCAAGTGCTCACCCTGATGGGCGAGTTAAAGCTCTACGGCATGAGACTCGCCTATGATGAAGTCATGGACCTTGGCATCAAACGCCAGCATGAGCCGCCCCACATTGTGGGTGACCTGCTCAAGGCGGAGATTGCAGAGAAACAGGCCCGTTCCATCCGTTATCAGTTCAAGATCGCCAAACTCCCATTGGCCAAGGATATTGATGACTTCACCTTTGATGACACACCGATCAACGAGACCTTGGTCAGGGATCTGGCCACGGGCACCTTCATTGCCAATCAGCGTAACGCCGTGCTGATTGGTGGCACGGGTACGGGCAAGACCCATTTGGCCATCGCCATTGCCCGCTCCTGCATCAGGGCTGGCCTGAGGGGCCGGTTCTTCAATGTGGTCGATCTGGTCAATCGCCTGGAAAGCGAGACGCGTGTCGGCAAGCAGGGCCGCATCGCCGATTACATGACCCGCCTTGATTTTGTGCTGCTCGACGAACTTGGCTATCTGCCCTTTGCACAAGCCGGTGGACAGCTCTTGTTCCATCTCGTCAGCAAGCTCTACGAACGCACATCTATCATCGTCACCACCAATCTTGACCTTCGGCGAATGGCCATCGGTCTTCGGCGATGCAAAAATGACCACTGCTTTACTTGACCGTCTCACCCATCATTGTGACATCGTCGAAACCGGCAACGAAAGCTGGCGCTTCAAAAACCGCATCTGACCTCAAAAAAGGAAACACCTCGCAGGCGCCCTCCGGCGATGCTGCTGCGCTGCGCATTCGCTCCGCGCATCGCTCTCCGGGCGCTCCCTCAACCAACCCTCAAAGTGGGTCAATTTTGGATGCCGATACAGGGTCAATGTTCAATGCTTATTGACAACTTGAGAGCGTGATCACAATTGACTTAATCACAAAACCAGACGTCACCCCGGCGCAGGCCGAGGCCGAGCCGTCCAGCAGTCGGACCTCATGACAAGCCTAGCCCCGGCCTGCGCTGGGGTGACGTCATTTTTGATGGCTCGTTTGAATGAGATCAGCGTCTAGATGTCAACTACACGGGGATAGAGGGGTAAAGATCGCGGCATTTCTGCCGCGATCACTTTTGCGATTTAATAGTTGGAAGTCGATTTCGCTCGGGTCTCAAGTGACCACTCTTTCAGTTCGTCAACGTGGTAGAAAACGCGTCCGCCGTGCTTGCGGAAGTTCGGGCCGGTACCCATCCACCGCATGTTGTCGAGCGTGCGCTTTTTGAGGCGCAGATAATCTCCCGCTTCAGCAACGTTTGGAAAGGGGCTTTCCTGTTTGTCGTTCATTTTTGTTCGCCGGCTTTTCGTGACATCAGCGCCAGGCGGAGAGATCAGATGATGAGTGGGGCCAGTTTCTCTTGTTTTCGTGCGGGGTCGCTTCGGACGGGCTTTTGAGTGAGGCGTAGAACCTATTGCAATAGCTCATTAAGTTGTTTATTGTGAGCTATAGAAAAGGATCGTATAACTCATGCGATGGAACTGGGAACAGAAAGACTGGCCAGAATTCTTATATGACGCCAAAGCCTTGGAGACTCTGGAGCAGCAGTTTATGCGGCAATCTGGGGAGTTCGTAGGCGTCTTCCGCCATGTCGGGGCAGATGACCAGAATGCCTTACGCATTGAGTTGATCAGCGAGGAGGCGATCAAAACTTCTGAGATCGAAGGTGAAATCCTCAATCGCGACAGCGTTCAGTCTTCCCTGCGTCACCAGTTCGGCCTTGGACCGGAGAACAAAAATATTCCAGCTGCAGAGCGCGGCGTGGCGGCTATGATGACTGATCTCTACGAGCACTTTGCGCGCCCGCTTGACGAAGCGACCTTGTTCGCTTGGCACAAGAATCTATTGGGCGGCGACAAGTGGATCAGAACCATCGGTGGTTATCGTACACATGATGAACCGATGCAGGTTGTCTCAGGACCCATCAGTAAGCCAAAGGTACATTTCGAGGCCCGCCTTCAAAAGCTGTATCCGCAGAAATGCTGCGCTTCATCGCCTGGTTCAATGATACCTCTCCTCGTGGAAAAACACCGCTGTCTGCGCTCACGCGTGCCGGACTGGCGCATTTGTACTTCGTGTGTATCCATCCGTTTGAAGATGGCAATGGCCGGATTGGTCGGGCGCTTGCTGAGAAATCTCTTGCACAAAATCTTGGCCACCCCAGTTTGATTGCGCTTGCCTATACGATCGAAAGCAAGCGCAAAGACTACTATTCAGCTCTTGAGCGCAACAATAAGGATTTGGAGGTAACGGATTGGCTGCGATATTTCGCTGAGACTATAATCGATGCCCAATCTACGACGATCAAACGCGTTGATTTCTATGTCGATAAAGCAAAGTTCTACGAACGCCTGCGCGGGCAATTTAACGCACGACAAGCCAAGGCTATCGCCCGCATGTTCAAAGAAGGCATAGATGGGTTCAAGGGCGGCCTCTCAGCTGAAAACTATATCTCTATTACGGGGACATCCAGAGCGACAGCAACTCGTGATCTCCAAGACCTGGTGGAAAAACAGGCGCTCGCCAAGACTGGCGAGCTCCGACACACAAGATATTTCCTGAAGTTGAAACCTCGAAGGAAGGATAAGCATCTGACTCATGTACGATTGCTGCGCGCGAAAAATCGAATTGATGGGTCAGGCGCGTAGTCGGTATCGAAAACGTGTGGGGGAAAAGACGAAGGAGCGGCGAACCACTAGGCCGATTTCAGTTGCCAAAAGAGGAAAGTAATCGTTGACCCCTTTTCAAAAAAGAGAGCTCCAATTCCTCCGCCAAGCTTGGCGGAACTTGGCGGAAACTTGGCGGAAGAAGGGTGCTTGTTCTGTCCTTGTTCATCTTTTGCGGTGCGTCATTGTTCCGAAAATCCCCCAAATGTGGCGAAAATTGGTGCTTTGAACGAGAAATCTATCAATCCATTCCCGAGTGACAACGGCAAATTTATTTGAGAATACCGATGATAACGTATTGTAAAAACGCAACTTTTAGCTCCATCGCTGAGCAAAACTGGTTGATCGACGTCTGATTTATGTTTCTTGCTTTAGCGATTTCACCAGTATGCAGCGGCTTCCGCAGTCAAAGTGGGTGGTTAGCTCAGCGGTAGAGCACTACCTTGACATGGTAGGGGTCACAGGTTCGATCCCTGTACCACCCACCATTTTTATTTTTTTAAATTCAATAAGTTGAACGTGCGAGATGTCGAGAATCGTTATCTTGAGGCGGATACGCTGACAAACAGCCGCCTAAAGCATCGCTCATGCAATCAATTAAGGACTCGATGTGGTTCAAATGATAGATGAATTGGTTATGCTGTTATGGATTTCAGGTCAGCGCGCGCGGTTTCTTCAGCGCCGTTGAGACGGGATCCCGCTTCATGACCGCATCAAGTCTTTCAGTGATAATGCACATGGCTTGGACCCATGCCATTGCAAGGCCAGCACGGCCAAGGAATATGAGCGATTTGTTCGGCTGTTCATCCTTCCTGAGATCGGAACAGCGCAACTGGTTTCAGTTGTTCGAACAGATATCACTGTCCTTAGACAACGTTTTACCCAAGCAGTTCCGATGCCTCCGCCTTCATCGCCGTCATTCGAAAAATGTTGCTGAAGCCACAGTCTCTGCCGGATGCTGAGTAACTCTGTTTTCTTACAAAGGGTGACACTCTCTTCGTTCATTGCTAAGATTGGAATTGTGTCGCGAAAAGCTACCAGCAATGCCGGGCAGGTGCCCTTTCGGGCGTGGCTGAAGCATTATGAAAATGGTGTTGAGCCTTCGCCAGTGTACCCCCAAAAACCACTCTATTCACTGTTAGACGAAGCAGCGCTCGTCCACGCTGAAAAACCATGCGTCGAGTTCAAGGGCAAGGTTTACACCTATGCGGAGATAAAGAATCTCAGCGATCGATTGGCCAAGGGCCTGGTTCAGTCGGGCTTTAAGCAGGGTATGAAACTTGGGCTTTTCTTGCCGAATTGCCCTTATTTCGTAGCGTTCTATTTCGCGGGACTGAAAGCCGGCGGGACCATCGTCAACTACAATCCGCTCTACGTAGGAGAAGAAATCGTCCGGCAAATCAATGATTCCGGCACGGACTTCATGGTCACATTGGATCTTAATGCCCTGCTTGGAAAATTTTCCCGCATCTTCGAAGTTGCTGCGTTGCGAAAGATCATTGTCTGTTCGCTTGCCGAACAATTGCCGACAGTAAAAAGCCTGCTGTTCCGTGCGATGAAACGTAAAGAGATTGCTGCAATCCCAAACGATCCACATTACATTTCGGCTCATGTGCTACTCGACAACGAAGGGGTTTTCACTCCTGTTGCTGTGAAGCCCAAAACTGATATCGCTGTCCTGCAATACACTGGCGGTACAACGGGCATCCCGAAGGGCGCTGCACTGACACACTTCAATTTATACGCCAACGCGATGCAGTGCAAAGCCTGGTTCAAAGTTGCCGACAATCCTGACAGCAAATCCGTCGGCATCATTCCGTTGTTCCATGCTTTTGCCATGACCTGTGTCATGAATTGGTCGATTGCCGTGGGCGGCAGCATGCTGCTTGAGCCGCGGCTCGACGTGGCGAAACTTTTGTCGCTCATCAATCGACGCAAACCCAACATCTTCATCGGGGTGCCGACTTTGTATACAGCGCTGCTGAGCCATCCGGATGTTGGCCGTTACGACTTGTCTTCGATCAAGTTCGCCATTGCAGGTGGAGCAATGTTGCCATTGGCACTGGCGGAAGAATTCAAAAAGCGCACCGGCGTGCCGATCTGGGAAGGCTATGGCATGAGTGAAGCGTCGCCCGTGGCCTGTATCAATCCTGTCCATATTGCCAATCGTCTTGGTTCGGTCGGGCTGCCGATTCCGGGAACCGACTGTAAAATTGTTTCGATCGAAGACCGCAAGACGAGCATGAAGCCCAAAGAGCACGGTGAAATCTGCTTCCGTGGTCCCCAAATCATGCAAGGCTATTGGCAAAAACCTGAAGCAACCGCCGAAGTTTTGGAAGATGGCTGGCTGCACACCGGCGATATTGGATATATGGACGAAGATGGATATGTCTTCCTGACAGACCGATTGAAAGAAATGATTGTGACTTCTGGTTTCAAGGTTTATCCGCGCCAGGTTGAAGAAGCGATTTACCAGCATCCCGCAGTGAAGGAATGCGCCGTTTATGGTATTAATGATTCCTATCGTGGCCAATCAGTTCGTGCGGCAGTTTGCCTGAAAGACGGGAAAGACCTTGCTGAGGCTGAACTCAATCACTTTCTCGAAGGCCGTTTGGCGCATTTTGAAATACCGCGCTCCTATGATTTTCGCAGCGAGCTGCCGAAAACGGCAGTGGGAAAAATTCACAAAAGAATACTGTCGGACGAATATCGTGCGTCAGCCAAGGAGAATGTTTGATGACCGAAGCCGTCATAGCGGGTTATGTCCGTTCACCGTTCCATTTTGCCAGCAAGGGCGCATTGGCCAAGACGCGGCCCGACGATCTGGCAGCAGCCGTGGTCAAGGGGCTGATCAAGAACACCGGGCTGAAGGCAGATGACATTGAGGATGTTTTGCTGGGCTGCGCATTCCCCGAAGGTGAGCAGGGCCTCAATGTGGCGCGGTTGATTTCATTTATTGCAGGCGTGCCGCAATCAGCAGGTGCCGCGACCATCAACCGATTTTGCGGTTCCTCGATGCAAGCCATCCACTCTGCCGCGGGTGCCATTGCACTGGGCGCAGGCGACGTTTTCGTGTGTGCCGGCATTGAAAGCATGAGCCGTGTACCCATGATGGGGTTCAATCCACTGCCAAATCCAGAATTGGCGATGAGAATGCCGGAGGCCTATGTGGCCATGGGCATCACAGCTGAAAACTTGGCAAAAAAATATGCGATTGCGCGGGAAGCCCAGGAAGAATTTGCAGTCGCAAGCCACGGCAAGGCGGCGCGTGCGCGCGAGGCCGGGAATTTCAAGGACGAAATCATCGCACTATCTGCCACAAAAGAAGATGGCTGCATCAGGCCCGACACAAACAGGGAAGCCTTGGCCAGTTTGAAGCCCGCGTTCGACATGAATGGCGTGGTGACGGCGGGAACGTCTTCGCCATTAACTGACGGTGCTTCAGCAGTGTTGGTGACATCAGCCGTCTATGCTCGGAAGCACAACTTGCCCATACTCGCGAAAATAAAAAGCGTGGCCATCGCTGGCTGTGCTCCTGACATTATGGGTATTGGCCCTGTGGTGGCGACACGAAAAGCGTTGGAGCGTGCTGGGTTGTCAATCAACGATATCGACATCATCGAAATGAACGAAGCGTTTGCGGCACAAGCTATGGCATGCCTGCGCGATTTGAACGTCGGCATAGAGCGTGTCAACATTGATGGTGGCGCACTGGCCATTGGCCATCCACTGGGAGCAACAGGTGCCCGCATCACTGGCAAGGCAGCCGCTCTGTTGCAGCGCGAGAAAAAGAAATATGCCTTGGCCACGCAGTGCATTGGCGGGGGCCAAGGTATTGCGACAATTCTTGAGGCCGTATGATGGACATCAAGAAAGTCTGCGTCATTGGAGCCGGGGTCATGGGCAGCGGCATTGCCGCGCAAGTGGCCAACGGCGGTGTGCCCGCACTACTGCTGGACATTGTGCCGAAGGACGCAAGCGACCGGAATATTTTAGCCAAGTCCGCGCTGGAAAAACTCCAAAAAGCAGAACCAGCACCCTTGATGTCGAAGGCCGCAGCCAAGTTGATCAGCATCGGCAACATTGAAGATGATTTGGCAAGCCTTGGCGAATGTGACTGGATCATTGAGGCCGTCACCGAAAAACTGGATGCCAAGCAAGCGCTTTACAAAAAGATTGATGCAGCACGCAAACAGGGTTCGGTTCTCTCGTCCAATACGTCAACGCTGCCCCTTAAAATGTTGATGGACGGAATGCCCGCTTCCATGCAGCGGGATTTCTGCATCACGCACTTCTTCAATCCACCGCGTTACATGCGCCTCCTCGAAGTGGTTGCAGGACCGAATACGCGGGAAGACGCAATCACGGCAGTGTGCGCTTTTTCGGACGTCATACTGGGCAAGGCTGTTGTGAAGGCGAAAGACACGCCAGGCTTCATCGCCAACCGCATCGGCATCTATTGGGTGCAATGTGCGGTGAACGTAGCGCGCGAACTGGGTTTGTCAGTCGAAGAGGCCGACGCTGTAATGGGCAAGCCCTGCGGTTTCCCCAAGTCTGGCGTGTTCGATCTGCTGGACATTGTCGGCCTCGACTTGCAACCACATATCGATGCAAGCCTGCGCGTCGCTTTGCCGCCGACTGATGCTTATGTTCAGATGGTGTCGGATTTTCCGCTGTTGAACAAAATGATTGCCGACGGATTTACCGGGCGTAAAGGCAAGGGAGGGTTCTATAAACTCAACCGTGAAGGTGGAAAAAAGGAAAAGCAGGTCATCGATTTAAAGAGTGGCGAGTATCGTGTTCTCTCGCGCGTGGCGCTGGAGTCAGTCGATGCGGCCAAGGGTGGATTGAAAACGCTCGTCACCCATCCGGATAGGGGTGGCAAATTCGCATGGGCCGTGCTGTCAAGAACGCTTGCCTATGCCGCCTCACTCGTTCCTGAAATTGTCGATGACATAGCTGATGTTGATTTGGCAATGCGCACTGGCTTCAACTGGAAGCGCGGTCCGTTTCAGATGATCGACCAGCTTGGTGCTGCATGGTTTGCGGACAAGTTGACGGAAGAAAAGATTGCAGTTCCTGCATTGGTGACCGCCGCCGCAATGGCAGGCAAGTTTTACCGAGGCAATGAACAACTTGTTGCTGATGGTTCATTCAAAACTGTTCCGCGGCCGCCGGGCACTTTGCTGCTCGCCGATATCAAAGCGAAGGCGCAACCACTCGCCAAAAATGCTTCAGCAAGTGTGTGGGACATCGGCGACGGCGTGGCCTGTCTTGAATTCCATAGCAAGATGAACAGCGTCGACCCTGACACCTTGGCCATGGCGATGAAAGCCGTCGAAATTGTTGGCAGGGGAATGACAGCTCTGGTCATCCACAATGACAGCGACAATTTTTCGGTTGGTGCCAATCTTGGCTTGGCACTCTTTGCAGCCAATGTCGGTGTCTGGCCCGCCATCGATGATCTGTTGAAGCAAGGGCAGGACGTGATGAGAGCCATCAAGTTCGCGCCGTTTCCTGTTGTCGCTGCGCCCACGGGCATGGCTTTAGGTGGCGGAACTGAATTCATCCTGCACTGCGCTGGCGTGCAGGCTCATGCAGAACTTTACATGGGGCTGGTGGAAGTGGGTGTTGGCATCATTCCGGGTTGGGGTGGCTGCAAGGAAATGTTGATCCGCAAGCAGGACGGAGCCCAAGGCCCCATGCCTGCAGTGATGGGTGCGTTCGAGCAGATTTCACTGGCGAAGGTCTCAAAGTCGGCTGCGAATGCGAAGGAGTTGCAATATCTTCGCAAGACTGTAGGCATCACCATGAACAAGGACCGATTGCTGGCGGACGCCAAGGCGCTGGCCTTGCAGTTGGCGAAGGATTACCAGCCTCCCCAGCAGGTCGAATTGCGTCTGCCCGGAAAGTCCGGATTTGCTGCACTCGACATGGCGATCAGGTCCTATGCGCAGCAAGGCTTGGCGCTGCCCCACGACGTCACTGTTTCAATGCATCTGGCGAACGTGCTGTCGGGAGACCAAGCGGACTTTACAGAAGCTATGAGCGAAGACCAGGTGATGGAGTTAGAGCGACGGGAATTCATGAAGCTCGTGAAAACCGAACCGACACTTTTGCGCATGGAAACAATGCTGGCCACTGGCAAGCCTTTGCGAAATTAGGAGCACATCATGCACGCTTACAAGGCTCCCATCCGCGACATGCAATTCGTTCTCTTCGACATCGTAAAGGTGCAAGAGCAGGGCAACGCCATACCGGCCTATGCAGAGGCAACTCCAGACGTGGTTACCGCCATCCTCGAAGAAGCTGCGAAGCTTTGCGAGAATGTGCTGCATCCCATCAACCGCCCCGGTGATGAAGCAGGATGCACTTATGACAAGGGCGTGGTGCATACCGCACCCGGATTCAAGGAAGCCTACAGCACATTTGTCGAAGGCGGCTGGCCGGGGCTTGCCTGCGATCCTGCCTATGGCGGCCAAGGTTTGATTACACCTGTCAACTTCCTGTTTGAGGAAATGATTTGCTCGGCCAACTTGTCGTTCGGATTGTTTCCGGGCCTGACCCACGGTGCCTATTCAGCACTCTTGGCCCATGGCACCGAAGAGCAAAAAAACCTGTATCTTCCAAATCTGGTGTCCGGGCGCTGGTCTGGAACCATGAACCTGACAGAGCCGCAGTGCGGCACGGACTTGGGATTGCTCAAAACCCGAGCTGAACCGCAGGCAGATGGTTCGTACAAAATATTCGGCACGAAAATTTTCATCTCCGCAGGTGAGCATGATCTCACTGAGAACATCATTCACTTGGTGCTGGCGCGCTTGCCCAATGCTCCGGCTGGCGTCAAAGGCATTTCACTTTTTGTTTGTCCAAAATTTCTGGTGAATGCTGATGGTTCACTTGGTGCGCGCAATGCCGTCGTGTGCGGTTCGCTCGAAAAGAAAATGGGTATCAAGGCTTCGCCAACCTGCGTGATGAATTATGACGGTGCCACGGCATGGTTGGTGGGACAACCCCACAAGGGTCTGTCGGCCATGTTCACGATGATGAATGGTGAACGGCTTGCCGTTGGCATTCAAGGGCTGGGCATCGCCGAAATGGCTTATCAGGGCGCTGTCGAATATGCCAAGTCGCGTCTACAAATGCGTTCGGTTTCTGGCGTAAAAAGTCCTGACAAGCCAGCCGATGCTATTATCGTGCATCCTGACGTGCGGCGCATGTTGATGCGCACCCGTGCGATGACGGAAGGTGCGAGGGCATTGGCACTATGGATTGGGCAGGAACTTGACATCTCGCTCCAACATCCTGACCTCGTGCGGCGCAAAGAAGCCGATGATCTGGTCCAGCTGCTGACGCCCGTCGTCAAGGCAATGCTGACGGACATTGGCTTTGCCGCTGCAAATGATGGCATGCAAGTGCATGGTGGGCACGGTTACATTCGTGAGTGGGGCATGGAGCAACTCGCACGCGACGTTCGTATCACGCAGATCTACGAGGGCACCAACGGCATTCAGGCGCTGGATCTCGTAGGCCGCAAGATGCCCACGGGAATGGGCCGACTTGCACGACGCTTTTTCCACCCCATTCAAACCTATATTGACAAACGCTTGGCCAGTCCGTTCACGGCGCAGGCCATCGGTCCCTTGGCAAAAGCCTTTGGCAGATTGCAGCAGACCACGCTTTGGTTGGGAAAGGCGGGTGTTTCCAACCCGGAAGAGGGTGCTGCCGCCGCCACTGATTATTTGCGCATGTTTGGACTCGTGGCCATTGGCTTCATGTGGGCACGCATGGCGGAAAAGGCCTTCAAACTCCGTATGGCTACGCCTGATCCATTCTACGATGCCAAAATCGCGACGGCGACATTTTACATGACCAAAATCCTGCCGGAAACAGGAAGTCTAATGTCGAGCATCATGACTGGTGCCGATCCGGTCATGGGGATGAAAGAGGAATGGTTCTGAATATCGGCCGTTATTTTTAGCGGCCCATTCCCTCTTTTGGCCTCAGTCCCTAAATAATGCATTAGCTGTTCCATGCTAGTATCATAGGAACAGCAATGTGGCCTCACCGTTACTCATTAGCGGAGGTGTATGTCTTGGGCACTGGCAACGGCAAATTTGCAATCAACGTACCATTTTACCAATGGTCAGTGCGGGCATTTGGCGTTGTGCACAAGCGGTTGGGCATGACCATTAACGTGCACGCCGACGAAGGCGTGCTGGATGACGGTCAAATTTTCCTATTCAATCATTTTGCCCGATTTGAAACCATCATTCCCCAGTACTTTATCTACCAGGCGACAGGGGCCTATAGTCGTTGCGTTGCCACGCCAGAATTATTCGAAGGCAGCGAACGCTTTTCGCGCGTGTTGTGGGGAGCGGGGGCAGTGCCAAGTAACCATCCAGGTCTTTTGGCTTTCCTTGCGGCCGAAATACTACGTGGCCAAAAAGTCATCATTTTTCCTGAAGGTTCAATGATGAAAGACCGCAGTGTCGCGGCACCACCAGCAGAATCCTTCCTGGCATCTTTCAAGGAACGCACCGGGCATCGGCAAGGGGCTGCGGCATTGGCACTGGTGCTGGAGGTTTTTAAGAAGCGCATTTTGCAGGTGGAAGAAGCAGGTGAAACCGAACGCCTTGACCGTTGGGTGGCGGCACTGGGACTGGCTGATCGCGCTGGCTTGTTAGCGGCAGCCCGCAAGCCCACTCTTGTCGTTCCCTCGAACATCACGTTCCACCCCATTCACCGCGGCGAAAATTTTCTTTTGAAGGCGGCGGATTTTTTCAAATTTGAACTCGGCAAGCGCGGCCGCGAGGAACTGATGGTCGAGGGCAATCTTTTACTTCGCCAAACCGACATGGACATCCGCTTTGGTCGCCCTGTCAACCCCGACACGGCATGGAACATGGCAGACCGCATGTTCGTCACGCGCGCTTTCGAGCAGGTTGACAGCTTGGACGAATTGTTCGGATTGCGCGACAAGGCTGATCATTGGATCGACAAGATGGTGGGCTTTTCCATGCAGCGCGCAGCGAGGCGTTTACGCGACCACTGCATGGTTGAAATGTATGCGCGCGTTACACTTAACATCAACCACCTTGCCGCCCGACTGCTGATGCATCTCGCCGCGCAAGGTGAAAAGGAAATTGAAAGTATCGCGTTTTATGCGCGTCTCTACGCCATCATCAAGGCCGTGCAAAAAGAACCGGGCTTGCATTTGCACCGCACGTTGACCACTCCGAACCTCTATCATCCCTTGCCGGGTGCGGTCTGTCCGGCACTGCAGCAGTTTATTGACACTGCCAGTGAAGCCGGACTGATAGAAGTAAGCGAAACACACCTCAAACTGTTGCCTACGCTGATTGCTGGAACAACGGATGGCGACCCACGCCTGGCCAATGTCATCAGGGTCTATGCCAATGAAATCCAGTCACTAACGCAGGTCCTAAGCATTGTTGAAAATTCTGCGGCGATGTCCGGTGCTGCTTTGGCGCAATCCCTCTTTGATGACGAAGGCCGGGCACACCAGATCGACAGAATTTCGGAAACTTTCACAATTCCTAATGAGCCGGGTAAGCAAGACGGCGCAGCTTTTCTGTTGCAACCGAATAACGTCACAAAGTCTGGCGTAGTGCTTGTTCATGGGTTTCTCGCATCGCCTGCCGAAGTGCGAGCGTTTGGAGAGCGGCTCATGTTGCAGGGGCACCCCGTCATCGGAGTGAGACTCAAAGGCCATGGTACTTCACCGCAAGATTTGTGCTTGCGATCGCAACATGACTGGATGGCATCAGTTAGGCGTGGCTATGACATCATGTCCAATCTGTCGAATGACGTGCTTGTTGTCGGGTTCGCTACGGGCGCCTCACTGGCCTTGCTGTTAGCCGCAGAACGTCCAAAGCAGTTGGCCTTTGTCGCTTCAGTGTCCGCCCCAATAACTTTCGGAGCTCAAAGCGTACGTTTCGCTCCCTTGTTTCATCGCATCAATTCATTCAGTCAATTGGTCTATCGAAAAAACGGCGTTAGACCGTTTACGCAAGCTGAACCGGATCACCCCGACATTGATTATCGGAATATGCCAGTGCAGGCGTTGGCTGAGTTACGAAAGGTGGCCGGCGATCTAGAGGCAAAGCTGGCCGACATCATTTGTCCGGTGATGATCATACACGCTTCACAAGATCCTGTTGCTAAGCCTGAGAGTGCTCACATCATTGCAGCGCGCATTGGCTCGATGGAAAAAACGCTGCACATCATAGAATCTGATCGACATGGAATTTTGCACGAAAACATTGGCGGTGTTCAGGAACTTATCGTTGAACGGCTGGGCCGCTTTGCGCTACCGGATCCCAAAATCAAACCGGTTCAAACCATGAAGCAGCCATCTCTAGGCTCTAAAATCGCCAGTCTGCTATCAAGATTGAGCCGCAAGGAAATTACCTTCAATCAAGACTAGCGCGGCAAAGGAGATTTCGTCGTTGCTTTAGAAGCTGATTTCGCTTTCGAGCGATCCGTCAGGTGGGAGTTCGGCTGAGCCATTTCCTGAGAACGGCCAACCCCGTGAAATCCGCGTTCTCAACCGCAGCGCCAACGCCAAGATTGCCACCCGCCCAAGGCCGACGAAAGCATTCACAACCACATCGGTGCGCCACTGCCGAAACCGGATTGAACGCTATTCTGCTGTTGTAGACTTCGTATCGTGAAGTTTATGACCTAGCTTCACTCCGCTTGTTCAAGCTATGACTGTGTTGCATTTTGCAATATCTGGATCGCTTGAGGATTGACTTCAATGGTGTCTTGCAGTGACAAAACCAGTTTGCCACTGATTGTGGTTGACCCCTTGCCGCGGACGCTTGACTTGATCTGTGACGCTGCAACACGGTCCAAGTTCAATGCATTGGGCCGCATTGTTGCGCATGAATCTTCTGCGATGCCGGATGCGATGTTGGATGAGCTGATGCCGGATGCCGTCATTCTGGTGGGGCAGTCGCGCATGGATGCGGCGCGATTGCGTAAAGCCAAAAAGCTGCGCGCCATCATCAATGTTGAAACCAATTTTACCGACAATATTGATTACGACTACTGCTTTGCCCATGGCATTCATGTGCTCACGCCGGGTTCAGCGTTTGCTGATTCTGTCGCGGAGTCAGCGCTCGGTATGGCCATTGATTTGGCCCGTGGCATTACCAAGGCCGATCGCGCCATGCGCGCGGGCACAGAAGCCTATGGTGTTGATGGAAATGTTGAGAGTTACAGTCTCGTGGGTGCGTCTGTCGGTTTGATTGGCTTTGGCGATCTCGCCCGTTCGCTGCATCGCCTGATTGAGCCATTTAATTGCACGATCAAAGTTTACGATCCTTGGGTGCCGGACTATGTGCTCAACAAGTATCACTGCAGCAGCGCAAGCCTTGAGGATGTGTTGTCGACATCGCAGTTCATTTTCGTATTTGCTGGAGTGACGAGCGAAAACCAAGGTTTTCTTGAGCGCGAAAAGCTTTCATTGATCCAGAAAGATGCATCGTTTCTTTTAATGAGCCGTGCCGCCGTAGTTGATTTTCCTGTGATGCTGGAGCTTGTGAAGGCAGGCTATTTTAGAGCGGCAACGGATGTGTTTCCAGTCGAGCCCGTTCCGCTACATGATCCTGTGAGGGGGATTGAAAATCTACTGCTGTCGGCGCACCGCACAGGTGGAATGGTTTCGGCACTGCATGATATTGGCGCGCAGATGGTGGCGGATATTGAGTTGATTTTGAAAGGCCTGCCACCCGTTGTGTGCCGCAAGGCACAGCGTGAAACAGTAAGGTTTTTGCGCAGCAAGCCTGTGGATGTGACGTGAGGACAAAATGTTTGATGTGATTGTGTGCGGCAGTTTGCACTTGGATATTGTGGTGAAAGCACCGACCTTGCCGCGTATTGACGAAACGGCCGTTGGCCATGGCTGGCAGCAAATCTGTGGCGGCAAGGGCGGCAATCAAGCGGTGCAGGCAGCACAGGCGAGTGCCAAAACTGCCATGATCGGACGCGTTGGAGACGATGCGTTTGGAAAAACGCTTGCCAGTCATCTCAAAAATGCAGGTGTTGATACGTCGTGCTTGAGTGTTGATTCACAACTGGGTTCAGGCATGAGCGTGGCCATTCTGCAAGACGACGGCGACTATGGCGCTGTGATTGTTTCAGGGTCGAATACAGCGATTGACGCTGCTGCATTGTCGCGCCAGTGGAATGACCTTGGTGGAGCAAAAATATTGATCCTGCAAAACGAAGTGCCACATCTTGTCAATGTTGCGGCGGCCAAAGTGGCGCGGGCAAGTGGTGCAAAAGTGCTTTTGAATGCAGCGCCTGCACGGCCGTTGCAATCTGATCTGCTCGATCTTGTGGATGTGTTGATTGTCAATCGGGTGGAAGCGGAAGCCATCGCGGGTATCACCGTTGTGGATCGCAAGTCTGCCCGCAGTGCCATGCCCAAATTACTTTCTCCGCAGCGGTCCGTCGTCATTACCTTGGGAGGCGATGGCCTAGTTGTTGCAGCCTCCGGACAAGACAATATAGAAATCGAAGCGTTGAAAGTGCGAGTGACATCAACCCATGGTGCGGGCGATTGCTTTGTTGGAACGCTGAGTGCTGAGCTGGCTGCAGGTGCAACACTGATTGCTGCTTGCCACAGCGCCAATGCGCGGGCCGCAACGTTTGTGTCGCGCCCACAATAATCCCGGATCTGGTGAAGTCCGAACAGATACTTCACAAAACATGTGAATTTTGTGCTTTGCAGCATTTCGCAATCCATGCGAATCCGAAAGATTTCATCTGGAATATCGCTAAGGTTCTGTGAAGTCCAAACTGTCTTTTCACTTTTTCAAAATTAACTTCACAAACTGCAAATCACATGTGAAGTTTTTAGCAACAGAGAGGCCTCGTGACCGTGTCTACGCCTGTACAAACATACAAATATGCCGCCCGTTTGAACTCATTCAAAAATGGTTCTGCGGCGGAGTCTCAACTTGATGCGGACAAGCCAAGTGTTTTTGGTTTGCTGCGTCGTGCGGCGCAAGTGAAGGGTTTGAACGCCGTTGATTTGAACTACCCCGATCACCTAGAGAAGGCCGAGATCAAAGAGATGAAACATCATCTTGATGGTTTGGAACTTGCGGTCAACGGCTTTGCCATGCGCTATTATGGTGATCCAGGATTTAAGCTTGGTGCCTTCACCAATCCTGATCCGAAGTTGCGCCGTCTGGCAATTGACCAGACCAAGCGCGGCATTGATCAGATGCTTGAACTTGGTGGCTCTCTCATGACGCTTTGGATGGGGCAGGATGGCTTTGATTATTCTTTCCAAGCGGATTACGCCAAACTCTGGGATCAAACGCTGGAGGCCATGGCAGAAGTGTCTGACCATGTGCCGTCGTCAGAAATCAGTATTGAATATAAACCAAACGAGCCGCGAAGCTTCAGTTTGATGCCTGACATCGGCACAACGCTTTTGGCCATTCGCGAGTTAGGCCGCAAGAATGTTGGTGTCACCATCGACTTTGCCCATGTTCTGTATGCGGATGAAATGCCAGCCTATGCCGTTGCCCTTGCAGCGCGCAGTTCAAAACTGTTCGGCGTTCATTTGAATGACGGTTATGCCAAGCGTGACGATGGTTTGATGGTGGGCACTGTGCACCCCATGCAAACCATTGAGCTGCTCTATGTGTTGCACGACATTGGCTATGACCGTCCGATTTATTTCGACACGTTTCCAGACACCACGGGCCTTGATCCTATTGCGGAGTGCAGTGCCAACATTGCTGCCGTTGAAGCCATGTGTGGTGTCGTCAAAGAACTCCAAAAAGACAATCGCCTCAAAGCAGCAATTGCGGGTCAAGATGCTGTGACCAGCAACACGATACTGCGTGAGGCGCTTTATGGAGGACGACCAAAGCCAACAGCATAGTCCCTGCGCCAGCTGCAAACTGGTTCGCTCATTTTAACCGAACACAAAACATCCTGGGAGGATCAAACATGTTCAAGACTACACGACGTTCAGCACTGCTCGGTGCGATTGCCGCCATTGCCATGTCCACGGCCGCATTCGCGCAAGACCTCGCTCCCCTCAATTCCGACGTGGAACCAGACCGCATGGACTGGTCTGAACTGGAAGCCAAATTCGGCCCGATGCCTGCTGTTGAAAAAGGCATGAAGGTTGGTGCAGTGGCGAAAGCCCTCACCAATGAATATTGGCGCAGTCTGGGTGAAGGCTACACCAAGCTTGGAACAAAGCTTGGCATTACCGTTGATCTGCAAGCCGGACAGAATGAAAATGATCAGCTTGCGCAATTGGCCATCGCTGAAAACATGCTGTCATCAGGTTACAAGATTTTGTTGGTGTCGCCACAGACCGACTCAAACTTGCAGCCCGCTGTTGAAGCTGCCGCCAAAGCTGGCGTTCCTGTAATCAACGTCAACGACGCTGTTATCCCATCTGCCAAGAACTACATTGGTAACGTGCAAAAAGACAACGGCGTGCGTGCTGCCCGCTGGTTCATTGCCAATCGCAAAGATGGCGGCAAGCTTGCCGTGATTGAAGGCATGGCTGGTGTTTATGCTGCCGTGCAGCGCACGGCTGGCTTCAAAGAAACCATTGCTGCGGAAGGCAAGGGCTTTGAAGTTGTCGCCAGTGTTCCCGGTGATTGGGACCGTCAGAAATCCTATGATGCGGCTACCAACATCATGTCACAAAATCCTGATATCACAGGTTTTTATTGCAACAACGATGGCATGGCGCTTGGTGTTGTCGAGGCCGTGAAAGCGGCTGGCAAGCTTGACAAGATTTCTGTGATCGGAACCGACGGTATCAGCGATGCTTATGCCTCGATCAAAGCTGGCGAACTCACGGCAACGGTCGACAGCTTTCCCGTGTTGACGGGGGAAGTTGCACTTGAAGTTGCCTTGCGTTTGCAAGCGGGTCAGAAACTGCCACGCGTTGTTGCAACACCTCAAGCCTTGGTCACCAAGGACAACATCGCCCGCTACACGGGTGATGAAGCAGCGGTGCGTGCCAACCTGATGGAAGATGCCAAAAAGTAATCGAACGACGGGCGCGACAGCATGCTCCCTCCTGTCATCGCGCTTGTTTTTGGTTATTGTGTCAGCTCCGCCTCCCAGCGGAGCTGACTTTACATGGACAATGACATGCCAAACAACGCACACCCCGCAGCCATTGAACTTAAGGACATCTCCAAAGGATTTCCGGGCGTACAGGCATTGGAAGATGTTGGCTTTGCTGTTGAAGCGGGCCAAGTTCGCGCCCTGCTGGGTGAGAATGGCGCTGGCAAATCGACGCTGCTCAAAATTCTCTCTGGCATTTATCATGCAGATGCAGGCGGGATCTTCATTGAAGGTAAGCCCGTCACTATTCGTTCGCCAAAATCGGCACGGCTTGCTGGCATTGCGCTGATCCATCAGGAACTGCAGCAGGTGCCTGAGCTTGATGTGGCACAAAATATGTTTCTTGGAAATCCGATCACCAAGCTCGGTGTGATTACTGATCGCGCTGCGATGCAGGCGCGGGCAACGCAGCTGTTGTCACAACTTGACCCCACAATTGATGTGCGCGCCAAAATCAAAGATCTGCGCGTGGCCCAGCGTCAAATTGTTGAGATTGCAAAGGCGCTGCTCGGCAAAGCCCGCATCATTGCCATGGATGAGCCAACTTCGAGTTTAACACCTGTCGAATTTGAAAAACTTGTTGAGCGTCATCGAACGTCTCAAAGCAAACGGTGTGGCCATCATTTATGTGTCGCATAAACTGGACGAAGTTTTCCGCGTCGCCTCTCATGCAACCGTTCTGCGCGATGGTAAATTGGTAGCCGATGTTGATCTTTCCAAAACCACGGAAAGCACCATCGTGAGCATGATGGTGGGGCGCAGCCTGGAAATTCCAGCCCATCACAGTCACGTTCAAAATGAAGTGGTGCTGGCCGCTCAGGGCCTCAGCCGCGGCACCCACGTCCGCGATGTTTCATTCTCGTTGCGGCGCGGTGAAATCTTAGGCGTTGCTGGCTTGGTCGGTTCGGGGCGCACGGAACTCGTAAAATTATTGGCTGGTGTGGACCGTTTGACGGCAGGTCACATCACGTTGAAGGACAAGAAAGTTACTTTTGCAAATCCGCGTGCTGCCATTGTTGCCGGTATTGCGTTGTTGCCCGAAGACCGAAAGAAAGAGGGCATTATTCCGTTACGTTCTGTCGCCATTAATGCAGCACTGCCGAGTTATAAAAAACTCACCCGGGCTTGCATTGTCAACGACAAGCAATTGCGTGCGGAGGTCAATGCGCTCGCCAAAAGTGTTAATCTGCGGCCCCATGATGTTGATCGTGCTATTCGCCTGTTCAGCGGTGGCAATCAACAGAAAGCCATTCTCTGTCGCTGGTTGATGGCGGGATCGGATATTCTTTTGTTTGATGAACCCACACGCGGCATTGACGTGGGTGCAAAGGGCGAGATCTATCGCCTGATCGATGGCTTGGCCGCGGCCGGGCGCAGCATCATCGTTGTGTCATCCGAGTTGCCTGAAATCTTACGCCTTGCCGATACTGTGATTGTCATGCGCAGCGGTGCAATGGCTGGAACATTATCACGTAAAGACTTCACGGAGGGGGCCATCATGAGCCTCGCGATCACTGGAAAACTGGCGGCTTGATCATGAGTGAAACACTGGTTAAAAAATTGGGTGGATGGAACATCAGCTGGCGCGACATGGGTACCGTTGCCGGATTGTTGATCATGGTGATTGTATTTTCCAGCATGACCGATGTGTTCCTGACGCAACGTAACATCGTCAATATTTTACAGCAATCCAGCATCAACGCCTGCATTGCCATTGGAATGACGCTCGTGATTATTAGCGGCGGCATTGACTTGTCCGTTGGCCCTGTCGCAGCCTTTGCTGCTGTATTAAGTGCAACGCTGCTCGTGGCGGGTTTTCCGGTTCCTATTGTTATTTTGGCGGCATTGGCTGTGGGGTTGATGTGCGGGTTCTTGAATGGAGCGTTGATTGCCTATGCGGGTTTGCAGCCTTTTATCGTCACCCTTGGCACCTTGAGTTTGTTCCGCGCATTGGCTCTGATTTTTACAGGCGGCAATCCCATTCTCAGTTTGCCCAATGAGTTTCGGCGCATTTTCTCAGCCGAAGTTTTTGGCTTGCCTATGCCTGTGATTATTGTGGGTGTTCTGGCCATTGCGGCGGCGGTGCTTTTGAAGAAAACACCGCTTGGAGAATACATCCTCGCAGTTGGTGGCAATGAGGAAGCAGCGCGAGTCAGCGGTGTGCCCATCGAACGCACCAAGGTTGTCACCTACATGATTTCAGGTGGTCTCGCTGCTTTGGCAGCGATTATTCTGATTGCGCGTTTGGGCGCTGCGGAACCCACCCTTGGCAATTTGTGGGAGCTCGAGGCCATTGCTGCTGCGGCAATTGGGGGTGCATCGTTGATGGGTGGCAAGGGCTCTATCTTCGGCACCATTCTGGGGGCGATTGTGTTGGGCGCCATGCGCAATGGTTTGACACTTCTGAATGTGCAGGCGTTTTACCAGTTGCTGGCCACGGGTATTATCATCATTCTTGCCATGCTCGTTGATCGATTGGCGAGAGGCAAGGAATAGTTGTTTTGACATTGGACGCCCGCACTGTCGGCCCCCGCATTCGTATGCTCTTGCCAGAGCTGACGAAAAGCGAAGCACGCGTTGCTGAGATTATGCTGCGCAACATTTCAGATTTATCGATGCCCTTGAAGCAAGTCGCAGCAGAAGCCGATATCTCTGAAGCGATGGTGGTGAAGACCGCCAAGCGCTTGGGCTTTGCAGGCTATAAGGAATTGCGCGCGGCTTTGAGTGCTTACAAGCAATTGCCGAATGTCGATTTGCATGAAGACCTGGGCGAACATGACAGCGCTGAAATTATCGTGCAGAAGGTGTTTCGCACCTCCATTCACGCGCTTGAGGAAACCCTCGCGATTTTGGATATGGATGGTTTTCGCCGTGCTGCCGATTTGATTCACAATTCCAATACCAGGGATTTTTATGGCCTTGGCGGGTCGGCGCAGATCGCCCGTGATGTGGCGCATAAGTTTTTGCGGATCGGCATCAGGGCTGCGGTGTTTGATGATTCACATATGATGGCCATGTCAGCATCATTGCTAAGAGCAGGCGATGTTGTGGTCGCGTTTTCACATTCAGGCCGCACCACTGGTGTTCTGGAAGCGGTACAGATTGCGCGCAGCAATGGCGCCAACATCATTGCAATTTCGAATTATGAATTATCGCCATTGGCGGAATTGTCAGACGTGGTGTTGTGTTCGACCGCTTTGGGCTCGCCCCTCAACAGTGAAAACGCCGCCGCGCGCATTGCGCAGTTGAATATTATGGATGCAATCTTTATGGCGGTCGCCCAAAAGGGCTATCGTTCTGCGGAAGAAAACCTGACACGAACCATGACAGCGGTTCAAACCAAGCGGCGCGAATAAAGCAGGCTTTTATCAGACGTGTGCAATCCCCATTTTCTCTGTTACGTTAAGGCGATCACACACACTGGACGATTATGACACTTCCGACCATTCGACTGACCTACCTGATTGAAACGCCAGGTGACCCTGAAAAACTGGCAGAGAAAATTGCCAGTGACCAATCCACTGGCACATTTGTTGAAGTGCCCGGCGAAACAGCGGAGTTGAAGGCCCGCGTGGCGGCCCGTGTGGTTGGATTGCGGACGTTATCACCGCTGCAAGTGCCCTCCATTCCCACAACTGCATCAGGTCCCTTCAATCGTGCTGAGGCTGACATCGAATTTCCGCTGGATGCTGTTGGAACGGATTTATCAGCCTTGATGACGATTGCCATTGGTGGCGCTTTTGCGATCAAGGGCTTTACCGGGTTACGCGTTATCGATATGAAGCTACCGGAAGTCTTTCATGAGGCCTATCTAGGCCCACAATTTGGTGTGGCGGGCAGCCGCAAACTCACAGGCGTTTATGACCGCCCCATCATCGGTACAATTGTAAAGCCAGCCCTAGGACTTCGCCCAGCAGAAACGGCAGAATTGGTGCGCGATGTTGTGGCGGCCAATGTCGATTTTGTGAAAGACGATGAAAAATTGATGTCGCCCATCTATTCGCCATTGCGCGACAGGGTGAAAGCTATCATGCCGATCATTCTCGATCACGAACAGAAGACGGGCAAAAAGGTGATGTATGCGTGGGGCATATCCGCCATTGATCCCGATGAGATGATGCGCAATCACGATATGATTTTGAAGGCCGGCGGCAATTGCGCCGTCATCAACATCAACTCCATTGGCTTTGGTGCGATGGCGTTTTTGCGCAAACGTTCTGGCTTGGTTTTGCATGCCCATCGCAATGGCTGGGATATGTTAACAAGGCATCCGGGCTTTGGGATGGACTTTAAAGTTTGGCAGCAGTTTTGGCGCTTGCTCGGTGTTGATCAATTCCAAATCAATGGCATTCGCGTCAAATATTGGGAGCCGGACGAAAGCTTTGTGCGCTCTTTCAAAGCCGTTTCATCCCCGCTGTTTGATGCAACGGATTGCGCACTTCCTGTTGCGGGTTCTGGCCAGTGGGGCGGGCAGGCTCATGATACTTATGAACGCACAGGGCGTTCGATTGATTTGATGTATCTTTGTGGCGGCGGCATTGTTTCACATCCAGGCGGAGCAGGGGCAGGTGTGAAAGCAGTCAAGCAAGCGTGGGACGCAGCAGTTGCTGGCATCGCTCTTGAAACCTATGCCAAAGCACCACCCTGAACTGCAGCAATCCATCGCCAAATTCGCCGATGGCAAAGGCGCATGACTCCGCTGTTCACATATTACGGCGATGACTTCACAGGCTCCACCGATGTTATGGAGGCGCTGGCAGGCCATGGCGTCAACACCGTGTTGTTCACGCGCATTCCCTCAGCCGAAGAATTTGCACCGTTTGCTGCTTATCAAGCCTTCGGTCTGGCGGGCAGCAGCCGCAGTCAAACGCCAGCATGGATGGACGCGCACCTGCCTGCAGCTTTCGCATGGTTGAAATCGCTCAACGCGCAATTCCTGCCATTACAAAGTGTGCTCAACATTTGACTCATCACCCAGCATCGGCAGCATTGGGCGGGCCGTTGATATTGGCGCCCGGGTTTTTGAACAAGCAGTGGTGCCGCTGGTGGTGGGTGCGCCGCAGCTGAAGCGCTATACCTTCGCAGGCCATTTGTTTGCAGGTTATCAAGGCCAGACCTATCGCATTGATCGGCACCCCGTGATGCGCAACCACCCTGTCACACCCATGCATGAAGCGGATCTCTGCGTGCATTTGGCCGCGCAGACGGACATGCCTGTTGCTCTTGCCAATACGGATTGGCCGGAGCGTGGCGTTGGCCTTCTCGATGTTTATGATTTGCAAAGCCAATTGAGTGCGGGTCACCGTTTGTTGCAATTTACAGAACCCTTTGTCGTGGGGTCTTCGGGTGTTGAATACGCCGTGGTGAAAGCGCTGGCTGAAACCAAGCGCATCAGCGGAACAGCAACATTCGCACCGCTTGCCAGCTGTCAAGAATTTGCTGGTTGTATCGGGCAGCGTGTCCCCCACCACTGAACGGCAAATCAAATACAGTCTCAGCAACGGCTTTGCAGGCGTCAGCCTAGACCCGGTGGCCTTGGCGCGGGGTGACATCAGCGTGACTACCAACACCATCGCAACAGCACTTGCGCACATCAGTGAAGGCAAGAGTGTTGTCATTCACACAGCCCTTGGCCCGGCGACAGATGTTGGCGAAGGTTTGCACGCCATTCCACAGGGTCGGCAACGCATCGGAGAGGGCCTCGGCCAAATCCTGCGCCAAGTTTTATTACGCACAGGTCTAAGTCGCGCAGTGATTGCGGGCGGCGATTCATCCAGCCACGCCCTTGCCCAGCTTGATGTGCACGCCCTCACAACCCGCTTTCCGCTGACGGCGACGCCCGGATCACCGCTGTGTACTGCGCACAGCAAGGTCGCAACCCTCAATGGTGTCGAGATCGCCATGAAAGGCGGGCAGGTGGGTGGTGATGACTATTTTGTCGTGCTGCGCGATGGCATCGCTTGAAAGCACGAAAATGAAAGATTTTCGTGCGTTTCACTGCATGTAAGATTGATTTTTTCCGTGGTTTAGCGAAAAAGCACATGCATTGATTTTGTTGTTTCAAGGAGTACAGCATGAAAGCCAAATTGGGCATGTCCCCCATCGCCTGGTGGAACGACGATCTTCCACAACTCAGTGATGACGTGTCGCTGGAAGAGTGTTTGCGCCAATCCCGTTCAGCCGGTTTTACAGGCATGGAAATGGGACGACGCTTTCCACAAGACCCAGCATTGATGTTGCCCGTTCTCAAAGCAGCAGACGTGACACTCTGTGGCGGTTGGTTTTCAGGCACACTGGTTGATGATGATATGCAGTCCAACAAGGACCGTATCCAACCGATGATCGAATTGTTCAAAGCCGTCAACGCGCCCTGTATTGTTTATGGCGAAGTCGGGCGTTCGGTCCAAGGCGACCGTTCAAAACCTCTGGCGACGAAGCCAAAATTGTCTGGCGATGACATGAAAGCCTATGGCCGCAAGCTCACAAGCTTTGGCGAATGGTGCGCCGAGCAGGGCATGCCACTGTCTTATCATCATCACATGGCAGCTGTTGTTGAAACCGAGGCTGAACTTGATCTGTTCATGCAAAATTCTGGCGCTGGCATTCCGCTGTTGTTTGATGCGGGGCATATGGCCTTTGCAGGCGGTGACGTGTTGCGTTGCATTGATAAACACCACAAGCGCATTTCGCATGTGCATGTCAAAGACGTGCGTATGGACGTGATCAACAAACTTGATCGCAGCAAAGAAAGCTTCCTGGATGCCGTTGTTAAAGGGGCCTTCACAGTTCCCGGTGATGGTTCGTTGGATTTCAAAGCCATCGTGCAGCGCTTTGCTGATTATGGTTATGAGGGTTGGTTTGTGGTTGAAGCCGAGCAAGACCCAAAGGCCAATCCACCTTTGAAAATGGCGCAGGTTGGTTATGCCGAGTTGATGCGCGTGATGACGGCTGCTGGCTACACCGTAGAAACACAAGGTTTTCCGAGCTGAAAGTTGTGTCCATGACAACGTTGCGTGGTGGATTGATCGGTTGCGGGTTTTTCGCCGTCAATCATCTGCATGCTTGGCGGGATGTTCAAGGTGCAGACATCGTTTGCATCTGTGATCGCGATGCTCAACGCTTGGAATTGATCGGCAATCAGTTCAACATCACCAAGCGTTACAGCGATGCTGCCACGATGATGGCGGCTGAAAAACTCGACTTCGTTGACATCGCAACAACAGCGCCAACCCATCGTGCGTTGGTGGAACTGGCAGCGGCGCGCAGCATCGCTGTGATTTGTCAAAAACCATTTGCCACCACATTGGCGGATGCAAAGACTATGATTGCCGCCTGCATTAGCGCCAATGTTCCGTTGATGGTGCATGAGAATTTCCGCTGGCAATCGGCTTTGCTGGCGGTGAAAAAAGTATTGGAAAGCGAGGAGATTGGCCCAGCTTTTTGGGGCAGGGTGTCGTTTCGTTCGGCCTATGACGTGTTTTCAGGTCAGCCCTATCTGGCTCAAGGCGAGCGTTTTATTGTCGAAGACCTTGGCATTCACGCGCTGGATGTGGCGCGGTTTTTGTTTGGTGATGTGTTAAATGTCAGTGCACGGATTAAACGTGTGAATCCAGCAATCAAGGGGGAAGACGTGGCTACAGCTTTGTTGGATCATGGCAATGGCATCACATCAGTGGTGGATTGTTCCTATGCGAGTGTACTTGAAAGCGAACTCTTCCCGCAAACTCTGATTGAGATTGATGGCAGTCTTGGGAGCATTCGTTTGGGCGCTGGTTACAAGCTCGGCATCACGACGCGGACCGGCACGCGGCATGTTGATGTTTCACCACCAGTATTGCCGTGGGCCTCGAAACCTTGGCACAACATTCAGGAAAGTGTTTTATTGATTCAGCAACACTGGGTAGATTGCTTGTCCTCGCAAAAAGAACCTGCAACATCGGGCCTTGATAATTTGCAAACCCTCGCACTTGGTGGATGCCGTCTATCAATCCGCTGCAACAGCAAAAACCATTGATATTGGCGAACTTCTCAAGTGACGGCGTGGAACGCACAGCTCAAGGCGCGCAACCTCTCTGAACTTTTCGCTGAACAGTTGCATGAACCTCAACGTATATTCGCGCGCTGTGATGATGGGCGGCAGGTTTCCATAGGCGCATTCTGGGAAATGGCGGGAACCATGGCCGCCCGCTTACAAGCAACGGGTGCCAAGCCAGGTGACCGCGTTGCCGTTCAAGTTGATAAAAGCATTGAAGCATTGGCCTTGTTTTGGGCCTGCGTGCGGGGCGGGTTCGTATTTCTGCCGCTGAATACGGCCTATACGGCAGATGAAGTGCAGTATTTTCTGGATGACGCAGAAGCGACCGTCTTTGTGACATCGCCAAAGCGAAGCGCAAGCGTGGCAGGACAAGCTCCATCATATTGCAATTCTTACACTTGATGATGCGGGCCAGGGCACGGTGCTTGAGGCCAGTCACAACAATTGCAAAGATGTGTCGGCAACGTGGGACGATATTGCCGCCATTCTTTATACCTCCGGCACAACAGGCCGGTCCAAAGGGGCCATGCTCAGCCACGGCAATTTGGCCTCCAACGCGCTGGCCTTGATTGATCTTTGGCAATTCACGGCGCGCGATGTGTTGCTGCATGCATTGCCAGTCTATCACACCCATGGCTTGTTTGTCGGCATGAACACTGTGTTGTTCAGTGGTGCATCGATGATTTTGCAGCGCAAGTTCAACGCCGACGACGTGATGAAAGCCTTGTCGCAGGCCACTTGCTTCATGGGCGTTCCAACATTTTATACGCGGCTGTTGCAGCATCAAGATTTATCGCACGAGTCAACCCAGCACATGCGTTTGTTCGTGTCAGGCTCGGCCCCGTTGCTTTCCGACACGCATCAAGAATTTAAGAATTGCACAGGCCATGCCGTACTTGAACGTTATGGCATGACGGAAACCAATATGATCGCCTCAAACCCTTATGCAAGTGAGCGGCGAGCCGGAAGTGTTGGATTTCCGTTGCCGCATGTGGAAATTGCACATCACCAATCCTGCAACGGCGGAAAAACTGCCTCAAGGTCAAGACGGTATGATTGAAGTGCGTGGCCCCAATGTGTTTCAAGGCTATTGGCGCAATCCTGAGAAAACGGCTGAGGACAAACGCGGCAACGGTTTTTTTATCACCGGCGATTTGGGCCGCTTGGATGCAGACGGTTATCTCGTGATTTCCGGTCGTGCTAAAGATTTGATCATAACGGGTGGCTTCAATGTTTACCCGAAAGAAATCGAAGAGATAATTGACGCCATGCCGGGTGTGGCGGAATCTGCCGTTATTGGCTTGCCGCATCGTGATTTCGGTGAAGCCGTGACGGCTGTTGTCGCGACGGCCGCATCACTTGACGAAAGCGCAATGATTGCTGAACTCAGGCAGAGGCTTGCCGCCTTCAAGGTGCCCAAGCGCATTCTTTTTGTCGAGGATCTACCGCGCAACGCCATGGGCAAGGTACAAAAGGCTGAATTGCGCAAACGCCACGTGGGGCTCTATGTTCAAGACTTAGCTTCCAGTTTTAACGCCAAACATATTGACCAAGTGGACGATCGTTAGAATGATGACAACGCCGTTGCAAAGCAACAGTGGGGTCGTCGGTAGCAGGGACGGCGTGAGGGACTCGCGCGGGCGGCGGTCACGCAAAGAGAGCCAGACAAAGCTACCAATGGCTGCCAGCAACACACAAATTGTTATAATAAGTTGTTGATTTGAATATCATATTATTCACTTCGCCGGGTGTGGTTGACAGGGCCTTGCAGCACCGCTAAGCACGGCGCAGATTTTGAACAGGTGGCTTTTGAAGCCTCCATATAGGTGTAGTCATGAAAGTTCGCAATTCCCTCAAGGGCCTGATGAAGCGCCACCGCGACAATAAGCTGATCCGTCGCAAAGGTCGCGTTTACATCATCAACAAGACCAACCCGCGCTTCAAGGCGCGCCAGGGCTAATTCCACTTGATGTTAAAGTTTGCGCCGCGCTGGAGCCACTTCAGCGCGGTGTTTTTGTTTCTGGAAATCTGTGGCATAATGCGACGATGCTGATCCGCGCCCCCATCCTGTTTGCGTTCTCGCTGTTGCTGATTGTACCTGCCATGGCGCAGGTGAAGTCAGCACCTTCCAGTGCGGCTGTTGAAGTGGCGCCTGTTGATCCGGTGCAAAAACAAGCGCGGGAATTGGACCGACTGTTTGGCGAACTGCACAAGGAAAATGGTGCAGCACCTCAGCCGACCATTGAGAAGATTTGGGCGTTGTGGTCGCGCAATGACAGCCCGATGGCGGAAATCTTGCTGTCGCAATCGCAAAAAGCCATGCAGGACGGCGTGTTCGATACCAGCGAGACCATGTTGAATGAATTGATCGGCAGCTATCCTGACTATAACGAGGCCCTGAACAAGCGTGCCATGCTCTATTACAATATGAAACGCTATGATGATGCAGCAGAAGATCTGGGCGCAGTGCTCGAAACCGAGCCCCGCCACTTTGGTGCGTTGTCAGGCTTGGCTGCAGTTTATCAAGCGCAAGGCAATGTTGCAAAAGCTGCCGCGACATTGCGCGAGGCTATTGCGGTGAACCCGCATTTGGAAACAGCCAAAGCAAGTGCTAAAACAACTCGAGCACGACTACCCAAATATTTGATCAGATGCCCTTGCCGTCAGCGCCAATGGTGGCGATGCGCAGCATGTTGGTGGTTCCCGGCGTGCCGACAGGAACACCTGCCGTGATCAATATGCGTTCGCCGGGTTTGGCAAAGCCTTCGCGCATGGAGATTTCACCAGCGCGCACCACCATGTCATCAACCGTTTGTTGATCTTCCGTCAGCACGCAATGGGTGCCCCACACAAGGCAGAGCTTACGAGCAGTATGGGCAATCGGCGTCAGGGCAATAATCGGCATGTTGGGGCGTTCACGCGCCACACGAAGCCCGGTGGAGCCTGTGCCCGTGTAACACACGATGGCAGGCACCTGCAGCGTTTCAGCGATGGTGCGTGCGGCTGCAGAAATCGCATCTGCCGCCGTGGCTTCAGGTTCGTTGCGCTGGGCATGAATGATGCCACGATAATTGGCATCGCGTTCGACAACCTTGGCCACACTGTCCATCATCTCAACGGCTTTGATCGGCCATTTGCCGGATGCACTTTCAGCCGACAACATGACAGCATCCGCACCTTCATAAACGGCAGTTGCAACGTCTGACACTTCGGCGCGTGTTGGCACTGGTTCTGTGACCATCGATTCCAACATTTGTGTTGCCACAACCACGGGCTTTCCAAATCGGCGCGCTGCACGGGTGATTTGTTTCTGGCGGGCAGGCACTTCCTCAATGGGCAATTCAACGCCAAGATCGCCACGCGCCACCATGATGGCATCAGAATGCGCAAGAATATCATCGAGCACCGTCAGCGCCGAAGGCTTTTCAATTTTCGCCATCACACCAGCGCGGCCTGCAACCAATTTGCGGGCTTCGATCACGTCTGCCGCTCGTTGTACGAAGGATAGAGCGATCCAATCCACACCCGTGGTGGCCGCAGCTTCAAGGTCGGCCCGATCTTTTTCTGTGAGAGCTGGAATGGGGATCACGGTGTCAGGCAGGTTGACGCCTTTGCGGTCAGACAATTCACCGCCATAAATAACGCGTGTGGTCAGGCGCTCTGGCGTCGCATGGGTAATTTCAACGCGCAAGCGACCATCGTTCAACAACAAGCAGTCACCCACTTTGGCGGCTGCAAAAATTTCGGGGTGCGGCAGGTAAACCCGTTGTTTGGTGCCCGGCGTTTTATCCGTATCAAATATGAAAGTATCGCCAGCTGCAATAACAATGGATTTGTCAGCAAAGGTGCCGATGCGAATTTTCGGGCCTTGCAAATCTGCCAGAATGCCAATCGGACGTCCGAGCTTTTGTTCCACATTGCGAATATGGCCATGCAAGGTGCGCAGCAATTCGTGATTGGTGTGGCTCATGTTGATGCGGAACACATCCACGCCCGCCACAAACAGTTTTTCAATCATCTCAGGACTGGCGGACGCCGGGCCAAGGGTGGCCAGGATTTTTACTTTACGTTTGCGATGCACGTTATTGGTTGCCTTGTGTGGTTTTTGCGCCGGACAGTGAAATCGTCCAGTCCGCTTCGTCGCCGGTGTCCACTTCAAAGAAGCCGACCTTGTTGTATGCGCGTTCCTGACACTTGTCGAAACCGCGAATGGTGAAAATCTTGTCCCTGATGCACATCATGGACTTGCCGCCCCAGCTGCCGCCTTTTTCATTATCAACGGCATAGACGTAATAGTAGCGGGCAATCAAAGAGCCTTTGAGCAAGGTCAGACAGTTTTTGGGTGCTGCTGATTGAGGCTCGGCTGTCCACCAACCCTCAGATGCCCAACCCTCTTTATCCTTGTAGCCAATGGCAACGCCCACACGACTGTCGGTGTTATTGCACAGCTTCAAATCAGCTTTCGCAGGAGACGCAAAGTTGGCCAGAAGCATCAAGGCTCCCAGAGCTCCTGCGATTTCACGATACATGCCCGTACCTCCAAGGCTGGCCGACACGTCGGCTGATCAGTTTTACACAGGCTTGCAAATCGCTCGCCCGTGCGCTTTGTGGGGCTTTTCCCATTTTTTGCAGTGATTTGGAAGGACTTTTGCCAAAGTCACATTCATCCACATATTTAAGCCTGTTGTGGATGAAACTGTATTGGCTGTGGAGCCAGCTTTCGCCAGGCTTTAAGAGATTAGAAGAGAGGCCCGAACATGGACGAAATCACACGCAATGCACTCGAAGTGGCCGTATTTCAGCGGCTTCTGAAGCATTTGCAGACACGCAGCGATGTTCAGAACATCGATTTGATGAATCTGGCCGGGTTCTGCCGCAACTGCCTGTCGAACTGGATGCAAGACGCAGCCCGGGAAAAAGGCATTGAGCTTGGCAAAGACGAAGCCCGCGAGGCGGTTTACGGCATGCCCTATGAAACGTGGAAAGCAAAATACCAAACCGATGCCACGGCGACACAACAGCAAGCATTTGCGGCCGAAATGGCCAAACCAAAATCACACTAAGGAAATCGAGACGAAAAATGGCAGATCAAGTTAAAACCTCCTTCGCCCACGGCCAACTGCGCACCATCGTTGAGCGCATTGAACGCTTGGAAGAAGAAAAGAAAACCATCGCTGGTGACATCAAGGAAGTCTACGCTGAAGCCAAGGGCAACGGCTTTGATATAAAAATTCTGCGCAAAGTCATTTCACTGCGCAAGAAAGACGCATCGAACGCCAAGAAGAAGAATCGATGATCGATGTCTATCTGGCTGCACTCGGTATGGCACCACAGGCTGAAGCAGCGGAGTAAGCAGGCCAAAGTCCCGGGCGGACGCAAAAGAGGAAACGATGTAGAAACCGGACGAGTGTCGTCCGATCTCTTATATTTGCAGGGTCAGTAATATCTTATTTTGCGCACTTATTGAAGTCTGCTCGAATTCGACGCACAGAAATTTGCACCACCACGCACGGTTGCGCCGTTAAATTTTGCGGTTACGACCTTAGACTTTGTGATCGTCAAACGCGAGTTTGGGCAATTTGAAGCTGCGGCTTGCTCGCAAGCTTTCATTGTGACAGCCGAAGACTTCTTCTTTGTTGCACGACTTGGTGCCGTTGCACTTGGAATACGATTCCTTTTCTTTGCCTGGACAGGCGGTGCGTGTGATGGACACAACGCAAGCAGCTTGTGCTGCAACTGACATGGCCATGAAACAGGCTGCAGCAAGTGTGATTTGGCGAATATTCATTTGATCTCTCCGTTCAATTGATCCAGCCAGAACCCCATCTGGTCTAGCGACGCCAGCATTTCGCAGCGCATTGTAACGGTCAGGTGACGCCTGCATGAAGGCGCAACACCGAAATTTATTTTCCCACATAATTGTTTTCAGTTTGCGCGAAAGAGTTGAACTGTCATCCGTTTGTTAACGAATTGTTAAACACTGCGGCGATTGAAGTGGCGCGCGATAGACGGCGCAGTGCCACCTATTCACTTGAAGGGGACGGGGGCTCTCAAACTTAACATTTGTTTTGGGAGAAAAAACAAAATGAAGACGACTATCAAGACTACACTTCTTGCTTCTGCCGCGCTGGTAGCTGTATCGACTAGTGCTCAAGCTGAATCAATTTTGGATCTCAAATCGGCATTCGATTCGATTTCGAATCGCGATGTAATGTCTCAAACCGCGCTGCAAGTTCCAACCAGTTTTAAAATCTATCCAGTTGCTGATGCTTCCGGTGACGTGGCAGTCGATGAGCCGTTCGTCGAAGTTAAAACCTCCGGCTATATAAAGACGGGTTACATCTTTAGCGAGATCAAAGACGGATCTCCTGCAGACAAGAGCAGCGATATCGATGTCGAAGCGGGTTTGAATGTGAAGGCTTCCGTCCAGTCTTCAGCTGGCGAAATCGGTGTGACGGTCCAGTCAAAATGGGATGTTGCCGAAAGCACGACGAATCTTGCTTCAATTGCGCTTAGAGACGACGGCATCGTTGGCTTCTGGCAATTTGCGGATACAATGAAGTTCGAGATGGGCCGCGGAAATGCCGGTCGACTCGAGAATGGTATTATAAAAAACACGAGACGCATCTGGACAACAGCTGACCGACGCGTGCGTGCTGAAAATGCTGGTAACGGCTTCTTTGACAGAGACGCTTACAACGGATTTTTAGGTCTCGCCTATGCCAGCGGCCCGCTTACACTCAACATGCGCTTACATGATGCTACACGTGGTGTGACAGGCGCGCTCGGTTCCGATGACGATGCCATGGGTGCCAGCACCAAAGCAACGATTTCATCTGACATGATCAATTTTGAAGCGGTTGGCGGATATTGGGGTCAAAGCAATGCCAAGAACCTCGCTCAGGCGAGCCAAACCGGCGTGAAGTGGCTAGCTGGTGTGGGCACAGAGCTCAACTTCATTCCAGGCCTTCCGGTAAGCATTGGCGCTCAAATGGGCGAACTGCACAACGGCGCTGAACAAATGAATGTCTCTGCGTCGTTTGGTTTCGCATTGACAGACAATATCTCAGCAGGTTTCGGTGCGGGCATGAAAAAGGTCAAAAGCTCACCAAATGTGGCAGACAATCGCACAGAAAAAGTTATCAATGGCGGCATTTACTATGCACCGATGTCGCAGTTGATTATCGGACTTGAAGGCGATTGGTTGGATGATGGCAAACCCTCCGTTACTACTAACGATGGCCTCACGGGTGCTGTTGTTACACGCTTCAATTTCTAAGCTTACGTCTCAACACACGATCGCGAAGCCTGCAGTTCTGTCGCGCGGGCTTCGCGTGAACGTTATTACTATCGATCAGTATTCATTTGTCACTCAATCACGGAGACTAATCCAATGAAACGCGTCTTACTTGCAGCGTCGCTTTTGGCCCTTGCGGCTTCACCAACATTTGCCCGCGAAGAAATTCGCATCGTCGGTTCGTCGACAGTCTATCCGTTCGCAACCGCGGTTGCTGAATCTTTCGCTAGGTCAACAGGAATGCGGACACCTGTTATTGAATCAACTGGAACAGGCGGCGGTATCAAGTTGTTTTGTGCAGGTGTTGGCGAAGACAAGCCTGACTTCGTGAATGCTTCGCGCAAGATGAAGCGTGCTGAAATGGAAATTTGCATCAAGAACGGAGTCACTGAAGTTGTTGAGTTCAAACTCGGTTACGATGGTTTGGTCGTTGCCAGCGCAGTTGGTGCCCCGGATGTAAACTTTACACGAAAGCAGCTCTTTTTGGCGCTCGCAAAGCAAGTACCAGATAAGGACGGCAAGTTGATCGACAATCCATACAAAATGTGGAACGAAATCGATCCATCATTGCCAGTAGAAAAGATCGAAGTCCTTGGCCCGCCTCCAACCTCAGGCACACGCGACAGTTTCGCCGAATTGGTGTTGAAAAAAGGTGCCGAAGAATTCGAATCTTTGGCCGCTCTTGGCCAGTCAGACGTTGCGGGTTTCGACATCGTGTGGAAAACATTCCGCTCTGATGGTGCCTATGTTGAAGCTGGTGAAAACGATAATCTGATTATTCAAAAAATTACTGCAAACCCCAAAGCCTTCGGGATTTTCGGATTTTCCTTCCTCTCCGCCAATGAAGGCAAGATCAAGGGTGCTTCAATTGACGGGGATAAGCCAGAGTATGATTCGATTGCCAACGGCAATTACAAAGGCGGTCGGCTTCTCTATATTTATGCAAAAAAAGCTCACCTTGGCGCTGTTCCTGGCATGCTAGAATACCTCACAGAATTTACGTCACAACAAGCAATTGGCGAAGATGGATATCTCGCTGACAAGGGCCTCGTTTCACTCAAGACCTGCGACGCTGAATGGAGTGCCTTGTCAATTGATACTTTGCCAAACTTGGATATTGATACGCTGAAGTGAGTTCTATTTTTACTACTAGAGCGGTTTTGCCAACGAATAATTTCAGCAGAAACGCAATAAAAAAAACGCCGCTACTTTTCAGTGCGGCGTTTTTGATTTCAATTTTGAAGTCTATTGTTTGGCAGACAGGCGCAATTTCATTGGCGGCAAACCGGTCTTGCCTTCACGATTGACGGTGAGCAAATCGCCTTTGCCATCTCCTGCCACAGGGGCCACAATTTCAATCTCACCCGAACCATCTGGGCCCAACACTGCGGCAACCGGCATTGTGCTGATTGCAGCAGGAGCTGGATTGATGCCATCACGACGCAAGCTTGCTTCGGCGCTGGCATAGAGTGAGGTCAACCATGAGGGTTCAGCGGCTGTTGCAACAACAGGCTGGATCACAACAATTTCTTCTGCAGACGCGTTGCGCAGATCTGTTTCCAGATTGGCTTTGCCATCGGCAACAACAGCTGGCGTGTCGGCGATATCCGTCATCGTTTCGGCAGCTTCAACAGTGCCAATTGGATCGGCCACAACCGATGGACGGCTCGACTTCTTGGACCAAGTTTGTTCAGCTGAAGCTGATGCGGGCTGAATTTGTACATCTTCAGCAGCGCCGGCACGGGCTTCTGCCAAGGCCAATACGGCCTTTGGTTTCAGCTTTGGCTTTGGAACGGAAACCATCATCGACGCAGCGATCGGTGAAGGACGCTTTGCAGCGAGCTCTTCTACGCCAGCAGTACCGGCCAAAGCAGCGAGTGCGCCACGGTCTTTCTTGTTGACCAATGGCTCAACCACTTCGGGCTGTGCTTCTACGAAAGCAGGCTCTTCTACAACTGGAGTGACGGGTTTGGCTTTTTGCTGCTTCAGCAAAGCTTTTGCTTCTGCGTTTGAAGTGGCCGCAGCATCGGCGGTCAAATCTGCCAAATCTTCATCGTCAGCCTCATAGATGCTTTCCAATGCGGGTTCTGGCGTTTCAGCTACAACAGATTCTACAACTTCAGGAGCAGTTGGTTTTTTCTTGTCGCCACGGAACCAGCCGACAATGCCGCCTGACTTTTTCTCTTCGACATCTGCCACTTCGGTTTCAGGTGCACCAGAGAAGAAACCCTTCTTGCCACCACGACGACCAATGGTCTTGCGGCCTTCTTTGATAATCGAGGCGAGCTGCGAACGACCAATCTTTGGTCCCCAATGGCGTACGTTGCCACTGTCAGCATGCAGGAAGCCCGATGGGCCGCCCGAAGAACGATAGTAACCAACACCACCCACACGACGGGCCAGGGCGCTGTTGCGAATTTTTTGTGTGTTCACATCAGGGAAGAAGAAGTCAATCGCCTTGCCCTTCATGTGTTGGCTTTTCTTGGCCACGTTGCGGCCAATGCGCTTCAAGAAGGCGTTGGTCTTTGGCGAACGGTAACCGGATACGATATGGATCGGGCGCTTTGAGCCGAGATCGGCATGCAATTCCCAAACGAGATCGATGGTGCGTGGATCAATTGTCGTCACTTCATTGCGGCGCCAATCGCGGAAGAAGCGGTTGAGCTTCTTCATGGCCGATGGCACGTAGCGGCCATTCTGCATATAGGTGACGGTCAGTTTTTCTTTGGTGTGCTGGTGCACAAGCGAAATCGTGCGGGTCTCACCACCGGACACAGCTGTGCCTACGGATGACATGAAGAGCGCAAGGCCCAATGTCCCGGCTATCGCAGCTGTTGCCACGGCCTTTTTTAGTGTCTGTTGCAAGGGCAATTTTTGTCCGACGTTCAAATTACCTAAACCCATTACGCTACTCACCCCGGGCAACAACCCGTTTTCTCGAACCAGTGTTTAAGACCGATTCAAGAGGGGCAACATACCCACTCTAGTCCCGATCTGCTCTTCAGACAAGATTGCGGCCACTCTGAGGCAGCCGCCCTGCAGAATTAACTCTGCCACAGCGTGCTTAACATAGGGTTATTTTTTGGAATTTAGTGAAATCGAGCCTGTAGGGGTCAATTGTTCTGCACAAGCCTCTGACCGTCTTGCAGGCCGAGAGATTTACGGACCGTTGAACGGGCGGTTTTAAGCGTCGAGTCACGACCGTAAGCATCTGAAAAATATTGCAATTTTCCATTTTTGTCAGGCCAGGCCGTAAAATAGGTCAAATGCACTTTTGGACGATTTGCGATGTTGACGGGGGTGGAAACCTTGCTGTCAACTTCGCTGTCCACGCGGGCACGGTCCCAGCCCAATAAAACGCTGGCAAATTGACGCGGATCTTCCACGCGAACGCAGCCGTGGCTGAAATTGCGCTTCGATTCGGCAAATAAGTGCCGATTGGGCGTGTCGTGCATGTAAATCGAATGTTTGTTGGGGAACAGGAACTTGAGTTCGCCCAAAGCATTGCCATCGCCGGGAGGCTGTTGAATGCCAATGGCGGAGCCCGATCCGACTGAATTCCAGTTGATGGAGCTCGATTTCACAACCTTACCCTTGTCGTTCAGAACCTTGAAGCCGAGCTTGTCGAGATAGCTGGAGTTACGCCGCAGTTTTGGCAAGTACTCGTTCAGCAGAATCGATTGCGGCACCCCCCAGGACGGATTGAAAACCACAGTTTCCATCGTATCGCTGAACACATTGGTTTGGTTCAATGGCTTGCCAACGATGACATTGCTTTCCCAGATCAGCTGGTTCTTCTCAAATACATCGACCTTATAGGACGCCTGGTTCACGAAAACGTGGCGATTGCCCAATTGCTTTGGCAGCCAGCGCAAGCGCTCCATGTTGGTCAACAAGATTTCGCGGCGTTCAGTCAGGTCAGGACCGTTGATGGCACGAATGGTTGCCGTATCAAGATTGCTGGTTTGGGGAATGCCTTTGGCGTCTTGAAACGCTTTGAGCGCCTTGGCCAAAGCCTTGTCCAACAGGTCTTCTTTATCAAGCGCCACTTCAGCGCTTGCAGCACCGAGGTAGCCCTGTTCCAAAAGCAGCTTGCGCAACGCAATGACGCGCTCATCCTTTTGGCCGATGCGCACGCGCTTGCCCTCCGCCATTAAGTCGGGAGTGTCGGCCTGGGCGAGCGATGCTGCCAATTCTGCTTTCATCACGTCATAGGCCGGATGGTCGGGTGCGAGTGACTTCAAATATTCACTAGGGAATGGAGAATAGGCCAAAACCCGCAAGGCCACATTCGGCGATACGGCTTCAACTCTAATATCATGATAGGCCGACAACATGGCGGGCTCATAGGCGCCGCCTGATTGATGCATGGCATAGGTGACGGCCGCCGCTGTCAGGCTGACATCAAACTGCGCCAAGACCCAATAAATCATCAGCAAATTGGTTTTCCGTGACATTGAAACTATCAAGGCCATGGGGCATGTAGCGCCCAGACTCGAGGCCTTCTTCATTTGCGGACGCAAGTACCGTGAGAAGCCCGAGGCCGCGCTCAGAAATTTTTCCGTCTTTGGTCCAGATCGGTGTGAAGCCTGTTGTGCGATAATGATCCAATACGGCTTTGGATGCCTGAGTCAGGTGCACGGACAATCGTTGACTTGTCTGCCAGCACAGACCGGATGGCCGAGTTTTGCGTGTCGATTGTGATCAGTTTGCTGAAGGAAGGATCATAGACTGCCGCCAATTTGACGGGAACATATGGAATGTTCCCCATGCCCAACCCCTGTTCAATTTCGGGATCAATATAGGCTGTTTTGACGGCCGGCTTTTTCTTGTTCGACACGTCGTTGAGGGGTTGCTTGAAAGCTAGCGCCCGTTTTGCTTTCTTTGGCTTGTTTGGATTGGAGGGTCTGCGAATAATGCGAACATTGCTGTCCTGATCATCCTCCCACCAGGCTCTGGCATTGAATTGTTTTCTTGGCTTCGCGCGAACGCCAAACAAAGACTTAAAAAAGCCTTTACGACGCGGCTTGAACACGTCTTGTGCCAAAGCAACATCGGCCGTTACAGCGATAACAGCAACCACACTCACGCAAATAGACAGAATTTTTTTCATGACACCCACAGAACAGCGAGAGAACCTATGCGATTGCAATGTGGCATTGCAACGACATTTGAAACAAATTTTTTTGTGGTGTTAAAAAGTCACGATGCAATGTCTTCTTCGAGCCCGAAATCGCGCATTTTACGATACAGTGTGGAACGTCCAATACCCAATTTTCTTGCAACTTCAGACATTTGCCCTCTGTAACGGTGGAGTGCGAGTTTAATCATGTCAGCTTCCACGTCTTCCAGCTTACGGATGTGGCCGCCTTCTGTGACGATAGGAATTCCAAGAGCCGAGCCATCGCTGACTTGGGCGCCGCTGCTGCGATGTGGTTGTGCAACGACTGGTAAAGACGGTGCTGCTGGAATTGTCACTTCATAGCCGTCCACCAGCGACGCAATTTGCGGGAAGTCCTGAATATCCAGCATATCGGTTTCGCACAGTACGATGGCGCGGAAAATTGTATTTTCCAACTGACGCACGTTTCCAGGCCACGCATAGGCCATCAGCATGGTCAAAGCATTTGGCTGAATGCCACGCACCTTGCGGCCTTCTTCGGCAGCAATGCGGGTGATAAAATGCGTGGCGAGTGCTGGGATATCGTCTTTGCGATCGCGTAGCGGCGGCAACAAAATGGGAAACACGTTGAGACGATAATAGAGATCTTCGCGGAATTTTCCGGCCTTCACCATTTCAATCATATTGCGATTGGTGGCCGAGATCAGGCGGACGTTAACTTTCAAAGGACGGCGCGAACCCACAGGATCAATTTCACCTTCCTGGATGGCACGCAGCAATTTGACTTGCATATCCAAGGGAAGCTCAGCGACTTCATCAAGGAACAATGTGCCGCCATCGGCTTCCAGGAATTTACCTGCATGTTTGGCCGTGGCCCCGGTGAAGGAGCCTTTTTCATGGCCAAACAAAATCGATTCAACAAGGTTTTCAGGAATGGCACCACAGTTGACAGTGATAAAGGCTTTGCCGTTGCGGTCACTTTCGCCCTGAATGGCGCGGGCGATCATTTCCTTGCCCACACCGGATTCACCCTCAATGAGAATTGGAATGTTTGATTGCGCGCCGCGTTTTCCAAGTCGTAAAGCATTCGACATGGCAGGGGCGGAAGCAACGAGATCATTGAATGTGAGAGAGCCGCCAATTTTCTTGTTGAGGCGTTTGACCTCTTCCGTCAGCGCATTCACTTTTAAGAGGTTTTGGATCGAGACTTTTAAGCGCTCAGGCGATACTGGCTTTACAACAAAATCATCCGCCCCGGCACGCATGGCCTTGATGACGGTTTCGATGGAGCCTTGGGATGTCTGCACGATGACCGGCAAATCACCGCGTATCGATTGCAATTGCTCAAGAAATTCAAGTCCGCCCATTTCAGGCATCACCAGATCGAGAATCACCAGCTCAATGCTGGCACCACCCGGTGCTCTGAGAGCTTCCAATCCACGCACGCCGCTTTCGGCTGTGGTGACGTCAAAGCCTAATCTTTTGACTGATTCTTCAAGAATACGACGTTGTGCTGCTTCATCTTCAACAATCAGGACGCGGGAGGCCATTCGACAATCACATTCCATACAAACGGGGCGGGTACGAGACGTGAAGTTTTGGCAGTTAAGGGTAAAGACCAGCTTAACAGGGTAGTAGATTTAGAGACAGGTGGGGGATTTTCAGGTTTTGGGTGTTTTGGGGGCAAGTGTTCAGATGGTGGTGGCACGAGATTGTGAATGAACCTCCCGGCGTCAGTCTGGCTCTGTGCGCAAAGCTATTTCCACATCCTGATTTATCCCGCTCTAACCCGTCATCCCGGCGAAGGCCGGGACGAGGCTTCTGGCAGACCGACTTGGGGAAAGCACCGCCCCGGCTTTCGCCGGGGTGACGGCAAAAGTGGGATTTCAGTGACATTCCAAGGATCACGCGAGATCACATCGTCATTGCCGAAACGAGTCCCGCAATAACAGTAAAGAGTGACTGACATTTTCTCCCTCCAGCCTTCACTAAAGCCACGGCGATTGAGGGAAAAAAATATCTGAAAATAATCCTTGACAAGGATCGGACTATACACCTATATCAGGACTGCTTCGCCCCGGATGGGGTCCGGTTCATGACGGTGAACCCGATGGGGTGGGCAATGGGTCTGGAGGGAAGGGCTATCGTGGCCTGGACCTTCAGGGTTCGCTGTTTCACCCCTGGCCCCTCAGAAGGTCAGGCCGATAGGGCGGGCAAACGGGGTCGGTATGCAGCATGTCCTGCGCTCCCTTCAATGGGAAATCCGGTCACATCCAGCACATCGCTTCTTGTCGATGTGCCCGGTGTCAAACGTTTGTGGATGTGTTTCGGAGGAAAAAGCCCGTTTCAGCGTGGGGAAACCTGACGCTATACATAGCGGCTCTACACTAAGCCGCATTACGCTGAGGGTTTCCCCGCGTTCCCTCCTAGCAATTGCTTGCAATTGCGGGTCATTGCCACCGGGGTTCCGTGTGAACTAGGGCGAACCTGCGTCCAAGCGGCGGGTTGCCATCAACGCCTTTGCACTCCATATCTTGGTATTCACAAAAGGATTTACGATGCCCGCACTTGCCAATCTGCCCGAATGGAATTTGAACGATCTTTATGCCGGACCCGATGCGCCGGAACTAAAAGCCGACATCGCAAAATCGGAAAAGGCATGTGCTGCATTTTCCGAAAGCTACAAAGACAAACTGGCAGCGTTGTCGGGCAAGCAACTGGCAACATCACTGAAAGACTATGAAGCTCTGTCCGATCTCATTGGTCGTGTGGGGTCTTATGCGCAGCTCTATTACGTTGGCGACACTACGGATTCTGCACGGGCAAAATTCTATGGCGACATCAATGCAAAACTGACGGAGCTTTCAACGCTGCTGTTGTTCTATGAACTGGAATTTAATTTGCTCGACGATGCTGTTCTGTCCAAAGCCATGCAAGAGCCGGCACTGGCGCATTACAAGCCGTGGATTGATAATCTGCGCATGGAAAAACCCTACCAACTCGATGCAAAGTTGGAGCAATTGTTTCTTGAAAAATCACAAACCGGGGCAGGGGCCTTCAACCGTTTGTTTGATGAAACCATGGCCGCTCTCACCTTTGAAGTTGATGGTGAAACGCTAAACTTAGAACCCACACTCAATTTGATGCAGTCTTCGGATGAAGCCAAACGCAAAGCGGGTTCACAAGCACTTGCCAAGACTTTTGGTGATAACGTCAAGCTGTTCACCTTGATCACCAACACATTGGCGAAAGACAAATCTATTTCTGATCAATGGCGCGGCTTCAAAGACATTGCTGATGCGCGCCATCTTTCAAACCGTGTTGAGCCGGCCGTGGTCGATGCGCTCACTGCGGCTGTGCATGCAGCTTATCCCAAGCTGTCACATCGCTATTATCGTCTGAAAGCGAAGTGGATGGGCAAAGAAAAACTCATGCATTGGGATCGCAATGCGCCGTTGCCACAGGAAGACACGCGCGAAATCGCATGGGCCGAAGCGAAAGATACAGTGCTGAAAGCCTATGCAGAATTTTCGCCAGAAATGGCCAGCATTGCGCGAGACTTCTTCGACAAGAAATGGATCGACGCGCCGTCGCGGCCCGGAAAAACATCAGGTGCATTTGCGCATCCAACTGTGCCGTCAGCGCATCCCTATGTGCTTTTGAATTACCTGGGAAAGCCCCGCGATGTGATGACCCTCGCGCATGAATTGGGTCATGGTGTGCACCAAGTGTTGGCAGGACCACAGGGCGCGTTGATGGCTTCGACGCCGTTGACACTGGCTGAAACCGCTTCAGTGTTTGGGGAAATGCTGACCTTCCAACGCTTGTTAAAAGCTGCTGACGATCCTGCAAAACGCAAGATCATGTTGGCCTCAAAGGTGGAGGACATGCTGAACACCGTTGTGCGCCAGATTGCGTTCTATACGTTTGAACGCCGCTTGCACACGGCCCGCAAAGACGGCGAATTAACGCCCGATCAGATCAATGATATTTGGATGAGTGTGCAAGCTGAAAGCCTCGGTGACGCCATAGAATTTGCTCCCGGCTATGAGGTGTTCTGGACCTACATTCCGCACTTCATCCATTCACCATTCTATGTCTACGCCTATGCCTTTGGCGATTGTCTCGTGAATTCGCTTTACGCCCGCTACCAAGAAAGCAGCGAAGGCTTTCAAGACAAGTATTTTGAAATGCTGAAAGCTGGCGGCACCAAGCATCACTCGGAACTTCTGAAGCCCTTCGGTCTCGATGCGACAGACCCCGCGTTCTGGCAAAAGGGCTTGAGCGTGATTTCAGGTATGATTGATGAGTTGGAGGCGATGGGGTGACCTTGGCAAAGTTTGCCAAACTTTGCCATAAGTGCTAGAGTTTGGAAAAGGAGTATCGCCATGGCCACCATGAATATCTCACTCACCGACAAGCTGAAAAACTTCGTTGAAGAAAAAGTTGAGTCCGGCGACTACAGCAACGCCAGTGAATATGTGCGCGAATTGATCCGCAAGGAACAAGACCGGGCCAAAACGATTGCTGAAATTCAAGTGCTTCTCGATGAAGGCGAAGCGAGCGGATACGTGCCCTTTGATCCAGATGAGTTTAGAAAAGAGTTGTCATTAAGATCGGCAAAAAATGCAGCTTGAGATTACGCAGCGTGCACGAGAGGACATGTTTGCAATTCAAACAACTGGCATAAATCAATTCGGAGTTTTGCAGACTGATATTTTCCTTGATGGACTTACGGTGCTTTTCAAATTGATTGCGCATTCGCCGTATATTGCGAGAGAGCGGCCTGAATTTAAACAGCCAATTCGATTGCACCCTTATAAAAACCTGATAGTGGCTTACAGGATTGAAAACAGCATCGTTAAAATCATACGCGTTGTTGATGGACGGCAAGACCTAAACGCCTTGTTTTAAAGCTCATTCCATAAACCAGCCGTGACTTACCACAAGTGATTGCCCCGTGAGAGCGTTGGTCGGAAAGCTGGCAAACATCAACGCAACTTCGGCCACATCTTCAAGCGTTGTGAATTCACCATCAACCGTGCCGCCCAACATGACTTTTTTGACGACATCTTCTTCTGAAATACCGAGCCGCATGGCTTGCTCCGGGATCTGTTTTTCAACCAACGGGGTTTTCACAAAGCCCGGGCAAATGACGTTGGCACGAACGCCAAACTCAGCGCCCTCTTTGGCCAAGGTGCGGGCCAGGCCGATGAGGCCATGTTTGGCCGTGACATAGGCTGACTTCAATGGAGAGGCGAGTTTGGAGTGGACCGAGCCCATTAAAATCACGGTTCCAGATTTCTGTTTGTACATGTGAGGCAAACAGGCCTTGGTGGTGAGGAACGCCCCGTCCAAATGGATCGCCAACATTTTCTTCCACTCGGAAAATGGAAAGTCTTCGGTGCGGTGAACGATCTGCACACCTGCGTTGGAAATCAAGACATCGACGGTGCCCCAGTGCGTCACAACCGTTTCAATACCGGAATTGACGGAGGCTTCATCTGTAACATCCATCGCAATTGCCAGGGTGTGACCACCCAGTTCTGCCGCCGTCGCTTTGGCTTGTTCCTCATTCAAGTCGGCAATCGCAACTTTGGCACCTTCCGCCACAAAGCGCTTAGCTATCGCCCGGCCAATTCCGCCCGCCGCACCTGTAATTACCGTTACCTTGTTTTCAAGCTTCATAAATGTATCCCTGATTTTTTGACGCAACATAAGGCGTTTCCGCTGGCTTTGGCAAAGCCTGACTTGCTTAATCCAACTGCGCCAAAACGCCCGCCTTGCGGCCCGTCTCCAGCTTCGCTAAAGCCATAAACAATAGATTCAGGCTTGAGGGGATATTTCCATGGCAGACCATTCGCCCGCCCATACACCAAAGGGTTTCGACGACCACAAAGACACTTACAATGGCTTCCTGACAGGTTCTATTGCCTTGTCGATGGTGTGCTTGTTCATTTTGGTCGCATTGTGCGCCTTCCGCTTCATGGACAACTGGAATGTGTTGACGGGCTTTGCCGGCATCATCCTCGGCATCATCGCCACGCTGATTGACGTGCGTTCAGGCGGAAAATGGTACGTCTCAGGTGCCTTGCTCGTCCTATACGGATTGTTCGTTGCCGCTAATATCTAATCAGGACAACACATGAAAATTGCCATCCCGACTGAAACGCAAGCCGGGGAGGCGCGCGTTGCGGCTTCGCCTGATACGGTAAAAGCCTACATTAAAAAAGGCGCAAAAGTTGCCGTGCAGTCCGGCGCTGGTCTTGGTGCCAATATCTCTGACGATGAATTTAAGGCTGCGGGTGCAACCGTCGTCAAGGGTGAAGCAGTGGTGAAGGATGCTGATCTCGTCCTCACAATTCGCCGACCATCCGACAAGTTGCTAAAGTCCATGAAGTCAGGCGCAATCCTGGCTGGCGGGCTCGAACCCTATGGCGATCGCAAAGCTTTGGAGGCTTTTGCCAAATCTGGCGTTACAGCTTTTGCATTGGAGTTGATGCCGCGCATCACGCGGGCACAAAGCATGGATATTTTGTCATCCCAAGCAAACTTGGCGGGGTATAAGTCGGTCATCGACGCGGCAGCCCTCTATGAGCGCGCCTTCCCCATGATGATGACTGCTGCAGGTACAGTGCCGCCGGCCAAAGTATTTATCATGGGAGTTGGCGTTGCAGGCTTACAAGCCATCGCCACGGCACGGCGCTTAGGTGGCATTGTGTCAGCCACAGATGTGCGCAAAGCGACAGAAGAGCAGGTGAAGTCCCTCGGTGCCAAGTTCATTTATGTTGATCTGGCAGAGGCGGCAACGGCTGCTGGCTATGCGCGGGAATTGACAGCTGAAGAAAAGGCGAAACAGGCCGCACTTGTTGCAGGCCATGTTAAATCACAAGACATTGTTATTACCACGGCGTTGATCCCAGGCCGCGCGGCTCCAACGCTGATTACCAAGGACATGGTGGAAAGTATGAAGCCCGGCTCCGTGATTGTTGACCTTGCTGTTGAACGAGGCGGAAATTGTCCGTTGTCGAAGCCCGATCAGATCGTCCTTCATAAGGGTGTGAAAATCGTCGGCACTGTGAACCTTGCTGGAAAATTAGCGGGCAATGCAGCGCCATTGTTCTCCAAAAACATTGCGAATTTCATTGATCTCATGATCCAAAAGGATGGCACGTTGAAGTTTGACGAAACAGACGAGTGTATTTCCGGCACGTTGATCGCCAGGGCGGGCAAGTTGGTGCACAGAATTTATGAAGGGGCGAAATAATGGAGCACATGACAATCGATCCTTTCATTTCGCTGCTCGGCATATTCGTGCTGGCAATATTTGTGGGGTATTATGTGGTTTGGAATGTTACGCCAGCTCTGCACACACCTCTGATGAGCGTGACGAATGCCATCTCTTCCGTCATTGTGGTTGGTGCATTGCTCGCTGTAGGGGCAGGGGCAATTGCCTCGGGCTCCAGTGTAGCAATGGTGTTTGGGTTTCTTGCGTTGATCCTTGCGTCAATCAACATTTTCGGTGGCTTCATGGTCACCTCGCGTATGCTTGCGATGTATAAGAAGAAAGAAAAGTGAGATGAGCGCCAACTTCGCTGCAATATTATATCTCGTCGCAGGTTCGCTTTTCATTATGGCACTGCGCGGATTGTCCTCACCGGCCACTTCGCGCACAGGCAATATGTACGGCATGGTGGGTATGGCGATTGCCGTTTTGACATCGCTGGCGCTTGCAAAGCCTATCGGCATTTTACCGTGGGTGTTGATTTTGGCTGGGCTTGGAATTGGCGCTGTCATTGGCGGTATCACTGCCAAACGCATTCCAATGACGGCAATGCCGCAGTTGGTGGCTGCATTTCATTCACTCGTAGGATTGGCCGCCGTGTTTGTGGCAGCTGCTGCATTTTATGCGCCCGATGCTTTCGGTATTTCCAGCAATGGAGAAATTCATGGCTCGTCGCGCATTGAAATGGTGTTGGGTGCTGCGATTGGGGCGATCACATTTACAGGCTCTATCATTGCGTTTCTGAAGCTTGATGGGCGCATGTCTGGCTCGCCAATCATGCTGCCCTTCCGCCATGTCATTAATGGTGCACTTGCGCTTGCTTTATTGTTCTTTATTTACGGATTCTATGACAGCCAAAGTGCCATTGATTTCTGGCTCGTGGTGTTCATCAGTTTTGCATTGGGCTTTTTGCTGATTATTCCCATCGGTGGCGCAGATATGCCTGTCGTGGTGTCGATGCTCAATTCCTATTCAGGTTGGGCGGCAGCGGGCATCGGGTTTACGTTAGCAAACACCGCTTTGATTATTACCGGGGCGCTTGTTGGTTCATCGGGCGCAATTCTCTCGTACATCATGTGCAAGGGCATGAATCGGTCCTTCATCTCGGTCATCCTCGGTGGCTTTGGTGGCGAAAGCGCAGGCCCAGCAGCCGGCAAGGGTGAGACCAAACCTGTTAAACAGGGCTCTGCTGAAGATGCGGCTTTTATGATGAAGAATGCTGGCAGCGTCATTATCGTTCCGGGATATGGAATGGCAGTCGCACAAGCGCAGCACGCGCTACGTGAAATGGCTGACCATCTCAAAGCGTCAGGTGTGACAGTGAAATATGCCATTCATCCTGTTGCTGGTCGCATGCCAGGGCATATGAACGTGCTGCTGGCCGAAGCCAACGTGCCTTATGACGAAGTCTTTGAGCTGGAAGACATCAATAGTGAATTTGCCCAATGCGATATTGCTTTCGTCATCGGTGCCAATGACGTTACCAATCCTGCGGCCAAGGAAGATCCAGCGTCTCCCATTTACGGAATGCCTGTGCTTGAAGTGTGGAAAGCCAAAACTGTGATGTTCATCAAACGCGGCATGGCATCGGGTTATGCTGGCATCGACAATAGTCTCTTTTGGCGTGACAACACTTTGATGTTGTTTGGTGACGCCAAGAAGATGACCGAAGAAATCAACAAAGGAATGGGCCACTAGCGTCACTTGATATCAAGCCTATCGACAGCGCCATCACTTCGACTAAGTTAAGTCTCAAGGGCTTGGTTACGAATCCCGACGGCTAAACAATTGTCAGGTAGCTTAGAAATGGCGCAAGAAACGATCACTCTCGAAAAACCAACCGTGCACTTGGTTCATATGTTGGTTTTTACGCTGGTTGTCACCATACTTGCAGCTGTCTTATTCCCTTCTATCAAAAATGCGTTCATGGCCAATCCCGGGCTTAATGGCCTGATCGTAGCAACATTTTGTTGGGTGTTGTTTATGCATTCCGGATGGTGTGGCGGCTTCGGGCCGGAAGTGAACTGGGTGAATGAATTTCGCATGGGCCAACCCAATGACGCACCTCCGCCCGTGTTGTTGGGGCCTATGGCAACGCTGCTGGGTGATGCCAATCGACGTACGGTTTTATCACCGCAGACAATGCGCTCGCTACTTGGATTCACTGGCATCTCGGCTTGATGAATCACGTGACCTTGTTCGCTATCTCGTTGGGCTTTTGATTTTCTTAGGATTGCTCGGCACATTTTGGGGCTTGTTGGAAACCGTGTCGTCTGTCGGTGATGCGATCAAGAACCTCGACGTCACAGCCACCCAGTCCAGTTCCGTGTTCGAAGAACTTAAGACCGGATTGCAGAGACCATTGGCAGGCATGGGACTTTCGTTTGCGTCATCACTATTTGGTTTAGCAGGGTCTTTGATTTTAGGTTTCATGGACCTCAAAGCTTCGCAAGCGCAGAATAGATTTTATCACAATTTTGAAGACTGGCTTTCTACTATTACCGATTTGCAAGCCGGAGATGGAGGACATGCAAATATTCCATCGTTCATGCGCATGGATGTCCAGAACCTGCAGCGCACTGTTGACCGTTTAGGCGATCAAATGGAAAATGGTCGGGGTGCAGCACCATTGAATGCGAATGGCGAAACCATTGAGCAGCTTGCTGATGCCGTCGCGAACCTTGTGACCCAAATGCGGGAAGAGCAAAAAATGGTCCGCCAGTGGATCCAAAATCAGCAAGTGCAACAAAATGAAATTCAACGTCTGTTAATGCGCCAATCAGGTGCTACGCGGGGGCGTGAGTAATTATGGCTGGTGCACTTTCTCGCCGACGTCGTCACGACGAGCCGCCCTATTGGCCGGGTTTTGTTGACGCGATGGCGCAGCTGTTGCTTGTCATCATCTTTCTCTTATCCGTATTTATGGTTGCGCAGTTTCTTTTGGCGCGTGAGATTTCTGGTCAGGATTTAGCGCTCGGACAGTTGCGTTCACAAATTGCGGAATTGACAGAACTGCTGGCCTTAGAAAAATCAGCGAAAGCTGAAGTTGAAGGTCAGTTGCTTGCTTTAACAGATGACTTGAATGCCGCGAAAACCAAGAACTCAGATCTTATGGCGGGGCTGGAAGCTGAAAACTCACGTGGTCTTTCCGCAAATTCAGCACTCACGGGCTTGCAAACATCGCTGCTGGCTGAGAAAAAGATTTCCAACGAAGCGATGGCAAAGGTTGAACTTTTGAATCAACAGATTGCGGCGATGCGTCGACAGTTGGCGCAGCTGAATTCCCTGTTGGACGCAGCTGAGGAACGCAACAAGTCTTCGGATGCACAGGTCGCTGACTTGGGGCGTCGACTGAATTCTGCTTTGGCGCAAAAGGTTCAAGAGTTGAACAAGTATCGTTCGGAATTCTTTGGGCGACTTCGGCAGATACTGTCTCAGCGAGCCGATATACTTGTCGTTGGAGATCGGTTTGTATTTCAGGCGGAAGTGTTATTTCCAAAAGGAAAAGCCGAACTCAATGCTGCGGGCGCTACCGAAATGCTGAAACTGGCAGATGCAGTCAAACAATTGGAAAAGGAAATTCCTGGCGACATCGCGTGGGTTCTGCGGGTAGATGGTCACACCGATACTGATCCCATGCAAAGTTCAGAATTTAAATCCAATTGGGAGCTTTCGTCAGCCCGTGCGATTTCGGTTGTGAACTTTCTTGAATCGCAAGGGGTTGCGTCCAAGCATTTGGTGGCCGCAGGTTTTGGACAGCACCAGCCATTGGTTGCGGGTGATACGGAAGATGCCAAATCTGAAAACCGCCGCATCGAATTGAAGCTGACAGAGAGATAAAATCTGTTCACGCACCGCTGTTGAACTGCAATTTTGCTAATCTCGCATAGAGCGAGGACTTTTTCATCAATTGTGAATGGGTGCCTTGCGCCAAAATTCGACCGTGGTCCATCACAACAATTTTGTCGGCATTGCGAACTGTCGCAAGGCGGTGGGCGATAACAAGCGTTGTGCGTCCTTCGGTCAATTTTTCCAATGCCTGTTGAACCAATGACTCGCTTTCAGCATCCAAAGCACTTGTGGCTTCATCCAGCAGTAGAATGGGTGCATTGCGTAAAATGGCGCGTGCAATGGCGACGCGTTGACGTTGGCCACCTGATAGAGTGACGCCGCGTTCTCCCAACTCTGTATTCAGGCCTTTGGGCAGGCTCTTTGAAAATTCGTCGACACGCGCCGCTTTGGCGGCTGTTGCAATTTCGGCATCGCTCGCTTCAGGTTTTCCAAATCGGATATTGTCCGAAATTGTACCGGAAAAAATCACGGGGTCCTGCGGTACTGTGGCGATTATACTGCGCAATGCTTCTAGCTGGAGTGAAGTGATGTCAATGCTATCGATTGTGATATCACCGGACTCTGGTGCATAAAAGCGCTGCAACAGCGAGAAAAGAGTGGTTTTCCCCGCTCCTGATGGACCCACAATCGCCGTTACAGTACCTGGTTTTCCGGCAAAGCTGACTGACTTTAGTACTTGCCGTTCTGGTCGTGCTGGGTAGTGAAAATTGACATTCTTAAAACTGACGTGGCCATGCACAGATTTGGTGAAAGTCTTTGAATGCGCGCTGGATTTAATTGCAGGTTTTTCGTCGAGTAATTCTGAGATGCGTTCGGCAGCGCCTGCGGCGGATTGCACTTCGCCCCACACTTCTGACAGCTGGCCCAGTGAACTCGCTGCGAAGACGGCATAGAGTACGAACTGTCCAAGTGTGCCACCGGTCATTGTGCCTGCCATGACTTCGCGGGCACCATTCCACAACAACAAGACAATAGCGCCCATCGACACAAATATGATTGCGGCGGTGAGTACTGAACGGGCCGTAGTGCGCTTGGTTGTTGCTTGGAACGCGATGATTGTCGAAGCCTCGAAGGCTCTGACAGTGTGAAATTCTTGCGTGTTGGATTGCACTGTGGTGATGGCCCCGATGCGTTCCTGCGCAAAGGCAGCGGATTGGGCCAAGGCATCCTGCGCCGCGCGTGAAAGTGCTCGCACGCGACGCCCATAGATGATCAATGGGACCACAATCAGAGGAATAGCCAAGGCCGCAAACCCAGACATGCGCGGGCTGGTGTAAATCATCATGACGAGGGCACCCACCAGCATAACGATATTCCGCAAAGCAATCGAAGCGGATGAAGAGAAGGCAGACTTGATTTGGTTAGCGTCAGATGTCAGGCGGGCAACAACTTCGCCCGTGCGCTGTTGCTCGTAAAATGCCGGCGTTAGGGTTGTGAGGTGGCGAAACAACTGATCGCGCACGTCGGCGACAATTCGCTCGCCAATCCAACTGACGAAATAGAACCGAGTGGCCGATGCGATCGCCAGTAGAGCTACAACGCCGAGCATGACGCCAAAGTACTGGTTCACAAGTTGAGTGTCCTGGCCTTTAAAGCCAAAATCGAGGACCCGGCGTACGGCCAATGGCACGACGAGAGTCGCTGCTGACGCAACAATCAATGCCACGACAGCAGCAGTGGCTTGCCACCTGTATTTTGTTAGGAATGGAAGTAGTCTGGCTAAAGGCCGCAAATCCCTTGGGTTTTCACGTTCTTGCAACTCTCGCCGTTGGTTTCGCGCCATGCTTTTCCTGTTTTTCAGCAGGGCCTTGCCCCTTTTGCCTTCCTCCTATATAGGACCGCCCAACTGTATGTCATCCATCAGGTTTCCAATATCGGAAGCCAACGTTTTAAAGAGTAGACCCATGAAATCCGGTATCCACCCAGACTATCATCCCATCACAGTTGTCATGACAGACGGCTCAAAGTTTGTGACTCGTTCGACCTATGGCAAGGCTGGCGATACACTGTCGCTCGACATTGATCCGAAGTCACATCCTGCTTGGACGGGCGCACAAGGCACAATTCTTGACCGCGGCGGTCGCGTTTCGCGCTTCAAGCAGAAGTTTGGCTTCCTCAATAAGTAATCATTGCTGCTCAGCACGTAAAACCCGGTCTTTGAGGCCGGGTTTTTGTTTGACGACTATCTGGATTTTAGCGCCCCGAGAACGCACGCGTGAGTTGATCCATCTGGATCGCTACAGGATTTTCATTGGCGGCGGCGACCTCGACCCTGCCATTGATCATCGCATCTATGACGAGAATGCGTTCGTGCAATCGCAATGAGCGCGTGACGAGTTCGAGTAGGCCTTCCGGCAAGCCCTCAGCACCCGGTATGGCGTTGCCCGCACCAATCTCATTGAGATTGACGCGGGATTTTTCTTTTCCAACGTCGTGTACTGAAACTTCTCCAGCACCAATAGCGCGCTGCAATAACAACCAAGAAGCTAGCTGCATTAATCGTGTGGTTAAACGCATGCTTTCAGTGGCATAGGCAATTGTGCCGGGTCGGTCTAAGGCGCGGCTGTCCGCGCGGCCTTGGCCATCAAGATAATTAGCCGTTTCTTCGACAAGCCCCATGCCTTCTTTGAAAACTTTATCAAACTGTTCAGAGCCCTGAAAATGGGACACGAAATTAATGGTGCTACCGTCTGTCGTTCTGCGCTGATCACGCATGTTTAATATTCCCCTACTCACATTACTCAAACTTTACACACCTCGCCTGATCATATGCAGGCGCGGCGCTAGGTCAAGTCGATACATTGACGATCGTCAGAATGATTAACAGCAAGTTCGAGGCCAGAAAAAAAGCCGCAAAAATGCGGCTTTGAGTTTCTAACAGGGAGGCGTCAAACAGAGTGGACAGAAACCACTCAAAGACATCCGGATCTCTCCGAACACGTTCATGGTAAACGTTAACGATTACCAAAGTGTTAATCTTCTGGGCGACAGGAGATCAAAAGTTGTGGCACCTGGGATAAAGCCGTTAATGCTTGTTAAGTTTTGAAAAAGGCGTCAGCGGCCGATCGCGAAGCCTGTTTGCGCTGGATTTCCATGTGAATCCGTTCGATTTCGCCCGTCAAGACTTTAACACGCAAGTTCAGCTCATCCATACTTATTGCTTCTAGGTTCTCGCCCAGTACGTGAATGTGTTTTGGTTTAGGAAGTTCATCGGGTTCCATGGGATTTACCTCTCGTTGCAGACATGCTGCCGCATGTTAAAGTCGCCGACAAGTGGAAGGGTACATTTTATGTCGACAATGTTGGCTATAGCAATTCGCGAACCGGGTGGACCTGACGTTCTTGTACCGGAACGGATCGCTCGACCCGTTCCCGGAACGGGACAGTTGCTGATCAAAATCATCGCCGCAGGTGTGAACAGGCCAGATATATTACAACGCCAAGGTGGATACCCACCGCCCGCGGGTGCACCGCAGACGCCGGGCTTGGAAGTGGCGGGTGAAGTTGTCGAAGTTGCAAATGGTTGCGCACGATTTAGGTTGGGTGACAGAGTTTGTGCGCTCTTGCCCGGTGGAGGATACGCCGAGTACTGCGTTGTTGCTGAAGAGAATGCGTTACCCATACCGAAGGGCATGACATTTATTGAAGCTGCTGGATTGCCTGAAACCTACTTTACAGTGTGGACGAACGTGTTTCAGCGTGGCGGATTGAAGCCCGGTGAAGTGTTTTTTGTTCATGGTGGCACGAGCGGCATTGGCTCTACTGCCGTTCAACTGGCAAAGCACTTTGGCGCAACGGTACTTGCAACAGCTGGCAGTGATGAGAAATGTGCAGCGTGCTTACGCTTGGGTGCCGACCACGCCATCAACTATCGCGACGCAGATTTCGTGGATGTGATCAAATCTAAGGGCATCGAGGTAAATCTTCTGCTTGACATGGTGGGTGGAGATTATGTGGCGCGAAATTTCAAAGTGATGGCTCTGGAAGGGCGGATTGTGCAGATCGCCTTTCAGAGATCATCCAAGATCGAGATCGACCTATTGCCCATCATGTTGAAACGCCTGACACTTACAGGGTCAACTTTGCGCCCGCGAACGGTCGCTCAAAAAGCAGAAATTGCGCGAGAGCTTGAGGCAAAGGTTTGGCCGTTGCTTGCTGCAGGCAAATGTCGCCCCGTGATTCACGCCACTTTCCCGCTGGCGCGAGCAGTCGACGCGCACCGGTTGATGGAATCCAGTGTACATACGGGAAAAATCATCCTCACAGTCTAATCATTGCCAAGGCTTCAAAACTCGCCTATAGCACTGTCATTCCCTGACATTTTAACGTCAAAACATTGGAACCCTTGGTCAGGTTCCGAAGGAGCGAAAACACATGTCCCGTATCCCGTTGATGCAAAAAGCCACTGCTGTCTGGTTGGTTGAAAATACCGTGTTGACCTTCAAGCAGATTGCAGAATTTTGTCATCTCCATGATTTGGAAGTGAAGGGCATTGCTGATGGCGATGTGGCCACCGGTGTACGTGGTTTGGACCCAGTCACTGGTGGGCAATTGACGCGTGAAGAGATTGCTAAAGCTGAAGCAAATCCTGAGCACAAATTGGCGATTCTCGAATCCAAGGTTGATGTGCAGGTGAAAACGTCAACATCTGGCCCGCGCTACACGCCAGTGTCGCGCCGCGGTGATCGTCCAGACGCTATTCAATGGCTTTTACGCTTCCATCCCGAACTTCCGGACGCCGCAATCATGAAGCTCGTCGGCACGACAAAGCACACCATCAATTCTGTGCGTGACCGCACACACTGGAATATCCAAACAATCAAGCCCGTCGATCCGGTTTCGCTCGGACTGTGCACGCAAACGTCGCTCGACATGGTGGTGCAAAAGGCCGCTGCGAAGTCTGGCAAAAAAGGTGTTGGTGATGGTGAAGCCTTGCGCACTTTAATTCCCGCTTCGGAAGTTGAAGGTACGGAAGCCTATGCCCGCGCAAAAGAAGCAGCAGCAGAGGTGGAGGCTGCGAATGCTCCTCCGTCTCGCGAAAGCTCAGCAACGCCAGATGCGGACTCAGTGTTTGCGAAGCTCAAGGGGCTTAAAGTCGAGGAATAATCCCATGCGCATTCTGGTGGTAGGAGGTGAAGGCACAGTGGGACAGGCTGCAATCAGCGACTTGAAACTGCGCCATGAGATATTAACAGCAGGTCGCAATAGCGGTGACATTAAGGTTGACGTGATGGATGAAGCTTCGATTGAGGCCATGTTCAAATCTGTTGGCACCATTGATGCACTAATTCAGACCACCGGCCACGGCCATTTCGGCCCGGTCGCTGAAATGACACCAACACTTTTCCGCAAGGGTGTGGAAGACAAGCTGATGGGGCAGATCAATGTGGCTTTGGCGGCTATGCGTTATGTCAAAGACGGAGGTTCAATTACATTGACCAGCGGTGTGACCAATCGAGATTTTATCCGTAAGGGCTCCAATGCTGCATCCATGAATGGCGCAATAGATGATTTCGTTCGAGGGGCAGCCATTGAAATGCCGCGCGGCTTGCGCCTCAATGTGGTCAGCCCCGGCCTTCTTGAGGAATCTGCAAAGAAATTTGACGGCTTCTTTCCAGGCCAAACGCCGGTCACGTCAGCTCGCGTGGGTCTCGCCTTTACCAAGTGCGTCGAAGGCGGCATCAATGGGATGGTTGTTGCCGTCGATTGATTAGTCTTTGACGGGCACAGTGTAATTGAGAGGCATGCGTGCGCCATCGGCGTAGATGACCTGTCCGGAAATGTAGCTGGCGTCATCGGAGGCGAGAAAAGCCGCGATTGAAGCAATTTCCGAAGGCTCTCCCACACGCCCCAATGGTGTGCGAGAGAGGATGCGGTTCATGGCTGATTTGTCGTTGGCAACGGTTTTCAGCATATCGGTCATGATCGACCCGGGGCCGATTGCATTGACGCGGATGCCATGTTCGGCAAGGGCCAATGCCGATACGGCGGTGAGTTGTTTTACGCCGCCTTTTGACATGGTGTAGGGTGCGATGGCTGGGATGGCGAGTGTGTCGTTGACAGATGATATGTTGACAATAGCACCTGGTTTGCGACCAGATTTGATCTGTTCTATCATATGCCGTGCTGCTTCTTGGGTCAGCAAGAATGCTCCCTTCAGATTGATGGCTATGACTTTGTCGAAATCGTCTTCGGTGATGGATAGAAAATCTTTGGCAATGGAAATTGCAGCATTGTTGACGAGGAGGTCAATTGCGCCGTGAGATTTCACAATGGTGGCAATTATTGATTTAATGTCTTCTGATTTTGAAACATCGCAGTGCACGTATTCTGCACCAATGGCTTTGGCTGCTGCAGCACCATCTGCGTCCATGATATCTGCAATGGTGACGATCGCACCTTCAGCGATAAATCGTTCGGCGATGGCGAGGCCTATGCCACGGGCGGCACCTGTGACGAGGGCAATGCGGTTTTTGAGCTTCAAGATATCGTCCTAATGTCCATGAAAATTACTGGTGGCGGTTTCCATCAAGACAGACATGAATGCAACATGTCTTGCACGTGACAATGCGCCAAGGGCCGTGCCGACGACATCTTTGTTGGTGAGCCAACTCGTTGTGTCCCTTGTTTCATTCCAAGCTTTTTCGTCCAATGGAGAAATGTCATCGATGTTGGGTGGATAGATCGCTGTAATGCGCACACCTGTTCCACGCAATTCTTGGCGCAAAGCGTCCGTCATGCCAGCTTGTCCGTGTTTTGATGCGATGTAGGCCGTGGATGCGCCTTGCAGAGGCACATTGGTCATACCGCTGATTGAAATCATATTGATAATATCGGGTGCGGTTGATTTTTTCAGAAGCGGCAAGAAACCACGCGTTAATAAAAGCGTGCCCGTGACGTTTGCCGTAATGGTTTGTGCGATGGCGAGGGCGTCATGGCTATGCATGGGGCCTGACAACCACGTGGCAGCGTTGTTGATAAGGATGTCCAACGGGTGGTCTTCATCGCGCCACTTTTTAGCGAATGTCGTAACGTCAGAAATATCTGACATATCAAGGACGACGGTATCGGGTTTGGTTCCAGTGCGCAGCCGAATGGACTCCGCGAGCGAATAGAGATTTTCAGGACTACGGCCGGAAATTGTGACTTTTGCGCCAAGGTCTGACAAAACCACAGCAAAGGCGGCTCCAAGCCCGCGGCCAGCACCTGTTATGAAAACATGTTTGCCTTTGACATTTTCCATGGGGTCAGCCTCCTCAATAGGTATCCGCAGATTTTACCATGCGAGCAAATGTGGCAATGATCAATGCAGCAAGCACAGTCAGGCCGAGGCCCCACTGCAGATTTGTGACTTCGGCGGCTAATCCTATCAGAGGTGGGCCAGCCAGAAATCCTGAATAGCCCATTGATGTCACAGCCGCGATGCCACGGCCGGGCGCATCGGGCTCTAACCTTCCACCGCCTGCAAACAATACCGGTGCTACGTTGCCGATGCCAATACCGCCGATGGCGAAGGCTATGAGCGCCAACGGAATGCTGGGCAGCACGAGGGCAGCGCCTGTGCCGGCGGCTGTGAGGAGGGCGCTCCAGAACACCATGGGCACTGCACCAAACTTCTGCCGCAACATGTCACCGCTGAAACGGGAGACGGCCATCCCGGTTTGGTAAAACCCGAAGGCCATGGCCGCGAATGCAGCGTCGGTCACAAAACGACCTTGCAGCATGATCGCACCCCAGTCGGCGACGGAACCCTCGATCATCAAGGCAAGAAAACACAAGCCTCCCAGGCCGATGGTGGCTTTGGTTGGCCATGCGAAATGCGAACCTGACAGGCCCTTGTCGACGTTGGCGGGCAGAAAATAGCGGGCCGCCAAAAGAAGTCCGATTGCGCAGAAATAGGCTGATACTGGCAAGCTGCGCAGTGGGGCCAATTTTACCCAGTAACCATGCGCCACCAATTGTGCCAACGGCAGCGCCGACACTGAAGCCACCGTGAAAGCCGGACATGACAGGTTTCTTCAAGGCTTTTTCAACGGCAAGACCATGGGCATTCATGGCGACATCCATGGAGCCAACACAGGCACCGAGCAATGCGCCACCCAACATGAACAGAGGCAGGGTGGGGGCTGTGGCTGGCAAGAAGAGGAAGGCCGCAAAACCAAGACCTGTGACCAGCGTTACAAATGCGCTGCCTTTTTTATTGATGATAGCGCCTGCAATTGGCATGGCGATGACCGCACCGATGGCGAAGGAAAGAAGTGCAACGCCAAACATACCGAGCCCTGCGTCTATGCGAATTTTGGCCAAGGGAATGTGGGTGACCCAGCCTCCGATCAAAATTCCGTGCAACACAAAGACCGCCATGATGGCGTTGCGGGCGGCAGATGGATTGAAATGCATGGGTACCCCGAAGTGATTTGAAGTCGACCATAGTGGAGCTGCTGACATGACGCCATGGTGTTCTGGCGCATAGATGTTTAGACATATTTGCAGGAGCCTTTCATGACCGCACTTCCCAGCAGCAAACACGCCGTAACTTTTGTTTTTATCACGGTGTTTCTCGACATGGTGGGTTTTGGTTTGATTATGCCGGTGCTCCCGCGTTTGATTGAAAATGTCGGCCATGTTTCGATTGCTGAAGCCGCAGCGATTGGTGGATGGATGTTCGTTGCATTCTCGCTGACGCAATTTCTGTTTGGGCCGACGATGGGGAATTTATCGGATGCCTTTGGTAGGCGCCCCTTGTTGCTGCTGGCGGTGTTTGGATTGTTCATTGACTATTTGATTATGAGCTTTGCGCCGAATTTGTTCTGGCTGTTTGTGGGGCGGGCCTTTGCGGGCTTTTGTGGTGCATCCTATGTGATTGCGAACGCCTATATTGCCGATGTGACGCCAGCTGAAGATCGTGGCAAAGCCTTTGGCATGATGGGGGCGGCGTTTGGTTTGGGTTTCGTGGTAGGCCCTGCACTTGGCGGCATACTTGGAGCTTATGGTGCACGCGTTCCATTTTACGTGGCCGCTGCCGTTTCTGCTTTGAATTTGATTTATGGATATTTTGTTTTGCCGGAGACTTTGGCTCGGGATAAGCGCAGGCCGTTCGAACTGATCCGCGCCAATCCGTTTGGCACATTCAAAGTGTTTCAGAGTTACAAGGGTGTGTTACCGTTGTGTGCGGTGATGTTTGTGTATTTCTTTGCCTCTGCTGTCTATCCCGCTATTTGGCCATTTTGGGGCATTGCAAAATTCGGCTGGAGCGAATTGATTATTGGTCTCACGTTGGCCGCATTTGGTGTTGTCACTGCGGTGTTCCAAGGGGTGTTGACGGGGCCCGCAGAAAAACGATTTGGCCAAAGCAATGTTGTTATGATTGGTTTATTGTCATCGGTGATTGCTGTCATCGGTTATGGTTTTGCGCCTGGCATTATCGCTGTGGTTGTCTTGTTTGTTGTGCATGGGCCGGAAGGATTTGTGCATCCCATGTTGACGGCGTTGATGTCGAAGGCGGTGCCTGAAAATGCTCAAGGTGAATTGCAGGGCGGCATTTCTTCGGTGATGGCGGTGTCGATGTTGGTGGGCACACTGTTTTTCTCGCAAGTATTTGCCTGGTTCATGCAACCCAATGGGATTGTGCAAACACCTGATGTGGCCATGTTTGCGGCGGCAGGTTTTCTGGCTTTGGCGTTGTTGATTTTTGTCCGTATACGGACAAGATAATTTTGGGCACGACTTTGGCTTTGTGGGGCTGGATCTTTCAGCCTTGATCCCTGTAATCCTCGGGATAGAGGGTGGCCTCTCCGCAACTGCAAGCAATTGCTAGGGGCTTCCCGCAATTGCAAGCAATTGCTGGAGGGAACGCGGGAAACCCTCAGCGTAATGCGGCTTAGTGTAGAGCCGCTATGTATAGCGTCAGGTTTCCCCACGCTGGAACGGGCTTTTTCCTCCGAAACACATCCACAAACGTTTGACACCGGGCACATCACTGCGAAGCGATGTGCTGGATGTGACCGGATTTCCCATTGAAGGGAGCGCAGGACATGCTGCATACCGACCCCGTTTGCCCGCCCTATCGGCCTGACCTTCTGAGGGGCCAGGGGTGAAACAGCGAACCCTGAAGGTCCAGGCCACGATAGCCCTTCCCTCCAGACCCATTGCCCACCCCATCGGGTTCACCGTCATGAACCGGACCCCATCCGGGGCGAAGCAGTCCTGATATAGGTGTATAGTCCGATCCTTGTCAAGGATTATTTTCTGATGACGAGATGTTTCTTTCTCCCCCAGGTCGTCGGCGCAAGTGAGAAAGTAAAGGTCGCGTCTTCTTTCACAATCACTTTTTACTGTCATCACCGCACTTGTTGCGGTGATCCATGGTGCAACATTCACAGTGTCACAAGCGTGCGCTCTGCGCACGCATCAATATTCCGCTTGTGCCACGATGGATTGCCGGAACAAGTCCGGCAATGACAAAGTCTGGAATGACGTAAGGTGGCGACCAATAGCGGAAAGCGGTTTGAGGTCTACTAGATTGGAAATGGAGTGTCGTTTTGCACTAAATCTTCTTCGCGTCGGCCAGTGCGCCGCGCATGAGTGGCAAGTAAATCAGCGTTGGTGGCGAGATAGCCTTTTGAATGGAGGGGATCGCCTTCACCTTCGAGCTTTGAAACAAAGCCGCCTGACTCACGCACGAACAACAGGCCTGCGGCCATGTCCCACGCATTGAGATCATGGCACCAGGCGGCGTCAACTCGGCCTGCTGCGACATAGGCCAGTTCGAGTGCGGTTGAGCCCAAGGCTCTGATGCCCGTGGTGCGGGCTTGCAGCACGGCGATTTCATTGCGGTGGCGCACGTGGTTGGCTTGGCCCATATGGGGGATGTTGGTGGTAACAACCGCTTCATGCAGTTGGCGGCGTGCCGCAACGCGCATGCGCTTGTTGTTCATGAAAGCCCCACCGCCTTTTTCAGCGTGGAAGAGTTCGTCGGAGATAGGATCATAGGTGACGCCTGCAACGATTTCGCCTTTGCGCTCCAAGGCAATGGTGACGGCAAAGAAAGGCAGGCCGTGCATGAAGTTTGAGGTGCCGTCGATAGGATCAATGATGAAGCGATTATCGCGCATCGGTGCCTTTGGTTTCGCCTTCTTCTTCACCCAGAATGCCATAGGTGGGGCGGGCCTTGGCCAATTCCATGCGCAGGACTTTTTCGGCTTTCTTGTCAGAAGCTGTGACGAAGTCTCCCGGACCTTTCATCGACACTTGCAAGCTGGCGATTTCGCCAAAGTCGCGCTGCACGCCACGGGCGGCTTTGCGCACGGCGGCGATCATGATGGTCATTACAGGTGTTGCGGTCACGGTTGAAAATCCTTGAATTGAGTGAGCCGCATAGCAAGCCTGCCACGAGATGACCAGTGCCGGATTTGCAAGGTAGACCTCAGTTGGCGGGGGCTGCTTCTGCGGGTTGGAAATCAACGGCCTGTTGTTCAGCTTGTTTCTTTTGGGCCGGCGTCAATTTTGTCATCAACTCGTCGAGCGTAATATCGGGTCTGCCGCCTTTTGTGGCGATCAGATTCCATTTTGCAGCTTCAACGACATCGGCTTTGACGCCCACACCTGCCGCATAAATCCGGGCCAAACGATTTTGCGCTACGGGGTGGCCGCGGTTTGCTGCGTAGAGCAACCATTTTATGCCGATGGCTTCATCGCGCTGCACGCCTTCACCGCGCATGACAAGGACGCCATATTCAAGTGCTGCTTCGGGCAGGCCTTTGACGGCGGCGCGTGACAACCAATCGGCTGCTGTGAACAGGTTTTTTTCAACGCCATTGCCGTCGAGGTAGAGCAGACCAAGATTGTATTGCGCCTCTGGCAATTGCTGGTCAGCAGCTTTGCGAAACCATTCCCCTGCCTTTTTCAAGTCAGGTGCTGTGCCATAGCGGCCAGCATAAACGAGGCCGAGATTGTATTGCGCTTGGGCGTTGCCGTTGGATGCGGCACTTTCCAGCAAGGTTGCAGCTGTGTCTGGATCTGGTTTGCCGGTTGACCCATCAAGCAACATCATGGCGAGTGAGAATTGTGCGCCGGGGTGGCCTTTGTCTGCCGCTTTGGTGAACCAGGCCTGAGCAGCCTTCACATCAACTTCGGTGCCTAAGCCTTTTTGAAAAATCGCTCCCATCATGGCCATGGCGCGCGGGTCATCGGCGGTGGCGAGGGGTTCTGCGATGACACGGGCTTCCGTGTAGTTTTTATCTTCGAACAGCGACACGGCTTCCTCAAAGGTTGCTTGTGCCCATGCGGGGGAGGCAAAGGCAAGGAATGCCGCCGTCCATAAAATGCGTTTCATGCTGACCATTGTGCCGACAATGCTGTGAGGACGCGGGTTGCTGCTTCTGCGCTCACCCACATTTCGTCTGAGGGGCGAATGAAATCTGGCTTTTGTGGCTTCAACGCGGCGTCGATGCAGGGATCATAGGCCACGGCTGGGACGTCAGTCACATCCTGCCACCAGCCGATAATTGGAATGCCTGCAAATTGTTTTGTGGGTGTGAAGGCGATGAAGTCAGCACCCAGTTCTGCTGCTTCCATTGCGGCATGGCGCGAGGCACCAGCGAGAAAGCCCAGTGCTTCTTTGGCCAGAGCTTCGCGTGCATCTTTGAAAGTGTTGAGGGATGAGAGCAAGAGACCGTCGGCTTTCAAGAGATGCACTGTTCGGGGTTCAGCATCATGGAGGATGACGGCAAGATTGAGGGCTTGCAGCGCTGCGACTGCATTTTGCGTGATCGCTGAAGGCACCAAAATCGTTGCGCAATCAGCAGCAGCGCAGGCTGATGTGGCGCAGGCAATGAGTTGAGTTTCGGCGAGGGCATCCGGGGCGACGAGGAACATGCGAGTGGTCATAGGGCTCCCTCTATCAAATGCCCTAGTGGTTTGTCGAATGACAATTCAGCCAGATTTCAATCTGTCGCGGTTTGGCAAGAAGAGGGCGAGCAGGCCAAGGGCTGGCAGGAATGACGCGATCAGGAAAACGGTTCTGATTGAAGTGGCATCGGCCAATGCGCCCATCAAGGCCGCACCAATACCGCCGAGCCCAAATGCAAGGCCAAAGAACAATCCCGAAATCATGCCCACACGCCCGGGCATAAGCTCTTGGGCATAAACCACCATGGCCGGAAAGGCCGAGGACAAGATCAAGCCAATGGGGATCGTCAAGGCGACGGACCAGAATTCATTGGCATAGGGCAAGGCCAATGAAAAAGGCAGGGTGCCGAGGATTGAAAACCAAATCACGGTTTTGCGCCCGATACGATCGCCGATCGGGCCGCCTGCAAAAGTGCCGACGGCGACTGCGCCCAACAGAATGAACAAGTCGATCTGCGCGCGCTCTGCCGACATGTTGAATTTGTCCATGAGGTAGAAAGCGTAGAAAGAATGCATGCTCGACATATAAACGAACTTGGAAAACATGAGGGCCACAAGAATGGCCATGCTGATGCTAACGGTGCGCGAGTCCACGTTGCTGAGTTTTGTTACCACAGCTTTTGCAGATGATGTGGTGAGGTGATCTGAAAACCAACGCGCTACAAAGCCGAGTATTGATATTGATGCGAAGGCTAGAAGTGCAAACCACAGTATGCTTTTTTGCCCGTTGGGAATGATGAACCAAGCGGCCAACAAGGGGCCAAAGGACGTGCCGACATTGCCGCCCACTTGAAATGTTGATTGCGCAAAGCCAAACCTGCCACCAGATGCCAGCCGCGAAACACGCGACGCATCCGGGTGAAACATGGCAGAGCCAATGCCGATCGATATGGCGGCAGTGAGCAGCAACGGATAGCTTGGTGCCAGCGCCAGTAAAATGAAACCCAACAGCGTAAATGCTGGTGCCAAGGGCAAAATGCCGGGGAAAGGGTGTTTGTCAGTGTAGCTGCCAATGAAGGGCTGGAAGATTGATCCGGTGATTTGAAAGGCAAAAGTCATCAGCCCGACTTGCGTGAAGGTCAGGGCATAGCTTTCACGCAGCAACGGATAAGACGCCAACATGATAGCCTGCATGGTGTCATTGATAAGATGACAACCCGCCGCTGCAAAAAGGACTGCGTAAACGGTGCGGGAGGTGGAGGAAGCAGTGATCGCCGACATGGTATTGGACTTAGCTTCGGATGCCTGTTTCCGGCAACCCGTAGTTTTGCAACACTGCCATCACGTCGAAACTAAACCTCCAAGGCCTTCACGCCGGGCAATTCCTTGCCCTCAAGCCACTCCAAGAATGCTCCGCCTGCGGTTGAGATATAGGTGAAGCTGTCCGCTGCACCCGCGTGGTTGAGGGCTGATACGGTATCGCCGCCGCCTGCGACGGTAATGAGTTTTCCAGCCTTGGTGCGGGCGGCTGCATATTGTGCCACGGCATTGGTGGCGGCGTCGAAGGGTTTGATCTCAAAAGCGCCAAAGGGGCCGTTCCAGAGCAGAGTGTGCGCGCCATCGATGGCGGATTTGACGCGATCAACTGACATAGGCCCCACATCCAGCATCATGCCGTCGGCGGGAATGGCATCGATGCCGTAGTGATGGTTCTCGGCGCCGGCTTTGAATTCTTTCGCCACAGTCGCGTCGATTGGGAGAATGATGGCGCATCCGGCCTTCTCGGCGGTTTCCAGAATGGTGCGCGCCGTGTCGGCAAGGTCAGGTTCGTGCAGTGATTTTCCTACGGTCAAGCCTTGGGCATAAAGGAAGGTATTGGCCATGGCACCGCCGATCACCAGCGCTTCTACTTTTTTCACGAGGTTGCCGAGAAGGTCGAGCTTGGATGATACTTTCGCCCCGCCGACGACGGCGATGACGGGCTTCTTGGGTGTTTCAAGTGCTGCGGCCAATGCTGATAATTCCGCCTGCATGGCGCGGCCTGCGAAAGCTGGAATAACGTGGGCAATGCCTTCGGTTGACGAATGGGCGCGGTGGGCAGCGGAGAATGCGTCGTTGACGAAAATGTCGCCAAGGCCGCCCAGCATTTTCGCAAAAGCTTGGTCGTTCTTTTCTTCGCCAGCGTGATAGCGCGTGTTTTCCATCAAGATGACGTCGCCGGGTTTGGCGTTCATTGATGGTAGCTGATTGCCAATCGGTGAAAACGAATTTGACTTTATGGCCCAATGCTTTTTCCAATGCCGGGGCCACGGGTTTCAATGACATTTCAGGCACGACTTTGCCTTTAGGACGATCAAAGTGGGCGAGGATAATGACGGCGGCACCTTTTTTGATCAGTTCCTTTAAGGTGGGGATGACGCGATCAATGCGGGTGGTATCGGTCACCACGCCATCAGCAATCGGCACATTCAGATCGAGGCGGATGACCACTTTTTTGCCGTGGACGTTGACATCATCAAGGGTGCGGAAAGCGGGCATCATCTGTCTCCAAAGGGATAGGTTTGAGGTGCGTACCGCAACCACGCTTATGAGGGAAGAGGGAAGTTTAAGTGTGGCATTGACTTTGAAATGTGCTCGGATGACATAGCGGCGGCTAAAACTTTAATTCTTCGGGTACAAATCTTGGTCAAGCGCCTCGTTACGATTTCAATTCCAGTCTTCAATGAAGAAGATAACATCTCGCGCTTGCTCGAGCGGTTGGACAGTGTTTGCAGCGACTTGAGCAGCACATTTGACTTTGAGTATCTTTTCACCGACAACAATAGCGAAGATGCAACACTGCGATTGCTTGAAGACGCGGCGGCCACAAACCCACGCATTCGCATATTGAAATTGTCGCGCAATTTTGGCTTTCAGCAATCAATTCTGACAAATTTTCTCAACGCGAAAGGCGATGCGGCCATTCAAATTGATGCTGATATGCAAGATCCGCCTGAAATGATTGCCAAGTTTCTCGAGTCTTGGGAGAAGGGCTTCAAGGTTGTTTATGGCGTGCGCAAACATCGTCCTGAAAGTGTTCTGTTGTTTCAGTTTCGCAAATTTTATTATTGGCTGGTCAATCGATCTGGCGGAGTTTCACACGCCTGAAGGGGCTGGTGATTTCAGATTGGTTGATCGCGTTATCATTGAACATTTGCGCGATGTGCAAGACCGCGGCCTGTATTTGCGTGGCATTATCGCCGGATTGGGATATCCGCAGCTTGGCATCGAATATGACCGTGAAGCCCGCGTTGCTGGTGCTAGCAAGTTCGGGTTCGTGAATTTGTTGCGGCTTGGTATTGACGGCCTGACCAGTCAATCAACCAAGCCACTGCAATTGATTACGATGGGCGGACTGCTGTTGAGCTTGTTTTCAGTTTTAGGCAGTAGCGTTTATTTTGTGTTGTGGTTGTTTGGCGTTACGGGACAAAGCCCAGGTTTCACAACCATCGTTTTCCTGCAATTCATGACTCTGGGTGTCAACGCATTTGTGATTGGAATCATGGGCGAGTATGTTGGCCGCATTTTCAACAATGTGCGTGGTCATCCGATTGGTGTGATTGAACGCGAAATTCCAAAACCAGAGCAAGATTGATGAAAGATTCGCCCACCCCGCCGAAGCATACGGAAGCTGAATTTGACAGCTACACTGACAATTATGAAGCGCTCGTCGATGGAGCGGTTGGTAGTAAGCGCTTTGGTGTTGATTTTGCCGCGGACGTAAAGGCGCGGTATCTCGTGAAGTTGTTGCGCCCGCTGGTGCCGGAAGGCCGCAAATTGAAGTTGTTGGACATTGGCTGTGGCGTAGGGCTCATCCACAAATATCTCAACCTGGATTGGTTGGAAATCACCGGTGCTGATGTCTCAGAGCGTAGCGTGGTCGAGGCGCGTACACGCCATGTCGGCAATCGTTACGTCGCGCTTGATGGTAAATCACTGCCATTCAACGATGGTGAGTTTGACGCCGCTGTCACAATTTGCGTAATGCATCATGTGCCTCCTGCGCAATGGAATGGTTTTGTAGGAGATGCCAGACGCGTGGTTCGCAGAGGCGGCTTGTTTGCCGTGTTTGAACACAATCCGCTGAACCCGCTGACGCGCCGCATCGTTTCGAATTGTGAGTTTGATAAGGACGCTGTTTTGCTGTGGCCACGCAATTTGAAAGCCATGTTGACAAAAGGTGGCTTCGATAAAGTCACCAGCAAGTCTATTCTCACCGTGCCGCCGCAGGGCACATTGCTGTCCAAGGTTGATCATTTGGCAGGGCATTTGCCTTTTGGTGCGCAATATTGCGCATGGGGTCGGTAGGCGCAGGGGCAACTCATTGGAACCAGTCTAGTGGCTTGAAGGACCATCGTTTTAAGGCGTATAGTTCGGTCATGACCCAGTGTACGCTGCCCTTTGCTCTGGCCGGATTTTGCGCGATGATCAGTGTTGCTTCTGCGGAAGAGATGTCAACGCGTTTTGACACCAATACAGCCGATGGCGTCACGAGCAATGTTGTAAGCTTTGAATTCGAAAGCTGTGGCGGTGAATGTCAAGTCGCGACGTTCCAATGTAATGGCAAGTCCGTGGTTTTTGATCTGGCCGATGTCGACGCCAAGTATGTGGCGAAAGCCATTGTGAAAGAGCGGGAACAGATCGTGGTGACAGCGGGCAAGTTTTCGGTTGGCTATGACTTTCTTGAAATGAAGTTTCAAGAAATGACGGGAAGCTGGTGGATATCCGCCCATTCGCTGGATGAGAAGGCGCAAAAACTTGCTGGAGCCATTGCGGTGGCCAAGACCATCGAGGCACAAGTTGGGGGCCACAAAATTGTTTTGCCCGTGGATGCCAATGTGAAAACTTGGGCGGCGACGTGTAAGTGAGTCATGGGTGCCGAGGCAAAAGCAAAATGTAAAGCGCTAGGTTTGAAGCCATCTTTTCAGAATCGAACTCCGTTTAAAATCGTCGCTATGACATCGTCGATGTGATGTTTGTGAAAGCCACACCAACATGTTAGAGAGCTGTTTTGTTGGATGAAATCGGCAGTGTTGAAAGAGACTCGAAATGCAATTGGATGACAAATCCTCCACTCAATTGAAACCCGTGCGCATCGGCGATTCTGGATGGTCGCGCGAAGACTTTTTGTCAGAATTGAAAGATTTCCATGCAGCCTATTTGGAAAGGCCTATCAAGGATAACCATGGCGGTATGTCATCATCCCACCTGTTTCTTTTATGGTTCCTTTTACGAAAGCTAAGGCCAACGACGGTTATAGAAAGTGGAGTATTCCAAGGACAGGGAACTTGGCTGATTGAGAAAGCTTTGCCAACGGCGCAGCTGAACTGCATCGATATTGACTGGTCCAAGTTGAAATACAAATCAACAAGAGCCACTTATTTTTCACAGGATTTTGCGACGATTGATTGGGGTACGCTTGATAAAAGCAAAACATTTGTATTCTTCGATGATCATATGAACGCATTTCAACGCACGCTTGATTGCGCAAGACTGGGGTTCAAGCATATTGCATTCGAGGATAACTATTATCCGGCGAATGTCGGCGATGTTTACAGTGTAAAACTCGCGCTCGCTGGCTTAGGTTATCAACCTACTCGCGACATTAGATATTGGCTGAATAGGCTTCGCGGCATTCGTCACGATGTTGCAGTTCGTCCGAACACTGACGATGCTGCAAAGCTCAAGCAAGTTATCGAAGTGTATCGTGAAATGCCTCCCATTTTTCTGCCTGCCATGAGCAGATGGGGATATGCGTATACAACATTGCCAACTGAGGCACCCATATTGACCGAAATTGAAGCTGATTGGCAGCGAATATTCCAAGAAGAGGCGAAGTGGTACACTTGGCTGGCCTATTTGCGCCTGAAGTAAACCTGAAAGCCTGCAAATGATAAGGCATGACAACCGGGCCTGGCTGTTGCTGATTCCGGCGGGCCTGCACACGGCTTGTTGTTTGGGGTGTGGAAATTTATATGAGAGTTAGATAATCACGTTTGAAAGAGGTTGCTTTGGTCGCTCTGTGATGTTGAGTGTTGCGGGGAGTGATCGTTTGTCGTCACCCGCTCAAACCCTTCGCCACAGAAATCAGTTCATCGCCCGCGTGGATTTTGTTTTCGCCGAAACGAGCGCTGAAAATTTTGCGTACTGCTGGCACCAGCGATGTGCCGCCAGTCAAAAACACGGAGTCAATGGCCTGATCTTCGCAGCCGATTTTTTCGAGCGTGGATGACAATGCCGTAGCGATACGGGTGAGATCATCGCTGATCCAGTTTTCGAAGTCTTTGCGGGTGATGTCAATTTTGAGATTTTCGAAATTGAGTGTTGCTGCTCCGTGTGTGGAGAGCTGGCGTTTGAGGTTTGATACAGCGTCGTAAAGATCAAGGCCTTTGCTGTGATCGACGATGTGAAAAAAGCGGTTGAGCATTGCTGGATCTTCAGCATAACGCAGCAGGTCTTTTAATTCGTCATATTCACCGGTGGTGCGGAGAAATGACAACTCATTCCAGCGCGCCAAGGAATTGAAGACGTGTTTTGGCAATTCCAGCGATTTGCCGCCCATGCTTTTATAATGTGTGCCAAGGCCGAGATGGGGCAAGATGGCATTGGTGACGATGCGATAGTCAAACTGATCTCCAGCTATGCCAACACCACCAACGCCCAACACATCATGCGGGGATTTGTCCTGAGGGGCTTTGAGACGGAGCACAGAAAAGTCGGTCGGTGCCGCCGCCGAAGTCTGCGATCAAAACTGTTGCTGATGATGTGAGCCGCCGGGCGAAGGTGAGCGCTGCCGCCACAGGTTCATAAACGAATTCGATGTGGGGAATGCCGAGGGCGGTGAAGACTTCGGCGTAGCGGCTGAGCGCTAATTTTTCGTCGGGCGAATAGCCTGCAAATTTCACTGGTCGCCCGATGATGATCTTGTCTGACCTGCGACAAGTCAATATCGCTCAAGCGGAATAACTGTTCGATAAACTCGCGCATGATCTGCGAGAATGTATAGGAGCGATTGAGGATCATGCTCTGGCGAAACAGCGGATTGGCCGCGTAGGATTTGATCGATTGAATGAGCCTGGTGTCGTCGGGAAAATCCGAGAACTCGGCCAGCGCATCTCGGCCCACGGCGCGGCTGGGCTCTGGCTTTAAGGGGTCTTGCCAAAAGGCCAGCACCGTACGCACCGTGTCGAGCAGGCCAAGCTTGGTGTTGAATTGAAGTGTTGCGACATCACTGCCCACACGGCGCGAAACAACCGTGTTGGTGGTGCCAAAATCAAGACCGAGGGTGATGGAGCGCATGGGCTGGGGGATAGGGTGATTTGCGCTGAGGGGGAAGGGGGAATGAGGTGGGGACAAAGTGAGGAGCTACGAAAAGGGAAGCGTCCCCATTTCCACCAAAGGGAAGCGTCCCATTTTCCCCAAAAGGGAAGCGTCCCCATTTCCCCCTCAAAAAGGGAAGCGTCCCCATTTCCTCCCATTTCCTTCCCATTTCCCTGCTTGTTTTGGAAGCTGCAGCGTTCGTGGTTTGCGCAAGTTTTCATGTTTTGGCCTCCACCCGCCCCGTCTCGCAGCGCTTTTGCGCTGCGATCCACCCCGCCCTGCTAGGGCGAGGAAAGAGGGCAGTGTTACTTGCTGGCCGCCTTCACGACGGCCTTGGCTGTGATTCCGAATTTTTCGTAGAGGATTTCTGCTGGGGCACTGGCGCCAAAGCCTGTCATGCCGATGAACTTTCCGTCAACGCCGATGAAGCGGTCCCAGCCTTGTCTTAATCCTGCCTCTACGGCAATGCGGATTTTTTCGGTGCCCATGATCTTTGCTTTGTAGGCTTTGCCTTGGCGTTCGAAGAGCTCCATTGATGGTACTGAGACAACGCGGGTGTTGATGCCTTTTTTGTCGAGCATGGCTTTTGCTGCGATGGCGATTTCGACTTCGGAGCCACTGATGCGAAAATTACGGCTTTGGTTTTCTTGGCGTGGCCTGCCACTTCATAGGCACCTTGGGCGCTCAAGTTTTTTGCGCTGTAGGTGAGGCGGGCGGGTTTCAGTTTTTGGCGGGTCAGCACCAATGTTGAAGGCGTTGTTTTGCTTTCCAATGCGATCTGCCAGCATTCGGCAGCTTCGACGGCATCGCAGGGGCGCAGAAGGACGTGGTTGGGAATGACGCGCACGGCGGCCAAGATGTTCGACGGGTTGATGGGTCGGGCCGTCTTCGCCCAAACCAATCGAGTCATGCGTCATCACGAAAATGCTGCGGATGCCCATGAGCGATGCAAGACGCATCGACGGGCGGCAATAGTCGGTGAAGCAGAAGAATGCGCCACCGTAGGGAATAACGCCGCCGTGCAAGGCCATGCCATTCATGGCGGCGGCCATGCCGTGTTCACGGATGCCCCAATGCACATAGCGGCCTGCGTAGTTGGCGGCGGAATATACGGTGAGGTCTTTGGATTTGGTGTTGTTGGAGCCTGTCAAATCAGCTGAGCCGCCAATGGTTTCTGGCACGGCGGGGTTGATGACGTCCAGAGCGTTCTGCGAAGAATTGCGGGTGGCAATGTGCGGCGGGTTTTTGGCCAGAGCCTTTTTGTAGTCCGAAATTGTGCTGCCGAAGTTCGACGGCAAATCGCCCTTGAACAGGCGGGTGAGTTCGGATTTGTGAGCGGAGCCTGCGAGGCGTAGTTCCCAAGCCTTGCGGGTGTCGGCACCTTTCGCTCCGACAGCGCGCCAGGCATCCATGATCTCCACTGGAATGACAAAGGGGGCGTAGTCCCAATCCAGTTCTTTGCGGGCCAGAGCGATTTCTGCGTCGCCCAAGTGGTGAGCCGTGGGCTTGGTAGCTGAATCTTTTTTGTTGGGCGAGCCAAAGCCGATGATGGTTTTGGCGGCGATCATGACAGGACGGTCAGAATCTTGTGCTGTTGTCAGTGCAGCTTCGATGGAGGCGACGTCATGGCCGTCGCAACGCAGCACTTTCCATCCAGAGGCTTCAAAGCGTTTCACTTGGTCGGTTGAATCCGACATCGAGACTCGGCCGTCGATGGTGATGTTGTTGTCATCCCAAATGACGATGAGATTTGAGAGCTTCAAATGCCCGGCCAAGCCGATGGCTTCTTGGGAGATGCCTTCCATCAAGCAGCCGTCGCCAGAGATGACGTAGGTTTTGTGGTTCATCAGGTCATTGCCGAATTTGGCATTCAAATGGCGCTCGGCCATGGCAAAGCCCACGGCGTTGGAAATGCCCTGGCCCAGCGGACCTGTGGTGGTTTCAATGCCGGTGGCGTGGCCATATTCAGGGTGGCCAGCGGTGATTGAGCCGAATTGGCGGAACTTTTTCAGCTGCTCAATGGTCATGTCCTTATAGCCCGTGAGGTGCAGCAGGCTGTAGAGCAGCATCGAGGCGTGGCCAGCCGAGAGGATAAAGCGGTCACGATCCGGCCAGTTTGGCGCTGTGGGGTCGAATTTCAGGAATTTGGAGAATAACACCGTGGCGACGTCGGCCAGCCCCATGGGTGCACCGGGATGGCCAGAATTGGCCTTTTGCACGGCATCCATGGCGAGGGCGCGAATGGCATTGGCCATGGATTTTTGGGAAACGGTCATCGGGGCAACCTCATCAAGTCAGCGTGGAGCATGTTAGGCTTGATAACACTCGCCATTGGACTGTCAACGCTTTCAGTTCGGCGATTTAAGAGGGTTTGCTTCTCTTTCAAATCAGGTGTAGGATGCAACGAATTGGGATGGCTTGAGAATTTGCTATCTCACGGCATTGGTCGTATAGGGGCAAACATGACTGAGGCGCGTAAATTTGATGAAGCATTGGTGCGTTTTGAACGCGCCATTGCCAGAGTTGAGCAGACAGCAGCGGAGCGAAAGAGCACGCTGGCACGTCTTGAAGTCTTGGAAAAACAAGCAGTTAGCTTACAAGTGGAACGTCAGCAAATGGACACCGATTTGGGCCGCGTGCGGGCCAAAGCGGCTGAGTTGGTTGACACCTCCAAGAAGGCGGCGGTCAAAATTGATTCTGCCGTTTCGCGGATTCGGGCCGTTCTCTACTCCAACAGCGGGGGTGCATAATGGCCAATGTTGTCGTCAACATCGCCGGACGCCCCTACACCATGCAGTGCCCAGATGGCGAAGAAGACCATCTGAAGGATTTGGCCAAGCTGCTGGACACGGAAGTGGGGCGCATTCGCCAAAGTGTTGGTGCGATTGGGGATATTCGCCAATTGGTGATGGCGGGGTTGATGGTGGCGGACCGCTTGTCGGAGGCCACGCGCAAATTAGAAGGTCTGGAAGCCGACAACCAGTCATTGCGTGAAACCAAAAACGCCGCACTGGGTCAAATCAAGTCGATGGAAGATAACTTCTCGCGCGCGCTTGATATTGCTGCGGAAAAACTCGAAGAACTGGCGAAGTAATCTGACGTTTGACTGACGGGTTTTGTGAGTTTGCTGTCAGGGTCGTTATGTCATTTCTCCTCCCAAGGCAGTTTAACCTGAGGAGAAATACCAATGAAAAACATACTTTTAGCTTCCGTCGCGATTTTGTTTGTGGGCACTTCGGCATCATTTGCCGCAATGCCCGTTTTTGATTTGCACAGTGGCGTGACCAACACCGCACCAAGCGACTTGTTGCTTTTGGCCAGTGGTGGCGATGATGATCGTGGTGGTGATGACCGTGGCCGCGATGATGACCGGGGTGGCGATGATCGTGATGGTGATGATGACAGCGACGGTGATGATGACCGTGGTGGCGATGATCGAAGCGGCCATCGCAGTTCCAGCTCAAATGATTCAAACGATGACAACAACGTCAGCGGTTCCAATCGTCGCAAAGCGCGTGTGCCAGGTGGTTCAGGTTGCGATGATGCCGGTGACATTGCAGAGCATGCTGCCTGCCGCAACTAATCTGCGTCTAGCACCCGCCTCGCCCCCTTTGGGGCGGGTGCCCTTTCTTTCTGCTACCATTCACCCTATATGTTGCCGTGGCGATGCTGCGGCTCTTCGTGCGGAACACTAATTTCCCAGGGCCTATAAACGATTATCTTGGGAGCTGTCCCTGTGCTGGATCGTGGTCCGGTGCACACGGCCCCCACCTACGCAAGTAGGGACCAGGGATCGTTGGTTCCCACGGCTCTCGCGGGTCGCCACTTTTTTCGTGCTAAGCAGGGCGTTATGGGCGATCTGAAAAACATCAAAGCGGAAGCCCGCAAGGTCGCTGCAAAACTGCGCAAAGCTGCGCATGCTCTGGTCAAGGATGATGCGCCCTTGCTACTGGCGGCCTACCCGTTTCCAGTCTCACCGTCTCCTACGCGCAAAATCGTCTCGGCGTTTTTTCCCTATCAAAGTGAAATTGATACCAGACCCTTGCTGGGCAAACTGGCGGGCGAGGGTTGGACCACGTGTTTGCCGATTGTGATTGGGCTGGGTGAGCCACTGATTTTTCGGCACTGGATGCCGGGGCAACCCACTGTACCCGGCACATGGAATATTCCTCAGCCTACGGATGATGCTGCACTGGTAGAGCCAGATGTTTTGCTGGTGCCGATGATGGCATTTGACAGAGCCGGGTATCGGCTTGGCTATGGCGGCGGATTTTATGATCGCACACTGGAGCAGTTGCGCGCGAAAAAAACCATCACTGCAATCGGTGTTGCTTATTCAGCGCAAGAGGTTGACTCAGTCCCCCATGGCAGTCATGACCAACCCTTGGATTATGTGATGACTGAAAAAGGCTGTTTCGCGTGCGGTTGATGTTTTTGGGTGATGTTGTGGGCAAGGTCGGGCGCGAGGCCGTGTGCCAGCATCTGCCAGTTTTACGTGAACAATTGAAACCCGATTTTGTGGTGGTGAATGGCGAGAACGCCGCCCACGGTTTTGGCATTACTGAGGACATCTTTGTGAAACTGCGAGAAGCAGGCGCTGATGTTGTAACCCTTGGCAACCACGCCTTTGATCAACGGGAAGCACTGGTGTTCATTGCAGGTGAAGATCGTTTGATCCGGCCGATCAATTGGCCAATGGGCTGTCCGGGCAATGGTTCCACGCTGGTTGAAACGGAAAAGGGACGGCGGGTTCTGGTTATCAATGCAATGGGCCGGGTTATGGTGGAGCCCATGTTGGATGATCCGTTTCCAGCCGTTGACCGCGCCCTTGAGCAGTGTCGCTTGGGCCAGGATTGCGATGCCGTGATTTTGGATTTTCACGCCGAAGCATCATCAGAGAAAATGGCGATGGGGCATTATTGCGATGGACGCGCGAGTTTGGTTGTGGGTACGCATACGCATACGCCAACGGCTGATTACCACGTATTGAAGGGTGGCACGGCTTATCAGACCGACGCTGGCATGTGTGGTGATTATGATTCCGTCATCGGCATGGACAAGGCGGAACCCTTGCAGCGGTTTTTGCGGAAATTGCCCGTGGAACGCATGCGGCCTGCTGAAGGCGAAGCCACGGTTTGTGGTATTATTGTTGAGACGGATGATATTTCGGGTTTGGCAAAACGTGTTGCTCCCATTCGTGTCGGTGGTGTGTTGGGGCAAACTGAATTTGACGGTTGGTGAGGACGATCAAATGAAACTTGGAATTTCACAAATTGCCCATTGGGCCTTGAAAGTGCCTGATCTTGAAAAGTCGCTGGCGTTTTATCGCGACACTTTAGGTTTTCAGGAGATGATGCGCATCGATCATTGGGAAGGCCCATTGAAAGGGCAGCTGTTGTTGGTCTACTTGCGCGTGACCGATACACAATTTGTTGAGCTCTTCCCCTATGGCAAGGGTACTCAAGCCCCCGACGAAGATACAACCTCGATGCATCACGTCTGCTTGCAGGTCGGCAGCATGGCAGACACCGTTGCGGCGTTGAATGCCGGTGGCGTTGAGATTTTCCGCGGCCCCAGCTTGGGCAAAGACGGCAACAATCAATGCTGGATCAAAGACCCCGACGGCAACCGCATCGAGTTCATGCAAATGCTACCGGGCAACATGCAGGAAGCGGCAATTGCACGGTTAAAAGGCTTATGAACGCCGACGCATGAAATCTGGCAATGGTGTTGCAACTTCAGCACCCATTGCTTCTTTCAAACGGTGCACCATGCGGGTGCCACGCGCAAGGCGGGCTTCGGCCATTTCGGTTTCTTGTCGCAAGGTTGCAAGGCTGGCTGCTTCGTATTCAGCGGCGGCTTTGCCTGCAGTATCTGCGAGGGTTGCGATAGCCGCAAATAAGCGGCCTTGTGGAGCGGCTTCTGCCAAAGACTTGACCTTTCTTAAGGCTGCAGCCCCCGCTGCACTGACGATTTCACCGTCAAATGAAAAATTCTCAATACCAGGCTTTAACGCTGCCGCCATAACGCATACTCCACACACAAACACACTCAACTGGGCGGCATAGTGTATGAACAGCGTTAATGTGGGGTTAAGCTGACACTTGTGTGACAGAACACCAGTTGGCTATATGCCGCCACAGATTGTTTGAGGACACCCCATGGCCGGCCATTCACAGTATAAAAACATCATGTTCCGCAAGGGCAAGCAGGACAAGATGCGCTCCAAAATTTTTTCCAAGCTGGCGCGCGAAATTACTGTGGCTGCAAAAGCTGGCGTTCCCGACCCTGCATCCAATGCGCGACTGCGATTGGCCATTCAGAACGCGCGGGCCGAAAACCTGCCGAAGGACAACATTGAACGGGCCATCAAAAAAGCGTCCGGCAGCGACGCTGATAATTACGAAACCGTTCGTTACGAGGGCTATGGCCCGGGCGGCACAGCCGTAATCGTTGAGGCCTTGACTGATAACCGCAATCGCACGGCCCCCGTGGTGCGCGCGGCTTTTGCGAAGTATGGCGGCAATATGGGGGAAACGGGGTCTGTGTCCTTCATGTTCAATCGTGTTGGAGAAATTGTTTATCCTCTCGGCAAGATCACCCCTGACGCCATGATGGAAGCGGCGATTGATGCTGGTGCCGATGATGCCACCAGCGATGACATTCATATTGTCACCTGTGCTTTTGAAAGCATCGGCGAAGTGTCATCGGCGCTGGCGGCGAAATTCGGTGAAGCGCAGTCGGTGAAAGTTGTTTGGAAGCCAAACGTCATGTCGCCCTTGGATTTTGAAAAAGCTGAGAGCTTGATGAAGTTGGTGGATGCGCTGGATGAAGACGACGATGTGCAGAATGTTTTCACCAATGCCGATATTCCAGACGATGTGATGGAAAAGTTGAGCGGCTGAACATGGTGCGCATCATCGGCCTTGATCCCGGCCTTCGCAATACAGGCTGGGGCGTGATTGAGGTTGAAGGATCGCGGTTGATTTATGTTGGAGATGGTGCGGTTCATTCTGATGCCGATGCCCCACTGGCGGAACGTTTGCTGCAAATTCATCAGCAAGTGTTGGCAGTGATTAAAGAATATGCGCCCGATGAAGCGGCTGTCGAAGAGACCTTCGTCAACACTGACGCGCGCGCCACTTTAAAGCTGGGGCAGGCGCGGGGGGCGGTGATGTTGGCACCTGCGATTTGCGGTTTGCCCGTTGCAGAATATGCGCCCAACACCGTGAAAAAATCTGTTGTTGGGGCAGGGCATGCCGAAAAGGCGCAGGTCAAGCATATGGTCAAAATGCTACTGCCGAAAGCTGTGATGAAGACGGCGGATTCGACCGATGCCCTCGCCATTGCCATTTGTCACGCCCATCATCGGGGTTCGCAGCGGCTCAAGGATGTATTGGCGCGTTCTTGACTTGTTCACGTTTTTATGCAAGTAATACCAGTGAGGTATTACCATGCGCATTACATCAAAAGGTCAGGTCACTGTTCCCAAACATATCCGGGACCGGCTGGGTATTGCACCGGGTGATGAAATCGGATTCCGCGAGGAGGGGCAGGCTGTGATTTTAGAGGTACCAAGACCAGTGGCGAATGAGAACGCGGGTCAGCGTGCAGTTCGTTTGCTCGGAGAGTTTGGCGATCGTATGCGGCGCGAAGGCAAAGTTGATCCGACCTTTGCAAATATGACGACAGACGAAATCATGGAAAAATTGCGGGGCTATTGCGACGATGAAAACGATCCCGGATTCAAACGTACTGTTTGACATCATATTGCGGGACCCCGTTTGGTATCATTGGGCAGCGCAAAAATTCTTAGACTGTCAATCGGACAACCAAATTGTTGTGAATACAATTGTGTTTGCAGAAGTTGGTGGTCACTTCACATCGCAAAAGGAGACACTTGATGTTTTCCAAGCGATGGGTTCTTTGCTTGAAGAAGTTCCATGGGACGCTGCGTATTTGGCAGGCCGCGCATATCGAAATTACAGACGCGCAGGCGGATTGCGGGATCGACTTCTTCCCGACTTCCTCATCGGGGCTCACGCGGCATCAAAGGGTTATCGTATTCTGACCCGGGACCAAGCACGCTACAGAACATATTTTCCCGAAGTCGAAGTCATTGCACCGGACACGCATCCATGATCGGAAAACTTAAAGGACGTATCAATTCCACCGGACCCGATTGGGTGATGGTGGATGTGAATGGCGTTTGTTATTTTGTGTCGTGCTCGTCCAAAACCTTGGGCGCTTTGCCGGGCATCGGAGAAGCGGCGGAAGTTTATACCGACATGCTGGTGTCGCAAGATAATATCCGGCTTGTGGGTTTTGCCACCGTGTTGGAAAAAGAATGGTTCAAGCTTTTGCAATCTGTGCAAGGTGTAGGAGCGCGGGTGGCGCTGGCGATCTTGTCGGTGTTGGGACCAGGGGATTTGGCCTCGGCGATTGCTCTGCAAGACAAGGCCATGATCGGACGCGCCAATGGTGTTGGGAAAAAACTGGCTGAACGCATTGTCCTGGAATTGAAAGACAAGGCTCCGGCTTATACAGCGGCGGATATTGGCTTGAGTGCGGTTGCGGCAGAATTGGCGGCACCGAAAACCACAGCTGTGACGGATGCTGTTTCAGCGCTGGTTAACTTGGGTTACGGCCAATCGCAGGCGGCGCTGGCGGTTTCTGCAGCGATGCGCAAAAGCGGAGATGATCAGCCTACGGAGAAATTGATTAGGGCCGCGTTGAAAGAGTTGGCGCTGGGATGAGGAAAATCTGATGATTTCGGAAAAGAAACCATGGCGTGCCGCGTTACTCACCTTAATGGTTTGCGCAGTGCTGGGTCCGCTGATTGGTGGCGCCGTTTTTTTTACCGGTTTGCTCTTTACGTCTTTTACTCAAGGGTTCGACGGAGCCCTTGAGTTTTTCATGAGGATTGCATTCAAAGCTTCATACCTGTTTGGCGGATTGCCTGCCCTTCTTTTCGGATTTGCAATGGCAGTTCATGGATGGTTGCGGGGCAAGCAACCATTGTGGTTCGTACTGTTAATGGTGGCGATTTTATTCGGATGCTTCTCGTACTTTTTGCAATTATCAATTACTAGGAATGCAGATATCTTATTGGTGCTTGGCGCGGCACTTGCGACATCTGGTGGGACTTGTTGGCTCATTTTCCGGCGGTTCTGGCAGGTATCCGCATGAGTGGAATTGTACGAAACTTGGAATTGCCAGAAGAGGCACTCGACACGCACTTGAGGCCTCAAAGACTTGACGAATTCGTCGGGCAGACCAAGCAGAAGGCGAATTTGCGGGTGTTTATTGAAGCGGCAAAGTCGCGCCAAGAACCGCTTGACCATGTGTTGTTTGCAGGCCCACCTGGATTGGGCAAAACCACGCTGGCGCAAATCATGGCGCGTGAGATGGGCGTGAATTTCCGCTCAACGTCTGGTCCGGTGATTGCCAAAGCGGGTGATCTTGCAGCGTTGCTGACCAACCTTGAAGACCGTGATGTTTTGTTCATCGATGAAATTCATCGCCTCAATCCCGCTGTTGAAGAAGTGCTTTATCCAGCGATGGAAGACTTTCAACTCGATCTCATCATCGGCGAAGGCCCTGCGGCGCGCAGTGTCAAAATAGATTTGGCCAAGTTCACTCTGGTGGGAGCCACCACGCGCACCGGGCTTTTGACCACGCCGCTGCGCGATCGTTTTGGCATTCCTGTGCGATTGGATTTTTATACGCATGATGAGTTGCTTGATATCGTCAAGCGCGGTGCGCGGATTATGAGTTTATCCGTCACCGAGGATGGTGCGCGCGAAATTGCCAAGCGCTCGCGCGGTACGCCCCGTATTGCCGGGCGGTTGCTTCGCCGCGTGCGGGATTTTGCGTCGGTTGATGGTTCGGATTATGTTGACGCAAAATCAGCTGACAAGGCGCTTCGCATGTTGGATGTGGATGAAGCAGGTTTGGATGCACTCGATCATCGTTACCTTAAAACAATTGCGCTGAATTTTGGTGGTGGACCGGTGGGCATTGATACGATTGCAGCGTCCCTGTCCGAAGGGCGAGATGCGCTTGAAGATGTGGTGGAGCCCTATTTGTTGCAACTCGGATTTTTGAATCGCACTCCACGTGGCCGCTTGTTGACGCATCATGCGTTCAAACATCTGGGTCTTGCCGTGCCCAACCGTGCTGAGATTACGCAAGGTGTTTTGCCGTTGGCGGAGGGCGAGTGATGGCTGATCACGCGGCCCCTCTCCGTCTTGCGCTGTTGCGCAATCCACCTCCCCCGCAAGCGGAGGAGGAAAGGTGGTTTCATTCCTCGCCCGCTTGCGGGAGAGGTGTCAACGATTTGCGTTGACGGAGAGGGACCGCGTGACGGAAGGCTCAATCATCTAAGGTATCCACCATCTCGCCGTTCGCGTTTATTATGAAGACACGGATTTTTCGGGTTATGTCTATCACGCGAATTACTTGAAATTCTGCGAGCGGGCGCGTTCGGACTTCCTACGTGTTCTGGGTGTTGATCAAAACAGCATGTTTGGCGGAGGTGGGGCTTTTGTTGTCCGCCGCATGAATTGTGATTTTCTACGACCTGCCAAGTTTGAAGATGTGTTGACGGTGGAAACCACCCCAGGCGATGCCTCAGGCGCACGGTTCGAACTCAAACAACGCGTGCTGCGGGGCGCGGACGTGTTGTTTACGGCAGATGTGACAGCGGTTTTGATTGATGGCCGTGGGCGGCCCAAGCGCTTGACGCCTGACCTGTTGGTGGCGTTTGCCAGGATTTTATCCTAACCACTTGTTAACCATAAACGATTCATCTGCAATCTCGTGGCTGAGTGGTCCCCAATCGGCCCTGTAGCGATTCGTGTAAGGACCCGAATTGCCGCAGAATCGGCACATTTTCAGTGTTTGAGGCCGTTGTCTGATGGCAACATCTCAGACATGGCAGGCGGAGCAGGGGGACAGTTTCGCCGCATTCGGGGACGATAGGGATTTTATGGAACAGATTGCAGAAGCGCCAGCTGGAGCAGCGCAAGCCGGTAGCATGTCACTTTGGCATCTTGTGATGCAGGCCTCATGGCCCGTGTTTTTGGTTATGTTGGGATTGGCTTTGGCCTCGATCTGGTGCTGGGCCATCATTCTCGAAAAGTGGTTTGCCATCCGCCGCATGAACGCAGCGAATGATAAATTCGAAAGTGTGTTCTGGTCAGGTCAGTCGCTTGATGATCTTTATCACGGTGCGCGCGCGCGTGAGCCGCTTGGCATGGCGTCGGTTTTTATTTCAGCGATGGAAGAGTGGAAGCGCAGCCAGGGTGCAGCGATGCGCGCGGGTTTTGCTGGCGTGATGAAGCGCATTGAAAAAGTCATGGATGTGCAAATTCAAAAAGAAATGGGTGGACTTGAAGCGCGCTTGTTGTTCTTGGCAACGATTGGTTCAGCAGCTCCCTTCATTGGTTTGTTCGGCACTGTGTACGGCATCATGACATCGTTCCAAGGCATTGCGACATCGGGCAACACCAGCTTGGCGGTTGTGGCTCCCGGTATTGCGGAAGCGCTGTTTGCAACAGCCATTGGTTTGGTGGCGGCAATTCCTGCCACGATTTTCTACAACATGTATGCCTCTGATGCGTCGAAAGTGGCTTCGCGGCTTGAGAATTTTGCCGATGAGTTTTCAGCCATTATTTCGCGTCAGTTGGACGAGAGGGCCTAAGCCATGGGTGCTTCAGTAGGTGCAGCAGGTGGTGGTGGCAGTAGTCGACGAGGTCGGCGCAGTGCCCGCAAAGGTTTGAATGCTGAGATCAACGTGACGCCACTTGTGGACGTGATGTTGGTGTTGCTGATCGTGTTCATGGTGGCGGCCCCTTTGATGACGGTGAGTGTGCCGGTGGATTTGCCGAAGGCCAGTGCCACGCCAACGCCAGCACCTGTCGAGCCCACATACATTACGGTTCAGGCCGACAAGACTGTGTTTCTGGGTGAAGAGAAAATGGCGGTTGACCAGTTGCTGGCGCAGCTTGAAGCCAAATCCAAAGAGGGCAAAGAAGAGCGCCTGATGGTGCGCGCCGACACCGCCTTGACCTATGGCCAAGTGATGGAAGTCCTGGGGCTTCTCAATGGCGCTGGATACACCAAAGTGGGGCTTGCCACATTGCCGCTCGAAAAGCCTGTCAATTAGTGGCCACAATGAAAAAGAGCTTCCTCGGTTCGGTTTCCTTTCACGCGTTGATCCTGGCCATCGCGTTGTTTGGCATTCCGTCTGCGAGGCCGTTGGAAATCCAACCGGTTGAAGCAATCCAAGTTGATATTTCCAACATCACCGATGCGACAAAAGTGAAAGCGCAAACAAAATCGGAAGAGAAGCCTGCGGAGAAGCCAAAACCCAAGGCGTCAAAGTCGGTTGAAAAAGCCAAACCGCAGGAAAAAGTAACCGACGAGAAAAAGGTTGCGGCGAAAGAACCTGCCAAGGAAGAACCGCCACCGGACCCTCCGAAAAAAGAAGAAAAGCCAGTAGAGAAGCCTGTCGAAAAACCGGTTGAGAAAAAGGTTGAAGATAAGCCCGTTGATGCAGATCCGTTGAAGGACATGCTGATTGCGGAAGAGGCTGAACTTAAAAAGGCTGAAGAGAAAAAGCAAAAAGAAGAAGAAAAGAAAAAGAAGGCCGAAGAGAAAAAGCTGAAGGCTGAAGAAGACAAAAAGAAGAAAGAAGAAGCCGACGCGAAAGCTGAAGCCAAAGCCAAGGCAGATGCCAAGAAAAAATTGGATGCTGAAAAGAAAGCGCGCAAGCTTGATGTGGCGCAGCTTGAAGATTTGTTGAACAAGGAAAACACCGAAGCTTCGGCGCCCGTTGAACAAAAAGATGAAGCGGGAACACCTGAAAAGGCTGAGAAAGATATTCAAGGCAGCGACGAGGCGATGTCGGCCACGATTATTGACGGTCTTCGCCAGCGCTTTACAGACTGTTGGGATGTGCCGCCGTCGGTGCGTGAAAGCAAAGAGACGGTTGATCTGTCTTGGAAGATGACAAAGCAGGGCGGTGTTGTGGGTCAACCCGTTGTCATTGGTGGCAATGGCGGGGGTACCGCGCAGCAAGCTGCAATTGCCGCAGTGATGGCCTGTGCGCCCTATGATTGGTTGCCCGTTGAGCGCTATGACCTGTGGAAAGAAATTGAGTGGACGTTCGCGCCACGTTAAGACTGGTTTTTTGAAGGACTGAGGGAATGACGATGTTGAACCGCTGGATGGTGCCTGTTTTGGCAGTGTTGACGCTGATGGTGTTGGCTGTAACGGCTCACGCGCAGCTCAAGGGCATCAACCAGGAGGGCCGGATTGATCCTGTACCGGTTGCCATCGCCCCCTTCCTTTCCAGTGGAGCTGACGAAGCGGCGGCAACTGTTTCCGGGGTCATTGCCAACAACTTGGGGCGCTCTGGTTATTTTGCGCCAATCCCGCCTGAGAATTATCCGGAACAAATTTCAAGTCTTGACGCGGAGCCTGCCTTTGACGCCTGGCGCGGCATCAAGGCGCGTGCCTTGGTGACGGGTGCTGTCAACAATGAAGGCGGCAAAATTCGTGTGACCTTCAAACTCTATGACATCAACTCCGGACAATTGCTGGCGAGTCAGAGTTTGGCCGCATCGCCCAAACTGGCGCGGCGTTTGGCGCATCGCGTGTCGGACCAGATCTATCAAGCGCTTACGGGTTTCGAAGGTTACTTCGATACGCGCATTGTGTTTGTGGATGAAACCGGGGACAAAACCAAACGCGTGAAGAAGCTGGCAATCATGGATCAAGACGGATTTAATCCGCGTACCTTGCCGATCAGCGGCGACCTGTTGTTGACGCCACGCTTTTCACCAACGTCAAATGAAGTGACGTATATGTCGTTCGGTACGGGTGTGCCGCGGGTTTATGTTTACAACATCGATACCAACCAGAAAGAAATTGTCGGAGATTTTCCGACAATGAGCTTTGCGCCGCGTTACTCGCCAGATGGCAATCGCATTTTGATGTCGCTGCAAAGTGACGACGGCACCAACTCCAATATTTTTGAAATGAATTTGCAGTCTCGGAAATTGCGGCAGGTCACTGATGTAGCGGCGATTAATACTGCACCGTCTTATTCACCGGATGGTTCGCAGATTGCTTTTGAATCTGATCGCGGTGGGGCGCAGCAAATCTATCTGATGGATGCCAATGGCGGCGGGCAAAACCGCATCAGCTTTGGCAAGGGACGCTATTCAACGCCCGTGTGGTCACCCGATGGACAATGGATTGCATTTACCAAAAGTGCAGGCGGAAAATTCTCCGTCGGCGTGATGAAGCCTGATGGTTCGGGCGAACGTATTCTCACCGAGGGCTTCCACAATGAAGGCCCGACCTGGGCGCCCAACTCACGCGTTATCATGTTCTTCCGCGAGTCAGGCGGCGAGAACGGCGGTTCACGACTCTATTCCGTTGATGTGACGGGTTATAACGAGCAACCCGTGGCAACACCTGGCTTTGCAAGCGATCCAGCGTGGTCACCGAAGTTGAATTGACAGGACGTGTATTTCCACTAGTATGAAAGTCGTACTTTCCTACTTTTGGAGGCCGCATGTCGCTCGTCAAGCTCAAAGAAAAAGGCCAAGTCACCATTCCGGCTTCGGTGCGCGAACAAATTTCAGCCCATAAGGGTGATGTGTTCGAAGTTGCTGTGTCGAACGGTAACATTGTTTTGAAGCCGCAAGACGTCGTGTCTCGCAAAAAACCTGCTCTCGGCAAAGGCAAAAAAGGTGTCGATATTTCCACGTGGATCGGCACCGGAAAGGGATTGTTTCAATCCCCTGAGGAAGCAGCTAACTTCATCACACGGGAACGGGCGTCGTGGGACTGAGAAATCAGCTCAAGGATAACCGGGTTTATTTTGATGCCAATGTTTTTATCTATCTCATGGAAGGGTTTCCTTCTCTCGAACGCGAATTGCGCGAGATTCGTGACAGCATTTTGCACAACGAGACTCACATCTGCACAAGCGAGCTCACGCTGTGCGAAGTTTTGGTTCCAGCGTTTCGCGCCAACAATACGGGTCTCCTCGCGCTCTATCGTCAATTCATTGAGACGAGTGGTGCCTTCGAACTCATCCCCACTTCGCGCGAGACATATGTGCGAGCCAGTTTGTTCCGATCCCTTTACGGATTAAAAACGCCCGATGCCATTCACATGGCAAGTGCCATCGAAAGTGGGTGCACTGCGTTTTTGACAAATGACAAACCATTGAAGGCACCGAAGGAGATTAAGGTTTTGCGGTTTGGGAGTGTTTGAGACTTTAACCTCCGCTTTACCACTTTCGCCAACATGATCTTAACATCAATGAGGCATTAACAGCCGATGTAGCGGGGCCGGGGGGCTTTCGCTTTATTAAGGTGGATTTGCTTATGATGAACATTCAATCGTCCGGATTTAAAGTTGCTTTGGCTTTGGCTTGCGCTCTGTCGCTGGCTGCTTGCTCGAAGAAGAATACTGCAAGCTTAGGAGCTGATGGCCTTGGTGCTGGTGATGGCGCTGGTAGCCAACTTGCGGGGTCTGCCGCTCAAGTTCCGGGTTCTGCTGAAGACTTCTCAGCCAATGTCGGCGACCGCGTATTTTTCGCCGCAGATTCGACTGAGTTGACCGACGATGGTAAGGCCACTTTACTGAAGCAGGCGTCTTGGTTGCAGGAATACCCTGATGTTTCAGTTCAAATTGAAGGCCATGCTGACGAACGCGGTACACGCGAGTATAATATTTCATTGAGTGCCCGCCGTGCCACGAACATTCGTAACTTCCTGGTTTCGCAGGGTATTTCGGCAAAGCGCGTAGCTTCCATTGCCTATGGCAAGGAACGCCCGGCACAATTGTGTGATGCGGAAGAATGTTGGTCACAAAATCGCCGTGGTGTGACGGTTATCACCTCCGGCGCGCGCACAAGCTAAGGGCATTTGTCCTGCTTCGCCCGCACAAAGATGTGTGAATCAAGCCCCCACGCTTGCGCATGGGGGCGTTTTGTGTAACGCGAATTGTAACACAGCGCGAATCGTACTCGGGGCCAAAATTGGGGCGGGTGCAGGGCTGGAATGAAGGAGTGGGATTGATGATAACGCGTTCAGCGGGTTTCAGGACGGCAGCCCTGATGAGCTGTTTTTTGGCCCTCGCGGCCTGTTCGAAAAAGAATACGCCAGACCTTGATGCAGGTGGTGGTGCAGGAGGCTCTGGCCTTGATGCAGGTGCTGGTGGCGCTTCGCCCGGAAGCCAAGCCGATTTCCAAACCAACGTTGGCGACCGGGTTTACTTCCTCGTTGACCAAACAACTTTGACGCCCGAAGGCCGTGAAATCTTGTCGCGCCAGGCGCAATGGCTGCAACAGTATAAGGATGTGACCGTGCAGGTCGAAGGCCATGCCGACGAACGCGGAACACGCGAATATAACATTTCGCTTTCAGCCCGCCGCGCTACTGCAACGCGCAATTATTTGATCAGCCAAGGTGTGGTTGGCAGCCGCGTCGCGTCGATTGCCTATGGCAAGGAGCGCCCCGCACAATTGTGTGATGCCGAGGAATGCTGGTCGCAGAACCGCCGTGCCGTTACCGTAATTACGGGCGGTACAAACTAATCTCAGACATAAGGGCAGCTGTTGCAGGAATGTGACAGCGCCCTTGGTTTTTGTTGCGTCGCGTTTAAGCCGCAATTTCTCCGTCTTTGTGTTGCAGTTTCAAGCTCAAGACGACTCCCCATAGGGAATATAGACATGTTTAAATCAAGTGCATTTGCGGCCGTGTTGTTGGCCTTTGTGTCCATGCCAGTTGCGGCACAGGATATTGCGACACGTATTCTGAATATTGAAAACCGCATCAAGGACCTGACGGGCCAAATGGAGGAATTGAACAATTCCATGCGGCAGTTGCAACAGCAATTGGGAAATTCTCAGCAAGGTGCTGTTGAACAATCACCAGCAAAGCCAAAACTGAAGAAGCTGTCGGACCTTGCGGCTGAACCAGAGCAGGGTGTTGAAACGATTGAAGACGTGCCTGCCGCGTTACCTCAGCGTAAAAAGCAAGCAATGATTGTTGGCGGTGAAAGCATCGAAACCACCGACCAATTGGCACCCGCACCAACACAACTGGGCAGCGGTGAAAACAATGCCGCCGGAGATGGTGGGCAAGTTTTGGTACCGGGCGAGCAAGATGTTGCAGCAGTGCCAGCCCAAAACGCCGTGATTGATGGTGCAGCGCCAAGTGATGGCATTGAGCAAGTTTCATTGACTCCGGCCACCGATACACCGGAAGCGCTGTATGAAAAGCATTATGAAACACTGTTGCGCCGCCAATTTGGAGACGCTGAAGCAGGCTTCCGGCAATTCCTTGAAAAATATCCAGATCATAGTTTAGCAGGTAGTGCGCAATATCAGCTGGGTGAAACCTTTTATGCGCAAGGCAACTATCAGGAAGCTGCTCGCAACTTCTTGCAAGGCTATAAAAATTATCCAAAAAGCCGCCGTGCCCCTGACAGCTTGTTGAAGCTTGGTCTTTCTCTCCGCAAGATGGATCAACGTGAACAGGCTTGTGCTGCATTGGGTTCGGTTGGCACAGAATTCCCACGGGCTGTTGAGGCCAAGAAGCGCGCACAGGCTGAATTCAAGCGTGCTGGCTGCTAACGTTTCAACGCCACTCAATGGCATTTTTGACGGCCTCACGGGTTTGCCCCGTGTGGCCGTTGCCGTTTCTGGCGGCTCTGATTCCATGGCCCTGTTGTGTTTGGTGCATGCGTGGTCAAAGTTTGGGGGGCCACGTGATGTTTTTGCGCTGACGGTAGAGCATGGCTTGCGCGATGGCAGTGCTGATGAAGCTCAGCAAGTTGCCCGGTGGTGTGAAGCATTGGGCATTTCTCATGTTGTATTGCCGTGGATGGGGGCGAAACCCGCAACTGGCATTCAAGCTAAGGCGCGGCAGGCTCGCTATGATTTATTAGCGCAGTGGTGTCGCCAGCAGAATGTGCCAGTGTTGATGACGGGGCACACAGCGGATGATCAAGCTGAAACCGTGTTCATGCGGCAGCAAAGAACAGATACTGCAAAAAGCCTTGCTGGCATTTGGCCTGAAAACGAATGGTTGGGGGTTCGTGTATTACGGCCTCTGTTGGCTTTGAGGCGGAATGATCTTCGCGAGTATTTGAAAAGTGCAGGGCAGCCTTGGCTCGACGATCCGAGTAATGTGAACCCGCGGTTCGAACGGGTGCGGGTGCGCAGTGAACTCAAAGACCGTGATGTGGCCGCTTTGCAAAATATCGCGTCAATATCGCAACTCAGCGTGAGCGAAACAGCGCTCCGCGCGGTGGCTTGGTTGCGAGATCATATGGCGGTTGATGATTATGCTGTCGTACGATTGAACCGCTCATCGTTGCAGGACGAAGCACATGCCGTGCGCCATGACATTCTGGCACGCGTTATGGCGGCGGCTGGCGACGGTGAACTACCGGAACGTGCTGGTGTGGAAGCGGTGGCAGAGTGGTTACTGGCGGGACGCGAGAATCGGCGCAGTGTGAATGGTGCCATTGTCAGTGCGCGGCGGCATGTGGTTGAGGTGATGCGAGAGCCCGGACGCATTCGCGACCGTTGGCAAGTCGTTCCAGCTTCGGGCAAGTTTGTCTTTGATGGTCGATTTGTGGTGGAAGCACCTTCTGGTAGTTCCGTTGGCCCCATGGGACAGCCGGCATTGTTGAAACGCACAAAAGATGTGCCAGCCTTGGCATTTTCGGCCCTGCCAGCCGTGAAACTGTCGGATGGAACTGTGATTTCTGCCGTAAAAAGTGGTCGAAGCGATGTTTCAGCCACGCTTTGTGAACGATTCAGGCTTTAGAGTCGTAAGGAGTGGTTGATGACGCTTGGTTTTCGGCGTTGTCGTCCTTATGTTAACGCCAATGCCCGGCCAAAGTCTTGGCCAGTGCTTTTTGAATGAGGTTTGACGTGAATCAATTCCGCAGTTTCGCCGTTTGGATCGTAATTGGTCTGTTGTTGTTCGCGCTGTTCTCGCTGTTCCAAGGCCAGAGCATGTTGCGCGCCAGTGCCAACGAGATCAGTTATTCGGAATTTCTGAATAAGGCCAACAGCGGTGGCATTAAAAGTTTCACTTATACCAATGGTGCGATTGAAGCCAAAACTTCAGACGGCAAGACTTTGGAAACCTACGGTCCCTTGACCGATGAAGACTTGAAGTTGTTGCGCGCGAAGAATGTGGAAATGGTATTTCAGCCTCCTCAGTCTGAATCGCTTGTCTCAAGTGTGTTGATTTATATGTTGCCTTTGCTGCTGATGTTGGGCGTCTGGTTCTTCATCATGCGCCAAATGCAAAATGGCACAGGCAAGGCAATGGGTTTTGGCAAATCGCGCGCCAAGCTGTTGACGGAGAAGCAAGGCAAAGTGACCTTCGCTGACGTTGCGGGCGTTGATGAAGCCAAGGACGATGTTGTCGAAATTGTTGACTTCTTGAAGGACCCTCACAAGTTCCAACGCCTCGGTGGTAAAATTCCACGTGGCGCATTGTTGGTTGGCCCTCCTGGTACAGGTAAAACACTTTTAGCCCGCGCCATTGCTGGCGAAGCCAATGTGCCGTTTTTCACGATTTCTGGTTCGGACTTTGTGGAGATGTTCGTGGGCGTCGGTGCATCGCGTGTGCGCGACATGTTTGAACAAGCCAAAAAAAATGCGCCTTGCATTGTGTTCATCGACGAAATCGATGCCGTTGGTCGTCATCGTGGTGCTGGACTTGGCGGCGGCAATGACGAACGCGAACAGACATTGAACCAATTGTTGGTGGAGATGGATGGTTTTGAATCGAATGAAGGTGTGATCATCATCGCAGCGACCAACCGTCCGGACGTGTTGGACCCAGCCTTGTTGCGCCCGGGCCGTTTTGACCGCCAGATTCAAGTTGGCAATCCTGATGTGAAGGGCCGTGAACAAATTCTGCGCGTCCACATGAAGGACAAGCCATTGGCTCCGGACATTGAACCAAAGGTCTTGGCGCGTGGTACTCCCGGATTTTCAGGTGCTGATCTTGCTAATCTTTGCAACGAAGCGGCACTTTTGGCAGCGCGTCGCAACAAGCGCATTATTACCCAGGCGGAGTTCGAAGACGCTAAAGACAAAGTCATGATGGGTGCTGAGCGCCGCTCTATGGTGATGTCGGAAGATGAACGCCGCAACACAGCTTATCATGAAGCAGGCCATGCGCTTGTTGGATTGAATGTGAAATATGATCCACTGCACAAGGTTACGATTATTCCACGTGGCCGTGCTTTGGGTGTGACCATGAACTTGCCTGATGGGGACCGCTATTCGCGCACACGTGAATGGTGTGAAGCCCGCATGGCCGTATTGTTTGGTGGCCGTGAAGCTGAACTCATTTTGGGTGGCGAAAAGAACGTGACCAATGGTGCCATGGGCGACATTCAAATGGCAACGTCCTTGGGCCGCTCGATGGTGACCGAATGGGGCATGTCTGACAAGCTCGGACGTGTGCGCTATTCTGCCAATGAACAAGAAGTGTTCTTGGGTCACAGCGTGACGCAGAGCAAGAATGTTTCGGAAAGCACGGCACAAACCATTGACGAGGAAGTCCGCCGTTTGGTGGCGACTGGTGAAGCGCAAGCCAAATTGATTTTGAAGAAAAAGCGGGATCAGTTGCATATCATCGCCAAGGCCTTGTTGGAATTTGAAACGCTCTCGGGAGAGGATGTTGCACGTTTGCTGAAAGGTGAAACACTTGATCGCGACGACAAGCCCGAAAAGAAGTCAGACAAAGGCACGCCATCTGTGCCGCGTGCTGGTTCAAAGCGCAGGTCGTCAGGTTTGGAACCACAGACGACTTAAGTTCGCGCTGTCCCTCATCCGCCCCCCGCAATTGCTGGCAATTGCTAGGGGCACCTTCTGCCACGGAAAGTCGCGGGAGAAGAATGACTTTTCCTCTCCCCCTTGCGGGAGAGGTGGTGAGGGGAAGGCAACAACAGTTCCATGAAAACCTATTTTCGCCCTGTCTCATTTGTATTTGGCCGTGATGCGCGCGATTTGATTGCGTCTGGCAAGGCTGGTGCGTTGGGTGGCATGCCCCATATTGGCTTTACCCATGTTGAGGTGATTGAACGCGGCGCTGGTCGCATGGTTGAAAGTTATGCAGATGTTTGTGACTTGCCGGAGCTCCAAAACATCACTGCCGTGCGCCCGCAATTTGCAGGCTTTGATTTAAATCGCCCATTGCTGATGGGCATTGTTAATGTCACGCCGGATTCGTTTTCCGACGGGGGCCGCCTTAATGATGCAGACGCTGGGATTGCTCACGGATTAAAACTTTCGAGCGAAGGTGCAGATATTTTGGATGTGGGCGGAGAATCGACCAGACCCGGTTCTGATACGGTTGAGGTTGTTGAGGAATTGCGCCGTGTCGAATCGGTGATCAGCGGGTTGTCGCACAAACATGTTGTGTCCGTTGATACCCGCAAAGCTTTGGTCATGCGTGGGGCTTTGAAAGCAGGGGCCAAGGTCGTGAATGACGTTTCAGCACTGGGCTATGAAGCTGACAGTGCTGTGGTTGTGGCTGCTGCAAAAGCGCCGGTAATTTTGATGCATGCGCAGGGTGAACCCAAAACCATGCAACTGAACCCTCGATATGATAATGTGTTGCTGGATGTTTATGATGCATTGGCGGCTCTTGTGGCCAAGGCAGAGGCGGCTGGTATTCTGCGCGAAAACATCTGTGTGGATCCGGGCATTGGTTTTGGAAAGACGTTTCGACAGAATTTGGAGCTGATGGCGGGTTTGTCATTGTTTCATGGTTTGGGTTTGCCCGTGCTGGTTGGGTTGTCACGTAAAGGCTTTGTCGGGGCCGTGACGGGCGAAAAACTGGCCGTCAGACAGGGTTAACGGCTCGGTTGGTGGTGCATTGCAGGCTGCGGCGCAAGGCGTTCATATTCTTCGGGTGCATGATGTTAAGGCTACGGTGCAGGCTTTGGCGGTATTTACCGCGTCGAGCGATCCTGATTCAGCGGATTTTTAGTTTATGCTATTAAGTGCTTCGGAAAGTGGGCTTGGGGAATTTCATGTCACGTAAATATTTTGGAACAGACGGTGTGCGTGGGCGCGCCAATAGCGGCAGCATGACACCCGATGTGGTGATGCGCATTGGCATGGCGGCGGGACATTTGCACCGCCGTGGCGGTCATCGCCACCGCGTGGTGATCGGGAAAGATACACGGCTTTCTGGTTATATGATTGAGCAGGCTTTGACGGCTGGATTGCTGGCGTCTGGTATGGATGTGTTCCTGTTGGGACCGGTGCCTACGCCTGCAGTGGCTATGCTTGCACGCTCAATGCGCGCTGATTTAGGCGTGATGATTTCAGCGTCGCATAATCCGTTTCATGATAATGGTATCAAGATTTTTGGTCCGGATGGCTACAAGTTGTCCGATGAGCAGGAACTCAAAATTGAAGCGCTGATTGATAAGCCGGCGAAAGACTCACTGGCGTCTTCAACTGACATTGGCCGCGCCAAGCGCATTGAAGATGCTGGTGCGCGTTATATTGAATTTGCCAAACGTACTTATCCCGGTGAAAGCAACCTCGACGGATTGCGCATCGTTATTGATACCGCGAATGGTGCAGCTTACAAGACCGCTCCGACTGCACTTTGGGAATTGGGTGCTGATATTGTCGTCATTGGTGATGAACCTAATGGTGTCAACATCAACGACAAAGTGGGATCAACTTCGCCACATGCGATGTGCGAACGCGTGCGTGAAGTGCGCGCAGATATTGGCATTGCGCTTGATGGCGATGCTGATCGTGTGATCATCTGCGATGAAAAAGGCAATGTGATTGACGGCGACCAGATCATGGCGCTGATCGCCACAAGTTGGGCGCAACGCGGACAACTCAAAGGTGGTGGGCTTGTGTCGACCATCATGTCAAACTTAGGACTTGAGCGTTACATGCAAGCGCAGGGCCTTAGTCTGGCGCGCACCAAAGTGGGTGACCGGTATGTGGTTGAGCACATGCGCGAGCATGGCTTTAACGTTGGCGGTGAGCAATCAGGCCACATCGTGATGTCGGATTATGCTACCACTGGCGATGGTTTGCTTGCGGCTTTGCAAGTGTTGTCCGAAGTTGTGCGGCAAGGAAAACCTGTGAGCGAAGTGTGCAATCTGTTTGAGCCCTTGCCGCAGGTTTTGAAAAATGTTCGCTTCACAAGCGGCAAGCCTTTGGAAGACAACAAGGTGATTGCGTCGATTTCTGAAGCTGAAAAACGCTTGGTTGGCAGAGGCCGATTGGTCATTCGCCCTTCGGGCACCGAACCGCTCATCCGTGTCATGGCGGAAGGTGACGACGCGAGCATGGTCAATCAGATTGTTGATGAACTCTGCGGCGTCATTGCCAAATCGGCGGCGTAACGCTTGATCGCTTCAGTTCAGCTTGGATTTCTTCTGATTTAAAAATGAAGTCAGCGGCTTTGCGGGCGTTGGGCACATAGCTGTCCGGGAAATCTTCCCACTCCTTGGGAAGGTCCAGCGCCGCGGCGCAAAAGAGGTAGTGGTTCACCTCTTCGCGATACAGGTTACTGCCTTCATAACTGAGGGGCGCCAGATAATAATAGTTGTGAACGGTAATGATGTAGTTCTTGGCATCGCCGATGGTCAAGATGTGTTCATCGCGACCACTTTCCCCATAGTCGGTGTGGATGAGGCGCAAGGGTTTTCCGGACTTATCATTGTAGATGCTCCACACCGCACCTTCCGAACGTTGCGTGACTTTTGAATCACGACGAATGTCTTCATCCTCAGGGAGCGGGGATTGATAGATTTGCATCGCACCGGCCAAGTCGCACTCGGCCTTTGCAGGTAAGTTCATCATACTGATTAAGGCGAAGACGAAACAGGCGTGGCGCATCATTTCCACACCGGTGCAATGGCGCTTGAGTTTTTCAGATGCTTTGCGATTTCTGGTGCGTTAAATACGGCGTCTGCCAGCTTTTTTGCAGCAACGGCGTAGTCGGTGGTGAAGTCCGCGCCCGGTTCTTGCTTCAACTTCCCGTCACAGAAAAAATAATAAACACGCTCTTCGCTGTTTATAAAGCCAAATGGTGCGATGTAGTGTTCCTGCGTGTCGGTGATCATGATGTCGTTGGGTGCACCAATGGCGAGTGTGACCAGATGTCGACCGAGCGGGCTGAAATCGATACGGCGAATGCGGTCAGGCTTGGCGTTGGCATTTCGATAGATGATGAAAGAACCGCCTTCTTCGCCTTCCGGTTCGAGTACGTCAATCTCTTCGCCTGATCGTTCGGGCAGAGGCAATTCGTTGAGAAAATAGGCTTTTGAATCTTCACAGGCCGCGAGAACGTGTGACGTGCCGAACAAGGCCACCAGAGTGGCCAATGCGATAACTTTCAATTTTTTCTCCACTGCCCCGCGTGACGATATCATTATGGTCAATAGTGAGTAAATCATTTGTTCGTGAGCCGTACACAACACTGTTGCTCAAAAGACACTTCTCAAACCTGACACATTGCTGCCCTTTTGTGGCCCGCGCTGCGCCCCATCTCAACGTCATAGTTCAATTATCCCGAGGGGATTGTTTGTAATTAAAAATGAGGTTCGCGTCATGAAGATGTTTAAATCAATTCTGTTAGCTGGTGTTGTTGCGTTGCCGTTGGCCGTTTCTGCACAGGCTGCCGACATTGCACCCGATGTACCAACGGAAGTTGAAACCTCGCAAATGGGTTTGTATGTGCGCGGTGATGCTGGTTGGTCTTTCCTAGAATGGACCGGGGGTGCTGATGATGATGCCCACGTGATTGGTGGTGGTATCGGCTATCAATACAACGACATGTTCCGCATGGACGTGACGGGTGACTTTACAGGTGACTACGAAATTGCGCCTGGCGCTGAAATTTCAACAACCACAGTGTTGGGCAATGCTTATATCGATTGGGCCAATGACTCTATGTTCACACCATATGTTGGTGCGGGTGTGGGTTATGGCTGGGTCAATGGTTCGGGCACTGCAGTTGACAAGGATGGTATCGCCTTTGGTCTTGCCACCGGTGTTGCTGTTGATCTCACCAACAACCTCGCGGTTGATGTGGGCTATCGTTACCGTGACATTATGGTTTCCGGCAAGGATACGCAGGAACATCAGGGCACCGTTGGTCTTCGTGTAAAGTTCTAAAACAAGATACAGCCCGCAATCGCGCGTGGCTTTCTGACGAAACGCGTTTTCCACTCTTTGTGGAAGGCGCGTTTTGTTTTTTAAATTCTGACTTGCTTCACGACCGGTTTTGCGCCAATAGCGACGTCGGGCTAGCTCTCCCCAACGAGAGTCTACCCATCTGTAAGGATGGAGCAAAACATGACAGATACCAAACCGGCATTGCGCCCGGCGAATGCGCAATTTTCGTCTGGCCCTTGTGCCAAGTTCCCGGGTTGGAACGCATCACTTCTCAACAACGCTTTGACGGGCCGCTCGCATCGATCGGCTGAGGGTAAAGTGCGCTTGAAGCGCGCCATTGATCTGACCCGTTCGGTTTTACAAGTTCCCGCTGACTACAAGATTGGCATCGTGCCAGCGTCTGACACGGGTGCGGTTGAAATGGCGATGTGGTCGCTGTTGGGTCCACGTGGTCTTGATATATTCGCCTGGGAAAGTTTTGGCGAAGGTTGGGTGTCGGATGTTGTGAAGCAATTGAAGCTGCCGGACATTCGGAAATTCACCGCTGACTATGGTGTCCTGCCCGACATGTCCCAAGCTGACTTTTCACGCGATGTGATTTTTACTTGGAATGGAACGACCTCGGGTGTGCGTGTGCCTGATGCGAAATGGATATCCAGACGATCGTGAAGGACTTGACGATTTGCGATGCAACGTCTTCGGCATTTGCGCAGGACATGGACTTTTCCAAACTCGATGTGGTGACGTTCTCTTGGCAGAAAGTTCTGGGCGGAGAGGGTGCGCATGGCGTTCTCATTCTTTCGCCCCGTGCTGTGGCGCGGCTTGAAAGCTATTCACCACCATGGCCAATGCCAAAAATTTTCCGCATGACCAAGGGTGGAAAATTGATCGACGGTATATTTGAGGGCGAGACCATCAATACGCCTTCCATGTTGTGCGTTGAAGATTATGTGCTGGCGCTGGAATGGGCTGAAAGAGTCGGTGGTCTCAAGGGCTTGCGGGCGCGGGCTGATGCCAATGCGGCGGTGATTGATCGTTGGATTGCTGCGCGTGAGTTTGCACATCATTTGGCGAAAGTTGCTGCGACGCGTTCCAACACATCGGTGTGTTTGACAGTTGACGGTGCTGCAGATGTGCCAAAGAAAATGGCAAAGCTGTTGGAGAAAGAAGGTGTGGCCTTCGATATCGGCAGCTACCGCGATGCACCTCCTGGCCTTCGCATTTGGTGTGGTGCCACTGTTGAAACATGCCGATGTTGAAAAGCTCATGCCTTGGCTCGACTGGGCCTATGCGACCGCTTCCCAAGCTTAATTCATTTCATCACTTTTAAATTGAGGTCCTACCATGACCATTCGTGTTCTCGTATCTGACAAGCTTTCTGAAACTGCTGTTCAAATTTTCCGCGACCGGGGTGTCGATGTTGATTACTTGCCAGATTTGGGCAAGGACAAAGACGCGTTGTTGGCTGTGATTGATCAGTATGACGGGCTTGCCATTCGTTCTGCCACCAAGGTTTCGCCGAAACTGATTGAAGCCGCGAAAAAACTCAAAGTGATTGGTCGCGCTGGTATTGGCGTTGACAATGTGGATATTCCAGCTGCGTCTTCGCGTGGCATTGTGGTGATGAACACCCCCTTTGGCAATGCCATCACAACGGCGGAGCATTCCATTTCGATGATGATGGCTCTGGCGCGTCAAATTCCGGAAGCCAATGCTTCCACACATGCGGGGAAGTGGGAGAAGAACCGCTTCATGGGCGTTGAGCTTTATAACAAAACGCTCGGCGTCATCGGCTGTGGCAATATTGGTGCCATTGTCGCTGATCGTGCGCTTGGTCTGAAAATGAAAGTGATCGCCTTTGATCCGTTCCTGTCGGCAGACCGGGCATTGGAAATTGGCGTTGAAAAAGTTGAGTTGGATCAGATTTTCAAGCGTGCGGATTTCATTACATTGCATACACCGCTGACGGAAAAAACCCGCAACATTATTGATGCCGCTGCTTTGGCGAAATGCAAAAAAGGCGTGCGCATTATCAACTGCGCGCGGGGTGGGTTGGTGAATGAAGATGCATTGTATGATGCGCTTGTGTCTAAGCAAGTGGCGGGTGCAGCACTTGATGTGTTTGAAGTTGAACCTGCCGTGAAGCACAAATTATTCGGCCATGAAAATGTGGTGGCGACACCGCATTTGGGTGCGTCTTCCAATGAAGCGCAAGAAAATGTAGCGCTGCAAGTTGCTGAGCAAATGTCGGACTTCTTGATAACGGGTGCAGTCACCAATGCCTTGAACATGCCTTCGATTTCGGCTGATGAAGCACCGCGCCTTAAGCCCTTCGTTGCCTTGGCAGAAAAACTGGGTTCCTTTGCAGGACAGCTTACGGATGAAGTGATAACAGGCATTGTGATTGAATATGCCGGTGATGTGGGTGAGATGAATACGAGAGCCCTCACTTCAGCAGCGCTGGCTGGTGTGCTTGCTGCGCAAATTGGTCAAATCAATATGGTGTCGGCGCCTATTGTTGCGAAGGAACGTGGCATCAAGGTTGATGAGGTCAAGCAATCGCGCCGAGGTGCCTATGAAACCTATATGCGCATGACGGTGAAGACCGACAAGTTTGAGCGATCGGTTGCAGGTACCGTGTTCTCCGACGGTAAGCCACGTATTATTCAAGTGAAAGGCATTGAGCTTGAATCTGATTTTGGCAAACACATGCTTTATGTGACCAATAACGACAAACCTGGCTTTATCGGCAACATTGGTACGTTGATGGGCAATGCCGGAATCAACATTGCGTGCTTCCATTTCGGCCGAGTTGAAGCCGGTGGCGATGCGGTGGGATTGGTGGAAGTAGACGCTGTTGTGCCGGCATCTGTGTTGGCTGCAGTCAATAACTTACCTAACGTGAAGCAAGTTAAAGTGTTGGCATTTTAAGTCCTCGTCAGCTTTCGCTAGCAATGTCATCGCCGGACTTGTTCCGGCGATCCATTTTCAATTCAAGCGTGATGTTAGGTGGTGCGCAAAGCGCACCATTCATGCGCTAGTCTTGGCCCACGATGGATCACCGCAACAAGTGCGGTGATGACATTTCTGGCTAATGCAAACAATTGGCTGCCGCAGCAGCCCAGCCTGTTCACTGTGCTGGTGGAGGTGCGACTGCGCCCATCATGGCGGACATGTCGGTGCCGTTGACCAGCATCTTTCCTTCGGGGGACATTGTGATATCCCAAACCACGCCATCGCCGTCAGCTTTGCTGATGCCTTTTGCAGCAAACAGCATGGCCATACCTTGTTGCGCTGTGGGGTCTGCTGCTTCTTGTTGCAGCTTTGCAATCACTGCGTCCATGCCTGTCATGCGGACTTTGGCATTCACAACGGGCAAGCCAGCGAAGTTGATGGTCGAGCTTCCTTCATAGGTGATGCTGTAAAGTTCCGAGGAGATTTCGCCAGAGGGAATGCCTAACAGTATGCTGTTCTTTGGTGCGAAGGCCGCCATATAAGCTTCTTCGCTGCCGGGCGGGACGGGTTCATCGGCAGCAATGTCCATTTCAGTGATGAATTTTTTCGTTGGCGTTTCCAAGTCGAAATCTGAAACGTCAAATCCCAGTTTAACTTTCTTGGGAATGAGGCCTGCAGTCCAAGGTGGTAAGAGATTATCTGGCATTTTGAAGCCATCCATCTCGAAACTTTCGGCAAATCGACCGTCTTTGACGGCACCATTCATGCCGACAGAAAAGCCGCCATTGCCCATGGCAAATTGACCATAGCTTGTATCAACAGTGGCGTTCTCATATTTGCCATCGGACTGCAGCGAGCCAAACAATGGCAGAGCTGCGAGCAGCTTTTCTTTTAGCTGTGCTTGATCTTTCAACACCAATTCTTTTGACGGGTGGGCAAAGGCCCAGGCCAAAAGGTCCATCATGGGGCGAGATGCGAGGCCAGCCAAGCGGGTGGTATATTCGGTTTTTGCGATATTTGCGGTGTAACTTAAATCTGGCATGCCTTGCGACGCGAGTTCTGGCGGCAGTTGAATTTTGTTGGCTGAAACCAGCCCAGACAGCGTCACAACGCCGTCACTGTCAACCAAACCATTGCCAACATCTTTGGCAGTTCCGGATCCTGTTATTGCGTCGATAGTGTAGACTGTTGAAGTCAACATCTGCGTTGATGGATCAGTGTTAGACTGATTCATCGCTAATTTTGAAATTGTGTAGTTGTTCTCAGTGAAAGTGAAGAGATTTTCGTCATAGGTGCCCTTCCACTGCATGTCGGCTACTTGCATATCAAAGCTGAAAAGGCCTGGCGCTTCGGCCTTGGCTTTATACGGCCCGCTAGATGCAACTGCCCACGTACCATCGCCTGCTGGTGTTGCAGTAAAGCGAAATGGATCAACTGCTGACAAGAACCCTGGTTGTTCAATCTTCTTCAGATAGGGTGTGAAATCAAAGCTGATGTCATAGCCATCACCTGCAGGAGTTACGGCCACGACGCCCGGTTCAGTTCCAATATAAGTTTGGAAAGACGCAAGAATACGTGCTGCCTCTTCCGCTGTGGCAGCGGCCCAACTTGACGATGTTGTTGAGAGCAGGATGAAGAGGGCTGGAACCAGTTGACGTGTTTTCATGTTTACCTTCCGTTGTTCGCCCCAGAAGCGATATGAGCGAAGTCTTTTGAATTCGTCAATGAAAGAGATTTTTATTTGGTTTCACGAAGTTGTCGTGGACCCACCACAGATTTGCCTTGGTCTGGGTTTTGATAAGTGGTCCGGGATATGGGAACGACAGGAGACTTCCATGAAAGTATTATTTGCTGGCTTTTTACTGGCCACAACGTGCTGCACATCTGTTTGGGCGGCTGAATTTTCACCAGCATCGAAAATAGATGCCGTAACGGTGTTTCCGCAGGGTGCCGATGTGGTGCGTGAAGTGGCAATTGATGTGCCAGCAGGTGAGCACGGCATTAATACTGGCGGATTTGCCGCAAAACATTGACGCGCAGTCCATTCGTGTTGAAGGGGCAAGCTCGGGCACATTGTCCATCGGTTCGGTTGATACGCGCAATCGTTTCATGGGAACGAAACTGTCGATGCGCAACGCAAAGACCCTCGAAAAAGAAATTATGGACTTGCAGATTGAGCGGCAGGGGCTTGATCAAACTGTTGCGGATTTGAACCAGCAGCGCAGCATTTTGATGAGCTTCGCCGACAAACAATTGGTGCCGCAATCAACAACTGAAACCGTCAAAGCAATTGATGTTGCGCAGTTGAGCGGTTTGCTGGATCTGGTTGGGCAAAAACTTAGCGCACTGTCGAAAGATGTGATGGCCGCGCAAAAACGCCAGCGCGACATTGATGAACGCGTCAACACGCTCAGTGCCAAGATGGCAGAACTTGCACCCGCTGACGACTATCGCACTGAGGTGGTGGTGAATATTGAGGCGGCTGAAGCGTTGAAAGGCACTTTGCGCGTCAGCTATCGCGTGCAGGAAGCAGCTTGGGCACCGTTTTATGATGCGCGCATGGCCATTGGTGATGGCGCTACAAAGCCAACGATGGAATTGGTGCATCGCGCCGAGGTGACGCAGTCCACTGGCGAACGCTGGGACGATATTGCGCTGACACTTTCGACGGCAAGACCCAATGGCTCTACTGCTGCACCTGACATGATGGCGTGGGAAGTCAGCAAGATTGAACATGTTGCCGCAAGCAAGTGGTGCGCTCACTGACGCCGCGCCTGCGCCCCTTGCTGAGGCAGAAGCAAAATATGAAGACGACAAGGACGATGGAAGCAGAACGCGAACGCTGCAACTCGAAAAAGCCAAAAGGGTGGCGCAGAAGCAAGCCATGATCGAGACTGCGGCTTTCAAGCCACCTATAGAATCGCAGGCCGCGTGAGTGTTGACAATGCAGGGCAGTCGAAAAAAGTGCGCATCACGTCGGGCCAGCATGAAGTGACGCTTGCAGGCCACTCGTGGTGCCGCGTGTTGATACCACGGCTTATTTCACCGCCAGTTTCAAGGTGACAGGTGACAGGCCCGCAATTGCCGGGCATCGTTAATCTCTATCGCGACGGCACTTTATGTGGGGCAGGGAGCTTGCCCTTGCTGAACCCCACGGAAAGGCGGAGCTTGGGTTTGGCGCTGATGATCTGGTGAAAGTGACGCGGGCCGAAATTGACCGGGTTACGGGCGAGGAGGGCATTATCTCACCTCTTCAAACGTTGAAGTCCAGGGCATGGGACATTGCGGTCAAAAACCTGCACAAAATCCCATTGCCGTCCGGGTGATGGACCGCGTGCCCTTCACGGCGGCGCAAGACATTGAAATCACTGAAGTGCCGGGCATGACGCCGCCAACCACGCGCGATGTCGACAAAAAGCGCGGGGTTTTGGCGTGGGATTTCACGCTGGAGCCACAGGCCGAGAACACCTTGAAAACAGGCTATAAAATCAGCTGGCCGGAAGGTATGCGCGTGAGCGTTGTGGACTAAGCGTTTGCGGCGGTTGCGCCACGCCATAATTACTGTAAGGACGATTAACGGCCCTCTGAGTCCAAAACTCGTCAGGGTCGTTTTTCGTGTTTTGACAGGAGCCTGAAATGGCAAACGTAGCAGTGGTCGGCGCACAGTGGGGCGACGAGGGCAAGGGCAAGATCGTGGACTGGTTGTCCGAACGCGCCGATGTGGTGGCGCGCTTTCAAGGTGGCCACAATGCAGGCCACACGCTGGTCATCAACGGCACGACCTACAAACTTTCACTGCTGCCCTCCGGCATCTTACGCCCCGGCAAAATGTCGGTCATCGGCAATGGCGTGGTGGTGGATCCTTGGGCGCTGGATTCCGAAATTGAAAAACTGCGCGCGCAAGGCGTTTCGATTTCGCGCGAAAATTTGCGCCTTGCTGGCAATGCCACGTTGATTTTGCCGCTGCACCGCGAGCTTGATCAATTGCGCGAAGCCGCAGCGGGGGCTGGCAAAATCGGCACCACGGGCCGTGGCATTGGCCCGGCCTATGAAGACAAGGTTGGCCGCCGCGCCATTCGCGTGAATGACTTGGTTGACCTTTCAACCATCGGCCCAAAGATTGACCGCATGCTCACCCACCACAACGCGCTGCGTCGTGGCATGGGTGTGGCGGAAGTCACCGCCGCATCAGTGTTGAAAGAGCTGACCGAGGTTGCGCCAAAAATTCTGCCCTATGCCGATGCCGTTTGGGATTTGCTGGACGAGCACCGCAAAAAGGGCAACCGGATTTTGTTTGAAGGTGCGCAAGGCATTCTGCTTGGACATTGACCACGGCACCTATCCTTACGTCACCTCATCCAACACCGTTGCAGGCCAGGCCGCAGCGGGCACGGGCATGGGGCCATCGGCAGTGAGTTATGTGCTCGGCATTTGCAAAGCCTACACCACCCGCGTGGGCGAGGGGCCATTCCCGACCGAGCAAGCCAATGACGTGGGCGAATGGATTGGCCAGCGCGGCCGCGAATTCGGCACCGTCACAGGCCGCAAGCGCCGCTGCGGCTGGTTCGACGCCATACTGGTGCGCCAAGCCATCAAGACAAGCGGCATTCAAGGCATCGCGCTGACGAAGCTCGACGTGCTCGACGGCCTCGAAGAAATCAAAGTCGGCGTGGGCTATGAACTCGACGGCAAACGCATCGAACGCTTCCCCGCCGCCGAAGACGCCCAACGCCGCGTGCAACCGATCTACGAAAGCTTCGAAGGCTGGAAGGGCACGACAGCGGGCGCGCGGAGCTGGAATGACTTGCCGGGGCAGGCGGTGAAATATGTGCGGTTTCTGGAAGAACTGATCGAATGCCCGGTGGCGCTGCTCAGCACATCACCGGAGCGGGATGATACGATTTTGATGCGGGATCCGTTTCAGGATTGAACCAGTACTTCTCCCCGACCTAAGAGGGCGGGGTGGATAGCGGCGCAAGCCGCAGAGTCGGGGCGGACTACGTCGACTGAAGCCTTCGGCGCAAACGGCCTACACACACAATACCCAGAAATTCAGCAATGCTGCGGAACGTAGATATTAGTTTAAATTCAGCAGCACAGATAATTTAGTTCGGTCCAAGATTGTCACTGTTATCCTTACTGTGAATGTCCATACTTTTAGCTATCAATATGGTACAACTAAATCTCAGAAGTCGGAATTTCTCTCCTTAGCAAATGGGTGAACCCATTCATTAGTTACCCAGGGCAAGCCGTTAAGAATATCAGTCATTGTCTTTTTAGTGTCTCTACCTACAACGACACTAATATATGTTGGCTTGAACATAGGGGAGGGTGAAGGATTATATTGCTGTGTTCGAATATCCTTTGGGGGGCGCTTCAAGTTTTCTAGTTGTTGTTTTGCATACTTCAGAGACGCACCGAAGTAGTTGCAACAGATGAGTATTAGAACTTTTTTGTTCGATAATGCTGCGGTTGCTTTTTCAGCTGCAGCATCGAAATTTACAGATAAACTGCCATCGGGCAGCCGCTTCTTGACTAAAGTTGCTGAAACGATGGCATTAACCGTACATCCAGCTAAGATAGACCCTACGACGCCGCTGTTTCGTCCAAGTGCAAAAATGTGATCAAATTTGAAGCCGTCCTTCTTTATGTCGGTCAACAGCTCTTCGATAATTTGCATAACGTTCCGAAATTGTAAGCGATATTTTGCTTTCTTCCTGATTAACAACAACCAAGTAGCGACTATGCTGGAGAGAATTCCTACTAAAAAAGCCAGCAATTGGCTGATAAACGATTCAATTTCCAATCAGTTGATCCTACCAAAAGACGCATTCTTTGCCAAACTAATGCGCGGACAACTAACGCATCGTGTGCGTGATTTTTAATTGCTATCGCTGGTTCGCAACTAGTATTTAATCTTATGATACCTAAATCCATCAATTTCAAGCTTCCTTGATAGCTTCATTTACGTCGATATTTTTCTTGTGCATCGTGAAAAATAATAACACCGTCAACAGTCAAGAGCTCTTTCACAGCCTTGTAGTCCAAACTTGGTTGAGCTTTGCGATGTTCGCCATCGATAAAGGCGATATCAATTGGTGGGAATTTAATCGATTGTGAAAATTTGCGGAGAACTACCTGTTATTGGTGATATCCATTGTTCTGACTCCTGTGGCTTTCACAGCTGAGTTGCGATACTATGGGAAAGATGGCCAAGTTGACCTTCTGACCAATCATCGACAGTGTAGTTCCTTGCAACTTTATTGAACTGTGAAAGACCGTGAGCGAACCAAGTACTCGAGTATCCGAAGCCAGTCCCAATTTCTAGAACGTTGTTTGGATTTAGTAGTATCGTTAGATTTGCTAGGAATTTAGCCTCAATTCTGCTGATAGACAGCGGGCGTTCAGTTCCTGGGATCGCAAAATGACCGCCGTCCCAAGGAGAGAGGGGTTGCGGCCAAGTTCAAACTTTACTTCCAATAACGTTAGCTCGACTTCTGAAAGTTTTTCAAATATGGAAGTTTTTTTTGACACCAAATCTGTCCTTGTTTGCGTTTAAAAGGGTACCAAAACAGAAGTTCACACGGCAATGCTTAGTTTAAGTGCAGTAGTTCTGCATTGATTACCCATTTAATTTCGGAATTTCGGTTGCAGTGGGTTTTTAAGACCAACGTAACAAAGGGATTCCCTTATATAACGTTTTTGCTACGCCGCGTTTCAAAATGCGCCTTCGGCCACTTTTTTCCGACACGAAAGTATTGCTTAACAAACGCATCGTACTTAGCTTCAAGAGTCTATGCCTAAACATGCCGCTCCACATCCATCCGACGATGCAAAATCCGCATGAACTCAATCGCATCTGGTGTCAGCCGATAGATCAAAAGATGTGATGCCGCCGGAAATTTGAAATAGCCTTTTCGGATGTCATCAATGGCGCTGTCCCATGCGTGGATTTTCCGCCAACAGTTTCATCGTCGCATCAAGACCCATCAGATAGCTTTGCGCCTGCGCCTCATCCCACTGCGCAACAGTATAAGTCCAAATCCCATCGAGATCAGCCTGCGCCAGTGGCGAAAGCCGGATGTGCAACATCAAGAAGCTCTGCGCTTGGTCGCAATAAATGCAGCCATATCGAAGGGCAGGGGTGCACCGCTTTCCTCGCCCTTGACGATGGCGGACCGCAGCGCCTCCACCTTCAATTCCTGCTCCTCCAACAACCGCAAGCCCGCACGCATGGCTTCACTCGCCGAAGCAAAGCGGCCCTTCTTGATTTGCGCTGCAATGAATTTGTCGTGTTCTTTGCCGAGAATGACGGAGGTGTTTTTGGACATGGGTGAGGTTCCGTTTAGGTACCAGTTGATGGTATTGTACTGTGGTAAGACTGTCAATCTTGCCAAGCGGTGCGGCGGAACTTTTGGCTGACACCCGCCCCCGACCCCGCCCTCGAGGGCGGGGAGTTCACTGCTTTTAACCATCCGCATAATCATCTGAAATAACACTCTCACTTCAACACCACGCTCACTCCGCCATGCTTCGGTTTGTACACGCCGAAGCACCGTCCAGAGCGGGAGATGGCGACCCAGGGGTGGGTCAGGTAGGTTTCTTGGGTATAGCTTTGGTTGGGGCTGAGATTTTGGTAGAGTATCCGTCTGCCCTTGAAGTCGATCCAATAGATCGAGGCGGTGCTACGGCTTTGGTTGATGAACCGCATTTTTGTTGCGACGTCGCTGTTCAGTGAACGCAGCCGGGCCTCGCCTCGGCATTTTGACTCCATGGCCAAGCTGGTGCTGGGAGTGATGAGGGCGAGGATGAGCACAAGTGATTTCAGATTGGTCATGTGGAACCCCTTACGGCATGTAACACGCCGTTGCAGGTTACGGTATTCTGGCGATGCTGCAAACCTCAGTCGTCCCTAAGGTGCCGCATCGCGATACTCGTAGACCGCTTCATCTTCTTCTGCACTTTTCAGCTCGCAGGTTCCGCCCGTTCGACCTTGGCTTTCTGCGTTGCGATAGCATTTGTTCAAGGTGTCCATGCGCCGATATTCCTTGTCGAGATCGGCGCGGCCTTTTGCCCAGTCTTGCCGCACGAGTGGCCAATCGGTCTTTGAGAAAGTGCAGGCGCTGACCAGGGCTTGTGTTTGACAGGTCAGTGTTCTCCGGTTCATGTCTTCATCAATGCCAGCCAGCACGCGCGCGGCGCGTTCGTTGATGCCGGTGGTGTTGACATGAATAATCTGCGTGCCCGACGTTGACAGTCCCACAAAGCCTTCGTGCATGGTTTCGCCAAGCCCTGTCTCACTGTCCACGCCGCCCACAGTCAAAAGCTGGGTCGTCAACTCACGCTCTGGCGTTTGAGTGCCGGGCAGAGAGCGGAAGCGAAATGTGAAATGGTCACGGCCCTCCGGATAAAGAAATTGCACTTGATAAAATGGCTCTTGCAGACTGACGGTCACGCGGGCGCCGTCGCTTGCAATTGGCGTGAGATCAACTGGTGGCGGCACGGTATTGACCTGCTGGGTGCTGGCGACTTTCCAGCGCTGTTCAGACACGGGCAAGGGATAAACCACCACAACGCCGCCGCGTTCTAATAACTCACCCGACACATAAATTGTCAGATCAGTTTTGACGGTGTCGGTGCGTTTTACTTCACAGCCTGCCAGACACAATAGCAGGAGCGTTAAGAGGGATCTCTGCACAAATAGGTTCAAGTGAACTACACCTTTGTGATCGGCGGCTGCTTACTCGCCGCCGAATTTCAAACTTGGAGCTATAGGGGTGGCTTCGGGTTTCATACGGGCTTTTAGTTTTGATGTGAAGCGCGACATGATGAATGCGGCAAGGTCGGTTGCGGGTACGGGTCTGCCGGTGAGATAGCCTTGGATAAAATCGCAGTGCATATCTTGGATGAAGCTGGCCTGGGCTTCGGTTTCAATGCCTTCGGCGGTGACTTTCAAACCCAAATTACGGCTCAGTGACATGATCGATGTGAGCATGCCGCGCACGCGTGGCTTCTCTTCCAAGGCTTGCACAAAGCTGCGGTCAATTTTCAATTTTGAGAAGGGGAATTTCCACAGGTAACTCAAGCTGGAATAGCCGGTACCAAAATCATCAAGCACGATGGCACAGCCCATCTCTCGCAGCGATTGAAGTTGTGACAACACAACTTCAGCATCGCCCATCATGGTGCTTTCAGTCACTTCGAGTTCGAGTCTATAGGCGGGAAAGCTCGAAATCTCGAGGGCGTTGTGGATATCCGTCATCAAGGTGCCATCCTTGAATTGTTCCGGCGATACGTTTACGGCAACGGTCAGATGGCTGGGCCAATGCACGGCGGTGCGGCAAGCTTCTGCCAAGGCCCATGCGCCGAGCTTGCTGATCAAGCCTGCCTCTTCTGCAACGGGGATGAATTCGGCTGGTGATACGATGCCATAATCAGGATGGTTCAAACGCAACAACGCTTCAAAGCCTGCCAGTTCACCGGTTTGACTGGCAAAGACGGGCTGATAGTTGAGGCTGAAGTAATGATATTCGATGGCATCCTGCAGGGCGTTCAACACATCAGAGCGGCGCTTGGCCGCTTGTGACAGGGCAGGGTTGAAAAACGCGTAGCCCGGACCGCCTCGTTCTGTCGCGGATTTATAGGCCAGGCCAGAATTTTGCAGCAAGGTAGCTGCATCATTGTCTTGCGGACCTGACAATGCAACACCAGCGCAGACATCGATTGAAATTTTGCGATCAACCCAATCAATGGCTTCAGACAGTGTTCCAAGATAGGCTTTGGCACGGCTCATGGCATCCAAGGGGTCCGTGATTGAAGGAATGAAAATGGCAAAGCTGCGGTAGTCCAGTCGGCAGCACAGTGTATTCGCATCGGCGGCAGCATGCAGTCGCGCGGCAAGGGCGGAGACAAGATAGTCGCCAACGTGGCGTCCGAGTGAACCTGAAATGCGTGGTAGTCCTGTGAGGCCAAACTCAATCATGACGGAGAGGGGCGGCGTATCGCCAAGCGTTTTGAAGTGCTTGTCAACACGAGCCATAAAAGACGTGCGGTTTAACAGCCCTGTGAGCTGGTCCAAGGTTTTGAGGCGGGCAACATCTTCCTCTAACCGCGCATTTTGTCTGCGCAAGTCTTCCAATTGGATATTAACATCTGTCGTCATAAATGGGGTGCGCCGCAAATCACTCTCATTGCTCTTATAAGCTGGGTATGAAACGCAGGTAAACAAATGGGAGTGGAAGTGTTAAGGCAATGAAAATATCTCGATATTTCCGTTTTATGGCGGCTAGTTTGGTTGTTTGGAGTTCAGTAGCTTATCTTGGGTTGTCAACCGAAGGTCAGGCGCGGGAGACTTATGTTCAGTTGGCGCAACGGCTGTTAACGCAGCCCCCCGAAGGTGCCACGCTGCGGCCTGATCTGGAGGCCGTGGTGCTCAAAGCGACCAATGCCTATCGCGCCACTTTGAATCTGCCGCCGCTGAAATCGGCTGGCGGTGTGTTGCTCAGTGGTGCACGGGCTCATGCGGTGGATTTATTGGCGCAGCAAGGCATGGGGCATGTTTCGAGTGGTGGGCATGATTTTGTGTCGCGCATGCGAGCTTTGAACAAAGGCCAAATGTTTTTAGCCGCCATGGCCGAAAACGCTGCCAAGGCGAAGAGTTCAAAGAGCGACGCACAGAAGGCGCAATACTTGGTGGCGCAATGGATCAAATCATCTGGTCATCGCAAGAACATGGTCAATCGCACATACACAAGCGTTGCCATTGGCGTTGTGACGCGCGGCAGCGAGATTTACGCTGTTCAGATTTTCTCAGGGCCCAAGGTGAAAAGCAACTTCGGCCTGACCCAGCATTGATTAAGCTGTGGACGGTGATACTCACTGGATCCACTCTAACCGTCACCCCGGCGAAGGCCGGGGCAAGGCTCTTGAGAGCTTAAGCTATTGAAACAGAACAAAAAGCCTCGTCCCGGCCTTCGCCGGGATGACGGTATTTTGTGGATGCGATTCAAATTGATTGCCTTATGCAGCTGTTAAGCCGGAGAGGCCAAAGCCGCGCGTGTGCCTGACAAAGCCCGTTGGGCTGCGTTCTTCACGGCTTTCTGCAACTTTTCGAAGGCGCGCACTTCGATTTGACGAATGCGTTCGCGTGACACGTCGAATTCCTTTGAGAGGTCATCGAGTGTTGCGGGATCGTCCTGCAATTTGCGGGCTTCAATCACGCGGCGTTCGCGATCAGTCAGTTTGGTCAAAGCTTCAGTCAAGAAGGCGTTGCGCTGTTGGCTTTCCTGGTTTTGCACCATAACCGTTTCTTGGCTGTCTGAATCATCAACCAGCCAGTCCTGCCATTCGCCATCGCCGTCACCATCAGCGCGCAACGTTGCATTCAACGATGTATCACCGCCTAAGCGACGGTTCATGGAAATGACTTCGTCTTCATTCACGCCCAATTTCTTGGCGATGAATTTGACTTGTTCTGGCTTCAAATCACCTTCTTCGAGGGCTTGGATCTGGCCCTTCACTTTGCGGAGATTGAAGAACAGCTTTTTCTGATTGGCGGTAGTGCCCATTTTAACGAGCGACCACGAACGCAATACAAACTCCTGAATCGATGCTTTGATCCACCACATGGCATAGGTGGCGAGTTTGAAGCCCTTGTCGGGCTCAAATTTCTTCACGGCCTGCATGAGGCCAATGTTGCCTTCGGATATGACATCGCCAATGGGCAGGCCGTAGCCCCGATAGCCCATGGCAATTTTGGCCACGAGGCGCAAATGGCTGGTGATCAGCTTGTGCGCGGCTTCTGTGTCGCCATGTTCTTTCCAGCGCTTGCCCAGCATGTATTCTTCTTCAGGAGCCAGCATGGGGAACAAGCGGATTTCCTGGAGGTAACGGTTGAGGCTGCCCTCACCGGATGCAATTGCTGGTAACGAAACTGATTTCGCCATCGTTTTCCTTTCCCTCCCGCTCAAGGGAGGACCCTATCGGCCAGATATAGGGGTTCATTTTGGTTTTTAAAGACACAAAAGAAATTACAGTTATGTAACCTTGTCTACACCGTTTTTGGTAATCCAGATTGCAGCTTTAATTCATGGTGAAGTTGTGACAAGGCTTGAGGAAGTTTGGCCTCAAAATGCAGGGGCTTTCCGGTTTTTGGATGTTCAAAGCCCAGTACTGTTGCGTGAAGAGCTTGTCCTTTCAAGGCTTTAACGGCTTCTTTGGCTTGGTCCGATAGTTTAGACATAGCGGATTTAAAGCCGCCGCCATAGACCAAATCTCCCAGGAGTGGATGGCCGATATGCGCCATATGCACACGGATTTGGTGAGTACGCCCGGTTTCAAGGTTGCAGCGCACAAGACTGGCAATAGTGCCGAAACGCTCCACGATCTCATAATGGGTGATGGCTTCCTTGGCGTCGCTCCTTGTGCTCACGGCCATTTTCTGGCGGTTGGCGGTAGATCGGGCAATTCCTGTCGTAATCATGCCCGCTGGCCGCTGGGGAATGCCCCAGACGAAAGCGAGGTAAGCACGTTCCAAGCGGCCATCGCGACCGTGGGCTTGGAATTGTTCTGACAGGCTTTGGTGGGCGGCATCATTTTTGGCGATGACCAACAGGCCAGATGTATCCTTATCGAGGCGATGGACAATGCCTGGGCGTTTCACCCCGCCAATGCCTGAAAGTGATGCGCCACAATGGGCGAGCAAGGCGTTGACCAAGGTGCCGCCGTCATGGCCAGCAGCCGGATGCACCACGAGGCCAACGGGCTTGTTGATGACGATGACATGTTTATCTTCAAACACCACATCGAGAGCAATGTTTTCGGGTTCAGGTTCTGCGGGTTTTGCAGGGGGAATGGAAACGGAAACATTGGTGTTTGGTTTGAGTTTCAAGCCAACATCGTCGACCACTGCCCCCTCGACATTCACTTGGCCCTCGGCAATAAGCCGCTGGAAGCGTGCCCGGCTGATATCTGGAAAGCTGCGGGCCAAGAAACGATCGAGCCGCTCAGATTGATCGGCCGTTGCATTGAGGATTTGAGGTTCATTCATATGACGAGCGATAGCACAGAGACGCCATCCGTCCACCCTAGTCCTGCACAACAACGCTTATTGCGATTGGTGAAAGCCTTGGGGCTTCTCATGGCATTGTTGTTTGTCGGTCTAATTGCCGGCATTATTTGGAAGGCGACAACGACTAAAACGGTTGTACCGATTGCAGTTGAAATGGATTTGGGGCTAGACCCTGCCAGCATCCGCCACATGACCTTCAACAACGGACAATTGGCAATTGCGACTGACAAAGAACTTGTTGTTGTGGATGTGAAGCAACGCAAAGTGCTGTTGCGCAGCGCCAAGCCTTGATTTTAAGTGTATTGAGGTGAATATGAAGGGCGTGTGATTGCTCCCTTCGTCTATCGGTTAGGACGACAGCCTCTCACGTTGTAAAGACGGGTTCAACTCCCGTAGGGAGCGCCATTGGATGGCTTATACAGTTTAGTTTCGATGCATTTTTTAGAGGCTGCTGTTGAGCGAAAGTTCTTCACGAATGGAGTTCTAAGTGCGGCCTATGCCAAGTATTCCAAGAAATGCGCCACTGATTGCCCTGGCGGCGGCGGCGCTGTTTGGGATTTCGACGCCGCTTGCCAAAGTGTTGTTAGGCGACATCAGTCCTTGGGCTTTGGCCAGTCTTTTGTATTTGGGATCAGGGCTCGGGCTTGCACTGATTGTTTCGTTGCGCCGGAGATCAGTTCGAACCGAAGCACCTTTGACGACCAAGGATTTGCCTTGGCTCGCTGGCACTGTTCTGTTCGGCGGTGTTATTGGTCCGATCTTGTTGTTGCTCGGCTTGCGCAGTACTGATGCGGCGTCGGCATCGTTGTTGCTCAACCTCGAAGCCGTATTCACACTGCTTTTGGCGTGGGTGATTTTTCGTGAGCATGTGGACGCGAAGTTATTTGCAGGCGCATTCGCCATCGTGTCGGGTGCCTTGTTGTTGTCGTGGCAGGGTGGTTTTGGTTCGGTTGGCACCGGCATGCTGTTTATCAGTCTGGCTTGTTTGTCGTGGGCCATCGACAACAATTTGACGCGTCGAATTTCTGCTGTTGATCCTTTTGTGCTGACATCGATCAAGGGCGTTGTCGCTGGAACAGCGAATGCGGGTTTGGCATATGCTATGGGCGCGACGCTACCCGCATGGAGTAGTATTGGAAGTGCGATGGCGCTTGGTTTTGTAAGCTACGGCTTGGGACTTGTGCTGTTCATCGTTGCACTCCGCCATCTGGGCGCAGCGCGAGCGGGTGCTTATTATGGCACGGCTCCTTTTATTGGGGCCTTGGCTGCGACTGTCTTATTGGGCACACCATTGACGCCTGTCCTGATCAGTGCCGGATTATTAATGGCATTGGGAGCATGGCTGCATTTATCGGAGCGCCACGTGCACGATCATTCGCATGATGAATTGGACCACGATCACCGCCATGTGCATGATGAGCATCACCAGCATGAGCATGAACCGGGCGTTGATCCTTCAACGCCACATAGTCATGGCCATCATCATAGACCGCTTACCCATGCACACGCCCATTGGCCAGACTTGCACCACCGGCACAGGCATTGAGGTGGCTTATTTCCCCATTCGCTTCAGCCAGTCATTCATGAAGCTTATTTCGCCTTCTTGGGCTTTCACAACATCGCCAGCAAGTTTCAACACATCAGGGTCTTTGGCATATTGAACAGCGACTTTAGCCATGTCGATGGCGCCTTGATGGTGTGGTATCATGCCTTTGATGAAGTCCACATCGGCATCACCTGTATAAGGTGTCATCATGCTTTTCATCATGCTGTCCATGGCCGTAGCATTGCCTTTGGTGGCTTCGGTCGAGACGGGCAGGGCCGCCACATCGGTCTTTGTAAGCCAAGCTTTCATGAAGGTGATTTCGCCATCTTGAGCCTTGATGACGTTCTCGGCGAGGGACTTCACTTCTGGGTCTTTGCCGTATTGCAGCACTACCTTGGCCATGTCGATAGCTCCCTGATGGTGAGGTATCATGCCTTGCACGAAGTCGAGATCGGGTTTTCCAGTTGGTGGAACCATCATACCCGTCATCATGCCGCTCATTGCGGCCTGGAAAGCTTTCGTTGAAGGTGTTGCATCTGCCGATGTCATCATGGAATGATCCACGTCGCCGACTTGCGATTTCTGATAGGCAAGTGCACCTGCTGCAGCAATTACAATTGCAGCGCCCAGTAAGAGTATCTTTGAATTCATTTTACGGCACTCATTTCGGCAATTGATCTTAGCTACGTGGTTTGACGACACAGGGATCATCATAGTGTTCCCGTGTGCGATTCAATTCATTGCGTCGCGACTACTACGCCTTGTTCAAACCAGATTTCAAATTGCGGACGCGCTCGGCCAGAGACAATACGTTTGACACACTGCGATCAACCGTTTCTGTTTCAACAGTTTCCGAAGATTTAGCTCGCAGTTCCGGTGCAAACATTTCTGTCATTGCGGTGAAATCGGTTGTGGCAGAGAGCAATGGATTGTTGATACTACCATTGGTGTTGGTGGCGGGAGTCTCGAAGCTGTTGGTGGGAGGCATGGCGACGATGGCCGATGATGACTGCATTGAATGGCCGTTGGCGCGCATGCGCATGTCCTGTCCAATCTCGACAGTGTCGTCCATGTTGGTGCTGAGAGATTTACCCGTCATGCTGATGGTGATTTCACGGAGTGAACGGGCTTCCTCAACCAAGTTGCGAATTTTCTCGTCACGCAGCATCAGTGTTGCTTGTGCGTCTTTCAGGACGCCTTGCATTTTGGCGAGATCTTCTTCCCGGCTGGCCAGTTTGGCATAGGCGAGATTGATGGATTTGACGTTTTCTTCGATTTGAACTTGCAGTGCTATGACTTGCGAGGCTTTGTCGTCGAATTGCGATTGGACGTGCGTGATGGTGCCTTCGCGCTCTTTCAGCGTTTGGCCTAAATCCAGCAGGCGATTGCGGTTGCGTGAAACTTCGGCCATTTGCTCGGCCATACGCATTTTCATGTCACCAATGGACGCCTCAAGCTTTTGCGCCATCATGGCTTTTTCGGCTTTGAGGCCATCGCGATCCGCTTGCAGCTCACGAATGGCAGTGGGAACTTTGCGGGTTTCGCGCCAGCCCGACCATTTGCCCAAGACAGCGAAAACGCTGCGTCCAAACAACAGGACCACGAACAACGCGGCACAGAAGCCCAATACGAACAATAACAAAGTCTCTGTTTGAGACATCACACCACCTACTTCGCCCCTTCAAGCATTGACATATGCTTGAATTGCAAAGGGCGGACCAAACAGGCTTAACGATATCTTAATTCGCTGGCCAGTGGAAGGTTAGGTTAATATTAAAATTAAAGATGGTTACTCAGAAGGGGTTCCAAGTTGGCTTTGGCGAATACTTCAAATAGCCGACATTAGCGCCCAAACGTGCACCAACACCTGTGCGAATTGGGGCCAAAGTGATGTTATCCTTGCGCTGGAAGTTTACACCCACGCCGCCAACGAGATACGCGGTGCCTTCAACGCCACCAAAGCGTTCATAAAGGTCTTCGGGTTCTTGTGATCCATAAACCAGCACCATGGTGCGCGAACCATTGCCGCCAAAGTCCCAGCCAAGGGACGGGCCTTGCCAATAAATCCGTTGTTCTGTGCCATTCTTGTAATAGATAGTGCCTTCGCCATAGCGCAAACCACCGACAAAGGCGCCAGAGCCCTCTTCACCAACGATATAAGCTGTTGGTTCACCCTGTGACTGAAACACAAATTCGACAGCTTGGCCCAAACCGCGGCTGGCTTTGCCGAAGGCTTCGTGACCTTTGGTCATAATTTCTTCGGTGGAATAGGTTTCAGCTCCACGGCGCTGTTTTTTCGAGATGCTGCCGGTTTGCTGGGCAAATGCGGGAGCCGCAATTGCTGCAATGGCAGCGAATATGGTGGTGGCGAATAGGGCTTTGCGCAACATGAGAAACCTCGTAGTCTTAAACTGGCCCCAGTTTAGGCCGCAATCACGGCAGGGCCGGGGCAAAATTCCGTCCTTTTGCTGTTTTAGGTCCGTAGAGGTTTCAACGTGGTTAACGATGTGGAAATGATGTGATGCCGCTTGGAATTTATCCACTCATTGGCAGGGCTTTCTCGTATGAAGCATGAATGCCAAGATGGGCAAACTGACGAGTATTGCGACAGCAAGCGGCAAGCTGAGCACGCCAAACATGGGTAGATCATTGGCGAATGTGCGATTTGAAAACAGATACTCGATAGTCAGGTTGAAGACCCAGTGTGACGCAATGCAAATACTTAGGACTGGCAGCAAGCGCTGGGCGTTTAAGTAAGCGACGCTGGTTACAACGTGGAGCAATCGGCCTCCAGCATTCATATAAGCGGTTGCAGCGAGCAATGCACCGCCTTGCAAGTCGGTCGACGATTGAATGACACCCAAAGCATCATTCCAGAACACAAGGAATTCTAAAACCGCAAACCAAAGAATTGAAAACCACCGCAGCACGATACCGCGGTGGCCTAATGTTTTTACGCCAAGTGCTTTCAGAAGCTCTTCAAAGATGGCTATGAAAATATCTGGCATTGATGTTCAATCGGTTGAAAAGGTTCAGTGTCCGAAGTTCTTGCTCGAGCGCGGGTCTTTGGTCATCGCATTCCAGGCGCGGCCCAAGAGGCTATCCTTGAATTTCATGTTGGCACCATTTTTTTGCATGTTGTCCATGATGTCCCCACCGGTTTTACCGAGGCCTTTATTGACACCCTTATTGATGGTACTTTTTTGTGTGGGCGAACTTTTGCTTGACCCGCCGCCTGTGCTTGAGCCAAAACAGAGTTGCGCTTGGAACAAGTGACGTCTGGTTTCTGTTACAATCATGTTACTCTCCTACAGTTAACTGCAACATGCAGCACGCGGAGATTGTATCGATACGCGGTAGTTGTCAACGCATCAAACTTTGGTAGCCGTTCCGAAACAAGAGCAAGAAATTGACGAATTTTCCATCTGCAAAGTTGGTGTGTCACTGCGGCTTGGTGTTCTCATCCAAGCTACTTGCGACGAACGCCGGATTATCGAACCCACGTTCAACCTTCCCATACATCAGTGGCGTGCCATCCACGTTACAAACCTTTCCACCCGCTGCTTCCAACACCGCTTGGCCGGCTCCCGTGTCCCATTCCATGGTGCGGCCGAAGCGTGGGTAGAGATCTGCTTCTCCCCTCGCAATCAGGCAGAACTTTAGGGACGAGCCAGCAGATGACAGTGACTTTACTTTGCGCGTTGCAAGGTAAGCAGTTGTTTCAGCGTCCATGTGGCTGCGACTGGCAACGACAGTCAGGCCCTCGGCAGGAGATTTCCGCACCTGCAGGGGTGACCATGTGACTTTATCGAGGGCGTCTGACACCCTGAAACTTGCAAAGCCAGCGCCTTTGCCTTTTTCGCCCCAAAACATCTGGTCAATGGCAGGTGCATAAACAACACCCATGACGGGCGTGGCTTTAACAATGAGGGCGATGTTCACCGTGAACTCGCCGTTGCGTGAGGTGAACTCTTTCGTGCCGTCTAGGGGGTCAACCAGAAAAAAGCGGTCCTCGATGTTGGGTATCTGCCCTGCACTTGCGGCTTCTTCGGCCAGAATGGGGGTGTCAGGCCAATGTTTCTTCAAGCCCGCAATGATCACTTTCTCAGCCAAGGCATCGGCTTCTGTCACAGGAGAAAGGTCAGCTTTCGAGGTTATGGCAAAGTCTGAGGCGTAAACTGTCATGATTTCGCGCGCCGCTAATTGGGCTGAGACGCATAAGTTTTGACAAATCATCGGATGGCTGGGCGCTGGACATGGGCGCGGTCTATGGGCGGTTTGGAATTCTGCCGTCAATGCGGAATTTTTATGCTGGATTTGTTATAGGGTAATGACGAATCACCTATCCGACCATTTGAGGGGGAACTACCGATGGACCAGAAACTGTCTGACCTTGATCTTGCAGCACTTCTGTGTTCGCGCGTGTGCCATGACATTATCTCGCCCGTGGGTGCCATCGCCAATGGTTTGGAATTGATGGATGATCCTGATGTTGATGCCGCGATGAAGGAAACCGCCCTCGACATGGTGCGCAATTCCGCCAAGACGGCAACGGCAAAACTAAAATTCTGCCGCATCGCATTTGGCGCATCGGGTTCTGCCGGTGCTCATATTGATCTGGGTGAAGCTGGCGAAATCGCCAAAGCTTTTGTTGGTGAAGAAAAAACCAGACTGGATTGGCAAGCCCCGCGGGAAAACCGCCCCAAGGCCGAAGTGAAGTTGATGTTGAACATGATGATGTTGGCAATGGCTGGCATACCCCGCGGCGGCGTTGTGACTGTAACGGTTGATGGTCGTGACTTTGCTGTGAAGGCCAAAGGCGAGCGTGCCAAAGTGCCACAAGCCATGGCTGATGTATTAACGGGTGTTGCTGCAATTGACACTTTAGATGCGCGCATGGTGCAGCCTTATTATGCTAAACTGTTGGCGCAATATGCTGGCTTGTCATTGCGATGGGCATGGAAGGTGAAGATATAGTGGCTGTTATTGCACAGCCAAATGCGCTAAGTTGGTTTCATGTTGTTAACCAACTATGCTCTTCGACAGTAATTCAGAAAAGTTTAGGCATTGCGCTAGGACGTCGTAACAAGTTGCATTGCTAGAACAGTCTCATACACAACAGGGGATTCCATGGCAATTTTCAATGCACCAGCTAATGGCGGAACAGTTTTGCGGCAATATCAGGCAACGATACAGTCAACGGTAGCGCCGTCAATGATGCTTTGCATGGCCTTGGTGGCAACGACATTATCAACGGCGGTGATGGCGACGATACGATGTTTGGCGATGGTGACGATTAGCTTATGCCCGGCTTTCGCCGTTAGGATATACCGCACTGGTTTACACGGGTGCTGCAACAACATCCGGCAACGGTTTGGCCGTTGACTTCAATGGGCATTCTGGTACGCAAAGCATTTGGCGCATCCGCAATACCAGCACTACCGATAAGGTTGTTACTGTTGCAGTCCGTTTCAAATGGCAATGGCAACAACGGTGGTGTGACCATCACTATTATTGTCCCAGCGATGTCTGATGTGGTGATGCCCAGCAACAACGCAGGTAAACACCGGTTCGTAATTTGACGGTAGAGACAGTCGATAGCAAAAGCTTCAACGCAACGTTGTATTCAATACCGCTGTAGTTATTGCTTCATACGGCTGGCGATGACACGTTGAATGGCGGCAACGGTAATGACGTCCTGCGCGGTCATGGTGGCAATGACATTCTGAACGGAAATTCTGGCAACGATAACCTGGACGGAGGTTCAGGCGTCGATACTTTGAACGGTGGCGATGGCAATGATACGCTGACGGGCGGCGCTGGAAATGACAACTTGTACGGTGGTGCTGGAGACGACACATTCGTTGTTGAGTGGTCTGATAGTGGTGACAAATATGATGGCGGCGAGGGTGTTGATACCTTCCGCGCTGATGTGGCTGGACTTGATATCTACAAACAAGAAATTGACCTTGCGGCTGGCACCAACAACTGGGGTGACACGTTTGCCAACATCGAAAATCTTGTAGGAAGTGCTGTCAACGACACGTTCTTAGGCTCAGAAGCGGACAATGTGTTCTGGGGCAAGCAATGGCAACGACATTCTTGATGGCCGTGCTGGCAATGACAAATTGTATGGCGAAGCTGGCGACGACATGCTTTCCGGCGGCGCTGGTAACGATATTCTCGATGGTGGTGCTGGCAATGATGTGCTCGACGGCGGTGAGAATGACGACACGCTGGACGGCGGCGAAGGCAATGACATTTTACGTGGCGGAAACGGCAATGATCGGCTGTCGGGTGGACTTGGTGTTGACCAACTTTATGGCGAAGCTGGCGATGACGTGTTGAAGCCGGCGACGGCGATGGCATAATCGATGGTGGCGCTGGCAATGACACGATGAAGGCATCAACCGGCAATGATAAGATATCCGGCGGCGCTGGCGTTGACTTACTTAATGGTGGCGACGGTATCTGACATACTTGATGGTGGTGCCGACAACGACGTGCTCTATGGTGATGCCGGTAATGACGCAACTCGCTGGCGGTACAGGCAACGACCGATTGACCGGTGGTGCTGGTGCTGACGTCATCAACGGTAATGACGGCGTTGATACGGCTGACTATCGTCATTCTGCAACGGGTGTAGATGTGAGCTTGACGCGTGGCACTGGCTTCTTCGGTGACGCGGAAGGTGACACGCTACAGTTCATCGAAAATCTTTCAGGTTCTGCATTTGCTGACGTTTTGACCGGCGACAATGGTGCCAACCGCATCACAGGCATGAGCGGCGAAGACAAGATTTATGGCCTGGGCGGCAATGATTATATCGCCACTGGCGGTGGCTATGATTACGTCGATGGCGGCGATGGCATTGACACTGTGACCTATGAAGACTCGTGGGATCGGGTTGTGGTGAATTTGACCACAGGCATCAACCAATATGGTGAGGCCTCGCGCGATGTTCTGATCAACGTTGAGAACATTGTTGGTTCAATTTATGATGACAAGATCACGGGTGATGCTGCAGCCAATCGTTTGACGGGCGGCGAAGGTAACGATGTTCTGAACGGCATGGCTGGTATTGACTACATCTATGGTGGCAATCGGCAACGACAAGATGACGGGCGGCACAGAAGCTGACGTGTTTGTGTTCAACGCAGACTTTGGCAATGACACCATCACCGACTTCTGGACAGGTGCTGGCCGTACGGACCGTATTTGGATCCAAGGTGCGGGTGCTGCAAGCCAAACGTCGACACGGCTTGGAGTGTTGTTGATTAGTTCGCGGGTGCAGTTATCAACATCGCGAACCATGGTACAATCACACTGACAGGTGTGACGGTTTCGCAGCTGCACGCGGATGATTTCATTTTCTCGTTAATTGAAAGGTTACCCAGCAGATGCAAAAGGCGCTGCCACTACAGGGTGGCGTTTTATTTGTGTTGTCAAACACCAAAGCGGCCGCACCAATCAAGCCGGAATTTCCACCGAGGGCCGCTTTCACGACGGGTACGTCGCGGAAAGCTGGCATGGCGTTGTTTTGAGACATAGTTTGAAATGCCGGGGTGCAGTTGATCAAAAGCATTCGACAAGCCACCACCGATGATGACAACTTCAGGGCTGTAGAGATGCAAGAGACTGGTGATACCAAGGCCGAGATATTGCGCTTCATCATCAACATGTTTCTGCGCATTTGCATCACCATGTTTTGCAGCGTCAAAAACATCTACAGCGGCTTTGGCCTTTGCTCTGTGCTGTAAAGGCAGGACCAGCTGCATAGGCTTCCCAGCAGCCAATGCTGCCGCAATTGCAACGTAGACCATTGGGCATAATCGCCATGTGGCCAATATGTCCTGCCATGCCTTTGCGGCCGCGCATCACATGGCCATCGACAATGACGCCGCCGCCAATGCCAGTTGAAACAGTGACGTAAACCAGCGAGAGGAAACCTTGGCCTGCGCCGAATTTCCATTCCCCAATGGCGGCAGCAATGCCGTCGTTTTCAAGAAAAACGCGATGCGGCAATTGATTTTGCAGCAATGCCCGCAGTGGCACATTGTCGAAGTCTTTGATCGTCGGCAGACCAATGGCTATGCCTTGCTCAGTGTCCAATGGACCAGGTGAGCTGACGCCCACGCCAATGATATGTTGCTGGGTCGACGTCACGGCTCACTTCATTGGCAGCATCGACCAACTGTTGAATAACAACAGTTGGACCCGCCATGGCTTTGGTTGCGGTTGCCAAGCGATTGAGAATATTGCCTTCAGCATCAACAAGGGCGCCGCGAATTTGCGTGCCACCCAAATCAATCGCAATGGCGAGTGTCATTAAAGCGCCTTAAGCCACGCAATGCGCGCGCCCAAGTCCGGCGCACCGAAGGCGAGGGACCCCAGCACAACGGTTTCCGCTGTGGCTTTGCGCAATTCAGGCACGGTGTTTTCACGAATGCCGCCATCAGCTGCAAGAATGATGCGTTGTGGTAATTTGGCTGCAGTGATCATGGCCTTGGCTTCGCGCAAGCGGTCACAGGCCGTGGGATCAAGACCTTGGCCTTTTACGCCGATGGCAGTGCCCAGCAATGTCAGGAAGCTCAGATCTTTCAAGAACGGTTTTGCTTGGGCCACTGGTGTTGATACTTTCAACACGACGCCCGCTGCAATGCCATGGTCTTTGATGCGAGCAATGGCTTCGGCAGCATTGGCGTTTTCGGCGTGCACACTGATGATGTCACAGCCTGCTTCGGCGAATTGATCGATCTGTGAGAGCAACACATTGTCAGCCACCATCAAGTGAATGTGGATGGGAATTTTGGATTTCTTGCGCATGGCCGCGACTTGGTCTGGAAAGAATAAAAATGCTGGTGCGAAATGTCCATCCGCCACATCGATATGCAAGACATCGGCGTGGCCTTCGATGCGTTTGAGATCATCTTCCAAGCGAATGAGGTTTGCCGACCACATGGAAAATTCTGCAATCAGTTGGTTGCGGGGCAGGGCATCAACGACGGTGGTCATCAGGCATGGTCCTCAAAAAATTTTAAAAGCGTGGATTGGAATTCTGACACATAGCGCGCCTTGTCAACGCCCTTCGGTGTGATTTCGACCAAGCGCGAATGGGTGATCATCTCATGCAGTGCATGCGCATGGGACGAGGGGATGAATTGCATCTTGCGCTGTTGCAATGATGAGTGTTGGAATTTTGAGCGCACGCACTTGTTGTTCTGTCACCGCCGGTCCATCACGCGAGATTGACGTCAGGAGTGCCGCTGTAACGTCAATGGGTTCGCGCGCAAAAAAACTTGTGAGTGATGCCAGATTATCAGGCGCAAATTTTGCTAGTTGATGCGCTGTTTCACTCTGCAGAAAAAGCGCCTTGGCGTCTTGCGGCGAATGGGTTGCTAAAAGGTCGCCAATTTCGGCATTGGGTTTCATGTTGTCGGGGTTGTTGTCGATCAGCCAAGCAGGCCTTGCCAGCACCAAAGCTTTCACAAGATGCGGCTTGTGCACAGCAAGGCGCAATGAAATGGCTGCACCCATTGAGATGCCGCCAATGATGAGGGGGCCGAGATTTTGCGCCTCAACCATCTCAGCAACATCAGCAGCGAAGGTATTGATTGAAAAGACATTTAACGGACCGGGTTCGGACGCGCCATGGCCGCGACATTCCAGTGTGAGCATTTGGAACCGCGGATCATTTGGAAAAGCTTCTGCGGTTTGTGCCGCGCTGCCGCAGAGGCCATGCTGGAACACAACCGGCTTTCCATGGGTGTTGCCGCGCACCAAATTGAGTTTGGGTTTCATATGCCACTCTGCAACTGACGATTTAAGAACGCAGCCACCACTGGCGCTTCATCAGCATTCAAACCATGGGTAACCAAAGGACCATCAAAACCCGAATTCTTCAGTACACGAATGAAATGTGGATAGTCGAGCACACCTTTACCTGCGGCTACAAATGTGCCATCGGCTTTGCGATCTTTCGCGTGGGCCATGATGATGTGGGGGCCAAGCAAATCGACCGCCGTTGAGATGATGCGGCGTTGGTCGTTCAGGCTTTCGGTTTCAAATAAATTTGCTGCATCAAGAACGATTTTGAGACGCGGGCTTTTGCATTCGTCGATGAGGCGCTTTGCTTGTTCGGCACCTGACACGACGTTGGCCAATTCAGGCTCGATACCAAGGTTCACTTTGAAGTGTTCGGCGATGTCGATAGCGATGTGCATGGAAACAACAAGATCGCGCCATGCGTCAGCACTAGAGTTGTCGGGGTGGTGGCGCCACTGATCCGTTGCGTCGCGTGAGCCTGTGCAGAGGGTGATTGTGGGAATGCCCAGATCATGAGCAGCTTTGGCGACGACGGCCAAGCGGGCAAGACCTTTGATGCGCTCAACCTTATCAGGGTGGATCATGTTGTACGTGGCAGACAGCGCGTTGAGCGTCACGCCACTTGCAGCAGCAGCACGGCGCACTTCGTCCAGCACACTGTCGTCAATCGCGTCAGGCATGGAGCTTAAACCGGAGCAGGCCAGATTATATTGCGCCACGCTGAAACCAGCTGGCTTTCACTTGTGGCAATACTACGTGCGGATGTTTTCCCTCAAAGGTTTTGGCGAAAATGCCGAGCTGCATCACAGCCCGCCCTCGACATCGGCGAGAGCTACTTCCTTGCCGCTTTCAACCGAGCGGGCAATGGCCACCATGGCGCGGACCGAGGCGATGCCGTCTTCGATGTCGGCGCCCGTCATTTTCGCGCCATGCAAAATGACATCGGCAAAGCCTTCGAGTTGGCGGCGATAGAAATGTCCGTCAGCCCCAATCACGCGGATGTGACGCGCCGTCGGCTTCGCGGAAAATATCGACTTCACTGGATTTGTAGTACCAGGGGTTATAGGTCTTGCCGATGATCGATGCCGTTCTGGCCATAGATTTGGAAGCCTTCATGCCAGTCCATGCGCACGGCGATGGTCAAATCCAAATGGCCCATGGTGCCATTGGCAAAATTCACATCGACGAACCAGCAATACATGCCCTTGTTTTCTGACAAGCGCGCCCGCACAGAAATGATGTCGCCCGCAAAATAGCGCGCCGTGTCAATCAAATGGCAGCCATGAGCCAGCATGAAATATTTGCGCAGATTTGCTTTTGGATTTTCGGAGGGTTTACGCGCATTCTTGCTGGATGACGACAAGGGGCTGCACGGCGTCGGTCATGGCATAGCGATGGGTGGAGTCGCAATACCACGCCTTCAATGGCCACGATCTCCCCCATCTCGGTGTCGATGAATTTTTTGGCGGCTTGCAGGCCAGCGTCAAAGCGCTTCATGTGCCCGACCTGCAAGATCTTGCCGGAGCGTTTTACGGCATCGCGCAGGCTTTCGGTTTCTTCAACCGTCAGTCCCAATGGCTTTTCGCACAGCACATGCTTTCCCGCTTCAAGGGCGCGAATGGAGGCTGGCACGTGGAAGGCATCCGACGTGGCGATGATGACGGCATCCACAGTCAGGGTCTGCCAGCATCTTGTCGTAGTCGTTGAATGTTTTTTCCGCGCCATGGGTGATCGCCATGCGCTCACGCAGATCATCGGCCACATCACAGATGGCATAGAGGTCGGCGTTAGCGGCTTTGGTGCAGCTTTCAAAATGGGCAGCTTGTGCAATTTGCCCCGCGCCCAAAACCCCTACACGCAGACGCTTGTCTTGTTTGGCCGGCACAATCGGGCTCCCATCATTGGTGTGATGGGAGCCCTGTTAACAGGCGTACATGGTCTGTTACAACAGTTTATGCCATGCGCATTTGCGGGCTAGCTCTGCTTCACAATGGTGGGCTGTAAAATATCGCCCCAGAAGCCACCATTGCGGTGGTGGCGGGAGAGGCGTTGCAGTTCGATGGAGAGGCCAGCCTCCACCGCTTCGCGCATGGCGATGTTTAGGTTTTCAGCTTGTTGCGCGAGGGCTTGAAAGCGCGAGGCCTGTTGTTCTGACAATGGGGTGTGGGACATGGTGGCAACTCCTTATTCTGCAGCTTGGCGCGTGAATTGCGCCGTTTCAGTTGATTCATGCATGGCAGTGGTGGACGATTGGCCGGAGCTGATGGTCATGGCCACTTGGTCGAAATAGCCCGTGCCGACTTCGCGTTGGTGGCTTGTGGCGGTGTAGCCACGGGCTTCGGCTGCAAATTCCCGCTGCTGCAATTCCGAATAGGCGTCCATGCCACGATCACGATAGCCATCAGCCAAGTCGAACATCGACATGTTGAGCGCGTGGAAGCCCGCGAGTGTTACGAACTGGAATTTGTAACCCATCGCACCCAGTTCACGCTGGAATTTTTTGATCGTCGCATCGTCCAGCTTCTTTTTCCAGTTGAAGGAGGGCGAGCAATTATAGGCCAGCAGTTTGCCGGGGTGCTGCTTGTGCACGGCTTCGGCGAATTTTTTCGCATCATCCAAATCCGGATGCGAGGTTTCCCACCACAGCAGGTCAGCAATGTCGGCATAGGCGAGTCCACGAGAGATGCAGTGGTCCAAGCCTGATGCCTGGCTTCAAGCGGAAGAAGCCTTCGGGTGTGCGTTCGTCGGTGATGAAGGGGCGGTCGCGCTCGTCGACATCGGAGGTGAGCAGTTGCGCTGACTTCGGCGTCAGTGCGGGCCACGGTGAGTGTGGGTACGCCCATCACGTCAGCGGCCAGACGTGCCGCGACGAGATTGCGCACATGGGCTGCTGTTGGGATCAGACACCTTGCCGCCCAAATGGCCGCACTTCTTTTCTGATGCGAGTTGGTCTTCAAAGTGAACACCAGCAGCACCTGCTTCGATGAAGGCCTTCATGATTTCAAAGCTGTTGAGCGGGCCACCAAAGCCTGCTTCTGCATCAGCCACGATGGGGGCATACCAGTCGCGGGAAACATTGCCTTCTGCCGCTTCAATTTCGTCGGCGCGGCGCAAGCGTGCGGTTGATGCGGCGGCAGAGTTCGGGTGCGGCATTTGCAGGGTAGAGCGACTGATCAGGATACATGGCGCCCGCCGTGTTGGCGTCAGCGGCCACTTGCCAGCCCGAAAGGTAGATTGCTTGCAGGCCGGCGCGCACCATTTGCATGGCTTGGTTGCCGGTGACTGCACCCAGCGCATTGATGAAGGGTTCGGACTTCAAGGACTCCCACAGGCGGTTGGCACCGCGTTCGGCCAACGTGTGTTGAACCGTGAGGGTTCCCCGCAGCTTCTGGACGTCAGCGGGGGAATAGGGCCGATTGATACCGTCGAACCGGCCTTGGGGCGCTGCGGGGATGAGGTCTTGGAATGTGAGGGGCTTTGACATGATGGGCCTTTGAGGTGATTGATGGTTAGACCTCAAACATTGCCGTATTTTTGCGACGCCACAAGACGGACAATGTCATGAAATGGTTGAGTTGTCATAAATTTACAATTGACTAAAGTATATTTGAGTTATTTTGTAACATGTGACATGGTGGGCTATGAGCATTGATCGTCATCGAAAAATTCTAGCTGGTGCCCGTTTGCGCAAGTTGCGCAATGAGTTGGGGCTTTCGCAAGTGGCCATGGCGCAGGACCTGGATATTTCCGCCAGTTACTTGAATTTAATTGAGCGCAATCTGCGGCCGATAACGGCGCAATTGTTGATCAAGCTGTCAGAATCCTATGGCGATGGATCCCAAGGCCTTTGCGGGTGATGACGAACAACGGTCATTACAGGAACTGGAGGAGGTGTTTGCTGATCCCATGTTTAAGCAAGACCAGATTGGTCGCGCAGAAATCAAAGCCTTGATGGAAGAGGCGCCGTCGATTGCCGAGGCTGTCAAACGCCTGTTCCGCAGTTACACTGATGTGCGGGAACTCAGCTCCGGGCCGATTGCCAATCTTTCGGAAAGTGATCGCGGCGGCGAGAGCAGTAACCGCTACGATCCCTATGATCGCATGCGCGGTTATCTCGAAGCATGCGGCAATTATTTTGATGGTCTTGATCGTGCAGCGGAGAAACTCAGTGAGGAACTGAACGTGGGTGACGGCGTGTTGTACGCAGAAATCGTTGCACGATTGAAGCAACGACACGGCATCACGACGGAAATTGTGGCCCACGCTGATATGCAGTTTGTGCTGCGTCATCACGACCGACACCGTCGCAAACTGATGTTGTCGGAAACACTGGATGGTCCGGGCCGCACGTTTCCAAGCCGCAGTGCTGTTGGCAAACTTGGAAGCGCGGGATGAAATTTCTGCCGCCTGTGCGGGTTTCAAACCCAGCGATGCCAATCAGGAAAAATTGGCCCGCGTGACCTTTGCCAATTATTTTGCGGCTGCTGTCGTCATGCCTTATCAGCGCTTCGCCGAGTCAGCCGAAAACTTGTCTTATGATATCGATTTGTTGAGCGGGCGTTTCTCCGCCAGTTTTGAACAGGTGGCGCATCGCCTCACTACATTGTCGCGGCCTGGCAAAGCCTGCGTGCCGTTTTTCATGGTGCGGGTGGATGCGGCTGGTAATATTTCAAAACGCTTTTCTGCTGGCGCGTTTCCATTTTCGCGCGTCGGCGGTACCTGCGCACGTTGGAACATTCACCACGCCTTTCAACGTCCTGGCATCATCGAGCGACAGAGTGTTGAAATGCCAGACGGCAGCAAATGGTTGACGATATCCCGAACTGTTACTTCAAACTTGCAGCCGTGGAACAGCAGCAGTGCGCAGTTTGTGATCAGCTCTGGGCTGCGTCATTGAAATATGCACCCCGCCTCATCTATGGCCGCGACATCGACGTGAAGACCAACGCTAGCGACACCGATTGGTATCAATTGCCGACTGTGTGAAAGACCAAACTGTGCCCAGAGGTCAGCCGCACCATTGATGAACGCCTTAAGTTTCAGCGAACATTCCAAGGGCGTTTCTGCGTTTCCGGTGTGAGCGCTCCAAACACAAAAGGCACGCCTCGCAGCGTGCCTTTTGAATTTCTTCCGTATACAGACCTTTACGCGCTTTCGCGGAAGTCCATGTCGAGGTCTTCGCCAGCGCCACCCATGGGTGGGGCGCCGTCGCGGAGCACGTAGCCGCGTCCCCAGACTGTTTCGATGAAGTTTTTACCTTGGGCTGCGGCGGCAAGTTTCTTCCGCAGCTTGCAGATAAACACATCGATGATTTTGAGTTCAGGTTCGTCCATGCCGCCGTAGAGGTGGTTCAGGAACATTTCCTTGGTGAGCGTTGTGCCCTTGCGCAGCGAGAGCAGTTCCAGCATCTGATATTCTTTGCCGGTCAAGTGAACGCGTTGGCCGCCCACTTCAACTGTCTTGGTATCGAGGTTCACCAGCAATTCGCCGGTGTGAATAACCGATTGGGCATGGCCCTTGGAACGGCGCACCACAGCGTGGATGCGGGCGACCAATTCGTCCTTGTGGAATGGCTTGGTCATATAATCGTCAGCGCCGAAGCCCAGACCCTTGACCTTGTCTTCAATCGCAGCAAGGCCAGAGAGGATGAGGATGGGCGTTCCCACTTTCGAGACGCGCAAGGCCTTCAACACTTCATAGCCCGACATGTCGGGCAAATTGATATCAAGCAGGATGATGTCGTAATCATATAGCTTGCCCAGATCGACGCCTTCTTCACCCAGATCGGTGGTGTAGACGTTAAAGCCCTCGGACTTCAGCATCAGCTCAATGGATTGGGCTGTGGCTGTGTCGTCCTCGATCAGCAATACTCGCATGCGAATCCCCTTGTTCTTCGTGTCCGGTGTCGCCTCCGGAACTTTTGTCCATCGCAGCACCCGCCGACAGGCGGACGCACTACGAAGCGTTAACTCTATTCCTTAAGATAGACTTAGAAAGGTTAACAAAACCTAAGCCTAACTCGCGGGATGTTCACATTTGACACACTATATATTGTGGCCACTCTCAGCAACGGCACAATAGGTAGGTCAGAATCTGGCGTTGTATGGGTGAAAACAGAATTTCACTTCACAGCCCTCAGATTTACCGCGTCTTAAATGTGTTTGTTCATCATACACCTTGAAGGCCGCCCCAAGCGCCTTGCTAGTTGATTCGTCGAATCGTGGATAGAGTTCCGGCAAGGTTGAATGTTTTTGGAGTGGCACGAGTAAGTTGAGTAAAGTGAGGGTACCATGCGTTCCAGGGACAGCCTTTTGAGGCTTCACCGCTTCCGCACCGAAGATGTGCGGAGACAAGCAGCAGATATTGACATGATGATTTAGGATCTGATGCGCAAGCATGATGACCTCGAGCAGCACATTAAGTTTGAAGAACAGCGCACGGGCATTTCTGATCCGGCGCATGTGAATTATTCGATGGCGGCAAAGTCATCGCGCGTCAGGCTCGAAAATCTTTTGAGCTCGGTTGGCGAATTGCGCGACCAACATGAAACCGTCATGGAGCGTGTGCGTGATGAAGAATCCGAATTGCGCAAAGTTGAAATGTTGGTGGAAAAAGAGGGCGGCTCATTGAAGCCTGTTCCACTTGCACCGCCACCTGGCGTTATGATTGGTCAGGCCATCGCACGATAAATTAGAGGGGCCGGAGTAATCCGGCCTTCTCCGCTATGTGAGCTTTTTACTCTCCACCAGTTGCTTCAATTTGATGAGGCCCTTGTCAAAATCTTTGCCCACCATGTTGTCCATGCTAAAGAAGGTCTGGAACAGTTTGTTGGTAAAACTGTTTTTGCCGCTCATGGGCCAAATGACGATTGTACGTTGCCACCACCATCGATCATGCGAAAGTTCACGTTGTTGTCGGCTGACATCGGTTTGAAAATTTGCAAACGGCAATTCACTTCCGTCGGTGCTTTTGAATCCAGAATTGTAAAGCGGCCTGATCCCATTTTGCCGCCAGTCCAAGTGTAAACCGCACCGGGGCCTTGCTCGGGTCCTTCATAAGCAATCACGGATTTTGCATCTTGGCCAGCCCAAGGGTTCCACTGGTTCATGTTTTTGAGATTGTTGATCCACGGGAAGACCTCAGCCGCAGTTGCGTTGATGGTGATTTGTCTTTCGATTTTGAAGTCATCGGGCTTGCGGGATACCCAGAATAGAAAAGCAGCAATGGCGGCGAGAATGATGAGATAGGTCATAGCGCAACTCTCCCTTTTTGATATTCAGGCTTTTATAGCATGGGCTTTTAAGCGATCATAGAACGGCTGGGCTTGATCAGCGATGCGCTGCAATGCGGCCGGAAGTGTAATTTGCTTTTTGGTAGGCACGGCAAAGCCTGTGGATTCCCATGCTGCATTATACCAGTGTGGTGCCCATACGCCGTCGCAAGCCTTTGGGCCTTTGGGCCACGATAGCATGGCGACATCAAAACTGATGCCGCAAGCGGAACAGAGTTTGGTCAACACGCTGCGAGGATTTGCTAGGACATCATCAGAGTCAATCACAGGCGGGGCATGACCCAAGGTTTGCGCCACGCTATCAAAAATCTCGGCCTGCTCAATAAAGCCGATGGCGCGCAAATCCACGTCAGCCCATTTTTGCGTGTAGCTGGCCAGCACGCGGGCAGGATCGCGGATCAGAAATGCATTGGTGAGTTTGATGAATGAAGGAACGGTCATAGCCCTGCAACATGTGGTGTGTCATGTGCTTTTGATAGAGCAGGGGTTTCTGAGACGGCGTCGTACACTTCGCAACCAGCTTGTCCCAATCGGTTTCCATGGATGCGATGATCTCGTCGCGCATCGGATGGTCATTGCCTTTGTGTTGCAGCGAGAAACCATAGAAGGGTTCATCCCATGCTTCACAATCCGCACGATTGGCAAAACTATACATCATGGCTGTGGAGATGTTGCGTGGACCTGACCACATGGCCAAGATAGAGGGGGCGGGAATTGTCATTGCGTGACCCTTGTTGAATAAAAAAACCACACGGCAGCAACAGCAATCAACACGGCCATTGCTTTGCGAATGATTTGCGCTGACGGCGAGGATTGCAACAACACTGCAGCGGACCCCGCCAGCAAGGCAATACAAGCATGAATGACCGTGGCAACGGCAACATAAATGGCAGAGAGCGTCATCAACTGCTGCGTTGCTGGTTCCGCATTGTTCATGAACTGCGGCAGCACTGCTGCATAAAACAGGTAAGCCTTTGGATTGAGGATGTTGCTGACGAGGCCTTGAGCAAAAGCCTGGGCGGCGTTTGATTGCACGACAGTCTGTTTGCCATCAGCATCGTGCCATGCATCCCAAGCGAGATAAAACAGGTAAAGTGTTCCGCCCCAACGCAGCGCATTGAACAGTTGCGGCACTTCATACAGCAATGCAGTGAGGCCAACGCCAGCCACAACGGCTGCTATCGTGAGGCCTAGCATAATTCCAGCAACAGCCGCCAAGGCGGGCAAACGACCGCGTGAGGCACCGAGCACTGCAAGCCATGTCATATTGGGGCCGGGTGTTAATTCAATCAGGATCGACGCCAGCAGAAATGACCAGATCATTTCAAATTGCGCCGGGCCTGCTGTTTCGCCATAGTTTTGTAGGCGTCAGACAGTTTCTGCGAAATAGGCCCAGCGCCTGACCATTCTGCCGTTGACAGGGGATGGCGCACCGCTCTGCCGTCAATCATCCGTACAGGGATCAATCCGGCGAAGGTGCCAGTGACGAAAGCTTCATCTGCGCCGTACACATCATAAAGTGAGAATTGTTTTTCAAAGGTTGGAATGCCGAGGGACTGCGCCACACGCAACATGGCGGCGCGGGTAATGCCGGGAATGCAATATTGCCCTGATGACGTCCAAAGTTCGCCACGCCTGACGATAAAGAAATGTGTGGAGTTGCAGGTGGCCACAAATCCCAACGGGTCCAGCATCAAAGCTTCATCTGCGCCCGCATTGGCGGCTTGGATGCAAGCGGTGATGCAATTCAGTTTTGAGTGAGAATTGAGTTTCTGGTCCTGCACATCCGGCGCACCACGCCGCACATTGACCGTGTGCAGTGTCAACCCATCTTTGAATTTCTGCGGATTTGGTTCTTTGAATTCGGGAATGATCACAATGGTGGCTTTGCCGATGGTCACACGGGGGTCTTGATAGGGCGTGGCTTTTACACCGCGAGTCACCATCAATCGAATGTGCACGCCATCGGCCATCTTGTTGGCATCAATGCAATCAAACAAGCGTTGCACCAGCTCATCGGGCGTCAAGCCGATATCCATGAAAATGGACTTGGCCCCTTCATAGAGCCGTTCAATATGCTCCCGCAGAAATGGCACGCCGCCACCCACAAGCCGCAAACCTTCCCACACGCCATCACCCAGAATGAAGCCTGAATCAAACACCGAAACTACAGCTTCAGCACGCGGCACCAATTTGCCATTGACTGAAATCAAAATGTTCAAATTGCGGGGATCAATTTGAATGTCGTGGAGATTGGTTTGGGGCTGTGTCATGTCTTGGAATGCTTTTGTTTTCGCGTGCAGCCTAGCATTAATTTCCAGTGTAACAATAGGTCAGGATTTGTCATATCTGTTCGTCAAGTCTTGACCCTACCCATTGTGGCCGCAAGCGCCTATGCCGAAGTCATTATGAAAGACAAAAGCTCCATAGGCTTGATCCTTGCCATTTGGACCGCTGGCCTGTGTGCTGCAGGCCAGTTTGCCAAAGTCAGCGTCATCTTTCCTGAGCTGGTGAAATTCTATCCAGATGCAGGACCCCAAGCAGGATTTTTGGTTTCGTTGTTGTCTTTCTTGGGAATGATGCTGGGGCTGGTCGCTGGCATTCTGGTGGCCAAATTTGGCTATCGCACTTTGCTGTTGGGCGCACTGGTTCTCGGCGCTGTGATTTCGCTTTATCAGGCTACACTGCCATCGTTCTACTTGATGCTGGCCAGTCGCTTGTTCGAGGGTGCTTCACACCTCGCTATCGTTGTAGCAGCCCCAACACTTATCGCGAAGGTGAGTTCAGATAGATACCGAGCTGCCGCGATGACCTTATGGGGCACGTTTTTCGGTGTGGCTTTCACGTTGTTTGCGTGGTTGGGTTTGCCCCTGGTTGCAACGTACGGCCTTGCAGTCCTGTTTGTTGTCCATTCAGTAACAATGTTTTTGATTGCAGCACTGCTGTTTGCAATGCTGCCAAGTGATCAAAGCGCTGATCTCGACAACAGCGTCCTCACGTTTGGAGGAATCACAAGACGTCATGTGGAAACCTACAGGTCGGCTTACATTTCAGCGCCTGCTTTGGGCTGGCTGTTTTACACGCTGAGTTTTGTTTCCCTATTGACGCTCCTGCCAAACACAGTTGAAGCTGAACAGCGTGCGTTTGTCGTGGGTGCAATGCCACTCGCCAGCATCATCTCGTCGATGACGGTGGGTGTTTTTCTTTTGCGTTTTATCAGCGCCGTTCAGGTGGTTGTTTTGGGTTTTGTGTTGTCCGCTGTGAGTGTGATGTTCTTATGGGTGGAGCCCGGTTCAGTTTTCGGCTGTATCGCGCTGTTTGCGGCCCTTGGTCTGGTTCAAGGTGCCAGCTTTGCAGCGGTTCCACAACTCAACGCGGACACGAAATCGCGGAGTTATGCCAACGGTGCATTGGCACAAATGGGAAACCTGGGCAATCTTAGTGGCACGCCTATATTGCTGTTCGTGTTGGCTAGTATGAATTACCAAGGACTTATTTTATTTGCCTTGCTTTGTTATTGTGGCGGTATTGCTGTGCACCTTTTCCTGTCGCGGCGCAGAGTATAGAATGGGAAGACCCAGCAACAATGCGAGATTGAGATGGACCAAGATCTTTCACCGGCACCTGAATGGGTGACACAAGAGTGGCTCAATGTTGAAACGCCGTTGACGCTGGCTGCATTGCGGGGGCGTGTGATTGTGGCTGGAGCATTTCAAATGCTATGCCCGGGCTGTGTGAGTGAACTGCTTCCACAACTTCGTAAAGTTCACGGCCTATTTTTAAAGACCGATGTTTCGATTATTGGTTTGCACACGGTGTTTGAACATCACGCTGCGATGGAGCCTGTGTCGCTCAAGGCGTTTCTGCATGAAAATCGCATCACATTTCCGGTGGCGATTGACCAGCCGCAACTGCCAGAAAAAGCGATTCCGAAGACGATGGAAACATACGTGATGCAAGGTACGCCGACGCTGTTGTTGATTGATCGGCAAGGCAATCTGCGCCGCCAAATGTTTGGACATATGCCTGACATGCAACTGGGCGCAGAGATCATGGCACTGCTGAATGAACGCTGAGAGCGATCGGTAGAGCGATTAAAAGAAGTAAGACACTCGCATCATTCAGATTTCGGGTTATCGCCTTGATCACTGGCAAAGACTTTTGCAATTTCCGCACGCGATTGTTTTGCTAAATCGATCAGTTTGTTCTGATCGCCAGCAAGCTCTGATGCTTTGCGTAAAAACTTTTCGTCATGCTCCCGGAAGGTTTTGACGGCGCGTTCCGCGGTGTTGCGGGATTGCCCTAATGCGACCAGCGCATCAGTGGCCAAATACATGGAAGAGCCAAACACTTCGCGGTACACATCATCAACACCTTCACGCAACACGTCATAAGCATGGGCGCGGTCGAAGGCGCGGACCAGCAATTTCAAATGCGGGAAATTGTGTTTGGAGATGCGCACCAATTCTGTAATCTTTTCGGCATCGTCGATGGCGATGATCAAAACCTTGGCTTCTTTTGCGCCTGCGGCTTCCAACAAATCCAAGCGCAAAGCGTCGCCATAAAAAGCCTTGAAGCCGAATTTGCGCAGCGTGTCGATTTGTGAGGAGTCCCAATCCAACGCTACGGTGCGGTGGCCTTGTGCTTTTAATACGCGGCCAATGGTCATGCCAAAACGGCCGTGGCCTGCGATAATGGCGTCGACGCCTTCATGATCAATCACATCGGCATCTCTGGTGAAATCGCCGTCGGCAAAGCGGGGCTGCAGCCGCTTTTCGTCGAACATCATCAACACAGGTGCTGCTGCCATCGACAGCGCGATGACGGCAGTGAGCAAGCCCGGCATTTGGCCGGTGAGCAAACCAAGCCCCGCACAAAACGTAATCAAGACAAAGCCAAACTCACTGCCTTGCGCGAGGGCGAAACTGAAACGGGATTGTTCAGGTGCTGGCAATCCAAAACTCTTGCTGACCACAAAGTGCGTTGCAAGTTTCAACGCAATAAAAGCGACGAGACCCAGTCCCAACATTAACGGTGCTGATTTCAACAATGAAAAATCGATGCCAGCACCCACGGCAATAAAAAAGATGGCCAACAGCAAGCCTTTGAAGGGCTGCAAGTCCATTTCGAGTTCGTGGCGATATTCACTGTCGGCTAACACCACGCCCGCAAGGAATGTTCCCAAGGCTGCTGACAAACCCACAAGTCCCATCAACAGGGTTATGCCCACCACCATGAGCAGAGCGAAGGCCACGAAGATTTCGCGGGATCCTGTATCGGCAACGATGCGAAACAGGGGCCGCGACACATATCGCCCGCCCACCAGCACCAGCAATACCGCGCCAATGGTGAGTAAGCCTTGCACCCAAACCGGGTAAGCCGCAATTAAGGATGCGGAATGCCCATCACCGCCATGCGCCGCCACAGCCAGCAACGGCAACAGCGCCAACATCGGGATCACGGAAATATCTTGGAACAACAACACCGAAAAGGTCGATTGCCCAACAGGTGTTTTCAGCAGGCCTTTTTCCTGCAAGGTCTGCAGAACGATTGCAGTGGATGACAGCGCCAAAATCAATCCAATGGCCAGGCTTTCACGCCAGCCCGTGCTGATGAGCAGCGATGCGACGCCAATCACGGTCGCTACACCCAACACTTGGGCGAGCCCCAAGCCGAAAATCTGTTTCCGCAATTGCCAGAGCTTTGAAGGTTCTAATTCCAAGCCCACCAGGAACAGCATGACGATCACGCCGAACTCGGCAAAATGTTGTACGGCAGCACTGCCTTGCCCAACGAAGCCTAAAACCGAAGGGCCAATGACGGCACCCGCCGCAAGAAAGCCGAGCACAGATCCAAGCCCCAGTTTTTTGGCAATGGGCGCTGAGATGACGGCGGCAGCCAAATAGAGCAACGCGCCCAAGAGAAATTCATTGAGTGACATGGTGGGTACAACAATGGCCATTCCCCCGGGGAAAGGGAAGAGGTGAGGGAGATGAGATTTTTGGAATGTACCGGGAAGTAGCTCATCCACCGTACGGTGTCAAGTATTATTTCCTACGTTGGGCGAAAATAAAAGGCCGCGGCAATTGTCTTGCGCGGCCTTTCGAAACTCTTCATCGACAAACTTACTGGCGATATTGCTGAATGCGTGTTGTGCGCAATCCGGCCAGGCCGTTTTTATCCAGTGAACGTTGCCAGGACAGATATTCTTCAGTTGTCAGGGTGTAGCGGTCGCAGGCTTCTTCGAGGCTCAAGAGGCCCCCGCGTACGGCTGCTACCACCTCTGCCTTGCGGCGGATGACCCAACGATGGCTGCCGGGTGGTGGAAGATCCGCAATTGTCAGCGGGCTCCCATCGGGGCCGATGACATAGTTTACGCGGGGACGCAATTGACCGTTACCGTTCATACGCTTTTACTCACTCACACACACTCGGGCGCGCAACTGGTGCTTTAATTTGCCCAACTGCAGTCACCCTACGCGAGGTCTCTTAATTTTGAGCTAAACGACTGTGAACAAATTGCAAATTCGTAGGCCTTGAAGTGCACCAATTCGGAACAGAATTGCATTCTCGGCTGTTTAGGACCATTGAAGCGGCATGAAATTGAGCCCACACATGCTGGAAACAGTCCATGCGGCCATGGCGTTGCCCGGCGACCCTTCCGAGCACCGGGTTGTCGTGGCGATGTCGGGCGGTGTTGATTCGTCGGTGGCCGCAGCCCTGATCAAGCTCGCTGGCTATGAAACGGTCGGCATCACGTTACAGCTTTATGACCATGGCGAAGCCATTCGCCGCAAAGGTGCTTGTTGTGCGGGACAAGACATTCATGATGCGCGGCGGGTTTCGGCGGCGCTTGATATTCCGCATTATGTGCTGGATTTTGAATCGCGCTTTCGCGAGGCGGTGATTGATGATTTCGTTGACACCTATTTGCAGGGGGCAACACCCATTCCTTGTGTGCGCTGCAACCAGACGGTGAAGTTTGCTGATTTGCTGTGGCGCTCGCGCGAATTGGGTGCTTCGGCCTTGGTGACAGGGCATTATGTGGATTCGGTTGCCACACCACAGGGCCGCGAATTGCGCACGCCTTCTGACATGGCGCGGGACCAGAGCTATTTCCTGTTTGCCACAACGCAGGAGCAGGTGGATTTCTTGCGCTTTCCACTTGGCCGCTTGAGCAAGCCTGAAACCCGCAATCTCGCAACGGACTTGGGTTTGATGGTGGCTGATAAGCCCGATAGCCAAGACATTTGTTTTGTGCCCGATGGCAAATATGCTGATTTGATTTTGAAGCTCCGGCCAGATGCGGCTGAGGCTGGTGACATTGTGCATATCGATGGCCGGGTGCTTGGTCGTCATGAGGGTATTTTGCATTATACGATTGGCCAGCGCCGAGGCTTGGGCATTTCAGATGCAGACCCGCTTTATGTGGTGAAGCTCGATGCCGCGCAAAAGCGCGTGATCGTTGGACCGCGTGAAGCGTTGCGCCAGACTGAGATTGCCGTCAAAAATTTGAACTGGTTGGGCAATGCACCTTTAAGTGCGGCGGCACAGCCTTGCTTTGCCCGTATTCGCTCGACCAGGCCGCCTGTTGCAGCGAGTGTGCAGTTTACTGGCCGAGGATGTCATAGTGACGATCCCAGAAGGTGAATTCGGGGTGTCTCCGGGGCAAGCTTGCGTGCTTTATGATGCACCGGGGCCCGGGCAAAAGGTTTTGGGTGGCGGCTTTATTGCCACTCAACAGCTGCTATAGTGAATGTGTAGGGAACAGAAATTTTGGCCAAGCTCCATCTCAATCTCAATCCGCAGCTCGACAAAGACATCAAGAAGGGCATTGCCTGGTCTGTGCATGCCTTCACGACCTTTGGAATTGTAGCAGGCTTCTTGGCCTTGGTTGCCGTTTTGAAAGGTGACGCCTTTACCGCTTTTGTCTGGCTCGGTGTGGCGTTGTTTGTTGACGGTGTTGATGGCTCTTTGGCCCGCAAAGCACGTGTGACTGAATATACGCCGAACTTTGATGGGGCATCTCTTGACCTCGTGATTGACTATTTCACCTATGTGGCCGTGCCCGCGTTGATGATCTACTGGTTTAACATGGTGCCGATGAGTTTCATCTTTTCCGGCAGCACATGGAGTTTGATTGCAGCTGTCATCATCATGGCCGTGTCGTGTTACACCTTCGCCAATGTCGGCATGAAGTCGAACGACTATTACTTCGTTGGCTTTCCAGCGCTTTGGAATGTGGTGGTGCTGTATTTCTATTTGTTTGACACCGGCGCTGTGACCAACCTGGTCACAGTGCTGGTTTTGGCAGTGCTGACTTTCGTTCCCGTCAAATTTGTGCACCCGTTGCGGGTCACGCATTGGCGCAAAATCACTGTGCCCATGACAATACTGTGGGCGGCGATGGCCATGAGTTTGATTTTGGCCAAGAAATTCCCGGAAAACTTTGGTGTGGTTGAAACGATTGAGCTGTGGCTGTTCGGCATTGCAACTGCTGTATTTCGCTTGGATTTCGCTGTGGCGCACTTTTGTTCTGGGTGACAAAGGCGACGAAGACGAGGCGGATATGCCGAGCGCTTGACGGGGCAGCAGGCTTTGCCTATATCGCGCTCACCCTATTGGTTTGGCGGGGTAGCTCAGCTGGTTAGAGCACGGGAATCATAATCCTGGGGTCGGGGGTTCAACTCCCTCTCCCGCTACCATTCTTTAGGTTTTTCATTTTGTATTTGTGTTTGATTTGCCAGAAATCTTGTTTGGTTTTTGCCGTAACGTAACTGGAAGTGATCACATTGCATGCATGTGGATGGTCCAATCATTTTATTTGATGCTGAATGCATTCTATGTTCTGCAAATGCGCAGTTTGTTTTGAAACATGACAAAAAAGAACGCTTTCGACTTGCTTCCATGCAAGGTGAGTTAGGTGCTTCGCTTTACCGGGCGCATGGCATGGATCCTAAAAATCCCAGCAGCATGATCATTGTTGAAAACAATAAGATTAGAACTGACAGTGACGCGGTACTCAGCATTTACGAAGCGTTAGGCTTTCCTTGGAGAGCCTTTGCGGTTATTCGAATTGTTCCTGCTTTATTGCGCGACCCAGTTTATCGCTGGGTTGCCAGAAACCGTTATCGAATCTTTGGCAAACGCGCGATGTGCTGGATCGCGCCACCAGAATATAAAGCCCGCGTTCTCTCATAGGAATAAGGGGCAAATGAAAATCCTCATTCTTGGCGGCTACGGCGTTTTTGGCGGTCGATTGGCCGAGTTGTTGTCTGACCTTCCTGAACTCGAATTGATTATTGCCGGTCGCAATATAGGGAAGGCAAGGGCTTTCTGCGATCGCTATCAGGGGCGTGTGCGAGTTCGGCCTTATTCACTCGATAGATTGAACATCAAGGATGGCTTGAAAGAGTTGCAGCCTGACCTCGTTGTTGATGCCTCTGGTCCATTTCAAGACTATGGTGCGGGTGCATATCTCGTTGTTTCCGCTTGCATTGATACAGGCGTCAACTATCTCGATTTTGCTGATGCCGCTGACTTCGTTTTCGGAGTTTCACAGTTTGATGAGCGGGCAAAAAAAGCTGGGATATTTGTATTGTCAGGTGTCAGCAGTTTTCCCGTACTGACTGCCGCAGTGCTGCGAGACATTGCGAAAGACATGGATATTGTTTCGGTTGAAGGAGGCATTGCGCCGTCGCCTTTTGCCGGAATTGGCCTAAATGTCATGCGGGCAGTGTTAAGTTACGCTGGCTCGCCTGTAAAACTTCGCCGAAACGGACATGATGGTTTTGGCATTGGTTTGGCAGAAAGTATGCGATTTACAATTGCAGTGCCCGGCAGGCTTCCATTGCGCAGTATTCGCTTTTCATTGGTCGATGTGCCGGATTTGCAAGTGATCCCGCCTGAACATAAAACCATGACTAATATTTGGATGGGTGCTGGTCCCATTCCAGAGATATTGCATCGGCTTTTGAACCTGTTGGCAAAGGCACGCCACATATTTCATCTGCCAAGTTTGGCACCACTTTCTCAATTGTTCTATGTGGTGCTTAACCTGATGAAATTCGGCGAGCATCGAGGCGGAATGTTCGTAAGGGCGCGGGGCCTAAGAGGCACCCAAGCTGTAGAGCGAAGTTGGCATCTGTTGGCCGAAGGTAACGATGGACCATACATTCCGTCGATGGCAATCGATGCTGTTATTCGTAAAATGCTTGACGGCGTGAAGCCGGCTGCTGGCGCGCGGCCTGCAACACATGCGCTTGAATTGACAGACTTTGATAAGCGTTTTGCCGGGCGGGCAATATTCATGGGGTTTCGAGGCGAAGAGTCAAGCGGCCCACTTTATCGTGAAATATTGGGTGGGGCGTTTGAAGCGCTTCCGCGTCGAGTCAAACAAATTCACAATTGCCAAGCTGAACAAAAATGGACAGGCAATGCCGAGGTTCGCCGCGGTAAAAGTATTTTAGCGAGAATCATTTGTGGAATAATCGGCCTGCCGGAAAACAACGATGAAGTTCCAGTCTCAGTTACTTTCTCACCTTCGAACGGTAGCGAGAAATGGACGCGAAATTTTGGCGGGCGAATTTTTAGTTCAGTGTTGACGCAAGGAACAGACAAGAATCAACATTTGATTGTTGAGAGATTTGGCGTCTTCGCTGTAGCGTTGGCTTTGGTTGTGGAGGGAGATCGCGTCTATTACGTGGCGCGTAGATCTTTCATGTTTGGGTTGCCGTTGCCGACGGCCATATTGCCTTGGGGCCTAACTTTTGAAACTGAAAAAAATGGAAGCTTCTATTTTGAAGTTGAAATTTGCGCACCTTTTGTTGGATTGATTGTTTCATATAAAGGAATTTTAGAACCCAATGCGACCCCGGACAGTGGAATCTCATTTTTGAAGGTTGAAAATCAGTGAAATCACTCTCGGAACTTGATCCTCAGCGACTGGGTTCAGTGACAGCAATTCTCAGTGACATTGACGATACGCTTACGACCCACGGTCGTTTGCCTGCTGTGGCTTATGCAGCTTTGGAGCAATTGCAGCAGGCCGGTCTCAAAGTCATACCTATCACTGGCCGCCCAGCTGGCTGGTGCGATCACATTGCGCGGATGTGGCCCGTTGATGGTGTTGTTGGCGAAAATGGTGCTTTCTATTTTCGCTATGACGCAACTGCCAAACGCATGAACAGGGTTTATGCGCAGGATGATTCAACGCGCCATGCCAATGTGAAACGATTGCATGAACTGGCTGATGAAGTGTTGCAGCGGTTTCCGGGAACGGCAATCGCGTCGGACCAAGCCTATCGCGAGATTGATGTGGCGATTGATTTTTGCGAGGACGTGCAAGCCTTGCCGCTGTCAACCGCGCAGGCCATTGCGGAACATTTCCACCATGCAGGTGCTGAGGCTAAGGTATCTTCCATTCACGTCAATGCCTGGTTTGGCGATCACAACAAACTGAATATGTCACTTCGCATGTTGCACGAGTGTTTTGGCATGTCCGCTGCCCTCGCCAAAACTGCTGTGGTGTATTGCGGGGACTCTCCGAATGACGCGCCGATGTATAGCTATTTCCCACTTGGCATTGGCGTTGCCAATATCAGGCCCTTGGCGCACTTGATGTCGCATGTGCCGGCCTTCATCACAAAAGCTGAGGGCGGCCAAGGCTTTGCCGAGTTTGCCGAAGTGCTTTTGAAAGCGCGTCGCGGCTGATTTCTATTGGTGATGCGGCAATCCATGCTTAAATCATCGGTATGGATACATCATTTGCAAGTCTGGTTTCTAAGGGCGGTGTCATTGCCGCTGCATTTATCCTGCTGTTTGTTTTCGAGCGACTGTTTCCGGCGGCCCGCTGGTTGGGTGGATTGGGACGGGTTGCGAAGAACCTTGTGCTTGCGGGATTCAACTTTGTTGCATCACCGCTCATCGTTATTCCCATCACAGCTTTTGCAGTTGGTCATGCATTGGATTGGCGACCAGCATTTTGGTCTGGCTGGTTTGGCTTAGGCATTGATCTTCTGTTGCTCGATTTGTGGATTTATTGCTGGCATCGCCTCAATCATCGTGTGCCGTTTCTTTGGCGCTTTCACGAAGTGCATCACCTTGATGAAATGCTTGATACATCGTCGGCCTTGCGGTTTCATTTTGGTGAGGTGTGGTTATCGTCGCTGGTGCGCGCATTGGTGATCTTCGTGTTAGCTATGCCGTTGTCTTCCGTGGTTGTGTTTGAAACGCTGGTGTTGGTATCGGCGTTGTTTCATCATTCGAATTTGCGGTTGCCAAAACAGCTTGAACGCATTGTCAGCTGGATTGTCGTCACACCATCAATCCATTGGGTGCATCACCATGCAAAGCGCGAGGACACGGATTCAAACTATGCAACCGTGCTCTCCGTTTGGGACCTTGTGTTTGCCAGCCGCAGTGCAACACGTCGCAATGCTGAAATGAAAATTGGTGTTGAAAACCAGTCCGAAAAAAATCTTATGGGTCTCATACTTCGTCCTTTCCAACGTTAACTGTTCTGGCGTGGTTCCTGCATCATGTGGCTGGGGTGGTCCCCCATAACGCAGGCTGTATCGAAGTGAAACAGCATGCGGTGAACCAGTGTGTGGAGTTTCTGACGTGGGTTTGGAGTATGGCACCTATGCTGAGACATTGCGGAAAGCCCGTGATGCTGAAGCTGTGCATCTTGAAGCTGCACTCAAGGTGAATGGTGCGAAGGCGCTGCGCCTCGCACACTTGGTCAGTCTGCTTCGCGAACGTTTGAAAGAAAATCCATCGGTTCTAGATGGCATTGAATTGCAGACAGCGCCTGGTTCTGAGCCGCAGTTGTGGCTCGATCTTGTACATCGCATGACACTAGAGCCAGATGCCAAAACCTACTGCCTTTCAGCACTAGCCGATGGACGACGCGAAGAATTGCTAACAACCACAAATCTTGAGGAAGCACTGGATACCGCCACGCGTGTGTTAGCGCACAAGCAGATTGCGCAGACCTGGCAAAGGGCCGAGTCGGCCAGAAAAACCACGCTTTGGAGCCTTTCCACACTGGTCTACGTCTGGTTCACGGGCGTTGTGGCCGGTGCAGCAGGCTTAGCGCTCTATTATATCTATTTGAAATAGTTTGCTATTTTATTATTCTCCCACCGTTACAATTGGTAACACCAATTGATTTCAAATGCACGGCTGGTCTTGTTACCTGTGCCTTGACGGATCAACCAGCGGACAATTATGCCCAACGCCACAACACACGCTTTGCAGACACAGCTTTTGCCCACACCAAGGGGCGATGGTGTATTGGCGCAACGCTTGGGCGGATTTCAAACCATTTCGGAAGCGCTTGATTATGCGGCGCAGGGCAATACCGGGTTTAATTTTTATGGTGGTAAAGGGCAGTTGGCCCATGTTCTGAGTTACGAACAGTTGCGCCATCGGGCTTTATCGACAGCACGTAAGCTTTTGAGTGCTGGATTAAAGCGGGGCCAACGGGTTGCCGTGGTTGCTGAAACGGGTCCGGATTTTATGGCGGTGTTTTTCGGCTGCCAGTATGCGGGGCTTGTGCCGGCGCCGGTGCCTTACAGCATGTATATTGGTGGCAAGGATGCCTATATTTCCAAAGTTGCTGGCATGTTTCGTGCGGCTGATGTTGCGGCTGTTATTACCTCGGAAGATTTGAAAGAGCATATCACAGCAGGTGCTGCGGAAGCGCGCGTGCCGAAAGTTTTGACGCATGCTGAGTTGGGTGAATTTCCTGAAGCCATGGTGCGGCTCGAAGGTTTCAAGCCTGAAGACGTAGCCTATGTGCAGTATTCCTCTGGCTCAACGTCTTCGCCCAAGGGCGTGTTGATCATGCAAAGTGCGATCATGGCCAATGCAAATGGCATGGTGCGGCATGGTTTGAAGGCGCGACCTGATGATCGGGCGTTTTCGTGGTTGCCGCTTTATCATGACATGGGTTTGGTTGGCTTCTGTCTTGCTCCCATGGTGGCGCAGGTGACGGTTGATTATTTGGCGACAACATCTTTTGCGCGTCGACCTGCATTGTGGTTGAAGCTGATGAGTGAGAACCGTTGCACCATCGCGTCGTCGCCGACCTTTGGATATGATCTCGCATCAAAGCGCATTGCGGGTGATGCCATTACACTCGATTTGTCGCATTGGCGTGCTGCTGGTATTGGTGGCGATATGGTGCGCGCCGATGTTTTGACGCGCTTTGCCGAAACATTGGCTGTTGCTGGATTTAATGCTCGGGCATTTTTGCCAAGTTATGGCATGGCGGAAGCAACACTTGCTGTGACCATCAGCGATGTAGATCATCCCATCAAGATCGACACGGTGGATTTAGCTGCTTTGAAAACCAAGCAACGTGCCATTCCTGCAAAAAAGAACATTGACGGTTTGACCCGCAGTTTTGTGGTGTGTGGCCCCGTGTTGCCTGGTCATGAGTTGGAAGTGCGCGGTGATGCGGGCGTTGTCCTTGGCGAACGCATGGTGGGCCGTTTGTATGTGCGGGGCCCCAGTTTGATGGCGGGCTATTTCAATGCGCCAGAGGCCACGGCACAAACGATTGGTCCGGATGGTTTCCTTGATACAGGTGATATGGGCTATCTGCTCAATGGCGAAGTGGTGATCACGGGCCGTGTGAAAGATTTGATCCTGCACAATGGCCGCAATATCTGGCCGCAGGATTTGGAATGGGCGGCTGAAAGCAATGCTCCGTTAAAATCTGGCGAAGCTGCGGCTTTTGCTGTTGAAGATGAAGACGGCAATGATGCTGTTGTGGTGTTGGTGGAATGCAAGGTGAGCGATCCTGAGCAACAAGAAGCACTGCGCCGCGCTGTTCATACATCCGTGCATCAAGTTGCGGGTGTTGATTGCAAGATTATTTTAGTGCCGCCACGCAGTTTGCCGTTTACGTCGTCGGGTAAGTTGTCGCGCGCTGCTGCACGCGAAGGTTTTCAATCGGGCGAAATATTCGAAGTCGGAACGCCTGCTTCACGGGCCGTTCACTAGGCCTATGCCGCTGCACATTGCAGTGACAGGCGCCACGGGTTTTGTGGGCAAGGCCCTTGTTCCAAAATTATTGGCAGATGGACATCGCTTGTCGGTGTTGGTGCGCAATCTATCGGCGACAAATTTTCCAACTGATGTGCGTGTTGTTGGCGGTGATCTTCATGACACTGCCGCTTTGAATGAAATGACGCGGGGTGTTGACGTTGTGTTGAACGTTGCGGGTGTGGTCTCCGCCGTGACGCGCGAGGCGTTTTTTCGCACCAATGTTGACGGCGCAGTTGCGTTGGCCAAGATCGCCGTTTCAAATGGCGTGAAACGTTTTGTGCATGTGTCTTCACTCGCGGCACGTGAACCTGAGTTGAATGACTATGGGGCTAGCAAGGCTGCGGCTGAACGTGAAATTGCGGCGCTGACGTCGAAAATATCACTCTGCATGATCAGACCTGCGGCGGTTTATGGTCCGGGTGATACGGCGACACTGCCATTGTTGAAGGCCTTGTTGTCGAACATTGCGTTCATACCTGGTACAGCGGATCAATGCTTTGCTATGGTACATGTTGACGATGTGGCGCGGGCCTTAAACGTAGCAACGAGCAGCGAAGTAACGGGTGTGTTTGAGTTGGATGATGGTTGCGGTGGGCATGACTGGCCCGAACTAATTGCGTTGACACGCAAGAACTTTGCTGCTCCGCAAAGGGCTTACTACATCCCGAAAAGCATTGCCTTGGCCGTTGGGTATGTTGGCGATGGTGTTGCAAAACTTCGCGGTCGACCTTCGATTGCCAATAGTGGGCAGATCAAACAAATCTATCATCGAGATTGGTGCGTAAAATCTCTCACGTGGAAATTGGCCGATCCGGTGTCTTTGCATGTTGGTTTGCTACAAACAATTCGCTGGTATCAGGCTGCTGGCTTGTTGCCCAAACAGGTTGGGGCCGTTAGAAGTGCTGCCCAAGATGGAACGACGGATTAGAATATGACTGAAGCTGAAATTACTGCAGAGATTTGTTCGCTACTGGGTGCGCACAACAAGGATGGTGTTGAGTTGAAAGCCTCGACGGATATACCGGCGGAGCTCAATATCGATTCCGTTGGTGTGTTGGATTTTATCATGGATGTTGAAGACAAATTCGACATTGAAATCCCCATGAATGTTGTGGCCGAAACCCGCACCATTGGTGATCTTGTCAAGGTTGTTGAAGCACGCGTGAAGAAGGTTTGAGACATGGTTGATCTGCTGGCCAAGCATCAAGGTATTATCGATCGGTTTGATCGCATGTTGCAGCTCGGCGTCAATGCGATGGGGCCGACGAATGACAAAATTTTGTCACCCACACGCGCTATTATTCAAGGTCGCGAAACTATTTTGGCGGGTACCAACAATTATATGGGCATGACGTTTACGCAGTCGGCCATTGATGCGGGCAAGCGTGCGCTGGATGAATTTGGCACAGGCACCACTGGGTCACGTGTTGCCAATGGCAACTATGCCATTCACACGGAGCTTGAAAAAGAACTCGCGACGTTTTTGAACAAGCAGCACTGCATTGTGTTCACCACGGGTTATCAGGCGAACTTGGGCATGATGTCTGGACTTGCAGGCCCGCGCGATACAATTTACCTGGACAGTGACTCGCATTCATCGATCTATGATGGTTGTACCTTGTCGGGTGCGAAGCTCGTGCGCTTTCGTCACAATGATGCTGCTGATCTTGATAAGCGCATGGCTCGCTCTGAGGGCCAAGAGGGTGGCAAGCTCGTGGTGCTGGAGGGCATCTATTCGATGCTGGGCGATCGTGCACCGCTGAAAGACTTCGTTGAGGTCAAGAAGAAGCACGGATTCCAGTTGCTGGTTGATGAAGCCCATTCCTTTGGTGTGTTGGGTCCCAATGGACGTGGTCTTGCTGATGAGGTGGGTCTAGAAGACGAAGCGGATTTTGTTGTCGGCACGTTCTCGAAGAGTGTGGGGTCTATCGGTGGCTTCGGCGCTGGCGATCATCCTCTGTTTGAGGTGCTGCGCTATGCCATGCGACCCTATTTGTTCACAGCATCATCGTCGCCTGCAACCATTGCAACTTCACTTGAAGCCGTGCGCGTGTTGGCGCGTGAGCCGGAACGACGCGACAGTATTCGTGCAAATTCTGAGCGTTTGTTCAATGGCTTTAAGGCGTTGGGTTTTGAAATGGGCTGCGATGTGGTGAGCCCCGTCATTGCTGTTAAATGCAAGGATGAGATTTCAACCATTCAGATGTGGAATGCTATTCTTCAGGCCGGTGTTTATGTGAACATTGCCTTGCCGCCCGGCACACCCAATCGATTGTGCCTGTTGCGCTGTTCAGTTTCTGCAGCGCACAGCTTTGAAGATATCGACAAAATCATCGATGTGTTTGGCAAAGTGGTGAAGGGCTGATTATTTCAGTGCGCCCTTGCGCAATAGCTTTGGTAGTAAAACGATAGATGCAAGAATGGGATGGCGGCGTTGCCATTCGGTGATTTGGATGTCGATGCCAGAATGGCGCTTGATTTTCCACGCCGCATAATCTGCACCACCTTGAAATGTAAAAGCGGCCTTGAACAAGCGCAGTACTGAAAGTGTTTTGCCTTGCCATCGACGCGTCGACCACAAGGTTCGAGATACGGCGATGGGTGTGGCCAGGTTCGCAATTGTTTCGAAGTGTTGCTGTTGTTGCTCCACGATCATAGCCGCGCGGTTTTCGTCTTCGGGGCGCAATTCTGTGGGGTAGGTGTTCTGAAACAGCTTGATCCATTGCACCGCTGCACTGGCTTGCGGATCAAGTTGCTTGGCATTGGCCTGTGCGGTTTCCGCCGCGCGAGACATGATTTGCAACAGGCGATGACGCGCAATGGCGTCTGCGCTGGTAATTAGACGCATGGGTTGGGCAAAGCGCGCCCAGAAATAGGGGTTTGCGATATCGCCGCTTACCTTGCGAGCCAACAGCTCCATCGGCAGCACTGCATATTTTGCGCGATATGTTTTTTCTTTGAAGTGGTATTCGGCGAAATAAACATTGGGCGGCAACACGCGGCAAAATACACGTGACAGGGGATTACCGGAAATGCCCTGTGTGCTTTGGGTGAGCACGTAGTAGTCTATAAGTGTGTTGTCAGGATCAGAGTCTCGCAGTGCGGAGCCATAGGCTAGTACCGCGCTTACTTCGCTGTGTTTGGTCATGATGTGCTCGGCCATTGCCACAACGGCCGAATGGCTTGGTGTGTCCAGCATGTCTTGCAAGTAAGTTTGCAGAGCTGTGGTCATGCCACAATATAGTCCAGTTGCGGTCCGGCTTCGAGTTTTAATGGTTCGTCCGTAGGCGGATCATAAAACTCGCCGTCGATGACGAAAGCTGTTGGGCATGTAACTTCACAGGAGTGGCAAGCGCGGCTGGTGGCGCCGGGCGGAGTGGTTCGCGTTTCGCTGCCGTAAAGTGCGGGGAATAATCCACCGGGGAATGCTGGGCACGGGATAGGGCATGGTGGTGATGCGCAAAGGTGCAGTTGCCCCACCCCAAAAAGGTTTTGCGCCGAGGATGAGTTTATCGAGCGTGGTGGCGAGCATCAACAAATGCTGACCGTCAACTTGGGTTTTTCCGTCGATGCTCAGTTTGATCGGGTAGGGCTTGTCGAAGCGATTAGGGTCGTTGGGATTAGGCGCCAAGAACAAGCTTTTCGACAACACGGTGGCGAGGGTTGCAAAGGTGGCCCATTGGCCGCCCACTCCTTTGTCGTTGAAGGCGACTTGGCAATAGCGTGTAGCTTCAGCCACAGCACCGGTTCCGAAAAACATGCCATGCAAGGGTCCGCGCGCTTTTGGGTTGACGACCCGCAACGTATGGCGCTGGCGCAATTCTTTTGGAGAGACGTTGGTAATGAAGGCAGCTTGATCGGCGATGCTGTGGCGGCGAAAGCCGAGGTCAGCTGCTGTCATATTGGTGGTGCCGTGGGGCAGCAGACACAAGCGGGGCAGTGTTTTGAATTCACCACTTTCGGCAATCCAGGTTTGGATGGCTTGCACGGTGCCATCGCCGGAGCTGATAAATAATTCGGTGACGGCACTTGCAGCAAAGCGGCTGAGTGCGGGAAAGAGTTGGGCAAAGTCTTCAAGCACGACGACGTCTGCCGCAGTATTGTTTTGATTTTGTAAGACACTCGCCAATGCCACGCCTTTGCCGCGTCCGCGACCTGCTCTTGGATTGATAATGATGCCGACTTTCGTCACTTCTGTGTCATCCACGACACGAGGGGGCCTGAGTTTTTTTTCGCGGCAAAGGCCTGCAACAGTTGCAAGCCGTGGAGTAGCAAGCAGATGATTGTCCACGCGGCAACAGCCAGCAGTCCCCAATCTGGTTTTCCAATTAGCGTGCCCAAGGTGAGCAAGATCAGGTTAGGATTGCGACGCGCTGTGATCTGACGGAAGAGGGTATCAATTTTGCGCCAGATATGAATCTCAAGACCAAGCCACTTGATCGAAATACCTTCCATCAAGCGTTGCACGACATAGCCACCCAGAATTGCTGCGGTGACCCACCAAAACAATTGACTGCTCCAGATAATGCCCCACGAACTTAAGCCAACTGCCCATGCGATGTACCAAAAGGGTGGATGGACGAGGTCTATGCCGTGATCAAACACATCGCCCCATTTGCTTGACGTCAGTGTGGTGCGGGCGAGTTTTCCATCGACGGTATCAAGAAAAGTCATGGCCCAGGCGGCGGCCAAGCCCCAAGCAAAGTGTCCGTACATGAATATGAAAAATGCGGCGACCGTCATGACGGCGCCCACGGTGGTGACCATGTTCGGTGTAATGCCGCGTGGGGCCAGCCAACGGGTGAAGTGAAATGCTGGCACGGGCCACAGGTGTTTGGTCACCAAATCCGTTGCACCCTTATAGGTGCCCATAAACATGCGCCACTCAACAGAGGTGCGATTGTCAGAAGTGACTGGCAATGCATAGGGCGTTTCGCGCTTGCGTAGAGCCTGCCAGAAATTCGTATCCATTTCAGAGGGCGCGCGCAACAACACGCCGCTGCGTTGCAGAGCTTCACCCGTTTGCATGGCAAGGATCACAGCTGCAATATCGCTAGCGCGCACATGGGCGGCCAAAACTTTTGTGCCCGCCTGTTTCTCAGATGTGATGGCGAGATTGGGACGCTTGATCAATGCTGCAATCAAGGGCTGATCCAGCACACAATTGGCACTGACCAAAATGGCGGGGCCATGATGCGTGTTGATGTTTTCGACGCTAATTTCTTTGGTGAGGCCAGCGCGTTTAAACTGCTCGCGAATACGATCAGGAATGCTGCGGCCAAACAATTGGATATCGTTGTTGCCGATGATGCACAGTGCCGGGGCAAAATCTTGGGGCGCGGGTGTTATGGGAGCCGCCACTTCAGGCGCAGGCGCAGGCGCAAGTGCCGATTTTGCTTTGCGAGCTGTTGGCTTTTTGACTGCTGATTTTGTCGTTTTGCGTAGTGCCACGCTGTATCCCTGCCTCACACCCGTTCTGATTTGCTGAGTAGATACAGGGACAGGAGGCCAAATACCAGAACTGGCAACCATGCGGCCAACCATGGGAAAACCACGCCCAGCTCACCCACCGAAACGGCAATGCCGTCGAGAATGAAAAATGAAAAGCCCATGCCAACGCCAAACGCAAACAGCCAGCCTAAACCGCCGCCACGTCGGAAACGCGTGGACAAGGGCACAATGAGCGCCACCATGATCAGGCTGACAAAAACGAGGGACACACGTTTGTGCCACCACGTTTCGTAGACATAGGCGGGGCGTATGCCAAAGCCGTCATTGGCGATGAAGTATGAGAGATCGCCCAGTGTCATTTCCTCAGGATCGCCAGATCGTGACCCTGCTTGCGCGGCGCGCATGGTGCCGCTGTAGGTTTGTTCCGTTGCGCGTTTAGGAGGTTCAGTGCCACGGCCATAGGCGGTTACGTTTTGCAAACGCCAGCCACTCGTTCCCAGCGTTGCAGCTTCGGCAAAAATTTGTTCCAGCAAGATACCATTTTCATCGCGGCGGAAAATGACAACATCAGACAGGCGTGTGGCTTCCCGATTAGCGCCAGCTGCACGCATGATGTCATTGCCAGAGCGCAACCAGATGGGATCACGCTCGCCGATTTTGAGTTTCTTTTCGCCATAGTCCGCAATGCCCCATGTTCGCAGAATGGGTGCTGCCATTGGCACGAGGCGATCAACCACGGCGAAATGAGCAAAGCCAATCATAAATGCCAGCGGAGCTAACATTGCAATGAGACGCAGTGGCGAAAGGCCCAGAGACCAAATGGCTGTAAGCTCGTTTCGGTAGCTGAGTTCGGTAATCGTCAACAGCAAAGATAAAAGCAGGCTGATGGGCAAAAAAGTTGCCAGTGTGGCGGGAAAGCGTGCGGCAATATATTTCGCAATGATAGGCAAGCCATCTTCACTCAGAGCTAAAATTTCTTTGGCGTAAGCAACGACTTCAAGTGTTAACACAAACAGCGTCAGGCCAAACAAGATGGGCAGGAAGCGCATGACAATCATGCGGGTGACCATGCGGGCAATGCGGTTCATTCAGCACCTCCCAGGCCCATTTTGGCGCGCAACTTCCCGATGACACGGGCAATCCAATCGGTGACGGGGAGGAAGACATTGTCGAGGCCTTCACCAGCAATGCGGAAGCTTGCAGCATGGAAACGCCAGACTGCAAAGAGAGCGAGTAAAGCCATGGGCAGCCACATGGAAAGCCAAGGTGATAGCGTTCCGAGTTTTGCGGCAACGGCACCTTGCTCGATGATTTCGCTAAAGGCGACCAACAGCAATAAAGCAAAGGCCATGCGATAAGCGCGAGGGCTGCGGGTTCGACCGATGGCAAAAGGAATAGCGAGGATTGGGAGCAGCAGCATCGAAATGATGTTGATGATTCTGCGGTGAAATTCTGCACGCATCGCCGATGGGGTTGTGCTCTCGGGTGGTTTTGACATGGACGTGTAAATTTCAGGCAGGGTCATTTCGCGCTCATCTTCACCGCGCAATCGAAAGAGATCTTTTGATACTTTGCCAAGCGGTGTGTCGGTCTGGCTGAATTGCGCTACGCTGGAGGGGACGATTGCACCATTCGTGTTGAGGGTTGGCCAGCGCTCGACCAAGAGACGATGGCCATCGTTCAAGCGCAACACGGGGCGGTTTTGACCGGGCACTGTGATCAGTTTACCAGATGACGCGGTGAGTGTTTCCGAACCATTGGGGCCATTATAGTCAAAAACAAAAATATGCTGAAAGGCATTGTTGGAGCGGTCGAGCTTATCGAGAATAAATGTGCGACTGCCGGACTGCATAAATACGCCTTCTTCCGCGAGATAAAACGCATCGACGTTGCGAATATCAAACAGCACAGAGCGATAGGCATAGCGCGTCATGGGTTGTATCCACCCAAAGATGACAAGTGAAACCAAACTGAACAATAATGCCATCATTAGGGCTGGTCGCAACAGGCGGTGCAGTCCAACACCTGCTGCCATCATGCCGTCGAGTTCGTGGTTTTTTGATAGTTTGTTGAAGCCAAACAACAATCCGAGAAACAGGGCTGCAGGAACTGCCGTACCCAAATAGTGCGGCACAAGATAAGCCAGCAATTCAAACACCACGCCAAAGGAATTCTTTTTGCCGAGCGTGACATCAAGCAGGCGCACCAATCGTTCTGCCATCAACACCAAAAGTCCAATCGCGAGACTCGCGACCAGTGGCAGCGATATTTGGCGGAGGACATAGCGGTCGAGTATTGTCAGCACGGGGTGCGTTCCAAAAAGCCTACTTCTGTCATGGGCTTATACAACCTTGGCAAAGGCGTCCAGCAGAGTGCTGTGCAAAAGCTTTTGGGTGGATTCTGGCACTGTATTGACAGCTTTCAAGTCAGGCGCTCCAGGCCAAGCGGGGTCTGTGAAGGCGACACCATCAAATTCTTGCTGCTTTGCGTAGCGCGGCAAGACGTGAAAGTGGACTTGAGGATCGACCATCATCAGCGCGAGGTAATTTAATTTGTCGAAGGGGCGGAAATTGTTCAGCGCTGTGTCGATGGCGATGGCGCAACTGTGCAACTCGGCAAATGCATCTGCTGGAAGTGTGGCCATTGATGTCGCCTCATGCTTTGACACGAGAACCAAGGCTCCAAGTGTGACCTGGGCTGGACGCAGCAATACGCACCAATGGGCAAACTCTTTTAGGAGCGTGCTGGGGTAACCAAATTTTTTGAGTGTTTCATGCATAGTCAAGAATTTGAGCCTATCACCGTGGCAGAAGCGTGGTGGTTGCTAGTTTTTCAATTCCTGAATTCTTGTTCGACCATCGGAACGTTGTCATGTCGGTGGCCCAGCGGCCCTGTTGACGGCGAATGTGGTATTGGTTCCAACCTCCGGGCTCATGTTTGCTGTCTCCGTGCATTGATGCTGATGGCACACCAACAATGGGTGTTAGACCGGATTTCGTGTCGAGCCAATTTACCATGGATTGGTGGTTGTGACCGTGAAGAACAAGTTCACAGCCTTCCTCCGCCAGCACTTGTTTCAATGCGGCAGCGTCGGTCAAGGCTTTGCGAGGAATAGCAAGGTCGGGCAACGGCGGATGGTGGATCATCACAACACGGTAGAAACCTTGCTGACCCAACATATTGAGGATGTGTTTGAGGTCGCGCAACTGCTGCTCACCCAATGTGCCAGCAGCTTTGAAATAGTTTTGCGGCGTGCCAGAGTTCAAGCCGATCAAAGCAACACTCCGGCGCATGCGAACATAGGGAAATTGTGTGGCTTGGCCGTTGGCATCGTGACGGTCTGGCTGCATCCATTTTGAAAGCAGCGCCAACCCCCTGTTCCATGGTACATGCACATAGGCATCATGATTACCTGGCACAAAGCTCATGCGTTCTGCCGCGCCAAAACCTTCCATCCATTTTGCTGCGTTTGGAAATTCGTTCCAAGCTGCGATATTCACAACATCACCCGTGAGGGCGATGTGATCTGGGTTAAAAGCTATGATGCTGTCACGCACGGCGTCGGCAACCTTGTGGAGGTGCTTGCTGCGGCGACGTACAAACCATGACACAGCACCGATGACGCGTTTGCTTTTGAAGTTGGACAATGCCTCGCGTTTGCGGACGCCCGCCAGGTGCACGTCAGAGAGGTGGGCAAGCGTAAAAGACAAGGCTAGACTTTCGTTTGACTTCGGTTGAATCGGGTGCGATTGAACTGCCAACTTAGTCAAACCACACTCGGATTCAAGCATCGTGCGCGTAATCATTCTGGCGGCCGGACAAGGCAAGCGACTTTTGCCCCTAACGGCTGAAGTTCCCAAAGCCTTGCTCGATATTGGTGGAAAAACACTGGTGGAACGCCAAATCGAAGCCTTTGCCGCCAATGGTTTAGAGGACTTTGTTGTCGTAACAGGTTATGGCGCTGACAGAATGGAACAGGTGCTTGATGTCGATTGCGCGGCGCTTGGGCGTGTCGATCACCACGACTTATAATCCGTTTTATGCCGTTGCTGATAATCTTGCCAGTTGCTGGTTGGCGCGACATTTTATGGACAGTGACTTTATTCAGGTGAATGGCGACAATGTGTTTCAAGGTGATTTGGTGGCGCGCTTGCTGCAGCCACAATCAGGCTCGATCACAGTGGCCATCAATCGCAAAGATGCATTTGATGCTGACGATATGAAGGTCATGCTGGATGGCAATCGCCTCACCGAAATTGGCAAAACTTTGCCCGTTGATACGGTGGATGCGGAGGCGATTGGGTTTTATATTTTCAAAACTGATGGTGCCAAACACTATGTCAACGAACTTGAATTGGCGATGCGTGATCCACAGGGTTTAAAGCGCTGGTTCCCATCCGCCGTGGGTTCGCTTGCCAAAAAAGTTCCCATTGGCGTGGTTGAAATTACGGGGCTGCGCTGGTCGGAAGTTGATTTCCCGGTTGACCTGCAGCAGGCACGGCACTTGGTTTCAAGTTGGGATTGAACGCGCTTTCAGTATGCGTTCAGCGAGCGCGTGATCGGATGGTTTGTCAACATCGATAGCGGCTTCGGCATAAGGAAGAAACACCGGTTCCACAATGATGCCTCAACTGCTTGGAGATATGGCCAAAGGCCTTGGCTGGGGTCAGTATGCCAAGGGCGAACCAAATGATTGGCATAACTCCAAACGCCGCCACCAGTTTCCAAGGCTTCTTGCGGTTGCGTTCCAGTTCCTGCCAGCGCTCTAACAGCTTCAAGCCTTTGACTGATGTGACAGCAAAAATGTTGCAGCCCGAAACCCGCGTGCCACCCAAGTTGAAATAAGTGCGTTTGGTTTCGGGGTAGGCGGCTTGGATTGTTTCCGCAGTGGCCAGTCCCACCAATACATCTGCGTCACTTTCAGTGCTGAACTTGATCACATGATTTAGCATGGCGGGTGTGAGGAGTGGGTGATCGCCTGTGGTGATGAGCACTGGATAAGTGGCGATATGTTGAATAGCGGCAATAGCTGACGCAGGCGCAGAGTTCGATGCTTTAAGGACTTCGATGTTTTGACTGCTTGTCACCGCAGTGGCGTCGTCGATTGAAATGACAAACGGCCTGGCGATAGAAGTTCCGCTTAATGCTTCCAATACCCAGTCCAACATGGGCTTTCCGGCGATGGGCAATGCGCACTTGTGCAGGACACCGAAGGCCTTGGCCATCGGGTCATCAGCGCCGCGCCCCGCAGCTAGCACAACAGCGCGCCAGTTTTTCACAGGGCCTTCTCGTAAATGCGATAGGTTTTGTAGGGAACGCCGCCGAAGGCTTCGATGATTTTGCGCACGGGGTAATTATCTTCGAGGATCCATGACAGCTCTGCCGTTTTGCCGCCGCGCGCCACGTGATAGCCACGTGCCGCATCAATGACGAGGGTTGCAAGGGCTGAACCCATCGCCGTGCCATGGAACTTGCGACGCACACCCATCAGCGGCATGCGGAATGATGTCGGCTTTTTCTTGATGACTTGGGTTGCAAGTTTAATCCAGTTGAAAGGCAACACGCGGCCATTCATGCCTTTGATCCAATCATTCAAATTTGGCAGGGTGACAACAAAGGCTGCTGGCTCACCCTTGTAACTGGCGATGTAGCCGTAGTTGCCATTGACCAACAGTTTTAGATCATTGCCGAGCTTGTCGAGCTCAGCGCCTGTCCATGGTACGAAGCCCCAATTGTTGGACCAGGCATCATTAAAGATATCCATGATTAAGCGAATTTCGGTTTTCATCTCCGCCATTTTGATCGGGCGAATTTCAAATTCATTGGAAGTCATGATGCGCTTTTGCACGCGTTGTAAAACTGGGGGCAGCGGACCCAGTTCATAATGATATGCAATCACATCTTTGGCTTTGACAAAGCCCAATTCTTCGACGCGTTTTGAATAGTGTGGACGACCATGTGCCATCATCATATTAGGGCTGGAATCAAAGCCATCGATCAACATTCCCATTTCATCGTTGATGGAAAAATTGAATGGGCCAATCATGCCGCTGCGTCCACGTGCTTTCAGCCAGTCGCTGGCTGCGTTCGTCAGTGCTGCAAAAACGCCAACATCATCCTCTGCATCCAAAAATCCGAACATGCCCTTGTTATCTTTGAATGTTTCCAGTCTCAAGGAATCGTCTTGAGCGGAGATGCGCCCGACGGGTTTGCCGTCGCGATAGGCCACGAAAAGTTGCGCTACCGCGTGCTGGAAGTATGGATTTTTGTTCTGATTGAGATGGTCGTAGCGCTCGAGAAACAAGGGTGCCACCCAATGTGGATCACTGGCGTAAACGTGAAATGGCACGGCCAAAAAATCGTCGCGACCCTTTTTATCGGCAACGGCTCTGACCAAAATTTCCGAAGTCATTTGCGCTTCCTTTTTGCCGTGGTGCTGGCAACGGCTTTGTCTTTTTGCAGAGTGTAAAGCCGATCTGCAATGCGCGTCCATGCGGGGCGATGGGTGATGGCGATGATGGTGTAGCGGCCACGCAGCTGTGCGATGTTGTTGACAATTTCATCTTCTGTTGCGGGATCAAGTGCGCTTGTCACTTCATCGAGAATCAACAGTTTTGGATTGGTCACAAGGGCTCGAGCCAATGCGATGCGTTGGCGTTGTCCACCTGAAAGTTTTGCGCCGCCCTCGCCCACATTCGTGTCTATTCCATTTGGCAATTGATGCAGGAAGGCTGCAACACCGGAGAGGCGCAAGCAGTCTTCAATAGCGGCATCAGTGATGCTTTCATCATACAAGGTGATGTTGGCGCGAATGCTGTCGTGAAACAGGGCAAGTTCCTGCGGCACATAGCCGATCATTTTGCGCCACTGCATTATGTCGAGGTCGGCTAGGTTGTCTTTGCCGACACGAATTTCACCCTGTTGCGGGCGCAACAGATCCGACGAGCAAATCCAGTAACGTCGTTTTGCCCGCGCCTGATGGACCTTGCACCACTGTGATGGCGTTTGCTGGAATATCCAACGACAGATGATTGAGCACGGGCTTCTCGGCATGGCTGAAGGATACATCATTGATGGCAATAGCCTTGCCGATGTTTGGTGTTTTTATTCCAGTGTTAATTTCACGCGACGATACCGCTTCCTCCAACACCTCCGTAACCCGCACATAAGCACCTTCATATTGCGCAGCGAGTTGCACCTGCTTTTGCATTTTGGAGGCGTAGGACACGACTTGGAAGAACAGCACACCAAAGACAAACATCTCCGGCACGGAAATTCCAGCCTTCACGTGGGAGATATAGGCCCCCAGACCCACCAACAGCGTGACCAACAGATCATTGCCGTAGGTGAGGCCATAACGGGAGAGAATGGAAGCATAGAGACTCTTTTTCAGGCGCGCGAGAACGTGATCCAAATGCACCAACAATGATTCATAGCGGCTCATGGTTTTGAGGGCTTTGATGTTTTGCAACATTTCAACCGTGTCAGAGGTGATAATGCCGATGCGGTCAGATTGCTTATAGCCGGCGTTGCGCGATATTTTGACAAGCTTTGATGAGGCCAACGCAATGAGTATGCCGCCCAGCATGCCAGCGACAGCAACCTTCCAATTGATCAGAGCGGCGATGATGGCATAGGTGATAATCTGCATGCCAAAGGTGACGACGGTGGCAAAGGTTTGATAGGCTTGACCAGCCATGCTGATGTCGTTGCCAAGGGTTGTGGCCAAGCGACCAGCGCTTTGGTTGGCGTAAAAACTCCAACGCGCTTCGATGACGGATTTGATAATTCTGGCGCGGAAGGAATTGGCGACGCGGGCTGAGGTAATTCCGGCATAGCTCATGGCGCCAAACAATAGTGCAGACCGCAGCACCATGATGCCGATGATGAGCAGTATCAAATTGGTGAAAGAGGGGGAGACAGAGAGGAGCTCAAAAACCTGGCGCACGTAATATTCAAATAGTGAAGGTTTGCCCTCGCCGGGGTCCAGGATGGCGCTGGTGACGGGTAGCAGTGAGCCGATGCCAATGGCTTCGGCAAGGCCTCCAAAAAACAGGCAAAACAGCACCAAAAATGGGTTGGTGCCTTCAGCTTTGAAAAATATCTTGAAGATTTGCCGCATGGGCTTAGGCAGGTCCGAACAGATTAAAATCAAGCGTTTCAATAGGGTGATTGCATGGCTGATACAAGTGAACGGTTGGCGGTAAATGAGGAACATCGGATCAGCCGTAGCCCCCTGACAAAATTGCGGATTTTAGTGACGCGGCCGATTTTGCGGTTGACGCGGGGCATGACGCTGGGGTCGCGCACGGCCGTGATCGATGCTGAAGGCCGATTTTTGCTGGTGAAGCAGACCTATGCCCCGGGATGGATTTTCCCCGGCGGCGGCGTGGAACGGGGTGAAACCTGTGAACAGGCGGCTTTGCGCGAAGTTGAAGAGGAAGCCTTTGTGTTTGCGCGTGGACCCTTGGAAATGCGCGGCATATTCAGCAATCACCGGGAAATGCGTGGTGATCATCTGGCGTTTTATATTTTACGTGACTACGAGCAGCGCCCGTTTAAATCCAATCTCGAAATTGCTGATGCCCGCTTTTTCCATCCCGATAGTTTGCCTGAGCGGATGAATGGCGGAACGCGGCGGCGCATTCATGAACTGATGCAGAGCTTGCCCCATTCTGCTGAATGGTGAAGTGCGCTTGACGCTTTGAACTTGCGCAGCTAAGGGCGGCTCAACATGAAGATGACCAACCAGAGTCTACGACGACGAAACCTGCGACGGGGTGTTGCCCTGCCTTGTGGTGTTGTCGGTTGTTGCGCCTGACCTCGGTGATGGGGAAGAGGCCTCGACCTTTTTCTCGTCAAATATTTTAGAGGTTTTCATGTCCACTCCGTTTCAACTTTCGCCTGCCTTGCCGTCTGATCACGATGCGATTGAGCATCTCCTGGATCTGTCTTTTGGACCACAACGGCGTACCAAAACCTCTTATCGGTTGCGCGAAGGCAGCAAAGCCATTGCAGGCTTAACGCAAGTGGTACGTGATCCGAATTTGGGTGTGGTGGGGGCGATCTCTTATTGGCCGCTGGCGATTGGTGCCAAGGGAACGCGGGCTTTACTCCTCGGGCCGCTTGCTGTTCACGGGCAACGGCAGAACATTGGCATTGGCAGGTTTTTGATGCTGGAGACGCTTGGCATTGCAAAGGCGCATGGTCATCGATTGGTGTTGTTGGTGGGTGATGCGCCTTACTATGCCCGCGTCGGGTTTGCGCAAGTGCCGGAGGGGCAATTGCTGTTGCCGGGTCCGGTTGATCCCAAACGGTTGATGTTCCTGGAATTGGCCGAATTGGCACTTGCTGAGACACACGGCTTGGTCATGGCGGCGCACCGACACGTTGGGTAAAGTCGGCTTGGGTGAATGCCGGACTGACGGCGCCGTAATATAGCAACAGCTACACTTGCCAAGTGAAACATGTCCATGCAAGATTTGCTGCAAGTGACGGAGCAGCATATATGCGTAGTATTGGTTTTCTGTTGAGTGTTATGTTGATGGTTATTGCGGGAACGGCAGATATGGCTTCTGCCGCAAAACAAAAAACGCCGCGCACCGCTGCTCCGGAAAAACCAATTTATGAAGCGCCTATGCGTGTTGTTATAGTGCGTAACAGTTCTGCACTTTGCGAACCTATTTGCCCGCAATGGATTGCGGCCGAAGGTGAGATAACAGACGCAACACCAGCAGCATTCCGAAAAGTGTTCAAGCAGATGGGTAAGAACAAGCTGCCGGTTGTCATTCGGTCGCCCGGAGGTTCCATCAATGCGGCCCTTGCCATTGGCAAGATGTTGCGTGAACGGCAGATGACAGTTGCTGTGGGATACACGGTTTTTCGCAGTTGTTCGCCTGCGAGTAAATCGTGCAAACTGCCAGCGATAAACCAAGGTGTTTACGAAGGGTATATTGAAGAGGACCGTTCTTTCTGCAATTCCGCTTGTCCGATGCTGCTTTCAGGAGGCACCACACGCATTGCAAGCTACTACGCGTCGATCGGTTTGCATGAACCGAAAACAGTCTGGACCCACGAACAGGTTCGCTATCGCGACCACTACAGAATTTTGAACGGCAAGAAAAAGGTCACCAAACGCCAAATTCTCAGTCGTAAAACTGTCTATGATAGAACGACTTTTGGATTGGATAAGCGTTTACACAAGCGTCTCACGGGCTATTACAAAACCATGGGCGTTGATGTTGCGATTTTAAATGAGACCGTCAAAGCCAAGTATCAAGACATCTATTATCTGCCAGAAGATCAGAAAACCACACTGAAACTGCGGACGACCAGTGAACGGGCAGTTTTTTTGGACAATCCGAATTTCTGTGGCAGTGGTGCTAAGGGTGCGGTCTGCGTTGAAGATAAATTGCGCGACCCGGCTCGATTGGCGATGTTGAAACTGGCTGATGTTGGCGTAAAGCCAAATGCTGCAAAAATGACTTTTAGATTGGCGAGGCTTTGGGGTGTCCACTGTATCACAGTCTGTCCGATGTGGATTGTTGCTGAGGGTGTCATAAGACCAGAGACTCCAGCAGACTTTGCAACATTTCTGAAAATGCAGGGATTGCAAAAAATCGCAGTTGTATTTCATTCTACGGGTGGCGATCCTATGGCTGCGATGGAACTTGGACGCATGATACGCAAGGCAGGATTTGAAACTGCGTTGGGTCAAAGCGAATTTTCGATTTACGAAGATCAGTCTAAGATTGTTCCATACAAGCCACAGCCTGCGCAGATTAAGAGTGATGGACTTTGCAATGGGGCTTGCGCGCTGGCCTATGCTGGAGGCACAGAACGTCACGTCAATGCTGAAACTACCATGCAGCTTTATCACCCAACTGCCATTAGCAGCAGTGAGGGGACAGCTGTAGCAATTGCAATGAACCAGCACCTCATAGCGATGGGTGTTGCGCCAAAGTTCATGTCAAGCCTGCACCTGCTGAAAGGTAAGACCGCTGCTTCATGGAAGATGGCCGAATTGTTGACGGTGGCAATGGCGACCGATGCACAAAATGTGCGTGATCTTTTGTCAGCTGAAAAATGCCTTGCCAATATTTGGGCGACGAGTTGTCTCGCGCCTATCAACTAAGCTGAAGCGATAAGAATTTCGTTGAGACGAACGTATACCTACGGCAGCGCCAGTGCTGTGCGGTTACCGAAGACATAGCGGACGGCGTCGGTATAATCGAAGGCCAGCGAGATCAGAATCGTCGCGATTGCGATGAGCATGATCCAACGGGCGTATTTGGGCAGATCGTTTCTGCCGAGTTGCCTCCAATAATAAATCGCTAGCGGTGTCCAAAACAGAATGTGGCCGAGGCCCAAGAGTTTCGTATATCCCATCTTGTTGTAAAGCCAGCTCGTGCTCAAGCCAGCCAACACGCCTGCGGTCAAATTAAAAAGAGCCGTCAATCTGGTTTCACGCCAGATGAACAAGCCGAGCGGCAAAACAAATGCGCCGATCAGCAGCCAATTGGTCCAGAGCTGCACCCATTGTGGCTGCAGGGCGAGAGCTTGTTGCATGGTCATGATTGGCCTCCGGGAATAGCGTTATCGTCCTTCTCTGTACCACATGCCAGCGATGGCCAGTAGGAGGACCGCGAGGCTGGCAAGGGTTGAGAAGAGTGAGACTTCGCGAACAGCAGTGACCTTGAATTGCTTGTTGTCTTTCAGTGCTGCCCAGCTGTTGCCCGCCATCAAGCTTCCAGCTTCCGCCTTGGTCAGGCGTGGCAGGCCATCTTCAATCCAATAGCTGGCACTGCGTGTGGCGGTTGTAACGGCAGCCAGCACATCAGGTGTGGCCAACACATTTCCGGCTTCCTTGTCATCGCTGCTGCCGATGGCGGCAATCGTGGTCAACGTGCCGTCGGTGGCTTTGTATATGCCTTGTGCTGCACTGGCCACGCGGCCCGTGAAAATACCCGGTGATACTTCGCTCAGCGTTATGGCGTTATCTTTGCCATCGGGACCCGTGAGCGTTACAGGTGCAGCGGTGTCCGCCATGGTGCGGCGTTCAACCACCACGTTTTGCCCTTCCTGGCGCAACATGAGCGCTTCTTCTTCAAGGTCTGGTTCTTTCATCAGCCAGTGGGCGAGGCGACGCAGCAGTTCGGTTTGCGGGCCGCCGCCATCAAAACCACGGGCCCAGAGCCAACCTTGATCGGACAGGAATTGCGCAACGCGGCCTTGTTCAACGCGACCTAAGACGAGGAGCGGTTTGCCATCCGGTCCATCCAATAGGGTGTTGGTGTTTTCTGCGGGTGTGGCGTCAATCAAGCGGAACCAGCGGCCCCAGGTCTCAACGCCATCGGCATTGGAGCCGGGCAAGTTTTTGCTGACGGGATGGCGTAAACCCGGCGTGGTGACGTTGGGGCGGAAGGCCTGTTCGGTGATGTCGCCCGTGGGCGATGCGGACATCACTTCAGCGAGGGGAGACGCGGCCAAGCCATCGGCGGCCGTTAAATCAGGTCCTGATGAAATCAGTACGGCACCACCGTCGCGCACATATTGTGAGACATTGGCCAAATAGCTTTCAGGCAGAATGGATTGCATGCGGTAACGATCAAATATCACGAGATCGAAACTTTTGATTTTGTCGATGAACAATTCGCGCGTTGGAAATGCGATCAGCGAAAGTTCGCGCGTAAGGGTGCCATCTTGTTTTTCAGGTGGGCGCAGAATGGTGAAATGCACAAGGTCAACAGCAGCGTCGGACTTTAGCAGATCGCGCCAAGTACGTTCACCCGGATGCGGTTCACCAGACACCAGCAACACGCGCAAGCGATCTCGAATGCCTTTGATCACGGCGACGGCGCGATTGTTGGACAATGACACTTCATTCTCGCGCGGTGCGGCTGCGATCTCCACTACGTTTTGCCCAGCGCGTTCGATTTTCAAATTGAAGGTGTGGGGTGTGTTGGGGGCCAGTGACAGCACTTCTTCTTTGCCATCGGGCAGGCGAATGGTGACTTCAACATCTTCGCCCGTGGCTGGTGTGTCGTCGATGCGGAAGGTGATGGGTTGCTCTTGGCCAGCAATGACAAAGCGTGGAGCTTGTTCAATGATCACGCGGCGATCTGACTCGCGCTTTGATCCCGTGAGAAGGGCGTGGAACGGCGCTTTCTTTATTTCTGGAGCGAGGATTTTAGGAACGTCATGCACTTGTCCATCGGTGATGATGATGGCGCCTGCGTAGCGCTCAGGTGGAATGGATTCCAAAGTTTTAGACAGGGCAGCAAACACCCGTGTGCCATCGGTGTCAGCCGTTGTGCCAGTGACGGTGCGGCCTACGCGCATTTCTGTATTCGCCATGGTGGATATGCGGCTTTGCAGTTGGCGGAAGGCGTCATCGCTTTGCTGGCGACGGTTGCCAATGGATTGGCTGGCGCTTTCATCAATGATGACGGCAACAATGTCAGTCAACTGTTCGCGCTCATCGGTGTTGAGGATGGGATTGGCCAGTGCCGCCAATACCAATGCCAGACCCGCAATGCGCAACGGCCAGCCGCGGCGATTGAGATAAACAAGCGCTGCAGCCAAGAGCACGGCGACGGTGGTTGCAGCCCAAAATACGGGCCAGCCAAGGAAGGGTAAAAACGTCAGGTTCCAACCGCTCATTGGCCCAGCCTTTCGAGCAAGGCAGGCACATGCACTTGATCCGCTTTGTAGTTTCCGGTCAGGGCATACATGACAATGTTGATGCCTGTGCGGAAGGCAAATTCGCGCTGGCGATCTGAACCAGGAACAACCGCATTCAAGGCTTCGCCATTGTCGTTGATGGCCCAAGCGGCAGCATAGTCATTGGCGCCGATGATGATGGAAGAAACGCCGTCTGCTGCACCTGAAGCTGCGGTTTCGCTGGCACCTTGTGCTTCAACCCAAGGGGCCGGACCTTCATAGCGACCGGGGAAACGATCCAGCAAATAGAAGCTTCGCGTGAGCACATGATTGTCGGGTATGGGTTCCAGTGGTGGCAGATCGAGTTTGTCGAGCAAGATTTGCAAAGCCTTGTTGCCGCCTCCATTCAATGAAACATCCAAACCACCATCGCGGGTATCAAAGAATATGGTGCCCCCGTTTTTCATATAGGCGCTGATTTTGCTGCGCGTGGCATCAGAAAGCGGTTCAACCGATTCAGGCAGGGGCCAATAGAGGATGGGATAGAACACCAGTTCATCGGTGTTGATATCTACACCAACGGGATCAGCGAGCGCGGCAGAGGTGCGGTCGGTCAACAGCAATGACAAGCCACGCAGGCCTGCTTCACTTGTATCATCCAGTTCTGCGTCTCCCGTTTTGACATAGGCCAAGCTGGTTTTGAGCGCGGCTTGCACCTCAGCGTCTGTGAGGGTTGTTTCTGCAATGGCGTGCGGTGGCGGAATAGGCCATAGCGCGAGGAGTGCGAGAGTTGCCGCAACAGTTGTCGCGCGTTTTAATCCACCGCCTAACCAAATGGTGGCGAGGGTGTCAGCTAAGAAAATGGCGGCAGCAGCTGCAAAGAGGAGTGGAGCCAAGTCTTGCCGTGGGGCCTCGGTGTAGGGCAGCACTGTTGTGTTGCCAACGGTGTTAGGCATTTCCAATAATGATGTTGCATCGAGGGCATGGTTGATGGCGCGCTCTCGACCTTGACGCACATAAATGCCAGGCGGTGTGGTGAAGGAGGCTTTGGCCGTTTCCATTGCGGTTGCCGAGATGGGTTGAACTGCGCCATCAGGGGCCGTCATGGCGCCGTCGCCTGACAGCAACAAGCGCGGCACATAATTGGCATCGGCAGCTTGTGTTGTGGTTTGGGTTGATGCAGCGTCGAGACCAGCGACGCGTTGAAGCATATCGAGAAACAGACCTGATAGCGGGAGGTTCGACCAATTGGCATTGGCTGTGACATGGAACAAGACGATGAGACCTTTGCCGCGCTTTTCAGCTGTGACAAGCGGGGTTCCATCCTGCAGGCTCGCCCAAGTGCGGTCAGGCAATTCTGGCGTAGGCTCGGCCAGCACTTGTTTTTGCACTTTAATCGAGGGGTCGATGGTGAGGCCAACGAATGGGCTGGTGGCCGGAAATTCAGCGAGGCCCTGTGGTGTTTCCCAGCTCAGCGCACTTCCGAATGAGCGGTCGCCCTGACGCAGAACCACAGGCAATAGGGTGTCTTGGGCCGCGGCCAAACGCGGGCCTGCAAATCGCAGCAGAATGCCGCCACGCTCAATCCATGGATTGAGTTTTTGAATTTGCTCGTCCGCTATGGCACCGACATCAGCGAGGACGAGCATGGACAAACCAGCATCAATGAAGGCCGAAAGTTCAGCGTCTGAGGCGGGTTCTTGCAATTCGGCATAGGGTTCAAGGCCGCGCTTTAGATAATGAAGAGGTGCCAACAGCAACTGCCCCGCGGCATTGCCTTGGCCGCTTTGCAGCGCCACGGTGCGACGACGCCAACGGTCATCAAACAGTTGCCGTGCACCAGCGTGGTCTTGGCCTTCAATTGAGATGGCGCTGATGTCGTTTCGCAACTGGGTTGGCAAATTGATGCTGACTTGTTTTGAACTGGAGCTGCCAAAATCAACTGGCACTTCAATGAGGGTGCGGCCGTTGCTGGCGATGGCTTTCACAGTTGCAGATGCCGGAGACGCGGCGTTGCGAAGTGCTGTCACCTTAATATCATTGCCTTCAATGACGATGGGGGCAAGAGCTGTTGGAATGTTGCGGGGTTGCGATGAGAAAACGCGTGTCGGTGCAATAGCGTTCAGGCTTTTTGCAAAGCTATCAGCCGTTCTGGCATCAACGCCATCGGCCAGCCAAATCACGCTGGCCACATCTTCGAGATCAGTGGCTTTGAGCTTTTCGATCAGTGCTGCGCGATCCGTTGCCAATGCTGAGGGTTTCATCAGGCGCGCACGTTCAAGTGCGTCACGGGCTGGTTGTTTGGTGTTTGAAAGTGGTCCTGCGAACGGTGCGGTGCCGGTCAACGTGACTTGCGCACCATCGTTTCTGGCTTGCTCCAATACGCCCAAGAGAAAATCACGTTTGGTGGGCCAGCTTGTAGCGGCTGTCCAACCGTCATCAACAATCACGAGGCGGTGGCCCTGGGGTAGGCTGTCCGCGCCCTTTGGCTGCAGAAAGGGTTGCGATACGGCAAACACAAGAAGTGCGGCCAGTCCCAAGCGCAGGGCCAATAGCCACCACGGGGTTTTGTCGGGTGTTTCTTCCTGGGTCGGCAGGCCCAGCAAAATGCGGATGGGCGGGAACTTGATTTGTTTTGGCCGGGGTGGCGTAAACCGCAGCAGCCACCAGATAATCGGCAAGCTGATGAGACCCAGCAGTGCCAGGGGTGTGCCAAATTGCAAGGCGCTGAAAAAAGCGTTCATGCGCTGGCCGCGGCGTTGAAGCGGGCGGCACCGCTGATGTGGGTGTAGAGTGGCAAGAGACAGCGCGTGGCCGCTTCATCTGTGCGGTGAACTGTGAAGGTCCAGCCCAACGAACGCGCAAGCTCGCGAAGGGTTTGCCGATGCTCAGCATAGGCCTTTTCATAGGCGCTGCGCAGATTTTCAGTTTTTCGGGCGAGATAGGATGAAGATGTATCAAGGCCCAGAAATTCATTACGACCATCAAAGGGCAGAGTTTCTTCTGCGGGGTCAGCAATCTGTACGACGTGACCTTTAAGGCCAGCCTCCGCCAAAACTGTCCAACTGCGGCGCACATCGACAATAGGATCTAGGAAATCAGAAACCAGCAGAGCAGCGGCGCGGCGTTGGCGGGCCGCACTTGTGGGTAAGGGCGTGTTGCGTTTTTCAGCGACGTATTCTGCGACGCGCAGCAATGCAGCACGGCCGTGGGCGGCGGCGCGTGGTGAACCGATGGCACCGACGCGCTCATGTCCGCGCATGGCGAGGGAGGCCATCGCAACTGCAATCAATTGCGCGCGATCAAGCTTCGAGGTTTTTGAGAGATGCGATGTATAGTCCATGCGTGGGCCGGTATTGGCCCAGACCCAAAGGGTGTTGGCGCTTTCCCATTCATTTTCACGAATGTAAACTTGGTCGGAGCGGGCCGAACGATGCCAGTCTACGCGTTGGGTGGAATCGCCAAAACTATAGGCACGGTATTGCCAGAAGCTTTCACCAGTGCCTGCGGTTTTGCGACCATGAACGCCGAGGATGATCGAAGCAGCAACCTTTTCTGCCCGCACCAACAGAGGCGGCAGGGCTTGTGACAGCACCTCACCCCTTTGGCCGAGGGCATGAATTTGCGCTTGTGAAACAGGCATTGCGTCAGCCAAGCATCGACTTCAAATGGGTGATTATTTCGCTCATCGATTTGCCATCGGCGCGGGCTTGGAAATTTAGCGCCATTCGATGTTTGAATACGGGATCCAGCAATTCGGCAACGTCATCCAACGACGGCGTCAGTCGGCCATCAAGCAAAGCTTTTGCGCGCGCACCTAACATCAAGGCTTGGCTGGCGCGGGGTGAAGGCCCCCAGGCGATGGATTGATTGATCACGGTATCAGCATCCGGACCCGGGCGGGCCGCGCGCACGACGCGCAAGATGGCCTCCACCACTTGTTCGCCCACGGGAATAGTGCGCACCAAGCGTTGTGCTGCCATCACGTCGGCGGTGTTCATCACAACTTTCGCAGCAGCCTCATCATTGCCAGTGGTTGAGAACAGCATGCGGCGTTCAGCATCCAATGGGGGATAGGTGATATCAACTTGCACGAGGAATCGGTCCAACTGTGCTTCGGGCAGCGGATAAGTGCCTTCCTGTTCAATTGGGTTTTGGGTGGCCAGAACATGGAAGGGCTGTGGCAAATCATGGCGCACGCCAGCGATGGTGACGTGGTGTTCCTGCATGGCTTGCAACAAGGCTGATTGGGTGCGTGGTGATGCGCGGTTGATTTCGTCGGCCATCAACAATTGGCAAAACACTGGCCCCGGCACAAAACGAAAGGACTTGCGACCTTTGTCGTCTTCATCCAAAACTTCGGAACCTAAAATATCTGCAGGCATCAAATCCGGGGTGAACTGCACACGCTTTTCATTGAGGCCGAGAACGGTGCCGAGGGCGGAAGCCAATCGGGTTTTTGCCAGACCGGGTGCGCCGACGAGCAAGGCGTGTCCACCTGCGAGAATGGCAACGAGGCTCAAGTCGATCACTTGCTCTTGGCCAAACACCACATTCTTCAATGCGGAGCGGGCGTCCACCAGCTTTGCCGAGATATTTTCCAGTTCCTGCACCGATGTTGACGCGACGTTGCTGCTTTTCATGGCTTCCACTATGTTTCCCCAAATCAGATCTATTTCGCAAGGATCGGTGATTTGGATGTTATTCTGATGACGCAGCATGGCGCAAAAGAGGCACACTCAACCGATTCTTCGCAGTCAGGAGCATGATGGCGGAGGCCCGAGACGCAAGCAACCCTTTGGCCGGGTTAAATAATGTACAGAAAGCAGGTGGTGGCCTGCCGCTAGTGCATCTATGGAACCCGCCGTTTTGTGGCGATATCGACATGCGCATCGCTGGTGACGGCACATGGTATCTACATGAACTCGCCAATCGGTCGAAAACCGCTTTACACGCTGTTTTCAAAGGTTTTACGGCGGGATGGTGACCAGTATTTTCTGGTAACCCCGGTTGAGAAATGCGGCATTCGTGTCGATGATGCGCCGTTTGTGGCTGTGCGCATGAGCGTTGCAGGTGTAGGCCAAGCACAACTGATTTCATTTGAAACAAATGTGGATGATCACGTTGCAGTGAATGCAGAAAATCCCCTGCGCTTTGCCGTCGAAGCAGGTACGGATGGTTTGAAGCCCTATGTGATGGTCAGGGCCAATCTTGAAGCTTTGGTGATACGCGCATTGTTTTATGATCTGGTGGCGCTTGGTGTGGTTGAAAGCGAATGGTTTGGCGTGTGGTCCGGCGGCACGTTTTTCCCAATGCGACGTGCTGATGAAATTGGTGTTGAGGCATGATCACGCTCGCAGAATTTTGCTCTCGTGCACCTGATGTCCTGCGCGCAGATGCACCTGACACGTGGGATCTCAGCGATGACGAGATGAACAGCAAAGCGCAAATGATACCCGCTGGGATCGTTCCAAAACCTGCAGCCGTTTTGGTCGGGGTGATGGAAAATTCTGGTCCCACACTGTTGTTGACGCAGCGCAAGGCCACACTGTCCAGCCATGGCGGGCAGATTGCATTTCCCGGCGGACGGATGGATGTCGGTGAAACACCATTGCAAGCAGCCCTACGAGAGGCGGAAGAAGAGACTGGCCTCGACCGCCGGTTTGTCGAGCCTCTTGGGTTTCTTGATGGTTATCTGACAGTGACTGGATATTTTGTGGTGCCGGTGGTGGCGCGGATTTTGCCTGGTTTCAGCTTTACGCCGCAGGTTGATGAAGTGGATGATATTTTTGATGTGCCGTTGCCATTTCTGTTAGATGCAAAAAACAGGGAAACGCAAACACGGGAATGGAAAGGCATGACGCGGCGCTATTATGTTTACCCCTATGAGCAGCGCTACATTTGGGGGGCGACGGCGGGCATGATAAAAAATCTCAGTGATCGGTATCAACATGCCGAAGTCTGATCTGCCATCATTGCGTCGTGCCGCGTGGCTGCGCGAACCGCGCTTGCAAGTAGTGTTGCGCGTACTCAATGTTGATGGTGTTACGCGTGTTGCAGGTGGTGCCGTACGCAATGCGCTGTTGGGTGTTCCGGTTGCCGATGTTGACTTGGCAACGACGCTGTTACCGACAGATGTTATGGCGATTGCAAAGCGGGAAGGCTTTGGTGTTCACCCCACGGGCATTGAACACGGAACGGTTACAGTTACGCACCAAGGTGCAGCCTTCGAAGTGACGACGTTGCGCCGCGATGTCGAAACCGATGGACGCCATGCGGTGGTTTCTTTTACCGATGACTGGGCCGAAGATGCCGCTCGTCGCGACTTTACCATGAACGCATTGTACTGTGATGCGACGGGTAAAATATACGATTTTACAGAGGGTTATCTGGATATTCAAAAGCGTAAGGTGAGGTTTGTTGGAGTGCCTGCACAGCGCATTCAGGAAGATTATTTGCGCATTCTCAGGTTCTTTCGTTTTCATGCGCATTTCGGAAAATCACTACCCGATGCTGCGGGGTTGAAGGCCTGTGTGCAGTTCAAGTCGGCAGCTCAAAACACTCTCGGCTGAGCGGGTGCGGCAGGAAATTTTGAAACTGCTTTCGGCAGATGCCCCGGTCAAAACACTTCAGGTGATGGCGCGCGTTGGAGTGCTTAAAACTATTCTTCCGCATACGGATGAATGGCGTGTGGTTGGTCGGCTGCCTGCAGACGCGATATTGCGCTTGTTTGCGATGGCGAAACATCCTGAATTGTTGAAGGAGCAATTGCGGTTGTCAAATGAGCAGGCGCAGCGATTGGATTTTCTTTCAACGTATCCTGTCATCACACCGACGCTGACGCCGCGGGAACGCCGCAGAATGCTCTATCAGCTGGGGGCAGAGGATTGGCGCGATGCTGTGCATTTAAACTGGGCGCGCGATCGAGCCGCACGTGATGATGCGTCGTGGCTGGCGCTGTTAAAATTATCGTCGCGATGGCCCATCCCTAAATTTCCTGTGGGTGGCGCTGACATTCTGGCAACAGGTGCTGCGCCCGGTCCAAAAATCGGCAAGCTGCTTGCAGAGTCTGAAGCGCATTGGGTGGCGCAAGATTTCAAACCAACACGACAACAACTTTTGGCCCGCTTGGCGAAAACAAGGGTGAGCACTATGATTCCCGATATCATTCAGCATGAAAACAAGTGGCAAGGGCTGCGCCAAAGGTCGAGAAAGGGCGAACCTGATCCCAGTCGACTATTGTCTGGCAAACGACTGACCAAAACATGGAACCACTATGAAAGTGAAGACGGGCGGTTGTTTTGTGGCATCTGGGAATCGACGCCGGGCAAAGTTTTAGTAAGTTATGACGAGTGGGAGTTCTGCCATTTGATCTCAGGTGAGGCGATTTTACGTAAAGAGAGTTCACGCAAATCATGGCGCTTTAAAAAAGGCGACGCCTTCGTGATCCCTGCGGGATTTAAAGGCACATGGGAAACCGTGAAAAAGCTGAAGAAACACTATGTTATTTTAATGCCGAAAGTTTGACATGGAATTTAAAACTGCACTGATTACGGGGGCCGCAAAACGCATTGGCCAGCAGTTGGCGCTCGATCTGGCAGAGGCTGGTTATGACATTGCCGTTCATTGCAATGTATCGCGGGATGAGGCTGAAAGCGTTGCTGCTGCGATACGTGCCATGGGCCGCAAAGCAACGGTGGTGCAGGGCGACCTTGCTTTGACTGCAACACCTGACGTTATCATTGCGCATGCAGTGGCGGCCTTAGGCCCCCTCAATGTGTTGATCAATAATGCGTCGATTTTCGAGCCTGATGAAGTGGGTTCGATTTCAAATGACAGTTGGGCGCAACATCAAGATACGAATTTGCGCGCGCCTGTGATGTTGGCGCAAGCCTTTGCAAAACAATTGCCTGAAGGTGCGCACGGCAACATCATCAATATCGTTGATCAGCGGGTGTGGAAGTTGAATCCGCGTTTCTTTTCTTACACCATGTCGAAGGCCGGTTTATGGACGGCCACCCGCACTTTGGCGCAAGCGCTGGCACCTCGTATTCGTGTCAATGCCATTGGACCTGGCCCGGCGCTTCCATCCGTTCGCATGGATCAAGCGGAGTTTGACAAACAGGCGCGTTTGACTTTGCTGGGGCGGGGCACGTCACCCCAAGAAATTTCGACGGCGGCGAAGTTCATTCTGTCGCAACCAGCTTTGACCGGGCAGATGATTGCGCTAGATGGCGGGCAGCATTTGGTGTGGCAAACACCTGACGTGGTTGAGGTGACAGAATGAGTAAAAAGCCAATGATTTCCCACCATGTGGCCAGTGCCAAGGCACGGGTGCGGCATGTGTTTGTGCGCGATCTGGAATGTATGGCGCTGATCGGAATTTACGACCACGAAAAGCTGAAGCCGCAACGCATCATCGTCAATATTGATTTGTCAGTGAAGGAAACCGATGGCCCGATGGCAGACGAAATCAGCCATGTGGTGTCCTATGAAATCATTGCGCAGAAGGTTGAAAGCATTCTGGCAGAAGGACACACCAACTTGGTTGAAACCCTATGTGAAAAAATCGCGAGTGCATGCTTGAAAGACAAGCGCGTGTTGGCCGCACGTGTGCGCGTTGAAAAGCCAGACATCATTCCGAATGCGCGCAGCGTAGGTGTTGAAATTGAGCGGGGACGTTGAGATGAGTTTGAAAGACCGGCATTCGTATCAAGCAGGAAACAGTGTTGTCGAATAATTGGGCGGTTTTGAAAACCACCACTCTGGATTTCCAGCGCAACGATGGCACGTGGCAGGAACAAAAACGCGAGACCTATGACCGTGGCCATGGTGCGACGATATTGTTGTACAACATTGCCAAGCGCGCCATCATTCTGGTGCGGCAATTCCGCTACCCGCTTTATGTCACAGGCTATGATGCACTGATGATTGAAACACCCGCCGGTAAGCTGGACGACCTCTCACCATTGGACTGCATCCGCGCCAGAGTCAGAACAGGAAACAGGTTACCGCGTGCGCCAACCCACGCAAATATTCGAAGCCTACATGAGCCCCGGCTCGGTGACGGAACGCATCCACTTTTTCGTGGCGGAATATGAAGCCGGAGGACCGCGTCTCAAAAGGCGGCGGCCATGAGGACGAGGGCGAAGACATCGAAACGCTTGAAGTGACGATCGAAGAGGCGCTGGCCATGGTGCCGATGGCAGGATCATCGATGGCAAGACGATTATGCTGATCCAGCATGCGGCGCGTTGAATTTGATTTCAGTGTAGACTGCTGCCATTGCTCTGCGCAGCAGAACCTAAGCTAAATCCCGACCATGACCGATTCACTCCCTCTTACCGGCGCTGACCTGATCCGGGATTTTGTGACCAGGCTTCCTTTGAAGCCGGGGGTCTATCGCATGTTTGATGTTGATGGTGATGTGATTTACGTTGGCAAGGCGCGAAACCTCAAAAATCGGGTGTCGAACTATGCGCGCGGGCAAGGGCATAACAATCGCATTGCGTTGATGATTTCGCTGACGTGCAATATGGAATTTGTTGTGACGTCAACAGAAGCCGATGCGCTGCTGCTTGAATCAAATTTGATCAAGAAACTCAAGCCGCGCTTCAATGTGATTTTGCGTGACGACAAGAGCTTTCCCTTATATTTTAATAGCCAAAGACCATGCCTCACCCCAGTTGGCAAAACACCGTGGCGCACGCAATCGGAAGGGTAGTTACTTTGGCCCCTTCGCGTCGGCAATGCCGTCAACCAAGCCATCAACACCTTGCAGAAAGCGTTTCTGTTGCGCACCTGCACATGACAGTGTTTATTCAAATCGTACGCGCCCTTGTTTGTTGCATCAGATCAAGCGCTGTGCGGCTCCCTGCGTGAACTATATTTCTGAAGCTGATTACAACGCGTTGGTGGCTGAAGCCGAAGTGTTTCTTGAAAAAGGTGGTGGCCCGGTGAAAGCTGAGCTTGCGCGCAAAATGGAAGAAGCGGCTGATGCAATGGAGTTTGAAACGGCAGCGCGGTTTCGGGATCGTATTCAGGCCATGAGCTTCGTCACACAGACACAAGGCATCAACCCGCAAGGGGTGGATGAGGCCGATGTGTTTGCCTTGGCGCAAGATGGCGGCATTACATGCGTGCAGGTGTTCTTTTTCCGCTCCGGGTCAAAACTGGGGCAATCACGCATATTTCCCAAAGGTCGACAAGAGCACCGAGCTGTCTGAAATATTGGCGAGCTTCATTGGTCAGTTTTATGATGATAGGCCTATCCCAAAACTCATTTTGTTGTCGCATGATATCGAAGAGCAAGCACTTTACGCCGAAGCCTTCAGCGCCCATGCGGGACATAAGGTTGACGTCAGCACACCGCAGCGCGGCGAGAAAAAAGGCTTGACGGACCACGCCCTGACCAATGCGCGGGAAGCGGCCGGGCGAAAACTTGCTGAAACGGCTTCGCAATCCAAATTGTTGGAGGGGGTGGCCAAAGCCTTTGGACTTGCCGAGGTGCCCAAGCGCATTGAGATTTATGACAACTCGCACATTCAAGGTGCCCACGCGGTGGGGGCCATGGTGGTGGCGGGGGCGGATGGCTTCATCAAATCGCAATATCGCCGCTACAACATGAACACACCTGACGTGGCCGGAGATGATTTTGGCATGATGAGGGAAATGTTAACGCGGCGCTTCACCAGATTGCTGGCTGAAGACGAAGTGACTGACGATGCGGCACCACCGCAGTGGCCAGACTTGCTGTTGATCGATGGTGGTCAGGGCCAGCTTTCAGCCGTCAAAACGGTGTTGGATGAGCTGGGTGTTGCCGATGTGGCGCTCGTCGGTGTGGCCAAGGGGCCAGACCGGGATGCTGGACGTGAACACTTCTATGTCACTGGAAAACCTCGCTTTATGCTCGAAGCGCGGGATCCGGTTTTGTATTATGTGCAACGCTTGCGGGACGAAGCGCACCGTTTTGCCATCGGCGGCCACAGGGCCAAGCGCAGCCGGGCCATTGGCGTTAATCCACTTGATGAAATTGCTGGCATTGGACCTACGCGCAAGAAGGCCTTGCTCCAAAGCTTCGGATCAGCCAAATCAATTTCGCGCGCGGGTGTTAATGATTTGGCTGCAGTTCAAGGTGTAAGCAGGCAGTTGGCACAGGCCATTTATGACCATTTTCACCCGGAGGCGCGTTGAGACATGAGCATGGCAAACACGAGACCACAAACACCGGGAACGCCCGCATCTAAAGTTTGGAACGTTCCGAACTTGTTAACCTATGGCCGCATTGCTGCGGTGCCTCTGGTTTCTGGATTGTTGATGTGGGGTCGGAAACGAAGCGCGCTGGGCGGCACTTGGCGATTTACGTCGTCGCTGCCATCACTGATTTTTTTGATGGCTATCTGGCGCGGAAGTGGCAGCAGCAATCATCGCTTGGCAAAATGCTCGATCCCATTGCTGACAAGGTTTTGGTCGCCGTCGTGTTGCTGGTGTTGTGCGGGGACCAGATTTTATTGGGCGGCCATGTTTGGGCTGCGATTATCATTCTGGCCCGCGAAGTGTTGGTGTCGGGGCTTCGTGAATTCTTGGGCCAACTCAGTGTGTCAGTACCTGTTACGCAAATTGCGAAATGGAAAACCACAGTCCAATTGGTGGCAATTGGATTTTTGATTGCGGGACCCGCTGGCGATACGGTGATAGCCGGAGTAACCAAAGTTGGCATTGTCGGATTGTGGGTTGCTGCTGCACTGACGCTATACACGGGCTATGATTATTTCAGGGCTGGCTTGCGCCACGTAGTCAATGACGAATGAAGGTACTTTATTTTGCACGTTTCCGGCAGTTGATTGGCCGCTCCTCTGATGACATTGCGTTGCCTGCTCATGTTGCAACGGTGGGGGAACTTGTTGCGCACTTGATGGCTACGGATAATGGCTGTGCGGTTGCTTTTGCAAATCCAAAACTTGTTCGCGCTGCCGTAAACCAGAACCATGTGACCATGGATCATGCGCTAGATGATGCAACGGAAGTTGCGTTTTTTCCACCGGTGACGGGCGGCTGATGCGGCTCAATGTGTTTTTGCAGAAAGCCGGTGTCGGTTCACGCCGCGAGGCTGAACGCATGGTTGAACAAGGCCGCGTGAAGGTGAACGGGGCTGTTGCGGCTGCCACTGTCCCGGTGAATGAAGGTGATATCGTTCAGTTGGATGGAAAGTTCGTTGCCCCCGATACACGCGCCGTGCCACGTTTGTTTTTGATGAACAAGCCAGTTGATGTGCTGGTGACCAATCGTGATCCCCAGGGGCGACGCACGGTATTTGATCTCGATGCGCTGAACCCACCGCACTGGGGGCAAGACCGCCCGCGCGTCATGAGTGTAGGGCGGCTTGATGTGAATAGTGAGGGATTGCTGGTGCTGTCATCCGACGGGCCGCTGGCGCAAACCATGATGAGCCCTGCCACCGCCTTGCCGCGGGTTTACCGCGTGCGTGTGCGCGGACGGTTGACGGAAAAGCAGATGGCGGAATTGCTGCGTGGTGTGACCATTGAAGGTATCAATTATCGTGGCGCAGAATTCATCGAAGAAAAAGATCTCGGTGGCCGCACCAATTCTTGGTATCGCGTGACGTTGCGTGAAGGCAAAAACCGCGAGATCCGAAAACTATTTGAATACTTTGGCTGCATGGTCAATCGATTGATCCGCATTCAATATGGCCCATTTGTATTGGGTGATTTGAAGGCAGGCGAAGTCAAGGAAGTGTCCGCGGCTGTCGTGCAGCGTTTTGTGGATGAGTTAAACAGCGCGCAAGTTAAAATTTAAGTGCTGCGGCCAAGGTCAGATAAACTGTAAATGCCGCGCTCTATTTTTTCGAACCAACCATAAACATTGTCACGGAAAATATTTGCAGCACGATCAACCCGCGTTGCGGCCTTCACATCGCGAATGCGGGCAGGGCCGTAGACGCGAAGATGCTCCACACATTTCAAGGCGTCTTGGCGATACGCTGTCATCAAGGGTTTGCGCGTCGTGCCGCCAATATTGGGGTCGCCGCTGCGAGCGTTGAATTCTTTAAGAAGCAGTCCGCGCTTTTTGGTGTTGGCGCGGGGCGTGTAGGGCACAGGGTCGGCCAGCACCTCAACACTTCCAGCTGACGTGACAACAACAAGACCCAGCCCCAAACGCCGACAGAGCTTCAACGCATCTGCCGTAACACCGCGCTTCGGGCGATGGACGGCGATGTAGACATGTTCGGCAATCGTCAGGCGATCAACCGCTTGATAGAGTAAAGCCAGTGACATGGATTGTTTCAGCTCAACAATCACGGGCGTTTCAGTGCCACGCACCGCCACCACATCGCAGCCCCTGACTTCGGCTTTGACGGTGTAACCTTGCGCCTCCAGGTGGCGCTTCACGGGAAGGTAGAGATCGGTTTCTGGCATGAAACCAGTCTAACTGATTCTGGTTAAGTGCATCCACTGCTTGCTATTCGTTGCGCCACGATTTTTCCTGACAGAAGTGCGCCTTCCATCCAACCGGCCCATTGAGGTGCAATATCGCCACCTGCGAAGTGTAGATTTCCGATCGAGTTTTGAAAGGCAGCGGTTTTTTCAGCCCAGCCAACGCGGCTGCTGTGCCAACTGGCGCAGGCCAAGGGATCGTGGGGCCAATCGACAATATCTGTTGAAATAATTTCAACGTTTGGCCAATTGGCTTGCAAAAGGTGAGCGGCATCCTTTGCGTTCAGATTGGCAGTGGTGTCTGAAAGGATTTGACCACAAAGTAGCCAGTCGTTTTCATCGATTTGACGGGCATAGCCGTAACGCAATGGGGATTGCGCATTTAGCGTTTCGAGTGGCGGGGTTGACGCCCGACCAACCGCCCAAGCTTTTGCAACACGGCCTGCATTTGACTTGCTTGCTGTTTCTTGCAGGAGTTGCGGCAATGGCGGTTCAAAATGAATGCCTTTCAACGTCATCAATGGAACAGCTGAGATGACGTGGCGCGCATAATAGGTTTCCTCGCCGCATGCAATCTCGCAGAATTCGTCTTTTATTGTGACACGTGAGACATGTTTGCCAAAGTGAATGCCGCCGTTCAATCTGTTGCGTAACACCTCTGCAAGCGCGCCGCAGCCTTGTTGAATGCGGCAAGCATCTGCATTCAGAGTGTCGTGGATCGACATTTCGTGAAAACCAATTTCATACCAAAGCATATGACTTGAAAGCAGCTGTGGTTCGGCACCTGTGAGTGGGAAAATGGCGGCTTCCAGAAGTGCGATGGTGGCATCATCAGTCATCGCACCAAGATATTGGCGGAGTGACAGCTCAGGTGCTTTGTTGGCATTTGGGTCGGCGAGAAATTGTTGCGCGTCTTTTTCAATGTGCTGCAAGGCGCGTTCAAAAGCTGAGTTGGATTGGCGCAATTCATTGTAGGTCGCTTTGAAACTAATGTTCCCGATATTCCATTGTGACGGCAGACTTGAAAGCTCACTGTTCAAACTCAACTTGCCTTGGACAACCAATGCCATCACTTCATGGTGCATGTCGGGGATGATCCATTCTGCACCCCAATCCACATTTGTGTTTTCAAGCTCAGTTGTCCAAACTCGCCCACCAACGCGCGTTGATGCTTCAAGTACAACGACGTTCATCAAACCTTTGGCTTGGCATTCAACAGCGGCAGCAAGGCCCGCAAGGCCTGCACCGACGATGATAACTTCATGCATTGGTGATCGTTGAACGATTACCCCCGCACCAAATTCGAATAGCTGTCCATCATCGCCCGCGACATGTTGCCGGGTTTGAATGAATAGGGTCCAATTTCCGCGACTGGTGTGACTTCGGCGGCGGAGCCTACGATGAAACACTCGTTAAAGGTTGTCAGTTCTTCCGGCATGATGCGGCGCTCGATGACGTCCATGCCCTGTGCTTTGGCCAGCGCGATAACGGTTTGGCGGGTGATACCGTTTAAGAAACAATCGGCGATGGGCGTGTGAATGGCGCCATCGCGTACAAAGAAGATATTGGCACCGGTGCATTCGGCCACGCGGCCTTGCCAATCCAACATCATGGCATCGGCATAGCCCTTTTTCTCTGCCTTATGTTTTGACAAGGTGCAGATCATGTAGAGGCCAGCGGCCTTGGCATGGACGGGTGCGCATTGCGGGTCAGGGCGGCGATAGTCTGCAATGTCGAGCTTGATGCCCTTCATTTTGGTTTCAGGATCAAACATGGATGGCCATGCCCAAGTGGCGATGGCGACGTGAATTTTGCTATGCTGGGCTGATACCGCCATCATTTCAGAGCCACGGAAAGCTACGGGGCGCACATATTGGTCGCCGCCACCCATGAACTCCACAACCTTGTCTTTGGCCGCATTGATTTCATCATCAGTGAAAGGGAGGTCGAAATCGAGAATATTGGCGGATGCGCGGAAGCGTTTTGTATGCTCCTTGGATTTGAAAATCTTGCCGTTGTAAGCGCGTTCACCTTCAAACACCGATGATCCGTAATGCAAGCCGTGAGTGAGCACATGCACTTTTGCGTTCTGCCACGGCAAAATTTCGCCATTGAACCAGATTACGCCTTCGCGCTTATCAAACGGAATAATGCTCATTGTTCACTCCCATCGGTTTGCCGCCAGCCCAACACGTGCGATACTAGTGCTAGCTGACTCGCTCTTTGATTTCGACGCTAACATACAGGAATAATATGTCAACATGGCTGACATAATTTCGACCATGCAAAATATGCACAGCAAAATGACTGACGCTGAAGCCGCCGAATTGGTGGAGATGCTGTTTTTTGCCTATCGCGACTTCGTGGCGGATGCGGATGCGTCGCTGGACGCCCTCGGTTTTGGCCGGGCGCACCACCGGGTGTTGCATTTTGTCGGCCGTAGCCCCGGCATGACGGTGGCGCAGCTTCTGGATATTTTGCGCATCACCAAACAGTCTCTCAGTCGCGTGCTGAAGGAACTGTTGGAAAAAGGCTATGTGATTCAAAAGGAAGGGCCAGAGGATCGGCGGCAACGCTTGTTGTATCTGACGCCCGAAGGGGCCGCGTTATGGCAGAAATTGATCAATCCCCAAATGGAACGTTTTCGCGAGGCGGCACGGCACTTGGGCGACGGTGATGGCGCGCTTTACCGCGAATTGTTTTTGCAATTGATCAACACGGAAAATCGCGATGCAGCCGAGCATTGGGCCAAGCGCACTGAACATGGCGTTGAGGACGCGTGAATGTCTGACGCCCCGCACATTCTGTTGGTTGACGATGATCGCCGTATCCGCGAATTGTTGACGGCCTATCTCAAAAGCAATGGTTTTATGGTGACGGCGGCTGGCAATGCGGCGGAAGCGCGGCGGGCTTTGCAAGGTCTCGCATTCGATATCATCGTTCTTGACATCATGATGCCCGGTGAAAATGGTTTGAGCCTTGCAACGGGACTTCGCAAGGACGGCCTCACAGTTCCCATACTGATGTTATCGGCGCTCTCTGACGCATCAGACCGCATTCACGGTCTGTCGAGTGGCAGTGACGACTATTTGGGAAAGCCCTTTGAGCCGGAAGAACTGCTGTTGCGATTGCGCGGCTTGTTACGACGTAGCCAACCGCGCCCTTCGAAAATTACGGCCGTGCGTTTTGGGGACTGCGTGTTTGAATTGGAAAGCGGCAGCTTGACCAAGGCGGGTGAAAGCGTTCGCCTGACAGGACGCGAAAAAGAAATCTTGCGCCAACTTGCGGCCGCATTGGGGCAACCGGTGTCGCGCCAAGTTTTGCAGTCTGAACATGCGGCTGAAGACGCCCGTGCGATTGACGTTCAAATGACACGGTTGCGGCAGAAAATTGAAAAAGACCCATCAATCCCCACGCATTTGCAAACGGTGCGCGGGCAAGGTTACTGTTTGTTTGCGGAGAGCATCTGATGTCCACGCCGCCTCAAAGCCCACCGAGTTTTTATTATCGCTTTAACCGCTGGTTGGAGCGCCATGCGCCGACGGGGCTTTACCGCCGGGCTATGCTCATTCTCATCGTGCCTGTGTTGTTGATGCAGTTGTTGGTGGCTGGATTTATTTTGGATCGCCACTGGGACAATGTGACCAAGGTTTTGGCCAGAGCATTGTCGCGCGAAGTGGGTGTGTTGGTTGAGCTTTATCATCGCTCTGACAAATCGGATGCGGCTGTTGCCGATATTGAGAAACTGGCATCTCAAAATTTGAATTTGGAACTTGCAGTGTTGCGCAATGCAAAGCTTCCCGTTGTTGCGTCACCGCCATTCTATAAACTCTTTGATGTGAAGATGCAGAAGTATCTTGATCGCGAAACTGGAAAGCCTTTCACGGTTTTGACTGACACGCCAGATGGTAAGGTTGATATTCAAGTGGAGGTGGAACCCGGATTGATTTTCAACATCAAGACTGAAGCCGACCGGGCTTGGGCTTCAAACACGCCCTTTCTGATGTTTTTGATGTTGGGTTCAACCGCGCTGTTATTGTCGATTGCGGCCTTGTTTTTGCGCAATCAAATCCGACCAATTTTGGATTTGGCAAGGGCGGCCCATGATTTTGGTTTGGGACGTGACAACACGCAGTTTCGCCCACGTGGTGCAGCTGAAATTCGCGAAGCCGGGCAGTCGTTCTTGGATATGCGGCGGCGCATCGCTCGGCATGTGGAACAGCGCACCGCGATGTTGGCTGGCGTGTCGCATGATCTTCGGACGATTTTGACACGGTTTAAATTGGAGCTTGCTGTGATTGGCGACAATCCAAAGGTTCATCCGTTGAAAGAAGACGTGGATGAAATGCAGCACATGCTGGAAGACTATATGGCATTCGTAAAAGGTGATGGTGGGGAGCCAGTTGTTCCGGTGTCATTGCCTGAAGCTTTGGCTGCTTCCGTTGAAACTGTTGAGCGAGACCGACCGGATTCAGATGCGATGATCGATGTGGGCGTGGTGCCGACGGAACCCGTAATGTTAAAAGCCAATGCATTTCGACGCTTGTTGTCTAATCTCATTGGTAATGCGGCGCGCTATGGCACGCGGGTCAATGTGTCGGGTGAGATCAAAGATGACAGACTTTGGATTTACGTTGACGACAATGGACCAGGCATTCCCGAAGACGAGCGCGAACATGCGTTCAGGCCGTTTGTGCGTTTGGACAATGCCCGTAATCTGGATGAAACTGGAACTGGACTTGGATTGGCCATCGCACTCGATATTGCCCATGCCCATGGCGGTGATATTTTTCTGGAAGACAGCGCGATGGGTGGGTTGAGAGCGGCAGTGAAGTTGCCGATTTAGGTTAAAAGTTGAGCCCTCGATGGGCCGCTCTTTACGTCAAAACAACTTGCCCCCATTTGGCACGGCCAATGATGGCCCAATCAATACGACGCCACCTTCTTCATCGGGGAAACCTAGTGTCAGCACTTCCGACATGAAGGGCCCGATTTGTCGAGGTGGAAAATTGACAACAGCTGCTACTTGGCGGCCTATCAGTGTTTCGGCTGTATAATGTTTGGTGATTTGAGCCGATGATTTTTTCACACCGATGTTGTCGCCAAAATCGATCTTTAGTTTGAAAGCGGGTTTGCGCGCTTCGGGAAAGGGCTCAACAGCGACAATCGTGCCGACACGAATATCGACATTTTCAAAATCAGTCAAAGGAGATCATCCCGCCAATTCCTTTGAACGTCTTGCAGCGGCTGCGACTGCTTTGATCATCAGGGGTTTCAAGCCATCATCGGCCATCAAAACTTGCAATGCTTCGTAGGTGGTGCCCTTAGGTGAGGTTACGTTTTGGCGCAGCGTTGCGGCGTCGATTCCGCTCTGGCGCATCAGTTCACCCGAGCCTGCGACTGTGGCTCTTGCCAATTGTTCTGCAAGTTTGGGGGAGAGGCCTAAGCTTTCGCCAGCCGCGGCCAGGCATTCCGCAAGCAGAAAAACATAGGCCGGGCCGGAACCAGAAACGCCCGTGACCCAATCAATCTGTTCTTCGGTTTCGACTTGGACCACTTCACCAATGGTGGACAACAGCTGTTCAGCCAATGCGAGTTGCGCTGGTGTGACGTGGGCATTTCCGACCATTGCCGTGATACCGCGACCAATGGCTGCTGGTGTGTTTGGCATGGTGCGGATGATGCTGGCGTCGTCGCCAAAATGGGCAGCCAGTTTCGCAATGGTTTTGCCTGCCATGATTGACAAAATGACTGGTTTCGACGCGGCGAGTGAATGCAGGGGTGCCAACACGTCGTCCATCACCTGTGGTTTTACAGCGACGAGGACCACTTCTGCATCTGTGATGGAAGCAATGGGAGGGTTGTGGCGCTATGCCGTGCTTTTGCAACAGGGTTAAAATTTCTGGCGGCGGGCCGGGGTCGAGGGCTACAATCTTTTGGGGATCAGCGCCCGCCTTGAGCCAGCCTTCCAACATGGCGCCGCCCATTTTGCCTGCGCCGACGAGAACTAAAGTACCATTCAGCTTGAGTGTCATAGCGTGAGATTTGTCACGCCTGACCGTGGGTTTCAAGTAATGCGTTTTCCAAGGCGGCATCAGCCGATTGCCCAGCCCAGATCACAAATTGCATGGCGGGATAATAACGCTGGCAGGAATCAACGCCAGCGCGGATCAAAGCATCACACTGCGCGTCGTTGGCTTCGGCGCCACCGGCCAAAATCAGGCTGTGTCGAAAATTGACAGTTCCATCGGCAGACCAATGATCGAAGTGACCATGCAGCAATTGTGCATTGATCAAACTTAGCAGGCGCAAGACTTCTGCTTGGCGGGTGTCTGGCACTTTCAAATCATAGGTGCAGGCAAATTGCAGGGCTTCCAAGTCATCGCGCCAATAGAGCGACAGATGCAAGTTGCACCAGCCTCCTGAAATGGTCATGACCACTTCATCATCACTGGTGCGGTCCATCGGCCAGCGACGGATTTCGGCCAGCTTCTCAACCCGGTCGAGCGGATTGTGCTGTTCGTGATATGTCGCTGCGTGTGTTGCCATCAATTCCTCCGTCAACGGAAGAATCAATTCCGCGACAGCCTGAAATTGCATGGGCCGGAGTCAGGCGGCAATGCCGAGACTGATTCCTCCACACCTATTTTATGTGGTCGATTCTCAGACTTATTTAGAGGGAGGGGTGAGTTTTGATTCGAGTTCAGCGAGTCGTTTTTCCAAACGCTCGTTTTCCTGGCGGGCTTTTTCAGCCATATCGCGGACAACATCGAACTCTTCGCGCTTCACAATATTGAGGTTGTTCAAGACGCGTTCCACTTGCGATTGGACCATGCCATCAACTTCCTTGCGCACACCTTGGGCAGCACCCGTGGCGTTGGTCATCAGCTTGGCAATTTCGTCAAAGAAGCGGGAAGAAGTGGCGGTCATGGCGGAACCCTTTCAATTCTTGCTTAGCTATGGACTTGCGGCGCAATTACAAGGCCCACCGCGTCGCAGCGTTAAAGTTTGACGGCGTGCGTCGTCGTCGCCAAATAGGGGCATGATGTTTGCCGCTATTAACTTTCCGCCGCTTGACCCGGTTGCCTTCTGGATTGGGCCATTTCCCGTGCTTTGGTATGCTCTCGCTTATGTGGCAGGATTGTTGTTTGCGGGCTGGTATTTAAAGCGGTTGGTGACCTCGCCCAAATTGTGGGGTGCCACGCGACCAACCATGACGGTGCAACAGATTGATGATTTGTTTCTCTGGTTTGTCATTGGTGTGATTGTTGGCGGCCGAATGGGTTATGTCGTGTTCATCAAGCCGCTGTACTATTTGTCTAACCCTCTCGAAATCGTGAAGACTTGGGACGGTGGCATGTCGTTTCATGGTGGTTTTCTTGGCGTGGTGATTGCGTGTTGGTTATGGGGGCGCAAAAACAATGTTGCGCTGGACCGCTTATTGGATCTGGGGGCTGCAGTTTCAACTGTTGGGCTTGGATTGGGGCGCATTGCAAATTTCATAAATGCCGAGTTATGGGGCAGGCCAACGGACGTGCCGTGGGCTGTCATGTTTCCGGGCCAAAGCGTTGGGCGTCATCCGTCGCAACTTTATGAAGCGTTGCTTGAAGGCCTCGTGTTGTTTGTCATTGTGCGCATTGCAACGCATCGTTTTGGCGTTTTGCAGACGTCCGGGCCGTGCGGCGGGGATATTTGCCTTAGGTTATGGCTTGTCACGTATTTTCGTTGAATTCTTCCGGGAGCCTGATGCGCATCTTGGTTATTTTGGCGGTTTCATGACAGCGGGCATGTTGATGTCCGTGCCATTGGTCGTTGCTGGCATTTGGCTGCTCATCAGGTCACGTAACACTGCATGACTGCGCTCACTGAAATCATCGCCCGTATGATAAGGGATGACGGACCCATGCCGCTCGACCGATATATGTCGCTGTGCCTAGGGCATCCTGAGTTTGGATATTACTTGACGCGGGACCCTTTGGGGATCGCTGGTGATTTTACGACGTCGCCGGAGATATCTCAGGTCTTTGGTGAGTTGATCGGCGTGTGGGTGGCGCAATGCTGGGAGCTGATGGGATCACCTCGGCATTTTGCATTGGTGGAATTGGGGCCGGGGCGCGGCACCTTGATGGCGGACGTGTTGCGGGTGCTGCAAAAAGTTCCAGCCTGCGCCAATGCGGCTTCTGTGCATTTGGTCGAAACTTCACCTGTGTTGCGCAGTGCCCAGCTCGCGATGGTGCCGCAAGCCACTTGGCATGGGTCCGTCGCCTCGCTTCCCGGATTGCCTACCATCGTTTTGGCGAATGAATTTTTTGATGCATTGCCCATTCGACAATTTGAACGGAAAGACGGGCGGGTGTTTGAACGCTGTGTTGGCGTTGTTGACGATGGTTTGGCGATTGGCTTGGTTCCAACGGCAACTCGCTTGCCATTTGAGGGTGAAGGTGTGTTCGAAGATGCCAGCATTCGAAATGCAGTGGCAACACATCTCGGCAATCATCTCAAAACTGTTGGTGGCCTTGGATTGATGATTGACTATGGTCATGTGCGCTCAGCGCTGGGAGATACTCTGCAAGCCATGAAGGCCCATGCATTTTGCAAAGTGACTGATCATGTCGGTGAAGCTGACATCACGTCGCATGTGGATTTTGAATCGCTTGGCCGGGCTTTCATTGCGGGTGGAGCCAAGGTTGCGGGGGTGATGACTCAGGGGCAATTTTTGCAACACATGGGGCTTGAGGCCCGCACGCGCATGCTGGCAGCTGCGTCACAAGGCAAAAAACAACACGATATCATTGCGGCATCGGAACGGCTTGCAAATCCCAAGGATATGGGCGACCTTTTCAAAGTGATGGCGATCACAGGTGGGCTTGAGGCCGCGCCTTATCCGTTTGGACGAACATGATTGAAGCAGAGCAATTGAAATTAGAAGGCGTGGCGCACGGATTTTTTACACGTGGCGGCGGGCATTCAACCGGCATTTTTGCATCACTGAATTGTGGTTTTGGGTCTGGTGATGATACTGATCTGGTAAAACTGAATCGAGATGTGGTGGCGCGTGCTTTAGGTATTGCTGAGGGTCATGTGGTTTCGGCCCATCAAGTGCACAGTGCTGATGTGGTTGAGGTGACAGAGGTGTGGCCCTTGGAAGGCCGCCCAAAAGTGGACGGATTGGTCTGTCGCACCAAAGGCATTGGCCTTGGAGTGTTGACGGCAGATTGTGGTCCCGTGCTGTTTGCCGATGCGGCGGCTGGTGTGATTGGGTGTTGTCATGCTGGTTGGAAGGGTGCCGTCGGTGGCGTGACTGACGCTACGGTTATCGCCATGGAAAAATTGGGCGCGCGGCGCGACAACATCATCGCGGTTTTGGGTCCAACGATTTCGCAAGCAGCTTATGAAGTGGGTCCGGAATTTCCCAAACCATTCCTCGCACAATCATCTGCGCACGGATCGTTTTTTGTTCCCTCGGTGAAGGCTGGACATTTCATGTTCGACCTTCCGGGCTATTTGCGGCAGCGCATGAAAGGTCTTGGATTGAAGGCTGTAGATGACTTGGCTTTGTGCACCTATTCCGACGAAGCGCGGTTTTACAGCTATCGCCGCGCCACCCACCGGAGCGAAGCCGACTATGGCCGTTTGATTTCGGCGATTGCGTTGGTGTGATGTTACGCTGTCTTGTTTTTGTATTTGCGGTGTTGTTGGCGGGGTGTTCTGGTCCAAGGTTGCCCTTTGAAAAAGAGGCACCGCAATCTGCAGAAATGGTGAAGCCGCCATGGGAGGCCTTTGTGAAGGCAGGGCCGGGGGCCGAAAACGAATTGGATTTGGAAACGTTGAACGGACCGTCAAGTGCGGCCGCAACTTCACCTGAACCCGTTGCGCCACCGCCAACTGCCGTTGACGAAGCGCGAGAGCCCTAAAAGGTGAAACCCGAAAAGAAGGGCGTTGCCATTCGGGCTGTTGCGGTTCCGAGCGTGCAAGGGGCCAAGGGGGCCGGAAATGCTGAGTTGACCAAAGCCATGCGTGCGGTGTTGGCGGAGGCGGGCTGGCCCGTTGTGGGGGCGCCTGCTGCTGATGCGTTGATGATACGCGGAGTTGTGAAAATTGGGGCTGCCAAGGGTTCTGTCCAAACAGTGGGTTTGGAGTGGGTGGTGACCACGCCGGACGGCAAACGCCTAGGCGATGTTCAGCAGTCCAATGAGGTGCCAGCGGGTTCGCTCGACAAGGGATGGGGCGAAAATGCACGCTTTGCCTCGGAAGCGGCGGCTGAGGGCATCTTCAAGCTCATTGAGAAGTATCGTTAAGTTCGTTCACAATAATTGTGCATTGCGACATGCGACCCCTATGCACGGGCGGTGGCGGTTGATATAGACGCCACGAAATCTCCACGTTTACGCAAGGCCAGCGCCAATCATGATGAAGATCATTTCGGGCAACTCAAACCGCCCTTTGGCTGAGTCCATTTGCTCCTACTTGCACATGCCCCTGACCAAGGCGGTGGTGAAGCGTTTCAACGACATGGAGATTTTCGTTGAGATTCAGGAAAGTGTGCGTGGGCAGGACATGTTCATTGTCCAATCAACGTCCTTTCCGACCAATGACCATTTGATGGAGCTGTTGATCATCACCGACGCGCTGCGCCGCGCATCGGTCAAACGCATCACGGCCGTGATCCCTTATTTTGGTTATGCGAGGCAAGATCGTAAGCCTGGTCCCCGCACGCCGATTTCTGCAAAGCTCGTGTCGAACCTGATCACTCATGCCGGTGCTGATCGTGTGTTGACGATGGATTTGCATGCGGGGCAAATTCAAGGCTTCTTTGATATTCCAACCGATAATCTTTTTGCCGGCCCGGTGTTTGAGCGCGATATCAAGCAACACAATGATGTTCCAAACACGGTTGTTGTTTCACCTGACGTTGGTGGCGTGGTGCGCGCGCGCGCCTTGGCCAAACGTTTGGACTGCCCTCTTGCGATCGTCGATAAACGGCGTGAACGCGCCGGCAGTTCAGAGGTCATGAACATCATCGGCGAAGTGCAAGGCAAAAGCTGCATCTTGATCGACGACATTGTCGATTCTGGTGGCACGTTGGTAAATGCTGCAGAGGCGTTGTTGCTGAACGGAGCAAAAGACGTCACCGCTTATATCACCCATGGTGTTTTGTCCGGTGGTGCAGTGTCTCGTATCACATCGTCAAAGTTGAAGAATTTAGTCATCACAGATTCAATTCAACCGACAGAGGCTGTGAAGATTGCAAAAAATATCCGTGTTATTTCGATCGCCTCGCTGATTGGTGAAGCCATTGGTCGGACGTCACGCGAAGATAGTGTATCCAGTCTATTTGAATAGGAATTCCTGATGCCCAATCGCCTTGCTGGAAAAGTTGCACTGATTTCTGGCGGTGCGACGGGCATGGGTGGGGCATCTTCGAAACTGTTTGCAGCTGAGGGTGCCAAGGTCGCAGTTGTTGATCGCAACTTGGACGCAGCACAGGCCACTGTTGACGAGATTGTAAAAGCTGGTGGCGTGGCAATAGCGCTGCAGGCCGATGTTTCAAAATCGGACGACGTCAATGCGGCAGTGGCGATTGCGCAACGTGTGCTTGGGCCGATTACTGTATTGTTCAATCATGCTGGTACTATCGTCATAAAACCATTTCTCGAAACCACCGAAGAGGAATGGGACTGGCTGCATGATGTCAACGTGAAGTCGATGTTCTTGATGACGAAGGCCGTGCTGCCGCAGATGATTGCAGCAGGTGGTGGGTCGATTGTGTGTACCTCGTCAATCTCCGCGGTTTTGGCCACACCGAATGAAGTGCTTTATGATACCACCAAAGGTGCCGTACATATGTTCGCGCGGGCGATTGCGGTTGAGTTTCGTGATCGCAATATTCGCTGCAATGCCGTTTGCCCGGGGTTCATCCAGACTCCGCATGGCAACAAAGAAGTCAAAGAGCTGGCGGCACTTGGTGTCGATGTTTCAGATGCAGCAATTATCGCCGCGCAGGGTCGCATGGGGATGCCCGACGACGTGGCGCGGGCAGCGCTCTATTTGGCGTCGGATGATTCCACCTTTGTGACAGGGCAGCAGCTTTTCGTGGACAATGGCTTCTCCGCCATCTAGCTAACGCCCACTATGGGTCGCTTGCTGCTTTCACTCAAAAACATCAAACTGACATTCGGCGGTCGTCCGTTGCTTGACGGGGCAGAGCTATCGTTGGCTGACGACGAACGCCTGTGCCTTGTGGGGCGCAATGGTTCGGGCAAATCAACGCTGCTTAAAATTGCTGCTGGTTTGGTAGAGCCCGATGATGGCGAGCAGTTTTTGCAGCCCGGCACCACCGTGCATTACTTGCCGCAAGAGCCGGACTTTGGTGCCTATGATTCTGTGCTGGCCTATGTCGAGGCTGGCTTGGGGCCGATGGGTGACCCTTGGCGCGCGCAACATTATCTCCGAGAGTTGGGTCTCACTGGCGAGGAACACCCTTCTCGGCTTTCCGGTGGTGAAATGCGTCGGGCTGCGTTGGCGCGGGCTTTGGCGGCGGACCCTGATATCTTATTGCTGGATGAACCCACCAACCATTTGGACCTGCCGGCTATTGAGTGGCTGGAAGCAGAGTTGAAAGCCCTGCGCGGCGCTTTGATTATTGATCAGCCATGACCGGCGGTTTTTGGAGGCGCTTGTCCAATCGCACGGTATGGATTGATCGTGGGCAGACGCGGCGCATGGATCGTGGGTTCTTGTATTTCGAAGAATGGCGCGACAAGATTTTGGAGGAAGAGGAGCGCGAACAATCGCTGCTGGCGCAAAGCATCGCGCGTGAAGAACATTGGATGCGCTATGGCGTGACGGCGCGACGGAAGCGCAATGTTCGGCGCGTGGAATTGCTTGGCAGTTTGCGCAAGCAACAAAAAGAACATGTGGGCAAGCAAGGTGTTGTGAAGCTTTCGGTGTCGGACGCCAATATGTCGGGCAAGCTCGTCGCGGAAGTGACGAAGTTGTCGAAAGCCTTCAGTACACGGAAGATTGTTTCTGAGTCTTGATCTGTCTGGTGCTGCGCGGCAATCGATTGGCCTTGGTGGGGCCGAATGGTGCTGGTAAGACAACGCTTGATCAAATTGATCACCGGGCAATTGGAACCGGACTGCGGGAAGGTCAAACTGGGCACCAATCTTGATATTGTGACGCTCGACCAAAATCGCGGCAGTTTGCATCCCGATGATTTGCTGGCCGATGTGATCACCGGGGGCAGGGGTTCATCGGTGACCATCAATGGTGAAGTCAAACATGTGATGACTTACATGAAGGACTTTTTGTTCCGGCCTGAACAAGCGCGAACACCTGTTTCTGTTTTATCGGGTGGTGAGCGGGCGCGGTTGATTTTGGCGCGCGAGTTGGCAAGGCCTTCGAATGTGTTGATCCTCGACGAGCCGACGAATGATCTGGATTTGGAAACCCTGGATTTGTTGCAGGAAATGCTGGCGGATTACCCCGGCACTGTGATTGTGGTGTCGCATGATCGTGATTTTCTCGACCGTGTCGCATCATCGGTGTTGATGCATGAGGGCGATGGAAAGTGGGTTGAATATGCCGGTGGCTATTCCGATATGGTGGCGCAACGCGGCGAAGGGGTTGCGTTGCGGAAGGTTGAAAAGCCTGTCGTGAAATCTGCTGTGGTTGTCGAAAAGCAAGCGGAGGTGCAGGCCAAGCGCAGACTTTCATTCAAGGACAAGCATGCGCTGGAAACTTTGCCGACGAAAATGGAAAGTTTGCAGACTGAGTTGAAAATGCTTGAAGCGAAACTTGCAGATGCAGGGCTTTTTACACGTGATCCTAAAGCGTTTGAAAAGACATCAATGCGACATGCCGCTGCCTTTCAAGAGCTTTCAGCGGCTGAAGAGCAATGGCTTCATCTTGAAATTTTGCGTGAGGGACTGGAAAATAGTCCTTGACATTTAATCCTAGAAGAGATATAATAGGCCAATGAAAACGATTATTGAAATAAGAGACCTGACGAAAACCTACGCCTCTGGCCTGACTGCGCTGAAGGATGTGTCGCTTGATATTTTGCGCGGCGAAATTTTGGCTTTGCTGGGGCCGAATGGTGCTGGCAAAACCACTTTGATTTCGATTGTGTGTGGCATTGTCAACAAGACCGGTGGGTCGGTGACGGTTGACGGCCATGACAATGTCTCGGCATTTCGTGAGGCGCGGAAACTCATTGGTCTGGTGCCGCAGGAATTAAGCTTGCCGATATTTGAAACCGTGTGGGACACGGTGAGTTTCAGCCGCTCGTTGTTTGGGCGTGAGAAGAACCCTGCCTATATTGAAAGCATTTTGAAAAAGCTTTCGCTGTGGGACAAAAAAGATGCGAAAATCGTGGCCCTTTCTGGCGGCATGAAGCGGCGTGTGTCTGATTGCAAAAGCACTGTCGCATGAACCGCGTATCCTGTTTCTGGATGAACCGACGGCGGGTGTTGATGTTGGCTTGCGGCAGGACTTGTGGAATGTGGTGCGCACGTTGCGCGATGATGGCGTGACGGTGATTTTGACCACGCATTACATTGAAGAAGCCGAGGAACTGGCTGATCGTGTGGGCGTGATCAATAAGGGTGGCCTTGTGTTGATTGAAGACAAAGCCACGTTGATGCGCAAGATGGGGCAGAAGAAACTGACGCTGGAACTGGATGCGCCTTTGAAGGCTGTTCCAAAATCCCTGGCGAAATATAAGTTGGACGTGCAAGGCGAGGGCAAGGTTCTGCACTATGCGTTTGACTCCAAGCTAGGCACTGCTGCGATTGCCGGGCTGTTGAATGATCTGGCCAAGGCGAAGATCAGCTATAATGATCTGCACACGGAGCAATCGTCGCTCGAAGATATTTTCTTGAAATTGGTGTCATGATGAATACACGCGCAGTACAAACTATTTTCATGGCAGAGATGAAGCGGTTTTTCCGCACCATTGGCCAGAGTTTGATTTCACCTGTGATTTCCACGGTGCTTTATTTTGTGGTGTTTGGTGCGGCCATTGGCTCGCGCATTCAGCAGATTGATGGCGTGGAATATGGCGCGTTTATTGTGCCGGGCCTCATCATGTTGTCGATTCTCACACAGGCCGTTTCCAACGCCAGTTTCGGGATTTATTTTCCACGCTTTTCGGGCACGATTTATGAATATTTGGCGGCACCGATTTCGGCTGTTGAAATGGTGTTGGGCTTTGTGGGCGCTGCGGCGGCCAAGTCATTGTTGATTGGCTTGATCATTTTGGCGACGTCGTGGTTTTTCGTGCCGTTGGAAATCAAACACCCGTTTTGGATGGTGGGGTTTTTGTTGTTGACGGCTTTCACCTTTAGCATGCTGGGTTTTATCATCGGGCTTTGGGCCGATGGTTTTGAAAAGCTGCAAATTATTCCCTTGCTGATCATCACACCACTGACCTTCCTGGGTGGTAGTTTTTACTCCATCAAAATTCTGCCGCCGTTTTGGCAAGCCGTCAGCCATTTGAACCCCGTGATGTATCTGGTGTCGGGGTTTCGGTGGAGCTTCAATGAAGTGGCGGATGTCAGCATCGGCATCAGCATCGCGGCCACGTTCGGGTTCTTGTTGTTGTGCTTGGGCGTGGTGATGTGGATCTTTAAGACGGGGTATCGGTTGAAGAGTTAGTATTCCAAAATTGGCATTCAGGTTTGGACCAGTATTGAGGGATTTGATGATGCGGGTGGTGATTGCAGTTTTTATTTTATTGGCCACGGCTTTTATTGCGCGTGCCAATGACAGCGAGGCCGAACTTGCGCTTGGTGGTTTGACGCTCAAGCAATCGGATGCGATTTCGCTTGAGAGCGAAGACCTGTTCCTGTCGAAGGCGGAGGTGCGGGTGAAGTATCTGTTCCGCAACACCTCGACCAAGGACGTGGAAACGCTGGTGGCCTTTCCCTTGCCGGACCAGGTGTTCGACGAAAATGGCGATATGTACTACCGCGACCTTCGCAACGGCCTTGGCTTCGAAACCAAGGTGGATGGCAAGCCGGTGTCCTACACCATCGTGGAGCAGGCCATTCATCAGGGCGTTGATGTGACGGCGCGGATTACGGGTCTTGGCCTTCCGCTGAACGACAATGATGACCGCAAAGCTTTCACGGCGAAGGCTGCTGCTATCCCAACGGCGGAGCGTGAGAAGCTTGAGGCAGATGGACTGTTGCTGAAGCAGGAATTTGACGCCGGGCAGGGGCCGCAGGTGGCCTATCAGCAGAGCTGGGGTTTACGCATGACGGTGACCCGCACACAAGTATTTCCGGCGGGAAAATCGGTTATGGTGGAACACCGATATGTCCCCATGACAGGCGGCAGCTTGGGAGCGAACTGGAATGAAGAGGTGCGCAACGAGGACTGGTTCAAAACGGCGAGGGACAAATTTTGTGTTGATGACAGTTGGCTGGCAGGCTTCGACAAGGCCTTGCTGAAATACGCAAAGCCGGGCAACACGGCGCCCTATGCGGAGACGTGGCTTGGCTATGTGCTATCGTCGGGAGCCAATTGGAAAGGCCCGATCAAAGATTTTCGACTGGTGGTCGACAAGGGCAAAGAAGACTCGTTGGTCAGCTTTTGCGCTGAAGGCGTAATGAAGATTTCACCGACGCAGTTTGAAGTGCGGAAAACGAATTACGAACCAAAGGCCGATATCAATGTTCTGATTGTGGATTGGTGGAAGTAAGTTCGAGGACCTACCGACGGCCATTTGCCCGGGCCCTTCGTGGCCCTGAGGAGCTTGGAACTGACACCCGCCCCGTCCCGCTTCGCGGTCCACCCCGCCCTCTAGGGCGGAGAGGTAATTGCTGGGCTACGCCGCTTTCAATGGTTTGATGTCTGACACATTTGTTGTTTCGCGAACGCGGGCTAGGTCCCAGGCGCGTTGTAGGTTCATCCAATATTCTGGTGTGGTGCTGAAAAATTTGGCGAGGCGCATGGCAGTGTCGGCCGTGACTGCGGTTTCGCACCGGATGAGCCGCTCAATGCGGGTGCGGGGGACGAGGAGCTTTTTGGCGAGTGTTATCGCGCTCATGTCCAATGGAATGAGATATAGCTCTTTCAGGACTTCGCCAGGGTGAGATGGGTTTTTGATAAGGCTCATGGGTTGTCCCTTTAATGATAGTCCACGATTTCAACATCCAACGGTCCTTCGGATGTCCAGATAAAACAGATCCGCCATTGTTTGTTGATGCGGACGGAATATTGCCCGCTACGGTTTCCATGCAAGGCTTCAAGGTTATTGCCGGGAGGAAATCGCAAATCTTCAAGCATTTTAGCGGCGTCCAATGCTGACAACATGGCCCTTGTTCGGTTGATCAAGTCTGCGGGGAAGCCTTTTCCGAATTTGCCTGATGCGGCTTGCTCAGCAAGTTTTCCTTTCAGACTGATGATCATTGATGCGATGTATCATGTTATGATACGTATTGCAAGTGCCCATCCTTGCCATTCCCGGCCTTTTCCCCTATAGCCGCGCTCGTTCAGCGTCGTTCACCCCTGGAGGAAGGCTGGATTTTCATTTTTGTTGGAGAATACAATGTCTAAGATCGTAACGATTACGGCTGCCGCGCGCAGTCAAGCAGGTAAGGGGGCCGCTCGTTCTGTCCGTCGTGAGGGCAATGTGCCCGGCGTCGTGTATGGTGACGGCCAAGCGCCCCAAATGATTACAATGACCTATAAGAACGTGTTGCCGCATGTTGAAACGGGCCGCTTTCTGTCGACCCTCGTGGATTTAACGGTTGATGGCAAGACCGTCCGCGCCATTCCGCGTGATGTGCAGTTTGAACCTGTGAAGGACCGCATCATCCATGTGGACTTCCTGCGTCTTGGCAAGGATTCGCGGATCGCTGTTAACATTCCGGTTCACTTCACGAACCAAGATGCAGCACCTGGCCTGAAAGCCGGTGGTGCACTCAACATCGTGTCGCACTCGGTGAACTTGTATTGCCCTGCTGACTTTATCCCAGATGACATCACCGTTGATCTGACCGGCATGAATATCGGCGACAACATCCATTTGTCGGGCGTGAAGTTGCCAGATCGCGTGACAGCGGTTTCGCGTGATGACGTGACGTTGGTGACCATCACAGCGCAGGCCAAGGAAGAAGTTGTTGCTGAAGGTGCGCCAGTCGCTGCTGAAGTGCCAGCTTCTGCACAGAAGTTGCCTGCCGCTGCTGCGGCTGCTGCCCCTGCCAAGGGCGCTGCCCCTGCCAAGGCTGCCGCTGCGCCTGCTGCGAAGAAGAAGTAAGCTCTATCCAACCGGGGATTTCCCATGCTGCTGTTTGTTGGCCTTGGAAACCCCGGTGCGAAATATTCTCGAACCGACACAACATCGGATTTATGGCGGTGGACGAAATTGTCCGCCGTCATTCTTTTTCATCTTGGCGCAAGAAGTTTCAGTCCGACATGTCGGACGGGGTTTTAGGTGGCGAAAAGGTGTTGGTGTTGAAGCCGCAAACTTACATGAATGAGTCGGGCGCGCTGTTGGTGATGCTGTGCGGTTTCACGACATTCCATTGTCCAATGTCTATGTGTTCTATGATGAGCTGGATTTAGAGCCGGGCAAGGTGCGGGTGAAGTTAGGTGGCGGTGCAGCGGGGCACAATGGCATTCGCTCGATTGCCGCACATATCGGGCCAGACTTTAAACGTGTGCGTTTGGGCATTGGTCACCCCGGTGACAAAGACATGGTGATGCCGCATGTGCTGGGTGATTTTGCCAAGTCAGATCGAGACTGGTTGTCCAAGTTGCTTGAAGGTGTCGCCGACGAAGTTGAATTGTTGGCTGAGGGTAAAGACGAAAAGTTCCAGAGCAAAGTTGCGCTGGTGTTAAATCCGCCGCGGCCCAATGCGCCGCGCGATCAAGTGAAGGACTGAACATGGGTTTCAAGTGTGGCATTGTTGGTTTGCCGAATGTGGGAAAGTCCACGTTGTTTAATGCGTTGACGCAAACGATCGCCGCGCAGGCGGCGAATTATCCGTTCTGTACCATTGAGCCCAATGTGGGTGATGTGGGTGTGCCAGATGAGCGTTTGGACAAGTTGGCGGCCATTGCGGGATCAGCCCAAATTATTCCAACGCGTTTGACCTTCGTTGATATCGCCGGGTTGGTGAAAGGCGCTTCGAAAGGTGAAGGCTTGGGCAATCAGTTTCTCGCCAATATTCGCGAGACCGATGCCATTGCCCATGTGGTCAGGTGCTTTGAAGATGGCGACATCACACATGTGTCGGGCAAGATTGATCCTGTGTCTGATATTGAAGTGATTGAAACGGAATTGATGCTGGCGGATTTGGATGCGTTGGAAAAACGCCAACCTGCGGCCGAGAAAAAAGGCAAGCAAGGCGACAAGGACCAGAAAGAACTGGCTGACTTGATGATGCGCGCACTGGTGTTGTTGCGCGAGGGAAAACCTGCGCGATTGGTTCAGCGCACGGCCGAAGAAGAAATGACATTCCGTGGACTTGGCTTATTGTCGTCGAAGCCAGTGCTTTACGTGTGCAATGTGGAAGAGGGTGCTGCAGATAAGGGCAACGACTTCTCGGAACGCGTCAAGGCGTTTGCGGCAAAGGAAGGCAACAAGGCGGTTGTGGTTTCAGCGAAGATTGAATCGGAAATTGCCATTCTGCCTTTGGCTGACCAGAAGGATTATCTGGATGCCGTTGGTTTGGTTGAACCCGGTTTGAATCGCGTCATCCGTGAAGGTTATGCATTGTTGGGCTTGCTCACCTATTTCACAGTGGGCCCCAAGGAAGCGCGGGCTTGGACCATCACGCAAGGCACAAAGGCGCCTGCTGCTGCTGGTGTTATTCACACGGATTTCGAGAAGGGCTTTATCCGCTCAGAAACCATTGCCTATGCTGACTACATTGCCAACAATGGTGAATCAGGCTGCAAAACAGCGGGCAAATTCCGGCTTGAAGGCAAGGAATATGTTGTTGATGACGGCGACGTGATGCATTTCAGGTTTAATACTTAGAGCATCGGACGGTCCATTGACCGTCCATAAGATGCTCTAACTCTTTAAATCTGGAGCAACTTACACTTCGCAAATGATTCCATTTGCTCGTACGTTGCTCTAGTGCCCTTCAAAACCAACGAGGGTGTGAACTTTTACACCCTTGGCTTTGAGTTTTTCTGCACCACCTAAATCTGGCAGATCAATAACGAAGGCTGCGGCGACAACTTCGCCACCGGATTTGCGGATGAGGTCGATGGCTGCACCTGCTGTGCCGCCTGTTGCAATCAAATCATCAATCAACAGCACACGGTCGCCCTGCTTGATGGCGTCGGCGTGAATTTCAATGGTGTCAACGCCATATTCAAGCGCATATTCTTGTCCGATCACGCGATGCGGCAGTTTTCCTTTTTTACGAATGGGGATGAAGCCGCGTCCCAACGTGTGGGCCACAGCACCGCCCAAAATAAATCCGCGTGCTTCGATGCCTGCAACATAATCGATCTGACCGTTCAAAAATGGCCAGGCCAATTCATCGATGGCGGCGCGAAAGCCGTGCATGTTTGAGAGCAGCGTTGTGATGTCGCGAAACAGAATACCCGGCTTTGGATAATCGGGAATAGTGCGGATGTAGCGTTTGATGTCGAAGCCGTTACGCAGGTCCATGCTTATTTCCTCAAGGCCATTTCACAAGGGGTGGCATGGATGACAAAATTGAGTCCACATTGCCACCCGTTTTTAGTCCGAAAATAGTGCCACGGTCATAGAGCAAATTATACTCCACATAGCGGCCACGGCGGATGAGTTGCTCGTCGCGATCTTGTTCGGTGTAGGGAAGGGGCAAGTTGCGGCGGACGAGTGTTGGGTAGATTGTACGGAAAGCTTGGCCTACAGATTGTGTAAAGGCGAAATCAGCTTCACGATTGCCGCTGTCGAGGTTATCATAAAAAATGCCCCCAATGCCGCGCGGCTCTTTGCGGTGGGGCAAATAGAAATAGTCTTCGCACCATTTTTTATAGCGATCATAGTCAGCCACTGCATGGCTATCGCAGGCTGATTTCATGGCGGCGTGAAAATCGAGTGTGTCAGCGTGTTCTTGATTGCGTCTGCGGTCTAAGACGGGTGTTAAATCTGCGCCACCGCCAAACCATGCTTTGGTCGTTACGACCATGCGCGTGTTCATATGTACTGCGGGCACCATGGGCGACCATGGGTGAATGATGAGGGATACGCCTGATGCCCAAAATCTGGGGTCTTCTTCGGCGCCCGGAATTTGTTTTCTGAATTCCGGTGAAAACTCTCCGAATACCGTAGAGGCATGCACGCCGGCTTTTTCGAAAACCTTGCCATGCAGCATGGCCATGGTGCCACCGCCTTCGTCGGCTCCGCGCTGCCAAGGTGTGCGCTCAAAGCGCGACACGGAGCCGTTTTCGCTTTCGATGGTTTCGAGATCGTTAATAATGAGACCCTGCAGCTGTTGGAACCAAGCCTCGGCGCGGGTCTTAATCGTATCAATCATTCTGCGATATTTGCCCAAATTGGAGAATATTACTTCTAATCCGACTTTTCAGCAGCGTCAAAGAAGCATTCGCAAATTAAATTTCGACAACTTGAACGAATGGGGGAATACATTTTTTACTGTGTGCTGGAACACTTTTTTACACTCCTCACTGTAGTTTTGGACGGCTGGGGAAGCATCAGGAGTTCTGGAATGATGAAGTTTAAGCGATTTATTTTGAACACAAGCGGCAACGTTTCTGTGCTTCTGGCCTTAGCAGGCGTTCCCATGATGATTGCTGTAGGCGCTGGCGTGGACATGGTGCTGACCAATCAAGCCAATACTGTTTTACAGGGTGCAGCGGATGCCGCCGCCTTGGCTGGTGCAAGTGCAGGTGAATTAAGCCAGGCAGAGATCGATGATCTTGCCGAGAAGTATCTGATGACCAACAATTCAGGTCTGGCACTTGACGATATTGACAAGATTGAAACCCATCTCGACAAAGACAAACGCACTTTCTCTGTACGTATTGAAGGCACGCGCAAAACATCATTGATGTATCTCGCTGGAATCGAGAATGTTGGGCTCAGCGCTTATTCCGAAGTGCAGTTGCCGGGCAGTGGATTGGAAGTAGCTCTTGTGCTGGACAACACAGCTTCCATGCTCGCATCTGGTCGGTTACCCGCGCTGAAGTCTGCAGCGAAAGCGCTGGTTGAAGACCTTTTCGCTGGCAAAGGTGAAGATGCTTACTTGCGTGTGGGTATCGTTCCATTTTCCGACTACGTGAACGTGGGACTTTCGCGCCGCAATGAATCTTGGTTGGACGTTGAAGACGATAAGTCAGAAACTAAAAATCGGTGCTGGAACACTTATCCGAATGCAACCAGTAGCAATTGCCGGAATGTGCCTTACATTGTCGATGGCATTGATCAGGGGACGACCACACAACAATGCGACTGGAACTATGGCGCGCCCGTTGAGGAGTGCGCCGTGAGCACTTGGACCTATACGTGGAATGGCTGCGTTGGGTCGCGTCCAGACCCAATTGATGAAACGATAGGGAGCGTTTCAACGCGCTACAAGGGCTTGGTCAATCAGAGCTGCACGACAGAAATTGTGACACTGACAGACGACAAGCAAAAACTGCTGACGACCATCGACAGTTTCGTTGCAACAGGTGAAACCTATGCGCCTGCCGGTTTGCTTTGGGGTTGGAACATGTTGGATTCGCAAAAGCCGTTGACCGAAGCAAAACCAACGAACGTAATGATGAATAAAGGCGGCACTAAAGCAATTGTCTTGATGACAGATGGCCAAAACACCCTGGCACCTTATGATGTCAATCACTATGGTTGGAATGGTGCAGCGGATTGGGCGCGTGGTGATGCGAAGACGCAGGCCTTGTGTAACAATATCAAAGCAGATGGCATTGCCGTTTACACCGTATCCTTCATGGTCACCGATCCAGGTGCTCAAGCATTGATGGCAAACTGTGCCACTGATTCTGCTAAGGCCTTTAGTGCCGACGACGCTGCGCAGTTGTCGATGGCGTTTGAGGAAATTGGCCAGTCTTTGATGGCTGTTCACATCAGCAAGTAGTGATTGTCGGTTTACCGTTTCTTAACTCAAATCGGGCTCGTCAACGAAACCTTAGGGATTGATTGGCTATCGTTGCTTTGGGCGATGGGGGTTAACAATGGCAATTCTTAAAAGATTTTGGCGAGATTCCACGGGCAACGTGGCCATGTTACTTGGATTAGCTGCAGTACCACTGTTATTGGCAGTTGGCGTTGCGACCGACATGGTGCGCGTCAACCAAGTGCGAACGGTTTTGCAGGGTGCAGTGGACACTGCGTCACTTGCCGGAGGAACATCTAAAGAAAAAACTGATGCGGAGCTTCAGTTGGTTGTTGAGCAATATCTCGAAGCCAATCATGCTTCTGAGGTATTAGAATATGTTTCCAGCATTGACCAGACTATGGATATGAGCAAAGGAACATTTACAGTTTCTGTGGACGGTAAAATTCCTACAACATTCATGGTTTTGGCTGGGATCACTGAAATTAATGTCGGTGCAAAGTCGACCGTGAATGTTGGCTCACAAGCACTCGAATTGGTTATGGTTCTCGATAACACCGGTTCCATGTCAGGGTCAAAAATTGCAAATTTGAAAACTGCCGCCACCAATCTCGTCAATATCATCGAGGCCGAGAAATCTGACTACTCGACTGTGAAAATGGGAGTGGTGCCGTTTGCTGAATACGTGAACATTGGCACAGGCAATATGTCGGCGTCTTGGCTTGACACGTCTGCGACAACGCCAGCGACTTGGGCGGGTTGCGTCGGTTCGCGCCCTGATCCCTATGATTTGAATAATGCGTCCGCTGGTGGAAATTATCCTGCATTAGATGGCGTGCCTTGCAATACTGAAGTGTTGCCGCTGACTAGCAATCTCTCCACCGTGAAAACGAAGATTGGCGCGATGGTATCAACAGGTGCCACATACATTCCCACTGGCTTGTTGTGGGGTTGGCATGTGATTGATTCATCGGCTCCCTTCACGGAAGCATCAACCACCGCACAGATGACAGCATTGAATGGCCGCAAAGCCATCGTGTTGATGACAGACGGTGAAAATACGATATCACCAACATATCCGGCTCATGATGGGGCAGATACGGGTAAATCAAATACCAGTCTTAAGAGCATATGCGATAATGTGAAAAATGATGGCGTCGAAATTTTCACGGTGTCATTTATGGTGCCGACGACCGCTATAAAAAACATTCTCGAAGATTGCGCCACAACGCCGCAAAAGTATTTCGATGCTGACAACGCTGCAGAATTGAACGCAGCATTCAACGATATTGCCCAGAGTCTTTCTGCTATCCGCTTGACGAACTAAGAACCAGGCTGGACGTTTGCCTTAAGGCTTCACCTGTGACCATTGCTGTCGCAAGTGCAACGTTGAGCGAGCGCGCGCCGTTGGCCATGGGGATTGTGAGGCGTGCATCAACAGTTTGGTGCACTGCATCTGGAACACCTGAAGACTCGCGGCCTAACAGCAAGATGTCATCGTTTTGAAATTTGCAATGCGTGTAAGGTAGGGCTGCTTTGGTTGTGAGCAAGAGCAGGCGGCGACCTCTTGTGTTTTGGCGAAAATCATCCCACGAGGCGGCGCGATGGATGCTGGCGATATCAAGATAATCCATTCCGGCTCGCTTCAGCTTGGAATCATCCCAAGCGAAGCCCGCAGGTTCAATGATTGTCAGTTTGAGCTGCAAGCAGGCGCAGAGCCTGGCAATCGTGCCAGTGTTGGCGGCGATGTCTGGTTGGTAGAGTGCAATTTCAATCATAGAAGCAATGGTTTAGCTCGTTTTGTAAATGACTGTGAAAGGCTGTTGATCTGCGACATCCTATAGCTGGACAAGCGCATGCGCCAATGCCAAATACGGCGAGATTTTGATGGGTTGGGTGGCTCGTGCCAGGTTTGCCCAACGGGCCTGAAACATGAGGGTAATAAACGTGTCCACAGCTGACCACGTCGACGCTTCAAAGCGTGATTTTCTATATATTGCCACAGGTGCCGTAGGTGCCGTGGGTGTGGCTTTGACGGCTTGGCCGCTCATCAGCCAGATGAACCCAGATGCTTCAGTCAAGGCTTTGGCCACCGTCGAAATTGATTTGGCCCCAATCGCTGAGGGCCAAGCCATCACCATTAAGTGGCGCGGCAACCCAGTGTTTATTCGCCATCGTAATGCGGCTGAAATTGCAGCAGCAAAAGCTGTTAAGATGGAAGACCTGGTTGATACCGCAGCCCGCAGCGCCAACGTTAAAGACGGTGAATTGGCAACCGACGAAAACCGTGTGGTTGGTGGCAAAGAACAGTATTTGGTGATGATGGGCGTTTGCACCCATTTGGGCTGCGTTCCCATTGGCAATGAAGGCGAGTTCGCCGTTGTTGAAGGTAATGCCAAGACGGGTGGTTGGTATTGCCCGTGCCACGGCTCGCATTACGACACGGCAGGCCGCATTCGCAAAGGCCCGGCTCCAGAAAACTTGCCTGTTCCGGCTTACACCTATCTCTCCGACACAAAAATTCGCATCGGCTAATCAGGAAACACACACATGAGCGGCCCATCTACTTACAAGCCTTCCAGCGCCTTCGGAAAATGGATGCATGAGCGTCTGCCGATCTATGCACTCGTCAAAGAAACGGCATTAGATTTTCCGACGCCAAAGAATTTGAATTATTTCTGGACCTTCGGCGGCATTCTCGCAGTCATGTTGATCGTGCAGATACTCACCGGCATCATTCTGGTGATGCATTATACGCCGCATGTGGATATGGCCTTTGAATCAAAGGAACACATTATCCGCAATGTGAACTATGGCTGGATGATTCAGAAGTTCCACGAAGTTGGGGCGTCGATGTTCTTCATTGCCGTGTATATCCATATGTTCCGTGGCATGTATTACGGATCCTACAAAGCACCGCGCGAAGTATTGTGGATGATCGGTGTGATCATTTATCTGATCATGATGGCGACAGCCTTCATGGGTTACGTGCTGCCATGGGGCCAAATGAGTTTCTGGGGTGCCAAGGTTATTACCAACCTGTTCTCGGCCATTCCGTTTGTTGGCGAAAGTGTCACGACGTGGCTGTGGGGCGGTTACTCGGTTGACAACCCAACGCTGAACCGCTTCTTCTCACTGCACTATCTGCTGCCGTTCGTATTGGCTGGAGTGGTTGGATTGCATATCTGGGCGTTGCATGTGCCTGGCAATAACAACCCAACGGGTGTTTCGGTGAAGAGTGGTCAGGACACACTGCCGTTCCATCCTTATTATACCATGAAGGACTTGTTCGCGATTGTGGTGTTCTTCCTGTTCTTCAGTTTCTGGGTATTCTACCGCCCTGATTATCTGGGACATGCAATCAATTATGAGCCTGCCAATCCATTGGTAACGCCAGCGCACATCGTGCCGGAATGGTATTACCTGCCGTTCTACGCAATCCTGCGCGCCATTCCATCAAAGCTTGGTGGTGTGATCGCGATGTTCGGTTCGATTCTTATTCTGTTCGTGCTGCCGTGGCTTGATACGTCACGGGTGCGGTCAGGCAACTATCGTCCGATCTTCAAAGGCTTCTTCATCGTGTTTGCGATTGTCTGCGTGGCCTTGGGCTATCTTGGTTCGAAGCCAGCAGAAGGTGCCTATGTCATCTGGAGCCGCATTCTGACTGCTTACTACTTTATCCACTTCCTTGTGATCCTGCCGTTGTTGGGTCTGTTGGAAAATCCAAAACCTTTGCCTGCTTCCATTGCTGACGATGTGTTGGCCCGGGACAAGCACATGGCCCTCCAGCCTGCCGAATGATTGCGGAGAAACTTGAAATGAAAACACTCAAAGCAATCGCTCTGGCCGGTTTGACGCTGGCTTTGGTACCGTCCATGTCGCTGGCTTCGGAAGGCCAGAAGTTTGCAAAGAACATCAGCTATTCGTTCGAGGGTGCATTTGGCACGTTTGATCGCGCCCAGCTGCAACGCGGCTTCAAGGTGTACAAGGAAGTTTGTGCGAACTGCCATTCCATGCGGCTGGTTTCATTCCGTAACTTGTCGGAGGGTGGCATCTTTACGGAAGAGCAAGTCAAAGCACTGGCAGCAACTTACACTGTAAAAGATGGACCAAACGCTGAAGGCGAAATGTTTGAACGCCCCGGCTTGCCGTCTGATCGCATTCCTGCGCAATATGACAATGTCGAGGCTGCTAAGGCCGCAAACGGTGGGGCTTATCCGCCAGATATGTCGCTGTTGACGAAATCGCGTCCAGGCTGGACCGGCACATTTAACCAGCTGTGGAATGGCATTGGTGGACCGCAATATGTGTATTCGGTTTTGACAGGTTATGAAGAACCGGATGCAGAGCTCGCGAAGGAACAACCCGAAGGCAAATACTATAATCCATATTTTGGTTCGGGCCATTGGATTGGCATGGGCGCACCACTTGCTGATGGTATCGTGACATTTGACGATGGTGCACCAAACACCGTTGATGATATGGCGCGGGACGTTTCGGCATTCCTCGCGTTTGTTGCGGACCCCAATATGGAATCGCGCAAGAGCACGGGCTTCATGGTGATGATCTATCTCGCCATCTTGTCAGTTCTGTTGTTCTTCGTGAAAAAGAAGATTTGGGCCGATCAACACTGATTATTTGGTTGGGCGAGTTGTGGTCAATTGTCTGTCGATAAGCTGCACTCGTCGGGAACAAATATTGTGCCTGCCTGGACTTTGATATTGTGTCTATCTTGTGTTGATAGTTTACCCAGTCGCTTCACAATCATTTCATTCGGCAGCGTGAAGGTTTTCCACCTGATATAACAACTTTGGACAAGACCAGCTTCTTGAGGCGCAAGTAAAATGTAGTCACTTGGCCAAGCAGAAGACTTTGCGGTTGTGATCATTGCAAAAATACTGTGGCGGTTTTTGCTGTTGAATTCTTTGGATGATACAACAAGTGCAGGCCTTCTCTTGGAAGCTATGACTTCCATGAAAGGGAAGGGAACCAGTGCGATATCCCAATGATCACAGATCATTGAAGGCGGCTTCGTCTTCGGATGATTCCCATTCACTGAGTGTTTTTTGCACGTCGGACAAATAAGTGTCTCTTGGATCGACAACCCTAAATTCAAGATATTCGCCGCGACGTGATTTCATAGACTTCCAAAACTCAAGGGTTTTGCCAACGGGTCTCAAACCAAGCGTTGGTCTACCGTCCTTGCCATCTGCCATGCGCACCCAATCACCCGTCACGCCTTCTACTTCAAGCTTTAATGTTGTTCCGGCTGGCACTTGGCGAAGTAGTGCCAAAGCATTTGCGTCGGCATTGACATTTTTGAGCCAAATCGCATCATCGTTGTTCAGAACCGTTGCCATGCATCGTCACTCCATCTCGTTGGAACAAAGGTAAATACCAGACTATCATATGTCAACCCCACCCCCACCCCACCCATAAACTTCCATGAAAGTGTCGTGTTATGACTTTAAGTGTTCTCGGTATTATCGGTGGCTCTGGTCTTTATGATTTGCCGATGGACAATGCCAAGTGGGTGACTGTCGAAAGCAGTTTCGGAACGCCGTCGGACCAACTGCGGATCGGTGAAATTGCGGGACTTCCCGTTGTGTTTTTGCCGCGCCATGGCCGTGGTCACGTTTTCAGCCCCAGCAGCATCAACTACCGCGCCAACATTGATGCATTGAAGCGGGCAGGGGTGACTGATGTGATATCATTGTCGGCTGTCGGGTCATTGCGCAGTGACTTACGGCCCGGCACATTTGTAGTTGTCGATCAATTCATCGACCGCACCTATGCGCGGGAGAAAAGTTTCTTTGGTACGGGACTCGTGGGGCATGTTCCGTTTGCACATCCCGTGTCGCCATTTTTAGTTGAGGTCGCGGCGCGAGCACTCAAGGACGAAAATATTCCACATCACGTAGGTGGCACTTATGTTGTGATGGAGGGGCCACAGTTTTCGACTTTGGCCGAGTCGGAACTGCATCGCTCATGGGGTGCGTCAGTCATTGGCATGACAAATATGCCAGAGGCGAAACTCGCGCGTGAGGCTGAGCTTTGTTACGCGACCGTTGCCATGGTGACTGACTTTGACGCGTGGCACCCGGAGCATGATGCTGTAGATGTGGCGCAAGTGGTGGCGACGATGAAGGGCAACTCAGCCCTTGCGAAAGCGTTTGTATTGCGACTGGCGACTTATTTTCCAAGTGAACATCGGCTTTGCGCCGTTGGGTCTGATCGCGCGCTGGAGCATGCGATTATGACTGCGCCAGAGAAGCGCGATGCGGGAATGCTGCAGAAACTATCGGCTGTTGCCGGACGGGTGCTTTAGAAAACTCGTTATTCTGAAACGAGTCCATTGGCGCGGCTTACGGACCTTGGCTTCTTCTTGGCGACGCGCAGCGCAGCGGTTGTCTTGATGCGTTGACCCAGCACCAATTTGACGAAGGGGTGCTTCAGCAAACGCCGCTGTTCAGCGGCATCAAATGCTGCGTGCTTACGGTCGCATTGGGTACGCATGGTTTTCCAAAGCTTTGCGGCTTGCTTGTCTAGTGACTTGCAGTCTTTAGCGCGCAAAGATTTGACTTGGACTTCCAAGGTTTTTGCGCAACCCAGCCAGATGCTACGATGAGTTTCTTCGTGGGATTTGAGGAAGCCTTTGAACTGTCCCCATTTGGCCGACGTTTGCCCAACGAGTGCTGCTTCGTTTTTCAGTTTTGGCAGATTGATTGTGAAATCAATTTTGAATGAGTAGTCATCCACACGGCAGGACTTGCCTTGCAAAACCAGTTTGCCATTTTGCGATGAAGTTGCGGAAGTGGATGCATAGGCGTTGACGCCGTTTACATCGGGCCCGCGGCGGATCATGGAATTGTAAATCTCACCCGGCGAGTCGCCATTGATGGGGTAGTACTTGTATTTGGTATTTTGGTTTGGAACTGCTGTCGCAGAAGTTGAGAGAGCCGCCAAGGCGACTGTGACCAAACAAACAGAAATGCGCATGAACACCACCCGGAAATGCCACCCAGATTTATAGACTAAGAGCATATGGCAGTCAGATTCAAGAGCCAGTTTGGAAAGTGATTAAGAACGTGATCACTTGGCCACAGTTTCCTTTGGTGCTATCGCATGCAGCATAGGGTTGAATGATATGCGACGCGCCGGAACAGTGAAATTTTTCAACAAGGACAAGGGCTTCGGCTTTATTGCACCAGATGATGGCGGCAAGGATGTGTTTGTGCATATCTCGGCCGTGCAACGCGGCGGCATTCCCTGGCTCGAAGAAGGCATGAAATTGTCGTTTGGCGTGTTGGATGATTCTCGCGGGCGAGGCCCCCAAGCCACGGAATTGCAAATTGAGTAGAGATTTCGTTTGGACAGGCAGCTTGTGATGTCGAAGGTCGGGTGATGCGCAAAGCTCTTGTCATTCAGCACATGGAACACGACCACATTGGTCGGTTTGCAGAGTATTTCTCTGAGGACGGAATTCTTCCGACGACGGTTCGTCCCTTCAAAGGTGAAGCCCTACCTTCGCTTGCGGGATATGATTTGATGTTCGTGTTGGGTGGCGCACAGGACACTTGGCAGGAAGATGAGTACCCTTATTTGTCAGCCGAAAAGCAGGCGATACGCGAATGGGTCGTGGATCGCGCCAAGCCCTATTTCGGCATCTGTTTAGGTCACCAGCTTTTGGCAGCGTCGCTTGGCGGAGAGGTTGGCCGAGCGGAGACTGGTGAGGTGGGTGTTTTCGAGGTTGAAGCGCTTGACATGCGTTCGCTGATGGCAGGGCTCCCAGCCAAAATGCCGGTGATGCAATGGCACCACGCGGAGGTTCAGAAATTGCCGGAAGGAGCTGTTGTTTTATCGCAGTCTGCTCAAACTGCCGTGCAGGCAATGCAAGTTGGCGAACACGCTTTTTCCACGCAGTTTCATTGTGAATTCACACCTCAGGCGGTTTTGGGTTGGGCTGCGGTGCCAAATTATGTTGCGACATTGGAAAGAGAATTAGGCACCGGAGCTCATGCGAAGTTGGTTGCAACTTGCTGGCCGTATATGCCTGCTATGGGGCAGAACACGCGCAAGATGTGGAATAATTTTAAGCGCTTGAGCGGAATTTAAGAACTACGCCTTCAATACAAACACTTCGCCTTGCGACAGTTCAGTATCGAGCCAAAGCAGATCGAGGCTTTCAAATTCCGCTTCGATGATGTGTCGCCCGGTGCCAATTTCGCAGATCAAAATGCCGCCGGGGTTCAAGTGTTTTTTCACATCTTTCAAAATGCTGCGCGTGATGTCTAAGCCATCATCGCCGCTGATATGAGCCATCAAAGGTTCGGCTTTGTATTCAGGTGGAAAGGCATCAGTTTCAGCCTTGGCCACATAGGGCGGGTTGGCTAAAATCAAATCATAGCGTTTGGATTTTAAGGGAGCAAACAGATCGCCCTTATGCAACGTGATGTGCGTTTCAAGGTCGTGTTGCTGCAGGTTGATGCGGGCGACATCGATGGCGTCTTGTGAAAGATCGGTGGCATCAATGGCTGCGTCGGGATAAAAATTTGAGGCTAGAATAGCAAGGCAGCCGGAGCCTGTGCACAGGTCAAGAATTGAAGACACGGTGTCTGCTTCCACAAGGCTTTCACCCTCGGGGTCCAGCATGCCATTGACCAGAAACTCACCAATGTAAGAGCGGGGAACAATCACGCGCTCGTCGACGTAGAACGGAACGCCGTGCATGTAGGTTTTTTTGAGAAGATAGGCAGCAGGTTTGCGCGTGGTGATGCGGGCTTCGATAATATCGCTGAGGGCCTTGCGCTCTTCGGGCAGTAACTTGGCATCTAGCCACGGATTGATGTTGTCGACGGGCAAATGCAGGGTTTCCAAAATCAGGAATGCGGCCTCATCCACAACCGAGGTTGTGCCGTGGCCATGTACCAGCTTGGCGGCTGTGAAGCGCGATACGGCGTAACGCAGGAAATCTCTGGGAGTGGTGAATTCTGTTGTCATGGAAAGTAGTGCTACTTTGCGTTTACGGCCAAGTCCAGAGGGTGATCAGACTGTTGAATCGTTCTGCATCCACGGCTATGGGAAGCGCCATGACAAATTTTCGCATTGCCATTGTGCCGGTTACAGGATTTCAGCAAAACTGCTCGATTCTGTTTGATGAAAAAACCAAACGTGCGGCTGTTGTCGATCCTGGCGGCGATGTGGCGCGCATCATGGAGGCGATCACCAAAATGGGCGTGACAGTTGAGAAAATCCTGATCACGCATGGCCATATTGATCATGCGGGTGGTGCTGCGGAACTTCGCGAGAAACTGGGTGTGACCATCGAAGGCCCGAACAAGGCGGATGAGTTTTTACTGCAATCCTTGCCCGAAACGGGGGCTCAATATGGACAGCTGGATGCGCGGGTGGTGACGCCTGATCGATGGTTGTCGGATGGTGATGTGGTGGAGGCTGCAGGCTTTACATTAAAAGTGATTGAGGCCCCGGGTCATTCGCCGGGTTCAGTTGTGTTGTTCAACGAGGCCCAGCGCTTTGCCTTCATGGGGGATGTGTTGTTCAAAGGGTCCATCGGCCGTACGGATTTGCGACAAGGCAATCACGCGCAGCTGTTAAGTTCGATCCGCGAGAAAGTATTGCCGTTGGGCGATGATGTGATGTTCTTGCCCGGTCATGGTGAAGCCAGCCGCATTGGTGACGAGCGCCTGAACAATCCGTTTTTGGTGGGGTAGGGGTTAAACCTTCATCTCGACGAGACGGGATTTTGCAGCAAAATATGCGTCACCCGTGGTTTTGAATATGCCGCATTCTTGCGTGGCACCGGGGCCAAAGGTTTCGCAGAACTGATCACCCGTTGCGGTCCAGCGTCCAGTACCTTCGCCGCGGGTGTCGTCTTGATATTCAAACGAGCCATCAGCGTTGTAAGTCACGAAGCCATTGCCGTCGGCGCGTGTGTATTGAAATGTTTTGCCGACAATTCTGGACTTGATATCCGAGGCATTCAAATTGCGAATGGTTTCGCCTTGCTTGTCGGTGAAGGCCGATGTGCCGCCATTGGTGACGCGCACGCCCTTGGGGCCAGTCGAGCAACCCGAAAGTGCCACGCCCAGCACAAGTGCTGATAAACCTAAAATCTGCTTCGTAATCATATTGTCCCGACTTCTGCCCCTGCGCCTGCATGTGCCACAGGCGGTGTTCTACTTCAAGTGCGTCACACGCTGGCCTGCAATACGACCACTTTTGCCCCGACGGGAACACGCTCGAACAAATCTGCTACGTCCTCATTCAGCATGCGGATGCAGCCTGACGACATGGCTTTGCCGATGGATGATGGATCATTGGTGCCGTGGATTCGGTACAAAGTGTCCTGGCCATTGGCATTAAGATACAAGGCGCGAGCGCCCAATGGATTTTCAGGTCCGCCGGGCATGCCGTTGACCCATTCCATGGCTTTGGCATCGCGATAAACCATTTCTTCTGGCGGAAGCCAACGGGGCCAGCGGCGCTTCATGCCAATGGTGGCCTCGCCTGACCAAGCAAAGCCAGCTCGACCAACGCCCACGCCATAACGAATGGCGGAGCCATTATCCATGATGAAGTAAAGCAGGCGCTGGGACGGATCAACAACGATGGTGCCGGGCTCTTCAAAGCCCTCCCACGCCGTGATCTGGCGGTGGAATTGTTCTGGAATGTCGTCGAGATCGACGCGTTGCACTTCGAAATCAACTGGTGATTCTGCAGGCGGAAACAAGCTTTCGTCGCGGATTGGCAACGAATCGACTTCCCCCCCATACAGGGGATGGGTGGCGGCAAAAGCCTTGGTGGCCAATAGTGATGCTGATGCGGTCGCTGCGAAAAGCAGGCTGCGGCGCGACAGAATATGGGTCATCACAAACTCCAAACTTACGTTTTCAGAGCCACCACCATAGCCATTTGGTGGGGCTGCAACGTGAAGAGTTTGCGGCGATAATGCGGCGGGTTTTGTAGGTTTAAAGCGCCAAAGTGAAGGTTGCTGGACCGACTTTATAGGTGTTTCCACCTCCCGAAATGGGTTGGCAGGTCATGGGTGAACCAGCGGGCAGGAAAGGTGCGGGTTCGAACTTTTCACAAAGCTGACCGTCTTTGGCCAACCACTTGCCGGTCGTCGTGCCTTTGCCTGTGACTTCTACAAGGGACGAGCCGTCATTGGCATAGAGGGTTACGCCGCTGTTTTTAGGGCTCTGCCATTTCCAGCTTTTGCCAGAGAGGGCTTTATTGATTTGAGCAGCTGACAGACCAGCCGTGGATCTTTGCACCACTTTTGGCTGCATGGTTTCTTCAGGCTCAATATCGGCCGGCGGTGGAGTTTGTGGACTATCTTTGAACACATTCATGCTTGTGCAGCCCGTGAGCAGCAAGCTGGCAAATGCGAGGCAAGTAAAGGATTTCATCGTCATGGTCATTCGTGTCTCCCCCGAAACAGCGTCAATACTAAAGCAGTCTTGTGGCTAAATTTGGAATGTTATGGTTTGCGTGATTGGTTTGTAGCAGCCTTGGGTGGCATTAGGCAAGTTTCGGTATTGCAGGGTGCTTTGGCAATGCTGCCAGTGTGTAGGGGGTCTGCCGCAAAGGTTACGGCCACCATGGTCGTGGGGTCGAGTTGAAATGGCGCTTGGCCGTCATTGCCTAACCATGGAGAAAGCTCTGCAGCGCCAGCGCTTGCAGCTAACATCAAACACAGCAGGAGTGTAGGCAGTCGAATCAAGCGGCGCATAAAAATCTCTCACACAATGAAATTTGAGGTTTGGGCTGTTTTTCTGAATGAAAGATTAACGCGGGTTGACCAGTGGCTTTGGGCCGTTCAAAGCAAGGCCATGAATTATCGACACGCTTTTCATGCTGGAAATCATGGTGATGTGCTGAAGCATGTGGTGCTGACGCGTGTGCTTTCCTACATGACCGAAAAGGACAGCCCGCTCGCTGTGCTAGATGCCCATGCGGGCATTGGACATTATGACTCACGGGGCTTGAAGCGTTCAAAACGGGTGAATGGCGCGGTGGCATTGGGGCGCTTTTACAGAATGTGCCGACGGGCGTTGAAGGTGAATTGCTCGAACCGTATTTGAGGGTTGTGCGCAGCCTTAACGCCGACGGGGCCTTGCGCCACTATCCGGGATCACCTTCCATTGCACAGGCCATGTTGCGTCCAGGTGATCGGTTGCTCTTAAATGAACTGCATCCGGAAGACTGTGAAACACTGCGCGCGCGCTTTCCGCGTGTGCGTGTCAGCGAGGTTGATGCCGCGCAAGCTGTGAAGTCTGCTTTGCCATTCATTGAAAAGCGCGGTGTTATTTTGATTGATCCTGCATTTGAAGTTTTGGATGAAACGCTCCGTGTTTCACGCATGGTGGCGCAGGGACTGAAACGCATGGCGCAAACCTGTTTCATCATTTGGTATCCCGTGACATCACAAAACTTCGCAGATCAATTTTGCGAGGCTTTAGAATTGAACGGCGCGAAATCTGCGTTACGTGCTGAACTTCTGGTGCGCGAGGCGATTGAAGGTGGCGGGCTTGCGGGGTCTGGTGTCATCGTCATCAACCCGCCGTGGACTTTGCACGACGAGTTGAATTTGTTATTGCCAGCATTGAGAAACGTCCTGCAAGAAACTGCAGAGGCGTCGTCTCAATTGACGTGGATGTTAGAGTCGTCTTGAAATTTAATTCGCAGCCGCAATAACTTTTTCGAGCTCTACAAATTCGGGGCAAGTTGCACCACAGCGGGTTTTGATTTCGGCGAGTTCAGCCATGGCCAAGTCTTTTTTACCGGCCAGCACATAAGCTTCACCGAGATATTCGCGGGCAGGGCTGTAATTAGGATCAAGCTCCAAGGCTTTCTTATAAGCCTCAATGCCGGTTTCAAGGCGGCCAGCTTTGCGGTTGCTGTAGCCAATGTAGTTCAGCACTTTGGCATCGTCTTGTTTGGTGATGAGGGCCAATACTTCGAGGGCCCAATCATATTCAGATTCTGTCGCCAGCAATTTGCCCTGCTCATATAACTCGTCATCGCCCATCACGCCCGCTGCGAGTGTGACGCAAGCTTGGGCTTTAGCAGTACCTTCACCAGACCACTTTGCTGCTTCGCCACGTTTGCAGTTCAAAGCCTTGGCGGATTTTGCTGCGGCGGCTTCAGTGGCCGCCGGTTCGGATGCTTCACCTGCCGCAAAGGCAAGTGATGCTGGTAATACGAAAAACGCAATGGCAGTTGCAGTGGCAAGTGCTTTTGATAAATTCATTGATAATCTCCTCGTCTTGCCCCACCCGAAGCTTAGGCCAGAGTGGCCTCGTCCTTCAAGCGGATTTGCCTGTTTACTGCGCCGTCTCTGAAATAGCAGCATCAAGCGCTTTGTAGGTCACGCAAGTTTTGCCACAGCGCCAAGCGATTTCTTGCAATTGAGCTTTTGCCAAATCGATACGTCCGGCAAGCACATAGGCCTCGCCGAGATATTCGCGGGCTTGAACGTAATTGGGGTCGATGGCCAGAGCTTGATGATAATAGGAGATGCCCGTTTCAAGGCGTCCGGCTTTGCGGTTGCTGTAACCTGTGTAGTTCAACACTTCGGGATCGTTTTGATTCTTGATAAGACGCAGATGGTCCAAGGCCCATTCATACTCACCTTCGTCGGCCAACATGCGGGCTTGCTGATAAAGTTCAGCATCGGGCAACACTTCGGCTTTCAACTTCACACAGACGTATTTGTATTTTCCGGCGCGCTTGACGCGCTTTACGGTTTCGCCGCGCCTGCAAATTTTCTTTGCGGATTTTTTCACCGGTGCATTTGTGGTTGTCGACTTATCATTTGCGCCCCCGCCTGGAAATGCGATGGCACCTGCATTGATCAATGCAATCGAGAATACGCCAGCAAGAGCTGCAGCCGTCAATTTTGCGTAAAACATTTTCATTCTCCAATACTGGACTTTCTACGCTTGAAATTTCACATTGGATTGTGTTTCCACTGTGTTGCGGTAGAGCCAGTTCACCTTTAAGTGAACGAGGGTTTCGGGTGTGCTTGAAATTGCAAGGTTGCGCAGGTGCCGCATAATTCCACTGTAATGATAGAGTTTTCCTGTGGATAAAGTTTCGCAGTGCAAACGCATTGTGCGAGCTTTGCGGCGCACTGCTGTTTCAGCAAAAGCATGGCGTAGACTTTGGGTTGTCGGCAATACTTCTGCAAGGCAAGCTGCATCTTCAAGCGACATCGCTGCACCTTGGGCAAGGTACGGCAAGGTGCCGTGAGCTGCATCACCCAGCAGTAGCACCAATTCTTTCACCCATTGAGAAAGCGGCTGAACATAGAAGCCCGGCCATTGCGTGAAGTGGGGCGCTGCCGTTTGAATGAGCGCGCGCAAGTCGCGTGTTGCGTGTACGCACATGGTCATGGGCGCTATTCCATGCGGCGTGATGACCACGAGATTTAACTGCGGTGTTTTGCCGACGCAATAGTGAACTGCGTGACCATGCGGCAACATCCAAAGCGTTACGCAGTCTAGTTCAAACGCCGCGACTTGTTGAAGTGGCAACAGAGCGCGGTGAAGTGTTTCACGCGAATCGATGGCTGTGGCATGTGGAAAAAGACTTTGGCGCAGGCGTGATTGCACGCCATCGGTGGCAATGAGGGCGGGGGCAGCAAGGTTGCGGCCTGCCAGTGTGGCTGTTACGCCATTGGTGCCCGCCTCGACATGCTCCAACGGTTTTCCCAATTTGATGCGCAGGTTGGGTTTGGAGCGCACCACTTCAATCAAGCCTTCATGCAGGCCTGCGCGGTGCGCCACATGGTAAGACGCGCCATAGCGTGCTTCGAACTCTCCCGTAAGTTTAAGCCGTTTCAATAGCTTACCTGACAGTCCGTCGCGCATGTGGAGCTCGCGGGGTTGGCTGGTGTGCGGAATTACGGCATCCCAAGCGCCCAGTTTTTGTAAAGCGCGCACCGCATTTGGACCCAATTGCAGGCCTGCACCGACATGCGAAAAGGCTGGAGCTTGCTCGAGAATGAGGCCTTCTCGCCCTTTCAAGGCGAGGGCTGCGGCCAGCCCGGCAATGCCGCCGCCAGCGATGATGATTGGGCTCGAAGACATATGTTGCTTCTGCCACGTTTTGCCCAGAAAAACATGTGGCGGTTTGCGGCTTGCGGCAATGGCACCTGATGCTTTAAGCGCTGGCGCAGAAACTGACAGAGGACGCCATGGGCTTTATTTCTAACTCGCTGAACCGCATCCAACCATCGGCCACCATTGCCATTTCCAACAAGGCTTCGGCAATGCAGGCTGAAGGCCAAAACGTAATTGGCCTTGCTGCTGGTGAGCCAGATTTTGATACGCCGCAGAACATCAAAGATGCGGCCATTGCTGCCATCCAAAAAGGCAAGACGAAGTACACGGCTGTAGATGGTATTGCGGAATTGAAGAAAGCCATTGTCGACAAGTTCGCACGTGAAAATGGGCTGACTTATAAGACGACCCAAGTTTCGGTTGGCACAGGCGGCAAGCAAGTTTTGTTCAATGCATTGATGGCCACGGTAAATCCCGGTGATGAAGTGATCGTGCCAGCGCCCTATTGGGTGAGCTATCCTGATATCGTGATGTTGGCTGGTGGTGTGCCGGTGATTGTACAGGGAAAGCCAGAACATGGTTTCAAGTTGCAAGCGGCTGATCTCGATAAAGCCATTACGCCCAAGACCAAGTGGCTCATTCTTAACTCGCCTTCCAACCCATCAGGTGCGGCTTATAGCGAAGTTGAAATGAAGGCGCTCACGGATGTGTTGGTAAAGCACCCGCATGTGTGGGTGCTGACGGACGATATGTATGAGCATCTGGTTTATGACGACTTCAAATTTGTGACGCCTGCGCAGGTTGAGCCAGCACTATACGATCGCACGTTGACGATGAATGGTGTGTCGAAATCTTATTGCATGACGGGTTGGCGTATTGGTTATGCGGCAGGCCCTGAGCAATTGATTAAAGCCATGGCCAAGTTGCAATCGCAATCAACATCCAATCCATCGTCGATTGCGCAGTGGGCTGCTGTGGAAGCGTTGAATGGCCCGCAAGACTTTATCGCTCAACACAATATAATTTTTAAAGAACGTCGTGACCTCGTGGTGTCGATGCTCAATCAGGCCAAGGGCTTGAAGTGTGCCACACCGGAGGGGGCGTTCTATGTCTATCCGTCCTGTGCGGGTGCGATTGGCAAAACCGCGCCGTCTGGCAAGGTATTGGCAACTGATGAAGACTTTGTCAGCGAATTGCTGGCGGCTGAAGGCGTTGCAGCTGTGCATGGTGGCGCGTTTGGCACGTCGCCGTTTTTTCGTATCTCATACGCTACGGCAACGACCACACTCGAAGACGCTTGTGCCCGCATCCAGCGCTTTTGCGCCAACTTAAGGTAAAACTCATGAATATCTATGACGTGACAGTGCCGGTCCTCATCCATGGGATGCAATCAGCTAGGAAGTGTTTGCACAAAGCTGAAAAGCATTGTGACGACAAGAAAATTGATAAGTCGGTGATGCTGGGTATGCGTCTGGCACCTGACATGTTTGATCTGAAACGGCAAGTACAACTGGTCACAGATTTTGCCAAGGGCTGTGGTGCGCGTTTAGCTGGTGTTGCAGTTCCGTCTTACACCGATGACGAAACAACCTTTGAAGGCCTATCTGCACGTATTGAAAAATGCGTGGCATTTTTGGAGTCGCTGGATAAGGCGGCTTTCACAGGCGCTGATACCCGGGAGTTGACATTGAAAATGGGTGGCCGTGAGATGACGCTGAGAGGCCTTGAATATGCCAATGCGGCGGCACTGCCGAATTTCTATTTCCATTTGACGACGGCCTATAATATTTTGCGTCATAATGGTGTTGAGCTTGGCAAGGGTGATTTCCTGGGCCGCAGCTGACGCCCCATTGCCGTCACATTCAAAAGGGAAACCCTTGACTTGAATTGTGAAAGGTAAATTATGAAAAAGATTCTCTCCGTTGCGCTCGTCGCCCTTGCTGCGGCTTCTGCTCCCGCATTTGCTGGTGGTGTTAAAATCGGCGTACTTAACTGCCGGGTTGAAGGTGGCGCTGGTTTTATTATCGGCTCTTCGAAAGAAGTAGACTGTGAATTCAAGCGCGCTGGTGGTGGTCGAGAATATTATGTCGGCAACATTGGCAAGCTTGGCATTGATGTGGGTGTCACCACTGACACCGTTATTGGCTGGGTCGTGTTTGCACCGGGCAAAACAAAGCGCGGCTCACTAAAGGGCAGCTATACGGGTGCCAGTGCCGAAGCAACCGTTGGGCTCGGACTTGGTGCCAATGTGCTTGTGGGTGGATTCAAGAAGTCGATCAACCTGCAGCCGCTCAGTCTGCAAGCGCAAACGGGATTGAATGTGGCGGCGGGCATTGCAAGTTTGAATTTGCGTCCGGCACGGCGCTAATCCGTTTATTGCTTTGAAGAAATCACGCCATTCCGAAGTCTGCGGAGTGGCGTTTTCATAGGGCCATTGAATCTCCTTGCCAGCCCGCTCAAACAGAGTCAGTCTCATGTTCGGAGCTGCCCTGTCAGTTGCGGTTCCATTGTCCTTCAGGGCAGCCCCTCGGTGCAAATGAACCAGCAGAGGAGGGTTAGCCATGAATGTTGCCAACGGCAGAGAACTTACGGGTCCGCGATTGATTGCCATCGTCGGACCCTATCAAAGTGGAAAAACCACCGTACTTGAATCGCTCCTGTTTCGCGCAGGGGTCATTACGCGGCAGGGAAAAGCCGCCGACAAATCTTTAAGTGGGGATGCATCAGCCGAAGCCCGGGCTCGCAGTATGGGGGTGGAAGCCAATATAGCTGCGCTAACCTACATGGGCGAGCAATTCACATTTGTGGATTGCCCCGGTTCAATTGAATTCTCAGAAGATGCAAAATCTGTTTTGCCGGTTTGTGACGCGGCGATCGTTGTGTGTGACGCGGACGCCAAGAAAGCTCCGGCACTGCAACTTATTTTACGTGAGTTGGATCAACACGGAATTCCCCGCATTGTGTTTCTGAACAAGATCGATAAGGCTGACGCTGCGCCGCGGGATGTGTTGGCGTGGATGCAGCCTGCAAGTTCAAAGCCCTTGATGTTGCGACAATTGCCGATTTGGAATAACGGAGTCGTGTCTGGATTTGTTGATCTCGCGCTGGAGCGTGCACATATTTATCAAGAGCTCGCTGAAAGCCGTGTGGTGGATATGCCCGCAGATGTGGCGGCACTTGAGAAGCAAGAGCGCTTCACGCTGCTCGAAACGCTGGCTGATCACGATGACGCTTTGATGGAACAATTGCTATCAGACATGGAGCCCGCACGTGATCAAGTGTTTGCGGATTTGCGGCGCGATGTGATGGCAGGGCATGTGACACCTGTGTTGTTTGGTTCAGCTGAGCATGGCAATGGTATTGGGCGACTGTTAAAGGCGCTGCGCCACGATACGCATGGTGTTGAAAAAACCGTGGAGCGTTTGGGTTTGGTGCCGACGGTTTCAGCGGTGGCGCAAATCATCAAAACCCAACATACGCTGCAGGGTGGCAAGCTTTCTATTGCGCGGGTGTTGTCTGGGACTTTGACAGACGGCACTGTGCTGCATGATGGCAAGGACCATGAGGCCCGCATAGCTGGCTTGTCTGGTTATGCTGGTGCTAGCACTTGTCAAAACAACCACAGGCCACGGCAGGTGCGGTTGTGGCATTGGGTCGGCTTGAAAACATTGCGACGGGTCAAACAGTTTCATCGGCGCGGGGGGCTTGTCCGCAATTGGTGGCAGAAGACCACGCGAAGGCTGTTTATGGTTTTGCGGTGTCCGTTGCGGATCGCAAAGACGAAGTGAAACTGACCAGTGCCATCATGCGTCTGATTGAAGAAGATCCGTCACTTCGATTGGATCACAACCATGACACGGGTGACTTGGTGTTGTGGGGACAGGGCGAAATGCATTTGCGTGTTGCACTGGAAAAGCTGGCGAGCAAATTTGGAGTGCAAGCGCAATCGGCGCCGCGTCGCATCGCTTACAAAGAAACCATCCGCAAAACTGTTTCGCTGCGCGGGCGGCATAAAAAGCAATCGGGTGGTCATGGCCAATATGGCGATGTGGTTGTTGACATCAAACCTTCGCCGCGCGGCTCTGGTTTTCAGTTCACCGACACGATCACGGGTGGGGTTGTGCCCAAGCAATATATCCCCGCCGTCGAACAAGGCATTCGCGAATGGATGGTGAAGGGCACGTTGGGTTATCCTGTCGTGGATTTCACCGTGAACTTGTCCGAAGGCAGCTATCACGATGTCGACTCATCGGAAATGGCCTTCAAAATGGCGGCGCGTTTGGCCATGGTGGAGGGAATGCCGCAGTGTTCGCCGGTGCTACTGGAGCCCGTGATGTCGATTGACATACACGTGCCCAATGATGCGACCGCGCGTGCCAATCAAATTGTCACAGGGCATCGCGGGCAACTTCTCGGCTTTGATGCGCGTGAGGGTTGGCCTGGTTGGGACACAGTGCGCGCACACATGCCTGAGTCCGAACTGGCGTCGCTGATCATTGAAATTCGCTCGGCAACTGCTGGTGTGGGAACTTTTGATATGCGGTTTGACCATTTGGCCGAACTGACGGGCAGGGCCGCCGATTTGGTTGTGCAGCAACGAGCGCAAGCGGCGTAATCTGGTAACCATTCATTAACCATAACGAAGAGTTGCGCCATTTGGCGTGACTCTTTTTTCTGGAAATGGGGCCTTCGTAACGCGCTCTTAAGCAGCGATCTCGCACAGTGGTAGCCAAGTGTGGGAGTTTTAGATGCGGGTTGTTATCAGTTGGCGGTTCATGGTCTATGTGGCGTTGCCATTGTTGATCGCGATGCTGAGTACGATGAATTTGACTTACGACCTCTTGCGTCGTGTCGAAAGCGGCAGCAACGCTGCTGAACAAAACCGCAATGAAACCGTTTTGCGCGAAGCCCTGAAGCAAGAAGAGATGGACCTCTCGCGCATGGTGGCTGAAAATGCCCAATGGCAAGACGCCGTTACCAATACATCCAATGTTCCAAATGCAATATGGTTTGAGCAGACATTGGCGAATTTTTTGGGCAATGGTCATCGTTACGATACTGTCGCCGTTCTGGATGCAGAAACAGGTCAAATATTGTTGGCGAAATCCGTCTACGGTGAAGTGAAGTCTGCACAAGATATTCTCGGCGGAAAATCATTGAATGATGTTTTGCCGCTTCTTGACAAGAACAACCCGCGCCGTGGCGTTGCCTCGGGTTACGTGCAAGCCGCTTTGGGCCCGCGCATTGTCGCACTTGCCCCGGTGTATTTGCCTTCGTCGCCTTCAACAGCCAACAACCGAATTTTGTATTTCTCCAAACAACTTGATTCTGCATGGACCGAATCTAAAGAACGCCAGTTGCAACTGCGCGGCGTGAAGCTTACTGCAGGAACGCAGTCAGCTAATTCTCAAGTTCAACTTTCGGGTTTGGATGGACAAGATTCGCTTGTTCTGTCGTGGCGCAATCGTGCACTTGGCGACATTCTGACAAGCGATGCTTGGCCGCAAGTTGGTGCTGTTTTGGGCTTCCTGATCATCGTGATGATGGGTGTCGCTTTTGTGTGCTGGCGTTTGTTACAGCAATTGATGGACGACGAAAGCAAGGCGCAGCACAATGCCATGCACGATACATTGACGGGTCTTCCAAACCGCGCCGCACTGACAGCGGCTTTGCAAAATCTCTATGACACCAAACAATCGCATGCGCTCGCCTTTGCTGATCTTGATGGCTTTAAAGAAGTCAACGACAGTTATGGTCATGAATTTGGTGACCGTTTGATTTACATGATTGCCAATGGCATTCGGCAGCTTGCTGATGGCGCTGCTTTATGCAGCCGATTGGGTGGTGACGAGTTCGTCGTGATGTTCAAGGGTGAGAAAGCTTGCGCAAACGCTGTCAACTTCTCCAACAACCTGATCGCCATGCTGAAACATCCTTTCGACATGGAAGGGCGCTTGGCTTCTGTTGGTGCCAGCATTGGCATTGCTGAAACGGATGGCAGCCTTGATGTGTCCGAAATGTTGCGTCGCTCTGACATTGCGATGTATCGCGCGAAATCAACTGGAAAGAATCGCCATTGCATTTTCGATCAGTCTTTTGATGCGGAACGTACAGAAAATCTGTCGATCGCTTCGGAACTGCGGTCGATCCTCGTGTCACGCAATCTGGACGTGATGTTCCAACCTGTTGTGAGTGCAAAGACTGGCGAGATTACGGGGGTCGAAGCCCTGGCGCGTTGGCCGTCCACGTCTATTCGTTGCATAAGCCCTGACAAATTCATTGGCATTGCTGAAAATTCTGGATTGATCGATGGCCTTGGCGAATTGATCCTTGAGAAAGCAGCATTCGCTGCAGCCAAATGGCCAACCCTGCGCCTTGCTGTGAATATTTCTGCTGTGCAACTCAACAATCCAGGCTTTGTGAGCAAGGCTCTTGAAATTCTTGAACGCAACGGCATTGCCACCAATCGGGTCGAATTTGAAATCACTGAAACGTCGCTCATCAATGACACAGACCGCGCCAAGGAAGTGTTCAAAGCTTTGCAATCCAGAGGCATTCAAGTTGCGCTGGATGACTTTGGCACGGGTTTCTCAAGCATTGGTTATTTGAGAACCTTCCAGTTTGATCGCATCAAGATCGACAAGTCGATTGTAAGCAAGTTGCTGTCCAGCACATCCGAATTGGCCGTAGTGCAGGGTACCTTGCTTGTGGCGCGTGGGCTTTCAGCCGAAGTGACCGCGGAAGGTGTCGAATCTGCAGAAGAAGCCAGTGTTCTGCGTCTTGCTGGTTGCTCGGAATTGCAGGGCTTTCACTACTACAAGCCGATGCAAGCTGCCGACGTTACGGCCATCCTGCAGAAAAACAAGCTGACAAGAACACCGCGTACCGTTGTGAGCGCGTGAAAAAGTGATTTGAAGATTTTGTCGTCGTGCTAAGCAATTGGCATGACGATTGAACTATTTTTACGCAAGTTGGTGTTTTCTGCAATTGCTGCTTTCACACCCGGGCCGAACAATACTTTGTTTTAGCGTCGGGCATGAACTTTGGGTTTCGCCGCACGTTGCCGTTGGTGTTTGGCGTGGCTTTGGGCCTTCCGATCATGATTGGCGTGTTGGGCTTTGGTCTTGGCCAAGTGTTTGAAGCATATCCCATCATTTATCAGGTGCTTAAATATGGTGGGGCGGCCTATATGCTCTATCTGGCGTGGAAAATTGCAACGTCGAAGCCCAGCGTTGGTGAGTTGGCGACGGATGCAAAGCCGTTGCAGTTCTGGCAAATGGCTTTGTTCCAATGGGTGAACCCGAAAGCGTGGATTATGGCGATCACGTCATTGTCTGCATACACGTTGGCCACTCAGTATTATTTTGGCATGGCGGTGATTGCGACCACGTTTTTGATCATGGGATTGGCGAGTGCTTCGACATGGGCCATGTTTGGCGTGGGATTACGGCAGGTGATGAATGACCCACGCTATTTCCGCATCATCAATGTGGGGCTTGCGCTTTTGTTGGTGCTGTCACTGGTGCCGATGTTCATGGCGTAATATCAGCTCAATCGGCTGTTACCAGACACTTCCGCTCTATACCTTTTTTGGATTGATATGTGCCTTTGGCCTCGTCGAACGACACATATTTTTTCTTGCAGTAGTCATTCCAGGCTGCTGATCCCGCTACAAGTTTGGGCTTGATTTTTACCACAGCGACTGCTGCTTCGGCAGACTCTGGCAGTTTTGCTTTCGGCGTTAGTTTTTTTGCGACTGGCTTTTTCACCTCAGGCTCAACAGCGACAACTTTCTTGACCATGGGCTTTGGTAGAGGTGTTACGGATTTCGATTTCTTTTTCGGTTCGACGACGACCTGCTGAATTGAGAACTGTTCAGTGCAAGCTTTTTGGGCGTTGTCATGGCGCAATTGCCACGCGGATTTTTCACGCGGGCCTGTGTTGGCGTGGTCAATGGCAAAAGCTGCGCAATAATCTTCGACGCTGGCCAAAGCGGCTGGCGTGAACAATAGCATCGCGCATGTCGCTAAAAGTATCCGCATGGAAATCTCCCACCTCGCAAAAGATGAGCTGCACTATCAAACGGGATTGTGGCGCTGGATTGCCCTCAATAGGGCAAATCAAAGTAATCGCTAGATGAAAGGGCGTAGATATCCACCTCGCCAAAGCGGCCTTGGCCAACAGGGTATTGCGCATGGGTTGACACAAGTGCCATGCCAATGCGCTTGGCCAGCTTGGAAGAGGCTGCATTTTCAACCATGACTTTGCACCACATGCGTTTGGCACGCAGATGTTCAAAACCAAGTGCCAAAAGTGCACGTCCAGTTTCAGTTCCCAAACCCATCGACCACATGGCGGGGTGAACGCCCCAGCCCAATTCGTGGCTGCCATCGCTGTGGGCGATGACGAAGCCTTCACCCACTACATCACCAGAGAACTTTTCCTCAGCAGCCAAATGAAACACATGGCGGCGTGAGTCTGTACGGGCGGCAATTTGGCGGCGGACAAAGTCTTGCACCATCACACCATCACGCAAGCGATGGGCGATGTGTTTTTGATAGCGGGGTTGTGTCATGAAAGCCGCAAGCTCATCGGCGTCAGAACGCTCAATCTCGCGCAGAACGAGACTGGGTGTTTCAAGCGAAGTGATGGACTTTACGGTGGTCATACGGGCAGCTTAACCACATTGTTGCTGTTAGGAAAGCCCGATGGCACCACTGTTGATAGGCACTTCAAAAAAACCAATGACCCCGGCGGTGGCGTTCCGCGCGGGGTCTAATGCGGCATCTTCAGCCGCTTGTTTAGGTTTTGCTATTTCATGCAGTGTTTACCACCGCACGCGAGTGGTCAAATTGTTAACCGCTACTTTCAGGTGGCGTCATTGTCTGAGACCTCTCTGCATCATGTGCACAAGTTATACCCTCGACGTCGAGTGTTCAAATCACATTGACGGTCAGTGTGCGTGACCTATGGATAAGTGTCGCAGGGGATTGCGGCGGCGGCTGGCCGTGTTTAGAATGTTTCTAAACAATAATGCGGAGATTGAAATGAACAAGATGGATGTCGCTCCAGCTGGCAAATGCCCCGTAATGCATAGCCATACGAATTTTGCAGTGCGCTCAAACCGCGATTGGTGGCCAAACCAATTGAACCTTAAAATGCTGCACCAGAATTCGTCACTTTCAACTCCGATGGGTGAAGCGTTTGATTATGCCAAGGCGTTTAAGTCGCTGGATTTGAAGGCACTGAAAAAGGACCTCCGCAAGGTGATGACGGACTCGAAAGAATGGTGGCCTGCTGATTATGGTCATTATGGGCCGCTGTTCATCCGCATGGCTTGGCATAGCGCCGGAACCTATCGCACAGGTGACGGACGTGGTGGCGCTTCGAATGGCACACAGCGTTTTGCGCCCCTGAACAGCTGGCCTGATAATGTCAACCTCGATAAGGCGCGGCGGTTGTTGTGGCCTGTCAAGCAGAAATACGGCAATGCCATTTCTTGGGCTGACTTGATGATTTTGACAGGCAACGTCGCGCTTGAATCTATGGGCTTCAAGACCTTTGGGTTTGGTGGTGGCCGTGTGGATGTGTGGGAGCCTGAGGAAGATATTTATTGGGGTACTGAAAGCACGTGGCTTGATGACAAGCGCTACTCGGGTGATCGTGAATTGGAAAACCCACTTGCCGCCGTGCAGATGGGTTTGATCTATGTAAACCCGCAAGGCCCCAATGGTACACCTGATCCCGTGGCCTCAGGGCGCGACATTCGCGAAACTTTTGCCCGCATGGCCATGGATGATGCAGAAACTGTGGCGCTTGTTGCTGGCGGCCACACCTTCGGCATGACGCATGGTGCAGGTGATGCAGCCCTTGTGGGACCAGAACCTGAAGCCGGTCAACTTGAGGCCCAGGGTTTTGGCTGGCTCAGCAGCCACGGCAGCGGCAAGGGTGGCGATACGATTTCCAGCGGACTGCATGGTGCTTGGACGCCAACCCCCACTACGTTCGACATGAGCTATTTCGATGTGTTGTTTGGCTATGAGTGGGAACTTGGAAAGAGTCCTGCGGGTGCCCACCAGTGGCATGCCAAGAACCTTGCTGAAAAGGATATGGCTCCGCACCCTTCGGATGCGACGAAAAAAGTACCGATCATGATGTCCACCGCTGACATGGCTATGCGCATGGATCCGGCCTACGAAAAAATCTCGCGCGACTTCCATCAGAATCCGAAGAAGTTTGCTGATGCGTTTGCGCGTGCTTGGTTCAAACTCACACACCGCGATATGGGCCCCAAAGTTCGCTATCTCGGCGCAGAGGTGCCGAAAGAAGACTTGATCTGGCAAGACCCCGTACCTGCACGCAAGGGCAAATTGTTGGATGCAAAGTCGATTGCGGCGTTGAAGTCTAAAATTGCAAAATCAGGACTTTCGACGGCGGAGCTTGTGCAAACAGCTTGGGCTTCGGCTGCAACCTATCGTGGGTCAGACAAGCGTGGCGGTGCCAATGGTGCGCGCATTCGCTTGGCCCCCCAGAAAGATTGGGAGGTCAACCAGCCTGCTCAACTGGCAAAGGTTTTGGCGCGTCTAGAAGGCCTCCAAGCATCCTTTAACAAGGGCAAGGCAAAAGTGTCGCTGGCTGATCTGATTGTGCTGGGTGGCTGTGTTGGCGTTGAACAGGCGGCTAAGGCTGCTGGTCATGCCGTGAAAGTGCCATTCACGCCGGGCCGCACCGATGCAACACAAGCGCAAACCGATGTTGAATCATTTGCAGTGCTTGAACCCGTTGCCGATGGTTTCCGCAATTACCTTAAAACACAATATTCGATCTCGGCAGAGGAGCTGTTGATTGACAAGGCGCAATTGCTGACGCTGACAGCACCGGAAATGACAGTGCTGGTTGGTGGTCTTCGCGTGATTGGTGCAAACCATGACGGCTCGAAACACGGCGTGTTCACCAAGCATGCGGGTGCGCTTACGACCGACTTCTTCGTGAATTTGCTCAGCATGGACACGGCTTGGACGCCGACGCAAGAAGACCAGTTGTTTGAAGGGCGTGACCGCAAAACCAATCAGCAGAAGTGGACAGCAACACGAGTTGATTTGGTGTTTGGATCGAACTCACAATTGCGGGCGTTAGCTGAGGTGTATGGCCAAGGCGATTCGTCGAAAAAGTTTGTCACAGACTTTGTAGCTGCCTGGACCAAAGTGATGAATGCGGATCGGTTTGATATTTAGGAACGGGTTTCCCTCATCCGGCCTTCGGCCACCTTCTCCCGCACAAAATGCGGGAGAAGGTCTTTTGCATTAATCTTCGCTCAGCAGGGTCTTGTGAATAACAGCACCAATTACGGCACCTGCGATTGGTGCAACGATGAACAGCCAGAGCTGTTGCAGTGCCCAACCTTCAGCAAACAGAGCCACACCCAATGAACGGGCTGGGTTTACGGATGTGTTGGTCACAGGGATCGACACCAGATGGATCAATGTTAAAGCCAAACCAATAGCTATTGGCGCAAAACCAGCGGCAGCGTTTTTATGCGTTGCCCCGAGAATGACAATCAAGAAGCCCGCCGTCATCACTACTTCGGTAAGCAGTGCTGCAAACAAGCTGAATTTGCCGGGTGAATGTTCGCCGTAGCCATTCGATGCAAAACCACCGACCGACGTGACATCAGCTTTGCCAGTGGCAATGAGATATAAAACCAGTGCAGCGACGATGCCGCCTGCGCATTGCGCAATGACGTAGCCCGGCAATGCGCTCCATGAGAAGCGGCCTGCTGCTGCAAGTCCTACAGAGACTGCGGGGTTAAAATGTCCACCTGAAATGTGACCCACGGCATAGGCCATGGTGAGCACCGTCAAGCCGAAGGCCAATGATACGCCGACCAAACCAATACCAACTTCTGGAAATGCTGCTGCCAAAACGGCGCTTCCGCAACCACCCAGCACCAGCCAGAACGTTCCAAAAAATTCTGCTGCAAGTTTCTTCATGGAGAACCCCCAAATCAAAACCGCCCCGTCGGCGGCACCGCAACCTTAAGTGACTCGCACAAAACGCCAAAACGGTTTTTGAGGAATTTTTCAGCGCAGCTTTCGTACCATGTCGCTGGCCGCTGCATGGGCCGTTGCGAAGCAGGCTTGCAATAAGTAGCCGCCTGTTGGCGCATCCCAGTCCAACATTTCGCCTGCCACCCAGGTGTTTTCAACTTTGCGCAGTTTGAAATTCTCATCGACTTCTTGCAGTGCTACGCCGCCTGCCGTTGAAATGGCGCGGCGCATGTCGGCGGGGCCTGTGGTTTTTATGATGACGGATTTAGGATTGTTGGTGGAGACTTCGCGCATTAGCGAAATGCCTACGGGTGTTAGGGCTAAAGCTTTGCGCAAATAGTTGGTGCGTGATTCCTTGCCTTGTGGCCATGCTAAGCGCTGTGCAACTGTTGCATCGGTCATGTCCGGTTTCAAATCGAGATGCATCTCTGATGCACCGCTCAATCGAAATTGCGGTGACAGAGCGTAGATCGCACCACCTTCAATTCCGTCGCGCGTGATCATCACCTCGCCGCGCACTTTGCGACCTTGTACAGTGACCGCCACGTTCTTCAATGGTTGCCCGGCAAAGCGGCCAGCGAAGTGTTCACTCCACGTCACCAATTGCCTGCCGTTTGATGGCTGCATTGTGTTGATCGTGATACCTGCCGCTTCAAAGGGTTTTAACCAGGCTGCATCAGACCCCAATTCAGGCCAGCTTGCACCACCGAGTGCCAACAGTGTTGGTGTGTTGTCAAAGCCTGCCCATGGTGTTTGAGATTTCAGTTCAACGCCTAGGCCGCCTAAACGTTTCAGCCATGCGCGGAGCAGGGGCGAGGATTTCAGACCTTTTGGAAAGACGCGGCCTGAAGAACCCACAAAGGTTTCGATGCCAAGTTCATGGCTCCATTGACGCAGTGCATCCGGAGGGAAAGCACGGATGGCAGCTTCGAGGGCTACATTGCCTTCGCCGTAACGGCGCAACAAAATGTCGAGAGGTTCGCTGTGGGTGAGGTTGAGACCGCCACGTCCTGCCAGCAAGAATTTACGTGCGGGGTTTTTGTGATGATCATGGATGGTGACACGAAGACCGGCAGAGGCCAAAACCTCTGCCGCCATCAGCCCTGCTGGGCCCGCACCTACGACACGGACCCGCGTCATTTTGAATTTGCTTTAAACCGTTGTCAGATCAACCGTTTTCACGGCAGTCCACGTAGCGGCGATTGTAGTATTTTTGCCATTTGCCATCTGTGGCCAGAACACCAACCCCTGCACCACCTGCCGCACCGAAAACCGTTGATTTTCGTCCGCCAAGTGCATTGCCAATGAGGCCGCCAGCAATGCCGCCAACAATGGCGTTGCGGACTGCCTTGCGACTGGCTTTCTTATCAGCGTAGTTCCTCGCCACTTCACGGCAATAGCGCTTGCTTCCAGCCTCGGCAGATACTGAGAGTGATACCATCATGGCTGACGACACCAGAGCCGTGCTTAAAAACATTGCCATTACTTTATTCATGTCGAACACTCCTTGTTTGTAAAAGTGGACTTAGCCCGAAAATCGTGACCAAACAAAGACAAATACCGATTTTTACTTACTCCAAACGGGCCGGAAATCCGGGTGCGCGCAGGTCAGTTTTTAACGCATCTTCCAGCAATTTCGCGATTTGCGTGGATTGTGCGCCACCGCCATAGGCAGATTTGCCTTTTTTAAACGTCTCGTTGGTGAGCGCGGCCAAATCCAGGGGAACACCAAATTCTTTGCCGAAATTCATGGCGAAGCCTAAGTCCTTCAACGCCAAGTCCATGCTGAAGGCGATGTCGTAACTGCCGTTGAGAATCAATTGTCCTTCGGTTTCATGCACAAAACTGGTGCCGCTAGAGGCTGCGATGGCGGCCCAAGCTTGGCCCAGATCCAGTCCTCCGCGCTTGGCCAACATTAAGGCTTCAGCGTCAGCAACCAAATGGATGAAGGCCAGCATGTTGGTAATCACTTTGATGACGGCGGCTGAGCCAATCGGCCCCATGTGAAACATCTTGTTGCCGATGGCTTCGAGGGCCGGTTTGTGGTGTTCAAAGAGCGCCGCGTCGCCGCCCACCAGCACCGTAATTTCGCCGCGTGCTGCCAAGTGCACGCCACCGGTTACTGGCGCTTCCAAGACGCGGACGCCCTTGGCTTCGGCAACTGCAGCAAGGCGTTTGATTTCGTCGCGACCGAGCGTGGAGTTTTCAATCCACGTGCTGCCCGGTTTGAGTGTCTTGAGAATTGCCGTGAGAACTTTTTCGCAAATCACAGGCGAGGGCAGGCAAGTGAAAACGTGATCCACTTGCGCCGCCAGCTCCTCGGGTGTGGACGCCCATTTGGCACCAGCATTGATGTGCCGTTCGCCCAAGTCTCTGTTGATGTCGTGTACGACAAGTTCAAAACCAGCGCGTTGCAAACTTGCGGCAATGTGCCCGCCAAGATTTCCAAGACCGATGTAACCGTATTTCATACATTCACCGGATGGTTTAGCATTTCCAAATGCAGCTTGTCGCCCGTATAGGGATGCGCGAGCGCCACTTCCTCATTCAACTCCACGCCCAAGCCCGGTTCCGTTGGTGGGATGACATAGCCCTGTTCCCAATGAATCGGCTTCTTCAACAATTTTGTATAGAAGCCGCCAAAGGTTTCGATGCTTTCGAGGATCAGAAAATTTGGCAATGATGCGCCGTATTGAATGTTGGCAGCTGCCTCTATCGGGCCTGCATAAAGATGCGGTGCGATTTGTGCGTAGTTTACTTCCGCCATGCCAGCGATTTTTTTAGCTTCCCAAATGCCGCCCACACGGCCCAATGCCATTTGTAAAATCGACGCGGCACGTAATTCAAGAACGCGACCAAATTCATATTTTGTCGTCAGGCGTTCGCCTGTGGCAATCGGAATCGAAGTGCCGCGCGCCACCAGCGCCATTTCTTCCGGCCGGTCTGGTGGAGTTGGTTCTTCAAACCAAAGAGGGTTATAGGCTTCGATTTGTTTGGCAAAGCGGATGGCACCTGAAGCCGTAAATTGTCCATGTGTGCCGAACAACAAATCCGCTTTGTTTCCCACGGCTTCGCGGATGAGTTTGCAGAACTTGGCGCACAGCTCCATCGATTCCAATGAAGGCTGGCGCGGGTCGAAAGCCGAGTAGGGTGCTGCAGGATCAAATTTGATGCCGGTGAAGCCTTGTTTCACATAATGCGCGGCACGTTCGGCCGACGCTTCTGCATTCCAATAAATAGAATCGTCTTGTCCCTTTGCAAGGTCTGGATAAATGTACGTGTAAGAGCGCAACTTCTCATGCACGCGCCCGCCAATCAATTCATAGATCGGCTTGTTCAATGCCTTGCCGATGATGTCCCACAAGCGCAATTTCAATGCCGGAGAGCACGCCCATCAAACTCACATCTGGGCGATGGGTGAAGCCTGAGCCATAAACTTTGCGCCACAGGCTTTCGATGTGGAACGGGTCCATGCCTTCGACATAACGGCCAAAGGTGTCTTCAATCATCGCCGTCATGGCCTTGGGGCCGAATGTGGCGCAATAGCATTCGCCATAGCCCACAATGCCGGTGTCGGTTGTCAATTTCACAAAGGTGAAATAGCGCCCACCCCAGCCGGGCGGTGGATTGCCGACGATAAAGACTTTTAGTTCTTTGATTTTCATGCGTGGAGTGTTCCCGTGTTGCCGCACTTTGGCAAGTCTACAAATGGGCTACAATCGCAAAATTTTCTCACCTGCTTTGGCCCTTGAAAATCAACCGAACACAGTCGACTGTGGGGGATGATTTACGACTACATCATCGTTGGTGCGGGCTCTGCTGGATGCGTGTTGGCCAATCGCCTCAGCGAGAGCGGAAAACACTCCGTTTTACTGTTGGAGGCGGGCGGCAGCGACAAGCGGTTTTATGTGCAGATGCCCTTGGGCTACGGCAAGACATTTTATCGACCCACAGGTCAATTGGATGTATGCGGCCGAGCCTGACCCCGGCCTCAATGGCCAGCGCGATCACTGGCCGCGTGGCAAAATCATCGGCGGCTCGAGCTCCATCAATGCCATGGTTTATATTCGTGGCCATCAAGACGACTATGTGAGTTGGGGTGAAACTGCAGGCGCACGGTGGGGCTGGGGCAGTGTGCTCAATGCCTACAAGAAAATGGAAGACAATGCCGCAGGCGGCAATGCATGGCGTGGTGTTGGTGGACCGTTGCATATCACAGATCCTAGTGACCAAGTTCATCCGCTTACGCAAAAATATATCGATGCCTGCAAAGCTGTTGGGTTGCCCTTCAACGCTGATTTCAACGGCGGCGACACAAGAGGGTGCTGGCGTTTACCAACTTACGACGCGTAATGGCCAACGCTTAAGTGCGGCGCGCGCATTTTTGTGGCCAGCGATAAAGCGCAAAACGGTTCGAGTTGAGACTCATGCTTTCGTGCACCGTGTGGAGTTCAAAGGTGCGCGGGCCACGGCAGTGTCTTACGAGCAACATGGTAAAATGATCACGGCGAAAGCTGGTCGCGAAATTATTCTGTGCGGCGGCGCCATCAATACACCGCAGCTGTTGATGCTGTCTGGCATCGGATCAGCAAAGCATTTGCGTGGACACGGCATTGAGATGAAGCGTGATTTCACCCATGTGGGACAAAACCTCGAAGACCATGTGGGTCTCAATTATACGTATCGCATGAAGGTGCCAACTTTGAATGATGCGTTGCGCCCGTGGCATGGCAAGCTGAAAGCAGGGCTGCAGTATCTGATATATCGCACTGGACCGCTCAGTCTTTCCATCAATCATGGAGGTGGTTTTTTCAGAACCAGCCCTGAACTTTCCCGCCCCAATATGCAGCTTTACATGCAAGCCTTTTCAACACTGCTGCCGCGTGCAGGCGAACGCCCCATTCTTAGTCCTGATCCATTCTCAGGCTTGTCCATTGGACTTTCAAATTGCAGACCCACATCGCGAGGATTTATCTCCTTGCAATCAGCTGATCCGAAACAACATCCGAAGATCGTCGCCAACGCTTACAGCACGGAACACGATGTCAAAGAAATGTTGGCGGCGGTAAAATTCATACGGAGAATTGCGGGCGCATCGCCCTTTGCTGAACTGGTGGCAGAAGAACTGCGGCCGGGCCCAGCAGTCAAAACCGACGCGGAATTGATCCATGATTTCAAACAACGCAGCGGCACGGTCTATCATCCCATCCTGCACCGCGCGCATGGGTCAAGATGCTGCAACATCTGTCGTCGATGGAAAGCTGCGCGTGCATGGGCTCGAAGGTTTGCGGGTGTGTGATGCATCGGTGTTTCCAAATCTGATCGCCGGAAACACCAACGCACCTTCGATGTTGGTGGGGTGGATTGGGGCGGAAATTATGCTGGAGGATGAGAAAAAATAGCTCAGCTTCAGTTCTCAATGCCTACAATAAACAGCACAGTATAATCTTGCTTTTCACATCCATGCACAACGGGCATGGCCGCACCGGGTGGAACGCGAAATTGACTACGCGGCGCATTGGCAGGTGAGCAAGCGGTGCTCTCGTCTTTTGGTTTATAGCGCGCAGAGCGGCACCTCAGATGGGTGACGTCGTAGATGGTTTTATCGCCCGCCAATGCCCAGCGCTGCTGGCCATTCGCGTCCTCGGGATAGATCGTAAGAATGGTTGTTGCGTCGCGATTCCCTGTGACCATGTAACGGCCGGCTGGCATGCCATATTTGGGATGCTCCATGATCAGGCCATTCTCATCCAGCCACCAGTCTGAGGGGTCGAATTTCCAGCCCGCGTGGGCAATTGATCCGTCTTCAAGCAATTGCGAGTAGCGCGTCAAGTGCACACCACGCGGGCCTGGGTCGATGGTCCAGAGCCCCCAGTTTTCAGCGCCAGTTCCACTTTTTGCGCCGGGTTCCGCTATTGCTGCGATGAACTGCGTGGGAATGGGTACAAATGTGTTTTGCGCTCGAGAGGCTTCGCTGAACGCAACCATCAAGAGGCAGACGTGAAAAACGCCAAGAAAAACTTTACCAAATCCGGAATGAGAAAATGACATTTGTTTGACCCTAAACAGTGTACAAGTCCGACAACGAAATCTTCGGAACAAAGATGCTATACAACCGTTCCGAACCAAGCGCCAATGCCCGCTGTCGCCGCCATAGCCAATGCGCCCCAAAAGGTGACGCGGGCTGTTGCTCTCAACACATTAGCACCGCCTGCACGTGCGCCAATGGCACCCAGCAACGCCAAGAAAAGCAGCGAAGCGATTGATACTGCTGGCACGAGATATTGCGTTGGCGAGACCAGAACCATGACCAACGGCATGGCCGCACCAATGGCAAATGTGAGTGCCGATGTGAGTGCTGCCTGCACGGGCTTTGCTGCCGTGATATGTGAAATACCAAGCTCATCCAGCGCATGGGCGGCCAACGCATCTTTGGCCATCAATTGATCTGCCACTTGCAAGGCCAGCGCATCATCCAATCCGCGTTTAATATAAATCTGTTGCAACTCTACCCGCTCAAGTTCAGGCTGGGTTTCCAACTCTTTGGTTTCTCGCGCGAGGTCAGCCTGTTCCGTATCGGATTGTGAACTCACCGATACATATTCACCTGCCGCCATCGACATGGCACCTGCCACCAGACCCGCAATACCTGAAAGCAATACATTACTGGTCGTTGCGGAAGCTGCCGCAACACCGACAATCAGACTGGCTGTGGACACGATACCATCATTGGCACCCAGCACAGCGGCTCGTAGCCAGCCAATGCGCGCCACAAGATGATTTTCAGCATGCAAGCGGCTCATATTTTTCTCCTGATCTCTCCATTTAATGTCGCAAATTTCCGCTTCTGCGATTGATCTGGCGCAAATAAAAATGGCCGGAATATGCGTTCCGGCCATTTGTGATGATTTCACACTGCCCTCAGGCAGTGAGCCGCCAAACTTAGCAGCTGTAATACATATCATACTCCACCGGATGCGGGGTCATGCGGTAGCGGTCTTGTTCTTCTTGCTTCAGGTCGAGGTAGCTTTCGATTTGGTCAACGGAGAACACGTTGCCCTTGGTCAGGAACTCATGGTCAGCGCGCAGGCTGTCGATGGCTTCTTGCAAGCTGCCGCAGACGGTTGGAACCTTGGCGAGTTCTGCGGGTGGCAGGTCGTAGAGGTTCTTGTCCATGGCGGGGCCGGGGTGGATTTTGTTCACGATACCATCCAGGCCCGCCATGATGATGCTGGAGAAGCACAGGTATGGGTTTGCCGTTGGATCGGGGAAGCGCACTTCAACGCGCTTGGCCTTGGGGTTCGACGTGAACGGAATGCGGCATGAGGCTGAACGGTTGCGTGACGAATAGGCCAGCAACACCGGTGCTTCATAACCCGGAACCAAACGCTTGTAGGAGTTCGTCGATGGGTTGGTGAAGGCGTTCAGGGCCTTGGCATGCTTGATGACGCCGCCGATGAAGTAGAGGCAGCATTCCGAAAGATCAGCATACTGATTACCGGAGAATGTTGGCTTTCCGTCTTTCCAGATCGAGAAGTGCACATGCATGCCCGAACCGTTATCGCCGAAGACTGGCTTTGGCATGAAGGTTGCGGTTTTGCCGTAGGAGTGGGCAACGTTGTGGATCACATACTTATAGATCTGCATGTGGTCCGCACCCATCGTGAGGGGCTGATAGCGCGTTCCCAATTCATGCTGGGCGGTCGCCACTTCATGGTGGTGCTTTTCAACGATCAAGCCCATTTCCTGCATGACCGACAGCATTTCGCCGCGCATGTCTTGCGCGAGTCCATCGGGTTCATGGGGAAGTAGCCACCCTTGGTGCGCATACGGTGGCCCATGTTGCCGGTTTCATAGTTGCGGTCGGAGTTTTTGGGCAATTCGATGCCGTCAACTTCAAAGCCAGTCTTGTAAGGTGAGGTTGAGAACTTCACATCGTCGAATACGAAGAATTCAGCTTCCGGGCCGACGTTGACAGTGTCACCGATTTTCAAAGACTTCAAATAGGTTTCGGTGCGCTTGGCAATCGAGCGCGGGTCGCGGTTATAGCCTTCGCCGGTGCCTGGGTCATTGATGTCGCAGAACACGGCCATGGTGGTTTGGGCGTAGAAGGGGTCCATGTGAACGGAGGATGCATCTGGCATCAGCACCATGTCGGACTCGTTGATAGCCTTCCAGCCCGCAATCGATGAGCCGTCAAACATCAGGCCTTCTTCCCATGCATCAGCGCCCATTTGGCTGACGTCCATGGTGAGATGCTGCATTTTACCGCGTGGATCGGTGAAACGCAGATCAACGAATTTTACGTCCTTGTCCTTGATCATCTTCAAGGCTGATTCAATTGCAGTATTCTTGGCCATATTGTCCTCGTTGGTGGCTGAAACTAAAATTATTACAACGCTTCCGTGCCGGATTCACCGGTGCGGATGCGGATGGCTTGTTCGATGGTGGAAATGAATATCTTTCCGTCTCCGATGCGCCCGGTCCGGGCGGCGTTTTGAATGGCTTCAACGGCTTTGTCCACAAGCTCGTCGGCAATCACAACTTCGATTTTCACTTTGGGCAGGAAGTCCACAACATATTCAGCCCCACGGTAGAGTTCCGTGTGGCCTTTCTGGCGGCCAAAGCCCTTGGCTTCGGTTACGGTGATACCTTGCAGGCCCACCTCTTGCAGCGCTTCTTTGACTTCATCGAGCTTGAACGGCTTGATGATGGCTTCGATCTTCTTCATGGGGAGTTTACACCTCGTTAAGAGTTATACGCGGACTTGCAGGGGTTGTGCCAGACTCTGAAAGTCAATGATTTCAACATATTAGTTTGTAGAGCGCGTGAATACTCCACATGATTGCACAAAAAACAGCCTTATTGCACAGTTTTTAATCATCAGCGCTGCCTGCGGATTTTGCATTTCTGCTCCTTTAGAATTCTGTTTAGGGTCGGCCTGAACATATGCCTTGGGAGGGCGCAAAATGTATCTCGAAAAATTCAGGCTGGACGGCAAAGTGGCGGTGGTCACAGGTGCTGCGCGAGGCATAGGCTTTGCTACGGCGGAGGCATTGGCCGAGGCTGGTGCGCTGGTCGTGATTACCGATATGGACGGGGCAGGGGCGGCTAAGGCGGCGGTCTTGTTAGGCGGCAGGGCAGAGCGATTCAATCGCCCTCGATGTGACGGACCCCCGTGCGGTTGAACGTGTGCAGGCAGAAATCGTCAAACGTCATGGCAAGGTTGATGTGTTGGTCAACAATGCCGGAATTGCGATTTCGTTCAAACCTGCCGAGACGATGGAAGATGAGACTTGGAATAAAGTTATCGATGTGAATTTGAACGGCGTGTTCTGGTGCTGTCGCGCATTCGGCAAGCACATGCTGGAACGGGGAAATGGTGTGATCGTCAACCTTGGCTCAATCTCAGCGCAGATCGTCAACTACCCTCAGGAGCAAGCCAACTACAATGCATCGAAAGCAGGGGTTCATCACCTGACACGATCACTCGCAGCGGAATGGGCGGCGCGTGGAGTGCGGGTGAATTGCGTGGCACCGACTTACATCGAAACAGATTTGACCCGCGACGTGGCGGCCAAGCGTAGATCAGTAAGCATTGGATAGAAGGCACACCGATGGGCCGCATGGGGCAGCCTTCTGAAATCGCATCGGTCATTTTGTTTCTCGCAAGCGATGCTTCCAGCCTGATGACCGGAAGCATCGTTTATGCAGATGGTGGCTATATTTGTTGGTGATCAGCCCTGGGTCGCCAAATAGGCGGCCATGCGGTCAAGGTTTTGTTTGCCGCCTTCAACGGCATATTTCGCAATGTTGTCGCGCGCTTCCATGCTGGGCTCGATCACCCGCAATTCGATGCGGGTTTTGTTGCCTTCTTCATAGAGTTCAATTTCGCCGACGAACTTGTGGTCATATTCGCCTTCGCCGCCGTTGTCATGTTCCCAGCGGATGTAGCGGGGCGCATCAAGTTCGCGGTAGATGATGCGGTTGGGCCAGTTGGTTCCATCGGGCCCATGCATGGTGAAGCGCGACTCACCGTCTTCACGGAAATCGAATGTCTTGTAAGTGTTGGTAAAACCGTCCGGCCCCCAGAAATGTTTGAGATGATCTGGCGACGACAATACTTTCCACACCAGTTCACGTGGCGCGTTCAACATGCGGGTGGTGATGATTTGCGGTTTGTCTTTTGGTAAAATCGTTGTGGCGTTTCCAATCATGGTTTTGGCTCCTTTACAGTTTCGAGATAGGCTTCAAGGCGGTCGAGGGTGTGTTCCCACATCTTGCGGTGATTGTTCATCCAACGGGCAATTTCAGACAGGCCATCGGGGGCCAAGCGGCAGGGGCGGGTCTGGGCGTCACGACTGCGCAGGATCAGGCCTGCTTCTTCCAGGGTTTTGAGATGTTTGGAAATGGCGGGCTGGCTCATGGCGAAGGGGGCGGCAAGTTCGGTCACTGTTGCCTCGCCTTGTTGCAGCCGCTTGATAATGGCGCGCCGCGTGGGGTCGGCGAGGGCAGCCATTTTGAGGTTCAAGCGGTGGTCGTCCGTGTTCATAACTGCAGAGTTACATAACTAAAAAGTTATGTAAAGGGGGTATTTGCGACTTTGTCATCCAAAAAAATGTCCCCCGCCGAAGCAGGGGACATCGATACTCTAGGGACTTCTTGAACCCCTATTCGGCCTTTGGTGCCGCACGTTCGGCCATGAAGCGATCAAACTCATCTTGATCTTTCGCACGACGCAGTTTGGTCAAGTGTTCGGCGAAGGCTTTTTGCTCTTCGTCGAGCTTGCGGCGTTCGGCTTCCAAGCGGTCGAGTTGTTCCTTCTTATAGGTATCGAAGGCTGCGTTGCCGCTGGTGGACGCGGTGCTCCATGATGGTGCGGTAAAGCCAAAAGGTTTGTCGCCTTTGGTGGCACGCCAGTTGGTGTAGGCGGTCCAAGGCATCACGTTGTGCTTCGAGCCAGCCCACATTTCACCATTCACCAGTTTTGCGCCGAGTGCGACGAGGCCAACAGGCCAGAACACGATGAAGCCGCCAATCATGGTGGCCAGTTCCAGCTTGGACCATTTGCCACGATTCTTGCAGCCGCCGTGCTTCTTGTGATCGCTTTTCTCGTTATATTCGTCTTTGCCGAGGTCAATGGTGTCGGCAGTGGCAGAAGTGTTCATGTTTCTCGCCTCCGGTTGGTTACGGATCCCATCTGGTGATCATATCAGTTGTCTTCAAGAGTTCGCGCGCTTCATTTTTTAGCTGTTACTTTCGCAGTGACAATTGCTGCATCAATTCTGCTAAATCCTTGTTGCGCATTTCGTCGAGCTTTTCATGCAACGCCATGATTTCAATCTCGGCTTTCAAATTCACTTCGTAATCATGGGCGGCGTCCAAGCGGTCTTTCGCGGATTGACGGTTTTGCGACATCATGATGATGGGCGCTTGAATTGATGCGAGCATCGACAAGAACAGATTGAGCAAAATATAGGGGTACGGATCGAAGGCTTTGCTCAGCATCAGTGAGTTGAGTGCCACCCAAAATACCAACACCCCTGCAAACAGCATCATGAAGGTCCACGAACCACCAAAGCTGGCCACGAGATCAGCCAGTTTCTGACCGAAGGTGAGAGCGTTGTCGTGTTCAAGATTTGTATTGCGCGATACGGCTACACGCCGGGCCACGCGCTCAATCACTTTGCGTTCGCGGTCTGGTATGTTCTCATAATCGCTTTCCAATAGGCGTTGGGCCAGCAACTTTACGGTGTCATTGGAATTCATGGTGGGCGCTCCTTCTGGTTCAAAGCATAGCACATTCAAGTACTCTGGCATTTCAACTGTAACTCAGTTAGGAAGCGGTCATTCAGATTTTGAGGAACGTTCATCATGGCCAAAGCGGCAGTCAAGAAACAAAAAATCGCATTGCTTACTGCCGGCGGGTTGGCGCCGTGTTTGTCGGCGTCGGTTGGATTTCTCATCGACATGTATTCGAAGAAATTGCCGAAGGCCGAAATCATCGGTTATCGCAACGGCTATATGGGTTTGCTCAAGGGCTGGTCCATTCCTGTCACCAAAGAGGTGCGCAAGAATGCACTTGTGCTGACCACGCATGGCGGCTCGCCCATCGGCAACAGCCGCGTGAAGTTGACGAACGTGAAAGACTGCATCAAGCGCGGCCTTGTCGTCGAAGGCCAGAACCCCTTGCATGTTGCAGCGGAGCAATTGGTGAAAGACGGCATCACCATTTTGCACACCATTGGTGGCGATGACACCAACACGACAGCGGCGGATTTGGCGGCCTACCTCGCTTCCAACAATTATAATCTTACCGTCGTTGGTTTGCCAAAGACCATCGACAATGATGTGATCCCTATCGCGCAAACCTTGGGTGCTGCAACAGCGGCTGAGCAGGGTGCTATTTTCTGGGAAAATTCGGTCAACGAACAAAGCACCAATCCGCGCATGCTGTTGATCCACGAAGTGATGGGCCGCAATTGTGGCTGGCTCACCGCGGCCACGGCAGATGTTTATCGCAAACGTTTGAAGAAGCAGAAATTCGTTCCGGGTTTTGGTCTGCCGATGGCTTACAAAGACATTGACGCGGTTTATTTGCCTGAGCTTTCAATTGATCTCGACGCTGAAGCCAAGCGCTTGAAGAAGGTGATGGATGAAGAAGACTGCGTTACGATTTTCTTGAGCGAAGGTGCGGGCGTTGAAGACATCGTTGCGGAAATGCGCGCGCGCGGCGAAGAACCGGAACGCGATGCATTTGGCCACGTGAAGATCGACAAGATCAACCCCGGCGCATGGTTCGCCAAACGCTTTGCCGACATGGTGGGGGCGGAGAAGACACTGGTGCAAAAGTCAGGCTATTTTGCGCGCTCGGCCAAGGCCAACAAGGAAGATTTGGCGCTGATCAAGAAGATGTGCGTGGAAGCGGTGAAGAGCGGATTAAAGGGCGTGTCAGGCGTCATTGGCCATGATGAAGAAAAGAAGGGCAAGCCGATGCGCGCCATTGAGTTCCCGCGCATCAAGGGCGGCAAGAATTTTGATGTGAAGACGAAGTGGTTTGATGCGGTGTTGAAGGATATCGGGCAGCCGAAGGGGAAGACGGTTGTGGTGGGGCATTGAAGTTTTGAAATCGCTCGGGTTTGAAAGCGCTGATAACAACCCATCGAAGTCTTCAGTGCGGGTCTGCTTTGTGCAATTATAGACCAATCTAAAAAGCACAAAGAAAGGCTAAGATTTTGACTTCTTCATCTTCAAAAATAAATGCTCTTAGATTGATAACCATGACTGGAGAATCAATTTTATCAACGCAAAAAAAACCATCAGTTTGGCAGTGTGACTGTCTTAGCTTCGCTGTGAAATCATATAAAAACGGATATTATACTTTGGCCCAAAACGAATGCGTAAGAGCGTTCGATACTAATCTTTCAGACGAAACAGAATCATTTGCCTGTCGGAGCATTGGCGACATATTTTTTAACTGAGGATATCAAGTCACTGTCCGCATAGTATAGGTCCGACGTTGCATTCATTTCACCCCTCCCTACTTTGTGGGGAGGGGCAGGGGCGGGGTGCTTGATCTGGGGCACGAACTCTCGCATTCACTCGCGGTCCCCGCCCCCGGCCCCGCCCCGAGGGCGGGAAAGAAAGGGGTGAAGCTGATCGAAAGCACTCCCCCACACTTTACGCCACGCCAAAAAAGTGGAACACTGCTTGTCGGGGGCGAAAGCACATGTGGGAGGATCCGATGAGGTTCTTGAATGTTGCGTTCGTCATGACGGCTTTTACGATTTGCTCGCCTTTGGTTCAGGCGCAAGAGGGTGTTTCACCCGAAGTTTTCGCGGCGTGCGAAGTAAAAACGCCCAATGACTTCAAGCAACAACTGGCTTGCGTGAAAGATCAGGTTGAAGCGCAAAATGCGCTGAAGGATTTGAAGGAAAACAAAACACGGCAAATTGTGGTGACGCCAAAAGCCACCGATGCGAAAGACGGGGGCGAGAGAGCTATTGCGAGATCACAACACAGCCGCAACACTGCAAAAGATAAATGGACCGCTTGCGTGACGGCTGAAACGGCTGCCCATGCAGCTATGGAAGCTGCACTTCAAACCACTGACACGGATATTCCCGGCGATGCTTATGCTGTTTGTCGCAATTTCGTATCTGCGTTTCAAATGCAGTGATACCCATTCTTACGTGTCACAAGTGCAGATGTTGCAGTGTCTGAAAGCCAAGGCCCCGACGCGGGATTTTGCCCGGTGTTATGAAAACTTTGTGCAGCGCATTTTTACGCGCAAGGTCACATCGGTGCCTGCAGAAAATGCTGCGAATGTTGCGGACTGTTTTAACACAACGCTTGCAGGCGGGCCATAAAGGCCACAACGCAACCCAGCCCCGCGCGTTTCGGGTGGCACAATTATTGAAAGCTCTGCATAGATGGCGCTCAACATTTGAGCGGCACCATGTCTCCATCCGAAAATCGCGATAGCAAAGAAGGCTTCATTTATGCAGGCCTCGCTTACACCATTTGGAGCATCCTGCCGCTTTATATGAAGCTGATGGACCATATGCCGGCATGGGAAATTGTGCCGCATCGGATTTTGTGGTCGTTGCCGTTGGCGGCGCTGGTCATTTGGTGGCGTGGGTTGGCGGGCGATATTGTTGCGGCTGTTTCAAGCCCGCGCATGTTGGGCCTGGCTTTTGTAACAGCCGCATTGATCACGGTGAATTGGGGTGTTTATGTCTGGGCCGTCACCTCTGGACGCGCGCTGGAAACAGCCTTGGGCTACTATATCAATCCATTGTTCTCGGTGTTTTTGGCTTCGGTTTTAGTTGGAGAGAAATTAAACCGTGTACAGATGTTTGCCATTTGCTTTGCCGCACTGGCCGTTGGGATTTTGACGTATGAAAACGGAAAATTGCCATGGGTGTCACTTGCCGTGGCTTTCACCTGGGGCTTTTACGCATATTTCAAAAAGACGCAGGCCATTGGCCCGCAGCAGGGATTCTTCCTCGAGGTTTTAATCCTCACCTTGCCTTCGATTGCGATGATGATTTGGTTTGCAAAATCAGGCACAAGTCATTTTATAGAAACGGGGTGGCAAGACACGGCCTTGCTGGTGGGCACCAGCCTGTTCACGGCGGTACCCTTGATATTCTATGCCATGGGGGCAAAGCTGCTGCGCCTCACCACCATTGCCATCATGCAATATTCTGCGCCGACGATGATTTTCCTGATCGCCGTGTTTGTGTTTAAGGAGCCATTCAGTGTTTATAAATTGTCGGCCTTCGTGCTGATCTGGACGGCGCTTGCAATTTACACGTGGTCACTGGTGAAAGCCCATCGCGAGGCATGACGTGGCCGTGCTGCCTGTGTTAGGTTGCTGCCATGTTTGAAATTCTAACCCCTGCACAGATGGCTGAAGCCGACAAATTGTCCGGCATTGCGTTTTTTAAACTTATGGAAAATGCAGGGGGCGCCGTTGTTACTGCTGTCGTTGCGCGGTTCAAAAAATGTGCCGTCGCTGTCATTTGCGGTCCCGGCAATAATGGCGGTGATGGGTTTGTGGTGGCGCGATTGCTCGCCGCGAAAAAGTGGCCTGTTAAAGTTTATCTGGTGGGGGATCGCAAGGCGCTGAAAGGCGATGTGGCCAAAATGGCTGCGAAGTGGAAAGGCGCTATTGGCACTTTCAAGGATTTTGAAGCATCTATTGGTGGCAGAACTGGCCCACGATTGATTGTGGATGCAATTTTTGGCGCTGGCCTAAACCGCGATTTTCCGGGAGCGTTGGCTGATGGCATTCACGGTGCAGGCTTACCGGTGGTTGCCGTTGATGTGCCGTCAGGTGTGGACGGCCTGACAGGGCAACCTCGTGGCTGTTCGGTGATTGCCAATCTCACGGTGACATTTGCTCGCAAGAAGCCTGCCCATGTGTTGCAGCCGGGGCGGCGCTTGTGTGGTGAGATTGTTGTTGCAGATATCGGTATCACCGACGAGGTGATCGACAAGCTGCCAATACGCACTTATGAAAACGCCAAACCGCACCTTCCAGACTTCCATGCCGATACTCACAAGTATCGACGTGGCCATGCTGTGGTGTGGAGTGGTGGAGAACTGCAAACTGGTGCAGCGCGGCTTTGCGCCCATGCAGCAGCGCGCAGCGGAGCAGGGTTGACGACGATTATTGGCCCGCATGATGCGCTTCGCGTTCATGCTTATCACGTATCGTCGATCATGTTGAAGTTGATCGAGACACAGGAAGATTTGCGTGTCCTACTCGAGGACAAACGCATCACTGCGATGTGCATCGGCCCGGCTGCAGGTGTTTCGGATCAAACACGCAAAGCAGTGCTCCGTGTACTGAATAATGGACCTGACTGCGTGTTGGATGCTGACGCACTTCGGGTGTTTGCGGATGATCCGGAGGAGTTGTTCTCAGCCATCAAAAATCGTCCAGAACGAGCTGTAGTAATGACTCCGCACGACGGTGAATTCATGAGTCTGTTCAGGCACTTGAATCTTGATGTTCACGACAAGGTTGAACGCGGTTGCAGAGCGGCGAAAGCCTGTGGCGCTATCATGGTTCTCAAAGGTTCTGATACTGTGATTGCGAACCCCGCAGGCTTTGCTTTCGTCAACACCAACGCACCGCCAAAACTTGCAACAGCAGGCAGTGGTGACGTGTTGGCAGGCATTATCACAGGCCTTATTGCGCAGGGCATGGATGTATTTGGCGCGGCCTGTGCAGCAGTATGGTTGCACGGCGACGCGGCAAACCGCGTAGACCGCCGCACCATCATTGCAGAAGACTTGATTGACGCCTTAGGTCGTTGACGCCAATTCGCTGCGCACCTGTTGGCGCAACATGTCAATCGGCACTAGGTTGGGTCCGCGGCTCACATGCCAATAGGTCCAGCCATTGCAGGCTTCGGCATTTTGCACGTGTGCGCCCACTTTGTGGATGGAGCCTGAATTGTCTTTCGACGCAATGGAGCCATCAGCGCGCACATTTGCGGCTATGCGGGTCGTATGGTCGTAAAGTGTTTCGCCTGCCTTGATCAAGCCGCGCTCAATCAGGGTGCCAAAAGGAATGCGCGGTTCGGCGCGTTTTCCAACCGTGGTTTTCAGGGCTTCCAGTGGCAGGGCTTCAGTGTTGAGAATGCGCGCCTTGGCATGGGCGGCATAGGTTTCGTCGCGCTCAATGCCAATGAAGTTGCGGCCCAATTGCTTGGCCACAGCACCCGTTGTGCCTGTGCCGAAGAAGGGGTCCAACACCACGTCGCCGGGGTTGGTTGAGGACAACATGACCCGCTGCAACAGGCTTTCAGGTTTTTGCGTGGGGTGAACCTTGTCGCCGTTCTTGTCTTTCAAACGTTCGGCACCTGTGCACAAGGGCAAAGTCCAATCAGAGCGCATTTGCGTGTCGTCGTTGAAAATCTTCATGGCTTCGTAGTGGAAGCAATATTTCGACTTTTGATCCTTCGAGGCCCAGATCATGGTTTCGTGGGCGTTGGTAAAACGGCGGCCCCGGAAGTTTGGCATGGGGTTCACTTTGCGCCACACTACGTCGTTCAAAATCCAGAAGCCTAAATCCTGAATGATGGTGCCGACACGGAAAATATTATGATAGGAGCCGATGACCCAAATCGCACCATTGGGTTTTAACACGCGGCGGCATTCTGTGAGCCAGGCTTTGCAAAATTCATCATAGGTGGCAAAGTCAGCGAACTTGTCCCATTCATCATCAACGGCGTCGACCTTGCTTTGATCAGGGCGCGTCAGATCGCCATTGAGTTGGAGGTTGTAAGGTGGATCAGCGAAAACCAAATCAACCGTGTTGTCTGGAATTTTCTTCAGTTGTTCAATACAATCACCCAACATGATTTGATTGAGCAGCGGTCGTGCATCTAGTTTCACCGCTTGATCGACATAACCCATAACGCAAACCCCACACACCAAATCACTTCGTTGAGAGGGTTATGAGTCCTAGCGAGTTCCTGCGTGAATCGAATTGTCCTGATATGGTTAATTTCGCGATGGGCGCATAGGATTTACGGTGTTCCGGGCAGGGGCCAAAACGCTGCAAAGCGACCATGTGGACTGCCGTGCCATAGCCTTTGTGCTTTGCAAAACCGTAGTCAGGATATTCAATGTCAAGCGCATGCAGCAAGCGATCGCGCGTGACTTTGGCGATGATGGATGCTGCGGCGATCGAAAGGCATTTTGCATCACCCTTGATGATCGTCTGTGTACGGATGGAAAGTGGTGGGGCGCGATTGCCATCGATCAAGGCCAAAGTGGGGATTGATTGTGAGTGCTGCAATGGCCTCGCTCATGGCGCGATAAGTGGCTTGCAAAATGTTGATGTCGTCTATGATTGTTCGACGAGATGATGCCAACGCCGACGTGGGCTGCCCGCATGATGGGATCGAACAACGCTTCGCGCCGCACTTCATTAAGCTTCTTGGAATCGTTGAGGCCCTCGTGGGATGTTGTGCGGATCAAGAATAACCGCTGCCGCAACCACTGGCCCGGCCCAAGGCCCACGCCCGGCTTCGTCCACACCGCAGGGGATCAGTCCTTCTGACAATGCGGCGTGTTCGAAACTGAAATCGGGGGAGGACATGGGGTTGGGTATGCCCCAGCGCCCCGCCTAAAACAACGCCATCTGCTCACCCACTTGTGGTGGTCTTGCAAACAAGTCGGTGCGCAATTTCACCCGTGATGCATTAAGCCCCAAGCGTTGGCAGGCCAATTGGAAGCGACGTCCAATGGTCCAGGCCACGGGGCCGGAGCCTGTCATGCGCTCACCAAATTTTGCCGAGGTTTCATTGCCGCCGCGCACATCTTTGATATGCGACATCACCTTGGCGAAACGATCAGGATATTGCTTTTCCAACCAGTCTTTAAAAATGCCTTTCACCTCGTGGGGCAAGCGCAACATGGTGTAGCCCGCTTCTGTGGCTCCTGCCGCTTGGGCAGCCTTCAGGATGTTTTCAATTTCATGGTCGTTCAGCCCCGGAATGATAGGCCCCAACATGACGACTGTAGGAATACCTGCTTTGGCCAGGGCTTCGATGGCGCCTAAACGTTTTGCAGGTGTTGACGCACGGGGCTCCATGGCACGGGCCAATTTACCATCCAGCGTCGTCACCGACAGTGCCACCTTCGCCAAACCCAAACGCGCCATAGACTGCAGCACATCAATGTCGCGCGTCACCATCGCGTTTTTCGTGACAACACCGACAGGATGATTGAACTCTGCCAGCACTTCCAGCACAGCACGCGAGATGCGATATTGTTTTTCGATGGGTTGATAGGGATCTGTATTCGCCCCCAGCGCAATGGTGCGGGGGCTGTAATTGGGCGCGGTTAATTCCTCCCGAAGAAGTGCCGCCGCGTTCGGCTTAATGAACAGCTTGCTTTCAAAATCTAAACCCGGCGACAGGCCCATATAGGCGTGGGCGGGTCTGGCATAGCAATAGGTGCAACCGTGTTCGCAGCCGCGATAGGGGTTGATGGAGCGATCAAAAGAAATATCAGGCGATTCATTGCGCGTGATGATCGACTTTGGAGTTTCGACAAAAATTTCAGTTTTGAGCGGGGGTAGTTCCGCCAGCGTGTCCCAACCGTCATCGAGAAAGCTTCTGGCCTCTGCCTCGAAACGAGGGGTGGGATTGGAACGCGCACCCCGTCCACGCTCCAACTGGGGCAGGGACGTGAGTTTGCCGGTGCCAAGAATGGCGCTGTCCAAGCCGGTTGACGGCCGCATGTCCATAAGCGTTGTCATGAGAACGAACATATACAGAACAAAAGTACAAATCAAGAACAATTTGACTTTACCCCAAGGCTCAACTCTGGTGTGGGCTACTAAAAGGATTCTGCCTTGACCCAACTGACAAAGAACCCGTTGTTTCTATTGATTGGCACGGGCGCGGGTCTTGCAATGATCACGCCCTTGGCCAAGCTCGCTTTACTGGCAGGCGTCGACCCCTTTGCATGGGCGGGGTTGATTGCGTTTTTGCCGTGCACGGTGTTGTGGTGGTTTGCGGCACGGCAAGGTCCGTTCTGGAAAAACCAAAGGCTTTGGCTCTATGGCTTGATTGGGGGCATCACTGCCAATCTGATCCCCAGCAGTATTCTGCTTTTCGCAATTCCGTATATTGGCAGTGGATTGGCTGGTCTGATGTTTGCGCTTTCGCCTGTTGTAACGGCTATTCTGTCATTGCTGCTGGGAGTGCGACCGCCAAGTGTTGCGTTGCTCGTCGCAGTTGCCGTTGGCTTTGTAGGAGCTTTTATTGTCGTAGCAGGCCGCAATTCACTCGCCTTGCCGGACGCACCGCAATGGTTGTTGATCGCGTTGATTGTGCCGTGCTCGCTGGCGATCGGCAATGTTTATCGTACGGCCAAGTGGCCAGAGGGTGCCACGCCGTTGCAGGTGGCGGTGGTCGTCAATTTTTCGGTGGTTCCCATCTTCGTGGCACTGGCGATTTGGCACGGGGGTAGTTTTTGGCCAGTGTTTGACAATCTCTGGCTGGTGGCTGCCCAATGGCTGGCCGCACTTGTGAATGTGGGGTTGTTTTTTCGGCTGCAATGGATCAGTGGGCCCACATACCTCAGCCAAATCGGTTACGTGGCTGCCGCAGTCAGTCTTGCAATTGGCGTTGGCGTACTGGGGGAAACTTACCCTTGGCAAGTTTGGCTGGGTGCGGCGCTCATTATTGCTGGAATAGGCGCATCCGCGTGGGAAACGCTTATTCGCCGCGTCAGCTGATTTCATGCTTCCCAGCCTGAAACCCCTCTGCTATAGCCCGCCTCGACCCAAACCCGATTGGCCACAAGCCTTAAGGAACATGTGCGGGCGTGGTGAAATTGGCAGACACGCAAGATTTAGGTTCTTGTGAGGAAACTCGTGGGGGTTCAAGTCCCTCCGCCCGCACCATGCCTGCCCAAATCGGGTGTTAAAATTCTAAGTGTGAGCGAGAACCATGCAAGTTACAGAAACAACAAATTCCGGTCTGAAGCGCGGCTTTCAGGTGACAATTCCTGCCGCTGATCTTTCGGCCAAGGCCAATGCTAAGCTGAAAGAAATGGCTGGCAAAGCCCAAATCAAGGGCTTCCGTCCGGGCAAGGTTCCTGTTGATCACCTGAAGCGCATGTATGGAAAATCCGTCATGGCGGAAGTTGTGCAGGAAGCTGTTGATGAGCAAGCTCGCGTCGTATTTTCAGATCGCAACCTAAAGCCAGCATACCAGCCAGACGTGAAGCTGCCAGAAGCCGAAGGCGAAGTGAACGCTGTGATCGAAGGCAAGGGTGATCTTTCATTCTCAGTTGAAGCTGAAGTGATCCCAACATTTGAATTGCAAGACGCATCAGGACTGACACTGACCAAGCATGTGGTTGAAGCGTCTGCTGCCCATATCGATGAATCGGTTGAGCGTCTGGCTTCGCAATACAAAACATGGGAAACCAAATCGGACGCGTCTGCCAGTGGTGACCGCGTGACGATTTCATTCGAAGGCAAAATCGACGGCGTGGTCTTTGATGGCGGCAAGGGCGAAGACATTCCGTTGGAGTTGGGATCTAATCAATTCATTCCCGGTTTTGAAGAACAATTGATCGGCAAAAAAACCGGCGATGAAGTTACAGTCAAGGTAACATTCCCAGCAAATTACGGTGCCGCAAATCTTGCTGGCAAAGCCGCTGAATTTGCCACCAAGGTGACCGCTGTTGAATCAGCAAAGCCTGCAATGATCGACGAAGAGTTCGCCAAGAAGGTTGGCTTTGAAGATGTGGCGAAGTTGCGCGACATGGTGAAGTCTGGCCTCGAGCGCGAATTTGGTCGCATGACGTCGATGAAGATGAAGCGCGATGTGCTTGATGCTTTGGACAAGCAGTATTCTTTCGAACTGCCAACAAAATTGGTTGATGCTGAATTCAATGGCATCTGGAATGCGTTGCAGAACGAAATGAAGAAGGCTGAAAAGACCTTCGCTGATGAAGATACGACAGAAGAAAAAGCCACGGAAGAATACAAAACCATAGCTGCTCGCCGTGTGCGCCTCGGTCTCGTGCTTGGAACCTTGGGTGAAAAAGAAGGTGTTCAGGTCAATGAGCAGGAATTGCAGCAGGCCTTGATTGCCCGTGTGCGCCAGTTCCCCGGCCAGGAAAAGCAAGTCTATGACTATTACCGCAGCAACCCATCAGCATTGGTTGAACTGCGCGGACCCATCTTCGAACAAAAGGTTGTGGATTTGATTGTGAGCAAAGCCACCGTGTCAGACAAAACCGTGTCAAAGGAAGACCTGCAAGCCATGGTCGAAGAAGACATGGGTGACGAAGAATAATCGTTACATACATCCATAAATGCAAAACCCCGGTGATGAGCCGGGGTTCTTTATTGCGATAGGCAGAGTTTTAGAAACTCCACTCCCGTGCTTTTGACACGAGGAAGTCCCTGAACACTGTGACGCGTTTTGTGTCTTTCAGTTCTTCCGGATAGACAAAGTAAGTGTCAAATTCCGGCGTCTCAACATCGAGTTCGATTTGAACGAGGTTCATGTCGGGTGCGACGAGATAGTCTGACAGAATAGCAATGCCTGCACCTGCTTGTACCGCGCGGCGCAAGCCATAAGCGGAATTCACGCGTAGGGCTGGAATGCGCGGGTTGTTGTCGCTGCGTCCCACGGTCAACAACATGTTGACGTAGGTCAGATAGCTTGCACCTTGAAACACCAAGATTTTATGTTTGTCTAACTCTGCCGCCGATTTTGCGATGCCGTGATGGCGTACATAGTCAATCGATGCGTAGACATGATGGTGCACGGTAAAAAGTTTGCGCTGGATAAGATCGGGCTGGGTTGGCCTTCGCAAGCGAATGGCCACATCGGCCTCACGCATCGAAAGATCCAACTCTTCGTCTTCGAGCAGCAACTGCACTTGAATGTCGGGGTAGAGCTCCATAAATTCCTTGATGCGTGGCGTGAGCCACACAGAGCCCAAGCCCACCGTTGTGGTAATGCGCAATTCGCCTGTGGGTTTTTCTTTTGAATCCATCAAGCGGGTTTTTGCGGCGGCCAGTTTTGTGAAAACATCATGGGCTGTGCGATAAAGCACCTCACCTTGTTCGGTCAGAATCAAACCTCGCGCATGGCGGTGAAACAGAGGCACGCGCAAGTCTTCTTCAAGTGCTGAAATTTGGCGGCTGACGGCAGACTGTGACAAGTTCAGCTCGTGCCCGGCGTGGGTAAAGCTACCGGCATCAGCGACGGCATGAAAAATCCTGAGCTTGTCCCAATCCATTGTCTATTCCGCCGCTTGCTTTTGTTCCGCGTTTTGTGTGTGCAAATATTTTTCTGCTTCGAGTGCGGCCATGCAGCCCATGCCAGCTGCCGTCACGGCTTGGCGATAAATGTCATCGCTCACATCACCTGCAGCAAACACGCCGGGCAATTCCGTTTGTGTTGACCAAGGTGCTGTCACCAGATAGCCGCCATTTTTGAAAGGTAATTGGCCTGCAAATAATTCCGTTGCAGGCTTGTGGCCGATGGCGATGAAGACGCCGTCAACTTCTTGCACTTCGGTTGCACCTGATTTCACATTCTTTAAACGCACTGAAGTAACACCGCGTGGATCGCTGGTACCCAACACTTCATCGAGGGCCGTATCCCATATCACTTTGATTTTTGGATGCTTGAACAAGCGTTCTTGCAAAATCTTTTCGGCTTTGAATTCATTGCGGCGATGGATGACTGTCACTTCCGATGCGAAATTGGTGAGGAACAATGCTTCCTCAACTGCAGTATTGCCGCCGCCGACAACCAGTACTTTTTTCTGGCGATAGAAAAAGCCATCGCAAGTGGCGCAGGCTGATACACCAAAGCCTTTGAATTGTTCTTCACTCGGCAGATCAAGCCACTTGGCTTGCGCACCAGTTGCAATGATCAACGCATCGCAGGTGTATTCTGTGCCGCTGTCGCCCTTTAGCCAAATCGGTGTTTGCTTCAGTTTCACTTCGGTGATGGTATCGGAAATCACTTCCGTGCCCATATGTTCCGCTTGAGCCTTCATCTCTTCCATCAGCCAGGGGCCTTGGATAGCTTTGGCAAAGCCCGGATAGTTTTCAACTTCCGTGGTGATGGTGAGTTGGCCCCCGGGTTGAATGCCTTGCACCACAAGGGGCTTCAGCATGGCGCGGGCGGCGTAGATGGCAGCGGTATAACCTGCGGGGCCTGATCCAAGGATCAGCACGCGGGCGTGACGGGACGACATGGGAGACTCCATTTGAGCTATGAGGTTTTAGCATAGCTCAGGATGGCGGGCCTTGCCAAGTGATATAACAGTTTTGCACAGGGGCGCGTGACAAGAGAGGGAGCTTCATGGCATTTCCATATAAAAGGCGGCCCTTAGTATGCACATCAAACCTTTCGGCGTTGAGATTTGGATGAATGAGTTTGAGTTGAAGTGTGAACTCAACTTGGCTGAGACTTGTGTTGAAAGCATCACCATCGCGCAATTGCTGGAGATGACGGGGCGTAACGATCGGTCGTTGTCAGAACTGCTGCCGATGAAGATGACCTATGGTGCGATTGAAGGGTCGGACCGTTTGCGTGATGCCATTGCGGCGCTGTATCAAAATCAAAAGCGGCACAACATCGTCACCACACACGGTACCATTGGTGCAAATTCTTTGGTGCATCAAGCTTTGGTATCACGTGGTGATCGTGTGATCTCGGTCATTCCCACCTATCAACAACACTATTCAATTCCTGAATCGATTGGCGCTGACGTGCAGCTGTTGCGCCTGCGGACTGAGAACGACTTTCTGCCTGATCTCGATGAGTTGCGTGGGCTGGCAACACCGGGCACAAAGCTCATCGCCATCAACAACCCAAACAATCCGACGGGTGCCTTGATGGACAAGGCTTTGCTTGAACAAATTGTTGCCATTGCCCGCGACTGTGGTGCGTGGCTGCTGTGTGATGAAGTCTATCGCGGCACCGACCAGCACGGCGATGGCACCACAATTTCTATTGCTGATCTCTATGACAAAGGCATCAGCACCGCCAGCACGTCAAAAGCCTTTTCACTGGCGGGTTTGCGTATGGGTTGGATTGCAGCGTCACGCGAAGTGATCGAAGCTGTGATGGTTCACCGTGACTACAACACAATTTCCGTTGGCATGCTGGATGATTACTTCGCCACCATCGCCATCGAAAATGCAGACACTCTTCTGAGCCGCAGCCGTGCCATCACGCGTACCAATTTGGCAATCCTTTCGAATTGGGTTGAGCGTGAGCCACTGATCAGTTGGGTGAAGCCCCAATCTGGCACCACGGCATTACTGAAATATGATCTCGACGTCACTTCACGGGAGTTTTGCATTGCTCTGCTGCAAGAAACAGGCGTGATGTTCACGCCGGGCTCGGCCCTCGATATGGAAGGACATGTGCGTATTGGTTATGCCAATGCAACGGATGTGTTGAATGCAGGGCTGACTAGCGTTTCGGAGTTTCTGGCACAAACGCGCGTAACTGGCCCTTCCCATCCCGCAACAATGTTGCGTATAAGCCCGCAGCATGGACAAACACGGTAATCCCGACACCATCGATTGGAAAATCCTCCGCGAATTGCAGCGCGAAGGTCGGGTGACCAATGTGGCATTGGCCAATCGTGTGGGACTATCTGCACCGCCCACACTACGCCGCGTGCAAGCGCTGGAAGCTGCGGGTTACATCACGGGATACCGCGCCCAGCTTGATCGCGACAAACTAGATTATGGTGTGAAAATGTTTGCGACCGTTGGCTTGCGCAGTCAGGCCCAGGCGGAGATGGCCAGTTTTGAGCGCTTGGCCAAAACCTGGCCCATCGTGCGCGAATGTTATGCCGTGTCAGGCGCTGCTGATTTTATGTTGGTCTGTGTGGCCCGGGATTTGGCCGCGATGCAAAGCTTCATCACGGGTGCATTATCCAAAGCCTCGAATGTCGATAGTGTCAAAACCTCGCTGATCTTGCATGTGGCAAAAGACGAGCCTGAGGTGCCACTGCCATGACGGTAAAATCAGCATCCCACTGGGCATCACTCACAGCATCGGCGATTGCTGCTGTTGTCGTCGGATTTGCTTCGACGATTTTGGTGGTGATTGAAGGTCTCAAAGCCGTCGGTGCCACCACATCACAACAAGCCTCAGCGGCTGCGGTCATTTGCATCGCCATGGCTGTGACGTCTTTCATTTTGGCGTTGCGCTATCGGCAACCCATCATGGTGGCTTGGTCCACACCCGGTGCCGCGCTGTTGGCCACCAGCGCTATGGCCGTTACATTTCCGCAGGCCGTTGGTGCCTTTATTTTTGCAGGCGTGTTGATGGTGCTGACGGCGTTGATCACGCCGCTTTCAAACGCCATCAGCAAAATGCCGACGGCGATTGCCTCAGCCATGTTGGCAGGTGTGTTGCTACGTTTTGTTTTGGGCGTGCCACTGGCAGGCATGGACCTGCCGGTGTTTGTGGTGCCGCTGGTCATTGCGTTTTTTGCACTCCGCATGTTGGTGCCGCTTTACACGGTGCCAGTAGTTGTTGCCTTAGGGCTTGTGTTTGCAGGCTTGAGCGGCGGGTTTTCTGCACCCATACATTTTGGCTTAACGCCGCTTGAATGGGTGATGCCGCAGTGGAACTGGCAAGTGATTGTGGGAATTGGACTGCCGCTTTATCTGGTGACCATGGCCTCACAAAATTTACCGGGCTTTGCTGTGTTAAAAGCTCATGGCTATGCGCCACCCGTGGCCAGCAGTTTGTTGGTGACGGGGCTTGGCAGCGTAGTTGCAGCACCCTTCGGTTCTCACGCCGTCAATATGGCAGCGATCACGGCAGCGATGGTGGCGGGGCCTGACAGCCACCCCGACCCGCAGCAACGTTGGAAAATGATATTCCCTTATGCCGCAGCTTATCTTTTGGTTGGTCTGGCTGCGGGCACTTTTGTTTCACTGTTAGGCGCCATGCCCAAACCAATCGTTACAGCCATCGCTGGCCTCGCACTCTTCGCGCCTTTGATGGGCGGCATGACGGCCATGGTGAAAGACGCGCGTGATCTGGAAGCGGCCATGGTTACATTCTTGGTCACGGCATCGGGCATCAGCATCATGGGTGTGGGGGCGGCCTTCTGGGGCCTGTTCGCAGGGCTGTTGGTGTGGGGTGCAAAGCGGATGCTAGCGAAATGAAATCATCAGAAACCGATATTCTCGTCGTCCCCGGTTATGAAGGGGCAGGGCCTGTGCATTGGCAATCACGCATGGTGTCGAAGCTATCAACCGCGCGCTTTGTGGAACAAAACGATTGGACTTATCCATCGCTCACCGATGCCGTCGGGCAATTGGTATCATCCGTGCAAGTCGCCACGCGTCCCGTAGTCTTCGTCGCTCATTCTGCGGGGGCTGCACTTGTGTCCCACGCCATTCCAACGTTAATACAGATGGGTTTAGAAACGCGCGTGCGGGGGGCCTATCTGGTGGCAGTGCCTTCGGAATTGGCGCTGGCTGAAATGCTGCATATGGACCCTGCGTTTTTTCAAGTGCCGCGCGATCCGCTACCATTTCCGTCAGCCCTCGTTGCCAGCAGCAATGACCCCTATGCCAGTCTCGAACATTCGGCAGACATTGCTTTGGCGTGGGGTTCAAAACTGATTGAAGCGGGAGAGCAGGGTCACATCAACATCGCCTCCGGCCATGGACCATGGCCTGAAGGCATGATGAGTTTCGCCGGATTTTTGTCCAGACTTAGTTGAATACGACTTTTTCGATTTCGTAGGACTTGCCGCCGCCCGGTGTGTTGACTTCGACACTGTCGCCCTGCTTTTTGCCGATGATGGCGCGCGCAATGGGTGACGAAATCGACAAGCGACCCTTCTTTACGTCGGCTTCCATGTCACCAACGATTTGGTAGACCGACTTCACATCGGTTTCCTCGTCGATCAACGTGACCTTGGCCCCGAACATGACGGTGTCGCCCGACAGCTTCGACACATCGATGATGTCGGCACGGGAAATCTTGTCTTCCAATTCAGCCACGCGGGTTTCGTTCCAGCCCTGGGCTTCCTTGGCGGCGTGATATTCAGCATTTTCCGACAAGTCGCCATGGGCGCGTGCTTCTTCGATGGCGCGGATAATACGCGGGCGTTCGACCGATTTGAGGTGTCTGACCTCATCAACCATGTCGTTATATCCACCGGCGGTCATCGGTACTTTTTCCATCGTCGTATCGTCCAATATGGCAGGGTTTACGGTGCCCGTGACCGGGAACGCGAGACCATCGCCTGTTCAAGAAAACACCCGGCTTTAGGGAGGCAAATCCCAGCCGGGTATTGCTTAATGTGGCCTAGAATGAGTGATTTTGCAAGGGGGGCGTTGTGGCCATTTGGGCCTAGCTCGCACTACGCCGTATCATCCAGGACGATAAACCCGCTTGGCCTCAGGGTCGTCCATGTCGATGGGGAATAGATTGGAGCTCGGCCCACATGGCATCGGGAATGTTGAAATTTGCCCAGTCAATGGTCTGCTGCACGCGGTCTGGCGAGGAAACGCCACAGATCGTTGAGGCAATCAAAGGCGCGCGCATGGAGAATTGCAGTGCCGCAGCGCCCATCGGTACGCCGTGCTTGGCGCACAGGGCTTCGATGGCATTGGCGCGCGATGTGATGTCTTCACCCGCAGGCATATAGGCGAAGAGCGGCTGCTTCGACGCGCCTTTGGCCAGAATGCCACTGGCATAGGGGGCTGCGTTGATGACGGCGATGTTGCGGGTCTTTGCCAGTTCAAACATTTCAGTAGCCTGACGATTCAGCAGTGTGAAGCGATTGTGACTGATCAGCGCGTCAAAATCATAATCCCGTAACAAGGGCGTCATGATGTCGGTGCGGCCAGCGGCAAGTCCTACGGCTTTGCACAGGCCTTGCTCCTTCATGCGGAAGAGGGCGTCAAGTGCGCCGCCCTTCTTCGTCACATCATTCAGGTCCGACGCATATTCGGGGTCATGCAAGTGCAAAAGGTCAATCGAAGACACACCGAGCGCCTTCAAACTTTCCTCTAGGGATTGTTGCGCTCGCTCACCATCAAACTTATTGGTGTCCATGTTGCGATCAAGCTTGGACGAAATCACGAAGCCCTTTGGCAAACCGCCGCGCGCACGGATGGCTTCACCAATACGCTTTTCGCTTTCGCCCATGCCATAGTTGCGCGAGGTGTCGAGAAAGCCAATCGGGCCATCAAAAATTGCATCCAACGTGGCGCGGGCGCGGGCTTCATCCACGGCATAGCCGTAGGTGTCGGGCATGTTACCCAGCGCCGTGGTGCCAAAGCAGATGGCAGGGACGGTCAAGCCGGACGGTGATAGCGTTGCAGTCATTTGTGCGGCTTGGGGCATGGGAAAACTCCTCGGATTTTCTCTAACGTGTTACTTAAAATAATCCTGCAACGGCCTGACTGTAATCGCATCGGCCTTCTGGGCCGCGATGGCTTTAGTGGCTGATATGATGCCGGGCAATGTTGTGTAGTAGGGTATCTTTTGCATCACTGCAGTTTGGCGGATGGATTTTGAATCGGATTGTGACGAGCGGGTTTCCGTGGTGTTGAGCACCAGTTGAATGTCGCCATTCTTGATCGCATCAACCACGTGCGGGCGACCTTCCAAGACCTTGTTGATCTTTGAAGACGGCACGCCCTTTGGATTCAAAGAAGGCGTGATTGCCACCGGTGGCCTTGATTGCAAAACCAAGTTCAACAAGTCTTTTGACAGACGGCAAAACTTTGGCGCGATCAGATTCCTTCACCGACACAAACACAGTTCCGGATTTTGGAATGCGCATGCCTGCACCCAATTGGGCTTTCGCAAATGCCATGTCGTAGGTCTTATCAAGACCCATGACCTCGCCCGTCGAGCGCATTTCAGGGCCCAACAACACATCCACACCGGGGAATTTATTGAACGGGAAAACCGCTTCTTTTACAGCAACATGCTGTAACTTCTTTGTCTTCAACTTGAAATCAGCAAGCTTCTCTCCCGCCATGACGCGGGCTGCAATTTTGGCCACGGGTTCGCCAATGACTTTGGCCACGAATGGCACGGTGCGCGAGGCACGCGGATTGACTTCGAGGATATAGACCACGTCGTCTTTCACGGCGAATTGCACGTTCATGAGGCCTACAACATTGAGTGCCAAGGCCAATTTTTTTGACTGCGCTTCAAGCTCAGCGATGATTGCTGGCTTCAAGGAATAGGGCGGCAGTGAGCATGCGGAGTCACCGGAGTGGATACCCGCTTCTTCAATGTGTTCCATGACGCCAGCGATGAAAACGTCCTTGCCATCGCAAATGCAATCCACGTCAACTTCGATGGCGTTCGACAAATAGGAGTCGATCAATACTGGCGAGTCACCCGACACCACAACGGCTTCGGTGATGTAGCGTTGCAGCTGCGCATCATCTCTTACGATTTCCATGGCGCGGCCACCCAACACGTAAGACGGGCGAATGACGACGGGGAAGCCAATTTTCTTGGCAATCTTTTTGGCTTCTGCAGCGGAGTGGGCAATGCCGTTTTCCGGCTGCCGCAATTTGATTTTGCGGACGAGCTTGGAGAAGCGGTCACGGTCTTCGGCCAAGTCAATGGCATCTGGCGTGGTGCCCAAAATCGGCACGCCTGCATCTTCCAAAGCTTGCGCCAATTTCAACGGCGTTTGCCCGCCGAATTGCACGATCACGCCATGCAGCGTGCCTTTACGTTTTTCGGCGTGAATGATTTCCAAAACATCTTCAACTGTCAGCGGTTCGAAATACAATCGATCCGACGTGTCATAGTCGGTAGAAACGGTTTCCGGGTTGCAGTTGACCATGATGGATTCATAGCCAACGTCATGCAACGCGAAACAGGCGTGGCAGCAGCAATAATCAAACTCAATGCCCTGGCCAATGCGGTTAGGCCCGCCGCCGAGGATGATGACTTTCTTCTTGTCTGATACTTGCGCTTCATTGCCATGGGAACCGGCAAGGCCCGTTTCATAAGTCGAATACATATAAGCCGTGGGCGATGCGAATTCGGCCGCACAAGTGTCGATGCGCTTATAGACCGGGCGCACTTTCAGCTTGCGGCGATGAGCTGCAACACGCGGTTCTTTGATGCCCACGAGTTCGCCTAGGCGTTTGTCTGAAAAGCCCATGGCTTTGAGCTTGCGCATATTTACAGCGTCATTGGGCAAGCCCTTCTCGCGGATGGTTGTCTTCCATCTTCACCAGTTCTTCAATCTGGCGCAGGAACCAAGGCTCGTATTTGCAGCTCTCATAAATCTGCTGCACGGTTGCGCCATGGCGGAAGGCTTGTGCGATTTTCAGCAAGCGGTCGGGCGTGGCCAATCCGAGGGCCGCGCGAATGGCGTTCTTGTCGTCGCCTTCGCCGATGCCGGGAATGGCAATTTCATTCATGCCGGAAAGGCCCGTTTCCAGTCCACGCAAGGCTTTCTGGAAGGACTCCTGGAACGTCCTGCCAATGGCCATGACTTCACCAACTGATTTCATCGCCGTGCCGAGGTAAGGCTGTGCACCTGGGAATTTCTCAAAAGTGAAGCGCGGAATTTTGGTGACGACATAGTCAATCGTTGGCTCGAACGAGGCTGGCATGGTGCCGCCCGTAATGTCGTTGCCCAATTCGTCGAGTGTATAACCCACCGCCAGTTTCGCTGCGATTTTGGCAATCGGGAAGCCCGTGGCTTTTGATGCGAGTGCGGACGAGCGCGATACGCGCGGGTTCATTTCGATGACAACCAAACGGCCATCAACCGGGTTCACCGCGAACTGCACGTTGGAGCCGCCGGTTTCAATGCCAATTTCGCGCAGCACAGCAATCGAGGCGTTGCGCATGATTTGATATTCTTTGTCGGTCAAGGTCAGGGCAGGGGCCACAGTAATTGAGTCACCCGTGTGCACGCCCATGGGGTCAATGTTTTCGATGGAGCAGATGATGATGCAATTGTCAGCGGTGTCACGCACCACTTCCATTTCATACTCTTTCCAACCCAGTACCGACTCTTCAATCAACACTTCGGCTGTAGGCGACGCATCAAGCCCGGTTTCCACAATGTCGAAAAATTCATCGCGATTGTAGGCAATGCCGCCACCTGTGCCGCCCAGTGTGAAGGACGGGCGGATGATGCAGGGCAGGCCGATGGCCAACATGCCTTCAAACGCTTCGACCATAGCGCGGTCACGATATTTTTTCTGGCGCTCCGGTTCGCCGTCGGCCCATTTCTTTTCGAAGGCTTCAACATCAGCACTTTCGGCTTTCAGCTTGGCATAAAGTTCTTTGTCTCGGTCTTTGTCGACGGACGCATTGGCCAATTTCGAACGTGGAGACTTCCAAGCCAATCTTGGTCATGGCATCACGGAACAATTCACGGTCTTCGGCCTTGTCGATGGCCTCCGCTTTGGCACCGATCAGTTCGACATTGTACTTCTCAAGAATGCCCATTTTGTTGAGCGACAATGCAGTGTTGAGCGCCGTCTGTCCGCCCATGGTCGGCAAAATTGCGTCCGGGCGTTCTTTTTCAATGATCTTGGCCACCACTTCCGGGGTGATGGGCTCGATGTAGGTGGCGTCGGCCAAGTCCGGATCGGTCATGATGGTGGCCGGATTGGAGTTGACGAGGATGACGCGATAACCCTCTTCTTTCAACGCCTTGCAGGCTTGTGTTCCGGAATAATCAAACTCGCAGGCCTGGCCGATCACAATAGGCCCCGCCCCGATGATGAGGATGGATTTTATATCTGTACGTTTTGGCATGTGGGATCCCGATTTGGGGTGTCCTAGCGGATGCTGGCTGCGATTCCAACCCTGTATTCTTGAGTGTGGACTTCTCCGCCGAACCTCCTTGCAAAGCTTGCAAGGCTATCATCTTCGACAATTACAAACTCGAAGTGTATCCATGAAGCTTTCGTGTTTGGCTTGTCTTGCAAAGCTGCAGCAAGCATTCAAACGAAAACACCGCGCAAAAACTTTGCGCAGTGTATAAAATAACAAACATTAAAACTTGAGCGACTTAACGCCAACCACCAATTGTCACGGCGTCGCGAAGAGAAGTTTTGCTACTTTTATTGCTATCACTCTTTTTGCTATCGCTCTTTTTGGTTTCACATTTTTTATTATTGTTGTTGGAACTGCTGGAACTATTGCTGCTGCTGCTGCTGCAGCTACCGAAACAAATCTGAGGCACAAAGCCGACATTGATGCATTCTGTAATGATCATGTTCATCTCCCATTAAAAAAAACTTGCAACTTTGGTTAGATACTCAAGAGGAACACCAAGCTTCTAACGCTAGCTCTTGGGAGGAGAATTCAACATTGGCCGAGAACGGTCAATCAGGTAATATTACCCTACCGACAGTTACAAAACGAAATTATGTAAAACACAAAGTCACAGCAATGCTGTTGGGCTGTTCTGCGGGCCTTGCACTGTTTGGCCTATACAAAGCAGAATGAAAAAAGGAACGCACGTTTCCAAGACTTATAAGTGCTCAGTCAGATCAATTCATAAACCAAGGCCTTTGCAACTGCTTCCATCGTGCTTACCGCACCGATGGCTTTGCGGGCGCGTTCGAGCGTATTGTTCACGGTCTTGGGGCTGAGAGAAAGTTGTTCAGCGATTTGTTTGGCCGTCATGCCTCCCGCTGAATAGGAAAGAACGTCAGTCTCTCGTGGCGTCAAATGGACGCGATTGTGAATCATGACGGGTCGCATTTTCGCGTCGAACGCCGATGCCAAACTTTCCATTTCTACTTGCTTGGCACCAACCATCGCCTTGAAGGCCCCTGCATCAGCGTGGCGCGATGCCCAACATAAGGCAGACACACCGCTATTGGCACCGAAGCGGAAACCAAAGGACACACCAACGCCCAACCCAAAGGAGTCCTCCGCTGCCATGCGAAGACGTTGCGGTGGTGTAAGTGGCATTGTCTTAAGGTCACTCCACAGCAAAGGTGATTGGCCTTCAAGCAGAAGACTCGCTGCCAGACTGTCATCAAGTGTGAAGCCATTTGCAAAGGATGCGATGTAATCCTCTGGATAGTTCTGACGAAGATAAATACTCGGCATAAGCCCCGTGCGGCTCACGGTGTATTTTGAATGTGTGAAGGCATACATGATCGAAGTGATACCAAATGCATCTCGCGCATTGTCTTCGAGTTTCCGCCATAAGCCGTCTTCGCTATCTTCGGTCTCAAAAATGCTGTGAGCATGACTGGAAATATCGGAGATGGTTGCATGACTTTGCTGCTTCATGCCCATGTTTTAACATGGATGGTATTCAATTCCAGCAGTTTTACAAACTCAATTGATCTGCGTTCCGTTGCAACGACGCTGTTCGATATTTTGCCCGTTTATTTTAGCTGGTGTTTAAACATACCAAATATGTATGCTCGCCCAAAGGAGCCCACTCATGAGCCTGATGCAATTGATCTACGCCTCCACGCCCTTCGGGTTCGACAACCCGACCTTAAACAACATCCTCTCGGTGGCCAGGCGGAATAATTTGCGGGATGGGATTACCGGGTCGCTGATCTGCCGGGCTGATCTTTATTTGCAAATGCTCGAAGGACCCCGTGCGGCCGTCACAACAACGTTCCATAAAATTATGCAGGACGACCGCCATCTTGATGTGGTGTTGATTGGTTGTGGTGATGTGAAAACGCGGTTGTTTCCGGAATGGCATATGCGCGATGATCCGGCACGGTCTTGGATGTGGAGTGCTGCGCAAATTTCAGATGGTGCGATAGATGCGGCCTCGCATGAGGACGTGCGAGCGGTGTTTATGCGATTGATCCGCGAACCGAATTCGGCATGATTGAAAACGGCAGCATGCTTGCCTCTGGGTTTTGAACAGTGCTGCGGCCCGTACCTTCGAGGGGGCGTTGTCAGGCCCGGACCGCATACACTGTCTTTCGCCCCCGATAAGGGCGAAACTTTAAAATCAAATCGCGATGCAGCGGTTAACCGCGCAGGCGTCCGAGGTGATCTGGCCTTTGACGGGCCATTGCGAATTCTTGTGAATGATCGTGATGTTGGTGTTCTTCATCATGGGCGCCAAGGCCGTTGCTCCGGCAAAGGCACCTGCCGACAGAAACATCGCGGCCAGGGCTGCAGAAAGTGTCAGAGTTTTCAGTGTCTTTGTCATTTTGCTCTCCCTTCAAGGGATCATGCGTTGAACTTGAGAGCACCTTAGGCGTGCGGTTTGGAACCCATCGTGAATGGGCCGTTCAGATTGGGTTTAGATTGGCTCTCGCGCACAAGAAAAAAACCCCGGCGCGTCGGACGCCGGGGTTTGAGTTTGGGCAGCTGGGAGGATCGCTTTGCAGGGGATCGGGGAAGCTGCCTTTACTATAGATAGGAAACCGGGGCCGGATATCAATCGTCTGGCGAGGGGGCGGGTTATCAGAACAATCAATCCCGGCTCCGGTTTTTCTACATTTCACTGCCGTCCCGGCTGTGAAACGTATAGGGGTTTGGAAACCGGGGCCAAGGCCACTCGTCTGGCGAGGGGGCGGGTTATCAGATCGAGCAATCTCGACCCCGGTGTTCCTACGGTGAAGGGCCTTGCGGCCAAACACCGAATTCGAAAATCTAGCCTTGCGGCGTATCTGAGCAGTCTTCGACGGCGCATTTCTCTACGGCCAGCGCACCTTGCGTTGGCCAAATTTGGTTCATCTCAATCACGGTTACGTTTTTAGAATGCACATCGAAAATCGTGTGAGGGCGAATGGAGGCAACTGCTGTTGCGGCAGACCCAATCACGGCGAGAACGAAGAGTGTGTAGCGGACCATCTGTTTTTCTCCCTCAGTTTTTGTTTCGTTGGTGTTCGTTTGAACTTGAAGCCAGATTAGGCGCGGCTTCAGGAACCAGAGCTGAATGCGCTGTTCATTTTCCGTTAAGATTCTCAAATTTTGTGGCTGATTGTGACAACGGCTTCTGCTTAAGTTTCAAAAAAGCTGGAGAAAACAATGTCAAAACCGCTGAACTGGCTGTCCGCCGCGACCTTGAAAAAAGGCTATAAAAAGAAAAATTATGACCCGGTTGATGTGGCGAAGGCTTGTTTGGCGCAAATTTACACCCACGATGCCGCCCTCAATGCCATGTGCCATCTCGACGAAAAGACCACATTGGAGATGGCAGAAGCCAGCACCAAGCGCTGGAAAGCGGGCAAGCCTTTAAGCCCGCTGGATGGCGTGCCCGTGTTGATCAAAGACCTTTTGCTGACAAAGGGTTGGCCTACCTTGCGAGGGTCTAAAACCATTGCCCGCGATCAAGAATGGAATGCTGACGCACCATCCGTCGCGCGGTTGCGGGAGGCGGGCTGCGTGTTCTTAGGCCTTACCACAACGCCTGAATTTGGCTGGAAGGGCGTGACCAACTCGCCGCTGACGGGAATCACGCGAAACCCGTGGAACCCAGCACTCACGCCCGGCGGTTCTTCGGGCGGATCAGCGGCAGGGCTTGCCGCTGGCTATGCGCCCTTGGCTTTGGGCACCGATGGCGGCGGCTCCATTCGCATTCCCGCAGGCTTCACAGGCACCTTTGGCTTGAAGCCCAGCTTTGGTCGTGTGCCCGCCTGGCCACTGTCGCCCTTTGGAACGGTTGCCCATATCGGGCCTATGACTCGTACGGTGAAGGATTCCGCCTTGATGATGAATGCGATCACGCGACCTGACAACCGTGATTGGTTTTCACTGCCCTATGAGGATGTTGACTATGATGGAAAGTCTAAACTCAAACTCAAGGGCTTGCGCGTCGCATATTCTGCAACGCTTGGCTATGCAGACGTTGATCCTGAAATTGCAGCACTCGTGAAACAAGCGGTGAAAGCTCTTGAAAAACTGGGTGCTACGATCACGGAAATTGATCCGGGCTTTGAAGACCCTGCGCCAATTTTCAAAACCCTGTGGTGGGCGGGAGCACGCTCAGCACTCGGCGCGTTATCATCCGACGAAAAGGCGCTGCTCGACCCGATGTTGGCGGATGTTGTGGAACAGGCCGCGTCCATCACTGCCGACGAATTGTTGCAGGCTACGAAAGCGCGGGGCGCCCTTGGCACCCACATGCGCCTGTTCATGCAGGACTATGATGTGCTGGTCACGCCGACATTGCCCATCACGGCGTTTGAAGCTGGCAAGTTGCAACCTGATAATGCCGACACACAAGGCAAGTGGGTGAATTGGACCCCCTTCACCTATCCCTTCAACCTCACGCAACAACCCGCAGCTTCTGTGCCCTGTGGCTTCACGCAAGACGGCTTGCCCGTGGGCTTGCATGTTGTCGGCCGCATGTTTGAAGATGTGACGGTGATGAAGGTTTGTGCAGCCTATGAAGTGGCGACCAAATTTTACAAACAGCGGCCCAAGGGTTTTTGACGTCTTCGCAACCCAGCGCTGCCCTGCCGTTTTTGCAACTGGACTTGAGATTGCGGACTGCTAAAGCAAGGCATATGACGGACGGGCCTGTTCCCGCGTCACAAGCAAAAGCCAAGGAGCGGCAAATGAATAAGTTTTTGATTTCTGTGGCGGGATTGACCCTCAGCAGCACAGCGGCACTGGCGCATCCGGGGGATCATGCCTTCTCCATGCTCAACAGCTTGGTGCACCTGCTGACCGAGCCTGATCATTTGGCCATGTTGATGGCCGCTGCTGCGTTGGTTGGCGTAATTCTTTACAAGCGCAAGCGCCGCTCTGTTTGACACCATCATCATCGGGGCCGGCGCTGCCGGCCTGATGTGCGCCATGACAGCGGGTGCGCGTGGGTCGCGCGTGCTGCTGCTTGATCATAACAGTCACGTCGGTGCGAAAATTCTGATCTCTGGCGGTGGACGCTGCAACTTCACCAATATCGGCACCAGTCCGCAGAATTTCATTTCGGCAAATCCGCATTTCGCGCGCTCGGCCTTGTCACGCTACACGCCCAAGGATTTTTTGGCGCTGGTTACGAAGCACAACATCGCATGGCATGAAAAAACCCTTGGCCAATTGTTTTGCGATGGCTCTGCGCGGCAGATTGTGGCCATGCTGCTGGCCGAATGTGCAGCGGTGGGTGTTGACGTCAGAACCAGTGTGAAGATTACCGATGTGCGCAAAGCAGATCGCTTTGTTGTTGAAACATCAGCTGGCCCCTTCGAAGCGCAAAACCTCGTGCTGGCAACCGGCAGTCTCTCGATCCCGAAAATGGGGGCCACAGGATTTGCCCATGACGTGGCACGCAAATTTGGATTGAATATCATCGCGTGCAAGCCGGGCTTGGTTCCTGTGCATGCGCCAGCGGCGGAGTTGCCGTTTTATACGGCCCTGTCTGGCGTGTCGCTGAAGGCCATCGCTCGCGCAGGTAAAATGGAATTTTTTGAGAACATATTGTTCACGCACCGCGGCCTGTCTGGCCCTGCCATTCTGCAGGCGTCATCCTATCTTGAACCGGGGGATGCGTTGCACTTGGATTTGGCACCGGGTGTGGATGTGGCAACCCATTTGAAACTGCGCAAACACGAGCGGCCCAAAGCTGAATTCAAAACCATCTTGAGTGAAGTGGTGCCGCAACGCTTGGCGGCGGCATTGGTGCCAGACAAAATCATGGGAGAAGTCACCGCACAGGACATGCAAAGCCTCGATACACAACTGCACCACTGGTCATTTATCCCCAACGGCACAGAAGGCTACGCCAAAGCCGAAGTCACAGTCGGCGGCATCGACACCGCAGCGTTGTCATCCAAAACTATGGCAGCAAAATCTGTACACGGACTATATTGCATCGGTGAAGCAGTTGACGTCACAGGCTGGCTCGGCGGCTATAATTTCCAATGGGCCTGGGCGAGCGGATTTGCAGCAGGGGAGGCGGTTGCCGCATAACGCCTATCGCATATCCCACTACCGTCATTCCAGACGCGCACGCAACGCAGTGAAGTAAGCGATCTGGAATCCAACTTTGCAAAACTCACGATGTTGTGCCCGCATCTTGGGCGAGGCCAGTTACGGCTTAAGCATCCACAGGTGTGTTAGTATGCCCAGTTCCGCAAATTAAGACCAAAACAGCAGCCACCCACCTCATGGCTTTCGCGCTTGGTGCGCTTGATACATAAAGCCGCGAAGTTTGGCTGGGGGACTAGGATTCGAACCTAGACAATCAGAGTCAGAGTCTGAGGGCCTACCGTTAGCCGATCCCCCAACACGGGCGCGATCACCCGGTGGATGGGGCTCATTAGCGGGAGGGGCGCGGATTGGCAAGTCTGTTGCGGTTGTGACCACCCTGCGTGCCCGCCGCTTGACACCCCATGCCCCCGGCATATCTTGGCCCCTAGAAGCGGGAGAACACTATGGTCAAAGTTATTGGATTGAACAGCGGCTCATCATTTGATGGCATTGATGTGGTGTTGGTGGAGATTGAAAATGGCGCTGACGGTGCGCCTGCGCGGCCTCGCTTCATTGCGGGCAATTCCTACGATTGGCCCAAGCCCGTGGCGGATATGGTGTTGCGGTCCTTTGAAAATCAAATCAGCCTGTTTGAATTCAATCGTCTGAATTATCTTGCTGGTGCTGTCTATGCGCAATCGGCGCGCGCCTTCATGCAAGAGCAGAAGTTGAAGCCGGAAGATATTGAAGTCATTGGTTATGATGGCCAGACGATTTATCAGGAACCACCCATTCACCATCTGTTGCGCAACTATGATGACAGTGTTGATTTGGTGTCGCGCTGGCTCGACGGGCCTTATGCTTGCGGTTTGCAAATTGGTGAGCCATCGATAGTTGCCGAGGCGTGCGACGTGCCAGTCGTGACGCAGTTTCGACCGATGGACCATGCCTTGGGCGGTACGGGTGCGCCCTTGATGCAGTATCTTGATTACGTTGCCTTCCGCGACATTGGCCCCATTCTCACCCTCAACATTGGCGGCATTGCCAATTGCCAATTAGCGCATCCTGATCGTGCGCAGATGATGGCCTTCGATACGGGTCCCGGCAATGTGATGATTGATCATGTAGCGCGCCTGAGGCTTGGGCAGAGCTATGACAAGGATGGAGCGGTGGCGCGCAGCGGCAAGCCCGATGCGACATTGATGGAGTATTTGAAGGACCATGATTTCTTCAAGCGCCCGGTGCCGCGCTCGGCCTGGCGTTTAGACTTTGGCTCAAGCTATGCCGATGCCTTCATTGCGCAACACAGCCATCTTTCAACGCCTGATCTGTTGGCGACAGTGACGGAATTTGCGGCCTATGCCATTACGCGGTCGATCACGGATAATGTCCGTACACTGAGTGATATCAAAGTCATCATGGCGTCAGGTGGTGGAACGCGGAATGGATTTTTGATGGAGCGGTTAGCGGCTCACATGCCGAAAACTTTGCGCCTGACACTGTCTGATGAATTTGGTGTTCCAGCCGCCTTTAAAGAGGCGATCAAGTTTGCGGCCTTGGCCCACGCCACCGTCAATGGCATTGCCAACAACATTCCCGCAGCATCAGGCGCTAAACGCTTTGGCATTTTGGGCAAGTTGGTGCAGCCTCCGCGCTTGGCGAAGATCTAGCTCGATAGTGTAGAAGGTTCTAGTTCCTGAACTGCTTCAACAAATTTGCCAAGCTTTCTTGCTTGTTGGCAATTTGCGCGGACGACGGTGCGGCAGGGGACATGACTTGCGGTTCAAGGCTGCCACCTAACACGGGATTGCGTCGCAGCGAAGGTTGAGCGGGTGCCGCTGCTCTCGCAGATTGACCAAAACCATTGGGATTGTTGGTCGTTGTTGGCATCGACTGAGCTGCTGCAACAGGCGCTTCTGCAACGGGTGCCGTTTCCATGGTGTAATTGGCAGCATCGGGATTGTAGTTTTGCGCGCGCCAACGGTTGACGATTTCGTGCAGGAAGGTGTCGTCTGGCAAGTCTTTCGCCCAGTTCTTCGTGAAGCTTGCTGTGTTAGAGCGCGGCAATTCGTGGGGCGGCAACATGTCAAACTTGATACGGGTTGGAAGTGCGACACCTTCACCAAAGGTGATGGCTTCACCGGTGCCCATGGTTGGCATGAACTCAAGCAGCGAAGCCGCGGCGTCGGAAATACCTGCCTTCAAGATTTCTTGGTCGCGTTCGTTGGTCAAGCGCAAGGAGAAAATGGTATTGCACTGAGACAGAATGGTGGGGTCAAGTTCTGCCGGGCGCTGCGTGACAATGGCAAGTGAAACGCCGTATTTGCGGCCTTCTTTTGCAATTTTTGAAATTGCACGCTTTGTCGGCTCAAAACCCATGGTCTTGTCGTTTGGCACATAACGGTGAGCTTCTTCGCACACGAATGTAATTGGAATTTTGCCAGCGCTCCACACGCCAAAGTCAAAGGCGAGGCGGGCGAGAACGGATACAACGACGTTGATGATTTCAGACGGAAGACCACCCAATTCCAGAATTGCAATCGGTTTGCCGTTCACTGGAATGCGGAAAATACGCGCCAGCACGGCGGCCATGTTGTCTTGCACGGTTAGGGAACCAAACATGAAGCCATAACGCGGGTCGCGCGAGATTGATTCAATTTTGGACTTCAGGCGCTTGTAGGGTGCAAGGTCATTGCGCAATTCAAGCTTGCCCATGAATTCTTCAAGCACTCCGATCAAGTCAGACGTACGATAGGGAATGGGTGTGTCAACGCCAACGTTCTGCGTGTCGAGGGCCGCTACAGTATTCCGCGAGATGCCTGCCTTGTCGCGGCGCTGGTTGGCAAGGTAACGCTGCTTTGCCATCGGAATGAGATCGCGCAGAATTTCGACGTCGGTATCACGATTGGACTGTTGCCCTACCAGAATTTCAACAGCTTCATCAAAGTTCAACAGCCAGAACGGCAAGGACATATTGTCCGGTGTGACGATTTCTGAAATACCCTGGAAGGACTGCGCATATTCCCGGTGCACGTCGAGCAGCAGAATGTGCGCTTGCGGGTTCTTTTCAAGAATACGGCGCAGGATCAGCGCCACTGTACAAGATTTGCCCGTACCTGTTGTGCCTAGGATGGCGAAATGCTTGCCCAGCATTTCGTCAATCTTGATCATGGCGGGAATGGAAGGATCTTGCTGAATGTGTCCAACTTTAACTGAGCTTGCTTCGTCGCAGGCATAGGCCAGCGCCAATTCGGCGCGCGTCGCCCGATAAACAGCATCACCCAGTGAAGGGTACCCCGAAACACCACGGCGGAAAGAACGGGGAACACCGTCTTTTCCCTTTGGCAATTCACCGATGAACTCCACTTCAACGATGCGCAGTTCTTTGTCATTTGGGTTGTTAGAGGGCGAAGGCGAGCTCAAAGCAGATACCAAAGCCAAGGTGACGGAGTTCGCGGTTTCAGCCTTCAGCAAGGTACCAATTTCTGGGCCGCGATGGGTATCTGCGAATACCGTATCAACATGGTCCAGCAGGATAATCGCGTGCGCACCTGTCACGGCCACGATGCGGCCCATGCGCTCCATGTCGGTTGCTGGGACGGGTGTTGGTTTCACTGATTGTGGGTTAAAGGCTGCTGCTGTTGACATGGGGCTTCAATGAACTCCTGAAGATATCGAACCAACCGTGCCTGCAGCTTGCGCGCTGACGTTGGTGGCGAGTGGTATAAAAACGCTAACCCGGGTGCCAGCACCCTTGGCAGATTGAATGCGCAGATCACCGCCGTGTAAGCGGGAAAGGGCATAGGCAATTGGCAGGCCAAGGCCTGTGCCTTCGTGTGTTTTGTTGAAGCCGGCTTCAACTTGGCCAAAGGGGCTCATGGCAGTATCAATTTCAGCGGTATCCATGCCGGGGCCGGTGTCGCTAACAGAAATAGTCGCAAAGCCTTCCACTTGCACGGAAGCATCAAGACGGACGCGGCCCCATTCAGGTGTGAATTTCACTGCGTTGCTCAACAGATTGATGATGATCTGTTTCAAGCGCAGGGGATCTGCCAGCAACAGCGGCAGATTGGGTGCGATATGGCTTTCAACGGCGATGTTTTTTTCCTTGGCTTTTGCGTCGGTGATCAACAGGGTTGAGTCAAGAATGCTGATCAGGCTGCAAGGTTCAGCGTCAACCGACAGTTTGCCCGCTTGGATTTTGGAAACGTCAAGAATGCCATTGATGAGGGCCAGCAGGTGTTCTGCAGCTTGCTTGATGTATTCGGAGTATTGCTGCACTTTTTCAGGACCGGTCACGGTTTTGGTGGCCAGCATGTCGGAAAAGCCGATGATGGCGTTTAACGGTGTGCGCAATTCATGACTCATATTGGCGATGAATTCGGACTTGGATTTTGACGCCAACTCAGCGTCAACCTTGGCGGCATTCAGGGCCATCGCTTGCTTTTGTTGGCGCGCAGCTTGGCCGAAGTTGTCGCCGAAATCAGCGATCAACGAGCCTTCTCTGAACAAACTTCTGCCGAAACTACGCATTTCGCACCACCCCAAGTGGCGCACCTTAGCAATGAGAAGGTCAATGCTGGGTTAATGAGTGTGGTCACAATGTGGAGCGGATTCATAATTCCTTTACCGCCGACGCCAAGGTGCTAAGGTGGCGGCAACGAAAGAGTTGTGATGGGAGTGGTGCTCCAACGGCGGTTTGGCTGTTGTGTGAGCGCTGTTCACATCTGAAAGGTTTATAAAGTGGACGCGACCAGCACCGGGGCCAAACGCCCCGCAGGCCGCGGCGGCAGGGGTGGGCGCCAACAAGGGGCCAACCGGTCGCGGAGCGGTTTTGGGTCTGGCAGGTTTGAACTGCCGGATGCCTATTGCTATGGCGCACTTGATCTTGGCACCAACAATTGCCGTTTGCTATTGGCGCGCCCGACGGAACGGGGCTTTGTCATTGTCGATGCATTTTCCCGCATTGTCAGGTTGGGCGAAGGCTTGGGCACCACAGGCCGCCTGAAAGACGCCGCGATGGACCGCACCATTGAAGCATTGCGTGTCTGCTCTAACAAATTGAAATGGCACAAGGTCGAGCGCTTTCGTCTGGTGGCCACTGAAGCCTGCCGCTTGGCCGAAAATGGCCCGGACTTTATTGCCCGTGTGCAAGACGACGTTGGGCTTGGACCTTGAAATCATCAACCGCGAAACCGAAGCCATGTTGGCGGCGGCGGGGGCGGAAGCACTGATTGGTGAAGATGCGCAATCGGCCATTGTGTTTGATATTGGTGGCGGCTCGACTGAGGTGATGTGGGTGGGGCGCAAAGCTGATGGCGGTGAGGTCAAAGCTTGGATATCGCTGGCTGCAGGGGTTGTAACCTTGTCGGAACGCCACGGTGGTGGCCGCGATGTGACGGCGGATAATTTCGATGCCATGCGCGCCGATGTGCAAATGTTGCTGAAGCCCTTTGTTGATGAAGTGTCGATGTTGAATGCCGGAAAGCCAGGGCCTGACCATTTGCTTGGCACCTCTGGTACAGTCACAACAATTGCTGGTGTGCATTTGGGTCTGCGGCATTATGATCGCTCGGTCGTTGATGGCTGCTGGCTTGATGGTGAATCGAGCTGACCGGGTCACCAACCAATTGCGCGCCATGACCTATGAAGAGCGCACGCGTAACGGCTGCATTGGCCGCGAGCGTGCTGACTTGGTTTTGGCAGGCTGTGCGATATTGGAAGAAATCCGTGCAGCGTTTCCGGGCATGCGCATTCGCGTGGCAGACCGGGGCTTGCGCGAGGGCATTTTCGCCCACTTAATGAAAGCTGACGGCCACTTGGGCCGACGGGTATGAACAGGAAACACAATGGCAAGGCCGGGTGACCGCAACAAACTCTGCACAGGCCGATTGAAAGTCCGGGTCAAAACCGGCAAGGGCCGCACCGTGTCGCAAAAGCTGTGGCTGGAGCGGCAGCTGAATGACCCTTATGTGCATGAAGCCAAGAAAACTGGGCTATCGCAGCCGCGCCGCGTTCAAGCTCTCGGAGATTGACGACAAATATAAATTCTTGAAACCCGGCGGCAATGTGGTGGACTTGGGTGCAGCCCCCGGTGGCTGGAGTCAAATTTCGGCCCAGCGTGTCAAATCGGTTGAAGGCAAAGGCAAGGTCGTTGCCATCGACATGCACAGCATGGACGAAGTTCCGGGTGTGATCATTCTTCAAGAAAGACTTCTACGACGACGACGCGCCTGACGTGTTGGTGAAAGCATTGGGCGGCGAGACAGGCCGACGTGGTGCTGTCCGACATGGCCTCCCACGCCACAGGCCACCGCCAAACCGACCACATCAACATCATCGCGCTGGTTGAAGCTGGCTATCACTTTGCACAACAGATTTTGAAACCGGGCGGCAGCTATCTGGCAAAAGTGCTGCGCGGCGGCACCGAAAACCAATTGCTGGCGATGATGAAAAAAGATTTCAAAGTCGTGCGCCATGTGAAGCCGATGGCGAGCCGGGATGACAGTGCGGAGTTGTTTGTATTGGCGAGGGGGTTTCGGGGCGGGGAGTAAACCATTTAAGCGTTCTTCCGCGTGAAAAGCGAGAAAAGGGCTCATCTCACCCCTACCCAATTTTTGGGGAGGGGCTGGGGTGGGGAGGTTGATTTGGGCACAGATGGTCAAACACTTTTCACGCGGTTCCCACCCCTCCAGACATTGCTTATCAATGTCGGACGCCTTCCCCGCGAAGACAAGGAAGTTTGCGAAAAGGATTAATGTGCAGAAAGAGTGCGGCGCAATTGATGTTTTACTGTTTTGCAATTGCGGATATTGTTGCTCTGGTTGCCACCGTCAAAATACAATAGTTGTATAACTTGTACAACTCACATTGAACAGTGTCTGTGATTATTTGGGGTCTTTGATAGTGGGCGCATACATTCATTCGACAGCAACTACAAAATGCTGGGAAAAATTTCTACTTGCGAATGAAGCGCTCTTTCGGTGCCGCAATGCAAATAGTCATACTGAATTTACCCGCTGTTGGTCAAACTTCTTAACTCTGACTGGTACAATTCTCAATGTGCTCGAAAGTGCAGGCCAAAAAACGCCACAAGGTCGTCAATGGTACGGAGGAGTTCGAAGGGAGTGTAAAGATAATGCTTTAATTGCTTACATGTTTCAGTCGAGAAATGCCGAAGAGCATAGTCATGACCAGACTCTACAAGCCGAACTTACTGGAGTGGCCATAGGCGGCAGTATGTTTGGGGATGGCACCGTCGATGAAATTCGGATCGAAAGAGGAAAGCTCATGACAAGTAAAGTTAGCGGTCCCGTAGACGTTGTCTTTTTTGGCGGTAAACCGTCGCTGCTAGCAGTGGAGGATTCCAGATATAAGACTGTGTTTCATCCTCCGTCTGAACACAATGGGAAACCAATTGAAGGAACGGACCCATTTGTTGTTGGGGAATTGTACTTAGAGAGCCTGAAGGAAATAATTGAAAGAGCGGAGCAGATATAGTTTTGAAACACCTGTGTTAGAAATATCTGTCAATATCTCCTGCTGCGTTGACTAGATTGCCGTACCACTACAGTTACCTCCACTTTATTTGATGCGAAAAATTAATTTCTGCCTCCGCCGTGCTGCTGTCAATTTGACTTTTTCAACTCTCCCCCAAGGCCCCCTACCACTGTCTCCATCGCCAAAAATAGCGTCCTGCTCTCCGCTGGAAATTCTACAAACTCGGCGCACGCCATATAGAATTTCTTTGCGGCGTCATCCTTCGCCTGCACAATTACGGCAGCCATGCCGATAGTTTTTGAGGCTGCCACAATGCGGCGCAGGGCGTCGGCCAAGATGCTCGCGCCCAATCCACGCCCAGCATAATTTTTGTCAACTGCAAGTCGGCCGATGATTGCGACGGGGATGGTGTCGGGTGCATTGCGGCGCAATTTGCCCGGCGCTGCTGCACGATCAACGGCACCCGTTGAAATGCAAACATAGGCTGCAACCTTGTTGCCATCACACACAACATAGGTGCGCGAGAAGCGGCTTTCGTTTTGCAACGCGCGCAATCTCAGCCAGTCGTTGAGAATGCCATTGCCGCAATCAAACGCGGCCACGTCAAGGCCAGCATTAATCGGTTGAGGTGGCGTAAGCTGGGGCAACTGAACTTGCGTCATGCCTTCCAAACAGGTTGGCGGCGCATCAAATATTTCAACTTCGGACCGGGGGCAGGGGCTGTTTCGAGGGCTTGGGCGAAGCTGTCAAATGCGGCATCATCCAACACGAACAAGCGTTGGTCTAGCAACACGTCAATGGCTACGCGGCGGGCTAAATCAATCATAAATTCCGTGCGCGTTTTGCCCAGCGCCGTTGCAGCCTCGTCGATCAACTGGCGGGTTTGGCTCTCAATGCGCAAGTTGATGCTGCCCTTGGTGTCGGCAGAGGGTACAATAGTGGAATGCTTGTTCATCGGGTGAATATGAGATCGCGTATCTACATTGTCAACACACGTGATCATGCTTTCCCCGAAAATAATCCTTGACAATGTTCCTATTATGTTCCATTTTTTCATTGTCGATCCCCACTATTCGCGCCATTAAATTAAGCGCGCAAATCCCTTCAGATTTGCGTCGGCGCACAGGAAGAACATCTTGCCACGCGTGGGGAAACCCGACGCATACCATAGCGACTTTAAGCCAGTCGCATTCGCAGAGGGTTTCCCCGCGCGTCTCCCTTGCATTGCAAAGCAATGCGGGTCCTGGCCCTAGCACAGCGCAGCTGTGCGGAAGGCCGCTTTCATCCGCTCGGGCTTCCGGGTGAACTTGGGCACAGTCGTGTCTAATAACTCTTCCCTTGCCCCCAACGCCCCAGCTTGTTAAGGGCAGCCGTCAACTCACCGAATCCTACGGCCCTTGCACAAGGTTGACATCATGAACAGCACATTCCCCGAATATCTGGCTTTTGACGATGTGCTGATGAAGCCCGGCGCGTCGAACGTCTTGCCCACTGAAGTGTCGACCAAAACCAATCTCACCAAAACCATTGCGCTGGCCATTCCTGTGATGTCGGCTGCGATGGACACGGTGTCTGAAGCGGCGATGGCCATTGCCATGGCGCAGGCTGGCGGCATGGGCGTCATTCACAAAAATCTCGATCCGGAAACACAAGCCGATCATGTGCGGCAGGTGAAGCGTTTTGAAACCGGCATGGTCGTCAACCCCATCACCATTCTGCCCGGTGCAACGCTTGGTGAATTGATGACGCTGAAGGAAAAGCATCGCATCTCCGGAATTCCCGTTGTTGACGAGAAGGGCAAGCTTGAAGGCATCATCACCAATCGCGATGTGCGTTTTGCTACCGACATGAACACCAAAGTCGCGGAGTTGATGACGCAGAAATTGGTGACGGTGCGCGAGGGTGTTGATCAGTTGGAAGCCAAGAAACTTCTGCACAAACATCGCATCGAAAAACTGCTCGTTGTGGATGATGATGGCCATTGCGTTGGCTTGGTCACTGTCAATGACATGGAAAAAGCCGCTGATCATCCGCTCGCATCTAAAGATGGGAGAGAACGTTTGATGGTCGCTGCCGCTACAGGCATTGGGGCCAATGGCATTGAGCGGGCTGAACGTTTGATTGACGCAGGCGTTGACGTCATCATTGTTGACACGGCGCATGGCCATTCATCGAACGTGTTGGAACAAGTCACACGTGTTAAAAAAATGAGCAACAGTGTGCAAATCATCGGCGGCAATGTGGCGACAGCTGAAGCTGTGAAAGCCTTGATTGATGCTGGCGCAGATGCTGTGAAAGTTGGGATTGGTCCGGGCTCGATATGCACCACGCGTGTTGTTGCAGGCGTTGGCGTTCCGCAGTTCTCGGCCATTCTGGAATGCGCTGAAATGGGGGCGAAGTTCGGTATTCCCATCATCGCCGATGGCGGCATCAAACTGTCTGGTGATTTGGCCAAAGCGTTGGCCGCTGGGGCAGGGGTTGTGATGATCGGATCCTTGCTGGCAGGAACGGATGAAAGCCCCGGCGAAGTATTTTTGTATCAGGGCCGTTCCTACAAATCCTATCGCGGCATGGGCTCCATCGGTGCCATGGCGCGGGGCTCCGCTGATCGTTATTTCCAGCAGGATGTCGGAAGTTCATTGAAGCTGGTGCCCGAGGGCATTGAAGGACAGGTGCCTTACAAGGGCCCGGTCTCTCAAGTGTTGCATCAACTCGTTGGTGGCCTTCGTGCATCCATGGGCTATGTCGGCGCGGCAACACTCAGTGAATTACAGTCCAAAGTGCAGTTTGTGCGTATTACCAATGCAGGATTGCGTGAGAGCCATGCACACGACGTCATGGTTACGCGCGAAGCACCGAACTATCAGCGTGTGAACTAAAAGGACTTATGTTTCAGATGGCGACGAAATTGTTTCTCCTCCCGTTGTTTTTGCACGTGTTGTTGATTTTGTATGTGGGCCTCAAAACGTTGAGGGCGCGTTTCAAAAGTGTGCGCACGGGTCAAGCGAAGTTATCGGAAATTGCCATTGATGCTGGTGCGTGGCCGCGCAAAGTGCGCGCTCTTGGCAATAACTTTGACAATCAGTTTGAAACCCCCATGTTATGGTATGCGGGTTCGGCTTTAGTGGTGGCACTGCAATCAGTAGATATGATTTTTGTGGGCTTGAGTTGGACGTTTCTGGTTTCTCGAATTCTTCACAGTTACGAACACACACACGCCAATGACGTCCCGGCGCGATTGCGGTTCTTCTTGTTTGGCTTTGCGATACTGTTCGTGATGTGGGTGTGGCTCGCTATCAAACTGTTCATTGTGGGATAACTCATGAAACAAGCTGGCCGCGTTCAAGCGGCAATCGAAGTTCTCAACGAGGTGATGTCACGGCATCGCCCGGCGTCTGAGGCATTGAAGGACTGGGGCAAGGCGCACCGCTTTGCGGGCTCCAGTGATCGCAACGCCATCGGCACTCTGGTGTATGACAGTTTGCGTCAGCGCAACACGGCAGCAGCACAAGCTGGCGGCGACACGGCACGTCACATTGTTCTAGGCACTCTGCGTGGTCAATGGCGAATGTCTGTCCAAGACATTGCAGCTCTATCGGTGGAGCAGCACGGCCCATCTGCGTTGAGCGTTGACGAGCGGGCGGCACTTTCGTTAGTGCCTGAGATTACGTCAGACCACATCGCAGGGAATTATCCCGATTGGCTCGCACCGACATTTTCAAAAGTGTTCGGCGAAAATGCAATGGCCGAAGGGCAGGCGCTGTCGAAACGTGCGCCCATTGATTTGCGGGTGAATACTCTAAAAAGCGACCGCGCCGCCGTATTGCAGGCACTTGCCCGCTTTGGTGCTGTGGCTGGGCCTATGGTTGAAACCTCCGTGCGCATTGCCGCTCCAGAAGCAGACGGTAAACATGTGAACGTTGAAGTGGAACCAGCCCATGGTATGGGGTGGTTTGAAGTTCAGGACACGGCTTCGCAAGTTGCGGCAGCTCTGGCAGGTGTAGCACCCGGACAGTCGGTTGCGGATATTTGTGCGGGTGCTGGTGGTAAAACTTTAGCGCTTGCAGCACTTATGAAAAATCAGGGCCGCCTTGTCGCCCATGATGTTGATCGCCACAGGCTTCGCCCAATCTTTGAACGGATCACGCGCGCGGGTGCAAGTTGTGTCGAAGTTGTTTCAGCCGATAATGCCGATGCCATGCAAGACAACAGCTTTGATTGTGTGGTTGTCGATGCGCCGTGTTCAGGCACTGGTACATGGCGGAGAAAGCCAGAGGGCAAGTGGAAGCTCACACGCAAGACTTTGGACACGCGCCTTGCAGAGCAGCGCAACGTGTTGGCGAGCGGTGCAAAGTTGGTCAAGCCGGGCGGGAAGCTTGTTTATTTTACCTGCTCAATATTGCCTGAAGAGAACGGCGATCAAGTTGCAGCTTTCCTCAAGCAACACGCTGCATTCAAGGTCGTGCCAACATCAGGGCAATGGTCACGCAGTATTGGTGGCAAGGCGCCAGCGTCTGCTGACGGTCATCATGACAACTTGCTGCTGACACCACGACAACATGATGTCGATGGTTTCTTCGTGTCGGTATTAGAGAGGAAAGTTTAGAGGCTACCGGGGCCGTCTTTCAGGCAACCGGCATAGATGGCGTAGCTGGCGAATCCTGAATTTGCTGAAAAATCCTTGGCTTGAGCGACACAAACAGATTTGCGATCAGCGTCGGCCGTGGTTTCAAGTTCTGCCAACATGGCTTTTGACTCATCTTCAAGTGCGGAACAGGAGGCTACATCCATGCCGTTGTTGGAAGCTTGCCAAGCGCAGAGTTGAGGCGGGTCAAAATTCAAGCTGGCATCTTGAGCCAAAACGGGTGTGGCAAGCAAAGTGAGTGCAAAAATGGCATATTTCATGATTTAGTCCCCGGATCAGGCCATCTTGCGGACGTTAAACCGCGCCATGGCTTTCAAAGTTTCATCGCTTACGTGGTGCTCAATACCTTCGGAATCAAGACGTGCCGTCTCGGATGATACACCTAGGGTTAACAAGAAGTTTTCGACGATATCATGGCGGCGTCGCCCATTTTCCGCCATGGTCCAGCCTTCGCCCGTTAACATGATCGCCCGATAGGGTTCTTGTGTAACCAACCCCCGGTCAGACAGCCGTTTTAGCATCTTGACCACCGTTGCATTCGCAACGCCCAAGCGCAAGGCAACATCAGACCCACGCGCTTCACCCTTTTCGTCAATCAGATCTGCAATCAGCTCAACATAATCCTCAGCCAATTCGGACGAGTGATCGGCCCGCGTTCGCTTGAACGCGAGGGATTGCAGCTTGGCTTTGGTTTTCTTGATCGGTTTTGACATCTTGATTTCCCGCCTTTCTGTAGCCCATTGACAAGGGTTTAGCCAATGCTAAGTTTAAGTTTAGCAAAGGCTAAATTTGGAGTTCAAGTGAGCACTGAGATTATCAAGGGATGGCGACAGCAACGGGGCGAACCTTCGTTGTTGGATGTTTTTCGAACGATACCCGTGCGCAACTCAGGGTCATTTTTTCGCCGCGCTTTAGCTTTTGTGGGGCCAGGATACCTCGTCTCTGTCGGCTACATGGACCCGGGCAACTGGGCAACATCCATCGCTGGCGGAGCGCAGTTTGGTTACACGCTGCTGTTTGTGGCACTGTTGTCGAACATCATGGCGATTATTTTGCAGTCTCTTTGCGCACGTTTGGCCATCGGTTCAGGCCGTGATTTAGCACAAGCCTGTCGGGATGCGTTTCCTCGCACAGTTTCATTTGTTCTGTGGCTGTTTGCAGAAATCGCAATCATTGCCACTGATATCGCTGAAGTTGTCGGCACTGCCATTGGTCTGAATTTACTGTTCGGCATTCCGCTCGAAATTGGTGTGATCATCACAGCACTTGATGTGTTCTTGATCTTGTGGCTGCAGAAGCTCGGCTTCCGCTGGGTCGAAGCATTCATCATTGCGTTGCTGGGCGTTATTTTTGTTTGCTTCTTCTTGCAGATCGCAATGGTTGATCCCGAGTGGGGACCACTGTTGCGGGGCTTTGCTCCAACGGTTGATATCGTTCGCAATCCGCAGATGCTTTACTTGGCCTTGGGCATTATTGGTGCCACCGTTATGCCGCACAATCTTTATCTGCATTCCGGTATTGTTCAAACGCGCGCTTATGGAGACAGTTTGTCGCAAAAGCGCGAAGCATTGAAGTTTGCGACGATTGACTCAACTGTGGCGCTGATGTTTGCACTGTTGGTCAATGCATCGATACTGATACTCGCAGCAGCAACCTTCCATCGCACAGGAGCGACCGCGGTCACCGATCTGGGTGAGGCACACCGCATGCTGGCTCCACTGGTTGGCTCATTGCTGGCGCCCAAACTTTTCGCTATCTCGCTGTTGGCGTGTGGATTGAATTCGACTGTGACAGCCACTTTGGCAGGCCAAATTGTGATGGAAGGGTTCTTGAACATTCGGCTTCCAGCCTGGATGCGCCGACTGGTCACCCGTATGGTTGCTATTGTACCCGCTGCTGGTGTGACGCTATATTACGGTGCAGAAGGCACTGGAACACTACTGATCTTGAGCCAAGTCATTTTGGCGTTTCAACTGCCATTCGCAATTGTTCCGCTCGTCATGTTTACCCGCAACAAGAACAAAATGGGGCCGCTTGTGTCACCCAAGTTGGCTGACGGCGGTCGCTGGCGTCATTGCAGCCATTATCATCGCGCTGAACGTCAAACTGTTGTGGGATCTTGCACAGGCAACATAGCTCGGCCTTGCAGACTCCCGCGGGTTTCCTTAAACGCCCCGCATGACAAACGTTCTTCATGATAAAATTCTGATTATTGATTTCGGCTCTCAGGTGACGCAACTCATCGCGCGACGCGTGCGGGAGTTGGGGGTCTATTCGGAAGTCATTCCCTTTCAGAAGGCGGAAGCTGCTTTTCATGCCTTAAAGCCCAAAGCTGTCATTTTGTCTGGAGGGCCGGACTTGGTGACGCGTGATGGCTCACCCCGTGCGCCGCAAGTCGTGTTTGACGCGGGTCTGCCCATCTTGTCGATATGTTACGGCCAGCAAACCACGGCAGTGCAATTGGGTGGCGTGGTTGAGGGTGGCCATGCGGCAGAATTTGGCCGAGCTGACATTGAGATCAAAGCCCATAGCGCATTGTTCGATGGCTTCTGGAATGTTGGAGAGCGGCACCCGGTTTGGATGTCCCACGGTGATCGCGTTACAAAATTGCCGAAGGGCTTCACGGTCAAAGCCACTTCGGAGAATGCGCCCTTCGCCATAGCTTCAGATGAGGCGCGCAAGATATTCACCACCATGTTCCATCCTGAAGTTGTGCATACGCCCGATGGTGCCAAACTAATCAGCAATTTTGTTTTGAAGATCGCTAAGTGCAAACAAGACTGGACGATGGCGTCCTTCCGTCAGGAGGCGATTGACCGCATTCGCTCACAAGTCGGCAAAGGCAGGGTGCTTTGTGGTTTGTCAGGCGGTGTTGATTCATCGGTTGCAGCAGTGCTCATTCACGAAGCGATTGGAGACCAACTGACTTGCGTGTTTGTTGACCATGGTTTGATGCGCATGGACGAAGCCAAAGAAGTCGTGTCGATGTTCCGTGAACACTACAATTTGCCGCTGGTGCATGTTGATGCTGCCGATCTTTTCATCAACGCGCTTGAGGGTGAAGTTGACCCCGAAACCAAACGCAAAACTATCGGCCGATTGTTCATCGAGGTGTTTGAAGCGGAAGCCAAGAAATTGGGCGGTGCTGATTTTCTCGCACAAGGCACGCTTTATCCTGATGTGATTGAAAGCGTGTCCTTCACTGGTGGACCATCTGTCACGATCAAGTCGCATCACAATGTGGGCGGTCTTCCTGATCGGATGAAAATGCAGCTCGTTGAGCCGCTGCGCGAACTGTTCAAAGATGAAGTGAGAAAGTTGGGCCAAGAGCTTGGATTGCCGGAGAAATTTGTGGGGCGGCATCCGTTCCCCGGACCTGGTCTTGCCATCCGTTTGCCGGGAGGTGTAACGCGCGAGAAGTTGTCGATCCTGCAAAAGGCCGATGCGATTTATCTTGATGAAATTCGCAAGGCCGGACTGTACGACAAAATTTGGCAGGCGTTCTCGGTGTTGTTGCCTGTACAAACTGTTGGCGTCATGGGGGATGGTCGCACCTATGATCGTGTCTTGGCGTTGCGCGCCGTTACATCTGTTGATGGCATGACGGCTGACTTCTTCCCGTATGACATGAACTTCCTTGGACGCACAGCCACGCGCATCATCAACGAGGTCAAAGGTATCAACCGTGTGGTTTATGATGTGACGTCGAAGCCACCGGGTACAATAGAGTGGGAGTGATCTCTACTTCTCGACCAAATATACTTCATCTCTCAATGCCGAATTGACCCAAGGCTGTTGGCTCTTGCCGGTACTGTCGTAGACATCTTTTTTGACGCGCTTCATCAATAGTTCAAGTTCAAGTCCAGGTGTGGGTAAGTGTTTGAGGAGTGCCGTTGTGAAAGGGCTGTTTTCACCTTCACCGTCAGCCGCGACGTCACCCGGTGCCGTGGCGAAGGCGATCAAAAGACCACCGTCTTCAGTCGACATCGGGGCCATGCCTTGATTAACGGCACCAGTACGTGTTTTGCCAAAGGTGCGCGCAAAACTGCGGGCCAAAGGGTTATTTCTGCAGCTGTCCAAGATGACGATTCCTGTTTTGGAATCGCCCCCCATGTATTTCACAATCGACTTATCAACATCAATAAGTTCAAAATCCACTGCAGTGACTTCTTCCAGTTTTGCATCAACCGGAATTAGGTAGTTGCGATCACCAACTTGCATGCCGTGTCCGGCGTAGAAGAACAATGTGACATCGGCCGATGCAGCCTTTTGGGCAAAGCTGCGCAGTTTTGTCTCCATGCCCGCCTTGTCCAAGTCTTCACCAGACACGACTTCAAAACCCAGTTTTTCGAGTGTTGATGTCATCGCTCGGGCGTCACGCGGTGGATTTACAAGACTGGTTGCACTTTGGTAGGTGCCGTTTCCAATCACGAGCGCCAGTTTTTTACCCTTAGAAGGCAAGACTGTTGGTGACTGCTTGGTGATTGGTTTTTCGATTACAGGTTCGATGGGCGTGGTCGCCACTTCCACAGGTGTCGTCGCAACTTTTGTGTTGCCCAATTTCGCAATTTCTTGTGCTGCCAGTTGCTGGATGCGAGACGTGGCGCGATATTTCACGAGGGTTTCTTGCAAATCGGCGAGGGCTTTGTCGGACTTTCCTTGTTTCGCAAAAGCCCGCCCGCGCCCAAGGAAGGCGTCGCCATTTTGAGTGTCTAAGCTGATTGCCTTGTCAAATTCCTTGATAGCACCTTCAACATCGCCCTTTGCAAGCAGGACATTACCGCGGCCGCTATAGTTGAAACTGAATTTTGGATCGACCCTAATGGCGTTTTCAACTTCAGTCATTGCGGCGTCATAGTTTTTATCCTTGATGAATACTTCGGCGCGACCATTGTATGCAGAGGCAAAGTTAGGGTCGGCAGCAAGGGTTTTCCCGAATGCATCAAGAGCAGCTTTTGAGTCACCTTTTTCAAAAAAGGCAAACCCGATTACGGCATGTGGGTATGCCATTTGTGGCGACAACACCAAGGCCTTCTGGGCGATTTCAATCGCCAAGTCATATTCATTGCGTGCAAAGTGGGCGTTGGCGCTCTCTGCAAGCGCATCTACGTTCTTAGGATCGAGTTCTGATGCGCGTGTATAGTCCTCGAGTGCTCGGTCAAGGTCAAGTTTTTGTGCGTGGGAATATCCGCGCTGTATCAATGCCCCCACGAACTTTGGGTTCATTTCGATTGCTGTGTTGTAAGACAGTATTGCTTGATCGTAGGATTTCGCGAGCTTCAAAGCGTCGCCGCGGGCGGCATGATAGCTTGCATCAGTTGGAAGCAACCGGATAGCCTCATCGAAATCTGCAAGCGCTGCTTTGCTGTCCAACTTTCGGAAATGAGCATAACCACGGTCAAAATAATCCAGATGTGAGTCAGGTTTAATCTCTATCGACTTGCTATAAGAGACAATTGCTTCATCATCCAGACCTTTGCCATAATAGACATCGCCACGGCCATTGTGTGCTTGAACATTCTTAGCATCGACTGCAATGGCCTTGTCAAAATCGGCTAACGCTTCGTCATAGTTTCTTTGATCAAGGCCGACGAGGCCACGGCCAGCATGAAATGCGGAAATATTTGGATCCAGTGAGATGGCCTTGTCGAAATCACTTAAAGCCTTGTCGTACTCTGTGAGTTTAAAATAGCTGAAGCCTCTTTCGTAATACGTGAAGGCCTTTTTGGGTGCACGCTTGATGGACAAATCATAAGCTTCAATCGCACCTTTGAAGTCGGCCTTTTCATAATAGAGATCTCCCAAAACATTTTGGGCCTCAGCAGAATTGGGTTTCAGTTTGAAGGCACGTTCAATTGCAGTTTGCGCTTCATCAAAATATCCCTTCCTTACCAAGACACTGGCGCGCTCGATATGGGAATTTGCGTATTTCGAATTGAGACTTATGGACTTGTCAAAATCAGCCAGCGCTTTGTCTAGGTCTCCAAGGTTATAATACGCTAGGCCACGATTAAAATGCACAATATCGAGCTTAGAATTGCTTTTCTTGCCAAGCTTTAAAAGAGCCGTGCATCCCTTAATTGAAAGCGCTGGTTTGTTGCTGTCACAGTCTTTGTTGTTGTCGGCATAAGCCATAGGAACGGATGCTATTAAAAGGGCTGTGAATAGCAAGAGAGGGGCTATGTGTTTGCCCATGTTCGTAATCCTATCTCTAGCCCCACGAGAACGTTAGCAAACTCTGGGGAGTTTGCAAATGGTTGAACAGGGATGAAGTTAACCCAGGCAAGATTTCAGCGAACTGGCGATATTTCTGATTAGATTTTCATAGAGTGCAGGTCCTGGTTCGAGCGTCGCACCGATTGGGTCGAGGTCACCGATTTTGGCATCGCTCGCTTCGATCACCACTTTGACCAGTTTGTTGTCAAATTGTGGCTCGGTGAAAACGCATTTTATTTGACCTGATGCAATGCGATCATGGATTTCTCTTATTGCGGCCGCACCCGGTGGACTTTCGGGATTGAGTAATATGGTTCCCGCCGATGACAGGCCGTAACGCTGTTCAAAATACTGGTACGCATCATGAAACGTGATGAACTTAGAATCATTCAGTCCGACAGTCGTCAGAGTGATTTCACTGTCGAGTGCGTTCAATTTGGCCAACATTTTTTTAGCATTCGCTGTGTAGAGCTTTTCATACTCACGGTCAGCTTTAATGAGCTCGTCACGAATGGCTAAGATCATGGCCCGCGCGTTTGATGTATCAAGCCAAATGTGGGCGTCGCGTTCTTGTTTGTGCTCACCCCCTTCTGCTGAATGATCGTCATGAGCTGCAAATCCATTGCCCTCACGTACTGCCAAAGTTTGCAGTCCTTTGATATCGATCAGTGAAATAGTTGTGGCCTTACCGCTTAAGGTTTCCAACGGTTTTTCTAAAAAGGTTTCAAGTTCACGCCCCACCCAAAAAACCAGCTGTGCCTCTTGTAGCATTTCCGCGTCTGATGGGCGGAGTTGGAACGTGTGGGGTGTCGCATTGCCATCGACCAGCAGTTTCGGCTCTCCCGCACCTTCCATGATGGCTGCGACAAGGGAGTGGATGGGCTTGATAGAAGCCACTACCTTCACGTCAGCAACAGCTTGACCACTCAGAAGCAATTGCAAGCTCGCCGTCGCTGCCAAGTATCTGAAATAGCGCAATGTCACACTCCTTGTAATATTATTACATATCTAGCGTTATGATATAACATATGCTAAAGTCAAGACGAATTTGGAGCGGTTTCGGTGTTACAAAGCAATGATGCATTGGTGCGTTTAGAAAATGCTGGATTGAGGCGGGCAGGGCGTTGGCTTGTGCGGGGGGTCGAAATTAGTGTTCGCGCCGGTGAGATTGTGACGCTGATTGGCCCCAATGGCTCTGGAAAATCCACGACAGCGAAAATGGCATTGGGTGTCATGAACGCCGACGAAGGTACTGTAAAACGCTCACCAAAGCTGAAAGCGTCTTATGTGCCACAAAAAATTGCCATCGATTGGACGTTGCCGCTGCGCGTCGATGGGATGATGCGTTTGACCGAGAATATTGCAGATGCCGACGTGGTAAATTCTCTGGAACTCACGGGTGCGGCTCATCTATTAAAACAAGAGGTGAGACATCTTTCTGGTGGTGAGTTTCAGCGAGTCATGCTTGCGCGTGCCATCGCACGCAAGCCAAATCTATTGGTGCTGGATGAACCGGTTCAGGGTGTGGATTTCGCGGGTGAAATTGCACTGTATGACCTCATCAAAACACTGCGCGATACCACAGGATGTGGTATTTTATTGATCTCCCATGACCTTCATATGGTGATGGCGGCCACCGATCATGTCGTGTGTTTAAATGGCCATGTGTGTTGCCAAGGTACGCCAGAGAGTGTGGCCGAGAGCCGCGAATACAAACAATTGTTTGGTGATAAAGCAGGTGCGCTTGCGCTTTACCAACATCGACACGACCATACCCATTTGGCAGATGGCAGAGTGCAGCATTCCGATGGTTCGTGTACCGATTATTGCCATCCTGAAGATGGTCACCATCACAATCACCGAACGCATCAGCATGAAAGTTTCAAGAGTCACCGCCATGTTCGATGATTTTTTCACCCGTGCTATCTTGGGCGGACTTGGCGTTGCTGCAGTTGCTGGGCCTTTGGGTTGTTTTGTGGTGTGGCGAAAGATGGCCTATTTTGGCGATACGCTCGCCCACGCAGCTTTGCTCGGTGTTGCACTCTCGCTGCTGCTGAACGTCAATGTCACGCTAGCTGTTTTTGCATTGGCAGTGATTGTTGCCTTGGCATTGCTGGCTTTGCAGAAGCGCAGCGCTTTGTCGTCAGATGCGCTGCTTGGCATGCTGTCACATGGGTCATTGGCAATGGGGCTTTTGGCTCTCGCCTTTATGACCTGGGTGCGCTTTGATTTAATGGGGCTTCTCTTCGGCGATTTATTGACGGTGGGAAAATCCGATCTGGCTGTCATTTATGGTTGCGGCACTGCCGTTTTGGCTGTGTTGCTGTGGGCGTGGAAACCGTTGTTTGCCGTCACCGTCAATCGCGATATGGCGGCCGCAGAAGGCATAAATCCTGCTGCCTATGATATATTGTTGTTGCTTTTGTTGGCAGGCGTAGTGGCAGTCTCTATTAAAATTGTTGGTGTGATGTTGATTACTTCGCTGTTGATTATTCCGGCTGGAGCGGCACGCCGGTTCTCGACTGGGCCTGCCATGATGGCTGCACTTGCCGTTGCGATTGGAGCCATTTCCGTGGTGATTGGGCTACTCGCATCTTTGACTTGGAACACGCCATCGGGGCCTTCCATAGTTGTGGTTGCATTGCTCTTATTCCTGTTGGGTCTGATCGTTCCAATACAACGCAATCTTCAAAGGCAAAATCAATGACAGACGGTGCTGACCTGACCCGTAATCAATCCCTTGTCCTTGATGCACTGGAGAAATCTGATGCGCCGATGAGTGCTTATAATTTGCTCGATCATCTGCGTGGCGATGGTCTCAAAGCTCCCTTACAGGTTTATCGCGCGCTTGATAAACTGGTGGCGCAGGGCAGGGTGCATCGGCTTGAAAGCATGAGCGCTTTTGTGGCCTGCCAGCATCCTGACTGCCAAAGCCACGCTGCCACTGTTTTCATGATCTGCGAAAAGTGTGGCAAAGTCTCAGAAAGCACTGATGCTGCGGTTTCAAAAGCGTTGTCGGGTACGGCAAAACAGATGGGTTTTGTCGTCGCAAAATCATCGATTGAGCTGCGTGGGTTTTGTGGCAAGTGTTAAGGTAACACGCGACCTGGATTCAAAATGCCCTTTGGGTCCAACGCGTGTTTGAGGCTTCGCATGACATCAAGTTCAATCGCTGACTTGTAGTGCAACATGTCCTCGCGCTTCAACACGCCAATGCCATGCTCTGCACCAAATGAGCCTTGGTAGGTTTTCACAACATCATGCACGATGCGGTTCATCTCATGCCAGCGGCTGAGATATTTTTGCTTGTCCATGCCAACAGGTTGCGAAACATTAAAGTGCATGTTGCCGTCGCCCATGTGGCCGAAACAACAGAGCCGAGATTCTGGCATGAAGCGTTCAACAGCAGTGGCGGCTTCCGCGATGAAAGCTGGCAATGCAGATATTGGTACTGACACGTCGTGCTTGATGGACCCACCTTCGTATTTCTGCGACTCCGAGAGATTTTCGCGCATGCTCCAAAGCTCATTGCGCTGAGTATCATTCTGAGCAATTGTCGCATCAAGAATGTCACCGCTTTCTGAAGCAACTTCAAGAATGGTCTGCATTGTACCAGTTTGGGCATCGGCTATTTCGAAGAGAACATACCAAGGTGCCACCGTGTCGATGGGCCTCCGGTTGTTCATATGTTTCACCGCAAACTGAATACCGAGTTCCGGCATCAACTCAAAACCCACAACACGATTGCCACTGTGTAGCTTTGCCAGTGACAAAAGCTTAAGCGCTGCCTCCACAGAATGCAGGGCCGCGAAAGCCGTTTCATAGCGTTGTGGCCGCGGGAACAATTTTAGTGTGGCGGCTGTGATGATGCCCAAGGTGCCTTCAGCCCCGATGAAGATGTGTTTCAAGTCATAGCCCGTATTGTCTTTGCGCAGCGACTTTTGCAGATTGAGCACGCGCCCATCAGCCAGGACGACTTCCAACCCAAGACACAGTTCACGGGCATTGCCGTAGGCCAAAACGTTGAGACCGCCAGCATTGGTTGAGAGATTGCCGCCGATGCGGCAAGACCCTTCTGACGCGAGGCTCAACGGAAAGAACCTGTCAACAGCTGCTGCTGCATCTTGAACAGATCGCAAAGTGGCTCCGGCCTCGACCGTGATGGAATAGTCAACGGCGTCCACCGACATAACACGAGTCATCCGATCAAGAGACACCAACACTTCGCCGTTGGTTGGGATTTGCCCTCCCACAAGCCCGGTGTTCCCGGACTGCGGCACAATTGTTGTTTCAGTTTCGATAGCGATTGCGAGAATGCGAGACACTTCCTCAGTGTTTTTAGGTCGCAGCAACAACGGCGTTGCCCCATGCCAACGGTCCCGCCATTCCTTCAGGTATGGCTCTTGCTCTCTCACATCTTGCATAACACCTTTCGGTCCGACAACATCTGCGAGCCGATCAAGCGTCGCTTTGCTTGGGCGGTTTGTCATGCTTTTGGTCTCGGTGCGGCGGCGCGCATCAATCGATCATTGATCGCCTCGCCCAAGCCAGTCATTGGAATTGGAGCCACTGCAATAGCTTCAGGTTGTGAGTCATCAACACTGTGTAAGAGCTTGAAAAGATTGGTTGCAGCCTCTCGGAGGTTGCCCGATTTTGAAAGTGTCCAAGGTCCATAGTCATAAGGGCCAAACCCGATATAGGCCTCGCCCCATTCGGGTGCTGCTGCGTTCAGTCGCAGACTTGCTTGCGGGGCATAATGACTCTCCAACATTCCAGGTGAATGCAGTTCCGTATCATATTGTGTCGGCGTCATAACCTGACAATTTAAGACGGCCTCCATGGCTTCTCGTGTCACACCACCGGCGCGCAATAAATAAGGACCATCGTCCAAAAAGCGCACAACTGTTGATTCAACACCAACACCGCATGGCCCACCGTCCACAATCATATCAACCGCATCTCCGAGTGAAGCACGCACATGATCAGCAGTGGTTGGGCTGATGCGACCGGAGCGATTGGCCGAGGGGGCGGCTATGGGCAAATTCACTTCGTGCAAAACGTCGAGTGCAGCAGTGTGATTGGGAACGCGCAGTGCCACAGTCGACAAGCCTGCGGAACAAAGCAACGAAATGGGGCAGTCACGACGACGTTCCACGACGATCGTTAGAGGCCCTGGCCAAATTGCTGCCGCCAATTTTTCCGCGTCAATTGAAAATTGCCCCAAACGAAAAGCCGCTTCAACATTAGCCACATGGGAAATCAGCGGGTTGAACTGCGGGCGCTGTTTGGCCGCAAAAATTTTGGCAACAGCAGCGTCATTCGTCGCATCGGCTCCCAGTCCGTAGACTGTTTCCGTTGGAAATGCGACAAGTCCTCCCTCACGCAAAATGCGTGCTGCTCTGGAAATATCGCTGGTCATCGTCATGGGCCTCGCCCTATAGCAGGGGCAGGCTTCAAACTCCAATACACACATGACAACTCTTATATTTTCACATCCCTCGTCCCTTGCGCATGAAACACCCCCTGGCCACCCTGAACGGGTCGACAGAATAAAGGCCGTGAATTCGGTGTTGTCGTCACCCACCTTGCGGGGCTTTCTCCACCGTGAAGCGCCGCTTGGAACAGATGAACATGCCAGGCTGGCCCACACGGCAGAACATGTTCAACGCATGCGTGCCATATCTCCGGAAAATGGTTTTGAATACATTGACGCAGATACCGTGATGTCACCCTTTACCCACGAAGCAGCTCTGCGAGCCATTGGTGCATCCGTTGCTGGCGTTGATGCCGTGTTTCGCGGTGAGGCTGACAACGTGTTTGTGGCCACGCGCCCGCCGGGGCACCATGCAGAACATAACCGTGCCATGGGCTTTTGTTTTTTCAACCACGCCGCCGTCGCCGCACAATACGCGCGCTCCCGTTACAATGCTGAACGCGTCGCCGTTGTTGATTTTGATGTGCACCATGGCAATGGTACCCAAGATATTTTCTGGTCTGATGCAGATTTGTTCTATGGCTCAACCCATCAAATGCCGCTTTATCCAGGTTCTGGTTCGTCAAATGAGACGGGTGTTGGAAATATTTTCAACGCACCACTATTGGCAGGCAATGGCTCTCAGGAATTCCGTGAGGCGATGAACACCATCATTCTGCCAGCATTGGATTTGTTTGCGCCCGATCTAATCATCATTTCTGCCGGTTTTGACGCTCACGTGCGTGATCCCTTGGGCAGTTTGGAACTTACGGAAGAAGATTTTTCGTGGGTTACATTGAAGCTCATGGAAGCAGCGGACCAGTTCTGTTCTGGTCGCGTTGTGTCGGTGCTGGAAGGTGGCTATGATTTGCAAGGACTTGCGGGTTCTGTAGGCGTTCACGTGCATGCGTTGATGCATGGTGACACGGGAATGCTTGAAGAACAGCACGAAGACGATTTTGACGACGAGGAAGAACTCTAATGACTGACGCCGCTGACATTACCAATTTGTCGTTTGAGAAGGCACTTGCGGCCCTTGAAGACATTGTGGCGAAGCTTGAACAAGGAAAAGTCGAGCTTGATAAGTCAATCAAGTATTACGAACGGGGCGAAGCCTTGCGCAAATATTGCGAGGCCAAACTCAAAGAAGCGGAAGCGCGCATTGAGAAGATCACCTTAGACCCCTCGGGCAAACCAACTGGCTCCCAGGCGTTGGATGTTGAGTGACGTCGCGACGGCTAGATGAGGAATTGGTCGTGCGTGGTTTGGTATCAAGCCGATCGCGCGCACGGGACGCGATTTTACGCAACACTGTTGTGGTAAATGGCGTTGCCGCTCGCAAACCCTCGCAAGGTGTCTTTCCGAGTGATGATGTGAGTGTTGCCGATGCAGCGCAGCAATACGTATCGCGGTCAGCTCTGAAGCTGCTCCATGCCCTTCAGCATTTCGAGGTTGATGCTGCAGGTCGAAACGCCTTAGACATCGGAGCGTCCACGGGTGGTTTTACGCAGGTCTTGTTGAACCAAGGTGCTGCCCATGTGACGGCAATTGATGTGGGGCATGGTCAAATGGTTGCGGACATTGCCAAACACACTCGCGTGACATCAATCGAAAATTTGAATGCGCGCAACCTCACACGTGAACATGTGCCTGCAAACACTGATTTGATTGTTTGCGATGTGAGTTTTATCTCGCTGAAACTTGCCTTGCCGCCTGCATTATCGCTGGTTAATGCGAATGCTGAATTGATTTCATTAATCAAACCGCAATTTGAAGTCGGACGCGAACATGTAAGGCGTGGCGGCATAGTGACCGATCCCACTCAGCACGCGAGAGTCTGCGCAGAAATTGGCGCTTTTCTGGAAGGCCAAGGTTGGACGGTGCGCGGCACAATTGCTTCACCCGTAGAGGGTGGCGACGGTAATGTTGAATTCTTGCTTGCAGCCGTGAAGCGTTAGTCTTTCACAGTATAGGTGTGTTGCTGTTCAGGGAACTTTCGCTCACGCACATCATCAGCATACATCTTGATGGCACCTTCAATGGCAGCGCCCACTTTGCCGAACTCTTTGACGAACTTCGCGATTCGTGGGCTAAGACCCAGCATGTCTTCCATCACCAGTATCTGACCATCACAAGCGGCAGAGGCGCCAATGCCAATTGTTGGGATATCAATCTGTGAAGTGATTTTGCGGGCGAGGGGTTCAGCAACGGCTTCGAGCACCACTGAGAATGCACCGGCTTCAGCCACGACTTTTGCGTCTTCTTCAATTGCGGCCCATTGCGCGCGTTCTCGGCCCTGCGCTTTAAAGCCGCCCAAAACATTGATGGATTGTGGAGTAAGGCCGACATGGGCCATGACGGGGATGCCACGCTCCGACAGAAACCGAATGGTTTCGCCCATGCGTTTTCCGCCCTCCAATTTGATGGCGCCACATTCCGTTTCTTTCACGACTTTTGCAGCATTGCGGAAAGCTTGCTGCGGGCTTTCTTCATAGGAGCCAAATGGCATGTCGACGACAATCAATGATTGCTTGGCACCGCGCATTACTGCCCGTCCATGCATGATCATCAGGTCAAGTGGCACTGGCAGGGTTGATTCAAAACCATGCATCACCATGCCGAGTGAATCACCAACAAGCAGGAAGTCGACATACTTGTCGGCAATGGCTGCTGTGTGCGCATGGTAAGATGTGAGCGCCACGATTGGTTCGCCACCTTTGCGGTTCTGAATATCAGGAGCAGTGCGACGTTTTGTTACTGTGTGCTGAGACATGGCGGTTTGCTTATCCTTTTACTGCAGGGTGACCAAAGGTACGCCGACAATGACATGATGCAGTTGAGCAGCAATACCATAAAGCGCTATGCCACCGAGAATGGAAATGAGATTGTGGCCTTGCCTCACTTCTGTGGGCACAAAAAGCTTGTTGTGATGATTCAATGCCGCAAACAAGATTGCAACGAAGGCCATGCCGCCAAAGAACAGGACGGAGCGTTGTTCACCATTGGCGAGGAGATGTCCGAACGCCCACAACGAAACGCCAATCGCCATGGGATATTTCAAGCTGTTGCGCCACGAGCCACGAAACAGAAAAATACCGATACATAAAAAGCCGACGAGTGTGAAACCGAAATTGGCATAGTGTCCCCAAATCGGCGGTTCATAGATGAAACCGGGGCCAGCTTCACGGAAGGCCCAAATGACCGCTGCAAACAAAATCAACGTCAGCAAGCCATAGACGGGTCCATAAGCCTTGCCAAAGGTTTGAACGGCATGTGCCTTCCACTTTGGCATAGCGGGGTTGATGTGGATCACGCCGAACAAGAACAACACTGTTGCGAGCAATAACATTTAACCCACCACCGGAACGCCGAGAACATAGGGATGAAAGCCAAATAGAAACACTGCGAACAAAACCACGCCAGCAATGACCGCGACAATATCTGATCTGATGCGAGGTTGGTAAACTGGCCTTTTACCTCGCGCCAGTGAAAATATGAGATCTGCTACTGCCACAACAAAGAGTGTTCCAAACATCCACACCAGTGTGCGCTCGCCGTTCACCAACAAATGGCCGCCTGCCCATAGAGCAATACCCAGCGACATGGGGTGGCGTACGAAGGTTTTAATGTAGCCTTTGCCATGAGATGCGCCGATCAGAACAAACATAAGCAGCGTTAACAGCATCACCAGGTGTTTGCCTTCGACCCACGGTTGATAAAGTTGTTCGCCTAAAACCCCTTCACCAGATGCGCGATAAGCCAGAATGAAAAGCACAATTCCAAGTAACGACAGTAAAGAATACAAGCCTTTCCAAGCCTTTTCGCCGAGCGCAGCACGAATCCTGTCGCGGAATTTGGGCGCAAATGAAGAGAACAAATGCGGCCCACCAAACAACAGTGCTCCCAGCCATAGATATGCCATCCAAGTTCTCCCCTTAGCCAACCTTGGCACGAACATACCGCAAAATCGCCAATGTACTCAACGTTTAAGCCGTGGTATTAGCGCGCACGGTAAAGATAACATTTTCTGTAAACGAGGGCACAACCATGAAACCAACACTCATTCTTGTCGGCGCAGATAAAGGCGGCGTGGGCAAAACAACTGTATCGCGTTCCTTGCTCGACTATTTTGCACGCAAGAATATTTTGACCCGTGCATTCGATACGGAAAACCCTCGTGGCTCGCTTCAACGCTTTTACCCCTCGATTAGTGAAGTGATTGACCTCAACAATGTGGCTCATCAAATGCGCGTCTTGGACACAATGGAAACGGCAAATGTGCCGGTTACTGTCGTTGACTTGAAAGCTGGCAATCTGTCGTACTCGCTCGATCTATTTGAGCGCATAGGAATTTTGGAAGCAGCCCGCAACGGCATGTTTACCTTGGGCCTGATGCATGTTGTCGGACCTTCTATTGCGTCACTCGATGAAATTGGCGAAATCGCAAAGTATCTATCAGGCGTAGAATATGTTGTCGCACGCAATTCGATTAACGAAACCAACTTCTTCGAATGGGACGATGCGACTTACCGCAAGTATTTCAACCAAATCAGCAAGAGCCACGAAATCGATATTCCTAAGCTCAATGAAATGGCTTACGAGCAAGTTGACGTTGCTGGGGTCACTTATAAGGATTTCATCGACAATCGTGCTGCTGATGGATCGCAAGGCAAGTTCTCATTTGTGTTGCGTGGATATGTGCGCAAGTGGTGCACTGAAATCGACGAACAATACGCACGCGTGAAGATGTTGCAGGACATCATTGGCGCTAGTCGTTCTTAGTCGGTAGGCCCTTGGCCCCATGGCCATTCAGCCTACAATTTACATCATCGCTTCCGACCAGCATCGCAATGGCAAAACTTTGTTGGCGCGGTTGCTGGTTGATTATTTGATGCTTGATGGACGCGACCCGTTCGTCATAGATACGGATGCACCGGATGGACCGCTGCGCAGTTTCTTTCCGGGGCGCACTGCACTTGCCGATTTTGCGGCCATCAAGGGTCAAATGAAACTCTTCGATACGCTTTTGGCGGCACCCGGTCGAGACTATGTTATCGATTTGCCCGCACGGCACACCGAGAATTTTTTTGCTGCAGAACGTGATCTTTCATTCTTCTTGGAATGTAAAAAACTGGGCTTCCGGATTTTTCTGTTCTTTGTGGTGGATCAAAGCATCATTTCATTAAAAGCGGCACGTTTGCTTCAACACTATCCTGGCGTTGATTTGTTTGTGCCTGTGCGCAATCAACTGGTGCGGTCGGCTTGGGATGAAGATGATGGTTCTTTGACATTGCCGTTTCTTCCAGCACCGGTTGCCAGTGCAATTTCAAACAAGCGCTTTTCATTCCGTAATTTTGTTCAAGGCGACACGCAAGGATTGGCTGCAGACATGGTGCCAGAGCTGCAGACATTTCTCTATGAAACTTTAAATAACCTGAGCAATCTGGAACCCGTGTACAGTCTCAAAACACTACAAAAGTAGCGCCACTAAATTGCCGCGAATCCTGTTAAATCTAGTTGCATGGTGATGCGGCACATCAATCGACGGCAATTCACAGGTGGCCTCAGCTTCGCCGCTGTTCTGCAGTGTCGTTTTGCTGTTGCACAAGACGTGCTGACCGAGCAGGTCATTACAGCAACTAAAACTCAAACCCAGTTGTTGGATCAAGAAAGTCCGCCCACGGAACATTGGCTGTTCAAAACTACATCTGACCAACCCATCGTTCGCGCCCAACAGGGCAAGGAATTGCGGCTTCGTTTTATCAATGAGTTGGATGAAGCGATTTGGGTGCATTTTTTTGGTGTGCGTGGCCCCAATGACATAATGACAATTGAAGTGCCGGCAGGTGTTGTTGCTGGTGTAGGAGTGGTTTTTACGCCACCTGACGCCGGAACATTTTGGTTTGGTCCGTTGTTGAAAGCATCAAAGCATCGCGAAATGGGTCTGATTGGGATGCTCATTGTGGAGGAAATGCAACCAACCGCGTTTCATGATGTGCCACTTGTATTTGATGATTGGTCGCTGGATGACGACGGCAAGATTGACCCAGACTTTACGAAATTGGAGCGAGCTGTTGGGGAAGGGCGATTGGGTAACTGGTTCACTGTCAACGGCATGCACAAGCCGCGCATTACGCTTTCCAAAGACAAGCCCATACGGCTTCGCCTTCTCAATGTTGCCAACACCCGTAGCATGAACATTGCCTTCAAAGGAGCAGAGGCGCAGTTGATAGCCCGAGACGGGCAGTCGATTTTACCTCAGGCCCTCGGGCTTGAACCTTTGGAACTTCAGCCCGGTCAGCGGGCAGACCTTGTGCTGACGGAAGCACAGGAACAAATTGTAATCGCCTTGGACCTGTTTGAAGACGTGGTTGAAATCGCGTTCCTTGAGGCTTCTGATTATGGCAGCAAGCCTTTGCCTCCGGGCTTTGAGCTTCCCAGGAATCCAGTTTCCACACTTGATCCCACAAAATCACCCCGCCAAGTTTCGATTGATATTGAAGGCGGCACCAAGGGCGGCTTGGTCAAAGCTCAGGTAGGGAAAGACGTTCTGGATTTGCGGGCCATGCTGGAGCAAGGTTTGGCTTGGTCGATTGGAGGGTCAGCAGGTTTGGGCGGCCCACCGCTATTTGCTGCGCAAAAGGGCGAAAACCTGATTCTGGTCATTCACAACAAAACGGCCTTTGAGCAGGTACTCCACCTACACGGCCATGTTTGGTTGGCTGAAATGCCAATTGTTGACGCAGCCACTAGTCCGCAGATCTCGCCAAACTGGACAGATACGCTCGTGATTCCGCAGCAATCCATAGCCCGTGTGCTCATGGTCGCTGATAATGTGGGCACCTGGGCCATTCAAAGCCTGCTGGCTGAACGCTGTGATGCGGGCTTGATTGGTTCATTTACGGTGGCGGATATGCCTTGATTTGGCCCTTCGCCTGCTTTACGCCCCGTTGCAACACACGAGGGTTAAAGACGTGACTGATGAATCATTGATCCGGGAAGTGGACGAAGAAGTCCGCCAGGAAGAATATAAGAAACTCTGGGACCGGCATGGCACCAAGTTTATGGGACTTGCGCTGTTGGCAGTATTGGCTGTCGCTGGATATGAAGGTTGGAAATATTTCCAAAAATCGCAGGCTGAGCAGGCGTCGATCGTTTATCTTGATGCGGTGCAAAAGGCCACTGCAGGCAAGCATGATGATGCACTGGCCGCCCTGGCTGCCGTGAAGCATTCAGGCTTCAATCAATTGGCGAAGCAGCGTGAAGCTGCAGTGTTGGCCGAAAAAGGCGAAACCGATAAAGCGATCGCTGCTTACGAAGCAATTATTGCAGATCCTGCGTCGGATAAGGTTCTTGTCGATTTGGCCCGCATTCGTCAGGGCTATTTGCTTGTTGACACAAAATCGCCTGATGAACTTTTGACGAAGCTTGGCATGTTCGACAAAGACGGCAATGCATGGCGTCATGCGGCACGCGAGATTTTTGGTCTTGCTGCTTATCGCGTTAAAGAATTTGCTATGGCAGATCGTTACATGAACGCAATTTTTGCAGATCCAGAAGCTCCAGAAGCCATTAAGCAGCGCGCTAAAGTCATGGTTCAACTGCTGGCACCGGAGCTGCCGAAAAAATGAAGAAATTACCTACACTTCTCACGCTTGTGATCGCCATTACATTGCTTTCCGGCTGTGGAACTCTGAAAAAATTTACAGGCCAACGGGACGATACGGTTTTGCCCGGTGAACGTGAAGATGTTCTACCGCCCGAACAAACACGCAATAAGGCACCGGGAAAAAGTACTGATGTTTCGGCAGCTGATTGCGACCCGACAATTGATGTGAACTGCCAAACGGCAGTTGATCAGGAAGCTTCTGGCTCGGAACCTCAATGACGGCCACTGTAGCCATTCTTGGCAGACCTAATGTTGGTAAATCGACACTGTTTAACCGCTTGGTTGGACAGAAGATTGCCATTGTGGACGATATGCCCGGTGTCACGCGAGATCGCCGTGAAGGTGCAGGACGCCTTGGTGAATTGCAGTTTCGAATTTTTGATACTGCGGGTCTGGATGATGCGCGTAAGGGCTCACTTGAATCTCGCATGAGTGACCAATCTGAAATCGCTGCGCGGGAAGCCGATGTTATTCTGTTTGTGATTGATGCGCGGGCCGGTGTCACACCGACGGACAAGGAATTTGCTGGACGCATTCGTAAACTCAATAAGCCCGTCATTCTCATTGGCAATAAAGCTGAAACACGCGCCGTCGTTCCAGGTTTAGCAGAGGGCTATGGTCTTGGTTTTGGCGAACCACTCGCAATTTCTGCTGAACATGCGGAAGGTTTAGACGGTTTGTATGAAGCGCTGCGCCCAATCGTGATGGCAAAGCAAGTCGATGTTGTCGACACCAATGTTGAGATTACCGAGGAAGAGTCTGACAAGGATTGGGAGTATGACCCGCAGCGGCCATTGCGCCTCGCGATCATTGGTCAACCCAATGCTGGCAAATCAACCCTCGTAAACGCCATGCTGGGCGAAGACCGCATGTTGACGGGGCCTGAAGCTGGTATTACGCGTGATGCGATTTCAAGCGCTTGGAATTGGCGCGGTCGCGACATCAAATTGTGGGATACGGCAGGCATTCGTCGCAAATCCCGCGTGCAAGAAAAAATTGAAAAAATGTCAGTGTCCGACGCCATGCGCGCCATTCGCTTTGCGGAATGTGTCGTGGTGTTGATTGATGCGACGCTCGACCTTGAACGGCAAGATTTAACACTGGCTGACCTTGTAGGACGCGAAGGTCGAGCGGTTGTGATCGCCCTGTCCAAATGGGATGCGGTAGAAGACAAGCAGAAAGTGCTTGCGGCCTATAAAAGCAAGCTTGAGGATGTGTTGCCGGAAATTCGTGGCGTTTCACTTGTCACGTTGTCAGCCATTCGCAACAAGGGCATTGACGGTTTGATGAAAGCTGTAACCGAGGCCGATAAAAAATGGAATGCACGTGTCACCACGTCGAGGCTTAATCGTTGGCTTGAAGGTGCGATCGAGCGAAATTCTCCACCGGCTCCCGGTGGTCGGCGTATTAAGATTCGCTACGCAACGCAAGCCAACGCGCGTCCGCCAACGTTTGCCATCTTTGGCAATCAGTTGAAGAAATTGCCTGAAAGCTATCTGCGATATTTGACCAACGGATTGCGTGAGGCCTTTGATCTTGATGGTACACCCATCCGCTTCAGTTTGCGCGGTGGTGGCGATAATCCTTACGACAAGAAATAAATCAGAACTGTTTAAACAAGCCTTTCGCGTCATATTTCCACACGCCTCCATTGTCGGTGAAATCGGGCAGGCACATGGCAACCATTTGTGACGAGACTTCATCAGGTGAGGGAAGTGTTTGTGGGTCTTCACCCGGCATAGCGTGGCGCGCATTTTAGTGCGAGTGGCACCTGGACTGAAACAATTGACGCGCAGATTTGTTGTTGCGACTTCCGCCGCATAGGTTTTGACGAGCGCCTCCAATGCAGCTTTCCCCATGGAATATGCGCCCCAGTAGGGCAGGCATTTTTGCGCCAGTCCCGACGTTACAAAAACAGCGCGGCCATGGTCTGCGGTGCGCAGCAACACATCCATGGAGCGCACAAGGCGATAGTTCGCCGTCACGTTGACAGCGACACTTTCGTCCATCACTTTCGGATCGAGGTGGGCGATGGGGGTTAATTTTCCCAATGATCCTGCGTTGCCAATAAGAATGTCTAATTTTTTGAAACGTTCAAACAGCGCGGCACCCAAGCGGTCAATAGCGTCATAGTCAGTGATGTTCATCGGCACGAGCGTTGCCGTTGAACCCACAGCTTTGATTGCATCATCCAGCTCTTCAAGTCCGCCTTTGGTGCGCGCTGTTGCTATAATGTGCGCTCCTTCGCGGGCCAGATGCAAAGCAGTGGCATAGCCCAAACCACGGGAGGCACCCGTGACGAGCGCCACTTTTCCGAGAAGTTGTCTGGTCATTATTAGCCTGCTTCAGCGAGGAGGGAGAGTTGTTGCTTCGCGCTCTCGCCAATCATATCGGTGAGACGGGTCGGGTACTCACCCGTAAAGCAATGATCGGTGAATTGTGGCTGTGCATTGTTGCGGCCTTCATAACCGACCGAGCGATAAACGCCATCAACTGACAAAAACGCCAGCGACGTTACGCCGATGAACTGGCGCATTTCTTCAAGCGTGTGGGTGGCGGCCAAAAGAGATTTTTCTTCCGGCGTGTCGATGCCATAAAAATCTGGGTACTTGATCGGTGGTGAGGCAATGCGCATGTGAACTTCTGCGGCACCTGCATCATACATCATCTGTACGATTTTGACCGACGTGGTGCCGCGCACGACTGAGTCATCGACGAGTAATACGCGCTTGCCTTTAACGACAGCGCGGTTTGCGTTGTGTTTGAGTTTTACGCCAAGCGAGCGAATGGTCTGTGTCGGCTCAATGAAGGTGCGGCCAACATAGTGATTGCGGATGATGCCGAGTTCAAACGGGATTTTGAGTTGTTCTGCAAAGCCCAGCGCTGCAGGAACGCCGGAGTCAGGTATCGGCACAATCACATCCACATCAGCAGGGCTTTCCAAAGCCAACTGGCGACCCATTTGTTTGCGCACGTTGTAAACTGAGCGACCGCCTAAAATTGAATCGGGTCGTGAGAAATAGATGTATTCGAAAATGCAGGGGCGTGCAGGTTGGCGCGGGAAGGGCCAATGGCTTTCAATGCCATCTTCTGAAATGACGACGACTTCACCATTTTCAATTTCGCGCACAAAGGTTGCGCCGATGATGTCAAGCGCACAGGTTTCTGAACAGAGAATATAAGAGTTGTTCAACTTGCCCAACATCAATGGGCGAATGCCGAGCGGGTCACGCGCACCAATGAGTTTTTTATTGGTCAAACACACCAGCGCATAGGCACCTTCAAGACGACGAAGCGCTTCAATGTAGCGATCAATCAGTTTGGGTTTTGTGGCGCGCGCCACCAAGTGCAAAATCACTTCGGTGTCAGAGGTTGATTGGCAAATGGCACCATTGGAAATCAGTTCTTTGCGCAGTGAAAGACCGTTTGTCAGATTGCCATTGTGTGCAACGGCAAATCCGCCAGCCGCCAGTTCAGCAAACAGAGGTTGCACATTGCGCAAGATGGGCTCGCCCGTTGTCGAATAACGGACATGACCCAGAGCCGCTTCGCCTTTTAGACGATCAATGGTTGCCGCAGACGAGAAGTGGTCTCCGACCAAACCCATGCGGCGTTCAGAATGAAAGCGGCCGTTGTTGTAAGACACGATGCCCGCTGCCTCTTGTCCGCGATGTTGTAACGCGTGCAAGCCCAGAGCTGTTAAAGCGGCAGCATCGGGGTGGCCATAGATGCCGAACACGCCACATTCTTCACGCAGCGTGTCGCCGTCTAAATCAAAATTTTCGGACGCGGTCATTGTGCTGGAGCTGCTTCTGGGAGTTGGGTTTTACCATCGACCAAATTTTCTAGGCCTTGCGTTTGGCCGTTGGAATATCCCGTTTCGCCTTCTGCTGGCTGCGGGCGGAACGACGGCACCTTCTGGATTGGTCAATGCCGTTTTGGAAAGCGTCTCTGCAATGTCTGGCGGCATGAGGCCTACAAGAAATTCACTCACTCCGCGCACCACAGGCAAGCTTTGCGCATTGCGGATCCAGTCTTCTTGGTTTTCAGGCGGTTGCAGCCAGCCGTAAAACAAATAGGCCACTGACACCAAAACAAGGCCGCGCAGCAGTCCGTAAAGAAACCCCAAGGTACGATCAAAGGCACCAACGGCTGAATCAACCACGCGATCCGATATTTTGACGGAGATGATTGAAACCAGAATCAGCACGATTAAGAAAGCCACAGCACCCACAGCAATTTGCGCCAGAATGGGCTTGTCGACATAGGGCATGACAAGATCGATCAGCTGCTGCTGTTGAATGGCAAAATAAGCGGCCACTGCGGCGGCCACCCATGCAATTAACGACAAAACCTCGCGCGTAAATCCACGGGCCAGCGCCAGAATGCCTGACACAAGCATGATACCAATGAGGATAAAATCCAGAATTTGCATGGGGTTCGACAATCCGTTTTTTGTTTCGGCCCCTTATAGGCAGGATTGGCGTGGGGTGCCAGCGTGGAATCAAAGGCCTTGTGGACGAATTCCCTTAGGCAATGCGGCGAAGACCCTTTGAGCGGGACGCCACCCAGGCTACCACATCGGCGACGGTCTCCATGGATTTTGTCGTCAATCCCTTCACTGAAGGCGCTTCACCTGCATGTGCAATCACGGCCTCTGTCAGCCCCAGTTTTTGGGCTTCTTTCAGTCGCGCTTCGGTTTGACCGACTGGGCGAATGGCACCAGACAAGGCGATTTCGCCAAACAGTACGGTGCCGTGTGGAATGATGGTGTCGGACATGGAGCCGAGAATTGCTGCGGCGACGGCCAAGTCCGCTGCGGTTTCTTTTAGCCGCAAACCGCCAGCGACATTCAGGTAAACATCATGCTGCGACAGTGAAATTCCGGCCCGAGCCTCAAGCACAGCGAAAATCATGGCGAGGCGATTTGAATCCCAACCCACTGTGGTGCGACGGGGTGTGCCCAAGGGCGAAGGCGACACGAGAGCTTGTACCTCGACTAACAAAGGCCTGGTGCCTTCAACTCCTGCAAACACCGCAGTGCCGGGGGCAGGGCGTTCAGATTGCCCCATGAACAGCCGCGAGGGATTTGTGACTTCTTTCAATCCGCCGTCAGACATTTCGAATACGCCGATTTCGTCAGTTGCTCCGAAGCGATTTTTAACGGCACGCAAAATGCGGAACTGGTGGCCGCGATCCCCTTCGAAATATAAGACAGCATCAACGAGATGTTCGACCACTTTAGGACCGGCTATCTGGCCATCTTTGGTTACGTGACCGACGAGCAAAACACAGGAGCCCTTTTGCTTGGCAAACCGCACCAAGGCTTCGGAGCCCGCTTTTAATTGCGATACGGTGCCTGGCGCGGCCTCAATCACCGGCGACCACAGGGTTTGAATGAAATCGATCACAACAACAGCAGGCGGGCCATCTTCATTCAATGTCGCGATAATATCAGATGTATTTGTTTCTGCGGCAAGTAACACAGGTGCATCAGACAATCCCAAGCGTTCAGCCCGCAGACGAATTTGCGCAATCGCCTCTTCCCCCGACACATAAACCACGCGCTGTCCTGCACGCGCTAATGACGCCAAAGCCTGCAACAGCAAAGTGGACTTTCCAATGCCCGGGTCACCGCCGATCAGCACAGCCGAGCCCGGTACAAAGCCACCACCCGCCACCCGGTCTAATTCTGGCATGCCAGTTTTAATACGTGGAGGAGCCGCCATTTCGCCTTTGAGGCCAACAAGCCGCGTCGGGCGGCCTTTGGGCAAGGCTTTGCCCTTAGCACCGGAAGCAGGGGCTTCCGTGGCCTCTTCAATAATCGTGTTCCAAGAGCCGCAGCCATCACACCGCCCCGACCATTTAGACGAGGTGGACCCACAGGACTGACAGACAAAGATGGTAGGAGATTTTGCCATGACCAAGGCCATAGCATAGAACATAATAGGAACGCAAGTTAAAGGTCGAAGGAGAGTTGCGCCTTTGCCACGACAGCGGGCTTTTCCACCTTTGTGACAGGCTTTTTTGAAGGGCCGTTTCGCTTGCCTTTGCGAGACCCGTGGCGCTGGAACACGTGGTTAGCGTGGACTTTGAAGCCTTGGGCGTGGCGCACGGCGGTAAAGCGTTCGCGTGCTAGCCGCATGGCCTCCACATGATCGACCAGCCGTGCAGGATAATTCTGCCCCACTTTGAACCCGTGCATCTGCTGGTCAGCGTCGGTCATTGTCCATGGCTCGTGCAAAAACGCGGTTGGAAGTGCCCAAACTTCCGGCACCCAGCGACGAATGTAAACGCCTTCGCTATCCTGATCCATCGACTGCTTCACAGGATTGTAAATGCGGGGTGTATTGATGCCGGTTTGTCCGGCTTGCATTTGCACCTGTGGCCAATGAATGCCCGGCTCAAAGTCAGTAAAAAGCCGCGCCAACACATGGCCCACCGCCTGCCAATCCAACTGCAAATGATATGTCGCAAACGCCACCAGCATGGCTCGCATGCGAAAATTGATCCAGCCTGTGGCGGCAAGATAACGCATGCAGGCGTCGACAAAGGGAAAGCCTGTTCGACCTTCAGCAAAGGCCCGCAACGTCGGATTATTTTCAGCCGTGAAGACGCGCGAGGCGTTGTAAGCTTGATGCATCGAACGCCACTCGATTTCTGGCTCGGATTCCAACTTTTGAATGAAGTGACAATGCCAGTGTAGCCTGGCGATGAAGCTATCGATTGAACGCAACTCTATTGAACGGTGATGAGGTGGTTGTTCCACCAACTGTTGGCGTAGGCTTAATGCGCGTTGCAAAGTTTCGCGGATTGAGATTGTACCAACTGCGAGATGTGGTGAAAGGCGAGAGCAACTTGTGTCTGCAGTCAGCGGGCTCGACATTTCAGAAGTATATTTTCGTCCGCGTCCACCGAAGAAACTGAGAAGAGTTTTGAGCGCGTGTTGACGGCCACCCGTTTGACGCAGGGGGCAGGGATCGGGAGTGAGGCGTAAGTCTGTTGCAGTCGGTAACGCTTGGCTTTGGGTTTCAAGTGTTTGAATTTTTTCAGGGGCTGGCAAAACCGACTGTGCCATAAATTTTCCGTGCCGCGCCGCCCATTGGTCACGGTCGCGCAGCCCGCGTGTCACACCCATCTGCGGCAACTCATGCCAGGTTAAGTTATTTTCTGCACACCACTCGGCCACTTTTTTATCGCGTGCGAAAGTCCAATCATTGCCTATTTCTTCATGGCTCCACAAAGCAGTGATAGGGTGCAGTTGTTTCAAAAACTGCAACGCTTCGGTCACAGGCCCTACCATGATGGTGAGTTGGCCACCACGCAATGCAACGTCCTGCTGCAACTCCAAAAGACATTCCCGAGCAAATTCAAATTGCCGCGTGGATGTGTCAGGTAGCTGCCAATAATCAGGCTCCACCACATACAATAAAATCACAGGCCCCTGCATTAGTGCAGAAGTCAAAGGCAAATGATCCCCTAAGCGAAGATCACGTTTAAACCAGACGATGTGAATTGGATCGGCCGCAGTGTTTAGCATCATGTCGTTACGGCGAGAATGCTTCAACGGTTCTTTTCAAAAAATATCACCAATGCCATACAAAGCGGAGCAGCGGTGGATGGGCTATTTTTTCATTTTTCTTCGCCTTCCTCGCTCGGCTTTGCGGTTTAGAATGTAGGTTATGAGCAAGCAAGTGCACCATTTTCTTGGTGGGCTGCGTCGAACCGCGGCGCAGACCCATCAAAATGACGCGACATGGCATCGGACGCCCCTCCAACGTCGTCTGCCTGATGGTCCTCAGACTGTTGTTGGTTGGGCCGCTCGAAACTTGCCGCCGATTTCTGGATTATGGCAGACTCTAGTGCAAACACCGCGCGGTGTCAAGCGTTATTTTCCTAGTTAAGGAAATCAACGGCTTACGTCGATTTTCGGATCATGGTTTTACGCTGTTCCCCAACTGCCAGGGTACATTCGATACAACTTGCTTGACCTCTCAGTCTTTTACGGCTTTTCTATAGCGAGACTGGCACGGAGCCAGCAATTCATGCGCCGTATCGCGCATTCAGGGAGCACAACATGAAAAAATTGAATTTACTTGCAGCAGCGTCGATCCTCGGCTTGTCAGCCGTTGCGGCCAATGCTGCAACATTGGACGATGTGAAAGCTAAGGGCTTTGTACAGTGTGGCGTGAGCCAAGGGCTGATCGGCTTTTCCAACCCAGACTCAGCTAACGTTTGGACTGGCCTCGACGTCGACTTCTGCAAGGCCGTTGCCGCTGCCGTTTTGGGCGATGCGACAAAAGTGAAGTATTCGCCATTGTCAGCCAAGGAGCGCTTTACCGCCCTTCAATCCGGTGCCATCGATGTGTTGTCGCGTAACTCCACGTGGACCATGAGCCGCGATACGTCGCTGGGTCTGTCGTTTGCAGGCGTCACCTATTATGATGGCCAAGGCTTTATGGTGCCAACGAAACTTGGCGTGAAATCTGCATTGGAATTGAACGGTGCTTCGGTTTGCACGCAAACTGGCACCACCACCGAGTTGAACCTTGCTGACTATTTCAAGGCCAACAAGATGGAATACAAGATCGTTGCTTTCGAAAAGAACGAAGAAGTTTTGAAGGCCTATCAAGAAGGTCGTTGTGACGTGTTCACAACCGACCAATCTGGTCTTTATGCTGAAATCTTGAAGTTCGCGAATGCCGCTGACCATATGGTTCTCCCTGAAATTATTTCGAAGGAGCCACTTGGCCCCGTCGTGCGCCAGGGTGATGCCGGCTGGTTCAACGTTGTAAAGTGGACCTACTATGCAACATTGAATGCTGAAGAACTTGGAGTGACATCAGCTAACGTTGATGAAATGAAGGCTTCAGCCAATCCTGAAATTCAGAGGTTGCTTTCAGTGAAAGTAAAAGGCGCTGATGGCGTTGAAGCAGACAATGACTTTGGCAAAGGCCTCGGCCTTGGTCCTGATTGGGCCTATAACATCGTCAAGCAAGTTGGCAATTACGGCGAAATTTTTGAACGTAACCTTGCGCAGTTGAAAATTGCGCGTGGTAAAAACGCCCTATGGAATGCCGGTGGTCTGCAATACGCACCGCCAATCCGCTAAGACTTGAAAGTAAGAGCCCGTGATTTTCACGGGCTCTTTTTTCGGTTCTCAAAACACATGACAGCTCAACCTTCTGCACCTCCGCCTTCAACGGCTGGTGGCATGGCGTGGTTTTACAGCCCGAAAGTGCGCGGCATTGCTTCACAAGTGATTGTGGTGGCACTGTTGGCATGGGGGCTTTACGAAATTATTGGCAACACCCAAGCCAACTTGAAGAAGCTCAATCAAAACTTTGGTTTTGATTTTCTGACGCAAGCTTCCGGTTTTGATTTGAGTTCGTCGCTCCTCGATTATTCGTCTTCGTCCACTTATGGTCGTGCTCTCATTGTGGGCTTATTGAACACGGTGGTCGTCGCTTTTATTGGCATCATTCTTTCAACGATCATTGGTTTCATTGTAGGCATTATGCGCCTTTCGAAAAACCAAGTGATTTCGGGCGCGGCAACGCTTTACATTGAAATCATCCGCAATGTGCCGCTGCTGTTACAAATTTTTATGTGGTATGCGCTGGTGTTGAAACCGCTGCCTGGTGTTAAAGGCGCTTTCAATTTTTTTGATAGTCTATTCATCAGCAATCGCGGCATTCAAATGCCGCATCCGAATTTTGGACCGGGGGCGTGGGTGGGGCTAGCTGCTTTGCTACTCGCATTAGTCGGTACGTGGTTGTTCCGCCGCCGCGCGCGCAAAATTCAAGAGGAGACAGGCAAGATCACGCCGATCTGGTTGATTTCGCTTCCCATCATCGTGTTGTCTCCCTTTGTGGGTCTGTTGATTGCCGGTTGGCCGTTGAGCTTCGATTATCCTGAGTTGAAAGGGTTTAACTTCACGGGCGGCATGACTATTGTTCCTGAAATGTTAGCTCTGATTATTGCGCTCACATTTTACACCGCGACCTTTATCGCTGAAACCGTGCGGGGTGGCATTCAAGCTGTTAGCCACGGGCAAACAGAAGCGTCGAGTGCCTTGGGGCTGAGCCGCAGCAATGCCCTTCGTTTGGTAATCATTCCGCAGGCCATGCGCGTTATTATTCCGCCGCTTGCTAGCCAATACTTGAACCTGACCAAAAACTCTTCCCTCGCTATTGCCATTGGGTTTCCTGACTTCATGTATGCAGGTGGCACGGTGAACAACCAATCGGGCAAAGCTATTGAAGTCGTGTTTATTTTGATGGTGGTTTATCTGGCGTTGAGTTTGCTCACGGCTGCATTCATGAACTGGTTTAACTCCCGCATGAAGTTGGTGGAGCGTTAAACAATGACACTCGAATATGTCAGAATCAAAGATGCACCTCTTTTGCCCGCACCTGCAAGTTCCGCTGGTTTGTGGGCCAAATTGCGGGACCGTTTTGCACCTACACCTTTAAGCGGCGTTGGCACAGTTGTGATTGGCCTCATGTTGCTGTGGGCTGCTTGGAACATTCTGCAATGGTCTGTCTTCTCCGCCGTTTGGTCAGCGGAAAATCGCGAGCCTTGTAACGTTGAAGGAGCAGGGGCGTGCTGGCCGTTCGTGAAAGCCAAAGCTCTACAGTGGATTTATGGTTTCTATCCGATCGAAGAACGCTGGCGCGCCAATGTGGTGTTCTTGTTGGGCGGCCTGTCTATGCTTGGCTTGCTTGTTCCGCGTATTCCATACAAAGGCTGGAACGCGTTGTTTTTCTTCATCGTCTATCCCATCATTTCCTATGTGTTGCTGACTGGCGGTCGTTTTGGTCTGGTAGCTGTGGGCACTGAACAATGGGGCGGCTTATTGGTCACACTCATCGTTGCCGTCACAGGCATCGTTGCATCAGTTCCATTAGGTATACTCCTAGCTCTCGGGCGTCGGTCTGAAATGCCGGTTGTCAGAACACTTTGCACTGCATTTATCGAAATTGTCCGTGGTGTGCCATTGATTACAGTTCTCTTCATGGCTTCGGTGATGTTCCCGCTGTTCATGCCGCCCGGCATCAACCCTGATAAGTTGTTGAAGGCTTTAATTGGCGTCGCGTTGTTCTCAGCCGCATATATGGCGGAAACGGTGCGCGGTGGTTTGCAAGCCATTCCCAAAGGCCAGTATGAAGCGTCGATGGCGGTAGGCTTGTCTTACTGGCGCACCATGTTGCTTGTGGTGATGCCGCAGGCTTTGAAGATTGTGATCCCCGGCATCGTCAACAGTTTCATCAGTCTTTTTAAAGACACCAGCCTTGTGTCAATCATTGGTATTTTTGATTTGTTCAACATGGTGCAATCAGGCTTCAACGACGCTAATTGGGCGTCCGCGCAAACTGGAAACACAGGTTACTTCGCACTCGCGCTAATTTACTGGGCCTTCTGTTTCGCCATGTCACGCTATTCACAATACATCGAGCGCAGGCTCAACACCGGTTACAAGAGGTAGGTCATGTCCAACTCCGCCATTACAATGCAGGGCGTCAATAAATGGTACGGCCAGTTCCATGTGCTCCGGGACATCAACCTTGATGTGAAAAAGGGCGAACGCATTGTTATTTGCGGTCCATCAGGTTCGGGTAAATCAACAATGATCCGCTGTATCAATCGGCTGGAAGAACACCAGCAGGGCGACATTATCGTTGATGGTATTCCACTCACGGCCAACGTCAAAAACATCGACGACGTGCGCCGCGAAGTGGGCATGGTGTTTCAGCACTTCAATTTATTTCCACATCTCACGGTTCTCGAAAACTGCACACTGGCTCCCATGTGGGTGAGAAAGCAACCAAAGGCAGAAGCCGAAGCCATGGCCATGAAGTTTTTGACTCGTGTTAAAATTCCTGAACAAGCACTCAAATATCCGGGCCAGCTTTCAGGTGGGCAGCAGCAGCGTGTGGCGATTGCGCGCGCACTCTGCATGAACCCAAAAGTCATGCTGTTTGACGAACCCACATCGGCACTTGACCCCGAAATGATCAAGGAAGTTTTGGACGTGATGGTGGACTTGGCCGAAGGCGGCATGACCATGCTTTGCGTGACCCACGAAATGGCCTTTGCGCGGCAAGTGGCAAACCGGGTGATCTTTATGGATCAAGGGCAAATTGTTGAGCAGAACGAGCCGGAAGCCTTCTTCAACAATCCACAGTCGCCCCGGACTAAGAAGTTCCTCGAACAAATTCTACATTGAATTTGCCTCATTCCTGCCTTTGACGGCTGGCAGCTTGCGGGCTAGCATTCGTTATCTTGACCGGAGGAACACCCATGCGATTCCATACCCTTACTGCCGTTGCGTTGACATCACTCTTGGCCGTTGCTGGCCTCACGTCCTTGGCTGTAGCGCAGGAGCGGTTGCGCCCCGTTGGATCCATCACTTACGAACCAGAACCTGTCGCATTGCAAAAAGGCGTTTATCAAATTCGCCCAGAAGAGCGTCGTGTTCGATCACTGCGCATTTTGGCGGAAGACGGATCAGCTGACGTTCGCTCGTTGAAAGTTATTTATACTGATGGTGAAGTTGAGACAGTGCGTGTCAAGCAGGTTCTCAAAGATGGCGAGCGTTCGGCTTTATTTGAACTTGAAGAAGTGCGCCCCATCAGATCCGTTGAAATCTCTTATTTGCCCAAAGGTACAGTGACACTGGTGTTGTTGGCAGATGCTCGCCGTGCGCCGCCGCCTGAACCACAATGGGTTGAGCTTGGATGCCAGAAGGTCGGATTGGTTGGAGATCGTGATTCACTCGTGATCAATTCAAGTGATCGTTTCAAGGCTCTACGTCTGCGCTCACAGAATTACGATATCGAAATGGCTGAACTCGGCATTCAATATGGAAATGGTGCGCGCGAAAAATACGTGCTTCGTAAACTCATTACCGCAGGTGGAAGCATTGGCCCCATCGAACTGCGCGGTGAATCGCGCCGTATTTCTCAACTCGACTTCCTTTATCGTGCCCGTACCATTGGTCCTTTTAAAACAAGGCTCTGTGTTGACGCGTTGAAAATTTCGTCCGGTGGTGAAGATGACGAAGAAGATTGATCTTTAAGGCGTTTCAAACACCACACGCCCATCACATATCGTCATTACAGTTTTTGAATTGCCGATCTCATGTGCGGACAGTTTTTCTAGGTTTGAATCCAGTACGGCGATATCAGCGAGGTAGCCTTCTTTCAACATACCCTTGCGGTCTTCCATGAACTCCATATGTGCGCCTGCAAGCGTAAAACCATGTATCGTGTCCATAAGACTCTGCGCTTGATTGGGGCAATTGGGCTTCAGGGGGACAGCGGTCATTGCACATTGCATCCCGGCAAGAGGGTTCAGTGGAGCGACAGGCCAATCCGACGAAAAGGCCACATGGGCACCTGTCTCGCGAATGGTTTGCCAAGCATAGGCATAGGGTAGTTTATCACCCACGCGACTGAGAATGGGTTCAGGTGGAACTCCTGGCACACCAACACCAGCCACGGGTTGCAACGATGCCACAATGCCCAATGCGGCGATGCGTGGAATATCAACAGGGTCAATCAGCTCGATATGTTCAATGCGATGGCGAGAGTCGCGCTTGCCATTTTGCTTTCTGGCAAAGTCATAGGCATCAATTGTGCGTCGCACGCCGCCATCACCAATCGCGTGAGTAGACACTTGCAGGCCGTGCGCATCCGCACGTGCCACTACGGCGTTTAGTTCGGCCGCTGAATAGAGTGGGGCACCCTTGTTGCCAGGATAGCCCGGATAGTCGTCAATCATTAGTGCAGTCAGTGTCTCCATGACACCATCGATAAACAGTTTGACCCGCCCCGAATGCAACATGTCCGTCGCATATTTTGAACGGAACTCAACCGCCTCATCAACATCTTCCAATTTGAAAGTGTTGCGGAAATGGAATGGCACTTCAATCCGTGCATTGAGTTCACCGCGTTGTTCCAATTCGTGCAGCAACTCGAGTTGATAGCGATTTCCGTCCATATTGTGCATCGATGTAATGCCAAGTGAATTTGCATGGGCTATGCCCTTGCGCATAGTTTCTTCGTCTTGCCGTCTCTGTGCCGTTGTGGCAGCAGGATAAGGGTCACACCCCGTCACAATGCCACAAGACTCACGTCCGCCTGAGGCACCAAGATTTAATACGGGTTCAAAGGCTTCGAACTCGCGCAACTCACCCGTCGCGAAACCGTCGGCATCCATGACAATTTCATTGCCAGGGGTCAGTTTTCGTCCTCGCAGAATTCCCGCCACTTCGAGCGCTTTGGTGTTCGCCCACACTGTGTGGTGGTCAAAACAGCCAATGGCAAAGGGAATGTCAGAGACGACACGATCAAGCAAATGTCTGTCGATTGAAACGCCTGCGCCAAACTGTTCGTGGGCGGCGCTGATAGCGTGAAGAAAGGTCAAGTTTGGATTCTGAGCGCGATAGCCAGCCACAGCCTCAGAGATTGACGCTAAGCCCTCATTGTAACGGATATTCAAGAGGTCCAATTCTGCAGCGCCAATAAACAAGTGCACATGACTCTCGATGACGCCGGGAATGACTGTGTTGCCCTTGTTGTCGTGCACACGGGTTTTTAGTCCCCGTAGAGCCATCACGTCACTTGTCGAACCGACAAGCACAATTTTGTTTCCGCGAATGGCAAGTGCGCTCGCAAAAGGACGGTCAGGGTCCATCGTGATTATGCGGGCATTCGTGATGATTGTTTCAGCGTGCATAGGGATGTCCAAAATTAACTTGTCAGGTCAACGGTAATCGCGCAACATAAACACGTCGTCAACAAATTGAAAAGGAGGTGATCCGATGTCGAGTGATTTCACTGTGAATGGAACTTTGGTGCGGATTGCTAACTTTAAAGGGCAGCCCCTTTAATCTGGTATGAACGCTGAGGGAGCATCGCACCTCCCTCGTTCCAGACCACAGTTTAAATACACGGAAGCGCCGTTCGAAAGAGCGGCGCTTTTGTTTGCGTTACTTTGGAAGCACTCCAAACAGTATCCAAAACGCAACGCCGATGAATGCAAACCCGTAGGCAAAGTTCGCAATGCGGCCATTCAACCATTTTGAGAGCAGTTGGCCTGCAATAGCCCATGCCGAGAAAGCCATATAGTTATTGAGTGTGAAAATGAGTGTGATCCACAATACGGTTTCTGTGTCATCCCGAGGTTTAAGAAAAGTTGATAACATCAGGAATATTATCGAATAGGCTTTGGGATTGAGCAGGAGCACTAAGGCGCCGGCCCAGAAACTTGGAGCTGAATCAGCTGTCAGCATAGTTGGATTGATTGTGCGCGTTTGTGTCGGTATTGTGAAGCAACCAAACGCAAGCCATGTCATATAACCAGCTGACCCAATTGAAAGCGCGAGGCTTAAACTTGGTGACGACAGTAGAGAAATTGAAAGCCCGCTGCCCAAAGATGCGGTCACAAGAACAGTAGCAGCATGATAGCCCAGCAATGCGGGTGTGGTGTGCGCTAATCCATGACGTGCGCCACTGAGAGCAAAGAATGCGTTGCCGGGCCCGGGCGAATAAGCGAGCGGCAAAAGAAAAATCAGCAATGCAAATAAGGTTTGTGTGTTCATGGTCTTACAACAACACACGCAGGTAGGACAAGCCACCCGAAATACGGATAGAAGCTAAAGCTTCAATACATCCATTTGAATTGGCCCTTCGGCACGGCCATGGATAAATTGATCGACGTAGGCATTGCCGGACGAATTCACTTTGTTGGCTTCGCCGCGCCAGATGATTTGGCCTTTGAAGATCATGGCGATATCGTCGGCGATTTTTCTTGCGCTTGCCATGTCGTGGGTGATGGAAATGGTGGTAGCACCGAGGCGCTTGACGCAATCCACAATCAGATTGTTGATGACGTCGGCCATGATGGGGTCGAGACCCGTTGTAGGTTCGTCGAAGAAAATGATTTCAGGATCCGCAGCGATGGCACGGGCAAGGGCCACGCGTTTCTGCATGCCGCCTGAAAGTTCGGCCGGGAAGAGATCACCCACATCGGCATTCAAACCCACCTGTGACAGTTTATCGATTGCAATGTCTTTGGCGGCGGCACGGTTCATGCTGCGTCCTTGGATCAAACCGAACGCCACATTTTCCCAAACGCTGAGAGAGTCGAAAAGGGCAGAGCCTTGAAACAACATGCCGAAGCGCGTCAAATATTCGTCGCGTGCAGTTCCTTTCAAGCCAACGACGTTTTCGCCGTTTACAAGAATTTCGCCAGATGTGGGCTGGAGAATGCCGAGGATGCATTTCAACATCACGGATTTGCCTGTGCCGGACCCGCCAATCACCACCAGCGAACGACCTTTGCCCACTTCAAGATCAAGTCCATTCAAAACATTTTTGGGACCGAAGTTTTTGTGAACGTTTTTGAGGACGATGTGGCTCACGATCAATCCCCGAACAACAGCGAGGTGAGCAGGAAGTTGGCGGCCAAGATTAGAATGGCTGACGACACCACAGCGTTTGTCGTGGCGCGGCCAACGCCCTGTGCGCCGCCTTTGGAATTGAAGCCGTGATAGCAGCCCATCAACGCAATGATGAAACCGAAGACAGACGCTTTGATCAGCCCTGACGTAACATCACTAACGGTCAGGAAATCAGCAGTGTTTTTCAAATAGGCATACTCATTGAAGCCCAACGAACGCGTGCCTACTATATAGCCGCCAAAAATGCCGATGGTGTCGCCAATTGCAACGAGCAAGGGAAGTGATACCACCGCAGCTAATATGCGCGGACCGACGAGATATTTGAATGGGTTGGTTGAAAGTGTCACAAGCGCATCGATCTGTTCGGTCACGCGCATGGTGCCAAGTTCAGCTGCAATGGACGCACCCACTCGACCTGATACCATCAGACCCGCCAACACCGGCCCCAATTCCCGGGTGATACCCAACGACACGATGGACGCCACCAAGCTTTCGGCGTTAAAGCGCGATGAACCCAAATAAATCTGCAAGGCCAGTGCACCGCCCGTAAAAAAAGCTGTCAAAGCTACTACGGGAAGGGAAGTGTAGCCGATGCGCCAGAATTGCAGTGCAAACTGGCCGAAATAATAGCGTGAAGACAATCCTTGCAGCAGGCCATCGCGCGCAAACAATGCAATGCGCCCGGTTTCGGCGAGGAGGTCAAGGACGATGCGGCCAAGTGTTGCAAATGGGTTGGTCATGATTCTTGATCAGAATAGACTCTCGCGTATCGACTGCCCAGCCTTGTCAGCAATTCATATGAAATCGTTCCGGCCCAGCTGGCAGCTTCATCGATGCCAATGCGATTTCCGAAGATTTCGGCGCGTGATCCCTTGCTGAGTAGCGATGGTTTCAAGTCGGTGATGTCGACACCCATCATGTCCATTGAAACGCGACCAACAATGGGGCAGCGCTTTCCGCCGACCCACACATGGGCAGGGCCGTCTTTTTGTTTTGAAGAGAGGTGGCGTGGCACACCATCTTTGTAACCAGCGCCCAGAATGGCAATGCGACTGTCGCGCGGTGCTTTCCACGTTGCGGAATAACCAACGCTGTCGCCTTTCTTCACTTCGCGTATTTGCAGAATAGTACCTTCAAGATGCGCAACCGCCTTCATCGGGTTCTTCTTGGGCGCCACTGGGTTGCCGCCATAAAGCGCGATGCCCGGACGCACCAAGTCATGGTGGTATTTTTTACCAAGGTAAATTCCAGAGGAATTTGAGAGGCTTGCTGGAACATGCGGAAGTGTTGAGCGAACTGCAGAAAAGCGCGAACGTTGCTTCTCGTTTAACGGATGATCAGGTGAATCTGCACAGGCCAAGTGGCTCATGAAAAGCGATATGTTCAAACCCTGCATCAAGAATTTGTCCAGCGTCAGTGCATGGAATTGTTCCATCGAAAGACCGAGGCGATTGATGCCCGTATCAACGTGGATGGCGCAGGGCAGCGCCCTGCCGTATCGTCTGCCGAATGCTGCCCATTCCTGCGTCTCGTCCAGTGAGATCAACGCGGGGCGCAAATTGTGAACGGCATAAAATTCGGCCTGGCCGGGAAACAAGCCATCAAGTACATAGATAGTGGCTTCGGGGAGGAGTGCGCGCAGCTCTTCGCCCTCACTTGGGCGGGCCACAAAGTAGTGGCGACAGCCTGCGTCCCACAAAGCTTTCGACACAGGCGCTATGCCAAGCCCATAGGCATTGCCCTTCACAGCAGCCCCACAGTCGGCAGTCCCTGCTTTTTTCGCAAGGGATTTATAGTTGGCTTGGAGTGCCGAAAGATCAATCGACAATACGGCACCAGCAAGGTCAGAGGGAATTACAGTCATGGTAATGACCGCTTATAACCCTCTGACTTGAAGATCAAGAAAGTCGTTATGAGCTTGGCAACAACACCTTGTTGATGACGTGGATCACGCCGTTTGAGGCCTTGACGTCAGCTGTAATCACTCGAGCATTGTCGATGTGGACGCGCTTACCAGAACGTACAGCACGAATTGTGGTGTCACCACCGCGCTTCAATGTCTTGACGTGTGCGGCTGTCGTTGGAACGTCTTTGGCCATGATGCGACCCGGCACAACGTGATACTTCAAAATTGCTGCGAGCTTGGCCTTGTTCTTTGGCTTCAGCAACTCTTCCACTGTACCAGCTGGTAGCTTTGCGAAGGCGGCGTCAGTGGGTGCAAATACTGTGATTGGTCCACCGCCGGAAAGTGCGCCGACAAGACCAGCGGCCTTTGCAGCGGCAAGAAGCGTGTTGAATTTGCCGGTTGAGGCGGCGGTTTCAACGATGTTGGCAGCAGAAGCTTGCCCAACGAAGAGCGTAGCGGCGAATGCCGCAGCGATTATATTCAATTTCATTTTGTGGTCTCCCGAAGTTTACAAGGTCCACACTGATTGTGTGTTGCTGTCACTACGGGGTGGGATTGCACATTGGAGCACTGTTAAATTTTCTTCATTAAGTGATCCGAATTTAATCGAACCGCTCTGGCGAATAGTCTTCCTTTGCCAAATTCTGGAACTTCGTCAGCTGCGCTTCGAACTGCAATTCCACAATACCCGTAGGGCCGTGGCGTTGTTTGCCGATTATAACTTCGGCTCGACCGTGGGCGCGTGCGGCTTCTTCTTGCCACTTCAGATACTCTGGCGTGCCGGGATGTGGTTCTTTTTTCGAGAGGTAATATTCTTCGCGATACACAAACATCACGACGTCGGCGTCTTGCTCAATCGAACCTGATTCACGCAAGTCCGAGAGCTGCGGACGCTTGTCATCGCGCGCTTCTACTTGGCGCGACAGCTGTGAGAGCGCCATAATCGGCACATTGAGCTCCTTGGCCAGACCTTTCAAGCCAACTGTAATTTCAGACACTTCTTGCACGCGGCCTTCTGCGGCCTTGCGGGCGGAGCCTGCGAGGAGCTGCAAGTAGTCTACCACAATCAATCCAAGGCCACGTTGACGCTTCATGCGGCGGGCGCGCGCTGCAACTTGGGCAATGGTCATGCCACCCGTCGCGTCAATGTAGAGCGGCAATGATTGCAAATCTTGGCTCACCTCAACAAGTCGATTGAATTCATCCTCAGTGATTTTACCACGACGAATGCGTTCGGATGAAATGCCAGATTGTTCCGCAATAATGCGCGTGGCCAATTGTTCTGACGACATTTCCAGTGAGAAGAACGCTACGACACCGCCGTTCAAAACTTTTAGTGAACCATCGGGCTGGTATTCGGCCTGATAGTTTTTAGCAACACTGTAAGCAATGTTGGTGGCCAAAGCGGTTTTGCCCATGGCGGGGCGGCCTGCGAGAATGAGCAAGTCAGAGGACTGCAAACCACCGAGCTTTTCATCAAGGTCGCGAAGGCCTGTGGAGATGCCAGAAAGATGTCCATCTCGTTGGAATGCGGCAGCTGCCATGTCGATGGCATCAGTTAAGGCGCGGCCAAAGTTTTGGAATCCCTTGCCGTACTTATCGACCTCGGCGAGGGAGTAGAGTGTGGTTTCGGCTTTCTCGATCATCGCTTTTGCGGAATTTTCAACATCGCCGTCGAAAGCTTCGTTGACAATGTCTGTACCGATTCCGATTAATTTCCGGCGTTGCGACAACTCATAAATGGTGCGGCCATATTCTTCAGCGTTGATGATGGTGGTTGCCGAAGCTGCAAGCCGAGCCAGATATGCGGGGCCACCAATTTCTTTCAACGTTGCGTCGTGTTCGAAGAAAGCCTTCAAGGTCACCGCGTTTGCCAGCTTGCCCATGCGGATGAGGCTAGAGGCTGCCTCATAAATTCGCGCGTGGACAGGTTCGGCAAAATGTTCCGGCATCAGAAATGTTGAGACGCGGTCGCAAGCTTCGTTGTTGGTCAGGATCGCACCCAGCAGGGCTTGCTCGGCTTCAAGATTATGAGGCGGCTGACGAATGGATGCGTCAACTTGGTCTTCAACGGGGCGGAGTGCGGCTACGGTGTTCATGGCGTAAGTCTTAACAGTTGGGCATTTCGAGTTGGGGGTTGAGTCGAGATTATACCCGTTATCCACAGGGCAGGGGTGCAGAAATTCGACGTCCAAAACGACGGATTTGGGCTGTGAAGTCGTCTATATAGACAACACAATCTGAGGATGATCATGAACGAAGCTTCTGCAACTGCAAATCCCATAGCCCGAATTTGGCATTCCAATTGGTTTTTCTGGTTATTGCTCAGTCTTCCTGCATTTCCGATGTTGTATCAAATGGCAATTGAGGGGCGCTTTCGAGGTGTTTTGCATGAATCGGGTGAGTTTGGTGCCCGCTTTACCATCATCGCCCTGATGTTAACACCGCTTGTCATGTTGTTTCCCAAAGTTCGGGCTTTGCGTTGGGTGATGAAACGTCGGCGCTACATTGGTGTTGCGGCGTTCGGATATTCTGCTGTGCACACCTTTGCCTATCTCGTGCAGAAGGGATCGCTTTCAGGTGCAATGTCGGAGCTTGCTGTACTCGGGATTTGGACCGGTTGGGTGTCCTTCTTAGTATTCATTCCCTTGGCCTTGACCAGCAATGAATGGTCGGTCCGAGCGATGGGGCCGCGTTGGAAAACGCTACAACGCCTCACCTATGCAGCAGCCATTTTCACCGCGTTGCATTGGTACACGGTGGAGTATGAATTGGGCGGCGTGCTAGTTCATTTCCTGCCTTTGGCTTTGCTTGAGACTTATCGCCTCTGGCGCAATTATGGTCCTCGTCGTTCTTTGGCTTAAAATCGGCCCACGCGAAACGGGGCGAGGTCCATGTTTGGTGACTTGCCCACAACAATTTCTGACAGCAGACGTCCTGTTGTTGGCCCCCAGGTCAAACCCATGTGGCCGTGGCCGAAGCCATAAAATGTATTTTCAATGTGGGATGAACGACCGATGACCGGCAGTGAATCTGGAGTTCCGGGTCTGCGTCCCATCCATCTCGTTGTTTTATCGTCTGGAGAATTGAGGCCGGGCAGGGCGCGTTTGAACACATGCCAAAGTGCATCGGCACGCTTGTAATTCGGTGCTGCATCGAGCCCTGCAAACTCATCGGTGCCCGCCAATCGCAGGCCCATGTCCATCGGCGTTGCGGCACCGGGCGTTCGTGCATAAGTCAGCGAGCGCGAAAGTTTTATGCCCGCATTTGGCAGCATGATGTGATAGCCGCGCTCTGCTTCCAGAAGCACGCGATCGCCCAATTGCTTGGCCAATTGGTGCGAATAGGCGCCGGCACAAATGATCAGTTTATCAAGTGGTAAAGTTCGGCCCGAAGCGAAGTGCAACGCCGTTGCTGTGACATCGCTGACGTTTATGCGCCGCACTTCCTCTTGTAGAATGGTGCCACCATCTTTCACCACTTGTGCCGCAAGGGTTTTGACAACGCGCTCAGGATTGGTCACAAAAATCCACCCTCCCGTCGAAGAGGCGTGCGTGATGTTTTTTCCGATGTCGGGTTCTATCTCGCGGGCTTGGTCTCCGGAATAAACTTCAACCGGAAAGCCATGTTCCGCTTTGACCGCTCGCTCATGGCATTCGTTTTGGAACTGCTTTTCATTGTCGAACAAGCGCAATGTCTCACGATAGACCATTAATTCATGCCCGCCTGCGTGTTTCAGCAGCGATTTCAAAATCAGAAACGGCGCGCAGCCCCAAGTCAGCGCGTGCCTTGGTAATGGCATGCACACGTTGTGGCGTGGCGTTGCGAGCTGCTGCTAAAAACCAAGGCAGTGCTTTTGGCAGATAACCCCAGCGAATGGTGAGGGGCCCTAATGGGTCCAGCAACCAGCCAGGCACCTTCAAGAACATGCGGTGATGAATGGTGGGCATGATTTCAGCAAAGGCAATGCCGCCAGCATTGCCAAAGGAACAGCCTTCGCCGGGCGGCACATGGTCGACGAGTGTTACGGCGTATCCGGCGCGTTGCATGAAAGCAGCCGTCGAAACGCCAACAATGCCTGCGCCAATAATGGTAGCGTGGGGGGCTGCCTTCAGCATGTGACTATTTCATCCTTGCCAAGCGGGGGGTGGTTACGACATAGGCCAGATTATGGACAACTTGAACAGACCCACCGACGCACCTGTTACCGCACCAGTGCAAGCTTTTGTCAATGCAATGGCTGCTTCTGCAATGGGTGTTTCAATTGTCACAACGGACGGTGCCGCCGGGCGCTTTGGTTTGACCGTAAGTGCTTGGTCGTCGGTATCCGTAGAGCCACCATTGCTTTTGGCCTGTATCAATCGCAAGAACCAAATCTCTGAGGCCATCACGCGGAATGGCTATTTCGCTGTCAGTGCGCTTGATGATTCACATGCCGACGTGGCCCGTGTGTTTGCAGGGCGGCCAAAGTCGGGCGATCCTTATGTATTTGAAGATGGACTGTGGTCAACATCGACACACGGACTCATGCTTCTCAATGGTGCGTCGGCAACTTTTATATGCGCATTGGATTCGTTTCATGATGCAGGTACCCACCGCATTTTCATGGGACGTGTGGAAGAAGCTGTTTCTGGCACGGTTTCACCGTTGCTGTATCACAATCGCACATTTGGACGGTTCGAGCCGTTGGAGTAAATCATGCCGCGCACGGTGCTGTTCAAGAATGCTCTTGTTGTTGCGACGATGGACGAGGCCCGGCGCGAAATTAAAAATGCATCCGTTTTGGTGCAAGACAACCGAATTGCGGCTGTTGGCCCTGCAAGTGAACTTCCACAAACAGCTGATGACGTGATTGATGCCAAGGGACATGTGGTTGTGCCGGGTCTGATTAATACGCATCATCATATGTATCAAACATTGACGCGTGTTGTGCCAACTGCACAGGATGCGAGCTTGTTTGGATGGCTCAAGGTATTGTATCCGATTTGGGCAAGACTGACGCCGGAGATGATCCGGGTTTCCACGCAGACGGCGATGGCTGAATTGTTGTTGTCGGGTTGCACCACTTCGAGTGATCATCTTTACCTTTACCCTAATGGTTCGCGACTTGATGATTCAATTGAGGCTGCATCTGAAATTGGCATGCGGTTTCACGCGGCGCGTGGGGCGATGAGCGTTGGTGAGAGCGCGGGTGGATTGCCGCCTGACTCCGTTGTTGAGGGTGAGCGTAGCATTCTGAAAGACATGCAGCGTGTGGCTGAAGCCTATCATGATCCCGCTGAATGCAGCATGTGTTGTGTGGTGTTGGCGCCCTGTTCACCGTTTTCCGTCAGTCGTGATTTGATGCGTGAGAGTGCTGTGTTGGCGCGCCAGCTTGGTGTTTCGCTACACACGCATTTGGCTGAGAATGATGATGATGTGGCTTACAGCCTTGAAAAGTTCGGGTGTACGCCAGCGCAATATGCTGAGGACTTGGGTTGGACGGGGCATGATGTGTGGCATGCCCATTGTGTGAAATTGGATGATGACGGTATCTCCCGCTTTGCCCGGACGGGAACGGGTGTTGCCCATTGCCCGTGTTCAAATATGCGGCTTGCCTCAGGGATCGCACCTGTCGGGCAGATGCGCCGTGCAGGGGTGAATGTTGGATTGGGCGTTGATGGTTCAGCTTCGAATGACGGGGCGCATATGATGGGTGAAGCACGGCAGGCGATGTTGTTGGCGCGGGTTGGCTTTGGACCTGCGGCCATGACTGCGCGTGAGGCATTGGAAATTGCGACGCTGGGCGGTGCGAGCGTTTTGAACCGCCGAGACATTGGCGCATTGAAGCCGGGCATGGCGGCAGATGTGGTTGCGTTTGATGTTCAAGGTATTGAACATGCAGGCGCGTTGCACGATCCCGTTGCAGCACTGGTGTTTTCAGCTCCGACGCGCGCTGCTTATACGATGGTCAATGGCAAGTTTGTTGTGCGCGAGGGCAGGCTTGTGACCGTCGATGAGCGCAGGCTGGTGATGCGCCACAACGCCTTGGCCGCACACCTGGTGAACGGTTAGGTTCTGCCGAGATAGGTGGCGAGATGTGGCCACACTTCGATGCTGCCACGATAGATCATGTCACCTGCCACATAGAGAATGATGGCTAAGCCGACATAGGCGATCCAGCGATGCTTCTGCAGCAGCTTTGCAATGAAGGACGCGGCAAGGCCCATCAAGGCAATGGACAATACCAGTCCGAAGACCAGCACCGTTGGATGTTCATGGGCGGCACCTGCAACGGCCAATACATTGTCGAGTGACATTGACACGTCGGCAATGACAATCTGCCACGCTGCTTGGGCGAAGGTCTTGCGCGGTGCGCCTTTGGCAACACTGCCATCTTTGTTGACGTCTTCATCGCCCAAGGCTTCGATGGCGTCGAGATCATGTTCAGGGCCAGCGCGCAATTCGCGCCACATTTTCCAGCACACCCACAGCAGCAACACGCCGCCCATGAGCAGGAGGCCAAGAATCTGCAACAACTGGGTGGTCAGCAATGCGAAGATAATGCGCAAAACGGTGGCAGCGATGATGCCTACCAGAATGGCCTTGTTACGCAAATCCTTTGGTAAGCCTGCTGCGGCAAGTCCGATGACGATGGCGTTGTCACCAGCGAGAACCAAATCGATCATGATGACCTGGCCTAAAGCGATTAAGGCTTCACTGGACAAAAGGCTTTCTAACAAGATTATGCACCCGCAACTGATTCAATGAACTGTCACATAGGACGCTTGCGGCATTGAAACAAGGCTGCAAGTCATGTTTTACCAGCCAAAAGCGCTTCGGTTTCTGCCCGCATGGGCATGGACGGCGCAGTGCCAGGCCGTGTCACTGAAATGCCAGCGGTGGCACTGCCAAAGCGAGCGGCCGCTTCGGGCGTTTCGCCGCGGGCTAGGGCTGCTGCGAAACCACCGTTGAAGGCATCACCTGCACCTGTGGTATCCACCACCTTGCCAGCCGAAAACACCGGAATGTGCAGTGACTTTTCACGGCTATGCAACAAGGAGCCATTGCCGCCCAAAGTGATCAACGCGGTGCCAACACCTTTTGCCAGCAACACATCAGCAGCCTTGCGCGCCGAAGCAAGATCCGTCACCTCAACGCCGGTTAGCATTGATGCTTCACTTTCGTTTGGCGTCACGTAATCGCAGAGTTTGTAAATCGCATCATCCAGTGGTGCGGCGGGGGCTGGGTTCAGAATGGTTGTGGTTCCAGCAGCCCTCGCAATTTCAAGGCCGCGCATGGCAGCGGGGATAGGCTGCTCCAGTTGCGTCATGAACACCGAGGCGTTTTCGATGGCGGCTTTGTGTTGTTCAACATCTCGATTGCTGATGGTGCCCGCCGCACCTGCCACCACGATAATGGCATTAGCGCCAGTGCCATCCTGCACGAATATATAGGCGGCTCCGGTTGAATTATCAGTGACCTGTTCGGCGCGCACGTTCACACCTTCCTTGGCATACATGGCCAAGGCACGGTCGCCGAATTCATCCTTGCCGAGCTTGGTGATGAAGGTCACGTCTGCACCGGCGCGCGCCGCTGCAACGGTTTGGTTGGAACCCTTGCCGCCGGGGCCCATGGCGAAGGAGGTGCCAAGAATTGTCTCGCCCATTGCGGGTTGTCGGGCCGCACGGAAGGCGAGGTCAGCCACATAGATTCCAAGAATTGCAACGCCGGATTTTGCCACGCGTCAGGCTCCGAGTTTTGCGTCGGGCGCAATGACGCCCATCTTGAATTTGAAGCAGCCATAGAAACGGCGCTCGCGGGTTTGCACCACGCAGAAGGAGCGCTTGGCATGTTCATAAAAGGCGAAGCGCTCAATCGATGTCATGGGCCAGGGTTTGCCTTCAGCCCGATCAATTTCGGCTTGTACGTCCTTGGCAACGGGCAACAGCTCCTCAGGCTTGCCCACCACTTGCATGCGGGCCGCTGCGTCATCGACAAAGGTGTCGAGGGGGAACAGCGAGAGCAGGGCGCGCACTGCCGTTGGCGCATCAGCATCAATGCGCAACAACTGGCCATAGGTGGTTTCCCGCGCCACGGCTTCAGCCGGAAAATTGGCATCGCAAACGATCAGATCATCGCCATGCCCCATCGAGGCGAGGGCGTGCAGCACGTCAGCATTGAGCAGAGGGTCGAGATGTTTCAGCATGGGTTTCTCCTGATTTGCTGAGAGTTTGGCGAAGGAAACGAGAATGCGCAAGGATGCAAAAAATCATGGTGATGGCTTTGTGGGGCCGGATCTTTCGGCCTTGATCTTCGTAGCCCTGAAGATATGGGAGCTTGGGGAAACCCTCAGCGTAATGCGGCTTAGTGTAGAGCCGCTATGTATAGCGTCAGGTTTCCCCACGCTGAAACGGGCTTTTTCCTCCGAAACACATCCACAAACGTTTGACACCGGGCACATCACTGCGAAGCGATGTGCTGGGTGTGACCGGATTTCCCATTGAAGGGAGCGCAGGACATGCTGCATACCGACCCCGTTTGCCCGCCCTATCGGCCTGACCTTCTGAGGGGCCAGGGGTGAAACAGCGAACCCTGAAGGTCCAGGCCACGATAGCCCTTCCCTCCAGACCCATTGCCCACCCCATCGGGTTCACCGTCATGAACCGGACCCCATCCGGGGCGAAGCAGTCCTGATATAGGTGTATAGTCCGATCCTTGTCAAGGATTATTTTCAGTAATAGAGTTTTATGTGTTGCGCAAGTGACCTCATCCGTCTCGCGCTTTCGTGCGATCCACCTTCCCCAGAGGGGAAGGGACATTTCATGCTGCTTCGCTTCTCCTGTGGAGAAGCTGGCGCGCCGAAGGCGTGACTGAAGAGGTCCCTTTGTGCAACATACCTCTCCCCGCGTTCTGCGGTACTCCCCCACGCCTGCGGCGCAAGGGAGAAAGTGTGGAGTAACATGCACTGTCATCGTAATCTAGAAGAGACCTCATCCGTCTCGCGCTGACGCGCGATCCACCTTCCTCAGAGGGGAAGGGACCACGATCGTAAAGTCGCTACTCCTTTGAAGAAGCTGGATCGCAAAAAAGGAAGCGTCCTCTTCACACTCCCAAAAAGGGAAGCGTCCCCTTTACCTACCAAAAGGGAAGCGTCCCCTTTACCCCTTTACCTATAACCCATTCCGCGAGCGGCAACTGTCAGGTGATTACTGTTCTTGTACAGCAATTTCAATTAGTTGCTTGAGTTTTCTTCAGGTCGAGTATTATTCTTGATAGAAGTTGTTTTTTCAAAGTCACGGCTTTCAAGATACTGATCTATCTTTTTTATATCTCTAACAGGCCCAAATATATTTCCACATATAACCCCAATGATCATGATAATTCCGATCAAACATCCAAACCTAAACAGAATAATCACGCCAGTCTGACCAATCAAGTTTTTCAATCCCTCTCCCGCAAAAGACCTGCCTTCAAGTGGATTGATAAAAAACCAAATGAACAATGCGAGGACAGCTACCAACAGTACATTTGCCCAAGTGAGTATTCGAATTTTTGATTTCTTCATTTACGTGATCTCTATACTCACAATGATACGGTCTATGCCGTTGCGATTTTTGTTTGTTAAACCTGCGCAATTGATTCAAATTTCAGAAAACACAATTTGATGTAGTCGATTAAGCAGGCTTAGCAAACGTCTATTGACTCGATAAGCACTGACAACCGTCAAGCGCGCCGAACATACTCTACAACAATACTTGACGGCACATTGCAATCTCAAATAGCGTAATGATGTATTTTTGTTGTCAATCTGAGTCGGGGGATGTGTTAATGTCGAATTACGGTGACAGTGCATTTTATTATTTTGTGAAAGCTGGATGCGGGCCTTCGCCGGGATGACGGTGGGGTGACCTTCTTTCCGCACTTGGTGTCCCTCTCCGTCTTGCGCTTTTGCGCAATCCACCTCTCCCGCTTTGCGGGAGAGGATATGAAAAAAGCCGCCCGACATTTCTGCTGGGCGGCTCATTATCTTGTTGAAGCGTTGACGCTTAAGCGTTTTCTTCGGCAACGCGTTCGGCTTCGGCTTCTTCGAACAGGGCTTCGGCGGCGGCGCGGACTTCGGCGCGGTCGCTGGCGGGGCCTGTCAACACATCACCACGGGCCTGGGCTGCGGCTTCTTCCACCGAGCGGGCCACATTGACGGTGATTTGCACTGTCACCTCAGGATGCAGTGACACATCCACCGTGTGGAGGCCGATGATCTTGATCGGGTTTACCAGTTCCACGTGGTTGCGGTGAACGGCAACGCCGGTTTCGGCTGCAGCAGCATCAGCGATGTCGCGGGGGGAAACCGAGCCATAGAGTTGGCCCAATTCACCAGCTTGGCGAATGATGGTGAAAGCCTTGCCGCTGATTTTGGCGGCTTCGGCTTCGGAGCCTTGACGCTGAACAGCGTTCTTGGCAACGAGGTCAGCCTTCTGGGCTTCAAACTTGGCTTCATTGGCTTTGTTGGCGCGAAGAGCTTTGCCGCGTGGCAGCAGGAAGTTACGGGCGTAACCATCCTTGACCTTGACGGATTCACCCATGTGGCCAAGCTTGGCAACGCGTTCGAGCAAAATAACTTGCATGGTCTCTTACTCCTTAACCGATCACGTAGGGCAGGAGCCCCAGGAAGCGGGCGCGCTTGATGGCGCGGGCCAATTCGCGCTGCTTCTTCATGCAAACTGCAGAGATGCGGCTTGATTTCTGCTTTCCAATCGAACGACAGAATGCAAACGCAGAGGTTGTGTTGTGTTGGCAAATCGTGGATAGCTTAACATTTGAAAGTTATACAACAGGTAGATTGAGTAGCGCTGTTGATGTGAATTGTCTATTGAGGATAATGCTATGAAATTGAGAAAGTTCACACGCGGTCCAGAGGATGTTGACGATGCTCGTGGTCTAGAACTTGCGATGCTAGGACTAATGGTCCTTCCGACACTCGCCATCACCGCAATGCTTACTTCAATTTTCAAGTGGTACCTTGCTGCATATATCGCGATACTTTCAACATATGCAGCCCTAGCGATGTTTGAAGTATTTGGCCCCAAGCTTCATGTTCCAGATAAAATTGCAATTACTCAAAAGGGAGAAAAGTCCGGGCGTGGATTTTTGTCACTATCAGTTCATTGCTGCTATTTGGCGCATTGAGCTTCGTAAAAATTGGTCGAAACCTAATTGAGAGTTTCTCACTTTTGTTGATTGCCGCACCATTTTTTCTTGCATTGATAGTTCGCATGAAACGAGCAAACCAAATTACTAAGTAAAAAACGGGGGAACTACAAATGGTTGAACTGATCGCACTAATTTCAGCTTTGAACAATGTCATGGACGAAAGATTTGACACAAATAATGGAGTGTTGACAGGTGCCGCACTTACGAACACAAGCTTTTCACTTCTGAGTTTTACTTTTAAACAAGCAGCTCTTGCGGGATCAACTTATGGCGCGGAGAGCTATGGGCAAATAGCGACAAAAATGGCACCAGTTCTTACACCTATTCAAGGTGTAGCGGTGGCTGCAGACATAGCTTTTGATCTGCAAAAAATCAACATTGCGTGGCAAGATGGCGACGAGGTTGCACTAAATGATGCACTGTTGAATTTTTCTGCTGGCGTTGCTGGTATAGCAATTGCACTCATGTTTTTGCCTGCTGGAACGCCAATCGTCGTTGTGCTTTCGTTGGGCTACGGATTGGGGCAGTTGGCGTATAAATTAGCCCCCGACCTCGTCGACAATTGGTTGGACCATGTTCTTCCATTATTTCAGTCGCTTTTCGCAGAAGTTGTATATGACGGTTTCCCCAGTTCGCTTTTATTACCCGAAGAACCCAAAGACCCGCTGGCCTTTGACTTGGATGGGGATGGTCTTGAGCTGCTGGCTGTGGCGGACTCTGATGCGCGCTTTGATTTTAATGGCGATGGCGTGCGCGAGAAGACCGGGTGGCTTTCGGGGGATGATGGCTTCTTGTTCCGCGATGCCAACAATGATGGCAAGGTGAATGGCCTGTCGGAGCTGTTCGGCAATGATGTGGTTGATGGCTACACGGCACTGTCGGCTTATGACTTGAACAACGACGACAAGATCAACGCCGCAGATGCAGTGTTTTCTGATCTCAAGATCTGGCGCGACCTGAACCGCGATGGCGCATCCACAGCAAACGAGATATTCGCACTGTCGAGCTTTGATATTCAGTCGATTGGACTTGCCAAAACCAAAGTCAAGCAATTCGAAGACGGCAATGAAATCCGCTATACAGGCACGGCGACAACAGGCAGCGGCGGTGTGATCAAGACGGGAGCTTTGTATTTT